>NZ_RCZH01000014.1 GCF_006438875.1 Flavobacterium pectinovorum
ACCTGTTCCGGCTGTAGCAGTAAACACCAATTGTCCTGCGCCAGTGGTGCAGAAAGGTCCGTTGGCAGACAAGCTTCCTTGTGGTAATGGATTAACCGTTATTGTTGCCGTGCCTCCAGTAAAACCGGAACTTCTGATACAAGTCGTATTTGTATCGGTAACAGAAACTAAGGTATAAGTTGTCGTGCTTAAAACCGGGGTAACCGATGTTGCAAAAGCTGTCCCGCTGACTACACTATTTGCGGTACGATTTGCTGTTCCATCATTGTAAATTACGGTATAAGATCCTGTTCCGGCTGTAGCAGTAAAGACCAATTGTCCCGCGCCAGTGGTGCAAAAAGGTCCATTGGCTGACAAACTTCCTTGTGGTATTGGGTTGACGGTTATAGTTGCTGAACTTGTTGTGAAACCGGAACTTCTGATACAAGTGGTATTGGTATCGGTAACCGAAACTAACGTATAAGTTGTCGTGCTTAAAACCGGGGTAACCGATGTTGTAAAAGGTGTCCCGCTGACGACACTGTTTGCGGTACGATTTGCGGTTCCGTCATTGTAAATTACGGTATAAGGCCCTGTTCCGGATGTAGCAGTAAAGACCAATTGTCCGGCACCAGTGGTGCAAAAAGGTCCATTCGCTGACAAACTTCCTTGAGGTATTGGGTTGACGGTTATAGTTGCTGAACTTGTTGTGAAACCGGAACTTCTGATACAAGTAGTATTGGTATCGGTAACCGAAACTAAAGTATAAGTGGTCGTGCTTAAAACCGGGTTAATCGCTGTTGCAAAAGCTGTCCCACTAACTACACTGTTTGCGGTACGATTTGCTGTTCCATCATTGTAAATTACGGTATAAGGACCTGTGCCGGCTGTAGCAGTAAAGACCAATTGTCCGGCACCAGTGGTGCAAAAAGGTCCATTGGCAGATAAGCTTCCTTGTGGTAATGGGTTTACAGTTATTGTTGCTGTATTTCCTGTAAAACCGGAACTTCTTACACAAGTGGTATTGGTGTCGGTAACTGAAACTAAGGTATAAGTTGTCGTGCTTAAAACCGGGGTAATCGCTGTTGCAAATGCTGTCCCGCTAACTACACTGTTTGCTGTACGATTTGCTGTTCCGTCATTGTAAATTACGGTATAAGGTCCTGTTCCAGCTGTAGCTGTAAAGACCAATTGTCCTGCGCCAGTGGTGCAAAAAGGTCCGTTGGCAGACAAGCTTCCTTGTGGTAATGGATTTACGGTTATTGTTGCAGTTCCTGTGGTGAAACCGGAACTTCTTACACAAGTGGTATTGGTGTCTGTAACCGAAACTAAGGTATAAGTGGTCGTGCTTAAAACCGGGGTAACCGATGTTGTAAAAGGTGTCCCGCTGACGACACTATTTGCGGTACGATTTGCGGTTCCGTCATTGTAAATTACGGTATAAGGCCCTGTTCCGGATGTAGCAGTAAACACCAATTGTCCGGCGCCAGTGGTGCAAAAAGGTCCATTCGCTGACAAACTTCCTTGTGGTAATGGGTTGACGGTTATTGTTGCTGCACTTCCCGTAAAACCGGAACTTCTGATACAAGTCGTATTTGTATCGGTAACCGAAACTAACGTATAAGTTGTCGTGCTTAAAACCGGGGTAACCGATGTTGCAAATGCTGTCCCGCTGACTACACTATTTGCGGTACGATTTGCTGTTCCGTCATTGTAAATTACGGTATAAGGACCTGTTCCGGCTGTAGCAGTAAACACCAATTGTCCTGCGCCAGTGGTGCAGAAAGGTCCGTTGGCAGACAAGCTTCCTTGTGGTAATGGATTAACCGTTATTGTTGCCGTGCCTCCAGTAAAACCGGAACTTCTGATACAAGTCGTATTTGTATCGGTAACAGAAACTAAGGTATAAGTTGTCGTGCTTAAAACCGGGGTAACCGATGTTGCAAATGCTGTCCCGCTGACTACACTATTTGCAGTGCGATTTGCTGTTCCGTCATTGTAAACTATGGTATAAGGACCTGTTCCAGCTGTAGCAGTAAAGACCAATTGTCCCGCGCCAGTTGTGCAGAAAGGTCCATTCGCTGACAAGCTTCCTTGTGGTAGCGGTCGAACAGTTATTGTTGCCGTGCCTCCGGTAAAACCGGAACTTCTGATACAAGTAGTATTGGTGTCGGTAACTGAAACTAAGGTGTAAGTGGTCGTGCTTAAAACTGGGGTAATCGCTGTTGCAAATGCTGTTCCGCTGACTACACTATTTGCGGTGCGATTTGCTGTTCCGTCATTATAAACTATGGTATAAGGACCTGTGCCGACTGTAGCAGTAAATACTAATTGTCCGGCGCCAGTGGCACAAAAAGGTCCATTGGCAGACAAACTTCCTTGTGGTATTGGGTTGACGGTTATAGTTGCTGAACTTGTTGTGAAACCGGAACTTCTGATACAAGTAGTATTGGTATCGGTAACCGAAACTAAAGTATAAGTTGTTGTGCTTAAAACTGGGGTAATCGCTGTTGCAAAAGCTGTCCCGCTTACTACACTGTTTGCTGTACGATTTGCTGTTCCATCATTGTAAATTATGGTATAAGGTCCTGTGCCCGCTGTAGCAGTAAAGACCAATTGTCCCGCGCCAGTGGTGCAAAAAGGTCCATTGGCAGATAAGCTTCCTTGTGGTAATGGGTTTACAGTTATTGTTGCTGTATTTCCTGTAAAACCGGAACTTCTTACACAAGTGGTATTGGTGTCTGTAACCGAAACTAAGGTATAAGTTGTCGTGCTTAAAACTGGGGTAATCGCTGTTGCAAATGCTGTCCCGCTAACTACACTGTTTGCTGTACGATTTGCTGTTCCGTCATTGTAAATTACGGTATAAGGTCCTGTTCCAGCTGTAGCAGTAAAGACCAATTGTCCCGCGCCAGTGGTGCAAAAAGGGCCATTGGCAGTCAAGCTTCCTTGTGGCAAAGGGTTAACGGTTACAGTAGTTGCCGCAGAGTTTGATGCAGTACACGTACCGCTTTGTACCACTGCTCTAAATTGTGTAGTTTGAGTAAGTGCCCCTGATGTATATGTTGTAATTCCTGCTGTACTTGCGATAGGTATCCACGTTGAAAACGGAGTTACGGAAGATTCCCATCTTACAACTGAACCTACATTTCCTGTTAATGATAAAAGTGCACTTGTTGCTCCATTGCAAATTGTAGTACCGCCACCAACTGATCCTTGTACTGTTGCTGGTGAAATTGTTACGTTTGTTGTAATTCCAGAAATAGGAGAAACACAAACTCCGGAGGTTAAGGCTGTAACTGCAATTGAACTAGTACCGGCAGTTGTTAAACCACTAGCTGTAAAAGTTCCTGTACCTGCTGTGCTAACTGTCATTGTTGCGAGCAATCCCGTAGCTGCCGGAGTACCGCGACTATATGTTACGGTATAAATACCAACAGGTAAAGATGCCGCACTGGCTGTTACTGTAACTAATGATGTTGGTGATGTGATACAAACATTCGCTGCCGATATTCCTGTAATATTATAAATGGGACAAGTATAAGTGACAATCACTTGTCCGTGGGCACCTGTACCACCCAACTGTGGGGAACTTAGTGCAGTTTGCAATCCACCACTACCGCCACCGCCAGGTGCTCCTCCGGTATTTCCTGGTCCGGTACCTAATAATAATGTAGAAAGAGCCGCCCCTCCAATACCTCCGCCAGTACCACCTGCATTTCCTCCAGCACCAGATGTAAGCGTTATACCTAGTACAATAGTATTTCCACTTCCTCCCGCTAAACCTGAGGCTGTTGAAATTGAACCAATTGAAGCACTCCCTAATCCGCCTGCTCCACCAGATGGTGTACCGCCTGCTGTATTGGCTGTACCACCTCCTCCACCAACCGCTAAAATAACTGCTTCAAAACCTTGTACTGTTGAGCTGCCTCCTGTTGTTCCTGTAGCCGTTGTTCCTGTATTTGCTGCAGCGACTTTAATATTTAAAGGTGTTCCTGATAATGGATTAACTGTTATAAGACCATGTGCATATGCTGCACCGCCTCCTCCGCCTGCGCTTCTTCCGTTAAGTAAACCAGAATTACCCGCACCACCACCGGCACCACCGGCACCCCATGCCTGAATATCCATACTAGAAATTCCTGCCGGAATTACTACTGTGCCATCGGCTGTAAATATATGTGGTGGTTGAGCCCATAATGACGTACACACAAAAGATAAAACTAAAATTAGTTTAAACTTTGTAAGCACAAGTCTTTTTTTATTTTGCTCATTTAGAAACAGACATTCCATTTGAAATGGAAGAAAAATCAAAAAACTAAGTAAGATTTTTTTCATAAGAAGGCTTTTAAACAATTAAAAAACAAATCCTTAATTAAATTAAGAATCCTTTTAAAAATTTTTAAATACCATATAAGCGAAACAGGAGCGCTAAAAAACGCTCTGAAACCCAGAAAGAAATGTAGAAATAAACGTTAAGTACTTTTTTGTTTATTTAATGGTATTTAAAATTAACAATCAGTATTTAGGCGAATAAAAAACTAAAAAAATGATTTTAGTTTTAAGAGGTAGGCAATAAAATGGTAGTACAACTGGCTTTTATGTATGTTCGTCGACGAAAACCTACAACAAGGTACGATTTTATTTACATCGTAAAAACATTTTAACTTAAAGAATTGTATTTTAACATAATGAATCGCTAATATCTTGTTTTAGGAAAAGTATGTTAATATTAAGAAAATAAGCAGGTTACAGTAGCACGCAAAAAAAATCCATTCCTAAAAAAGGAATGGATTCTTGATTTTTTAAAATATTTAAGTTAAAATATAATCTTTCCGGAGGTCGAATATCCATTATCTAAAACAATCTTAAACAACAAAACCTGATTTCCGGATTGCAAATTTGAGATCACCAATTCGGTATTTGTTATTTTATTTTTATGATAAATCATTTTTCCCGAAACATCAAAAAGTACCACTTCTCTAAGTGCTTCTTTGCTTGAGGTTACTTTTATAATTTTATCTTTTACAGCAACACGAATATCATTTGCAATATTATCAAAGTCTCCTGTTCCAAGGGTTTTCTTAGTATAAGCAATTGTAAAACGATCGACAAAAGTTCCTATCGCAGTTGTAAAGGTATAATTGCTTGTCTTTAAATCTGTGAGAATACCTGTCGTTTTATCTTCTAAATAAATGGGCTGACTATTAAATAAACCGTCAACGTGATCGATTGCAATAGTAAAGTCACCTGCAACTGTTGTTTTATATCCTAACGGAATGCGATCTGTATCTTGAAATGGCAGAGCACGCCCCTGAACGGTTAATTTTTGCCCTTCATTAATACTGTAAAAGTCTACAAAACTATTGCTGTTCATTGTAGTCGCATCATAATTTACATCCCAACTATTTGATGCTCCTTCGATATAACCTACTAAAGCCTGTTTGAAAGCTCCCTGCGTATTAGTAAAATTCAACCATAAACGGTTTTTTTCTATGGATCTTGTTTTTATTGTTTTAAAAAATTGATCGTTGTTTCCGCCTATTCGCATGTCGTTTGTGAACTTAACCATTCCTGGTCCTGAAGCCAGCATAAAGAATGACTGGCAAGCCGCTATTTTGGGTGTTGGTGGCGGTTCAAATGTTCCGTCAGGCAATCTCGCCCCTGTTGCAATGGATCCGGACAAACTAAAAACTGCATAATCATTAGCCGTATAATCGTACGTACCACCTGTCGATGGTGTATTGCTTGGAGGAGAATTGTGTGTCCAAAAATATAGTGCTCCAACATCTACAGATGGTGTAGCGAGATGATTACTATTAATCAATTCCTCTGCATCTATTGCTGATGGATATGGATTTCCTATCAAACTCCATTTTGTAGCATAAATTTGAACCGAATAATCTCCATTATTCGGAACACCTGTAAAAACTGCAGGATAAACTACAGCATTAGTAATTGAAAAAGTTTGTGGCGCTCTTATTGTATAACCTACAGCAGGAACCATTACCCGTGTTCCGTTTAAACTAATATCCCAAGCAGATGCTTGTGAATTATAGCTGTTGTACTTGTCTAATAATGTATTTGGTGACAAGTCATGAAGCGTATAAGGCTGAACGCTGTTTGTTATTGGTGTTGACCAATATGTAAAGTCGTAACGACGAACAGGTTCTGTATCTCTGTGATAAATAATGTTTCCTGTATTGACAGCATTTGTTGTTTGTACTAAACTGGCATTATTCTCAAATATCAGATTGGTTCCAACTGCAGAATCAACATTTAGTGCATTTTCAATTGTTAAAGTATGTCCTGATTTTATTGTCACATTTTTTCCGGAATCAACTTTACAGGAACATACCTTCAAATCTCCTGTTGATTGGTAATCCGCAGCAAATTCAATCGCGTCCGTAGCTATGGGAGTACCTCCTTTTGACCAAACTGTTCCGCCCCAAATATTTGTAACAGGTGCTTTAACCTCCAAACTTATAGTTGGTGACGAAGGACAATTGACACCATCTTCTATTGTAAAAATATAATTCCCGGGTATTAAATTAGAAATTGTATAACTGGTTCCCGATGCCGAATACGTTTTGAATACCGTACCGTTTTGAGTAATAATCCATGTTGGTGTAGAAAGTAAACCGCTTAACAGGATACTTCCGGTTGGATTACTACAGGTAGGTTGTATAATTGTTCCGGATATTGGCGTTGCTGGCAAAGGATTAACGGTTATAGTTCCGGTAGCATTAACAACCCCGCAACCTCCGGATAACGGAATACTATAATGAAAGGTTCCCGATTGTGTTGGTGTTCCACTTATTGTTATTGTATTGGATGCCCAATTTGCAGAAACTCCTGTTGGCAAATTAACTGTCGTTCCTATTCCCGTTGCTCCGTTGGTGGTATGAGTAATACTTGGCATTAGGGTCGAAGAACAGATTGTTGGAGATATTGATGCTGCTCCAACTGTGTTCAGATTTACAACAATTGTTCCAATTGCTTTGATTAAACTGCAACCTCCTGTTAATGGAATAGTATAATTAAAGGTTCCGGATTGTGTTGGAGTACCACTTATAGTAATTGTATTGGATGCCCAACTTGCAGAAACTCCCGTTGGAAGATTTACCGGTGCATTAATTCCCGTTGCTCCGGTAGTGGTATGTGTAATATTGGGCATCAGAGTATTTATACACAATATGGGAGATGAAGAAGCTGCAGTAACTGTATTTTCTGCGCTTACAATAACCGGATAAATATCTGTTACTGTATACGGAAGAGAACAAGATGGTGAAGCGGTTACAGTCATTGTCAATGTGACTTGTTTTCCGGCATCTGCAGGAGCGGCTGTATATGTAGGAGTTAATGTTGTCGCTCCTGCGGAAATTATTCCGGCTCCATCATGTGTCCACAAAATAGTTCCGTTTGAAGCATTTGCCTCACCCGAAGCCAATGTGACCGATCCGTTTGAACAAGTGCTTTTCGAACCGGAAATAGATACCGTAGGAGCCGCTTGGATATTGATCGTATATGATGCCGTTGCAATTTGGGGTTGACAAGAGTTAATACTTGTAACCGTCATGGTTAAAATAACCGTTCTCGCAGCTCCACCCAAAGCAGGAGTATAGGTGGGCGTCAATGAAGTATCATTTGTCAATGTACCTGCGCCACCGCTAAAAGTCCATTTTATAGTTCCATTTGTCGCAGATGCACCTGTTACGGTTACGGATTGATTAGAACATATTGTTGTACTTCCTCCTGCAACTGCAGTTGGCAACCCTTCGATAGTCACCACTGATGCCGAAGAATTTGCACTTGTACATCCTCCGGAATTAACCGCTTTAACCGTGTAACTACCGGCTGCGGCAGCAAATATAATTGTTCCGGTTTCTCCCGTAGACCAAATATAAGTATATGCAGCGTTAGGAGAATTTACAGAAAGATTTACACCGTCTGTCTGACAAATTGTAGTCGCCGATGGTGAAATAGAAGGAATTCCAGGGACAGTTAATGTCGCAGAACTTATTACTAAAGAAGATGTACTCGTACCACAATTATTTGTTGCTCGAATTCTATAGTAATAGGTAGTATTTGTTGATAATCCCGTAATGTTTTTTGTTAGTACATTACCAACATTCAAATTATTATAAAGAGCTAATATGTTACTATTAAAATTAGCTCCTGTTTGGGTCGAAACATCAATTATGTAACTTGTCGCACGACTGGCCACTGACCAATTTGCTGTAAATTGAGTGCAAGTTTGTCCTGTTCCTGCATTGGCTGTAGGAATGCTGGGAGTTCCTGTACCTCCATTTGTAGTACCATAAAGAATCACCGATGAATTAGCACTTGTACCACAAGTATTGGTAGCTCTGACTCTGTAATAATAGGTTGTACTGGCATTTAGTCCCGTTACATCAAAACTCAGTACATTTCCAACATTTAAACCATTATATGCTGTCAATATATTTGAGTTGAAAGCGCCGCCTGTTTGAGTCGAAACATCTATAATATAACTTGTTGCTCTTAGAGCTGCGGACCAATTTGCTGTAAATTGAGAACATGTCTGACCTGTACCTGCATTAGCAGTTGGAGTTGCAGGAATTCCCGCAGCTGCATTCACTGAAGTACTATAAGTTATAACAGACGAACTTGCGCTGGTTGCACAACTGTTTGCCGCTCTAACTCTATAGTAATAATTCGTATTAACAGATAATCCCGTTATATCTTTTGTTGTGACATTTCCAACGTTTAAATTATTGTAGCTTCCCAATATATTAGCATTAAAATTGGCGCCTGTTTGCGTTGAAACATCAATTATGTAACTTGTTGCATTGGATACTGATCCCCAATTTGCTGTAATTTGTGAGCATGTTTTTCCAGAACCAGCCAATGCGTTTGGCACGGTCGGAGCTACCGTCGTTGCGTATGTTATAACATTAGAATTAGCACTGACACAAGTTCCATTATAAGCTCTCACTCTATAATAATAAGTATCATTTACCAAACCAGTTACGTTAAACGTAAGTACATTTCCAACATTACGTGCACTAAAACCTGTAACAAAAGTGGCAAAAGTATTGTCTGTAGAAACATCTAATTCGTAATAAGCTGCTCCCGACACTGCTTGCCAATTAGCCGTAATCTGAGTACAGGTTGCGCCTGTACCTGCCAAAGCTACCGGAGCAGTTCCTGATGAATTTACTATAACTGTTGCTAAATTATTTATTGTAATTGGTGAAGTACAATTTTCAGAAGCCACAGTACTTGATCCTGATGTTAAACCTGTGACCTTTACAAACTTGGAACCAACAGCTGTAAAACCACTGGCGATAAAAGTTCCTGTACCCGCTGTTGCAACGCTCATTGCTGCAGGCGTTTGTGCTACTCCTTGTATTTCATAAGAAACTTTATATAGACCCATAGGCAAATTACCTGTCAGAGTAATTTCAGAAGAGCTTCCGGAACAAACATTTACTGCAGATGCGGTCGTACCCGATAAACTATAAGTGGGACAATTATAAGAAATTATTATTTTTCCATCTCCCCCATCTCCTCCCTTTTGACTGGATTGGAACAAAGAAGATCTACCTCCGCTACCGCCACCTCCCGGTGCATTACCAGCATTACCAACAGCTGTAACAAAAGCACCTGTAATTGCTATACCTCCTGTTCCTCCACCATTGGCTGCATTTCCACCAGCTCCTGAGCTAATAACGGATCCGGTATCATCAGTGAAACCGAATTCTCCCGCAAGACCCGGAGCTCCTGCAATAATTGTTGTCCCGACAGATGCTGCAATAGCTCCTCCAAGACCTCCTACAGGATTGTTCCCATTATTTAAAAGACCTGCTTTACCGCCATCTGCTTTAAGCGCAAATCCTGTTATGGCAGAGAAACCTCCGGAATTTCCATTTGCACCTGAAACTCCTTTTCCTCCGGCTCCAACGACCACCGTCAACAAAGCTCCTGAAGTTATGGTTAAAGAATTACTTGCAAATGCACCAGCTCCTCCTCCGGAACCACCTCTTGCACCATTAAAACCAGGATTAGTCGAGCTGCCTCCAGCCCCACCGGATCCCCAAGCCTTTACATCAATTAAAGTTATTCCTGCAGGACTAACAAATGTTTGTGAACCGGCAACCGAAAATGTAGTTGTAGTTTGTGCATAGAAAAAAACAGGGAAACAAACCAATAACGGAATAAGTAAAGATTTTTTCATATTATGGCGTTTTAAATCATTAAAAAATCAGATTCAGATGAAAATCATTTTTAAACTATTTAAATACCGCAATTTCGAATCAGAACAATAAAAAGTTCTCGAAAAATTCCTCTAAAAAAGAAATGACTACGACATACTTTTTTGTTTATTTAATGTGGTATTTAAATGAAACAATCAGTATTTTTAAGCAGGTAGAAGGGCAATAAAAAAGGATAATCTTTTTACATTTTTAATACTTTTGAAAGCAATTTCGGCAAAATGTAATGGTATAAATCATTGTAAAAAAGGGTACTAACAATTTACAAAATATTAATTAACTAACTATAAAACAGCTAATTATAATTCAATTCCTACTAATTTTTAAGTAATTTCTCATAAAGATATTTTTTTAATGCAGTTCATCATTTAAATAATGTAACTCATCCAAATAAATAAAATCCTTATTCTGACTTTTTACGGCTTAATTCCCTTATTTGAAAAAAGTGAGGGCAATTTAATCTCAAAAAACGTCTAAGAATGAGTTAAACTCAAAATTATTGCACAAAAAAATCCACTTGTAAGCAAACAAATGGATCTTAAATATTTTGAAAAACATCTTCTTAAAACGGAACTTTTTTTGTCATCGAATGCCCATTTTCCAAAGTCACTTTTACAAGTAAAATTTGACGTCCTGAAAACACATTTTGAATAGATAATTTAGCAGAGTCAATTTTATCTTTTTTATAAATCGTTTTTCCCGAAATATCAAAAACAGCAACTTCACTAATATTCTGATCAGCAGCAGTAATAAAAATCGCTTTATCTTTTTTCCAAATTACAACATCATTATTTCTATACTCAAAATTATCAACGCCTAATTTTTTATTATTATTAGTAAACCTCAAGATAAAACGATCATTAAAAGTGCCTTTTAGCGCATTAAACTGATATGGAGATTCGTTTAAATTATGAATAGTTTTCAAATCGGTATCTTCTATAAAAACATCTATTTCTTCAAAAACTGCATCTTTATGGTCAATGCTAAAATTAAAATTACCTTCGATTCCTGCTTTAAAACCTAAAACAATAGAATCCTTTTCTGTAAAAGGCAAAGCTCGTCCCTGGATTACAAGTTTCTTGTTTTCGATAATACTATAAAAATCTATAAATTGATTTCCGTTCAAATTCTCCGCATCATAATTATCATCAAGTCCGTTTGTCGCTCCTTTTATATAACCTAGCAGGATTTGTTTAAAAGCACCATCATTATTTCTCAGATTCAGCCAAATTCTGTGTTTTTCGACTTTGCTTTCACTTGGGACTTTATAATTATTTGCAGGTTTAAAAAAACTTGAATTTTTACCAATAATTCTCATTTGGTTTGTAAAGGCAGCAATTCCTAAATCTTTACTTTGTAGAAAAAAAGATTGTCCCGCTGCAATTGTCCCTTTTGGCTCAGTATTATTAATACCTAAATTTGTTGCAGCAGTTCCAACACCTCCAAGCAAATTATAAGTAGCATAATCGTCAGCTGTGTATTTATAATTGGTTATAGGTGTATTGTGCGTCCAGAAATAAAGCGCTCCTTTTATTTTTAAAGTATTATTAGTCAAAAAAATGTTTGCATCAACCGCCGACGGATAAGGGTTTCCAACTAAGTTATAACTGCCAGTCCCACCTAAATTAACTTCAATTTTTCCATTGTTTGGAATTCCTTTAAAAGTAGCTTCAAAAACAGATCGCTCCGTAATAGAAAAGTCCTGTGGCGCTCTAATAATATATCCTTTTCCAACAATCATACTATGTGAAGGTTGTTCAATCTTCCAGCTTTTTGTTAAGCTATCATACGATTCATATTTATCAATTAAAGTATTTGGAGAAACATCGATCAGTTTTTGATTTTCGACAGGAGAAGACCAATACGTAAAATCATATCTCCCGACTGGGTTTGTCTTTCTCTTAAAATGAATGATTCCGGTATTTATCATATCATCATCTGATTGATATAAACTCGCAGAATCTTCTAATACTAAAGTTCCTAAACCTAAATACGAAAATTCAATCCCAAAAGTATTTCCATTTAAGAGTGTTACAGTTTTCCCCTCGTCAATAGAACAACTGCAAACATTTGTCGTGGTCAAAGAAGGAAAGCTTTCTTTAAAAAACACTTCTTTTCCTCCCGACGGAAGTCCGTTATCCCAGGAAGTGCCATTCCAGGTTGTTGAATCCAGACAGAGTTTCAAACGCGCAATTCTATGTTTGGAAATCCCTGAAACCGAATTAAAGTTTCCTCCAATTAATAGTCTGTAATCCGATGTAAAACTCATCGTAAAAAGGGTATTATTTAATGGAGCATTAAAAGAATTATCATAACTTCCTGTTTTTAACAATCGTATTAAGCGTTGAGAAAGTAGATTTTTATACGTTCCGGAGAAAGTTCCTCCAACTAAAATTCTGTCATCCGGCTGAACTAAAATACTCCGAACTTCTCCTTTACTAAAACCAATATCTGATTCAAATGTTGTGTCTAAATCTCCATTAGAATTTAGCCGAAGAATTCGTTTTTGCGAGACTCCATTATACGTTAAAAAAGAACCTCCAACAATTATTTTTCCATCAGATTGTAGTGCGATTGCATATACATTTTTATCAAAACCATTACCAATATTAAAACCGAAATCAATACTTCCGTTTGAATTCAATCGGACCAAACGACCAAAAGTATTTCCATTAAAACTATTAAATCTTCCCGCTGCCAAAATTTTTCCGTCAGGCTGAATTAAAACAGCTTCAATAATAGCATCAGCACCAAGACCAGCATTAAAACTATTATCGCGAGAACCATCTGATAATAATCTAACTATTCTTCCCGCGCCTGTTGAACCATTATACGTAGTAAAATTTCCGGCTACGATTACTTTTCCATCTAACTGAATTGCCATTGCATATATTTGGCTATTGAATCCTGAACCAATATTAAAGGTATTATCAAGGGTTCCATCAGGAAATATTCGAACAATCCGATTGGTAAGAACATCATTATATTTTGTAAAATTTCCTCCAACTACAATTTTTCCATCTGATTGTAATACGGCTGATTTAATGAGGTTATTTGCTCCGGATTTACCGGAATTAAAGGATGGATCAGAAAATCCATTTTCTAAAAGTCTGACAATTCTAAAAGCGGAATTACCATTAAACCTGGTAAAATTTCCAAAGATCATTGCTTTACTATTTTCTAATGGCAAAATCCTTAAAACTGAATTATCAAAACCAACTCGTGCTGACAAATAACTGCTATCTTGTTCTCCATCTGAAGCAACTTTTACCAATCGCCCTTGATTTTGTCCATCAAAAGTTAAAAAAGAACCTCCTATATACCAAGATCCATCTAAATCATTGGTTAATGCAAAAACAGAAGCTGAACCCGGTCCTGAACCCATATCAAAATCTGTTTTTAAAGTTCCATCAGGATTTAAAAGAAATACTCTATTAATATCATCTCCATTATATGAACCTGTAAAAGATCCTCCTACCATTATTTGTCCCAAAGAATTTGTCTTAATTATTTGCACAACGCCTCCGTTTATGCCGGAACCGGAAAGAAAACTATTGTCTATACTACCGTTTTCATTTATGCGAATAATTCTATTTGCGGTAACGTCATTATATGTTGTAAAACTTCCGCCCAGTATAATTTTTCCATCATCCTGAACCGCTATAGCATTCACATCATCGTTAAAACCAGTTCCTATATTAAAAGTTGTGTCTGTACTTCCGTCAGGATTTAAACGGGCAATTTTATTGATCAGAACCCCATTAAATGAGGTGAAATTTCCCGAGATCAGAATTTTTCCGTTTGGCAAAACTCTGGCATTTGTGATAATTACAGACGAACCTATACCCGTAATAAAAGTTGAATCTAAGGCTCCATTGGACAGCAAACGTGCAATTCTGTTTACAGTAACATTGTTGTATTTTGCAAAACTCCCGACAATAATAATTTTACCATCTGATTGTGGGCAAATATTATAAATAATACCTGTTGACGCTCCTATAGAGGTAGTGAATGTATTATCAGGTGTTCCGTCTTCATTTAAGCGAATAAGTCTTCCTGAACTATTATCATTATAAGATGTAAAACTACCTCCAACTATTATTTTTCCGTCAGGCTGAATGAGCGTTGTATATATTTTACCATTAAATCCTGTTCCTGCAGCAAAACTTTCGTCTATTGTGCCATCAGGTTTTAATCGGGTTAGGTAAGCGCTTGGTATTCCGTTAAGGCTTAAATAATCTCCTCCAACGATAAGATTTTCATTTGACTGCAACGACAAAGTCCGAATTGTATTGTCGAAACCATCTCCACTTAATCCATTATCAAATGTGTTAAAAGCAATATCCACTTTACCCTGTTGCGCATAAAGGTGTGGGCTAAATGTTGAACTAATTAAAATTAAGGAGCATACTATCTTTCTAATCAAAATCTAAAATTTCAGGTTATTATTATTTGTAAGAATAAACCGAAATGTAAAGCTCTTTTAGGAAAGTTGCAATACCCACTTTAGGTGATATTTGTTATTCATAAATAAAAAAATCCATTCCGAAAAACGGAATGGATTTTTTTATTTAAAATAGTAAAGACGTATTAAATCTTTATAATCATTTATTGAAATATGATTTTTTTGGTTGTTGTAAAATCATTTTCCAAAGTAACTTTTACTAATAAAACCTGATTGCTTGATTGTAAATTTGGTATTTGCAATTCAGCCGTTCCAACTTTCTTTTTATTATAAAGAAGTTGTCCGTTAATATCGTAAATAGTTACTTCTTTGATAGTTTCTTTAGTAGCGGTTACTTTGATTGTTTTATCTTTTATGGAAACAAAAACACTATTTTCAAGATTTTCAAAATCTCCTGTTCCAAGCGTTTTCTTTGTATAAGCAATTGTAAAACGATCCACAAAAGTTCCTATCGCAGTTGTAAACGTATAATTTGCTGCTCTTAAATCTATGACAGTACCTGTTACTTTATCTTCTAAATAAATTGCCTGATTATTGAATAAACCATCAGCGTGATCAATAGCGATTGTAAAATCACCGGCAACTGTTGTTTTGTATCCTAACGGAACTCTATCACTATCTACAAACGGTATAGCTCGTCCTTGAATACTTAATTTTAGCGCTTCATTAATACTATAGAAGTCTATAAAACTATTACCATTCATTGAAGTAGCATCATAGTTAACATCCCAGTCATTTGTTGCACCTTCTATATATCCTACCAAAGCTTGTTTAAAAGCTCCTTTAGCATTAGTAAAATTTAACCATAAACGATTTTTCTCTATAGCATTTGATTTTTTTGTTTTATAGAATTGATCATTTCTTCCGTCGATTCTCATACCATTTGTGAACTGAACATTTCCTGATATGGAAGCTTTCATAAAGAAAGATTGACAAGCCGCTATTTCTCCTGTTGGCGGTGGTCCGAAAGATCCGTCAGGAAGTTTTGCACCTGTTCCTGTTGATCCTGTTAAGTTATAAACCGCATAATCATTACTGGTATAATCATAAGTACCACCTACAGATGGTGTATTACTTGGAGGAGAGTTATGTGTCCAGAAATATAGTGATCCTACATCTACAGATGGAGTGGCAAGATGATTAATATTAATCAATTCGTCGGCATCTATTGCTGATGGATAAGGGTTCCCTACTAAACTCCATTTTGTAGCATAAATTGGAACAGAATAATCTCCGTTATTTGGAACTCCTGTAAAAACTGCCGGATAAACTGCAGCATTAGTTAGTGAAAAAGTTTGTGGCGCTCTCACTGTATATCCTACAGCAGGAACCATTACTCGCGTTCCGTTTAAACTAATGTCCCACGCTGATGCTTGTGCATCATAACTGTTGTATTTATCCAGTAATGTATTTGGTGACAAATCATGAAGCGTATAAGGCTGAGCACTATTTACTATTGGTGTTGACCAATATGTAAAATCATAACGACGAACTGGTTCTGTATCTCTGTTATATATAATGTTTCCAATATTGACAGCATTTGTTGTTTGTACTAAACTGGCATCATTCTGAAAAATCAAAGATCCGGAAGTAGCAACTGTTACAATACCCACTACTTTTAGTGTGTTTTTGCTGTTTACTGTCAATGAAGCATTACTGTTTACGTTAAGTGTATAGGCGTTGGCAACAACTCCAATACCTGTAATCGCCGGAGCATGAGGCACGGTCGCTACATCTGGTATTACAACACAATCTGTTGGTGTTGGTACTGCTGTCGAAGGATTCCAGTTTGCAGGATCGCTCCAATTGCTGTCTTTGATTCCTGTCCAAGTTTTAGAAGAAGCAGTATTAATAACCACATTGGCAGAAGCCAAAGAACTACAAGTATTAGTTGCACCCTGAACGGTAAAAGTATAGTTACCAGGAGCAAGATTATCTACGTTATATGTTGATCCTGTACCAGTATAGGTAATACCCGGAAATGACCCACCTTGTGTAATTGTCCATGTACCAGAAGGTAAATTACTCAATGGGATTTTACCTATCGATGAAGCACATGTTGGTTGTGTTACCGTTCCTGTAATTGGAGTCGATGGTAATGCATTTACAGTCATTGTTATTGTATTCGAAGTAGCTGGACTTCCTGTCAAACAAGGACTGGCATTCGAAGTCATTACAACTTTAATAGCATCATTATTAGCTAAAGTACTGCTGCTGTAAGTCGAGCCTGTTCCAACCTGCGTTAATCCATTAAACCATTGATATGTTGGAGTAGTTCCGCCATTGGTTGCAGTCGCTGTAAAAGTTACCGATGTTCCCGCACAAATTGCTCCGGAAGGTGAAGCAGCAATACTAACGCTTGCGGCAAGATCTGGGGAAACTGTTACTGATACTTCGTTAGAAACAATTGGACTTCCGCATGATGGTGTTGAAGTACAAACTATAAGCCAGTTTCCAACTCCTAAATTTGCTCCTGTTGGAGTAAAAGTTACTGCTGTTGCTGATGCAATAGGTGTAATTGTTCCTCCAGTAACCGAGCGTTTACCCCACTGACGAGGAGTTATTGTACCACCACCCGTTTCTGCTACTGTCAAAAGTGTCCCTGAACTTATTAAACATAATGCCTGACCACCTGTTGGTGTGATTGCAACTGCTGATAAATTTGGGGTTACAGTAACTGTTGTTGAAACTGTTGATGAACTACTACAACCATTAGCTTTGACACTTATAGTTGCCGAACCTGAGAATCCTGCAGCCCAAGTAACAGTTCCTGTTGTTCCGGTTCCTGAGATTGTATTCCCAGCGCCCGTAACAGTCCAAGTATAACTGGTCGCATTGGTAGCTGAGGTCGTATATGTAGTGTTTGAACTACCCTGACAAATCGTAGTTGCTGCTGGTGTAACTGCCGTTGGTGTACCAACTGTTGGAGTTACATTAACTGTTGTTGAAACCGTTGATGAAGTACCACAACCATTCGCGACAACACTTATAGTTGCCGAACCTGAAAATCCCGCAGCCCAAGTAACCGTTCCAGTAGTTCCGGTTCCAGAGATTGTATTTCCTGAACCACTAATTGTCCAGGTATAACTCGTAGCATTGGTAGCTGAGGTCGTATATGTAGTGTTTGAACTACCCTGACAAATCGTAGTTGCTGCTGGTGTAACTGCCGTTGGTGTACCAACTGTTGGAGTTACATTAACTGTTGTTGAAACCGTTGATGAAGTACCACAACCATTAGCTACAACACTTATAGTTGCCGAACCTGAAAATCCCGCAGCCCAAGTAACCGTTCCAGTAGTTCCGGTTCCAGAGATTGTATTCCCAGCACCCGTAACAGTCCAGGTATAGCTGGTCGCATTGGTAGCAGAAGTCGTATATGTAGTATTTGAACTACCCTGACAAATTGTAGTTGCTGCGGGTGTGACTGCCGTTGGGGTACCAACTGTTGGAGTTACAGTAACTGTTGTTGAAACTGTTGATGAAGTACCACAACCATTCGCGACAACACTTATAGTTGCCGAACCTGAGAAGCCCGCAGCCCAAGTAACCGTTCCCGTAGTTCCGGTTCCAGAGATTGTATTTCCTGAACCACTAATTGTCCAGGTATAACTCGTAGCATTGGTAGCTGAGGTCGTATATGTAGTGTTTGAACTACCCTGACAAATCGTAGTTGTTGCGGGTGTAACTGCCGTTGGCGTACCAACTGTTGGAGTTACAGTAACTGTTGTTGAAACTGTTGATGAACTACTACAACCATTAGCTTTGACGCTTATAGTTGCCGAACCTGAGAATCCCGCAGCCCAAGTAACCGTTCCAGTAGTTCCGGTTCCAGAGATTGTATTCCCAGCACCCGTAACAGTCCAGGTATAGCTGGTAGCATTGGTAGCTGAAGTCGTATATGTAGTATTTGAACTACCCTGACAAATTGTAGTTGCTGCGGGTGTGACTGCCGTTGGCGTACCAACTGTTGGAGTTACAGTAACTGTTGTTGAAACTGTTGATGAAGTACCACAACCATTCGCGACAACACTTATAGTTGCCGAACCTGAGAATCCCGCAGCCCAAGTAACCGTTCCTGTAGTTCCGGCTCCTGAGATTGTATTTCCTGAACCACTAACTGTCCAGGTATAACTCGTAGCATTGGTAGCTGAGGTCGTATATGTAGTGTTTGAACTACCCTGACAAATTGTAGTTGTTGCGGGTGTAATTGCCGTTGGGGTACCAACTGTTGGAGTTACAGTAACTGTTGTTGAAACTGTTGATGAAGTACCACAACCGTTCGCGACAACACTTATAGTTGCCGAACCTGAGAATCCCGCAGCCCAAGTAACCGTTCCAGTAGTTCCGGTTCCAGAGATTGTGTTTCCTGAACCACTAACTGTCCAGGTATAACTCGTAGCATTGGTAGCTGAGGTCGTATATGTAGTGTTTGAACTACCCTGACAAATCGTAGTTGCTGCTGGTGTAACTGCCGTTGGTGTACCAACTGTTGGAGTTACAGTAACTGTTGTTGAAACTGTTGATGAAGTACCACAACCATTAGCTTTGACGCTTATAGTTGCCAAACCTGAAAATCCTGCCGCCCAAGTAACCGTTCCAGTAGTTCCGGTTCCAGAGATTGTGTTTCCTGAACCACTAACTGTCCAGGTATAACTCGTAGCATTGGTAGCTGAAGTCGTATATGTAGTGTTTGAACTACCCTGACAAATCGTAGTTGCTGCTGGTGTAACTGCCGTTGGAGTACCAACTGTTGGAGTTACATTAACTGTTGTTGAAACCGTTGATGAAGTACCACAACCATTCGCGACAACACTTATAGTTGCCGAACCTGAAAATCCCGCAGCCCAAGTAACCGTTCCAGTAGTTCCGGTTCCAGAGATTGTGTTTCCTGAACCGCTAACTGTCCAGGTATAACTCGTAGCATTGGTAGCCGAAGTCGTATATGTAGTGTTTGAACTACCCTGACAAATCGTAGTTGCTGCTGGTGTAACTGCCGTTGGAGTACCAACTGTTGGAGTTACATTAACTGTTGTTGAAACTGTTGATGAAGTACCACAACCATTAGCTACAACACTTATAGTTGCCGAACCTGAGAATCCCGCAGCCCAAGTAACCGTTCCAGTAGTTCCGGTTCCTGAGATTGTGTTTCCTGAACCACTAACTGTCCAGGTATAACTCGTAGCATTGGTAGCCGAAGTCGTATATGTAGTGTTTGAACTACCCTGACAAATCGTAGTTGCTGCTGGTGTAACTGCCGTTGGAGTACCAACTGTTGTAGTTACATTAACTGTTGTTGAAACTGTTGATGAAGTACCACAACCATTAGCTACAACACTTATAGTTGCCGAACCTGAGAATCCCGCAGCCCAAGTAACCGTTCCAGTAGTTCCGGTTCCTGAGATTGTGTTTCCTGAACCACTAACTGTCCAGGTATAACTCGTAGCATTGGTAGCTGAGGTCGTATATGTAGTGTTTGAACTACCCTGACAAATCGTAGTTGCTGCTGGTGTAACTGCCGTTGGGGTACCAACTGTTGGAGTTACAACTACGTTATAAGTCGCTGTAGCTGATAAACAAGGTCCATTTGACACGGTCATTGTTAAAGTAACTGTATTTCCTGCATCTCCTGATGCAGGTGTATAAGTTGGTGTTAATGTTGTTGCATTACTTAATGAACCTGAACCGTTATGTGACCATAATATAGTTCCATTCGTTGCACTTGCACCACTTACTAAGGCAGTTCCAGTTTGGCATATTGTCTGGTTGCCTCCTGCACTTGCTGTTGGAGTAGGTAAGGTTATGGTAACTCTACCCATACCACCTACACCACCAGAACTGGAGGTACCATTTGTGTTACGTCCGCCTGCTCCTCCACCGCCAGGTGCAGTTCCAGCTGCTCCATTACCGTTAGTAGTCGTTCCGGCAGTCATTGCACCTCCGTTAGCTCCCGCACTTCCATTACCTGCAATACGATTAGTACCCGTTAAATTTGCTGAACCCCCAGCTGCACCATATGTATTAGTAGCTGTGCCACCAACATTTCCAGCTGCAACAGCAGTTCCTCCAGTTCCATTATTAGTTGTGCTATTTCCTACCACTCCACCTCTACCACCTACAGCCAAAATTGTTGTCGTTGAACCAAACCAAGATGATCCACCAGTTCCTCCAGTACCAGTTGTAGAAACAGTACCTCCAGTACCAACATTAATTGTATATGTAGAATTAGGTGTAACTGTAAATGATAAGTTTTTAACATAAGAACCTCCAGCTCCTCCGCCACCAGCCGATGGGTTATTAGAAGAACCGCCGCCGCCGCCGCCGGCTCCCCAACATTCCACTTGTATATTTGTTACTCCTGCAGGAATAATATAAGTAGTTGAAGAATCAAAAACAATAGTTGATGATGAAACGTTTACTACTGCAGTAATTGCTGAGCAATTAGGTGCAGCCGTGTTCGTAAAAGTAAATGTAGCGGTTCCTGTTGCTAAACCTAATATATCACCACCATTCGTTACAGAAGCAATCGAAGGATTGTTACTTACCCATGTACCTCCAGTTGTAGGAGATAATTTAGTTGTACCATTCACACAAATATTGCTACTACCTGTGATACTTACGGTTGGTGGAGTACTTATTGATATAACTGGAGAACCATTCATGTTTGAAGAACATGCAGTACTAACTAAAGTATTTTTAGCAACCACTGTGTATGTACCCGCTACCGTTTGAAGACCAAAACTAATCGCAGACCCTGTTCCCGTAACAACAGCACCCGCAACATCGACTCCGTCTCTTTGCAACTGATAGCTAATATTTGAAGTCGAACTAACCGCATCCGAACCATCCAGACCTACTAAAACTCCGGTACCACCGGAACAATATGGTCCTCCTCCGGTAACATTATAAACTGTCGGAAGATCAAGAACTTTTACAAATGTTGAAGAAGGAGCTCCCGAGCACCCTCCCTTGCTTGCGACTACTCTAAATTCCCTAAGTCCACTTGTTGAAAATGTTATTGTAGGGTTTTTAACATTAGCAGATGGGGTATATGTCACTCCTGTAGTTAGACCTGAAACTACACTCCATGAATAAGTTATACTTGGATCTGTAACATTATCAACATCCAATCCAATTGATGTACCTACACAAGAAGTAAGTGTTTTATAAACACCTTTCGGTATTGTTGTGGCAACAGGAACATCTTGAGTACCTGGAAGCAAAACTATATTATCTATAATCGTTCCATATGTTGTCAATGCTGTGTTGTTATAAAATTCAACATATATGGAAGAACTAGTTGGTGTAAACGTAAAAGACCCCATTTGAGGAACTGTAGTACTGCTAGTACTTGTATTTCCTGATGCTGTGACAGTAGCCCCTTCAAATACTCTAAAATCAACCGCCGAATTGGTTTCAGGAGTTCCTGGTCTTTTAGCATAAAGAAAACTTACTTTATAAGTAAGACCTGGAATAACTGTTATAGGACCTTGTCTTAATGATGCCTGGCTATCTAATTCTGCTGTATAATCACCATTGGTTGTAGAAAAATAGGTAGTTTCCTGATTAATCTCAATACCATTATTTTTTGCAGTAGCAGCTGTCCAACTCGAACCAGCAGGTAAAGTACTAAAATCACCATTAGTAATTAAATTCCCCGAACAATTCGTAATAAGAATCTGATCTGTTGATGTTCCGCAACCATTACTTATTGTCCAATTCAACGCCCATGTTCCTGATCCGGAAGGTGTAAATGTAGCCGTTGGGCTTGTAGTACCTCCTGTGGTAAACTGACTTGTTGAAGTATTTGGACCACTCGCTATTGACCATGTTCCTGTGTTACCCGTTCCCGGAGCATTGGCTGCTAATGTAACTGGATTATTGCTATATTGATCAGGTCCTGCTTGCGAAGCAGGTACTGACGGAGTAAAGCTATAAATCTGACCATTTACTGGTTTAGTACTAATATTTGTAGTAAAAGTTGACGGCTGTGCAGTTGGTGTAGCTGATGAATTATTTAAAGTCAAATAAGTATCATTCGAGTCATAAATCCCTATAGAAGCAGATCCATTATTTACAGCTGTTCCTCCTCTGTTATAATAATACTCAATTACATTAGTAGTTTCATAAAGCCATACCTGAAAAGAAATAACATCATTATTCGCATTAAAATCCCACTTTTGTTGCGACCATTCAAGCTTAAAAACTCTATTTGGAGCAGATCCGCTAACAACATACCTCGGAATCGTTCTGTTCTGTAAATCATCCCATAAAGGAAATAAAATAGGTTTAGATGATCCTGCATTTGCCGATGTATTACTATAAGCAGCATTTGTTGTAGATCCAAAAGTAAGCCAACCATTGCTTGAAACTTTAACTTGATTATATGCCGATCCTCCAAATGTAAAATTAAAAGGCAGGGTGATTGGAGTAGAGATTGCCTCATCATCTGTAGCACTTAATCCCGGAACGTTGGTAGTCCCCGTTAAAGCCGTATAGCTTCCTGGTTTTGCTAAAAAACAATAACTGCTGGCTGATTGTCCATAATTTATAAAAAAAGTAAAAAACAATACAAGACTTAATAATAATTTTTTATTCGTAAGTAATTTTCGAATCATATAGGCGTGGTATTAAATTTGTTTTTGGCGTTAAAAGAAATAAAACAGTACTGCGTTTTTAATACAATACTTTAAATTTGGCTTTTAAACTGAAAAATTAAAGCTAAAATCCTGTTTTATAGACAGATTAAAACTTCTAAGAATCACGTGCAAAAATATTATAATTCCGCACACACACAACATTTTAGCGAGTTTTATTTTTAGGAAAAACGAAAAAAACGCATATAATTTTAACAACTAAATGACTATTTTTAGCACAAATAGTTAAAAAGAAAGAAAAAACACATGAAACTGACCTACACTCCCAAAGAAGCTTTACTTAAACTCGAGCACTTTTGTGCCTATCAGGAGCGCTGTCACGCAGAGGTGGTTTCGAAATTATACAGTTTAAAAATGACCAGTGATGAGATTGAAGTGGTTGTGGTTCAGCTAATTGAAAGTGGTTTTTTGAACGAAACTCGTTTTGCCTGTAGTTTTGCCAGAGGAAAACACAGAATTAAACAATGGGGGACTATCAGAATAACAAATGAACTAAAAGCAAGACAAATTTCTTCGACTAACATTACAATAGCCTTAAAAGAAATTTCATCCGAAGAATATGACATTACATTTCAGCAGTTGTCTGAAAGATGCTGGGAGAATTTACGAGAAAAAGATACTCTTAAGAAAAGAAAAAAATTCTGCGATTATATGTTAAGACGTGGTTATGAAAGCTTTTTGGTTTATGATCGAGTAAAAGAATTGGAACAAAACTCATAGCAAAACTTTAAATTTTTAGCAATTTTGAGAGATAACAAATTCAGAAGCTAAAAAAGAAAAAACAACTTTTTGAAATTCAAAATCATATATCAAAAATAATTTCTTTGGACATGAATCCAAATAGTTGCTTTTATCAGAAAAATCATCTATCCAAATCTTTGCGTTTTTTGCATATTCTACACCATAAATCGCTTTTTTTTAATTAAACAATCGAAAAACATCCATTTTAAAAGCTTATTTTACGATTTTTCTTATATTTAAAAATCGTTATTTATAGGAAATAACACAGTTTGATAAATTTTATCATGCATTTCATCGATTATTTTAACACTTCATCGATTATATAGCCCTTCTAAAAACCCTATATATTTCTAACACGTAGATGTATCTATCTTTGCGTTGGCAAAAAAAATCCTCCGCCAACATAACAATCTGATAGAAAACATTTAACATGAAGAAAACTCTACTTTTATTTTTATTGTTACCCTTTTTTGGATTTTCTCAAACTGCTCTTGTAAAATGGAATGGACCAAGCGATGCTACCGGGACAATCGTAGCTTCTGCAGCTGCAGTTTCGGCAGCCCAAATTACATCAGGACCAAACTCAACTTTGCAAGTTTTACCGAATGAAGGTTTTAAAGGAACCCGATGGCCTACTACCTTCGTTAAAGATGACAATAAGTATTTTCAAGTAGCAGTAAGTGCTAAAACAGGATACAAACTTAAATTAGGTTCTTTCAATTTCACTTACAATGGTGAATCTCATGTTGATGTACAAAGATACCAAGTACGATATTCCAAAGATAACTTTGCAACAAGCTATCTCTTAATAGATGAGGCAACTACTACAGGAAAAATAAACAAATCATTAAGTCTGGCTAATTTAACTTTGACGCAAGGCGAAACACTAACCATAAGGATTTATGGTTATAAAGTAATGGTATATGGAGATCTTAATGCTCCAATCTTTTTAGCCAATTCAAATACCACTACTCAAACCGGAAACACAACACCTACAATTACTGGTACAGTTTTAACATATGATGCAACTGATATTAATGCTAATGATGACAATGTAACTACCAAAAAAAATACAGCAATCACAATTGGCGTTTTAAATAACGATACAGCTGGCGCCAGCGCTATTAACAATATTACGATAGCAAATCAACCAGCAACAGGACAAGGTACAGTAACTGTAAATCCGGATAAATCATTGACTTTTAATCCCGGAAACAATTTTACAGGACAAACTTCTTTTAAATACACTATTTCCAATTCAACTAAATCATCCACAGGAACTGTATTTGTAACTGTAGATGATATTACTCCAAGTTTGGTAATTTGGAACGGATCCGGATCTACTCCAAAAGCTACCGCTGCGGTTTCAGATTCTAATATCATTGCTGCAGACATCACAGCAAACAACACTATGACTTTTGGTGCGGTAAATAGTGGCTTTAGAGTCAATGGATCTCCAACCGTATTAGATTACTCCAAATATATTCAGGTAAGTGTTAGTCCAAAAACAGGATATAAAATAGACCTTACGCAATTTAAATTTACCTACAATTCAACATCTTCAAATAATGCTGGTCCAAAAAAATATCAGGTTCGATATTCTTTAGACGCAGCTTTTCCATCAAACGGAACGAGTCTAATTGCCGAAACTACTGCCGTATTAAATACTCAAACAACAGTAACTGCCAATTTCCCTCCAGGCATTACAGCAACACAAAATCAGATATTCTATATCAGAATCTATGTTTATGACAATGATCAATATTACTCAGATTACTATCTTGTAAATGACAACGGAGGAGATCTGGGCCCAACAATTACTGGTATTGTTTCAAGCACAAATACCTTAACCGCTAACTACGATACCGCAACTACACCAGCAAATCAAGCAGTAACAATTCCTGTTTTGGACAATGACATCATAGGATCAATTCCGTTACAAAGTATGACTATATCAACACAGTCTTCAAATGGTGTTGCTACAGTTAATGGTCTTAATAATATAACTTTCACCCCAACTACTGGTTTTTCCGGTGAGACATCATTTGTATATACTCTTTATAACGGAAGCGCTTATTCATCGGCGATTGTTTATATAACTGTTACGCCTCCACCATGTGCTGCTACTCCAACACCGGGAATAAATCGCTGGAATGGATATGTTTATACTTATACCGACACACCTGCACCAACTACATACGTTGGAACGGTTTATGAAAATCCAAATTTTGAAAGAGATGTACAATATGGAACAATAACAGGTGACGCAACTGTTGCCCCTGATAATTTTTGTGGTCCGATACCGGCAGAAAATTTCATGGTACGTTATTTAATGCAAACCACCACAACAGCTGATACTTATAATTTTACAGTAGGAGGAGATGATGGTGTTAGATTATATATTGACAACAACTTAGTTACTCTTTCGCCAACAAATTCATGGACCGACCATGGTTATATTGTTTATACAGCCCAAGTTCCTTTAACAGCCGGAACGCATAATTTTATACTTGAGTATTATGAAAAGGGTGGAATCGCAAGAGTATCTTTTTCGCATGGCGCTGTAATAGCAACTAATGCCTCGCTTCCGTTTGGAATTAACAAATGGAATGTTTACGGTTTCAATTTACCAGATATCAATTTACAAGCTTCGAGTTTCGCAGGAATGTATGTTGACCCAAATTTAAACTTTGACAGTCAAGCTTTTTGGAATAAAACAAAATCACCTTCCTATTATTCCGGTTGGCAAGGAGCACCAATGCCTATAGACAATTTTACGATTACTTATAAACGTAAAGGCTTTCCATGCGGTCGTTATGAACTTGTACTGCCAAATTGTGATGATGTTGCAAAAGTCTTCATTGACGGAGTTGACATTTTTACACAAAATGGTTACAGCAATGGAAACGTAACGGTAAATCCAGGTACTTTATATTTTCTAAACGAAAATTCTACAGTAGAAGTACGCCTTAGGGAAGATGGAGGTGATGCTAACATTGCTCTTAATTTTATAGATACTCCAACAGAATATAGTGGCACGGGAACTATTTCGCCAAATACAACTTCTATAAAAATAACAGCAAGTACAACTTTAAGCAACGATATTCAGGTTTGTTCTTGTACGATTAATCAAAATGTAATTCTTACCGTAGCTTCTAACAAAACATTAACTGTTAACCAAAATATCAATGTATTAAGCGGTGGAAAACTTGTACTCGAAGACGGAGCTTCATTATTGCAAACCAGCACAGCTGCAAATGCTTATCAAGGTGATTCTGATTCTTTTCAGGTAAAAAGAAATACAGATTTGGTTCGTCGTTATGATTTTACCTATTGGTCAACTCCAATAACAAATCCTGCTAAGCCTTACACACTTCATGACTTGTCACCAAACACATTACTGGATAAATATAATAGCTATGACGCACAAGCATCGGCATGGGACATTAGTTTAAACGGAACACGAGTTATGGTTCCTGCTGTAGGATATACTGTGAGAGCGCCACAAACTTTTTCAATTACTAATGCTGCAGTTTACCCGGCAGTTTTTACAGGGATTCCTAATAATGGAGATTATTCTGTTGCTCTTTATGCTACAAAATGGAGTTTAATTGGTAACCCATATCCATCGGCAATAGATGCAGAAAAATTTATTAATATTAATCATTTTGCCTCTCCATCTATAGATGTTGGAGCATTATACTTTTGGACCCATAATACACCTCCAAGTAACACGCCTTCGGCTGGTGGTACTTATGATTACACTAGTAATGATTATGCTGTCTTCACCTTATCAGGATCAACATCAACGGGCGCAAAACGACCGGACGGAACTTACGAACCTGCACCAACAGGAAAAATTGCAGCTTGTCAATCTTTCTTTATGAAAGCTTCAGGACCTGACTCTGTTAAGTTTACAAATGATATGAGAATAAGCGGAAGCAACAATCAGTTTTTCAAAACAACAAACTCAAAAGAATTAGAAAAAAACCGTTTATGGTTAAATCTTACGAATGCTAAAGGAGCTTTCAAACAGACTTTAATAGGTTATATCGAAGGTGCAACGAATACCTGGGATATTAACTATGATGCCACTACAATGAATGGCAACAGCTTTATAGACTTATACAGTATTAATGATTCTCAAAAATTAAGCATTCAGGGACGTGCTTTACCATTTGAAGATTCTGACCGAATTCCGTTAGGATACAAAACAACAGTTGCAGGTGATTTCACGATTGCCATCGATCACGCTGATGGATTGTTTGACAATCAGGCGATTTACTTAGAAGATAAAACAACTGGTACTGTTACAGATTTGAGAGCTGGCAATTATACGTTTACAACTGCAATTGGAACTTTCGTTGATCGTTTTACAATTGCTTACACAAAGAAAACACTTGGAACAGGAGATTTTGAAAACACTCAAGACAATGTTTTGATTTCGATAAAAGATAAAATCATCAAAGTAACAGCAACTAAAGAAACTATTAAAGAAGTTACTATTTATGACATCTCAGGAAAACTTCTTTACAATAAAAAGAAAGTTGGAGTGGCCGAATTGCAAATACCAAACCTACAATCAAGCGATCAGGTATTATTGGTAAAAGTAACTCTGGACAATGATTATGTTGTAACTAAAAAAATCATATTTTAATTAAACCTACAATTATTATATGTAAAATCCGACAGTGAAAGCTGCCGGATTTTTATGTGTAATACAAACGCTAAAACCGAATTCTAAGTATTAAAAAATATCAATCATTTAAAAATCTACTAAAAGGATAGCTCTAAATCTATAACCAATCTTAAGAAAAAAACCAACCCACCCCATGTCCCATAAATCACTATTACCCAATCATACCTTTTTTATATCGAAAATAGTATTGCTTTTTTTATTGATTTCTTTTAAGATGTCGAGTCAAACCAAAATAACAACAATATATACGGACTGGAACGGCTATTGGAAATCAAATGGCTTAACTGGTGTTGGAAACAGACCAGACACTGAAAACAATTTACTGGCTTTTGAATGGAATAACAAAACATACTCGACAGGTGTAAATGATGCTATTCTAAATGGAAAACCAATTACTTATAGTCCTCAAAAATTTAGAGCATTAAAAATTCAAACTTTAGGTCTGGACCCTGCTAATATGTATTTTTTACAAGGCTCAAAAATAGACGGAGACGACGCGATCACAAAATTGATTCCGCCGCTTGCCGGAGCAACTTCAACAGGCGCCGAACTTGCTTCCCGACTTACTGACGGTATTAACGGTTTGACACTTGGAACCGGTATTGCCAATATAAAAGCAGGTTCAGCCGAATTTAAAGTGGGTACAAACAACCTGAACATTAATGGTCTTGGCGACAATATTCCTGATTTAATTGTAACTCAGGTAGCAGATCCGGGAGGTACCGCAGATGTTTTCAAATTTGTAGACAAAGACAATAATGTTGTCGGTCACGCCTTATCTACAAATTTTGGTTCAATGTCAGCTATAGGAACTTATAGTCTGGATTTATTCAGAGCCGATAATGCCGCCAGAGCTTTTACACCTGCTGCAACCAGAGACATTCGAATGTTAGCAATTGAAACCAGCGAATTTGGTATTACAGCAGCGAACGCTGCAAGTGTAGATCGTTTTGTTATTACTTTTTCCGGAAGTTCTGATTGTGCTTTTATAGCTTTTAATACCAATTCCTTAAAAATACCTGAGCTAACTTTAGTTACAAAAGGTACATTAAACTCTTGTGGAAAAGTTGGAGATAAAATAAACTACACTTTTGAAGTAACCAACACGGGAGAAGTTCCTATAACTGATATTAAAGTTACGGATGCCTTAACAGGAATAACAATATCCGGAAATCCTATTGCATCTCTCGCAGTTGGTGCAAAAACTACTCTAACAGGAGTTTATACTATTACAGCCGCAGATGTTGCAGCAGGAAAAATCATAAATACAGGAAAAGTTACCGGAGTCGATCCATCATTAAACACAGTTGAATTTAATAATACACCTGCAGCAATATTTTTGTTAACGCCGCCAACGATAAGTGCTTTTACAAATACCACCTGTACCACTTTGGGAACTATTACATTAACTGACTTGCCCCCTAGCGGAAACTGGACTGTTGAAAGAACTCCGGGAGCAGTTAAAACTGTGGGTACAGGAATATCAATTACACTTACAGGAATTCCAGTTGGAAAATATACTTATAAAGTTTATAACACTTGCTTTATGTCGCCATCAAGCGCTGAAGTTACGATTACAAATCAATCTTCTACAACCTGGGATGGAACCGCATGGTCTACGGGCGATCCAAATGCAACTAAAAGTGCTGTGTTTGCCGGACCATTTACAATAACAGCAGATATAGAAGCGTGTTCCTGCACTATTAATTCAGGAGTTAACATAATTGTTCCTGCAGGACGTACTTTAAACATAAAAAATGCACTTAATGTTGTGTCTGGAGGATCTCTGACATTTCAGAACAATTCAAGTTTATTACAAACTAATGGTACTAGTAATTTAAACACCGGTAACATCATTTATCAACGTAATACAGATTTGGTTCGCCGCTACGATTTTACTTATTGGTCAACTCCAATAACAAATACTGCTCAGCCTTATACACTTCACAAATTATCCCCAGACACCTTGTTAGACAAATACAACAGTTATAATTCACAAGCATCGGCATGGGATATTAGTTTAAACGGAACACGAGTTATGGTTCCTGCCGTTGGATATACAGTAAGAGCGCCGCAAACTTTTTCACTTACTAATGCTGTAGTTTACCCGGCAGTTTTTACAGGGGTTCCTAATAACGGAGATTATTCTGTTCAAATTTATGCTACAAAATGGAGTTTGATAGGAAATCCTTATCCATCAGCAATAGATGCTGATAAATTTATTAATATCAATCATCTTGCCTCGCCATCCGTAGATGTTGGTGCGTTATATTTTTGGACACACAATTCTCCTCCAAGTGGTACACCTTCTGCTGGTGGGACTTATGATTATACCAGTAATGATTATGCGGTGTACACTTTATCTGGATCAACTGCAACAGGCGCAAAACTACCTGACGGATCTCACGAAGATCCACCATCAGGAAAAATAGCGGCTTGTCAATCTTTCTTTATGAAAGCTTCCGGGCCCGGCTCTGTTAAGTTTACAAATGACATGAGAATAAGCGGAAGCAACAATCAGTTTTTCAAAACAACAAACTCAAAAGAATTAGAAAAAAATCGTTTATGGTTAAATCTTACGAATGCTAAAGGAGCTTTCAAGCAAGCCTTGATAAGTTATATCGAAGGCGCGACGAATACCTGGGATATTAACTATGATGCCACCACGATGAATGGTAACAGTTTTATAGATTTATACAGTATTAATGATTCTCAAAAATTAAGCATTCAGGGACGTGCTTTACCGTTTGAGGATTCTGACCGTATTCCGTTAGGATACAAAACAACAGTTGCAGGTGATTTCACGATTGCCATCGATCACGCTGATGGATTGTTTGACAATCAGGCGATTTACTTAGAAGATAAAACAACCGGAACTGTAACAGATTTACGAGCAGCAAATTATACGTTTACAACTGCAATTGGAACTTTTGTGGATCGTTTTACAATTGCTTACACAAAGAAAACCCTTGGAACAGGAGATTTTGAAAGCACGCAAGACGATGTTTTGATTTCGATAAAAGATAAAATCATAAAAGTAACAGCAACTACAGAAACTATTAAAGAAGTTACTATTTATGATATCTCAGGAAAACTTCTTTATAATAAAAAGAAAATTGGAGTGGCCGAATTGCAAATACCAAACTTACAATCGAGCAATCAGGTATTATTGGTAAAAGTAACTTTGGACAATAACTATGTTGTAACTAAGAAAATAATTTTTCAATAGTACTAAAAGATTGCGCAATTAAGCATCTCTACAAAATAAAAAATCCATTCCGTTTTTCACAGAATGGATTTTTTATTTTTTATTAAAGACGAAATAAATTATGCTTTTTCGATTAAAATACTCACGGCATTTCCTCCAAATCCAACAGCATTTATTAGTACTTTTTTAATCGGTTTAGATTGATTTTGCTGTTCTCCAAATGGCACTCCAATAAAAGTGTCGTTTTGCATCATCAAAAGAGCAAGTTCCAAACTCAATATTCCCGAAGCTCCAAAAGTGTGTCCAATTTTCCATTTGTTAGTCGTCAATAATGGCACATTAGAACCAAAGACTTTTTGAATAGCGCGTAATTCTGTCAAATCGCCTTTTATCGTTCCCGGAGCGTGCATTACGATCACATCAACATCCTCTAAATTTTCGTCTTTCAAGGCCATTTTCATTGATTTCTGAAAACAATCCGCTTCAGCTGAAATCGAGATATTGTGTTCCAGAATTTCTGTTGCATATCCAACACCTGTTATATAAGCAATTGCATTTTCTTTCTCACCCGCTTCCAAACAACAAACTGCGGCACCTTCGCCCAGAATCATTGTATTTTGTGTTTTCTCAAAATCAAAAGCCAGATTTGGCCATGCTTCTTCAGTTTGATTAATCCGCGAATATATCTTTAAGGCACGCATTTGCGCAATCGTAAAATCTGTTAAAGGAGCTTCACTTCCACCAACCAAAAACTTATCTGCCATTCCGGATTTCAACCATGCAAATCCATTCAATAAAGCATGAAGTGCCGTTGAGCAAGTAATCGAATGCGAAATCTCAGGGCCAACACTTTGTAAATCGTGCGCAATCCATGACGAAATATTTCCTAAAGTCGTTGTTGGCGATGCCAAAGTCTGTGCCTTTCCGGTATCAATATATTCCTTATAATGTTTCTCGAATAAATCTGTAGCTCCTCGGGAAGAACCAATATTAATTCCAAAAACATCATTTGATTTCCATCCCGCTTGTTCGACAGCTTTTCGAGAAGCTGCCAAAGCAAACAAAACCGAATCATCTAAAAATTTATATTTAGGATCTGATTCCCTAAGTTCAGCAATAATTTGCTTCGAATCAGCATCCAATGCAGCAACGGAAGTATCTTGTTGATCTAAAAATCGTTTAGAAAAACAATGTTTATTGTCGAGATATTTTCCCCAAACTTCTTCTTTAGTATTTCCCAAAGGAGAAATAGAAGAAAAAGCCGTTATCGAGATTTTTTGTGTATTCAAAATATTTTATTTAGTAAAAAAAATAGACCACGGATGACACGGATTAAGCTGATTTTCGCTGATAATTATTAAAATCGGTGTAAACCTGTTTAATCCGTATTATCCGTGGGCAAAGCAAAATTAAACCATTTCTATAGCTTCTTCAATTGTTTTATAGACTTTTTGAAGCTGTTCGTCTGTCATGATATACGGTGGGAGAATGTAAACTATATTCCCAACCGGTCTCAAAATAACCCCTTTGTCAATAAAGAAATTATAGAGTTTTGTTCGCATTGATCCATAATAACTTTCTTCAGAATCTGATTTTATTTCAACTGCAAAAATAACGCCCAAAGTTCTTGCGGTAATTACCTTTGAGTGCTTTTCAATTTTCTTTTGAAAGTTCAAATGGCTTTTATGAATTCTTTCGATATTAGCTTGCATTTCCTGCGTTTGCAATAAATCTATACTTGCCAAAGCTGCCGCACAACCAGTAGGATTTGCGGTAAACGTATGTCCGTGAAATAATGCTTTATTAATATCATCATCATAAAAAGCATCAAAAACCTCTTGCGTGAAAGTCGTAATCGCCATTGGAATTGTTCCTCCTGTTAAGGCTTTAGACAAACACATCATGTCTGGTACTTCAGTCACATAATCCATTGCGAAGGTTTTTCCTGTTTTACCAAAACCTGTCATTACTTCATCGGCAATGGTTAAAACATTATGTTCTTTACAAATCTGGATTAGTTTTGCTAAAGCTTCCGGTTCATACATTACCATTCCAGCCGCTCCTTGTACCAAAGGTTCAAAAATAAATCCGGCACAATTATGATTTTGAATTACATTTCGCAGCGCTTCAAAACTTTCTTGTTCCTGCCCTTTTACCGGAACCGGAATTCTAACCACATCAATAAACATTCCCTGAAAAGCCTGCGTATAAAAGGAGATTCCGCTTGCTGCCATAGCCGCAAAAGTGTCACCATGAAAAGCATTTTCAAAAGCAATAATGGTAGTTCGCTTTTCATTTTTATTGAAAAAATACTGCAGCGCTACTTTTAGTGCTACTTCGACAGCTGTAGAACCATTATCCGAAAAGAATATTTTTTGCTGATTCTTAGGCAAAATTTCAATCAATTTTTCGGCGACTTTTATTGCAGGTTCATGTGTAAAACCTCCAAACAAAACATGCTCTAAAGTGGTTAATTGTTTGTAAATCGCATCGGCAATAATTTTATTACTGTGCCCAAACGGATTTACCCACCAAGATGCAATCGCGTCAATATATTCTTTGTTATTTTCGTCCCAAAGTAATGCGCCTTCACCTCTTGAAATTGCAATTGGAGTTTGTGACGTTTTGTGTTGTGTATAAGGATGCCATAAATATAGGCTGTCTTTTTCTGTTAAAGTCATCTGAGATATATTGTAGATTTCTGATTTTAGATTCTTATAATGCTAGAAGATTATCCCGAAATAAATCTGCGTATTCACGAATTACATTTTGATCGAAATACGGTTCTTCGTCAATTCTTCCAATGCATTTTATTCCAGTTTTATTCAGAATTAAATTTTCTGTTGATTTGTTTTCGCTTCCGCTAAAGATAATTCCCGCAACTTCAAAACCACGGTTTCGAATTGCTTCAATCGTCAATAAAGTATGATTGATACTTCCTAAATAATGCCTTGAAACTACAATTACCTTATAATCCGGCTGGATCAAATCTATAATAGTATCACTTTCGTTCAACGGAACAAAAATTCCTCCCGCGCCTTCGATTACTAAATGATTATCAGTTTCCGGTTCAATAATTTGTTTTAAATCAATTGTAATTCCGTCAATTTCTGCAGCTAAATGCGGACTTGCAGGCGTATTTAGTTTGTAAGCGTTTTCGAAAATTTTAGATTGGAGATTGGAGATTTTAGATTTGATTTTGTGACTATCAGAATTGTCTAAATCTCCAGCTTGAATAGGTTTCCAATAATCAGCTTCCAGAGCTTCAACGACAATCGCAGAAGTAATTGTTTTACCAACATCGGTAGAAATTCCTGTTATAAATAATTTCATAATTAATAGACCGCGGATAACATGGATTAAACCGATTATCGCGGATTTTTTTAATTTTTCATTTTACATGGCGACTTGATAATCCGCGTAAATTTCTAGTATTCGTTTTATCTGCGAGCCATGATGCAAAAATACCAATAAAAACAAAACCCATCATTACGATGGGTTTATTGTTTTTTATTATTCTTCTTTTAATTCGTCTATAACTTTCTTGATTTCTCTGGCAAACTTCCCATAAAATTTATGAACCCACCATTCTAGTGCGATTCCCATAAAAAGCATCGTAAAAACCACAATCGAAAATAGTGCACCTAATTGATAATTTGTAAAATCATTTGACAGAAAGCCCGGAGCATTAGAAAACTTTAAGTACAGAAAACCTATTAAATAAAGGATTAAAAAAGGCGTTAAAGCAAATCCAAAGGTTTTATATAACTCCATATTAAGTCTTATGTCAAAGTAAGTTTCGTATAAATTGTCTTTTGTTTTTAAGGTTATTGAACTCAATCTCTTGAAAAAGAAATAGAATTTTGCCAAATAATAAATGCAAACTGCCACAAAAAGACTATAAAGTAAATAATACAAAGTTGTCATTTTTGGAGGAAAATCATAAAACATTGGAATAAATCCCATGAAGATGATTGAAAAAATTTGATAAATAAATTCCTTTTTAAGATTTTTTCTAATCTTATCTAATGGTGTATTTGCTGCTTGTATTTTTTCTAAATTGTTGGGAAGAACGACATTGTTAGTCTCCTCGTTATTCCATGCGTTTTGTATATCGTTAAAATCCATATCCTTGATTTTTAATAATTTCTTTTAATTTTTCTTTTGCTCTATTCAATTTCACTCTGGCGTTTCCTTCAGAAATTCCAAGATTGTCTCCTATTTCTTTATGTGAGAAACCTTCGAGTTGATAAAAAATAATTGCTTTATCTATTTTTTCCAACTTTTGAACCGCTTTATAAAAGTGATCAATCTGGCTTTCTTTTATATGCGAGTCACCTTCATCTTCCTTAATGTTTTCTGAAGCGATTTCGTATTTATCCACCTTTCGTTTTTCTTTCCTCAGGAAAACTATGGCGGTATTTACGGCAACGCGATACATCCAGGTCGAAAACTGACTTTCATTTCTAAAAGAATCATACGACTTCCAGAGCTGACAAATAATCTCCTGAAACAAATCTTGCTGATCATCATGATTATCCATATACATCTTAGAAACTTTATACAAGATTCCTTTGTGCTTTTCGATCCGATTTAAAAATTCCTGCTCTTTTTCTTTCAAAACAATACTAGTTCATTATTGGTTTTACTGTATATCCTGCTTTTCTCAATAAATTAATTACTCCTAAATCACCCGCCAAATGTGCAGATCCAACTGCTACAAACAAGCTTTCTTTTTTCATCATATCCGGTAAAGCTTTTGCCCAATTTACATTTCTTTCGTCAAGCATATATTTCTTAGCCTTTTCATTCATTACATTTTCGGCAGTGGTATTTTTATATAAACTTTCTAAATTTTCCTGTTTGTAATCTACAATCAATTGTTTCGTTTCTTCTGCATCAGATTCTTCTAACATTGCGATCATCTCTGAATCTGAATAGGCATCTTCTAAAGTTTTAAGTTGTGATTTTACAGTTTCTAATCCTCCAACTTGTTCATTACGCTTTTTTGCGCTTTCAATAAAATCCATTTCATAAAACTTCAAATCTGCACAGCCAAAGGTTTTCATCGAAATCAAACTCATCACGGTCGCTAAACTAAAAGCATCTACTTGTTGGATGGTCATTCCTGCAGATTTTTTCAATATTGCATCTAATTTAGACAATTGTTCCGGAGTTAAACTTTTACTCAAAGGTACTTTTCCCATTGCCATTTGCTGCATATCTGTCATTTCTTTGGGATCATTAAAATTAATTTCCAGAACTAATTTATCAGATACATCAAATGCTTTTTTTGTTTTTTCCGAAAGAAAAAAATCTCCTGCACAAATCATATGAATCGTTCCATATAAATAAGAAGGCTTCGATAATCCGTTTCCTGATACTTCCCAAAGAAGTGAATTTTCAAGTTTTGGAGATTTTGTCTGCGCTTGTGTTTTGCTGCTAAAAACGAATGCGATTGCTACTATTGCTACTGTAAATAAATTTTTCATTTTGTTGATTGATTAATTGATTGATGATAATTTGATTGACTTTTATTTCTGATTGATTGTTGTAATTTGATTGATGATTGATTATAAATTATTCTTTGCTGTATTTTTTTCTCTGCCAGGAAGCTATTGAAGCAAAAAACAGACAGATCATAACGAGAAGCAAATCTTTGTTAGGATGGTTTAAAATAAATTGATTCATTAAAGAATATCCAAGTCCTGCACAAGCTACAGTGACAAATACAAAATTGAATATTTTTTCGATAACTGAAGTTGAAATTGTTTTCATAATTATTTTGGTTTATTTGATTACGGCTCGTAAGTAATCAAAGAATCAAAACGTTACAAAAAAAATTAAAATTTTTTAAAGAAGTGAGAAAACAAAGGGCTTAACGGCTGTAATTTTTTTGAAAATAATATTTATATGGCTCACGGATCGAACGGATTAAACCGATCAACGCAGATTTTTTATATTTAACTTTCTGTTATTTGTATAAACTAATCTTTTAAAATCCGGAGTTTCACCAAAATTCAACACCAATCCCACTTCTATTTGTGTTGATTTTAAATAATTCATTAATTGTGCAACATGGGTATTTTACTAAACACTCACAAGCTTTAAGTTCTAGAATTATGGAGTCTTCAACTAACAAGTCAGCATAAAATTCACCAACTAATTTATTTTTATAATAAACTTTTATTTGTTTTTGCGCCTCTACTTTATAACCTTGTTCAATCAGTTCAAGATACATTGCATTTTGATATACTTTTTCAAGAAACCCATAACCAAGCTGATAATAAACGTCGTAAAATATTTCCAAAATAGGTTTCGATATTTCTTTATGTAGTAAATCAGTCATAATCATCCGCATCAACCCGTTTAATCCGTTCAATCGGTGGTTAAAAGACAAAGTCTCTTAACAATTCTAAGATCTGATTAATTTCTTCTTTTGAGTTATAACTGTGGATACAAAAACGCAAACGTTCTTGTCCTTCCGGAACTGTAGGCGAAAGTATTGCCTTTACATCATAACCTTTATCTTGTAGTTGCTGGGCTAAACGTTTTACATTTTCGTTACCCGGAATAATGGCAGATTGTATTGCCGATTTGCTTCGAACGAACATTGGCTTTAATCCTAATAAATTTTTCTGCTGATTAAAAAGTACAATATTCTGACGCAGTTTTTCGATCGTTTCGCGTTCAATTTCAAGCTGATGATAAGCTGTTAAAATCGTGGAAACGGAGTGTGGAGATAATCCTGTGGTATAAATAAAACTTCTGGCAAAGTTTATTAAATATTGTTTTAATTCTAAACTTCCTAAAACTGCTGCTCCATGACAGCCCAAACCTTTTCCGAAGGTCATGATTCTTGCGAATATTCGATTATGCAATTGTAAATATTGCGTCAAACCTTCTCCTTTTTCTCCAAAAACTCCCAAAGTATGCGCCTCGTCAACGACTAAATAACAATTGTATTTTTCAGACAATTCTACTAATTCTTCCATATTTGGACAATCTCCATCCATAGAAAAAACAGTTTCGGTAACAATATAAATGGTTGTGTTTGGAAATTTTATAATAAGACGTTCTAAATCTTCAAAATCATTATGGTTGAATTTATATGATTTTGCGTTCGACATTACGATTCCGTCCCGAATTGAAGCGTGACTCAATTCATCATACAAAATAACGTCGTTTCGTTGCGGTAAAGCGCTAAAAAAACCAACATTGGCATCATAACCCGAATTAAAAATTAAAGCAGATTCAGCGTCGTGAAATTGCGCAATAAAAGTTTCGGCAATTTGATACAAAGAATGATTTCCCGAAATTAATCTCGAACCTGTTGCGCCATTTTGAATAATATCATTTTCGATTAGATAATGATGTGCTTGTTTGAAAACAGCTTCAGATTTTGAAAATCCAATATAATCGTTTGAAGAAAAATCGACAAGATTATTAAAACTTGGCAATTGTCTTAACGAGTTATTTTGCTTTCTATTTTCGAGCTTTTGAATCAGGTTTTCCGGTAATTTCATAAAAGCAAAGTTATGAAATTGAAGTCAAATTAAATAAACAGCGGGTTTGATATCACCCGCTGTTCTTTATTAAAGCTTTAAATTGTACTTATAAATGGTGATTGTTTACCGAAATTAGAATCAATCATTTCAGAAATCATAAAACGTGCAATATCGTGCGCGCTAATTCTTTCGCCCAAACAATCTTCGACACTAACAGAAATCTCAGCTTTATGATCCGTAAATTCAATAAAAGGAACCCGAACCTGAGTCCAGTTGACATTACTTGCCGTCAAAAAATCATAAGCTTTTTGACGATCTTCCTGAATTATCGGAAAATTGGTTTTCATCCAATCGGTAGCCATTTGCGTTTTGGTACTTTTTTTATCAAATGGAGTATCAATGTTTAGTCCGGCCAATAAAACGTAACGTTCAATTTGAAAATCATACATTACTTCCAATATATTCTGTGTTGCCAAACTTGCTACAAGAGGTTCTTCTTTTCTTTGACCAATTGTGCTAATTACCGCCTCACAATCCTGAAGCAATAATTTTATGGATTCGAGATCAAGTGCGTCTCCTTTAATGATTTCGATTTGTGAACTTTGAATGGTAAAATTTTCGGGATTTCGTAGCAGAAGTTTTATGCTAAATCCTTTTTTCAATAACTGGTTTACAAGATAATTTCCAGTTCTTCCACCACCGCCTAAAACGGCTACTTTATTTATATTTTTCATTTGTATTCTTTATAAAATTTGACATAGATACATTGCGCTTTATCAGGTCGATAAAACGAAATAATAAAAGCTTACTGAACTTTTATTTAATGATTACTATTTTATAAAGAGATTCTAATAGTCCAAATGTAAAAAGAATAAAATAAAAAAAAGCTATTCACCTTAGCGAATAGCTTTTAAATTTATTTTGATGAAATAAACACTTTATTTATATCTAAACAGATTAGTAAAGTGTGTACGTCACAGAAGTGCTTGTTGTACTATTAAAATTGTAATTAGTTGTAACTGGAAGTCCACGTCTGGTGAGATCGCGTTCAACAGCAGTAATTGGCGATTCGCAACAGCTATTCCAGGAACAGGTGTACGTAGGACCAAATGCAACATCTGAAACTTCAACTTCTTTTTGATTGTTCATTGAAGTTTTAGCAACATAATCAGAACTTGTCGTTAGGGACATTGTCCCAAAACCTAATGCTAATAATAGCATTCCAAAAATAACTTTTTTCATAGTAAATTCTTTAAGTGTTAATATACTTTGGGCAAATTAAAAAATTCTGTAAGTTACAGTAGTACTTGTTGTACTTGTAATTATAAAGTTAGTAGTCGTTGGCAGCCCACGTGCCACAATATCACGCTCAATAGTAAAAATAGGTGACTCGCAGCAACTATTCCAGGGAATGGTGTATGTAGGACCAAATGCAATTTTTGCAACTTCAACTTCTTTTTGATTATTTATTGAAGTTTTAGCAACATAATCAGAACTTGTAGTTAGAGACATTGTCCCAAAACCTAATGCCATTAGCAGCATTCCTAAAAAAACTTTTTTCATAATAAATTATTTAAAATATTAATATACTTACAAATATATTTTATAATTATCAGAAAAAATGTTCAATTTATATACCAAACATGTGTTTTTTGTTAATTTTCTGACTTATAGTTCATTAAATATCAACTTATTACTATTCAAAATTAAAACATAAAAAAAGCCAAACAATGAAACATTTGGCTTTTTACTTTATTTTGAAATTGTAATAGTCTATTTATCATCATGAATTTACATTTGAGAAATCAAACTCACAAAAAATAGTTTTCACTTCATAGACGTTTATCTATAGGTCGACTACCAAATTGTATAAGTAACAGTAGTACTTGTGGTACTATTAATAGTAAAATTAGTTGAACTTGGATACCCGCGTTTAGCTAAGTCGGTATAAATAGGAGTAAGCGGTGATTCACAACAACTTTTCCAAGGAATTGTAAACGTAGGGCCTACTACAACTTTTGCAACCTCAACTTCCTTTTGATTGTGCATTGAAGTTTTAGCAACATAATCAGAACTTGTAGTTAGAGACATTGTCCCAAAACCTAATGCTATTAGCAGCATTCCAAAAAAAACTTTTTTCATAATAAATTCTTTAAATGTTAATATACTTACAAATATATCAGATTAACATCAGAAAAAATGTTTGATTTATGTATGATTCGTACATTTTTTGTTAATTTTCCTACGCCGGAGTTTACTTAAGCTTTTCTATTAACATTAAAGCATAAAAAAAAGCCATTCACCGCAGCGAATGGCTTTTAAATCTATTTTAGAATTGTCTTAGTCAACTAAAACAATAATTTTATTGTCTTTCATTTCGATAGTACCTGACGTGATCTCTAATGTATAAGTCTGGTCGTTTACTTTCGTGAATTTACTCGCTATATCTTTAGAAAAATTGAAACTTGGCGCCACAATTTTAATAGTTCCTTTTTCTAGAATAGAAACAATAGGAGCATGGTGATTCAATATTTGAAAGCTTCCATCAACTCCGGGTAATGTAACTGATGTTACTTGTCCTGAAAATAATTTTGCTTCTGGTGATACTATTTCTAAAATCATCTTTTTTTAGTTTACAGTCTCAGTTAACAGTCTCAGTACTGAATACCGCGACAGAATACTGAAAACTAGATTATGCTTCAGCTAACATTTTTTCTCCAGCTTCGATCGCATCCTGAATAGAACCTTTCAAGTTGAAAGCTGCTTCCGGAAGGTGATCTAATTCACCGTCGATAATCATGTTGAATCCTTTGATAGTATCTTTAATATCAACCAAAACTCCAGGAATACCTGTAAATTGCTCCGCTACGTGGAAAGGTTGAGATAAGAAACGTTGAACACGACGTGCTCTTGATACTGACAATTTATCTTCTTCAGATAATTCTTCCATACCTAAGATCGCAATAATATCCTGCAATTGTTTGTATTTTTGAAGAATCTCTTTTACTCTTTGTGCACAGTCATAATGCTCAGCTCCTAAAATTTGAGGAGTCAAAATTCTTGAAGTAGAATCTAACGGGTCAACCGCTGGATAAATACCTAACTCAGCAATTTTACGAGACAATACTGTTGTTGCATCTAAGTGAGCAAATGTTGTTGCCGGTGCCGGATCCGTTAAATCATCCGCAGGTACGTAAACCGCTTGTACAGATGTAATAGATCCTTTGTTTGTAGATGTAATACGCTCTTGCATAGCTCCCATCTCTGTTGCTAGAGTTGGTTGGTATCCTACTGCAGAAGGCATACGTCCTAAAAGTGCTGATACCTCAGAACCTGCTTGTGTAAAACGGAAGATGTTATCAACGAAAAACAATACGTCTTTCCCCTGATCAGTTCCTGCTCCATCACGGAAATACTCTGCGATAGATAATCCTGAAAGTGCTACACGAGCACGAGCTCCAGGAGGCTCATTCATTTGTCCGAAAACGAAAGTAGCTTTAGACTCTCTCATTCCTGGCATATCTACTTTAGATAAATCCCATCCTCCATTTTCCATAGAGTGCATGAAATCATCACCGTATTTAATAATTCCTGACTCTAACATCTCACGAAGTAAGTCATTTCCTTCACGTGTTCTTTCTCCTACTCCTGCGAATACTGAAAGTCCACCGTGACCTTTTGCGATATTGTTGATCAACTCCTGAATCAATACTGTTTTACCAACACCTGCACCACCAAACAATCCAATTTTACCTCCTTTTGCATAAGGCTCAATCAAATCGATTACTTTAATACCTGTGAATAAAACTTCTGATGAAGTTGATAAATCTTCAAATCTAGGTGCTTGTCTGTGAATAGACAAACCGTTTTCTCCTGTTTTTGGCAAGTTTCCTAAACCATCAATTGCATCTCCAATTACATTAAATAATCTTCCATATACATCTGGACCGATTGGCATTTGGATTGGATTTCCTGTTCCAACTACTTCATATCCTCTTGACAATCCGTCTGTAGAGTCCATAGAAATGGTACGAACAGTGTTTTCTCCAATGTGAGATTGCACTTCTAGAACTAATAATGTTCCGTCTTTTTTAGTGATTTCTAGTGAATCATAAATTTTTGGAAGTTCAACATCCTTACCGTTGAAAACTACGTCAACTACTGGTCCAATGATTTGAGCAACTTTTCCTATTACTTTTGACATTACTTATGTATTTATTAAATAGCTATTTAGGTTTATCGAAAATACCTCTTTTTTCAGAGCGCAAAGATAATTTTTTAAAATATAAAATCAATATTTTTTTTATAAAAAATGCTATGATTTTGTTTGATTCCTAAAACTCAGGCTTCAAATACCGAAAACAGCATTTTTTTTATAAAATAAAAAAAGCCACTTCATTATAGAAACGAGTGACTTTTTTACTAAAAAAAATTGGCATTACGGTAATATTGCAGGAAACAGAATTCTATAATTCCCTAGATTAACTCCTTTTATATTCGAACCATATTTTAAATTTATGGCTTCTATAAATTTATTTGCAATTAATGCATATCCTCTTGGCGAAGGATGAACTCCATCTAAAGAAAAAGTACCTCCTGTTACAAAAGTTGATGTCATTGTAAAATTATCCATAACAATTCCGCCTGGTTTTCCTAATTGCTCCATAATTGTTTTAGCATCAACAATTGCCAAATTATTCGCATCAGCAGCTGTTTTTATAATTAAATTATAGGCTGTAGTCGCAGCTTCAATTTCTGCTACTTCGCTAGGTAACAAAACATATCTGTCCGGTAAAGGAAATGTAATCCCTAATTGTGCTAAAGAAGGCGATGGTGAAGCAATTCCATCAATCGCAACTGATGGCGCTTTCCCTAATCGGGCAGAAGCACTTAAACAAATTAAATCAGTTGGCACAGTTTGTCTTGCTTTTCCAAAAATCTGACCCAATACTGTAGCAGTGGTAGCGTCCAATCCTCCACCCATTAACACCGCTTTCAAACTTGCTGAAAGATCTTGTAAATTTTCATCCACCATAATCATGGGGTTATTTCCTGTCGTAGACAAAAGTTTAATTCTATCACCCTGTCCTAAAAAATTCAATGCACCATGTATAGGACCATATAGCTGAGCGTTTAATGTATTAACCAAATTAACTCCACCAATAGTCAAATCAGCCTGAGTTAATTGATTATAGGCAATAACGTGGAAATAAGGAAGTGTGGTTACAATTGGTAAATTAGCCACAACTCCTTTTCTACCTCCGGCAACAAGTTGAGTAACCAAGGCATTATATGCTCCATTAAAAGTTGCTGTTGGCGTTAATGGATTTACTGCAGGATCTCCACCAGATGTTGCATATCCTAACTCATCATTTCCTCCTATCCATAAAGAGAAAAAAGTAGGGTTTTGACTTAGCGCATCTGCCAAAACCGTTGTCGTCGCACTTGAAGCAAAACGAGCAAAGTAAGGATTTGCAGTACCCGCCACTACTCCGGCAGGATTACCATAACCAGGTGCCAGTAAATGATAGCTTTTGGCTCCGGGAACTCCTAAGTTATTAAAAGCCCCTGATAAGTGTGCTGTAACCTCGGTTGTTGGTGTTCCCGTAACAGGAATCGGCTTATCTTTTAGATACAAACGCGGTCCGCTAATTACAGTTCCTCCCAACAACAATCCTCCTATATTATCATTTGTAAAAGGTGTCTTAAACTCTCCTCCTCCCACTAAAGCAAATTGTTGTGCCAAAACATTTGGATAAGCCCCTTCCTGCCCTGCAATAAACAAAGCATTATCACTAAAACCTGCTGCAAAAGAATCTCCTAATGCAACATATTTTGAAAAATTAGCAGAACCGGAAGTCAAAGGCAATCCATCAGACGAATCTACTACTGCTGCAGTATTATCATCACTATTGCAGGCTGCAAAGGTCAACGAAACCAATAATAGCCATTTGAAATTTTTTATCATAATTTATATATTTTAAAATTATCACTTTCTAAATCCTTCTGAAGGAAAAGTAAATAACCTATTTGTTTTATCTGAGATTGTACACTTATGGATTAATTGTCCAGGAAGCAAAATATTGTTGACCAATTGCTCCCGCACCAATTACCTGAATATATTCTTTTCCTCCAATATTTGCTGCTCCTATTTTGAATACAGATTTCATTACCGGAACTGCATAATTAATTTGCGCATCAATTACCGTAGCTGATTTAATTAAACCATCAGCAAAACTAGATTGCCACATGTATTCACTATTCCATCTTCCGCTTACATTGAATCCGAAGTTTTTAAATAATTTATCATTTCCAATAGACGCTTTAATTCTGTGTTTTGGAGTATTAAATCCTGCTTCAAAACTTGGGTCTTTTGCCTGATCAAAATCAAATTGAGCATAGTTGTAGTTTAATCCCAATTCGAAATCAGCAATAATTTTTCTCGAAAGTCCAATACCAAAACCAAGCGAATGAATTTCTACATCTGAGTTTGTATATAATTGATATGCTCTGTATTCTCCGTTTTGAATTGCACGTACTGATTGAAAACCAGGATTTGTTGTTGGCAGAGGACCACCTGGCGCACCTATACTAGGACTATCCTGAGCTTGTCCATAATAGGTAGAAATAACATTAAGGTTACCAATAAAATCATTGTAAATATTATAGTATCCATTTACATCTATTGAGGTACCTTCAAAAATAGAACGATATCCTAATTCAAACGCTTTTACTTTTTCCGGTTGTACCAAATTTGCTCTTGCTTTTTTCAACAATTTAACCGCTTCATATGGATTACTTCCTGCCATTGCAGCAAATGCCGTTACTGAACTTGCTATATAAGAGTTATCATAAGCATCATAACCTGTCATATTTTTGGTTGCTTGTCCGCTATAAGATTGCCCTTCAGCACTAAGATTAAAAGTCTCACTAAATCTTCCTAAGTTATCAGGAGCAGATCCAAGCAACACTGCATTTCCAATATTGAAACCAATGTACTGATCTTGTGTAGATGGATTTCTGAAACCTGTTTGAAAAGATCCTCTAAAATTATGATTCTTCTTTTCTCCTGCAGAATAAACCAATGCTAATCTAGGTGAAAAATTTCCGTCAAAGTTTTTTGATTTATCATAACGAATAGATCCTGTGAATTTCATTCTGTCGTCCATGAATTTTTTTGCCAATTGTGTATACGCTCCATATTCATTATAATTAATTGGACCATTTGCATCTGTGTAGATTCTTCCGTGAGAATTCAATTCATATAATCTAAAAGATCCACCAACCTGAATTTCAGCAAATTTGATTATATCTCTAAAATTATAATTGGCATCTGAATGGTAAATTCTTGAATTATCAACCAGTTTAGAACCTGTCAATACACTTTCGTCATTAATTACCTGATTAAAAGCATTTTTAAACGCTTGCGATCCCGGCAAGAAACGACCTGTATCAGCAGTAGATCTTGCAAGCGCATGTGCTTGTTCCGGAGTTGCACCCCCTAAAGTAGACTGAATATACGCTCCCGCATATTGACCAAACCAGGTTTTATCATCTTTCCACTTTCTATCTACATTGATTCCTGTAAATACCATGTCATAAGAATGTCCTCCATCCTCTGATGTTGTATATCCTCTTACGAAGAAATTTTTTCCTTTTACTTCGATTTTATGTTGTTGCATTGCAAAGTCATTCAGGTAATATCTGTTTGCTCCCTGGTAAACTGCATTACCAAAACCAAATTTACTTTGCCAGATAATTTCCAGTCTTTCATCCCCAAAAGGTCTTCCATGAAATGAAAAGTCAATTTTAGTGTTACCGGCTTTATTATCTGTAAGATCTGTTTCTTTATATCCGGTTCTGCTAACATTAGTATTCGGCAATAAGTTTACAGCTCCAGCAGGAATCAATCCCAAACTTGCCAAAGACTGCCCAACACCTTTTATATTTGTCGAAACCTCATCACCATAAACATTTATCCCATCATAATTTGGATTACTTCTGTCTATTCCCGCTGTGGTTTTATCATTATAATCCGTTGCATACCAATCCGTAGCTTGCATATAAGTAAAATTAGCTTTAACGGCAATGTATTTATTAAAAGCATGTGCCATTCTAATTCCAAAATCATAATATATATTGTTACCGGCTGCATTCTGAGAAGTTTGCCCCATTTTTAAGTAGGTCGAAATACCTTGATACACAAACGGACTTTTACTATTCATAAATAAAATTCCGTTAAAAGCATTTGCTCCATATAAAGCAGATGATGCTCCAGGCAAAAGTTCCACACTTTGCACATCTATCTCAGAAACCCCAATCATATTACCAAGTACAAAATTCAACAATGGAGATGAGTTATCCATTCCGTCAACCAATTGCATAAAACGAGTATTTGCCACAGTAGCGAATCCTCTGGTATTAACAGATTTAAAAGTCATACTACTCGTATTCATCTGTACCTCTTTCATGTTTTCCATACCATCATAAAAAGATGGCGACGCTGTTTTTTTGATATCCTGAATTCCCATTCTTTCAATTGTAACCGGGGATTCCAAAACGCGCTCTGGAGTTCTTGAAGCAGAAACTACAATTTCATCCAGTTTGTTTTCTTCATCTTTCAAAACCACATCTATCTTTTGGTTAGCCGATGTTACGTTTACTGTTTTTGAAGTAAATCCAACCGCAGATACTTTAATTGTAAATGGTGGCTTAGTCGAAGTAGTTAGCTTAAAAGTTCCGTCAAAGTCAGTAGAAGCACCAGTACGATCTCCTACAATAACAATGTTGGCACCAGAAATCGCTTGTTTGTTACCATCAGTAACAGAACCGGTAATTGTATTCTGCGCAAAAGATATTCCGCTGAAAAACAACATAATTAATAAATACACTCTCATGTTAGGTTTGTTTTTGGTTAGTTTATATAGCCAAAATACAAATATTTTTAATATTAATAAAAAAACGTTAAAAAAAATTAATATTTATCATGTTTTTAGTTAGTATTTTAACTATTCGTCAGTTCATTTTATTAAATTAAAATCAAACATCAAACACACAACTCCCAAATTACTATGCATACATATAATTTTTAAGAAAAAAAATAAGGATTTAATAAAAATACATGGGTTAGAAAAAAAATTTGACAATAAAAAAAAGCAAGACGTAAATCTTGCTTTTTTAACACTTTTGCATTCGTTATGCTATTTTGTATTTACTTCCATTTTTTCTAATCTGTATTGTAAATCAATTATTTGCTTATTTTGATTTATCATATACAAAGTCAATTCTTCTATTTTCTGCAACAACTTAGCATTCATTTCTCCCAGATTAATTCCATTCTTCAAAACTTCTTCTTCACTAGGAATATTTTCTAAATGTCCCTTATCTTCGATATGATTTTCAACTTCTTTAAGAGTGGGTAAATTGTATTCTTTTTTAAATACAAAATCTGACCAGTTATTCATATCAACTATGACTTCTTTTGAATGGATTGTCCCGTTTACATCTAATTTATTTTTTGGATTTGATGTACCAATACCAACATTGCCATTTCCCTGAATCCTAAGCTTTTCTGTTTGACTTGTTAGATACGATTCCTGGGTAAAGAATTGCATTCCATAAACATTCGAACTTCCACTTTCAGTGATTGACCTTATAGATGTTCCAAAGGTTACATAATCACCCTCTGCAATTGAATGGGCAATCATTATAGCAGAACTAGCGGTGGTACTTCCCAAATTTCTTACCAATAAACCTCCATGTATTGTTTGATCTCCAATAAATGAATTTGCTCCTTTGGTTGCCAATTCAATCCATGGATTCCAAATGTTATAATCTCCATTTTTATTTCGAAATGAAATACGATTTAATCCATAATCAGAACTAATTTGACAATCATATCTATTTCCAGCACCTCCAAAACTAATCAATGCACCATTCCATGGAGTTCCTGCTTTTGCATATGAGAATGTATAACCGCCAACGAAAGTATCCGCTGAACCAGGAGTTGTTATAGTAAAAGTTGGATTTAAAGTCTGAGCTTTTATATTTATTGTACTAAATAAACCAATTGCGAGTGTTATTAAAGTAGTACTAATTTTCATTTTATTTTTTTGTTTTAGACAATAACCTACTCTCCAGAATCATTATTTTTTCATCTTGCTTTTCATTTACCTTTTTCATTTCAATCATATAAAGTGTCAATTCTTCTATTTTCTGCAACAACTTAGCATTCATTTCTCCCAGATTAATTCCATTCTTCAAAACTTCTTTTTCACTTGGAATGTTTTCTAAATGTCCTTTTTCTGCAATATGATTTTCTACTTCTTTAAGAGTAGGTAAATTGTATTCTTTTTTAAAAACAAAATCTGACCAGCCATTCATGTCAACTTTTACCTCTTGTGAATGGATTGTTCCATTTACATCCAGTTTGTTTTTTGGATTTATGGTTCCTATTCCGAAATTACCATTTAAAACATAACTATTAGTTGTTCCCGTTATTTTCAAATTACCCACAGATACTACATCACTCTTTGAATCCAAAAGATAACGCCAGGTTTCCCATGTAGTTTGCCCATAAAAAGAAGTTCTATACATTATTCTGCCGCCATTCCAAGTATTATCAAAATACAACTGCGAAATTAAATGAGCTGATTTCCCATATATTTCTAATAAAGACCCATAAGTAGATGGAGAACCAGATCCATTATAATTATCCCATAATTTTATGGACATAGGAGTAACACCAGTTCTGGGAGCACTATTAAAATCTTTTTGCTCTGTTGACCAATTTAAACTTTTAGAACCCAAATTCCCATCAAAAGTTTGACTGTAGGAAAATGAATTAAATAGTACAATAAATAAAAATATTGTTTTTTTCATGATAGTTTTTATTTTAATTTTTCTTCAATTTTAGAAAGTCTTCTCAAGACATCTTTAAAAGTTTCATTTTCTTTTTCCAATTTTTCAATTCGTACAGACTGCTTATTATTTCTTTTTGACTGTTCAATCGCATACAAAGTCAATTCTTCTATTTTCTGCAACAATTTAGCATTCATTTCTCCCAGATTAATTCCATTCTTCAAAACTTCTTCTTCACTTGGAATATTTTCTAAATGTCCTTTTTCGGCAATATGATTTTCAACTTCTTCAAGAGTGGGTAAATTGTATTCTTTTTTAAAAACAAAATCTGACCAGTTATTCATGTCAACTTTTACCTCTTGTGAATGGATAGTCCCTTTTACATCCAGTTTGTTTGTTGGGTTTGTAATACCAATACCTACGTTCCCACCAATGGGATTAATGATAATGTTTTTCGAACCAATGCCACCTTTAACAGCCTGAATATAAGAATATTCCTTATCTGTATTTACTCCAATGTTAATACCTAATCTATAAACTGCACCATCATGTATAGCAATACCATCTGAACTAGACGCACCAGTGCTTGTTGGTACTTTTACTTCAAATGTATTTAATGGAGATAGTGAATTGATAGCAACATTTCCGCTGATACTTTGATCGCCAACAAAATTGTTTTTCCCCCGAGTTGCTAATTCTACCCAATTTGCATTAACAGACGACAAAGTAGCGGAAGTAATTTTTCTAAAAAACACCCGATCATTAACAGCAAAAGAAGACGCCAATTGAAGTTGATAATTACTACTTGTATTTGAATGTCTTATTACAAACAAATGTTGCCATAAATTACTATTGTCAGCTGTCATACCAACTGTAGAAGGACTCAACCCGTTATAAACTCCAGATTTAAGTGGTGCCGAAAAATCATTTATAACGGGAGCATACCCATCCCCAACTTGCTGAGAAAAAATATTAATTGTTATAAAAAAGACGCTGCTCAAAAGCACTAATTTTGTTTTCATAATGATATATTTTTATTTTTTATTTTTGTCCTAAGTCTTCTTAAAACCTACTCCGTCAAGCATTATCGCTATAAAACTTCGCAGAAACTAGTTATGTTTCAATTTTAAAATATCTCTTTTCATTTCTTCATTTTCCTTTTTCATATCAATCATATACAAAGTCAATTCTTCAATTTTCTGTAACAACTTAGCATTCATTTCTCCCACATTAATTCCGTTCTTCAAAATTTCTTCTTCACTTGGAATGTTTTCTAAATGCCCTTTTTCTGCAATATATTTCTCTACTTCTTCAAGGGTTGGTAAATTATATTCTTTTTTAAATACAAAATCAGACCAGCCATTCATATCTACTTTTACTTCTTGTGAATGGATAGTCCCGTTTACATCAAGCTTGTTGGTTGGGTTTGAAGTGCCAATACCGACATTCCCTTGATAAAAGACAAGAGATCTATAATCAACACCATTAAATCGTTGAATAAACTCCTGATTAATACCACTAGTATTCCAAATAGTTTGAAGTTTTAGATTATATCCCGCATTACTTGTTGACCATTTTTGAGTATCATAACTACCAACGATCGGTAATGGTGAATAAATATCTAATAAAGCCGATGGTTCTGATGTTCCAACTCCAATGTTTCCTCCACTAGCCCCATTAATTACCAAGGCGTCGCCAGTTACTTGCACTCCATTGCCATTGTAAATTTGAAAATGAAGATTCTTATCATATATATTACCCCCATTATTTATTTGAAACGCATAAGCACTATTATCAAATATTTCTCCAGTTACACATTCTCTATTAAAAGCTATAGATCCATAATAAGAATTTGTGCCCGAGCCAGGATGAATACTGACACCTGCCCTACCAGACCTAATGCTTAATTTTGAATTCGGAGTTATTGTTCCTATACCAACATTCCCTCCATTAATGGGAAAAACACTTTGGGCAAAACAGGCCTGTGTAGCAAATACAATCAGTATTAAAATCTTTTTCATAATTTAAAATTTTATAATTGAATCCATTTTATTTTTCAAATCCTGATTCTCTATTTCTATTTTATTCATACGTTTATTCTGCTCAATCATATAAAGGGTCAATTCTTCAATTTTCTGCAACAACTTAGCATTCATTTCTCCCAAATTAATTCCGTTCTTCAAAATTTCTTCTTCACTTGGAATGTTTTTTAAATGCCCTTTTTCTGCAATATGTTTTTCAACTGCTTCAAGGGTTGGTAAATTATATTCTTTTTTAAAAACAAAATCTGACCAGCCTGTAGTCTGTACTTTTATTTCCCGTGCTCCAATTGATCCTTCGACTGCCAGTTTATGGGTTCCAGTAGTTGTAGTTCCAATACCTAAACTCCCATTTGAAGTTAATATCATTTTTCTATTTCCGTAAGAATCCCATGAAAATAGGGGCCTGTTTTTTATCGAAGAATCACTTAATCTGGAATCAAAGACCATGATAGGATCTGCACCTATATCATTTGCTAACTCAACACTCCCTGTCAAATAAAGCGCTGTTCTATTATCACTAACATGATATCCCTGTAAAGCTGGTATGAACTGCCCATTAGAACCTGTGCTATTAACAATTTTCAGATAATCTTGAGAAGCATCGCTTACACTTAATTTTAACAATGTTTCTCCACCTACGATTGCTGTGCTTGTAATCTCAACTTTTCCGTTGGTAACCTCCATTACATTACGACTGGTTTTGTCTCCAAAGCGTATTCCTCCATACCAGTGTAAATCTAAACCAGAGGAACCTGTCACTCCATATGTTCCAATTGTATAATTACTTGCATCGTTAAATCCTATAATTGGCAAGGTACTTTGACTATAAATACCACATGTAAACAATGCAAATATTAATAATAGTGTAGTTTTTGTTTTCATATTTTTATTTTATTCTTTTTCATTCTTCCTTTTGCTTTATCTAATTCTTAACACCAAAATCATTTATAAGAATAGATTTAAAAAATTCGTTATCCTCTTTTAATATTTTTATATTACCGACTTTATAAAAATTCTTTTGTGTGCCTCAAAAGAAAAAACATTCCATTTTCTAAGTAACGAGTACACAAATCAATAAGCCAATCTTTTTCACAAATATCAATTTTAATATATTTCTTACAAATATATAATTATAATCCTAATCTTACTTAATTTAAAGTTAAATAAAAACAAAAAGGCATAAAAAAAGCGAGAATTGAATCTCGCTTTTTTACATTTAGAAAATACTTCTTTAATCTTGTTTCCCCGAACCCGCACGAATCCTTTCGTGTGGACACAAGAGCTAAATTGGTAAAATAACAATCCTCAGAATGAAATTTATAATTTCTGCTAGAATTAATTGTTGCTAATTAACCAATAACCACACGAAAGGATTATCATATCTACCCCTTCTTTTTCCATTTATTTATAAAATAATAACCGAGACAGACGACAAAGACACAAGTGATGCAAAGAGCCATCCAATCATTAACAGCAAGATTACCACCTCTTTGATTATAAAGTAAATATATTGCCCAAAATATACCTGCTAAAGAAGATACAATTAAAATTATTATATTCTTTTTCATGTTTTTTTAATTTCTAAATTCTCAATAATTGCATGGTTCAAATACCATTTCGTTTTTCCCCACGCTCCCGCACGAATCCTTTCGTGTGGCACAACAGCTAAACTGATAAAATACAATCCTCAACATTATGAAATTTATAATTTCTGCTAGAATTAATTGTTGCTAATTAACGCATAATCACACGAAAGGATTCGTGCCGAAGCGGTGAGTACAGAAGGGGAGCCAGTGAACTAATCCCTTAACAAAACTTCATACAATACTTCTTTACATCTAATAATAAAGGTTGAATTAGGGTTCTCCTCAAGATAATCAACATAGCCTATTGGAAAAAAATCAAAGGTTATTAAGCCATTTTCATTACTAATATAAACTTCATCTAAGAATAAACTTGGATAGTCATTTACTCGAATGAATTTCAACAATTTTAGACCCTTAAAAATTACTTTTATTATTTCCTTTTTGTTTTCATTCTGAAAGTTTAGACAACTCATGGTAATTTCAATACTACGTTGATCATCATTTGATTTGAAATTAAAATAATCAACTTCTTTGATTAGACAATCAGCAAACTTTTTATAATTCAAAATTATTTGTTCTAACATAATACGCTAATCTTTAAAAAATTTTAAGGTAAATGGGAGATAAACTCCCGGCTCCCGCACGATCCTTTCATGTGGGCACAACAACTAAACTGATAAAATACAATCCTCAGATTATGAAATTTACAATTTCTACTAGAATTAATTGTTGATAATTAACCCATAATCACACGAAAGGATTCGTGCAGGAGCGGGGCTAGTTATCATTTAAGCTTCATTACTTTTTCTAATAATGGAGCCAACCCGCTTTCTGTTAATGTATCATTATTCCAGAAACTCATACAACAACTCACATAATTTCCCCGAACCTTAGTAGCCACATAATATATCGTTAGCGATTTTCCTCCTGACATTTTGGTTAGTAAAGATTTCATCCCTGTAAAATCATATATAATCTTTTTTGCTTTTGCATCATTTCCTTCAAAAACTACTTCAACATCTTCTTCAGAAATAATCTTTCCGCCTTTTTTACTTCTTGTCACATTCAATTGATTATTGATTGATTTTTCTGCACTTTCGATTGTCTTATGAACAGACCAATTCATTTCCCCATAATATGGGCATTGAACAGTATTAACATTAGTCCAATAGCAGCTATTTCCCAGTTTTATTTTTCTTCCTGCAAAATCAATACTATCGATTACTGATGATTCATAAACTTCTTTCGGAATTTCATCATTTAAAATTCGGGTGACATATTTTCTCTCAAAGTCTTTATCAAGTTCATCGTAATAACCAAAGCGAATAATCGAAATCGTTTTTTGCTTATTCTCTACAAAATAATAAGAACTAATTTGACTTATATCCTCACCCACTTTTTCAGATTTAGTGATATATATATAGTTAAATCCTAGTGTTTCACCTTTAGTTTTTAGATCACTATCTTTTATAGAATATTTTCGATAGAGTTTTTTTAATTCTTTTTCGGAAAATTCGTTGCTAAATGTTTGACTTGAAAAATCAACTCCATCTACATTAAAAAAAGCAATAGTTTGATTATTTATTGCCTTTAGTCTTTTTTCATAATCATCACTTTCCTGACCAAATACAAAAGTTGATAGAAACAAAACACTCCAAGCGCATACTATTTTAAGCTTCATGATTTTATTATTTTAAAGGTATATTGGATTCCCGTCTTTTTATAGTTTTTTTCCGTGCTAGCACACGAATCCTTTTTGTCTAGACACAACAGCAAAACATCAAATATTCTAAAATTCGTACATCATCAATATGTTTTTTTGACCTGACTAATCAATTGCACTACTATAAACATATTCTATAACCACATGAAAGAATTCGTGCGGGAGCGGTGACAGCAACATAAATTTAATCCTTAACGTCACTATACATTTCAGGCTTAATAATATAATCGAATACAAATACTCCATTTTTATCCTTATAACTATAATTGATGGTAACTTTGTTATGTCTAAATGACTTCATTTGTGGATTACTCCTTACATTTTCTAAAATACTCGGAAAAAGATATTTTTTGATCGTATCAATTTTTATTTCAGCTTTAGTCAATCTTATTAAAAGATAGTTATATTGAAAAGTTTTATTTGGTGCTGCAACGGTGTTTTCTAAAACTGTATCTGCATCAACATTCATAGGACAATTTTTATTTAATTCATTTGCCGCATCTACAAGTTGTTTATCTAATGAAAATGATGGCTTGAATAAAGATTGTGTCACAAAAAACACTATAACAAAACTAATTACAAAACCTAAAGTTGCTTTTAAGTTAAAATCCCGTTTAAGCTTATTCGTTTTTTTTGATTCAATCTCTGAAACGCTATTTTCAATTTCTAAAATTGGCAATCTATACCCACAAATAGAACAATATTTAGAAGTATTCTCATTTTCTGTTTGGCAATTTGAACATTTTGTTTTCATGTTTTTTAATTGATTTAAGATTTTAATCTTTTTAATGATAATTGAGTATTTGTCGGGCTTTTAATGAGAACAAATCAAAAGGGTAGGCGAAAAAAAATTGCTTTTACTAATTTTTAGATATGATTTTTCCGTTATCTTTTGTAAAATTTATTTCCAATGGCAAATAGTCCGCATCTTTTAAACCTTTTATGATAATAGTATCACTATCTTTTTGCTCAATTTTTTTAAACATTGTTAGAAAAAAAACATTACCATTTGGTACTTGATCAATAATTTTTTTCAGAACAATATTGTTGTCTTTTTCTAGAGTAAAATTTGCTTCCATTTTATTATCTAAAAAATTAACCCAAACAGCCGCTTTGTAATTTTCTTCAAATAAAACAACATCATTTTCAATCATTCTGTAATCAGCATTTAAATTCATTTCTAGTCCTTTATTATAAGCATATTCACTTGAAATTAACAAACTTTCATTTTTAAGTTCCTTTCCCGCAAATTGAAGCATCTCGCATGCTTTTTCCCAAATAAAGATTTTTTGATCATTAAAAGATAAACTATAAAAATAATCATAGTCGATAACTTTTTTATATGTAAACTGCCCTCCATAATAATGCAAAAAATATTCTTTACCATAAGCTTTCAAAAGTTTTTCAGAAGTCTCATAAAAGAAAATGTTTAAAAACTTTATTTTTTTACCATTATACTTTTCACTTAATAAACGATTTAATAATATGGCTAAAAAATTAAATCTATCATTTAATAAATTTATCGCATCAATACCATCATTAAATCTAAGTAATGTTCTTTCTATTACTAATTTTTTCATTTATATTTATTTTATAGGATTAATCCTTACTCCTGTGTCAAAATTTCTAGGATATGGATATCTCATACCATTTATATCCCAAACTTTAGTACTATTAAAATGCAAACTACGCATATAAGTTTCATTTATGTGAGCCTGAAATTTTGGTAATACATCTGAGAATTTAGCAGTAGCTCCTTCTCCAGCCATTTTTAAAGACTGATTCATTCTGTTAAAGTTTGCATCTGTAACTCCAAATTTAAATAATTCCCCCTCAGCGTCAAATATTGAATAATTTCTACTTGGAGCCATTGATATAGATGACGTTTTAAATTCAATTGGAGCATCAGCCACAGCCGTGCTACTCATATTAATTGGCTCCTGCTGTGTCCTTATCGCTTTATCATAAGCTATTTGTGCATCTTTAGTAAAAGCATCGGTACCTTTAGCTATTACAGATGGTTTTGGTGCTCCTGTTACAATGTCTAAACCTTTTGCCTGAGCCGCTTTTGCGCCTTGATAACCACCTGTAATTGCTGATATTGCAATGGTAAAACCAGCTCCTTCAAACGGGTCCTTACCTTCTATTGTATTACCAAGAGCGTTGATGGCTAAATTTGTTCCAATAGAATAAGCTGCTCCGTTAAAAATCCCAGCAGGTGCAAAACTTGCTGCGTAACCTCCTAAAGCCCCAAAAACTCCTCCTTTTATTCCTCCATAGGCTCCATCAAGCATAACTTGCCCAAAACTATTTCCATTTAAAGCGGAGCCTGTTACGCCTCCCGCAAATCCTGCAGCAGCACCTGTAATCATGGATGCAGCTAAGGGTGATGCCATTCCTGCAGTTGCATAAGTAACCACTACTGCCACTACAACGACTACTGCTACTGTAACAACTTGTTTCCAGTTATCACTCCACCAGGACTCACCATTAAAATCCGTATATTTTAACGGGTTATTAAGAACGTATGCATACCTATTATAGTTTTGAGTATTAGAGGCATCCTGTACAAAATTATCCGGTTGTAAAAAGCGATGCAACTTAGGATCGTAAATACGACCGTTCATGTTTATGAGTCCTACACTTTGCAAATGTTCGTGACCGGTATACCCTCGATCTAAAATGGTTAATACTGCAAGTTTGTTCCCTGCACCATCTTGCACACTTACTATTGCTCCCCAAGCATCAAACAATCGTTTTTCGACAATTGCTCCAGCCTGATTGGTTATGGCGACTATAGATCCCTGGTAATCTCTTTGTAAATATAAATAATCTTGTGTTGTATTGTTGCTTCTAAATACTATGGGCGCAGAATATCCATCACCGCCAATGTAGGTTATAAACTCAAAAACACCTCGATTTTCTTTAATCTCCATACTGCCATCGGCAGAATAGTATTTTCGTAATGGTCTGTCCAATTTTTCATCCTGCAAACCTCCATAAAACATGGCACTACGATCGTTTCCATCGTTGTAAGTAAAACTAATTTTGTCTATCCCTTTTTCATCAATCAGTACGGGGCTTTTAAATGCATTGTATGTTATATTCTGTGATGGTCTTGCTGTATAATAAGTTAATGCTTCTGGCTTAACTGTTATTGCTGCATTCTGATAAGGTTTATCCTTTGCATACGTATATGTTCCTAAGCTATTTTCTGTAATTCTTCCTTCATCGTCGTACAATTGTTTTTCTTGTATGCCTGTCGCATTAGTAAATTCTGTCAGACGATCTTGTGCATCGTATTTAAAACTTTCATTTCGGCTAAACAAACTGTTTGTTCTGCTTGTCAGATTTCCTTTCTTGGCATCAAAAACAGTATTTAAAGTCAAAATATTTACAGATCCAACTGTTTTATCATACTTAGATTGAGAAGCTAAGCCATATGCATCGTAAATATTTGTTATTGTTGTTGGTCCGTTTTGCGCTGTAGTAATCTGTCCTCTGGCATTTACAGTATTGGTCTGCCATAATACGGCATTTGTAGCATTATCTAACAATTGCCAATGCGAACCATTTTTATAGCTACTTTTAATAGTTTTCGAACTCGATTTTCCGCCTGCTTGTGCAATAGAGGTTTCTGTTAAAACTCTTCCAAAATCATCATATTTAAATTCTTTTGTAAATGTGGCATACGGCGTGGCTTCTATCGTTGTACTTATTCTTTTTGAATCATCGTAAGTAAATGTGTTTAGGGTTTTCTTTGAGCCATTTGCCACATCAGTAAACTCACTAATGATCAACAACTTGCTTGACGAATCATACGAATAAGTCGTTTGTGAATCTGTATTAGTGCCTTTAATAGTTTTTTGAGTTACTTTACCGACTGCTGGATCTAGTGTGTATGTTGTAGTTCCGTTAGGTGTGGTTGTGCTTGTAGTTTCTCCAAACGCATTGTACGCATAAGTATACGTACCCGCAGATGAATCATTTAATTCTATTTTTCTACCCCAGCCATCTTGTTTAATCGTGGTTTTTACGTCTGCATAATCAGATTCTTTCAGGTTTCCGTTGGCAAAGTAAGTGTACTTAATTGTTCCGCCCGGAGTATCAGTCATAGATACCACATTGCCTATAGCATTTTTGATTGAACTTTTAGATTTTGTACCGTCATTTACTTTCGTGGTAAGTCCGGAATAGGTAATATCTGTTGTTTTGCCTGTAAAAGCAATACTTTTAATTACCCTTCCATAAACATCATATTGGGTTTCATTCCACTGCGTTCCTGTTGATCCAAAATAGGGTTCACTTACTTTATAATTGCGATTCTGAGCATCATACAAGTAGTCTACATAAGAGAAAGTTCCCGTTATGTTTTTACTTCCTGCTTTTATTTTTCGTCCTAAATCGTCAAATGTTTCTTCGCTTACACTTCCGTCATCTGCTGTTGATGTTACAATTGTTTTTGTCCCGGAACGTGTATACACATAACTATTCTTTTTACCTAAATAATCAGTTGTTGTTGTTTTCTTAAACCACGAATCATACAGATAAGAAGTTGTTAATCCATAAGGATTGGTTTCAGATTTTAATGTACTGTCCGGATTATAAACAAATGATGTAGACAACTTTTCGATATCGGTACTTTTTGTCAAAAATCGCCCCGAAGGATCATATTCATAACTTGTAACTCTTGGGGTAAGCCCCGATGCTGTTATTGTTTTTTTAGTAATGTTACCAAAGGCATCATAAATGTTATCTTCAGTAATATAATCTGTATTAGTTCCTTTTTTCTTGATTTGAGTTAATAAACTGTTCTGATAAGAATATAATTCTTCGGATGTCATTACATCACCAGAAACTGTTACACCTTGGTTTTTACTTTTAGGCATTCCTATTACATAAGGCGAAGCTGTAGAGGCAATATATGCTACATCTGAAACTGTTGTTTGAATCGTAGCTCCGGACTCTTTTAAATAGGTAGTCGATTTTAAAGGATTATTATTAGCATCATACTCTACAGTAGTTTCTGAACTTGTATTATCCAAACCATTAAATTGTCTGGTCTTGCTGTTTTTAATCTTAAAAACTTTATTAGGCAGCAACTCACTTTCATAAGCCAATACTGCTTTAGTTATAAAAGTTGTGGGCGTATTAATTGATGTGCCTATGTTGGCATCTTCGTTTATTTTAGCTGAAAATGTACTGCCCGTTTTTATCCAGCTACCAGATTTGAGTGTTATACTTTGGGTCGCCACCAGATTCTCTGTGCCTGATACGGTATAGTCTTTTTCTTTAACAATAGTACTCGGAGTCCTTTTTGTATTAGGATAGGGCACTTGAGGGGTACGTAAACCTAATGCAGTATAATTCTCTACATTAGCTCCTCTTAAATTCATATCATTATTAGACAAGCTTGAAATTATATCTGAATCATAATCCTCAAACCAATTTGTTTTTGATGTAGAACGAAAGCCTAAAAAACCTAGCCCATCTGCATTTGAAACTGCTCCTGAATAAAAGTATTGCTGTTTTTTATAAACAGTTGCACTCTGTTTTTCAAGCATTGAAACAATCTTAAAGCCCGGAACAGCTATAACATCAACATTCGGAAAAGTTTCTGTTAAGGCAGTAGGGGTATAAATTGGCTCATAAGGGTCTTGCATCAAGGGTTTGTAAGTAATGGTTTCCTTGACCCCATTACCAGTGGTAATTCCTTTTAACAGCACATCTTCACGATTATCTTTTGGACTTTTAAAAGATTTAATCATATTATCGAAAATTATGCTGTACTCTAAATTTTGATTTACCTGATTGTGATTAGTAAATATAGGTATAGAATTTCTTCCTATTCCTGTAACCTCATAAGGAGCATAGATTGATGAGAATTTAACCTCCGAATCTCTAACCATCTGATTTTCCAGCAACATCAACCTTGTTACGATTGGAGATCCTACTTTACCATAAAATCCATTACTTGCAGCGGTTAGATTTAGCTGACATAAAATATCTGTTTTGCCGTCACCGTTATAATCGTTAGCTATATAAGTAGTTTCAGCTAAAGCGTATGGATATCTCACAACACCATCATCACCTTTTACCTGAAAATAATCCACATATCCTTTATTTTGATATGATACCCCAACAGCAGTATTTGTTTTATTAAATGAGGTACCTGTAGCAAGATAAAAATTCCAACTATCTTTATTTAACTCATTCGGGATTACAAAATCCGTTTTTCCATCACCATTATAATCTCCTAATAAAATAGTTCTGTCAAGTACAATACTTGGATCAGCAATTGTATTCTGGTATAATAAAACCAGTTTGTTGTCTTTATTTAAGCTATAAATTTTTATAAAACCAGGTTCAAAAATATAGATATCAGATTTACCATCCCCATCAAAATCAGCCACGAAAAGTTTTGAATTAGCCACAGTATTAATCACTACATTTCCAATATTCTCCGGTTCATTTGTAGTAAGACGCCTATCAAGATTAAAAAGATAAGCAGTTCCTCCCGGATGACGAGTTTGTGGATACTCTGTTGTTTTAGTACCAAAATTACAAACCCTCATAGTATAGTAAAAACTCTTCTCGATTGCGATAACATCAGTCAACCCATCTCCATTAAAATCGCCGCTGATATATTCCATAGGAATATTTTCCAGTATTAATCCTGTGTAATCTTTAGGATCGCAATAAGACCAGTTAGAAGCAATAGATACTGTTTTATTAAAATTGTACTGCTTCTCGTAATGCTTGAAAATAGGTGAAGTTGATCCGGTTCCATAAAGTGAAATAATACACTTTGCATCGGTCTTTTTTAAGGTTGCCCAACCTTGCGGCAACATTTTATTATCTGAACTCAAATAACTGGCAGGAAAAATATTCTCGAAAGTGTCAACACTCAATGCCGAACCTGTATTGAGCTTACCAGATACTATATTAGAAAACAGAGTAAATTTGTTTTTTGATGTAGTCTGTGAAAACAAAATCATATCCGTTTTTCCGTCATCATTAAAATCACCAGAGATATAATCACTATTTGTATAATCAATTCCTGATATCCCAAGTAAAGCTGGAGTACCAGCTTTTAGAGGTGTGTCACTAACCGTTGTATCATAATTAAACACAGTAGGATTATAACTTTTCGCATTATCGCCATTTTTTTCTGTTAGGGTCTTCAAGCGCTGATAACCTAAAGAAGTTTCCTCTTGCTCCAAGACATAATTTCTAAAGCCTATTCCGTTACCAATTACATTAATTTCTTTAAGTATTATATTTCTAATAATACTTAGTCCGCCCATGTAGGATTGTTCAGCTCGTTTTCTAGTACCATATTTAAATTTAACTTCGTTGATAGGTGTTTCGGTAGTCCTACTTCCGTATTTTATAGAAACTATATCCAATATATTATTAGCCAAGGAATAAACATAACTAATTCTTATATCTTGTGGATTCTCCCAATAGGTGATTGCCCAATCTGTTGCAGAACGTGAATCTGTAGAATTTCCATAATAAGCTTTTGAACCGTCCGGGTATTCTACTAAAAAATATGCAGGACCATATTTAACTCCAATTGGGTTTACACCAAAAGAGGTTACTTTTATATTTGAAAAACTTTCTGTTTCATAAACAGTTTTGTCAGCCCCGTAAACTCCATTTGTTCCGTTTTTCACAATCAATCTTTGTCCATCTAGTGCAAAACGATCTAAAGCATTAAAATCAACAGCATCAATTACTCCATCATGAAATTTAGTTGCTGGAATTCTGGAAATTGCGGAAACACCAGAAATATTCCACCCATAACCAGCTATTCCGTTACCACCTTGACTATTATACGCCAAACTTATTTGTGGAACTATTCCATTGATTCCCGGAGGCACAGCGACAGGAATTGTATAATTAGCTCCTCCGGATAAAGAAACGGATAATTGTCCTTCTGTAACACCAACTTCTGCTGACTGCCCAAAACCTAAAGAACCAAACAATAAAAAAACCAGGGTTAAGTAAATATTCTTCATAGCAAATTATTGTTTGATGATTTTAATAGATTTTTCTCCTCCGTCTTTGTACGAAAGCAAAACAAGATATACACCCGTAGAATAACTCTGAAAGGGGATATTTAGACTTTCTGTCTTATCATTGATTTGATACATTTGCAACATTTGCCCCGTTACGGAATACACCATAATCGAAGTGACATAATTCTCTTTGGCAAGCTGCCATTGCAAATACAATTCTTCTTTTACCGGATTTGGATAATAGGAGATCACATCTTGTGGAGAAAATTTCAATAAATCATCTTCTGTAATGGCTTCGATTTCTTTAACATCGGCACGTTTTGCAGTTGGAGAACAACCTGACAGACACAATATTCTGTTGATTTGATTTCCGGCGGCATCATAATCGAATGTGATTTTGGTTTGGGAGTTTCCTGTAAAAAAGAACAGGAATAAAAACGGGAGTAGAATTATTTTCATTATGGCTAATATTAGAAATATTTCCTACAAAAATGTACTACATATTTCAAATAATAAAATTAATACTGTTAAATAATTTTACTTTTAAATAAAAAACATATAATTAACAGATCTATAATATTAAAAAAGATTAGCCATAGCCTTAACAACTTTAAACTGTTTATTTTAACATCTTAAAAAAAGGCATAAAAAAAACGCGAGATTCACATCTCGCGTTTTTTAATATTCTATTTATCTTATAGTATTTACTCTACCGTAACTGATTTTGCCAAATTTCGTGGCTGATCGACATTACAGCCTCTCATTACTGCAATATAGTAAGACAGTAATTGCAAAGGAATTGTTGTAATCAACGGAGATAAAGCATCCGATGTTTCCGGAATCTCGATTACATAATCAGCGAGTTCACGAACTTGTGTATCACCTTTAGTAACTACAGCGATAATTTTACCGCTTCTTGATTTAATCTCCTGAATGTTACTTACAATTTTATCATAATGACCTTGTTTAGGTGCAATTACAATAACCGGCATATGCTCATCAATAAGTGCAATAGGACCGTGTTTCATCTCAGCTGCAGGATAACCTTCGGCATGTATATAAGAGATCTCTTTAAGTTTTAAAGCGCCCTCTAATGCTACTGGAAAATTATATCCACGACCTAAATACAAACAATTTGGTGCATCTTTAAAAGCTGCAGCAATTTCTTTTGCTCTGTCGTTTGTTTCTAATGCTTCGGCTACTTTTTCAGGAATTATTTCTAATTCTTGCAAGTAGGTATGGAAATCAGTATTTGATAACGTTCCTTTAGCTTTTCCTAATCGCAAAGCGATCATCGTTAAAACTGTAATTTGTGTTGTAAAAGCTTTCGTCGAAGCTACTCCAATTTCAGGTCCTGCGTGTGTATAAGCACCTGCATGACTTTCTCTTGAGATAGAAGAACCTACCACATTACAAACTCCAAAAACAAAAGCACCATTTTCTTTTGCCAATTTAATAGCCGCCATAGTATCTGCTGTTTCTCCGGATTGAGAGATGGCAATAACTACGTCGTTTTTATTTATAATTGGGTTTCTGTATCTAAACTCAGAAGCATATTCTACTTCAACCGGAATACGCGTAAACTCTTCAAAAATATACTCTGCTACCAAACCTGCGTGCCATGAAGTACCACAAGCTACAATAATGATTCTGTCAGCATTTAAGAATTTTTCAAGATTATCCTCAACACCTGCCATTTGAACAATTCCTTCATTTGCATGAAGTCTTCCTCTGTAAGTATCTTTGATAACACTTGGCTGCTCATAGATTTCTTTAAGCATGAAGTGATCGTAACCGCCTTTTTCTATTTGCTCCAAATTCATTTGAAGTTCCTGAATATAAGGATCTACTAACGAGTCGTCTTTTATTTTTCTAACTTTAAGAGGTTTGTGCAATCTGATGTTTGCCATTTCACCATCTTCAAGATAAATAGCATTCGAAGTATATTCAATAAATGGCGAAGCATCTGAAGCAATAAAATATTCTCCTTCTCCAACACCAATTGCCAATGGACTTCCTAATCTTGCAGCAACAATTTCGTTAGGGTTCTTTTTATCAAAAACTGCAATTGCATATGCACCTACAACCTGATTTAAAGCAATCTGAACTGCTTTACCCAATTTAAGACCTTCCTTTTTCTGAACTTCTTCTATTAAGTTTACTAAAACTTCTGTATCTGTATCCGATTTAAAAGTATAGCCTCTTTTTTTCAATTCTTCTTTAAGCGGCGCATAATTCTCAATAATTCCATTGTGAATAATCACCAATTCGCCAGAATTTGAAACATGCGGATGCGAGTTTACATCATTTGGAACTCCGTGTGTAGCCCAACGTGTATGCCCTATTCCTATACTTCCATTTGTCGTAAAATTGTCTTTTGTCTTTGCTTCAAGATCCGAAACTTTACCTTTTGTTTTACAAAGTTTTATTCCGTCCTGGTCATCATACAACATAACACCAGCACTATCATATCCTCTGTATTCGAGTCGTTTTAATCCTTTTATTATAATAGGATACGCCTCTCTATGACCGATATATCCAACAATTCCACACATATATATTTATTAATTTGGTTTCGTGTAGTAAATCTGAAGTTTTAATTTCTTGTCTGCATCACCAGCAGAAACATTATTACCATATAATATTGTTCCTAATGGTCCCATAACGGAACCTCTTGGCGCTTCTGAAATAACATCATTTTTCAATCTTAACTTGTTCGACGCAATAACATCAATCCCTTCCGTTACCGCCAATCCCAATCTGATGTTTTTTAAAGTAGCGTCTTTTATAAGATTTCTGATATGTTTGGTAATTCGAACTTTATAACTTATTCCACGTTTGGTAGTTGCATCAACAGTTATGATACCACCAAAAACGGCTCTGTTTTGTTTTGCATCCAAAGCATTCGTACTATTATCTACATAATCAGCAATAATTGTATTGTTAGTAAGATCGTACAAATAAATTCTTTTCGGTTCTCTTTCTGCAGTTTTCATCTTATCTGCATCAATATAAAAAACTAAATTAGCCTCGTTAACCAGCCATTTTTTAACTATAACGTTATGTCTGATTTCGTCCAATTCATCTGAAACTAGATTAGGCTTATTTACTAATTTATTGTCGCTATCATATCCTATAAGATCTGTTTTACTAAAAAGATCTATAGCCGCCACTGATCCCTGACCACCTTTAATATAAAGTCTGTCGTCACCGGTTATATCTTTATTCAGTCTGTCTGCTATTGCAGCTGCATAAATAGGATTCTTATTATCCTTTAATAAACTCGCTGCCGCACCAGTCAAATTAATCGTTATAACTTTATCTTCGGTTGTATCACCATCAGTCGTAATAGCAGTTTTTGCTTTGTACTTAATTGTAATTTTAGCCGGTCCCGCAGGTTTTAAAAAATCTAATAATGCCATATTTGACGGACTGCCATCTACTTTTTCAACCTGAAAATATAAACCTTTAAAATACTGCTGAAAAACATCTTGTGCCGAAAGATTTGCAGCCGAAGCATTTAAAATTTTAGTCTGAAAAAAAGCTTTATTCAAATCCAAATGCATTTGTGGTGCAGAATATTGATAGGTATAAGTTTTCTTAACAGCATTAGCATCTACTACAGTTGAATCTATCGTTTGTTTTGCACTAAAAAAGAATTTAGCATTCTGCGATTCATCTTTTGAATCATTTAACGGAACACCAAGCTTTTTAGTATTAAAATTTACCTCATCTTGATATGGAGGTGTATTTGTATCCTGATCACTATAATACAACTTTCCAAATAGAGAACCATTGCTGTCATAATAACTACTGTACATTTGCGCTCCGGATTCGTATACGCTTAGTTTAAGTTTTCCATCTTTTGGCCCATAAATAGAATCTAATACATAAGTATTACCTCCTTTTGGGTCAATAGCCGTTGCGTGATTATAATAAGGCACTGTAAGCACCACACTTTCTATAACAGGACTTTCTCCAATAGTTGGTTTGTACTCAGACAATCCAACCTGACTAACAAAATTTCCAGTTGTTACACCAAAAACAGGGTTGTCATAAATCCCTAAACCAAAAAATGGCAATCCGTTTGACTGAACAGGAGTTACTTCCTGGCTGAATGCCGTAACACCATATTGCTCCGGAACTAAATCAAAATGATTATCCCCAATTAATCCCTCACCAATCTCGTTAAAATCTTTATCGCACGAATACAAAAGAACAACAGTTGCAACTAATAGAATTTTCTTAATAAAAGAAGTATTATACATGTTTAATAATAATGTTAATTTTTAAAGGCCCATCGTTTTATAGAAATTTGTATACGCTTCAGCGAATGCATCTTTCGAGGCGAAAGGTAAAAAAGGTTTTCCTGAAGATTCTATAAATTTTGTTAAACTTGGAGATACATTTTCAGATGCTATAATTACGGCATCCGAATGTAAGATACTAGCCTTTAAGATATTTTCGTAATTTGGTGTTTCTAAATCGACTATAGATTCGTGTGGAACGCCGTCAAATTTCACCTTGTTTATCATCTCTAAATCTAGATTTTCATCAAAAGACTGACCATAAACTGAGGTTACAATCTTAGTTTCAGAAAATAAAGCTTCATTTTTGTAGTAATGCTTCATGTATATTGGCAACATAGCCGCTAACCAACCGTGAACATGAATAATATCAGGAACCCAATTCAATTTTTTTACCGTTTCAACAACTCCTTTTGCAAAAAATATCGCTCTTTCGTCATTGTCAGGATATAAAACACCTTCTTCGTCAGCAAAAGTTGCTTTACGCTTAAAATATTCATCATTATCGATAAAATATACCTGAATTCTCTCTTTGGGAATCGAAGCTACCTTAATAATCAATGGCATATCCAAGTCATTCACTACCAAATTCATTCCTGAAAGTCTAATAACTTCATGCAATTGGTGTCTTCTTTCGTTGATATTTCCATATCTTGGCATGAAAATTCTTATCTGACCTCCTTGATCGTTAATCATTTTTGGAACGTCATAAGACATTAAAGAAACCTCATTTTCAGCCAAATAAGGCACGACTTCAGATGATACATATAATATCCTCTTATCTTTCATAATAGTATTTTACTTAATTTTTGGTAATAAAAACGTTGCAAAATTACAAAAATTTATGCAGTTTATAACTAATATATTATGTTTGCACTAAATTTTAATAATACTGGCATGCATATTTTCTACGGTAAAGTAGCTTTGATAGCTTATTTAAAAACTATCAAAACGGCAAATTCAACCATTGGATTTGTACCAACAATGGGCGCTTTACACCAAGGGCATTTGGCTTTGATGCAAAGATCACTTAAAGAAAATGACGATACAGTTGTGAGTATTTTTGTCAATCCTACCCAATTCAACAATGCCGAAGATCTCGACAAATACCCACGAACACTCGAAGAAGACGTAAAAAAAATGCGAGGATTAAGTGACAAAATAATTTTATACGCTCCTTCTGTAGATGATATTTATGAAGGACATACGATTTCTCAATCTTTTGACTTTGACGGATTAGAAAATCAAATGGAAGGAAAGTTCAGACCCGGACATTTTAACGGAGTCGGAACCATCGTAAAAAGACTATTTGAAATCGTTACACCAACAAATGCTTATTTTGGAGAAAAAGATTTTCAACAGTTGCAGATTGTCAAAAAAATGGTCGAAAAGAACGATTTACCAGTAAATGTTGTTGGTTGTCCAATTTTTAGAGAAGAAAATCAATTGGCGATGAGCTCCAGAAATGAGCGTTTAACTCCTGAAGAACGAAAAGAAGCCTCTATTATTTATAAAGTTTTAACAGAAGCAAAAGAAATATTTCAAACGAGTACACCCGAAGAAACCATCAAATTTGTGGAAAATTCTTTCAAAGACAACGAAAGATTTGATCTCGAATATTTTGTAATTGCTGACGAATCCACATTATTACCTATAGATCACAAAAGTAAAGACAAAAACTACCGTGCATTTATAGCGGTATTTGTTAATTCTATAAGGTTGATTGACACCATTTCATTAAATTAATTTACCTTTGCACCATGCAAATTCAAGTTATAAAATCAAAGATTCATCGTGTAAAAGTAACTGGCGCTGATTTAAATTATATTGGCAGTATTACTATCGACGAAACATTACTGGAAGCCTCAAACATTATTGAAGGTGAGAAAGTAGCTATTGTAAACATCAATAATGGAGAACGTTTCGAAACTTACGCCATTAAAGGAGAAAAAAATTCAGGTGAGATCACACTAAATGGTCCTGCAGCCAGAAAAGTTCAAAAAGACGATATCATTATCATTATATCCTATGCAACCCTGGAATTTGAAGAAGCTAAAACCTTCAAACCATGGATCATTTTCCCTAATGAAAACGATAATTCTCTAACGTAAGTTTCCTTTTACACTTTATATTATTACTATTTGTCAAATTTATTTTTGAACAAACAGGATTACTTTTGCCGTATATATCTCGCGCAAAGTCGCAGAGTCGCCAAGTTTACATACATTTTCTTTGCGTCTCTGCGACTTTGCGCGATTTTTTTTAGCCTTAATTGTCTAAAAAAAAGGTTAACTTGATGAAATTGAGATTTTAATGTTCGTCCTAAACTTCTTTCTTTTTTAAAATTTCACATTAACAGAAAAGCAAATAAAGTATTATATTGCTACATTATTTCAATACTTTTTAATTCACTGAAATGCCCCAAATCATGAGAAAAGTTTATTTACTATTTATCTTTATTTCAATTTCTGTATTCTCGCAGAAAAAATTCGACAATATTCAATCTGAAAAACTTGGAGAAGAAAGAAGAATAACCATCGGACTTCCTGCTTCTTATGAAGCCAATCCAGACAAAAAATACCCGGTACTTTATCTATTAGATGGCGATTATTTATTCGATCCATTTTCCGGAGCTCTTAGTTATGGCGCTTATTGGGATGATTTACCTGAAATGATAATCATTGGGGTTCATCAAAATAAAGAAGGAGAACGTGAGGACGATTCTACAATTGACCAGAATACAGGTCTTCCTTTTGAAAAAGGAGCTAAATTCTTTGAATTTATTGGAGCTGAACTAGTTCCTTATATCGAAAAAAAATACCGCACAACTCCTTTTAGAGTTATCGCGGGTCATGATATTACAGCCAGCTTTATCAATTTTTATTTATATAAAGAAGAACCCCTTTTTAACGCCTATATCTGCTTAAGCCCTGAACTTGCTTCAAAAATGGAAGTTCGTATTCCGGAGAAATTTGCAAAAGTAACACAACCTTTCTTCTATTATCTTTCTGCTGCCGATGGTGATATTAAGAAAATCAAGGAACCAATCGAAAAATTAGACAGCAATATTAAAATTGCCAATAATCCGTTAGTAAATTATAAATACGAATTATTTAAAGGAACAACTCATTACACTGAAGTCCTACATTCAATTCCGAGTGCATTATATCAGATTTTTGAAATTTACAGACCTATAAATTCCGCCGAATACAATGATAAGATTGCCGTTCTGGAAACTGGTTACGCCGATTATCTGGAAAACAAATACAATACAATGTCAAAAGTTATGGGTGTTCAAATCCCGGTTCGAATGAGTGATTTCAAAGTAATTGAAAATATTATCTTAAAGAAAAATGCCTACGACGAATTAGGAAAAATGGCTGAAATTGGAAATGTAAATTATCCAAAAGCGATGTTAGGAGAATATGAACTAGGATTGATGTACGAGAAAATGGGAGATCCTAAAAGAGCTTCTAAGAAATACCAAAACGCTTCGCAAATGGAGCCAATTGGTGATTTGAATAAAGATGTGATGTACGAGAAAATCGACGAAATGAATACACTTGCAAAAAAGACCAAATAATGTCAAAAGTTAAAACTTCTTTTTTTTGTCAAAACTGCGGAACCCAATATGCCAAATGGCAAGGGCAATGTAATGCATGCAAAGAATGGAATACTATTGCCGAAGAAATTATTCAGAAGCAGGAAAAAGTAGCATGGAAAAGCGAACCAACTTCAAGCGGTAAAGCACCTCGTCCGCTAAAAATAAATGAAATCGATTCAGCATTGGAAGTCCGCATGGACACAACCGACGGCGAATTAAATCGTGTTCTTGGTGGCGGAATTGTTCCTGGATCTTTAACCCTTTTAGGTGGAGAACCCGGAATTGGAAAAAGTACGCTTTTACTTCAGATATCATTAAAATTACCTTATAAAACGCTTTATGTTTCTGGTGAAGAAAGCCAGAAGCAAATAAAAATGCGTGCCGAAAGAATAACGCCAAATAGCGATAATTGCTATATTTTGACGGAAACTAAAACGCAAAACATATTCAAACAGATTGAAGCGATTCAGCCTGAAATTGTTATTATTGACTCGATTCAGACTTTACATACAGATTATATTGAATCTACAGCCGGAAGTATTTCTCAGATTAGGGAAACCACTGCTGAACTGATAAAATTTGCCAAAGAAACCAATATTCCGGTTATTCTAATTGGACATATTACGAAAGATGGAAACATCGCCGGACCAAAGATTCTGGAACATATGGTCGATACCGTTTTACAGTTTGAAGGCGATCGAAATCACGTTTACCGAATTTTACGTTCGCTAAAAAACCGTTTTGGCTCTACTGCCGAATTAGGAATATATGAAATGCTCGGAAGCGGTTTGCGTGAAGTAAGTAATCCGTCAGAAATTTTGATTTCGCACAAAGACGAAGAAATGTCGGGAACCGCGATTGCCACAACCATGGAAGGTATGCGACCATTAATGATCGAAATACAATCTCTTGTAAGTACAGCCGTTTATGGAACGCCACAGCGAAGTACCACTGGTTACAACGCCAAAAGGCTAAACATGATTTTAGCAGTTTTAGAAAAAAGAGCCGGTTTTCGTTTAGGAGCAAAAGACGTTTTCCTGAATGTTACGGGGGGAATTTCCGTAGATGATCCGGCGATTGACTTAGCGGTTGTTGCTGCTATTTTATCATCAAACGAAGATATTCCGGTTACCAAAGGTTTTTGTTTTGCCGGTGAAGTTGGACTTTCAGGCGAAATCCGACCTGTAAATCGTGTAGACCAAAGAATTCAGGAAGCCGAAAAATTAGGATTCACCACTATATTTGTATCTAAGTACAATAAAATAGCCTTAAAAAATACCGGAATCAAGATTGAGCTTGTGGCTAAAATTGAAGATGTTGCCAGTATTTTATTTGGGTAATTTTTGTTTTTTTGCCACAAATTTCACTAATTCCCCTAATTATATATTGTTTGAACATATGAAATACACATTAAATACAAATAAAAATTCGTGTCTAATTTGTGGAATTGCTTCGCCTGTTCGCTCTCGCTCGGGTCGTGGCAAAAAAGAATATTAGCTTTGTGGTATTCCATAAATTTCATGAAATCAACTCTATGACTTTTCCAAAACAAAAAATATTTAAAGCTTTAAAAATACTTGCCATAATCTTGGTATTGTTTTTAATTGGGCTTTACTACTTTCGTGATTCGCTTTTAAAACAAGCTATTGCTAAAGTCACTCATAAAATGGCTGTCGATTATAACAGTACGTTTTCTGTAAAATCGGCTACGTTTGAAGGTTTATCCGGAATAAAACTAACCGATGTTATTCTGGTTCCAAAAAATGCAGATACTCTTTGCCACATTCAAAAAATCGAAACCAGTATTAGCTTAGCGAATCTATTAATTGGAGACGTTCAGGTTGGAACTTTAAAAGTCAACAATGGATACATTCAATTGGTCAAAAAAGGAAATGTTCGCAATTTTGATGCTTTCCTGAAAAAAGACAAATCAGATACGGATAAAAACGAAAAGCGAAAATACGCCACTTTTGCCTATCGTATTATTTCGAAATTGCTAAACCTGGTTCCAACCGATATGGATTTGAAAAATCTAAATTTCAGAATTGACGATAATGGCAAAAAAACGTCTATTGCGATTAATAAGCTTGTTTTAGACAATAAACAACTAGAAACTAATCTTCACGTTCAAAGCAAAGATTTTGACCAGCGCTGGAACATAAAAGGTTTTGCAGATCCAAGAAACAAAAAAGCCGACATTCGTTTCTTTAATTTAGATACCGGAGCAATCCGAGTGCCTTATTTAGACGAGCGTTACAACTTAAAAGCAAGCTTTGATTCGATCCGATTAAATGTTCAAAACATAGAAAAAGACGGAAGCGAATTGCATATCGACGGTTACACTTCGATTACAAACCTAAAAATCAATCACCCAAAGATTGCCAGCAAAGATGTAGTCATTAAAAACGCCCGTTTTGATTATCGTTTTTTATTAGGAAATGATTTTATCTCGATTGACAGCACTTCAACCATGCAGTTGAACCAAATAAAATTGCACCCGTATGTATCTTATAATACTGAAAAAGATACGGTTTATACTTTGAAAGTTAATATCCCGAAAATGCAGGCACAAAACTTTATTGGTTCATTGCCGGACGGTTTATTTACACACTTTCAGGGAATGGAAGCAACAGGAAATTTTGAGTACAAACTGGATTTTAAATTCAATAAAAACAAACCCAATACTTTAGTTTTTGACAGTAAACTAAACAAAGAAGATTTAAAAATCACCAAATACGGAGAAGCCGATCTTAATAAACTAAATGGGGAATTTGTTTATCGTGCCATTATTCAGAATGTGTTGCAACGTCCGGTTTTGGTTGGAAATGCAAATCCAAATTACACTCCTTTAGACCAGATTTCACCTTATTTAAGAAAATGTGTTCTAACGACCGAAGATCCGTCATTTTTCTCGCATCGTGGCTTTATCAATGAAGCTTTCAAACAATCGATTTTAAAGAATATCCGAACTAAAAAATTCTCTCGCGGTGCCAGTACAATCAGCATGCAGTTAATTAAAAATGTCTTCCTGACGCGCGAAAAAACGCTTTCGCGAAAGCTGGAAGAAATTTTATTGGTTTACATCTTAGAAAACAATCGTGTTGTAAGCAAAGAAAGAATGTTGGAAGTTTATTTCAACATTATAGAATGGGGACCAAACGTGTACGGAATTGGCGAAGCAAGTCATTTCTATTTCCAAAAAAGTCCTTCGGCTTTAAATGTTGATGAATGTTTATTTTTGGCAACTATAATTCCGAAACCAAGAAAATTCATGTATCAGTTTAACGATCAGGGAAACTTAAAAGACTTTGCCGTGAAAAACCAAAAATTCTTAAGGAATTTAATGTTTCGTCGTGGTTTACTAATTCCAGAAGATACAATTGGTCAATCAGCCGTTTATATTTCCGGAAATGCGCGTTCGTTAATTCGCATTAAAGCTCCGGACTCAACGGGAGTTCCCGCAGATTCTTTGTCTATTAGTGATGAATTTGATTTGTAGTTATTTGCCACGAAGGCACTAAGACGCAAAGTTCTTATTCTCATTTTTGACTTTACTGAATATTTTAATCTCGCAAAGACGTTAAGTCGCAATGTTTTATTCTCATTTTTTGTCATTCCGAGGGACGAGGAATCACACGCGTAATTCTACAAAGATTGGCGACATTCTATTCGGAGTTCCTAGTGTAAAATGACATACGCGTGGCTATGTTTGTAAAAGACTTAAAAAATAATTACACATAAAACAAGAAATCGCAAAGTATTTCTATAAATGAAGAAAAATACTTTGCGACTTAGTGTCTTAGTGGCAAGAATGTCTTAAGGTGCAGGATCTGGAATTATTGCCTGAACTGCTGCAATCTCAGTTAGGACTTCTTTGGATAAAAACACATCAATAGTGTCGATGTTTTCTTTTAGCTGTTCCATTGTTGTGGCGCCGATAATAGCACTGGTCAAAAAGGGCTGTTGCAATACAAATCCCATTGCCAACTCTGTTAACGTTAATCCGTGTTTTTTAGCAATTTCCTGATACAACTTTGTTGCTTCTGTACATTGTTCGCTATTGTAACGTGTATATTGCGGAAAAAGATTAATTCTAGCATTTGGATGTGCTTCTCCGGTTAAAAATTTACCAGTTAAAACACCAAATGCCAAAGGAGAATAAGCCAGTAAACCAACATTCTCATATTTTGAAACTTCGGCAGAGCCTACTTCAAAAAGACGGTTTAATAAGTTATACGGATTTTGAACCGTTTTAATTCTTGGCAGGTTTTGATATTTGCTTTCTTCCAGAAGACGCATCATTCCCCAGGCATTTTCGTTAGAAACTCCAATGTGCTTTATTTTTCCTTCTTTGATTAATCCGTCAAAAGTTTCCAGAATTTCTCTAAAATTATCTTCCCATTCAGCATCGTGATCTTTAAAACCGCGTTGCCCAAAATAATTCGTCAATCGTTCCGGCCAATGCATCTGATACAAATCGATATAATCTGTCTGAAGGCGTTTTAGGCTGTTTTCTACAGCATATTTAATACTTTCCGGAGAGAAATCAGCTTTTTCACGCATGTAAGTGAAATTTGGATTTGGTCCCGCAATTTTAGATGCTAAAACCACTTTATCGCGATTTCCTGATTTCTTAAACCATGTTCCAATGATTTTCTCTGTGCTTCCGTACGTTTCTTCACGCGCCGGGACAGAGTACATTTCGGCAGTATCAAAAAAATTGACACCTCTCTCGAGTGCGTAATCCATTTGTTGATGTCCTTCCGCTTCTGTGTTTTGCTGCCCGAAAGTCATTGTTCCGAGGTTTATTTTACTAACTTTTATATCGGTGTTGGGTAATGTTGTGTATTTCATTTTTTTGAGGTTCTGAGGTTCTGAGATTCTAAGCTGCTAAGCTTTTCTGCTTATAATTATAAAACTCAAATATACGGCGAGATTTTCCAAATGGAAATCTGAAAAAAGTTAAAAAAAGAATAAGAATATAAATTCAACTACATCTAATCATTATCCCAATCTAACATTTCTCTCTCCAGATCATCTTTCGAAATTAATCTATTATATCTTACATCGTCCAAGCCTGCTTCCACCTTTTTATTATATTCTGTCAAGAATAAATCCTTTTCTTCTAAAAAATCTGGATCAACTATCTTTTTCTTTTTTAAAACATCTCATGCTTTTCTAATTTTACGAAACATGTATAGTCCCTACGGGACAACATTTCGGGGTTGCTTTTCTTTTCTACCAATATTTTTCTACCACATCTTTCTACCAACATTTAACTCCTAACGGAGTATTTCTCAAAATTGTATTTCCTAAGATAACTTATTACAATAGTAAAAACATTCTAAAAATAATTAGTGTTTCAAGTTATCTCGTAGAGATTATATATTGGTAGACTATTTTGTTTACACACAATAACAATGTCCCGTATGGGACTACACCTAATTTTCCAAATAATAATCAAACCAATTTCGACAACTATTACAAAACCTTACAGGAAACACAAAAAATCAAAAAAGGCTCAAAGTATAAACTTCAAGCCTTTCTGTCTAAAAAATCTTAGAACCTAAGCAACTCAGTGCCTCAGAACCTTAATTAATACTATTAAGCATTTCAGCGATTTCATCTAATCTTGGTGTTAAGATGATTTCGATTCTACGGTTTTTAGCTTTTCCTTCCGGAGTTGCGTTGCTTGCAAGCGGAGAAAATTCGCTGCGGCCGGCTGCTGTTAATTTTTGTTTGTTGATTTTAGTATTTTCACTTAAAATGGCAACGATTGCAGTTGCTCTTTTAGTCGATAAATCCCAGTTGTTTGCGATTGGTCCTGAACCTGCATAAGGATCATCATCTGTATGTCCTTCGATAAGAACCGAAAGATCCGGATTATCACCTAATACTTTTCCTAATTCCACGACTGCTTTTCTACCTTCGGTTCCAACAGCCCAACTTCCAGAGTTGAAAAGTAATTTGTTTTCCATAGAAACATATACTTTTCCGTTTTTCTGTTCAACTGTTAATCCTTTACCTTCGAAACCGTTTAGGGCTTTCGATAAAGTATCTTTTAGTTTTTTCATTGCCGCTTCTTTTGCTGCAATCATGGCTTCAAGTTCGTTAAGACGGCTTGCCGTTTTGTCTAAACGTGCTTGTTCATCGGCTAGTTTTTTAGATTTTGCTTCTAATTGCGCCAATAATTCGCGGTTTTTAGCCATATTACTTTCTAATGCATCGTTGCTGTTTTTCTCTAATGCATTATACGAATCCTGTAGCACTTTAAATTTGTTTTGTGCTGCAGCTAAATCTGCTTTTTGTTTGGCAAGATCTGCTTTTGTATCGTTTAGATCTTTTGTTAAAGCATCTTTATCTAATTCTAACTGATTTTTTGCTTTTTGCAAGTTTGCATTTTCATCAGTAACAGAACGATTTTCTTTTTTTAGATCTGAATATTTTGTTTCCAGATCGTTGTAAATTTTCTTGGACACACAAGAAGTCATAGACAAAGCTAAGACTAGGAATCCGATGGAGGCCTTTTTAATCATTTTTTAGTTTTATTTGGAGCGTATTAATAATTCAAAATATTCTTGTTTAACGAAAAGCCCTAGCCCTGATGGGAACGGCATCCTTTTGTGGCGGGGTTCGCCACAAAAGATATAGTGGACAGCAGGAAATAGCTTCTTGAAATTCCAAAAAAAAAATTCCAAATTCCAAACTATTGACATCTAAACTCGCTATCCTTTCAACAAGAACAATACCAAACTTTACTCGATTTCAACTAAAACCGGACAATGATCTGAGTGTATGGCGTCCGGAAGAATTACAGCACGCTTTAAACGGTGTTGCAGCGAATCGCTTACCAGATTATAATCGATACGCCAGCCTTTATTGTTTCCTCTGGCTCCGGCGCGGTAACTCCACCATGAATAATGATGTGGGTCTTTGTTGAAATGACGGAAACTGTCGACAAAACCAGACTTCATAAATCCGTCAAGCCAAGCGCGTTCTGAAGGTAAAAATCCTGAAACGGTTTTGTTACGAACAGGATCATGAATATCAATTGCTTCATGGCAAATGTTGTAATCGCCACAAATAATAAGGTTTGGAATCGTTAGTTTTAATTCGTTGATATACGTTTGAAAATCATCCATAAACATAAATTTATGATCTAATCTCTCAATATTTGTTCCTGACGGAAGGTATAAACTCATTACGGAACAATCGTCAAAATCAGCTCGAAGGTTACGTCCTTCAAAATCCATGTGATGAATTCCGGTTCCAAAAACAACATTATTGGGTTTTATTTTAGACAAAATTGCCACTCCGCTGTAGCCTTTTTTGGTTGCAGGATAATAATATTGATACGGATAACCCGCAGCAGTAATAGCATCAACGGGAATTTGCTCTTGTGTCGCTTTTATTTCCTGAAGACAAATTACATCTGGATTTGCCTGTTGCAGCCATTCGATAAAACCTTTGGTAATCGCGGCACGTATTCCGTTTACATTATAAGAAATAATTTTCATCAGTGTTTTTTTAAGGATTCCAAATGTAATAAAAAAGTGGAAAGTTTGTGTTTGAATCAACGAAAAGTAGAGTTTTTTGTTATCTTTGTTCGCTGCTCTAATAAATTAAAAATAGTACATGGGTTTAGTTACCGCGAAAGAAGTTGCAAAGGCAATAAATGTTGATAAGTACGGAGTTCTTGGTACTTTTTCAGGCTGGATTCTTATGAAGGTCCTTAAGATCTCTACCCTTAATAAAATTTACGATCATAATAAACATTTAGAAGACCTTGCGTTTTTGAACGGAGTATTAGACGAATTGCAAATTAAGTTCGAAATTCCGGAAGAAGATTTAAAGCGTTTACCTAAAGATGGTGCTTATATTACGATTTCAAATCATCCGCTTGGAGGAATTGATGGCATTTTGCTTTTGAAATTAATGCTCGAAAGAGAACCTAATTTCAAGATCATCGCCAACTTTTTGTTACACCGAATTGTTCCGCTTAAAAAATATATCATGCCGGTTAATCCTTTTGAGAATCATAAGGATGCTAAATCGAGTGTGGTGGGAATCAAAGAAACTTTACGCCACTTAAGCGATGGAAAACCATTGGGAATTTTCCCTGCCGGGGAAGTATCGACTTATAAAGACGGAAAATTAGTTGTGGACAAACCTTGGGAAGAAGGTGCTTTGAAGTTGATCAGAAAAGCTAAAGTTCCGGTTGTTCCGATTTATTTTCATGCCAAAAACAGCAAATTGTTTTATTGGCTTTCTAAAATCGATGATACTTTGCGAACTGCAAAATTACCATCTGAATTGCTTACGCAGAAGGATCGTGTAATTAAAGTTCGTATTGGTAAACCAATTTCTGTAAATGAACAAAACGAATTTGAAACGTTTGAAGATTATTCTGAGTTCTTAAGAAAGAAAACCTATATGCTGGCAAATCCTTTTGAGAAGGACAGCAAACTTATCGATACAGCAAGTTTAAAAATTCCGAAAGCACCAAAAAAAATCGTAACACCTGCAAGTGAATCAAAAATGATTGACGAGGTGAATATGCTGAGAAATAGCGACTGCCGCTTATTGCAAAGTAAAAACTATGAAGTATTTTTTGCAAGAGCGAAATCTATTCCGAATGTCTTGCATGAAATTGGTCGTTTGCGTGAAATTACTTTCCGTGAAGTTGGTGAAGGAACGAATGAATCTATCGACATAGACAAATTTGACCAATATTATCACCATATGTTTTTATGGGATGACGAAACCAAAAAAATTGCCGGTGCTTACCGCATGGGATTGGGTTCTGAAATTTATCCTAAATACGGAATTGAAGGTTTCTATTTGAATGACTTATTTAGATTCGAACCTGAATTGCACGATATGATGCATAAATCGATCGAAATGGGTCGTGCTTTTATCATCAAAGAATATCAGCAAAAACCAATGCCTTTGTTCCTTTTATGGAAAGGTATTATTCATACTACTTTACGTTATCCTGAACATAAATACTTATTAGGCGGTGTGAGTATTAGCAATCAATTCTCTGATTTCTCTAAATCATTGATGATCGAGTTTATGAAATCGAATTATTACGATCCATATATTGCACAATACATCCACCCGAAAAAGGCTTATAAAGTAAAACTGAAAGACGCTGATAAAGATTTTATCTTTGATGAAGCAGAATCTGATTTGAATAAATTTGATAAAATCATTGACGAATTAGAACCTGGAAATTTACGTTTACCTGTTTTAATCAAAAAGTACATCAAGCAAAATGCCCGTGTTGTAGCTTTCAACGTCGATCCTTTGTTCAACAATGCCATAGATGGTTTAATGTACATTAGAATCGCAGATATTCCTGAAAGCACTATGAAACCGGTTATAGAAGAGTTTCAAATAGAATTGGAGCGTAAATTATCTGAGAAAGAAGATTAATCACCGATTAGTATAAAAAATAAAATCCCATTTGCTAAAAAAGCGAATGGGATTTTTTAATTACAATTTCTTCTCCAAACTAGGTTTGTTGTTCTTCCCCAATCAATTTACCAAATCTTTATTTTTCAGATCAGATGTAGTCCATTTTACATCTAAATCCTTTTAAAAGACAATTAAACCTTGCTTGTAAAGAGTTGCAATATTACTTTATAAAAAGATTAGATTTATCCCCTAAAAGTCATTTAAACAAGAAAAAAAGATATTTATAAATAACGGATTAAAAAGAAAAATCCCATCTGCTGATGCGGATGGGATTTCTTTTATTTTTTAGAACCAAGGCTTTCTACCAACCTGATACGTTTGATAAAAATCTTCGTCTGTTTTTGTCAGGTAGATAATTCCTTCGATAAGACCTATTAAACTGCCTAGTCCGCACAAAAGATTAAGAAGTATTTGAATTATTCCTTCTTTAGTGTAACCCAAATAGAATTTATGAATCCCTAAAGCTCCAACTAAAATCCCTAAAATTCCGGCAGCAACTTTTTTGTTTTCTTGTCTTGGCGTTGATGGAGTATTCCAAGACTCTGGTTTTGTATTTTCCATTATATCAGTTTTTAATTATTGTAATTCAACTTTTCCAATTTCATTAATGTCTTCAATTTCATTCTTAGGATCCGGGCCATATTGATTTGGACCTGGATTTCCTTCAGTACAAAACAAAATTAAGATCCAGATTGCTCCAACTACTGGAATAAAAGCAACTAAATAAAACCATCCACTTTTACCAACATCGTGTAACCTTCTGGCAATAACAGCTAAACCTGGCAAAAGAGTAGCCAAAGAATAAAGAACAAAAAGACCATATCCAACGAAAAAACCTGTCATACCATCTCCAAAAATTCCACCAATACTAGCTCCAATAATTATTAGTAAAATAGAAACTAATCCATTGGCAAGTGCAAAATACCAATATTCGCTTCTTCTTGCGCGACCTTTAAAATTGCTGTAATTTTCAAAAACAACTTTTTTGTACCATTCAATCATAATAAATAAATTAGTTAATTAACGCCTACTCTTTGGATTTTCGGATACTCCTTTTTAAAATTTTGTTAAAATTTGGAAACAATATTAAAAAAAAATAAGCTTATAAACTAATTCTGAAGGTTACTTTTACAGAAAAAACCTGTTATTAAAAATCAAACAATTTGAACTTGAAAAACGCAACTCAGTAATTATCAGGAAATAAAACTTACTTCTTATAAACCGCTTTGATTTTATCGACAATAACCTGCGCCAAACGTTCGTGACTTTCAAAAGTCCAGCCTGCAATATGCGGTGTAAGCAAAACATTTTTGGCTTCTAGTAAATATTGAAAAGCTTCCGGAGTATTATTATCCTGAAATAAGGTTTCGAAAGATAATTTCTCATACTCCAAAACATCTAATCCTGCTCCCAGAATCTTTTTAGACTTCATAGCTTCAACCAAATCTGCTGTAACGATATTTTTACCACGTGAAGTATTTATAATCCAAAATGGCTTCGAAAATGCGTTTATAACATCAGCATTGACCATTTTGTCCGTTTCCGGAGTCCACGGGAGATGTAAACTCAAAACATCTGTTTTTTGCTGTAATTCTTTCAACGAAACTTGTCTGGCATTTTCATCGCCTATATTTTCCAGAATATCATGAAACAAAACTTCAACTTGAAAACCACGAAGTTTTTTAGCAAAAGCTTTTCCCATGTTTCCGTAACCAATAATCCCAACCGTTTTTCCGTCTAATTCATGACCACGATTACTTTCACGATTCCAATGTCCGGCTTTTATTTCGGCATCGGCCTGATTCAAATTATTAAATAAGGATAGAATTACGCCAAGCGAATGTTCTGCAACAGCGTTGCGATTACCTTCTGGCGCAGCGATTAAGTGGATTCCTTTTGTCTCGGCATACTCACAATCGATACTTTCTAAACCCGCACCAACTCTGGCAATAAACTGCAAATTGGTGGCTTTGTCCAAAAAGGTTTTATCAATTTTAAAACGGCTTCGAATTACGATTCCGTTATAATCCTGAATTTTAGATTCAATTTCTTCTTTGGAAGATTTAAAATCGGCGTGATTTTCAAAACCCGCTTCTTCAAGTTGTTTCCAAAGAATGGGATGATTGCTGTCGATATGTAGAATTTTTATGCTCATTACTATTAAAATTTATAAAAACAAAAATACAGTTTATTCTTTATTTAAGTTATTCTTTAAGTTTACTCTTTTCCAATCTCGCAAAATCGCAGAGCCGCAAAGTTTTTCTTCTCGAAGATTCTGCAGATTTAGCAGATTTTTTTTGGAATCATTTTAATTCTTTAATCTGTGACATGAAATAAAAAAACTTTGTGCCTTAGCGCCTTCGTGGCAAATCAAAGCACTAAACCAGTCAAAATTTTTAATTGGCTATTATTTTTTTTAACTTTGAAAATATAAGATTCACCATTTCTCGCTGAATTCATCCTTTCTAAATTATAATTCCCCTCCAATATGAAACTAACCAAGACTTTTAAAGCCTTTTTTGAAAACGAAAAATCAGGAGGAATACTTTTACTCTTTGTTACGATTATCTCACTTTATCTCGCCAACTCTTCTTTTCAGACTGAATATGTTGCCTTTTGGGAAAAAGATTTGGGAGGACATTCGATTACACATTGGATTAATGACGGTTTAATGACTATTTTCTTTTTGCTGATTGGTCTTGAACTGGAACGCGAAATTTATCATGGTGAATTATCGAGTATTAAAAATGCTTCTTTACCAATTATGGCCGCTCTTGGAGGAATGTTGGTTCCGGCAGCAATTTTCCTGGCTTTAAATTTTGGTACCGCAACTCAAAACGGAGCCGGAATCCCAATGGCGACAGACATTGCTTTTGCAATTGGTATTTTGTCACTTTTAGGAAAAAAAGTTCCGTCATCGCTTAAAGTGTTTCTTACGGCTTTGGCGGTTATTGACGATCTGGGCGCTATTATTGTAATTGCAGTTTTCTACACAACTACTATTTCTTTTATAAATCTTTCTATTGCTTTAGGAATTTGGGGTTTATTGTTTATTTTGAATCGAATGAAAGTTCAAAACTTGATTCCATACTTAATTGGAGGAGTTATAATGTGGTACTTTATGCTCAACTCAGGCGTTCATGCAACTATTACCGGAGTTATTTTGGCTTTTGTAATTCCGTTTGGAAATGGTGACGAAAATTCTTCTTCGTATAAATTGCAGCACTTTTTACATAAACCTGTTGCTTTCTTTATTTTACCGCTTTTTGCGATTGCAAATACCTGTATCGCAATTGAATCTGACTGGCATGAAGGTTTAAATCATCCTAACACATTCGGAATCATTTTAGGTTTGGTTGTTGGAAAACCTCTCGGGATTTTACTTTTTTCTTCTATTGGCGTGAGTGCAGGTTTATGCACTTTACCAAAAAGCTTAAAATGGGCACATATCTTAGGCGCAGGAATGTTGGGTGGAATTGGTTTTACAATGTCGATCTTCATTACCATTTTAGCTTTTAAAGATCCCGAAACTATTGTTTTTTCTAAAATCGCCATTTTAATTGCTTCCATACTTTCCGGCGTTTTTGGATTAGTCTATCTGAAATATACGGTTTCGAAGAAAAAAGTTGTTTAGAAATTGTTTTTCACGCGGATTCTGCAGATTAACGCAGATTTATTTTTCTTCTTAAACTAAAACAATCAATATAAAATGAGAAACTATTACTTTTTAGTCATCACTTTTTTATTTTTATCTTGCAACAAAAGCAAAGAACTAAAAGCCAATTTTATTGATCAAACGCTTGACTTAATTATTGAAAATTCAAATGAAGAATCTATTGAATTTCCTGATTTATATGCCAATCTTACCAACAAAATTGATGATGATAAAGATGAAAAATTAAAGCTTGTTGAAAAATTAAAACTTAAAGGTTTCAAAATTGTAAATTGGGGAAGAGGAAATAATCCACCAACTGGTCCACGAATTGTATCTGTATCATTGAGAAAAGAAGAATGTGAGTGTGAAGTCACAAAGATTTATTATTTCACTGTATCTGAATCTGAATACAAAATGACAGAAAAAATTAAATGTAAAGCAATAAAACCATAGTAGTCAACGGCATGAAATCAACATCTAAAATTTTCTACGCAATCTTTATCCTGTTATCAATTACAGCTTGTAATAATAAAAAGCCAGAACCAATTGTTGAGAACAAAAATTTTGATTCTATTGTTCCTCAAAAAGCCAAAAGTGAAGAATCAATAGAAGGTTTATACAAAACACAGCCAGATCCAAATAATGCTGACGAATGTGAAATGTCTATTGAAATTTCTAAAGTAAAAAATGATTATTTCTATTTTCTAAAAACTAAACTTCGAAAATTAAAAGGCAAAGCAACATTTACTACAAATGAATCCGGAGAAAAATATCTTGTTTTAGAAAGTATTAAATGGGATGATTATGAAGGTGATATCAGCAATGAAGATGAAACTGATTCCATTTCTGACCAAAAACCAGAACATAAGGAACTTGAAATTCCCGTTGGAATTGATGCGAGTTATGTAAAAGATACGCTAACCATTCAGAATTATGGTAATTCGATGAATTCGTATACTAAGATTTCAGAGTGTGGGAGAAAATATATACAGCTTATAAAAAAATAAATCCCAATTTTTGAAATTCCAAATTCCAATTATCGACAATCTTGTCATTTCAATGGAGAAATTGCAATAGAAACTCCGTGCATAAAGTTGCCAATCTTTGACGAGTTACGAGTGTGACTTCTCCTTCGTCGAAGTGACAAAAAAACAAAAAATCCCAAAATCCATATTTAAGTTGGAATTTGGGATTTTTTATATTGGAATTTCTTTTAAAATTATCCCTTTATCTGTTTCAAAGAAGTCTTAATACCTTTGATCAAAGAAGAACTAAAGCCATTATGTTCCATTTCGTTCAAACCGACGATTGTACAGCCTTGTGGCGTTGTTACACGGTCGATTAATTGTTCCGGATGTACTTTCTCTTCTAATAACATTTTTGCAGCTCCTTTTACCGTTTGTGCGGCAATTGCTAAAGCGGTTTGAGAATCAAATCCTATTTCGATTCCGGCTTGCATCGAAGCACGAATATATCTTAACGCATAAGCTGTTCCGCAAGCACCAAGAACCGTTGCAGCATCCATTAATTTTTCGTCAATAACCGGAGCTGTTCCTAAATCCTGAAACAAATCAACGATTGGCAATGCTTTTTCTCTGTCCTTTTCAGGGAAAGAAATACAAGTTGCAGATTCTCCAAATTGTGCTGCAATATTTGGCATGATTCGGATTACCGGATATTCGTTATTTGTTTTTTCCTGAAGCATGTCCAAAGACAATCCGCTTACTGCTGATGCAATAGTTTTACCTTGAATTACCGGTAAAATTTCTGCCAATACGATATCTACCTGATAGGGTTTTATAGTTAAAATTACCACATCGGCTTCTTGAATATTATGTTTGTTATCTGATGAAACCGTAATTCCATACTCTGATAAATATTGAATACTTGCTGTATTTCTTCGGGTAACCGTAACCTGATTACTTTTTGAGAACTTTGCAATTCCCAAGGCGATAGAAACTCCAAGGTTCCCTCCTCCTATTATGTGTACTTTCATTCCGGGTTGGTTTTTTTGATTATTTTTGGTTGGTTAACAGCCTATTTTTCGACGTGTAAATTACGCAGATTTTACAGATTTTAAATCACTGTAATCTATCAATTTGTGGCAAAAATCTAAAAGTCAAGAATCATTCCGGATATTCCAAAAGCATTATTTAATAAACAAGCCTCTTACAATATAAACCGGATCAATTTATTCTTAAAGCAACTTCCCTTTTAATAACAAAGATGCGATTGTAAAGTAAATCACTAATCCCGTTACGTCTACCAGAGTAGCCACAAATGGTGCTGATGAAGTTGCGGGATCCAGTTTAAGTCTTTTCAGTAAAAATGGTATCATAGATCCTGAAAGCGTTCCCCACAAAACGATAAAAACTAACGAAAGTGAAACTGTCGCTCCAATTGCCAGCCAATGTTCTCCATATTCATAAAGTCCGGTTTGTTGCCAAATCATAATCCTGATAAAACCAACCACACCCAAGATAGCTCCTAATAAAAATCCGGATGCAATTTCTTTTTTCATTACATACCACCAATCCTTTAGTGTCAGTTCTTTCAATGCCATTGCACGAATAATCAATGTTGCTGCCTGTGAACCGGAATTTCCTCCACTCGAAATAATAAGCGGAACAAATAATGCCAAAACTACTGCTTTCTCAATTTCTCCTTCAAAAAATCCCATTGCAGATGCCGTAAACATTTCACCAATAAATAAAACAACAAGCCAGGTTGCTCTCTTTTTCACCATTTCACCAAGACGCGTTTGAACGTATGGCAATTCTAATGCTTCAAGTCCCCCGAATTTCTGAATATCTTCGGTATCTCTTTTTTCTATTTCGTCTTTTATGACGTCAATAATATCATCAATTGTAATGCGACCTACCAAACGTCCTAATTCGTCTACAACAGGAATGGCTTCCAAATCGTATTTATCCATCATTCGGGCTACCTCGACATCTGGAGTTTCAACGTTTACGTGATATAATTTTCTAATATAGATGTCAGAAATCTGTGTTTTTGTAGAAGTCGTCAATAAATCCTTAAGTGACAATCTGCCTTTAAGCCTGTTTTCGTCATCAACAACATAAATAGAATGTACCCGTGAAACATTTTCTGCCTGAATACGCATTTCTTTTACACAAGTAAGAACGTTCCAGTTTTCGTTGACTTTCACCAACTCTTTGTGCATGATACCACCCGCAGTATCTTCGTCGTAGCGAAGTAAATCGACGATTCCTTTTGCGTGTTCAACGTCCTGAAGTTCTGAGATTACTTCGGCTTTTCTGTCTTTTGAAAGTTCACCAATAATATCTGCCGCATCATTGGTCTCCAATTCGTCCAGCTCTTCAGCGATTTCTTTAGGAGAAAGTCTATTTAAGATTTGTTCACGTAAATCATCCTCTAATTCCAGAAGAATCTCGGCTGTTTTCTCGCTATCTAAAACCTTAAAGATATAAGTTGCTTCATCAATGTCAATTTCATCAAGGATTTCAGCGAAATCCGCGTGATGCATGTCATTTAATAAAATTTCGAGCTCCTTATTGTTTTTAGCTTGAATGAGTTGAGCAATTTGTTTTATTAGCTCTTTGCTGATTTTAAACTCCATCGGCTTCTATTTTTTGAGTCAAAACAATAAATTCCTCCACGCTTAATTGCTCCGGACGCTTATCAAAGATAGTGTCTAATCGCAATTCATCTGATAAATTTAATGTTTTCAAACTGTTACGTAATGTTTTTCGTCTTTGCTGAAAAGCCGTTTTTACAACTGTAAAAAATAACTTCTCACCACAAGGAAGACTATAATCTTCCTTTCGGGTCATTTTCATCACACCCGATTTCACCTTGGGCGGAGGAATAAAAACGTTTTCATCTACCGTAAACAGATACTCAGTAACATAGAAAGCTTGTGCTAATACGGATAAGATTCCGTATGCCTTTGAGCCTTTTTTCTCGCATATTCGTTGCGCAACTTCTTTTTGAAACATCCCCGAAAATTCCGGAATCTGATGTTTGTATTCTAAAGTTCTAAAAACGATTTGCGTAGAAATATTATATGGAAAATTTCCAATTATAGCGAACTGCTTATTTTCGTAAACCTCGTTTATATTGTATTTCAGGAAATCCTGAGAGATAATCTTATCTTTTAATTTCGGATAATTTTCACCCAAATACGTCACAGATTCTCCATCAATCTCGATCACGTGCGTATTAATTGGTTTGTCAAGCAAATACTTAGTCAACACACCCATCCCCGGTCCTATTTCTAAAACCTCATCGTATCCTTTTAAACTTAAAGTATCTGCAATTGCTTTGGCGATACTTTCATCTTTCAGGAAGTGTTGTCCTAAATGTTTTTTGGCTTTTACTTTTTCCATTTTATTTATTGTTTGCCGTGAAGGCACTAAGGTTTTTTTGCCACGAAGGCGCTAAGACACAAAGTTTTATTTTTTATTTCTATTTTACCACGAAGGCTCAAAGACACAAAGCTCTATTTTTTTTATTCTGTTTAGCGATTATTTTTCGCCACGAATTGCACAAATTTTCACAAATTCAGAACATTATAAATTATCTGTGTAAATCCGTTTAACCCGCAAAATCAGTGGGCTATTTTTTATTAAGATTCAGTTAAAGCTTTCACATGCTAAAAACCGAGACTGAAAACTAAAAAACTAGTGTTCCGAAATCACTTCCAATTCTGTTCTGAAAGAAAGCATCTTATCAGCAAATAATCCCAAAGCTTCCTGATGAAAAGCGGGTTCGTCTTCTATATAATATTGATCTAAAGTTTCCTTACTGTCAGTAACATATTGAACCGAATACGTAATTCCGCCCATTTCTTCTTCGATTAAAACCCTTACGATTCTTGCTGAAGAAAATTTATTGGTAGCCAGAATTTCCGGTATGTGTTTTTCCTGCATCCATTTTAACCATTGGTCATGTACGCTTTCATGTATATTGGTGGTAACGTTGTAAATAATCATATTCTTTGATTTTAGATCTTAGATTTTAGATTTTAGATTCTCTGCTAAAGCTTAAAATCTAAATGTCTAAAAATCCCTAAATCTCTTTATAAATTTTAATCTATTGGAATTTGCTTTTTGGAATTTACAAATTCTTATCTCCTCTTAATTCCCTGTATTTTTTTCTCGCATCAACAAAATAAATACTGTCCTGATGGTTAAAAATTACTTTCTCATACAAAGGCTTTGCTTTTTCAGGATCATGCAATTCATCGTTGTAAATTTCCGCCGAAAAAAACAGCGCTTCATCAACATAAATTCCGTCGCTATGATTGTCAATGATCTGCTGGTATTGGCTTAAAGCCGAATTAAAATCTTTCAGACTTTCATAAACTTTACCTAAACGCAACAATGTTACCGCTTCAATTTCCTGCCCTTTGAAAGTTTTCAAAATACTTTGAAACTGTGCAATTGCTTCGGGTTTCTTATTCTGATACATTAGAAAATCACCTTTTGCAAACTGCTTTAAAGCTGTTTGTGTCGAATCTGCAACCGTATTATCATTAATCAATAAAAAATATTCAAGAGCATCATTGGCAATCAATTGTGTATTTGCCGCTTTCAACTCTTTAAATTGTTTTAAAGCCCATTCAAAATCACCTTTATAATAACTCGTTTTTGCGGCTTTTAAACTTGCTTCGTGCGCCATTACATCATTCTTTAAATCCAACTGAATTTGTGAATAATAAATTAACGCCTGATTGAATTTTTCTTCTAAAAGCAAGATATCAGCCAACTCCATCTTTGCATCTGCTTCCTGATAATCATTCAAATTTAATTCCAGCGCTTTTTTAATAATTGCCTTGCCTTCTTCCGTCTTTTTTAGATTGAAAGCCAGGAAATGCGCCTGAATTATTTGCAAAGATAAGGTAAAAGGAGTTATTTCATAGGTTGTGAGCAATTGTTGTAGTTCAGTATTGATAATTGGATAGTCTTTTTCCTGTGCTTTATCGATTTTAATTTGCATTAAATACGAATTAGTCTGCACCAATAAATCTAAATCCTTAGTATTCTGCAAAATAAAATTCAGAATTTCCTCCGCAGTATCCGTGTCATCTTCGTTCATTGCAAACTGACTTAAATTTACAATACTCGAAAGGGATTCCGGTTCGCGCTTATAAATGGCTTTTTCCTGAATAAAGGCTTTCCCAAATTCTTTTTGCTGTACATAAAACCAACTTAAATAATGGTTCCAAAACACATCCTGATCTTTCTGAGTTCTTAGGATTAATGCTTTACGCATTGCATCTTTAAAAGCCGTATTATCTGTTTCGCCACTCATAAAGCGCGACAATTGTGTCTGAATTAAATTAGAATTCTGTGGATTATTATAGGATTCCGTCAATAAAAGTTCGATCATTTGATCTGTCTTTCCTAACTGTCCGTACAACATCCCGATTTGGAAATTGAAATTATAACTTGGTTGTACCACCATAGCGGTTTGATACGCTTTTAAAGCATATTCCAGCAATACTTTTTTCTCAAAAGAATTTCCAATTCCGTAAACGTCATTCGGACTGGTTTTAATTTTTTCTATAGCCTGTTCGTAGTAATTTTTGGCTTTGGCTTCATTTTTCTGTAATTGAAAATTATATCCCAATTCTACCAAAAAAACTCCTTGTTTATATCTGTTATATCGATCCTGAATTGCTTTTTCGGCAATCGCATATTGCTGCAATTGCTGGTAACAATCTACTGTTCTTAAAAAATATTGCGTATTGGATGGTGCACCGGCTAAAAGCTCTTCATAACTGATTTTAGCTTTTTCGAAATCACCTTTATCGTAGTAATATTGCGCAAGCTGCTCATTTTGTGCTAATGCAAAAGTAGACCACAACAAAACGATATAGATAAAGATGTTTTTCATATTTCAGTCTTTTTTAGTATTCAGTGGCAGTATTCAGTTTACAGTCGCAGTATTCAGTCTCAGTTTTAGCGCAATCCAAACTGAAAACTGCGACTGCGACTGTAAACTAAACTAAATTTGAACGCGTTTCTTTGTTTTCCAAACGATCAATGATAAACCAATTAAAATAAACGGGATACTTAATAGTTGTCCCATATTAATTGGCATATTATTTTCAAATGCTTCTTGATTTTCTTTGAAAAATTCAATTATAAATCTTGCTAAAAACAATAACGTCAGGAAATATCCAAAAATTAATCCATCGGCTTTTCTAATTTTATCGGAATTATACATCCAATATAAAGTTACAAAAATTAATAGATAAGCAAATGCTTCGTACAATTGCGTTGGATGCCTCGGAATCATATCGTCTCTTTGAAAAACAACTCCCCAGTTTCCGTTAGTTGGCTTTCCGTAGATTTCAGAATTCATAAAATTTCCTAATCTGATAAAAGCTCCGGTAACAGGAACTCCAATTGCCATTTTATCCAAAAGCCATAGGAACTTCACTTTATATTTTCGGCAATATAAAATCATTGCTATCAAAACTCCAATTGATCCTCCGTGACTTGCTAATCCCTGATAACCAACAAATTTATAAACTCCTGCCAATTTTTGAATTGGCAAAAGTATTTCTATCGGATGTTGCAAAAAATAAGACGGCTCATAAAAGAAACAATGCCCTAATCTGGCACCTAAAATTGTTCCTACGATTACGTAAACCAGTAAACTATCCAGATTGTCTAACGAAAGATTTTCTTTCTTATAAATATTTCTTACGATATAATAGCCAACTAAAAGCCCACAGGCAAAAAGAGCTCCGTAATATTTTAAAGGAAAACTATCTGTTATCATAACAATAACAGGATCTACATTCCAATTTAAAATTCCCTTCATCTTCCTCTTTTTTTTGTTTTAGTATTAGTTTAAATTAAGAAAACCTAACAGGTTTTAAAAACCTGTTAGGTTTAATCCTAAAGTACTATAAAATTAATTTATAATATCAAATCCACAGTAAGGGCGTAAAACTTCTGGAATTACGATTCCTTCCGGTGTTTGGTAATTTTCTAAAATCCCCGCCAAAACTCTTGGCAAAGCCAATGAACTTCCGTTAAGCGTGTGTGCCAATTGGTTTTTTCCGTCTTTGTCCTTGAAGCGTAATTTCAAACGATTTGACTGAAAAGTCTCAAAGTTAGAAACTGAACTAATCTCTAACCAACGATCCTGCGCTGTAGAAAATACTTCAAAATCATAGGTCAAAGCAGATGTGAATCCCATATCGCCACCACATAAACGTAAAACTCGGTATGGCAATTTTAATTCTTTCAAAATATCTTTCACGTGCTCAACCATTCCGTCAAGCGCTGCATACGAGTTATCAGGATGTTCAACACGTACGATTTCTACTTTATCAAATTGGTGTAAACGGTTTAATCCACGAACGTGCGCTCCGTAAGAACCTGCTTCACGACGGAAACATGGCGTGTATGCGGTGTATAAAACCGGTAATTCAGTTTCGCTTAATAAAACATCACGGAATAAATTCGTAACAGGAACCTCAGCGGTTGGAATCAAATATAAATCATCAATTGTTGAGTGATACATTTGTCCTTCTTTGTCCGGCAATTGTCCTGTTCCGTAACCTGAAGCTTCGTTTACCAAATGCGGAACCTGAACTTCATTATATCCTGCGGCGGTATTTTTATCTAAAAAATAATTGATTAAGGCACGTTGCAAACGAGCTCCTTTTCCTTTGTAAACCGGAAATCCTGCACCCGCAATTTTTACACCTAATTCAAAATCGATGATATCGTATTTTTTCACCAATTCCCAGTGTGGTTGTGCACCTTCATGCAAAACCGGAATATCTCCTTCCTCGAAAACATTCAGGTTATCGTCCGGAGTTTTTCCTTCAGGAACAATATCAGCAGGAAGATTTGGTAACGTATATAATTTATTGGTTAATTCGACAGCCAAAGCTTCTGCTTTTTCGCCCAATTCTTTGCTTTTTTCTTTTAATGAAACGGTTTTTTCTTTTAAGATTGCGGCTTTAGATTTCTCTCCCGCTTTCATTAATTCGCCTATATCTTTGGACAATTTATTAGATTCGGCTAAAGTATTATCTAATTCAACTTGTGTAGCACGACGGTTTTCGTCTAATTGCACCACTTCTTCAACAACACTTTTAGCATCGATATTTCGTTTTGCCAAAGCCTTGATTACTTTCTCCTGATTCTCTCTAATAAATGCGATTTGTAACATAGCTTACTTTTTATAACTATTGTATTTTTTTATAATGGAAGCAAATTTAAGGAAATGTTTTATAAGATTACGACAAAGTTTAAAAGGAAAAGCTATTTTGAAGGTTATTCTGCAAAGATTTACAGCCGTTTTCTATTTCAGATTAACAATTGTATGGATTATCGCGAAGCCTCGGGACAACCCTACAAAATAAATAAAATCCAATTCAAAAATCTTTTCCGAATTTTAATTATGTGAAACTTTTCATAAAAATTAAATTCCTCAATCAAGGAAAGCAATTTTGTTTTAATTTTGTAAGGTTACCTAACAAGTTTAACTTTATAAAAATGAAAACTAAAGAATTAGCTTCATCATTGCGTACCGTTATATCAATCTTACATAAGAGTTTACGCAAGCAAATGTATTCTGTAAATTCTCTTTCATTGACGGAAATGGAAACTATTGGGCATTTGATTCGGAATACGACTTTACTTCCATCCGAACTTGCAAATTTGACCCGGGTTAAAACACAATCGATGTCTCAGATTATCAAAAAACTCGAGGAACTGGAAATCATTACGAGAACTCCTTCTACAAAAGATGGCCGAAAAGTCTATATTTCGTTAACGGAATATGGAAAACAAGCAGTGGAAAAAACAAGATTTGATCGCGACGAATGGCTTACTGAAGCTATTGAACAAACCTTAACACTTGAAGAGATAGAATTACTCGAAAAAGCAATTCCCGTTTTAAATAAAATTGTCCCTATTAACTAAAATAGAACTTTTATGGAATGGTATCATTATTTCATGGGTTTCTGGTCGGGAATGTTTCTCGCCAACTTTGTTCCTCATTTTGTCAACGGAATTTCCGGAAACAAATTTCCAACTCCCTTTGCTAATCCGCCGGGAAAAGGGCTATCATCGCCAACTGTGAATGTACTTTGGTCGCTGTTTAATTTATATATTGGATATCTTCTTTTTATAAAAGCCAAAATTTCGACGGAAAATAATATCTCGGTATTTATTTTCTTCTTGGGAATTGCCTGTATAAGTATTTGGCTAAGCAAAAGATTTTCTAATAAAGAAAAAGGGTAAATCGATGACAAACATTTTAAACATCAGAACTTTTAAAGCTTTTCAAAGCCGAAATTATGCTTTGTTTTTTGGAGGTCAGTTGATTTCCCGAATCGGAATGTGGATGCAGCGAACTGCTGTTGTCTGGATTGTTTATAGCATGACACATTCGACCTTTATGTTGGGATTAACTGTTTTTGCAGAACAATTTCCTTCTTTTCTTTTTTCGCTTCTTGGCGGAGTGGTAGCAGACCGAAACAATCGTTATAAAGTTTTAATGATTACCCAGATAATTTCGGCATTACAAGCCGTGCTTTTAACCATTTTAGTCTTTATGGAGCATTATGTTATTTGGGAAATACTGAGTTTAAGTGTTCTTCTCGGAATTGTAAATGCATTTGATATTCCGGCAAGACAGCCTTTGGTTCACGATATAATCAATAAAAAGGAAGATTTACCAAATGCGATTGCGCTTAATTCGACCTTGAATAATCTGGCAAGATTAATTGGTCCTTCCTTATCGGGCATTGTATTAACGCAATTTGGCGCTGGAAACTGTTTTTTAGTAAACGCAATAAGTTTTATAGCTGTAATTATATCCTTAATGCTAATGAAATTGCCTCCGTACAAACCAACTCCAACAAAAAAGAAAATTTCTACGGACTTAAAAGAAGGTTTGCTTTATCTTAAAAACACTCCCAAAATTAGCGTTATCCTGATCATGTTATCTCTTTTGTGCTTGCTAGTTGTTCCTTACAACACTTTATTACCTGTTTACGCCAAAGTAATTTTTAAAGGCGACGCTGCAACATTTGGCTACATCAATAGTTTTATTGGTCTTGGTGCGGTTATCGCAGCAATATATCTGGCTTCGTTAAAATCGAGCACAAACCTTCATAGAATATTGTTTACAAATACGGTTATTCTGGGAATTAGCTTAATCGTGTTTTCACATCTTAACATTTTTCCAATCGCAATGGCAATCGCAATTATTTGCGGATTTGGAACGATGTCACTTATCCCAATTTGCAATACAATTCTACAATTAGAAGCCGATGAAGCAATGAGAGGTCGTGTAATTAGCTTTTTTGCTATGGCGGCTTTTGGAATGATTCCGATAGGAAGTTTATTTATCGGAATGGTTTCTAAATATGTCGGCGCACCAAACAGTTTACTTATTCAGGGAATTATTGCATTGCTTATTGCTCTTTCGTTTTATTTATTTTATAAGAAAAAGAAAAGAGACCGTGCATTATTAATTCCAATTAATACGGAAGAAACGGATACTATTAACAATCAAATTTAAAGAATATGAATCAAAATACTGCTTTACTCGTAATGGATATGCAACTGGGGATTCTATCCACTTTTACAGAATCTTCTGCAATAATAGAAAATGTTGCTAAAGCAATTGAAATTGCAAGAAACAAAAACGTCCAAATTATTTATGCCCGACTTGGTTTCAATAACGGAGCTTTGGAAATTAGTTCTAATAACAAGGTTTTTGCCACAACAAAAGAGCGAATTAAAGAGATTAATCTGGAGGAATTTTCGAAAATACATCCAGAATTGGTGCCACAAACTAACGATATTATTGTCACTAAACGCCGTGTGAGTGCTTTTACCGGAAGTGAACTGGAAGTAGTTTTAAGATCAAATGACATTAAACATCTTGTTCTTACCGGTGTTGCCACAAGCGGAATTGTATTATCGACGATGACTGAAGCCAGCGACAAAGATTATAAAATCACTATTTTGTCTGATGGATGTGCAGATCGCGACGATGAAGTTCACCGCGTTTTAACGACAAAAGTTTTTTTGCGTCATGCAAATGTGTTGACTATTGAAGAATGGAAGAATCTCGAATAACATAAAATATTGCGCATAAAAAGACGGATTAAAATCCATCCCTACAATATAAATCGAGCCGAAGGCTCTTTCTTCAAGTTCCGGAGGAACGAACTATTTTGTAGCAACGGATTTTAATCCGTTGAAAACATGGACACAACACGCCTTATTTATGCTCCACCAACAATTCTTTCAATTCGTTTGTTTTTAAATAGGTGGCGAAACGTCCGGAAAGCAGTAACATTTCTCTTTCTTCGGGCGTAATTCTTAATTTAGTTTCGACGTGTGAAGCATATTCATAGAGAAGTAAAATTTGTCTTGGCGATAATTCGCTAAACTTTTCTTTGTCTAATGTGGCAACGATTACTACGCCGTCTTTATCTTTTTTGAAGGCATCTTCGCCAAATTTACTCAGAAGTTCTTGTTTAAAATTAGCATATAGTCTTGACCAACTGCTCGAATCGTCATTTGTATTTTTTAATTCAATCACTAAATCTTCATAAGGCTGATCTTTATCCAACTTCAATAAATAATCTCTAATGGTAGTAAAACCAATGATTTGATAATTTGTAACGGGTATTTTATAGCGTTCAAAAGTGTTTTCGACATCTTTGTCAAAAGTCATATATCGGGTTTGAACAGTGTATAAAGAAGCGGTTTCAAACAACGAAATCAGTTTGATTTTGGCATCGTTTACATAAGGTTCTTTTTTTCCTTGTCCCAGACAATCTATAAAAAGTGCTTTTTTATTCTTATCGTCTACTTTAGTATCATTATGAAGTAATTCAACAAGAGTTTTATAGCCCATATTATCTGAAGCACCGCCATCGACAATACACAATATTTTATCTTTATTTTTTACTCCAAATTTCACTTTTGGAAGAACTCCTGGAAAAGCTGAACTTGCTGTAATGGCATACGTAACGGGAAAATTATATCCGTCATTGATCTTGTTTTCATTCAATGCGATATCTGCCTTATTGGGCGCCAAAGACGAATCGAGATTTAAACCTCTAATAATATGCGGCATAAACGGAATGCGCTCTCCGTTGTTAAAAGCCGTTCCGTTTGCCACAAACATGGGCAAAGAAGGCGTTTGCTTACTCGTTTTTGAAACAAAGAAATCTGATAATAACATTTGAGTTCCAAACTTATTGGCATTCTCAGGATTCGTTGCGTCGTATTGTAAAATATCCGAATCTATTCGTTGCGTCATCGATATTTTATCGCCTTTTTCGTTTCGGCTATTGTTTAGAAGTGATAAAATATTCGCCGATTTATCAACGTAATCTTTATAAGCATCGGCTTTGGAAAAATAGAATTCATTGAAAGTGCAATTGTCATAAAACAATTTATTTTTTAGAATCGTCAAATAATATCCCGCCGAAAAACAGCCTCCGGAAACGGTGGAGTAATAATCGATCTCATTTAGAAAATTGCGCTGTCCATCACTTTCCTTAATTTCTTCTAATCCTAAAAGTACGCCCATACTAAAAAACTGAGCACGCGAACCTCCGCCCGAAATACCAATTCCAAGCGCAATATTAGGGTTTTGAAACCTTTTGTCCCGTTCCTGAACTGATTTGTAGTCACTTAACGATACAGTAGGTATAGAATTATAATTGATCTCTGAAAACAGACTTATTTTATTTTGAGAAAATCCTATCTGAAGAAAGAGGAGAAACATTATCTGGCTGTATCGATATCTCATTTTGGCTTTTTTAAATCACAAAAAGCGAAGTTACAAGAAACTAAAACAAGTTAAAACTCAAATAATGAAATCTTTAACAATAAAAATAATTCTTTGAACTTGCCTTTTTCCTTAATTGACTGTAACACTTTTTATTGGCGATGCAGTACAGGTTGCCTTTCCGTGCTGAATCGTGATATCAGCTTTTACATTATAAGTTCCCGCTGTAGTGTAGATATGCGATAATGTTTTACTAGTTGTGGTTTCGCTTGTTCCGTCGCCAAAATTCCATTTGACAGATTTAAACTCATAACTTCCCGTATAGTCAACAACAAAATCAACTTTTTTAACATTTGCAGGATCAGTCGTATGTTTGAATTTCATAAAAAAAGATTCTCCAAAGCAATCAATTCCTTTTTCGACATCAGATTTGCTGCAAGAATAACCTAAAACTAATACTGCAACAATACATACAATTTTAAATTTCGTTTTCATGGTATCTGGATTTTTCAATTAGTATTTGTATTGACATTTCTACAAATATAATTAATATTCGTCGATAGTTTCCTGATAATTATCATCAAAAAGCCTTTTCTATTCAACATTAAACAATCTCAAAATATAAGAAAGCTCGTAAACGATAAAAAGCACTGCCAAAATAGTATGGAATACTTTATTGTGAACTTTGATGGCAACCAAACAAAGTAAAACATGACTAATAATCCTGATATAATATTCTGTTTGATTGTATAGAAAGTAGTCGCCGCCTTTGATTGCAGTATCAACCAAATCAGCAATAAAGCTTATGGCCAATATCGCAAAAAACCAATTTTTTCGCGAATAGAAATAATCTTCATAGCCTGTATAATCGACTAAATCATCCGGATATAAAATAGCGCATAACAGGTAATAAATAAGGATATAACAAATGATGAAAAAATAGTCTACAAAATACCATTCCTGAATAAGCTTGAGATTAAACTCCCACCACCAAAAATGAATAATAAGCAAGAAAACATAAAACACCCAAAGCGAATGCACAAAATAGATTTTCTTTCGCCCGGGATGCTGAATAAATATCACAGAACCCCTAATGAGATGTGTTAAACTCAACCCAAGAATAATTCCTATAATTGATTTGATGTGTGTAAGTTCTTCCATAAATAATCAAATTTACATAGAACTAAAATTAAGGTAATTAATTTAAATACAGATATTTATAAAGAGTAATTTACCACAAAGTCGCGAAGTCACAAAGCAATTTATTTTTAAACTTTGCGGCTTCGCGACTTTGCGATATTAAAACATAACCTCTGTACCTTTGAACCTTTTGCCTCTCTGAACCTAAAACTAAGCTCTCTTAATCTCATGCCCCACATATTCCTCCAAGGCAGCAAACATATCATCAACAGAAAGCGCTTCGAAATCCGGGTGATTTTTCAGGAAATTAGCATTCAATGTAATTAGGTTTTCTTCTAATTCATAGAATGTATCGTTATTAAGCAAGTCGCGCGTTGGGTTTACGCCTTCTAATTTTCCGCTTACAAATTTATTCAGTTTAACGCTGCTCATCAATTTGACTTTTTTGCTTTGTTGCTGAAACAATTCCAAATGTTTTTCGGCTCCAATCAAAGCCAAACCTTCTTCGATAAGTTCGTTCAATTCTTTATTCCAACCAGATCTGTAAACAAACTGAGCAAAATTTCCTTCTGCATATTGCGAATAATAATAATCCAAATAATAACTCATCAATGCATCTTCATGAATAAATTCGTCATCAACACCTTCCTCGCGCATTAAATTGATTACCGAAATATTGGAATGAATCACATCGTGAAGATTTTCACTATTCATTGCCGTTTCAGAAACTATTATTCTACCAAATTCTTCCATTTTGTTTTGTTTTGAGATTGTTTTGCAAATTTCAGATAAATTAAAACAGAAAAGAAATACTATCCAATTTAAATAACATCAGATCCGTCAGTATTCTTTTTTTCGTTCATTTTTGCAACCAAAGCTTTCAATCGCAAGGCGCTTTCTTTCTTTTCGGCTTGAAGTTTAGCTTTTTTTCTATTCAGCAATTTGGTATGCAAAGCCTTGTTTTTGGTATTTTTTTCGGGTCCTTTTGCCATGATAAATGATCTTCGTTAATTTCAGTGTACAAAGTTTGATACAAATTTCGGTTAAAATAATGAAGAACCAAACATTTCATTAGTCAAACAAAACTGTATGAGACAATTAGCTTTCATTCATAGTAATATGTTTTTTTAATCAAAAAAAAATAGTAAAAACCTTAATAACATATTATACTTTAGTCCTTTTTTTAATCCAAAACCAAACGTTATTTTATGAAAAAAACATTACTCTTTCTATTGCCCATTGTTTGCAGTATTTCATTATTTAGCTGCTCAACAAACGAAGCAATTACATGTTATCTTCCTGCAAATGTAGCTTCGAGCAACTCACCTTTAGTTCCCGGAGGAACATTATTATTGAATGCCGACTCGGCTTACAGTTCAGATGTAAGCTACAATTGGTCAGGTCCTAATAACTTTCACTCCAATTTACAAAATCCAATTATTAATAGTGTTACACCTTCTATGACAGGAGAGTATAAGCTAAAAACAAATAAAGGAATCTGTGAAAGCAGCGAAAGTATTGTCGTTGTTGACATTAATGCGCCAAATATCCCATGTAATCCGGTTAAAAACACAATGATTTTCGAAAAAGCAGGTCTTGGTCCGCTTACATTTGGTTCTGTGTACTCATCCCATGTTAATGATGATTATTATATTACAGCAGGTTCACTAGAAGCTACCCTTAAAATAGAGTTTGCCAGTAACGTAATTCCAATACCTGGAATTTACAGTATATGCAGTAGTTGTCCAACTTCTTTCATGAAAAGCAGTGAAGTGTGTGTTAGCCTGAATTATGTTACTTTCTCGCATGCCAATAGTGGATTAGTATATGTATCCTTAGTAAATGGAAAATTAACAGCTACTTTTTGTAATGTAATTTTCGATCAGTCTCCCTTTACATTAAATTCATCCGCAACAATAACTGAAAATTAAAAATGAAAAAATTATTAATACTTCTACTTTTTACTTTCTCAAGTTCTTTTGCACAAAACTCATACATCGTTGACAAAAAAGGAACTAAAACCTTTATTCGAGGAGAACTAACCGATGTTCTCTTGGTCGATAAAAGAATATCATATGTAAATGTGGGGAAAAGCTGGGAAAAGTACATTAAGTTTAAAGATCTCGATTATGCAGTAATTGGTCCAAGTTTGCTAAAATCATTTCACCTGAACCAGCAGAAAAGAGCAGAGGTCTATTTCGTTTTTGGAGAAAAAACAGATAAAAAACTTATTGGTGTAGCCACAACTACAACAACAACTCAGGGAACAATGTCAAGCTCTACTACACTTTATGAATTGTATGTTATAGATAACAATGAAACTGTTATAGAGCAAATTATTACCAGATCTGGTAAATCAGAAGAAAAAATAGAACAGCGGGGGAAAATAGCAGCAATGATTAGAAAACATTTTCCTGACTGCCCGGATTTAATAACAAAACTTGAAAAATATGATGTTGCTGACGAAAGAAATGAAACAATCTTATCCTTTTTTTCAGACACAGAATATATTAATTGCAAATAACAACCTTAATAATGAAAAACCAAACATTGCTTTTTATTAGCGCATTACTTTTCAATTTATCTATGTATAGTCAGGCCCCAAGAGGATTATATGCTTCCGCAGGGTTTTCTCAAACAAATTTAAAATCATCTGATTTACTTAGTGAATCTAAACCGGGCTTTCAAATTGGTTTAAATGGGCTTATGGGCTACCATGAAAATTACAATTTCCAATTAGAATTTGCCTACAGACAAAACACTTTAGACGTAAAATATGTTGAAGACACTTTTGAAGAGGCAAAAAAATCAAAATATAAATACTCCGATCTTAATTTTGGTTTTTATGTTAATTACTACATTTTAAAACCTGAAGAAGATGAATTCTTTTTGGGACCTCAGGTTGGTATGTTTCTGGCTGTAGTAGATCCTCTTGCACCTTCTAAGGGCGCAGATGTTAATGACCAACTATATTTGCCCCACTTGCTTAATGAATCTGACTTAACAAATTCTGCAAAATTTAATTACGGTTTCGGCGTAGGCTTAACTGGTGGCTATAATAATTTTAGATTTGATTTAAGATATAGCTTGGGTATGGCTAATCTATTACAAGATGTACAAATAAACAGTTATGATGAATCACATAATTACACTGGTCCAACTCTTGAAGGCAAAACCAATACTATATCATTTGGAATAAGTTATAACATATTTCATTTCAAAAAATAGTTGGCTTTAATTTATTATTCTTTTCAATCACAGGTTTATTCTCTTTACTACCTTAAGAAGGACAAGATAGTGTATAAAAAAACCTTTGTCAAAGTTTTTAAACTTTGACAAAGGTATATAACGATTTAGCAATTGCTTTTCGAGTAAATTATTTTTCGCTTAGTAACTTTTCTAAAAAAGCAACTCTGTCTTTTTCGGCTTGAATTAATTGTTGATACAGTTTTTTATTTTCTTCAATTGATTCAAGAAATTTATCTAACGGATTAAAAGTACAACCATAACTAATTGCAGAACCATTATTATTTTCTATATCAATAGTATTTCCAATAATATTAAAAACAGCTTCTTCAGAAAAATTCCTAATTACTTCGGCAGGAACGCCCAAAGCTTCAGCAATTGCTTTTAGTTTTTCGTCATCAACACTTTCGCTTCCTTCAATAATAGAAATAGATTGTTGCGTCGTGCCAATTGCAATCGCAAGTGCTTCTTGTTTCATATCTCTAAGCTCTCTGATTCGGCTTATGTTTCGCCCAATATGTTTTGGTTTTATTTCTGTGCTCATAGTTCAAAGATATTTAAAATTCTGCTACATTTTCCGGTTTGGTAGAAAACAAGCTTGTGTTTGTGAGATACATTTTACAAATTGATTTCTACCCTTCAAAAATACAATTTTTCTGACTATTGATGATTTTTAATATAATGAATAATGTTTTTTTGGGCGTTCCCTTCGGTCGGGCTATTCGCTGCAAGTCCTCGCACTTCCTTCGTCAGGCTGTGGGCTTTTCGCTGCTATTCCTAACGCGATCTTGTATAGCATTTCTTCCTTTAAAAAGACAACATTTCACATAAAAAAACCTTTGTCAAAGTTCAAAACTTTGACAAAGGTGTATAACGATTTAGCAATTGCTTTTCGAGTAGATTATTTTTCGCTTAGTAACTTTTCTAAAATAGCAACTTTTTCTTTTTCACTTTCAACCAATCGCTCATAAAGTTTTTCATTCTTATCAAATGCTTCAAGAAGTTTATCTAATGGATTAAAAGTACATCCGAAACTAACTACAGATGAATTATTTTCTGCAGTATTTCCAATAATATTAAAAACAGCTTCTTCAGAAAAATTCCTAATTACTTCGGCAGGAACGCCCAAAGCTTCAGCAATTGCTTTTAATTTTTCGTCATCAACACTTTCGCTTCCTTCAATAATAGAAATAGATTGTTGCGTCGTGCCAATTGCAATCGCAAGTGCTTCTTGTTTCATATCTCTAAGCTCTCTGATTCGGCTTATGTTTCGCCCAATATGTTTTGGTTTTATTTCTGTGCTCATAATTCAAAGATATTTAAAATTCTGTTACATTTTCGGAATTTGGTAGAAAACAAGACTGTATTTGTAAGATACACTTTACGAACTTATTTTCATAATAAAATTGCGTAATCCTAAATATAAAAATCGAGCTAGATAAATTCAATTTTTATAAAAATTAAAATAACATTCTAACGCAACCTTTTACAAAAATAATTATCTGTTAACAAGGAGAATAGCATAACATATCAAAGCATTTCTCATCACCAAAAACCAAAATCATGAAACAGATTATTACCCTTTTTAGTATTCTATTTTTGCTAACAGGCTGCAGCAATAATGATGATTCAAATTCATCAGAAGTAAAATATTCCGTAATTCTTCAGGGAGATCATTTTAACGGAGATTATAACAATCCAAAAGCCAATCTGGTTATAAAAGATCAGGTTGAATGGAACAAATTACTTTTAAAATTCAATTTCATTACGAATGCAAATGTAATTTCTCCTGATCTTACTGTCGATTTTACCAAATATCAGATGATCGCCGTTATTGACGACGTCTATAATTATGGCGGATATTCTATAGATATAACCAAAATCATAGAAACCAATAGTAGCATTTTCGTTAAAGTTGAATACTTAAAACCCGGCGGAATTAATACTGTAATTACCCAACCTTACCATATTGTTAAAATTCCGAAGACGAATAAAAAAGTAGTTTTCAAATAAAACCTACAAAAAGTGTTGATTTTTAATCTGGTCATAAACAATATGATATAACTTTACAGTTTAAACACAACAACTATGAGAACCATTATAATTGCAATTATTTCACTTTTATCTTTTTCAATGCACTCGCAAAACCGATACGAATTGCAAGATCAGGGAAAAGACAAGTTTTATCTTTCTGATTTCATTACACAAATGGCAGATAGAAAAATAATTAAAACCGAACCCATAATTGTTATTGATGGAAAACCTTATCGTTTTCAGGATTTAGAAAAAGAGAAACTTCCTTTGTATAAAAATCAAATCGAAAAAATAACTCTGCTGGACAGAGAAAAGGGAATCGCTATTTATGGAAATTTTGCCGAAGGTGGAGTTGTAATTGTAACCACAAATAAAAAAGAGAATTCTGGCAGCCATGAATAATGGATCTAAAAAACTGACATTATTCTTTGTCTTTGGAATACTTTCGATTATTGCAGGGATAATTTATGCTATAATTCTAATCAACGGAAATTCGGCAGAAGATGGATTAATGGGAATTTATATTTTGTTTGGTTTGATTCCGGTTGGATTTATCATACTTATTGATCGTTTTCTGGTTCGGAAATTCGGAAATCAGAAAGTGAATAAAGTTCAATTTTCTTTTCTTTCATTTATTGTACTTTTATGGGTTATAAGAGCGATTGCGAATTTGTAATTATTTAATATTTTCTAACAAATAATGGATAAAAAACATGACTAAACAACATTTTAAACACGTAACTTTATCTTTTATTTTAATATATATCTGGATTTTATACAATTTCTTCGCCTATTATAATGGATCAATGAGTTCGCTAACGTTGTTTTTTAATTTTTTAGCCTTTGTTGCGCTGGCAACAGGAGTTGGAATTTTATTACTTTTATTGAGAATTACTTTCTTTAGAAAAAGCAAACAATTTCAGCTTAAAAATAATTTCTTTTACACTTTTGTTGGTCTGTTTAATCTCAACTTATCAATTATTTGGATTATTTCTATCACCATGAAAATGATCAATTTAGATTTTGAAGGACTATCTTATGTTTTAGGAAATGTGATAATTGCAATTTTTATTTTAGTTGATTTGTATTATTTTAAAGAAAAACCTGAAATCGAAATAATTAAAATTTAAACTTCCTTAATGAAAACATTTTTAAATTTTTCCAGAAAATTAATTAGCTTCATTTGGTTGCTTTTGACTGTTATTGTGATTTTCTTTTTAATACAACAATTTACGAATCCTGGAATTAAAGGAATATCTAATTATGATTTAAAGCTTTATCTAAAATTTACTCTCTGTTTTGCTTTTATATTTATTTCCTTAAAATTTTTTGCAAGCAAACTAAAATCGTCCTAAATGACATTATTATCATACAATAATTGCAAAATTGAAATAACTGAAGAAAAAATTGAATGCGAATATTTATACTTGGCTAATCGAACAATAAAGTGGAAAATAGCTTTAGCCGAAAAAATAATATATCAATTAAACTCAAAAGAAGTAATTCTTCTCCCTCAAGAAATCAAGGAATTTCAATTTGAAATACTAGATATATCTCATAAAGCTTTAAATTTAAGCCAAGAAGCAGCAATCTATTATTTAAAAAAAGAAGAATCAGAACCAATAGAATTTTTTAGATTTTGTGTGATCGAGGAAACAAAATTAAGTAGTCAAACAAAATCATATGAGTACGCAAATGAAGTGTTAAAAATTATATCCATGAAATATAATATTCCATTTTCATTTAAGTATTATGTTGAAACCAAGAAAAAAAGAAATGCTTTGTCCTATTTTTTTGTAGTGATAATTGTTTCTATTTTAATCGCAATAATATCACGACATTTATAATATGATTCCAACCTTCTTCCCAACCCAGGAAAAATTCAGAGAATGGTTAGAAAAGCACTACCAAAAAGAAACCGAATTATTGGTTGGTTTCTATAAAGTGAGTACCAAAAAACCATGTATGACCTGGTCAGAATCTGTAGATCAGGCGCTTTGTTTTGGCTGGATTGATGGTGTTCGCAAATCTATTGATGAAGAAAGTTATACGATCAGGTTTACACCAAGAAAGAAAACCAGTATTTGGAGCGCCATAAACATCAAGAAAATCGAAGTACTTACAAAAGCCGGACTGATGAAAGAATCCGGAATAAAAGCTTTCGAATTCAGATCTGAAGAAAGATCTAAAATTTACTCGCATGAAAATGAAGCGTATGTTCTCGATCCTGAATTCGAAAAGCAATTTAAAGCCAATAAAATAGCTTGGGAATATTTCAACAATCAGGCACCATCGTACAAAAAAGTAATCATTCATGTAATTATGAGCGCCAAACAAGAAAAAACAAGAATTTCCAGATTGGAGAAAGCCATAAAATTTAGTGCTGAACAAAAACGAATGTTGTAAAAATTAGAAAAATAGCATACTAAATATGGAGATTTTAATCAAAATAATATCATTTGCGTTATTAGCCGCTTTAATCATTTTTCCAATATTGATATTAAATTTATTAAATAAACGAAAAGTAAAAAACGCATTTATTCCCTATTTCATTAGCAGTTTGATAATCACTTTCTTTTTAGTTTTGGTTATTGCCTGGTGGTCTCACTTTTCAAACAAACTTCTTCTTTCGCATTACGGATATAATTTTGAAGGCATGGATGACATCGAAAGGTTTAAAAATGTCGCACATGAAAACTTAGAAAAAGTAAAAACCTTAAGAATAAGTGTCATGGGAATTGGATGGCCCGTAAAAGTGCTCTTCTTTTATCCAATTTATTTACCGTCCCTTTTGATAATATACTTTGGCAGTTATTTTTACAATAAAATAAAACAAAAAAGTAAGTAAAGTTGACTTTTTCTTTGCGTTCTTTATAGTACTTTTATAAAATATTTAGGAGTAATACCACTATTTGCAAAAGTATTTTATCATCTAAAAAAGATAAACAATGGAAAAAAGAACCACATTACAATACTACGTTTTAGATGTATTTTCTAATACAAGTTATAAGGGAAACCCATTATCGGTTGTTTTTACTGACGGTGATTTAGAATTAGAAGTTTATCAAAACATTGCAAAAGAATTTGGTTATTCTGAAACCTCATTTGTTTATTATTCCGCAGCACAAAAAGCCCTAAATGTTCGTTCGTTTACGCCTATAGGTTTTGAAATAGATGGAGCAGGACATAATTTATTAGGAGCCGTTTGCGGGGCATTACTTAAAAAACTACCCATATTTGAGGAACAAGACGAAACGAACCGTTTTGTAATGATGAAAAATGCTCCAATACCGTTATCGGTAAGTTTTGACCCTGTTACGCAATATCCTGTTGTACAAATGCATCAAAAACCGGCTGTGATCAAACAAGAAATACCTACTTACAAAATTGCAGTGGCACTTGGTTTAAAGATTGAGGATTTAGACAGTAATGATTTTGTTCCTTCGGTGGTGCAAACAGAAGTTACACATACAATGGTTCCAATAAAAAACAGTCAATTACTCAATGATTGTGTTCCGGACAATAAACTTTTAATCGAAATTTCGAAAGAATATCAAGCCGAAGGTTTTTATTGTTTTGCAATGAGTCAAAATGAAGATCATTTAGTCGAAACCCGATTTTTTAATCCAATAATCGGAATAAATGAAGATCCTGCCACGGGAACAGCCGCTGGTCCGTTAATTGGCTTTTTGACCCAAAAAAAATGTGCGAAATTAAATAAAGAATACAAAATCCTGCAAGGTGTTAAACTCAATCAACCTTCATTAATTGAAGTAATGTGCAGAGAAAATGATATTTTGGTTGGCGGTTCTTCTATTATTACAATGAAAGGTGAACTTTATGTATAAAGAAAGAGCTGCGTTATGCAGCTCTTTCTTTATACATTTATTTCTTGATTTCTTGTGGCAATGTCTTTTTTTGCTCTGGCGGAATTCGCTTCTTTAAAAACAAAATCTGTCCTAAGTGACTCGACTGATGTTCCATAACATGAAACCAGCAATATTGATTTGTCCAGTCGTATCTGGTCTGAACTTCGGCAAACCATGCATCGTCTCTTTTCTTTAATTCTGAAATGGTTTTTGCTCTAACTTCATTATATATATCCAAATAATACTGTATATCATGACCTTTAAATTCGTCACGTCCGCCTTGATCTAAATCTAAAGCTTTTTGCCATATCTTCTTTTCTTCTTCATTAAAACCTCGATTTTCAAAAGTAAAAACCTGGTAATATTTTTCGGCTGCAGCCAAATGCATTACTAATGCGCCAATTCTATTTGCTTCGTCATCATGCAAATAATCAATTTCATATTGACTCATGTTCTTAACCGTTCGTTCAACACGAGCTTTAAGATCTTCGAGCATCGAAATCATATCGCCAATTTTTGGCGAAGCTCCGTCAACATTTCCAATTCTCGCTTCTTGCCTTGGTTTTATGCCGCTTCCTTCCATCAATAAACTAACTTTTCCGTCTGCACTTGATTTATCCGAAGTGATTTTATATTCTTTAACTTTGACAACGGCATCTTTAGATATTCCGAAATCCCATTTAGGGATATTTCCGTCTTTTACTGTAGTTTCAAAACTTGAATTTAAAACCGCTAAAGGCTCAAAAACACCTTTATCATTTTCGATAAGTAATTCAAATTTATCAAAATAGAATTTTCCGTTATACAAACACAAACCTCCAAAACTTAATGATTTGCTATTTGCATCGATTGTTCCTTCGACCGTGTAGGATTGCCATTCTTTTGATTTTACCGGTCTGTCACTCATATTGTCGAAAAAACCGTCTTCGTCATTTTTAGTATCCACGCGCGCCCAAACTCCAGCCCAGGATTTTGGTTCTCTAGTTTCTACTTTAATGGAAGCGATTACTTTAAATTTTTTCTTTACAGAAGTTTGAATCGCAATTGTCTGATTGAAAGAAGTCCAGTCGCTCGAAACAACTTTTTGTGTTTGAGCCTGCGCAAAAACAAAACTCAAAAACAGTACTAGAAGTGGTATTTTTTTCATTTTCTATTTTTCTTACAAATTTCTGTAAATATATATTCTTTTTCTAAGAATTTCTGTTAATTATCATTCGAAAATTCTTTCAAAAACAAAAATATTGGAAACAAAAAAAGCTGCATCAAACGATGCAGCTTTTGTATGATAACCTAGAGAATAGATTTCTTAGTTCGTTTTCATTGGTGGTAAGTCAAACGCGATTGAATCGTGTTCGAAGTTATTACGATGTCCACCATCGCAAAAAGGTTTGTTTGCAGATAATCCGCAACGGCAAAGTCCTAATGCAGATCTTCCTTGAAGCCCATAAACTGTTCCTTCTGAATCCATGATTTCGAAATCGCCTTCTATCTTGATAGATCCATTTTTATTGATGATTAATTTTGTCTTGCTCATAAAATTTGCTTTGTTTTTTCAGGGCAAAGATTGCAAAATAAATTTCGAAGATTTTAATTGAAGTGCTAGTTTAAACTGGTTCTATTTTATGGGGTTATTTCACAGAGTAGCACGGAGAAAAAGCGCAGAGATTCACAAAGGTTTTTGTTTATAGGGACGAAATAATCTCGCAAAGGCGCAAAGGTTTAATATATACTTTTGACTGGACTGAGGTCCAGCCCACAATATCTTTCGAGCCTAAAGCTCTCTCGAAAAAGTTCCGCAGGAACCATTTATTTTGTAGGGCTGGACTTCAGTCCAGTCTAAGATATGCATTGCCACAACAACAAATAGACAACGTAAATCACACAAGAAGCTCCGTATCTAAAATCGCTAATCTTTGTCGAAACTGGACTGAAGTCCAGCCCTACAATATCTTTCGAGCCTAAAGCTCTCTTGAAAAAGTTCCGCAGGAACCATTTATTTTTAGGGCTGGACTTCAGTCCAGTCTACGATATGCATTGCCACGACAACAAATAGACAATGTAAATCACACAAGAAGCTCCGTATCTAAAATCGCTAATCTTTGTCGAAACTGGACTGAAGTCCAGCTCTACAATATCTTTCGAGCTAAAGCTCTCTAAAAAAGTTCCGCAGGAACGATTTATTTTGTAGGGCTGGACTTCAGTCCAGTCTACGATATGCATTGCCACGACAACAAATAGACAATGTAAATCACACAAGAAGCTCCGTATCTAAAATCGCTAATCTTTGTCGAAACTGGACTGAAGTCCAGCCCTACAATATCTTTCGAGCTAAAGCTCTCTTGAAAAAGTTCCGCAGGAACGATTTATTTTGTAGGGCTGGACTTCAGTCCAGTCTACGATATGCATTGCCACGATAAAGAATAGATAAAACCGGGTTTTTTTAGCCCCGATAGAAGTGAAAATCCTTTTGCTTTTTTCTTTAAAAAGCAAAAGATTGTAACGGATAGCGGGATTAGCTCCTGAAAAATATTAAAGAAAGTTAATTATTGAAAATTAATCTCGCGCAAAGACGCAAAGTCGCAAAGTTTAGAACTTATTTTCTTTGCGACTTTGCGTCTTTGCGCGATTAATTCACATTTGATAAAACAGATTCTCTGTGCTTTTTCTCTGTGAAACTCCGTGGAATAACAAAATCTCAATTCTATTGCTTATTTTTGCACTCAATAAAATTGAGTTATGATACAAAATCCAAAGAGATATACTATTACGGCAGCATTGCCTTACACCAACGGACCTATACATATTGGACATTTGGCGGGGGTTTACGTGCCTGCAGATATTTATTCGAGATATTTACGTTTGCAAGGAAAAGACGTTGCGTTTATTTGCGGAAGTGATGAACATGGCGTTGCAATTTCGATGAAAGCCAAAAAAGAAGGAATTACACCACAAGAAGTTATTGATAAATATGACGGAATTATTAGAAAATCATTTGCTGATTTCGGAATTTCGTTTGATAATTATTCTCGTACTTCGGCTAAGATTCATCATGATACGGCTCAGGAATTCTTTAGAAAACTGTATGATAATGGTGATTTTATTGAAGAAATAACGGAACAATTGTACGATGCAAAAGCAGATCAGTTTCTGGCAGATCGTTTTGTGGTTGGAACTTGTCCAAAATGTGGCAACGAAGGAGCTTACGGAGACCAATGTGAAAATTGCGGATCGACTTTGAATGCGACGGATTTGATTAACCCAAAATCGACAATTACGGGAGAAACTCCGATATTGAAATCTACAAAACACTGGTTTTTACCTCTTGACAGATATACTGAATTCTTAACAGAATGGATTCTTGTTGGGCATAAAAACGACTGGAAACCTAATGTTTACGGACAGGTTAAATCTTGGGTTGATGGCGGACTTGAGCCTCGTGCAGTGACGCGTGACCTCGATTGGGGAATTGATGTTCCGGTTGAAGGTGCCGAAGGGAAAAAACTATACGTTTGGTTTGATGCACCTATCGGATATATTTCGTCTACAAAAGAATGGGCTTTGCGCGAAGGAAAAGACTGGGAACCATATTGGAAAGATGAAGACACAAAACTGGTTCATTTTATTGGGAAAGACAATATTGTTTTTCACTGTATTATTTTCCCTGCGATGCTTAAAGCCGAAGGAAGCTATATTTTGCCGGACAATGTTCCTGCAAATGAGTTTTTGAATTTGGAAGGAAATAAACTGTCGACTTCTAAAAACTGGGCGGTTTGGTTACATGAATATTTAGAAGAATTTCCGGAGAAACAAGATGTTTTGCGTTATGCATTAACTTCAAACGCTCCTGAAACTAAAGATAATGATTTTACCTGGAAAGATTTCCAAGCGAGAAACAACAACGAATTAGTTGCAATTTTCGGGAATTTCATTAATCGTGTTGTGGTTTTAACCAATAAATATTACAACGGATTTATCCCAACGCCAAATGAATTATCTGAAGTGGACGAAAATACTTTGGCAGAATTAAAAGCGTATCCGGCCGTAATTTCAAGTTCGGTGGAGCGTTACAGATTCCGTGAAGCATTGGGCGAATTGATGAATGTGGCTCGTTTGGGAAATAAATATCTTGCCGATGAAGAGCCTTGGAAAGTAATGAAAGACAATCCAGAGCGTGTAAAAACTCAAATGTACGTGGCGCTACAAATTTCAGCTGCCTTGAGCATTCTTGCCGAACCGTTCTTGCCTTTTACTGCGGCGAAATTATCGAGAATATTGAAAAATGAAGGTAAATTGAAATGGAATGACGTTTCTGAAAATTCAGAATTGATTCCGGAAGGTCACCAAATTAGTGAAGCTGAATTGCTTTTTGCTAAAATCGAAGACGAAGAAATACAAAAACAAATAGAAAAATTGGAAGCTACAAAAACTGCAAATCTTGCCGAAAACAAACAACCGGAACCTCAAAAAGAATTAATTCAATATGAGGATTTCGCCAAAATGGATTTACGTGTAGGAACAATTATCGAAGCAGAAAAAATGCCAAAAGCAAACAAACTTCTAGTTCTGAAAATTGATACCGGAATTGATGTTCGCACAATTGTTTCGGGAATTGCTGAGAGTTTTTCGCCAGAAGAAATCATTGGAAAACGTGTTACGGTTCTTGCAAATTTAGCGCCAAGAGCTTTACGCGGAATTGAAAGTCAAGGTATGATCTTAATGACAACAAATACTGAAGGTAAATTGGTTTTTGTAAACCCAGATACTGATGCACCAAATGGTGAAACGATAAACTAAGATTTCGATAAAACAATAAATAAGAGAAAGTTATCAGCCTAAAACATCTGGCTGATAACTTTCTTTATTTAAATGCGTTTGTATAAATAATCATACTCAATTTACACAATCTGAGAATAAATCTTTAATTTTAATCATATTAAATAAGTAATATGGACTTGAATTTTCTAAATACTCTTCAAACTATTTTTGATTCATCAGAACAAGAATTCTATGAAGTGTCAAATGATCAAAAAATAGCAATTGAGAATAGTCGTATAGAGATCGAGAATGGAAATTTTCACAAAAATGAAGATGTTATTTTAGAAATGCGACAATGGTTAAAAAATAAATAGTTGATCTTCTTCAAAAACATGTAAAATAAGAAATTTCTCATATTTTTTCTTTTTAGCCGAGTTTTTAGTCGTATATTCGTCTCGACAAAATTTTAGAGACTTTAATAAAAAACTTATTAAAAGTTAACATAAGCGAACCCTCGCCAAGGTGCTGGAACAGGAAACTGTCCTTAATCTATTCTCTGAATATTTTGTCACACCTAAAGCGAGGGTTTCGTGCGTTTAATATTTTCGATATGACAAGAGAAAATCAAAAACCATCAGAAAATGATGTAATGCAAGCAATGGCAAAATTTCTATCAGACCTTTGGTTTGAAGATGACTTTAGGGATCAACCGGAACATTTGTCCGAAATTTTCGAGACAATTCTCCTAACCGAAATGGGCGATGACCAAGATCTCCGAATCAAAATGGTAAGTTCGATTAGAACCAGTAAATTGTTGGCAAATGCGATTGGTTCTTTTTCGGATATGGAAATCAACAATGCCTGCAAGAAAATCATGAATGCATAATACCACTCAAAAACAAATTTAGTCCTAAATTTTATATTAATTATAATTTTGAGATGTGCCGTTAGGTACTAAATGTTGGTAGAATAAAATACGAATTTAAATAGATGTAGCGTGCCGTAGGTACGCAATGGGAAACGTTTTGATGCGTACCTACGGCGCGCTATTTTTTTTCAATTGATATTTTCTACCAATGTTTAGTGCCTAACGGCACATTTTCTTTTTTTGCAAAAGAAAAAATAAGATCTTCGTAAAAATTAAATACCATCAAAAAATGATAAAAAAAATACTTTTAGCCTCTTTATTTTTCAATAGTTTATGCTCTTTTTCACAAGACATTGTAAAAGAATTTGATCTGAAATTAGAAAAGAAAAGAGACTTTTTTCAAGTAGTTAATGAAGATAAAAAAGAAGTTATTCTGTTTTTGAACGACAAAGAAAAGGTTACCTCTATAAGATTTGATGAAAAGTTTAATATTATAGATTCGTTGACTACTGCAAGGCCAGAAAAAAAATACGATAATATCATTGGATATAGTCAAAAGGATAATAATTATTTTCTTTTTTGGGCATCAGAAAACAGAAAAGAAATCAATTCACAATATTTTAATTTTACTAAAAAAGAAACCAAAACAACTTCAATTAATCTCGAATTAAAAAAGGAAAAAATAGTTAAAGAGCTTACCATAAACAATGTCTTTTATCTAATTACTATTGTTAAAAATACAAGCATTTTAAAATTTTATATTTCTAATAATGATGGAAATCTAGATACAAAAACAATCGATTTGTCAAATTTGCAATTTCACAATGAATCTGCAACTGAAGTAAACTTATATACGGCATTAACAGGAGAGTCATCTGATATTTTCATTCAGAATATAAGCACCGACAGTCCGCCTTCGTTATCATTGAGCTCAAAACGATTTAAAGTTTACACATACAAAAATGACGAAATTATTTTTACAATGGATAATAATACTTTCTCAACAGATATCTTAAAAATTAATCTGAATGATTTTACTGGAGATTTAAAATCAATTCAGCAGCCGGCTGTAGCAAAGGGAGCATACGAATCTATTACATTTAAGTCGAATTCATTTTTAATAGATGATAAAATTCTTCAAATCAAAACTAATCCCCAAGTTTTATTTCTGACTATGAGCGATCAAAATGGAAATAAAATTAATCGGTTTATAGCTACAAGAGAAGAAGAAATTACATTTAAAAACTCAGATGTTTTTCAGGAAATAAAAAGTATTCATAATAAAAAGGTTCTCGAAAAACCAAAACAATTTATACGAAAAATTAACAACTCTAATCCTGGAATATCATGTTATAAGCTAAATGGTTTATATTATACGGTAATTGGAAGTTCTCAAGATATAGCACGTGCAGGAGGAGGAGGTGCAAGAATGGGAATGGGTGCTGGAGTTGGCGGTGGTTTTGGTGGAGCTGGTTTTGGTGGAGCTCCTATGTCTTTTGGTTTTTCATCAAGCTACACTATTGGAAATTTGATTTCTTATAAAGATAAGAATGTTGTTTATACAAACTGTTTGTTTGACTCCAGTTTTAATCATTTAGATAGTAAAATTGAAACCTCAGCATTTGAAAAAGCCAGATTATTTTTAGAAGAAAACGAAGACGTTAGTCAGGGTGTTTCTATTTTTGGCAGGGATCTATATAAAGATTTAATTGTTTTTAAATTCAATACCACTTTGTATTTAGGAAGTTATAACAATCAGAATAAAAAATATCAAATTTTTAGTTTTTCAGAATAATCACAAATGAAAATTACCAAACCAAGACTAGCCTTAATCTGCGGAATACTTTGTATTTCGATATTCCCGATATTGATAAAACTTAAATTAGCACCTGGATTAATTTCGGCTTTTTATCGAATGACTTTTGCGGTGATTTTACTTTTACCATATATGCTTATCACAAAAAGCTTCAAACTGCCAAAGACAAAATTCTTGCTTCTTGCGGTACTTTGCGGCATTTTATTCTCATCAGATGTTGCCGTTTGGAATATCGCCATTCAGGATTCAAGCGCGACTCAGGCTTCGTTGTTGACGAACTTATCTCCGCTTTGGGTTGGGATTGGTTCTTTCTTCTTTTTGAAAGTAAGACCCGCAACCAATTTCTGGATCGGAACCGTCGTTTCTTTATTCGGGATGATTACTTTGGTCGGTTTTAGCTTTTTTATGGATTTGAATTTTGATCAGGCTTTTCTGTTTGCTGTTTTGTCCGGAATATTATATTCGATTTATCTTTTAGTGAGCAAAAAGGTACTTTCAGATGTCGATGTTTTATCGTTTATGACGATTAGTTTATTGGCATCGAGCATTTATTTAGGAATTCTTTGCTACTTTTTAGATCAGCCTTTTACCGGATTCTCAGATACAGGTTGGTTAGTACTGATTTTGCAAGCTGTAATTTGCCAATTGTGTGCGTGGCTTTCTATCAGTTATGCCACACAACATATGCGTGCAACAAGAGTTTCGCTAAGTTTATTAAGTCAGGCTGTAATTACATCTGTTTTAGCTTGGTTGTTTTTGGAAGAACAAATAACTTTACAAATGGTTTTTGGTGGAATCATTTTGCTTCTTGGAATTAGAATTACGTTTTATGATAAAACAATCTCGTTTAAGAACTTGTTTGCGAAGAATTAGGATTGAGAAATGGCACGCAGATGTCACGGGTTTAAACGGATTTACGCGGATTGATTTTAAAATAGTTTGTGAAATTTGTGGCAAAAAAATAGTTTCACGCAGATTTTGCAGATTTAAGTAAATTAACGCAGATTCTTTTATTTAATCTTTTTAATCATCTAATCTGAGGCAAAAAATTTGTCGAAATTTGTGTAATTTGTGGTAAAAAGTTCTCTCGCAGATTTGGCAGATTGAGCAGATTCTTTTAAAAATAATTCGTGAATTTGTGGCGAAAAAATAGTTTCACGCAGATTTTGCAGATTTAAGCAAATTAACGCAGATGCTTTTATTTAATCTTTTTTAATCATTTAATCTGAGACAAAAAATTCGTCAAAATTTGTGTAATTTGTGGTAGAAAAGTTCTCTCGCAGATTGAGCAGATTGAGCAGATTCATTTTAAAATAATTCGTGAATTTGTGGTGAAAAAAATAGTTTCACGCAGATTTTGCAGATTTAAGCAAATTAACGCAGATTCTTTTATTTAATCTTTTTAATCATCTAATCTGAGGCAAAAAATTTGTCGAAATTTGTGAAATTTGTGGTAAAAAGTTCTCTCGCAGATTTGGCAGATTGAGCAGATTTAAAATAATCCCTTTAATCATCCTAATCTGTGGCAAAAAAAAATTCGAGATAATTCGTGTAATTCGTGGCTAAAAAACCTGAAACTAAAAAAACAACATCTTTATTATGTTACATAAAAGCAAAATACCCAATTTAAAAGTAATCGCATTTGATGCTGATGATACTTTGTTTATCAACGAACCTTACTTTCAGGAAACCGAACACAAATTTTGTGCTTTGATGGAAGATTATCTTTCGCATCAGGGAATTTCGCAGGAATTATTCAAGATCGAAATCGAGAATTTACCTTTGTATGGTTACGGAATCAAAGGATACATTCTTTCGATGATTGAAGCGGCGATGAATATTTCGAACAATACAATTCCGATTGAGGTGATTGAAAAAATCATTCAATACGGAAAAGAATTACTGGAGAAACCTATCGAGCTTCTTGACGGAATCGAAGAAACATTGCAATCGCTACACGGAAAATATAAATTGGTTGTTGCCACAAAAGGCGACTTAAAAGACCAACACAGTAAATTGCACCGTTCTGGTTTAGGTCATTATTTTCATCATATCGAAGTAATGTCAGACAAACAAGAAATAGATTATCAGAAACTACTGGGTCGTTTAGACATTCAGCCTCATGAATTTTTAATGATCGGAAATTCTTTAAAATCTGATGTTTTGCCGGTTTTAGAAATTGGAGGTTATGCCGTTCATATTCCGTTTCACACTACTTGGGAACACGAAAAAATTAGTCACAAAGTAGAACATGAACATTTTAGTTCATTCGAAAAAATTACCGAAGTCGTTCAGAACTTATTATAATGAAAACACTTTTAGATTTAGAAAACTGGAATAGAAAAGAGCATTTTGCACATTTCAACAGAATGGAAGAACCTTTTTTTGGAGCCACTGTCGAGATTGATTGCACAAAAGCATATCAAACGGCAAAAGACCTCAAAGCTGCTTTCTTTATTTATTACTTACATAAAACCCTTGTTGCTGTAAATTCAATCGAGAATTTTAGATACCGAATTGCCAAAGACAAAATTTATATTAATGACCGAATTGATGCCTCGGCAACAATTGGCCGTGAAGACGGTACTTTTGGATTTTCATTAATCGAATACAATTCAGATTTTAAGATCTTCGAACAAAATGCGTTAAAAGAAATCGAACGAATTCAAAACACAACCGGACTTTTTACAAGATCGTTTGATGACGATAATGTCATACACTTCTCGGCAATTCCGTGGTTAAACTTTACTTCGCTTTCACACGCCAGAAGTTTTACTTATCCAGATAGTTGTCCTAAAGTCTCATTTGGTAAAATGATCACTTCAGAAACCGGAAAAAGAACAATCGCTATGTCAGCCCATGTTCATCATGGTTTAATGGATGGTTTACACTTAGGGCAATTTGTTGATACGCTACAGGAATTAATGAACAGGTAAGAAAACTGTTTATTGCCTTATTCTGTTGTGCTTATGTCTTATTAAGGATAGTGTTTCTTGCAATTAATTGTTTGTTTGGAGAAAATTTAAACTCTCATAACAATGAAAAAAATTGTAACTATTCTGGCGCTTTCGCTAGGCTTAACAAACCTGCAAGCACAAACAGAAAAAGAAAAAAGTACTGATAACTACAACAAATGGTCTATAGAATTAGGTGGAGGTGTTAACAAACCTCAAAGTCCTATGATGGAAAATTATTTTACATCAACACCAAGCTTTTGGGTAGGTGACTTAGGAGTAAGGTACATGTTTAACAACAAGTTTGGTTTAAAAGCAGATTTTGGATATAACAGTTTTACCGGAAAAAATAATTCCATTGACTTTGATTCAAAATATTACAGAGCAGACTTACAAGCTGTTGCAAACTTAGGCAGAATCATGGACTTTGAATCATGGACTAAGACAATTGGTTTATTAGGCCATGCAGGTTTTGGTTTAGCTCAATTAGAAAACAAAGATTTGCATGTTAAAGACAGAATGGGAAATTTCATTGCTGGTATTACGGGTCAAATCAGATTATCTGATAGATTTGCTTTAACCGGTGATTTTACAACTATAATAAATGCCTCTCAAGATTATACCTTTGATTGTGGATGTCCTGTAGAATCAAGAGGTTTTAACGGAGTACTTTTTAATGGAACTGTAGGATTAAATGTTTACTTAGGCAAAAACGCAAAACATGCTGACTGGGTAGTTCTTTCGCAAGAAGTTGATCTTTCGCCTCTGGAAAATAAAATTGCAAACCTTGAAGCTTTAGTAAGCAAGATTCCGGAAAAACAAATTATTATAGAAAAACCGGTTACTACTACAGTAGTAAATGACAAGGATCTTATAAAAGAAATGATCAATGCTAAATATTACAGCGTTTATTTTGACTTTAATAAAGCTACTCCTATCGAAAATTCAACAGCTTCAATTGATGTAGTTTTGACGTATTTGAGAAAAAATCCTTCAGCCTATCTTGACATTTTAGGCTATGCGGATCAGGTTGGCAGCTCAGAATACAACGAAAAACTATCAAATACAAGAGCTAATAATGTAAAAACTATTCTTGAAAAAGCGGGTATTTCATCTTCAAGATTAAATGTAGTTGCTCAAGGTGCAGATACTTCAATTCAAAAAGATTCTGAAGAAGCCAGAAGATTGGCAAGAAGAGTTACTTTTACAATAAGATAATCACCAGTGAAACAAAAAAAAGAAACTGCTTCAAAAACTGAAGCAGTTTTTTTTATATTATTCTTTCATGAGTATTTTTTATATTTAATTAGTCCACCTGATTGTAATATTTAAATATTGTAACCTACAAAACAATACTTTCCTCATTCGTTTGATGTTTAAATTCCAAAGAAACATCTTGTTCGAAAGGGCAGATTAGATTAGCAAATCAACCAATATCCAGCCTCTTCTAAAAGCCTACAGCAAAAAGACAATCAAGTGATCATCCAAAAGATTACTACTTAGAGTGATGCTCCTTACTTATTATGAGGTAATGTATACTCTCTGCGCAAGATAGAACTGGCGCTCCGCTAGATATCACTACTACTGTTGATCACATATTATTATCGATTCAGAAAATAACAAACATATCAAAGGCAACTTTAAGGAAATCTACTAGCAGAGCGTTTTAATACTGAAATCAAAAGGATTAACCAATTAAAACAAATCTATCAGATGGAAGGATTATAGAATTATGTTCTCTTCCTCCACTTAAAATTAAGACATCAAAATACACACCAATAAAAAACCGCTTCAAGTTTTATATTGAGGCGGCTACTTTTATAATTAATTAATTATTTTTATCAATAAATACATATCAATTTCAGGATGAGATAAAATCAGTTCCGTTTAACCATCATCTTATTCTGTTTATAATAAATAATCATTGTGTTTTAAGGTATTTACAGAACTTCAAACAATAGTTTGCAATCTTTATAAACGCTATAAAACCAACAACAATAACCTTTATATAAATTTAGTAACTATATGTAGATGTTTCTTTAGTAATTACATGTCCAATTTGCAATGTCTGGGTTGTCTTTACAGGATAGCCATTTTCATTGTATTCATGGCTAAAAATTGTTGTCATTATAGTACCTGAGTCCTCCACATCACCAATTCTTTTAATTATATTATTAGAAGAAGACATCTCATTAGTATCTATTAATAAATTAAAGCCTAAAATATTAAGTCTTGGATTGTTTTTTGAATCATATTCAAAAGTAATCAATGATTCATAACTACCATTGTAAAATTGGTCAGTGATCAAGTTACCCTCAGAAAAAGTATATCTTCCGCTAATACCTGTATCTTGTCCATCAGTTCCCAAACTGTCACTATTTAATTTATAATAAAATACACTTCCATCGCTATTATAATGATACTTTGTTTTATAGTAATTTCCAAATTCATTACTTAAAATATAATCTACTTTTCCATTTGCATAAACATATTCTTTTGTAAGATAAACATCTCCTGAAAGATCCGCTTTCTCAATTTTCGTAATTACATCTCCTGTGTAAGTATACAATGTAGTATTAGATCCATCTCTGTCTGACAATATTTTGTTATCTTTATATGATAATTCCAATGTTGAAACTTCTCCATTTGTATAAGTATGAACCAGTTTTTTCAATAAAAAAGGCTCCATAATTACAATAGGAATCGAATCCGTTTTTGGTGGCGAAATTGTATCGTTCTTAATTGGATTTACATCATTCTTCTTGACACAAGAACCATCGTAATCGTTAGTACAAGAAGCAAGTGCTAATAAAGTAGCGCTAAATAAATAAAGTAATTTTTTCATGTCTTAATTTTTTTACGAAACTAACTTAATTAAGCATTTATAGCTTTCCCCAAAAAGTCATATAAATAGAAGAATACGACTATTTTTCATGTATTTCACAATTAAAATAAACATAAAACTTATTAAATATTTGTTATATATAATTTAGTAGCTATAAATCATCTACCTTTAAATATTTAATATTGTTAAGTAAAATCGAAATTAAAAATCATAAATACAGCTATTAAACTGGAATGATTTTTGTTGTTTGAAAATTTATGAAAAAACTACTATTATTACTGTTATTGATCTGCGGATCAACTCTATTGAGCCAGACAGTATTAAATTCTTATCCCATAAATCTAAGAAATTCAGGAGAGTATAGTCAGATCTTAAATGTCGAAAATTCAAAGACTCATAATGTATTTGCTTTTATTGCAGATGATAAAAATCTTACCATTTTACAATACAACAAGGTATTATTTTTAACAAATGAATTAAGAACTTCGCGCACGAATATAGAAGACAAATTAATAATTGGATATAGTTTTGACGAAGATCAAAACCCAACTCTCTATTGGTCAACAGAAGATTTCAAAAGTATTGTCCTCATTAAATACGACATGACAAACAAGGCTATTAAACCTTTGAAATTTAGCTTTCCGTACTCAAAACAATATTTCATAGCTACATTTCAAAAGAATAATATCTTTTATATTCTCTCTAAAGACAGTGCCGAACAGACTTTAACACTTTATCAATTTAAAGATGAAGCTGTTGAAGAAAAGCCACTTGATTTTTCTACGTTTACTTTTCAAAATAGAAACACACAACCTATAACTTTCAATCAGTTTATTAGAGATAATCCTATCGAAAAAATTGAAGTTGGAGATTATAATCCTCTTTCGAGAAGCATTAAAAAAAGTAAAGTCTATATGCTTGATAATCGCCTTATTTTGACATTTGATCAAAATCCGGCAAAAACACAAATATTCGATGTCAATCTGGAAACCTATGAAATAAAGGAAAAAAACTTTCCGCAATCGATGACTGAAACGTCAAGAAAACTAAGTAATTCATTTTTTCTTGATGATAGACTTTACCAAATCAATACCAACCCGGAGGAACTTCAGTTAGACATTAAAGATTATAATACTGGTGAAACGATTAAGAATGTAAAGGTTTCGAAAAATGATACCATTAAATTTAAAAACTCCCCTTTGTTACTTCAAATTGAAGATCAAAAACCAAAAGAAATAAAAAAGACAAGTACGTTTTTAAAATATTTGTCGGCATTGGATTTTGGTATATCCGTTTTCAAGAACAGCCAAAATGCTTATATAACCATTGGAGGAATAACACAACAAGATAGACCCTACTACAGTTTTTATGATGATGTCCAGCCTTTTCAAATAAATTTATCACAATACGGTCAAAACCAAACGGCTTATTTTGAAAGTATATTAAATTCAAATTCCGAATTTATACAGCAAAGACAAGAACCATTTGCCAATGATAATATTTTTTATTATTTGGATACAAACAAAAAAATAAAGCTGCAAAACATACTAACTCTTGACAATTTTTCTATTTTGAGTTACTATGATTCCGCTGCAAAACAATTTGTAATGCGCAAATTTACTGACGGATTTATTCCTGATGAAACAACAAATCCTTTAATAGACAAAGCTGTTTTTTCAAAATCATTCCGATTTGATAAGCCTTAATTTTATTGAGAATTAATCCAAATGCCCATGTTTTCCATGTTTCAAAAAGTGGTTTGAATTATTTTTTCTAACTTTACAAAAAAGACACAATTATGTTATCAAAAAATATAGAAGCAGCATTAAACAAACAAATCCGTATAGAGGCAGAATCTTCGCAAACCTACCTTTCTATGGCTTGTTGGGCTGAAGTACACGGATTAGAGGGAATTGCTCAGTTTATGTACACACAATCAGACGAAGAACGCGCACACATGCTAAAATTAGTAAAGTATGTAAACGAGCGCGGAGGTCACGCTCAGATTACCGATCTAAAATCGCCTAAAACATCCTATTCTACATTTAAAGAAATGTTTGAAGCGCTTTATAACCATGAAATTTTTGTTTCAGAATCTATCAACGAGTTGGTTCACATCACTTTTGAGGAAAAAGATTATGCAACTCATAATTTCTTACAATGGTACGTGGCGGAACAAATCGAGGAAGAAGCGACTGCTAAATCAATTTTAGATAAAATCAACTTAATTGGAGATGACAAAGGCGGACTTTACTTGTTTGATCGTGATATTCAGCAATTAACGGTTACAAGCTCAATTGCAATCAATCCTAAATAAAAAAGTTAAAGTTTATTTAGAATATATAAAAATAACATTTTTCTTTTATATTTGCCACTGTTTTTATAATACAGAGGAAAATTGGGCAAGAAAGAAAAAGACAAGGACAAGAAAAAGGATAAAAAGAAAAAGAAGAATAAAGCTATCCTTGAGAACATTAAGAAGTTGGAAAACTGTAAATCTTCTTGTTGTGAGAAATACAAAAAAAGTGAAAAAAAACGTTGTTCACGTTGTCCTATGTTTGATTTATTCAAAAAAACAGCTTAAATTTATATATAATAAACCCACCATAACATTTGGTGGGTTTTTTTATGCTTAGCCCCACTTTGATTTTAAAAAAATTCAAAATTTCTACTATGAAAAACAATATTACTATCCCTAAATCAAGTCTTGATTTTTTGACTGAACTCAAAACTAACAATAACAAGCCTTGGTTTGATGCCAATAAACAAAATTATCTAAACGAATTAAATCATATTGAAACTTTTGCAGGTGCTTTGCTTGAGGAGCTTTCTAAAACTGATGTTTTAGAAACAGCTTCGGGCAAAAAAAGTGTTTACAGAATATATCGTGATATTCGTTTTTCTAAAGATAAAACTCCTTTTAAAAGCTTTTGGGGCGGCAGTTATACCAGAGCCACAAAAGAAAGACGCGGAGGTTATTATTTTCATATTGAAAAAGGAAATACTTTTGTTGCCGGTGGATTCTGGGGACCAAATACTGCAGATTTAAAACGAATAAGAGCCGAATTTGCTCACGATGACGAACCAATGCAAAAAATATTGCAGTCAAAATCTTTTGTCAGCAATTTTGGAAACTTACAAGGCGAACAACTAAAAACTTCACCAAAAGGTTATGATTCAGATCACAAAGCAATTGAATTACTTCGGTACAAACAGTTTTTAGTAATCAGGCGTTTTACAGATGCCGAAGTCTTAAGCGATCTTTTTCTAGAACAGGCTTTAGAAACCTTCAAAAACATGAGACCTTTTTTTGACTATATGAGCGAAATCCTAACAACAGATATAAACGGTGCTTCTGTTTTATAATCTTAAAACAATAAACCCGACAGTTTTGAACTTGTCGGGTTTGAATATCAAATTTTAATAAACACTATTTACTGAGCAGCAAGATTTCGCTGACAACAACTTCGGTAATATATCTTTTTTCACCGTTTTTGTCATCATAACTTCTGTGAATTAGCTTTCCTTCAATCCCAACTTCTTTTCCCTTTTCGACATATTTTTCGATAATTTCGGCCGTTTTCCCCCAAGCCGTAACACGATGCCATTCGGTTTGCTCGACTTTTTCGCCTTTATCATTTTTATATCTTTCGGTTGTTGCGATATTAAGATGCGCTAATTTACTTCCGTTTTCTAATGTTTTGATTTCTGGATCGTTTCCTACGTTTCCAATCAATTGTACTCTGTTTTTCATTCCGTTCATGGCGTATAATATTTAAATGTTCGTATAAGAGAATTCGTTTATCAAATTCAACAAGGCAAAGATGCGCTGAAGCCCAATAATTATTCGGTTATCAACTATTTACTTTCGGTTGTAATTATTTGTAAGCGTTTGTAAGTGGAAATAATTTCGTATATTTGAGATAAATCTTACGATATGCAGACTAAAATAAACAAGGTTGAGTTACGAAATTTAGAATTTGATGATTACAAACAATTGAAAGACTCAATGATTGAATCATATCCTGAAATGGCGGACTCTTACTGGAAAGAGGCAGATATCAAAAGATTACTTTCAATTTTCCCCGAAGGCCAGCTCGTTATTCTCGCAGACGGAAAAGTAGTTGGATCAGCATTATCGCTTATTGTCGATGAAAAAATGGTCGACAAAAAACACAACTACAAACAAATCCTTGGAGATTATACTTTCTCTACACATAATAAAGACGCAGAGATTCTATACGGAATCGATGTTTTTATACATCCCAATTACCGTGGTTTACGATTGGGGCGTCGTTTATACGATGCCAGAAAGGAACTTTGCGAACAACTTAATCTAAAAGCAATTGTCTTTGCCGGTAGAATTCCGAATTATGGGCAATATGCCAAAAAGCTGACTCCAAAAAACTATATCGAAAAAGTAAAACATAAAGAATTACACGATCCGGTGCTTTCTTTTCAGTTAAGCAATGATTTTCACGTATTGAGAATTATCAAAAACTATCTGGAAGGCGACGAAGAATCAAAAGAATTTGCTGTTCTCTTAGAATGGAATAATGTTTATTATGACGAAAGTCCTAAATTAATTAATCTCGAAAAAAGTGTAATCAGATTGGGTTTAGTTCAATGGCAAATGCGTCAATTGAATAATTTGGAAGAGTTTTTTGAGCAGGCAGAATTTTTTATCGATGTAGTTTCTGGTTATGGAAGCGATTTTGCTTTATTTCCCGAGCTTTTTATTGCGCCTTTAATGGCTGATTATAATCATTTATCAGAAGCAGAAGCAATTCGGGAACTTGCCAGATATTCTGAACCAATCAGAAAGCGTTTTCAGGAATTTTCCATCTCTTACAACATCAATATTATCACAGGAAGTATGCCTTATCTGGAAAATGGTTTTTTATACAATGTTGGTTTTTTATGTAAACGGGACGGAACTTCAGAAATGTATACCAAAATTCACGTAACACCAAACGAAGTACAACATTGGGGAATGAAAGGCGGATCTGAGTTTAAAACTTTTGATACGGATTGTGGTAAAATTGGAATCTTAATTTGTTATGATGTTGAATTTCCGGAGCTTTCAAGGATTTTGGCAAATGAAGGAATGAATATTTTATTTGTTCCGTTTTTGACTGATACACAAAATGCTTATACACGTGTAAAACATTGTTCGCAGGCTCGGGCAATAGAAAATGAGTGTTATGTTGCCATTGCAGGATGTGTAGGGAACTTGCCAAAAGTGAATAATATGGACATTCAATATGCACAAGCTTCTGTTTTTACGCCTTCTGATTTTGCTTTTCCAAGTAATGGTATAAAAGCCGAAGCAACTCCAAATACTGAAATGACCTTGATTGTTGATGTTGATTTGAACCTGCTTAAACAACTTCATGAACATGGAAGTGTACGAATATTAAAGGACCGAAGAACTGATTTATATGAAATTAAAAAAATAGAATCATGAAGACTTGCCTGGAATGCTCCGAGAAACTAGTAGGCAGAGAAGACAAAAAATTCTGTTCAGACAGTTGCCGTAATGCCTACAACAATAAAATAAATAAAGATAGTACTAATTTCATGCGTAATGTAAACAACAAATTACGAAAAAATTACCGTATTTTGTCCGAACTAAATACAGATGGAAAATCTAAAGCAACAAGGGATAAAATGATAACCAAAGGTTTCGACTTCGACTTTTTTACGAATGTTTTACAAACAAAAACAGGAAACACCTACTATTTCTTGTATGATCAGGGATATCGCTCTTTGGACAATGATTATTTTATGCTCGTTAAAAAAGAAATTTAGTACGTATCAATCATGAAAAAAAACCAGACCTCAATTCTAGGCATCGCAGGCATTTTAGTAATTCTAGGGATCATTTATGTTACGATGATGCCGCAGTATATTTCTAAAAATGACGAAGCACTTGCCGATTTTTCTACTGAAAGAGCATTAAATCAAGTCGAGATTATTGCACAAAAACCTCATTATGTAGGTTCGACAAATCATGAATTAGTTGCCAATTATCTCAAACTGGAACTTAACCGAATTGGATTAGAAACAAGCGTTCAGGAAGGTTTTACTCTTAATGACAAAGGACTTCTGGTAAAATCCAAAAATATACTGGCCCGTATAAAAGGAACCAATAACTCAAAGGCCCTTTTATTGCTTTCACATTATGATAGTGCGCCACATTCTTTTTCTAAAGGTGCAAGTGACGATGCATCTGGCGTTGCAACAATACTTGAAGGCGTTCGTGCTTTTTTATATTCCAAACAGCCACATAAAAACGATATTATCATTCTTTTTTCGGATGCAGAAGAATTGGGTCTGAATGGTGCAGCACTTTTTGTAAATCAACATCCTTGGGCAAAAGACGTTGGATTGGTGATCAACTTTGAAGCCAGAGGTTCTTCTGGACCAAGTTATATGCTGATGGAAACCAATAAAGGAAACGAAGCTCTTGTTAGAGAATTTTCAAAAGCAAAAACGGCTTACCCCGTTTCAAACTCTTTGATGTACAGCATTTATAAAATGCTCCCCAATGATACTGATTTAACCGTTTTTAGAGAACAAGGAAACATTCAGGGATTCAATTTTGCCTTTATAGACGGACATTATAATTACCATACACAACAAGATGATATTCAGCATTTAAGTAAAACAACATTGGCACATCAGGGAACTTACCTGATGCCTTTGCTAAAATACTTCGCCAACACAGACTTAAACGCTACGAATTCAACCGAAGATGATGTTTACTTTAGCGCACCATTTTCATTCATAAATTATCCATTTTCATGGGTATTTCCTATGACTGTTATTGCTTTAGGTTTATTAATACTTTTTATTTTTATCGGAAAAGCAAAACGTGTTATTACATTCCGAGAAATCTTCAGAGGCTTTCTTCCGTTGTTGGGATCTATAATAATTTCAGGATTAGTTACTTTTTTAGGATGGAAAATAATATTACAAATCTATCCTCAATATTCTGACCTTCTTAACGGATTTACCTATAACGGTCACGCTTACATAGGGGCATTTGTGACACTTAGTATTGCGATTTGTTTTGCATTCTACCATCATTTCTCAGAAACTAAAGTTACAATGAACCATTTTGTTGCTCCTTTACTGCTTTGGATAGTAATCAATGGATTTCTTGCCAACAGTTTAACCGGAGCAGGTTTCCTGATTATTCCTGTTTACTTTGGAATACTATTATTTGGAATTTTTGTATTGACACAACATTATAGTTTAGGTTTAAATTTATTATTCTCTATTCCGGCTTTATCAATCGTAGCGCCTTTTATTTTAATGTTTCCTATTGGTTTAGGTTTGAAAATTCTTTACGGAAGTGCCATTCTAACCGTATTACTATTTGGATTATTACTTCCTATATTTGGATCTTTTGCTAAAAAAGGTGCCTGGATAATGATTTTCTTCGCCACATCAATTGGTTTCTTTGTCTATGCAGGATATCATTCCGGTTATGAACACGGACAGGCAAAATCAAACAGTTTGTTATACGTTTATAATGCCAACACAAACTCTGCAATCTGGACAACATATGATGTGAACTTAGACGATTGGACAAAATCTTATTTAGGAGAAAAAAATCAAAAAGCACCAGGTTTAAACAATCTCCCTCTTTCCAGCAAATACAGTTCAGGTTTTACTTATAGTGCCATTGCGCCTGTTGTAGAAATACCAAAACCAACAATCGCATTTTTACAAGACAGCGTTGTTGGAAATAACAGGTATCTGAAAATAAAAATTACACCAAACCGAAAAGTAAATCGATACGATATTTATGCCAATCCTAAAATGATATTTTATAATTTTAAGGCAAATGGCGTTTCAACTTTAGGACAAAAAGGAAATGAGTTAGAACGAGAAGGAATGCGCCTTTTATCCTATTATGTTGTAGGCAATGAACCGCTTGTAATGGACTTCTACCTTAACAAATCGTCCGTTTTTGATATGGATTTAATCGAAAGTTCTTTTGATCTAATGACAAATCCGTTGCTTAAGGTCAAACCAAGAAGCGACTGGATGATGCCAACACCTTTTGTTTTAAATGATGCCGTATTAATTCAGCAAAAAATAAAAAAATATATAGCGCCAATAGCAACCATACCCGTTGCAACAGTAGTAAAAGATAGCACCGTTATTGTAAAAGACAGTTTAAAACCTCTTGCAAAACCACAATAAAAACATTTATTATGGCAACAAATATTTCTACAATCTACCTCAATGCTCCAATAGAAAAAGTTTGGAATGCATTGACACAACCAGAATTAGTCAAACAATGGCAATACGGAAGTGACTTAATTACAGACTGGAAAGTTGATAACGAGATCCGATTTAGAAATGAATGGGAAGGTCAGGTTTTTGAGCAATGGGGAACCGTTTTAGAAATCATTCAGAATCAGAAAATCAAGTATTCTTTGTTTTTCCCGAGACCGGAACTAGAAGATAAACCGGAGAATTATTTTATAATGAGTTACATTCTATTTGAAGAAAATCAGAAAGTAAAACTAGAAATCATTCAGGAAGACAATCGTCCCGACGCTGTTCAGGAAGAACCCCAAGGCGATGAAAACCCAATTCTTCAAGGTCTGAAAGCTTTAATCGAATCTTAAAATTAGGTTCAAAGAATCAAAGGTTCAAAGGTACAGAGTACAAAGGTTTAAAAAAGTACTATTTTCATAGTGCTTTTTGTTTTTCAGAATACCTTGGAACCTTTGATTCTTTGATTCTTTGAACCTTTGTACCTTTGAACCTTTGAACCTTTGATTCTTTGAACCTTTGTACCTAGAAAATTAACAAGCACATTCAATCTTCAAACCTGCTTTTACACCGTTTGTTCCTTCGGTGGCATAACCATCAAACTTCCACCACTCTATTCCGCCAATTAATTCTTTTACTTTAAAACCAAGTTTCGCCATATTCAAAGCGCCTTTTGTCGAAGCATTACAACCAATTCCATCGCAATAAGTGACATACAAAATCTCTTTGTCTAAGTGTTTTGTGCTTTCAATCGTCATTTGGCGATGAGGAATGTTTATCGCCGTTGGGATATGTTCTGCTTCAAACCCAAACGCTTTTCTGGCATCGATAACAATTACTTTTTCTCCATTATTCAAAGCATCAAACAAATCAGACGGATCCATTTCGAAGGCTAGTTTATTCTCATAATGTTTAATTTGTGCTTCCATTTTTTTTAGTTTTAATGATTTCGTTAATTCAAAAGTAGTCCAACGCACCTTTCGATAAAAACGAAAAGAATTCATCACTTTGATTACTTTTTTTCATAGAAAAGCCATTCCTAAATTTCGTTACTTTGTATACAAATCCTCAAAAATGGAAATCCGTCATTTAAAATTAATAAAAGCAATTGTCGAAGAAGGAAGCATTACCAAAGCAATTGACAAATTGCATTTGACACAATCGGCTTTGAGTCATCAACTTAAAGAAGCCGAATATCAATTGGGAACTCCTATTTTCCTGAGAACAAACAAAAAACTGGTTTTGACGAAAGCAGGAGAAAAAATCTATGATCTTGCCAATGAAATTCTGGATAAACTGGCTCAGACCCAATCGCAAATCAAACAAATGGTTTATGGCGAACATGGCGAAATCAGAATAAGTACAGAATGTTATTCAAGTTATCATTGGCTTCCGCCGGTTTTAAAACAATTTCATAATTTGTACCCAAATGTTGAGTTGAAAATAGTAACCGAAGCTACTCATATTCCATTACAAAAATTATTAGAAAACACAATCGATATTGCGATCATCAGCGATCAGATCAAAGACAATAACATCAAATATATTGAGCTTTTTCAGGATGAAGTGGTTATGGCAGTTTCTGAAAACCACGCTTGGGCAGATAAAAAATATGTCGTTGCCGAGGATTTTATCAACGAACATTTACTGATTCATTCCCTTCCGATGGAAACCGTGACGATTCATCAATTTATTTTGGCTCCAGCCAAAGTAACGCCCAAAAAGATCACTCCACTTCCGTTGACCGAAGCGTCTCTTGAAATGGTTAAAGCCGATATGGGTGTAATGTCTATGGCAAAATGGGCATTGTTGCCACATTTGAAAAACAATCCCATAAAAGCGATTAAAATTGGCAAAAATGGCTTAAAAAGAAAGCACTTTATCGCCATTAGAGAAAACGAGCAATACCCGGATTATTTCCATCATTTTATCACCTTTTTACAAAACGAAATTAATTTGCAATGGAATATACAATAAGAAACTGCGAAGTATCAGATTTACCCAAATTGGTTGTTTTATGCCAAAAACATGCTGAATACGAAAAAGCGGATTATTCTCCCGAAGGAAAAGAAGAAGGATTAAAAAAAGCTTTATTTGGCGAACAGCCAAAACTACATTGTTTAGTGGTTGCCACAAAAGAGACAATTGTAGGTTACGTTTCTTATACTTTTGATTTTTCGACCTGGAGCGCCGGCGATTTTTTATATATGGATTGTTTATATTTAGAAGATCATGCCAGAAATTTTGGAATTGGCGAAGCTTTAATCAATAAACTAAAAGAAATTGGAAAGGAGAAAAATTGCGTCAACATGCAATGGCGAACGCCTCAATTTAACGAAAGAGCGATTAAATTCTACAATAGAATTGGTGCAAAAGGAAAAGAGAAAATCTGTTTCTTTTTGGATTTATAATACAAAGTGCGCAAAATTTAATCTCGCAAAGGCGCGAAGTCGCAAAGTTTTTTTTTCCAGGTTTTAAACTTAGCGTCTTTGCGACTCTTTGCGTGCAAATTCTCTTCTTTAAGACAAAAAAACTTAAAAATAATCTCCCAAAGGCGCTAAATCGCAAAGAAAAACACATAGTTTTAAATCTTTGTAACTCTGAACCTCTGTACCTTTGAACCTTCAAAATAAAAAATGACACAAATAAGTATTTTAGGCTGCGGATGGCTGGGTTTACCTTTAGCGAAAAGCTTAATCGCCAAAAAGCGTTATTCAGTAAACGGATCTACGACTTCTGAAAATAAGCTTTCTATTCTTGAAAACGCTGGTATAAATCCGTTTTTGGTGAAGCTTGAAAGCGAAAGTGTTTCTAAAAATATAAATTCTTTTTTAGCTAAAAGCGAAATCCTAATTATTGATATTCCACCTAAATTAAGAGGAAATAACGACGATTCATCCCGAAAGGGTTTCGTAGAAAAAATTCAAAATCTAATTCCGTTTATAGAAAAATCCACCATAAAAAAAGTGCTTTTTGTAAGTTCAACTGCAGTTTATGGCAATGAAAACGAATTAATTACAGAAGATACAATTCCGAATCCTGAAACGGAAAGCGGCAAACAATTGCTTTTAACGGAAGCGATTCTTCTAAAAAATAAAAACTTTGAAACTACAATTTTACGTTTCGGCGGATTAATTGGAGAAGACCGTCATCCCGTAAAATTTCTTGCAGGAAAAGAAAACCTTGAAAATCCGGATGCACCAATAAATTTAATTCATCAAAATGATTGCATCACAATCATTGAAGAAATCATTAATCAATCAAAATGGAATGAAGTTTTTAATGCCGTAGCGCCTTTTCATCCAAGTCGACAGGAATATTATACGCAAGAAGCAAAAGAACGAAACTTAGTTTTACCGAAATTCAGTTCTAAAAAATCGAATATCAAAAAGACTATTTCAAGTGCAAAAATAGAAAACATGTTAAGCTTTCAATTTAAACTAGACGCTTATTAAACCATATAAGTTATATAAGTTCATAAAATCAAACCGGAAAGCTTTGTGATCTCTAACCTAAAATGCAATAAAAACAAACTTTGCAGACTTTGCGAAAAACCTTTGCGAACTTTGCGTTAAAAAGATAAAACTTAAATTCACTTATATAACTTATATGGTTTAAAAAGAAAATCCTTATTTTCACTTCGCAAAATAACTTTTTTCATGGTAAGACATTTCAGGTTTATATTTACTTTCAGCTTTTTATTACTTTCGTTAACGCATTGTTTTGGTCAAACTGATTCAACAATTACAGAAGAAAAGGAACGTACGGAAAGAATAAAACAATTTCACGCTGATATTCTGGTTAAGGAAAACGGAAACATTGTTGTTACCGAAACGATTACAGTTTATGCCGCACAACAAGAAATAGATCACGGTATCTTTCGTCAACTTCCGATGAAAAACTATTCTTCGAAGGTTTCCAGAAATAATTTTTATACAGTTTTGGATGTTACAAAAGACTGGATTAAAGAACCTTATCACATAGATGTAGATGGCGAAAATTTCAAGATCTATATCGGCGATAAAGATATTTCTCTAAGCGAAGGAACTTACACGTACAAACTGATTTACGAAGTTGAAGCTCAAATACATTCTTATGACAATTTTGACGAGGTTTATTGGAATGTAACTGGAAACTATTGGCAATTTGATATCGAAAATGTCTCTGCAAAAGTAATTTTACCAAGCGGAACATCGGCATTACAAACTCATTGTTATACTGGCGTTTTAGGATCAAAAGAAAGTGACTGTAATTCAAAAATTGGTGGAAATTCAGTTTATTTTACTTCGAAAAATCTAAAAAAAGAAGAAGGTTTTACTGTAGCGGTAGGATTTCCAAAAGGAATTATTCATCAACCGTTCTTTTTGCCACATTATAAAATAGAGGAATTTCTCTCTGCACAAAAATTACTTTTAGCATTTCTAGCCGTTTCAATTTGCTTACTTTTTTATTATTTTTCATGGAAAAGGTATGGAGAAGATCCTTTAGTTTCAAATGAAAGCAATCAATTCATTGATATAAAAAAGCGTTATACGCCTACTTCACTGCAATATATAAAAGAGAGATATTCTGATTCCAAAACACTTTTGGTAGCAATAATTAGTCTTTCGATCAAAGGTGCAATAGAAATTACCGGTAACGGATTTCAAACCTGGAGAGACGAATTCGAGTATTATCTGGTAAAAGGCTCAAAGACGACAAATGTACCGCAGGAAGAAAATGCGGTTTTAGATGTATTATTTAAGGAAAGTGACACTTTTGCCATCAATTCTAAATCCTACACCACTTTTAGTCAAGCCGAAACAGTACTTGAAAAATCACTTAAGAATCAGCACAATTTAAAAGATTACTTTTTAAGCAATCTCAAACAAATTTTGATAGGAACACTAATTACAATTGCAGCAATTGCCGGGTACACTTATTTAACAGCGGGTACAGCTTTGATCTTTGTTATTGTTGGTTTTACAACTCTTAATCTTACTGCAATCCTGATTATCGTAATTATACGATCATTCATGAAAAGACAGCCAGCTGTAGCAATTCCGTGTATTGTTATAGCGATTTTTACAGCCGTTTTTACTTATGCTTCTTTTTTCGCCATAAATGTCGACAAAAACTATTCGGCTCTAAATGCATTGGTTATATTTTTAATACTAACAGGGTTTGCAGTATTCCTAAGCCTGATTAATTCTTATACTCAACTGGGAATTATTACAAAAGTTCAAATTGAAAAATTCAAACAGCAATTACTTAATTATCCTGTAGAACAAAGTACCAATATTATAGGCGCTTACGAAGAAAATTTACCGTACGCCTTTGCATTGGGAATAGAAGAAGAATGGAATCTAAAATTCGCCGATGCCTTAAAAAGTTTGAACTATACCAGTAACTGGATCAAAACAAGCGATGGTTCTGTTGGTTTTTCGTATCAAAACATAACCCACTTTTATGATTCTTATACTTCATCTTCGAGTTCTTCCAGCAGCGGAAGTTCTGGTGGTGGAAGCTCCGGTGGCGGAGGCGGTGGCGGTGGAGGCGGTGGCTGGTAGAATTGAAACAAAACTTCAATTTACTTACATCATTTATATAGTTTAAAACAAAAATCTTTGCGAACTTTGTGGCTATAACTAAAACTATGGAAATAGCTTATATCAATTCGCCTTTAGGAATCACCAAAATCATTGGAGATGAAGATGGTGTTTCTGTAATTTCTGTTTCTGATGTTGGAATAAATGAAGTTTCGAAGGAGATTCCGGATGTTTTGAAAGAAGCCGTTTTCCAGCTTCAGGAATATTTTGATAAAAAAAGAACCGATTTCAATTTCAAACTAAATCCAAAAGGAACCGATTTTCAACAGAAAGTATGGAAATCACTATTAGAAATTCCATACGGAAAAACGATAAGCTACATGGATCAGACTAAAAAACTGGGTGATATAAAAGCAATTCGCGCCGTAGCATCGGCAAATGGCAAAAATCCACTTTGGATTGTCGTTCCATGTCATCGTGTAATTGGCACAAATGGTTCTTTAACGGGTTATGCCGGAGGTTTGCCACGCAAAAAATGGTTGCTTGAACATGAGAACCCAACAACGCAACAAAGTTTGTTTTAGTTTTTTTGCCACGAATTTCACTAATTAACACAAATTAAAATTAGTTGCTAACAAACTAGGAATTAGCGAAAATTAGTGAAATTCGTGACAAAAGATCCTTCTTTTTAATTTATAAGTAATTTCTTATTTTAAAGTGAATTTGTGTACATTTATCTACACAAAGAATTAGTGCTAATCCGTGCAATTCGTGGTAAAAAATTATGATCGAAAAATTAAATCTCAACAACATTCTGTTTCTGGATATAGAAACCGTTCCTGAAGAAGAAAACTTCAATTCGCTTGACGCGGAAATGCAATCGCTTTGGGACCATAAAACGCAATATCAAAGGAAAGACGATTTTACTCCGGAAGAATTTTATGATCGTGCCGGAATTTGGGCCGAATTTGGAAAAATCATTTGTATCTCGGTCGGATATTTCACAATTAAAGGCGATGTCAGAAATTTTCGTGTGACATCGTTCTTTGGCGATGAAAAGAAGATTTTAAAAGACTTTAATAATTTACTGAACAATCATTTTAGTCAACCGCAACATCTTTTATGCGGACACAATGCGAAGGAATTTGATATTCCGTTTATTGCAAGAAGAATGATTATTAACCAAATTGCTATTCCGGACAAACTGAATCTATTTGGAAAAAAACCTTGGGAAATTCCGCATTTGGATACTTTAGAATTATGGAAGTTTGGCGATTATAAGCACTTTACATCTTTAAAATTACTGACTAAGATTCTTGGGGTTCCATCGCCAAAAGGCGATATCGACGGAAGTCAGGTTGGTCACGTTTATTATGTTGAAAAAGATATCGATAGAATTATAACCTATTGCGAAAAAGATACTATCGCCGTAGCACAGGTTTTCCTGCGCTTACGTCGTGAAGATCTTTTAATTGATGATGAAATTATTCATGTTTAACTAAAGGTACAAAGGTTCAGAGGAACTAAGGAACAAAGCTAAAATGAACTTATATAACTTATATGGTTAAAATAATGTTTTAGAAAATGACACATCAGGAAATCTCACATTACAGACTGGCTTCGCAAAAGCTTTATAAAACAACGCAATGTTTGCCACAAGAAATTGTGCAGCATTTGGGCGCGATGCAGGCACAGGATTATGCAATGGCAAAATGGGCGATTGGTTCTCGTTGTGATTCTTCTGAAAAAGAGATTGAAGAAGCTATAAACTCAGCCAAAATAATCAGAACTCATATTCTAAGACCAACCTGGCATTTTGTTGCTGCCGATGATATTTATTGGATGCTGGATCTTTCGGCTCCACAAGTCAAACGCTTTACCACTTCTGCTGCCAAAAAATACGGTTATGATGCCAAAAAACTAAATGAGGCTAGTGCACAAATCGAAAAACTACTTTCCGGAAACAATCATTTGACTCGGGAGGAAATCATGCAGGAACTCAACATTAAAAAAAGTTCCAACGATGATTTTTTAAGCGCTGCAATTATGATGAATGCCGAATTGGATGGTTTGGTTTGTAATGGTAAAATGAAAGGTAAACAAATCACTTATGCCCTACTCGAGGAAAGAGTTTCTAAGCCCAAAAGCAAACTAACAAAAGAAGAAGGTTTGGCTAAATTAGCCCTCCGATATTTTGAAAGTCATGGTCCCGCAACGTTATTAGATTTCTCGTGGTGGTCCGGTTTTCCTCCAACTACCTGCAAATTGGCTATTAATGCAATAGAGTTGCAATTGAATTCTGTTGAGATTGAAAACCAGAAATATTGGTTTGGAAATGATATTTCTACAGATTACAATTTCCGCGAAAGCGTACATTTTCTTCCAGCTTTTGATGAGATTTTAATTTCTTATAAAACCCGTGAAGCTTCTATTCTTTTGGAACATCAATCTAAAGCTTTTACCAATAATGGAATCTTTAAACCCATTATTCTCGAAAACGGAAAAGTTATTGGAACCTGGAAAAAAACGATTAAAAAAGATCATGCCAAAATAGAAACGCAATTTTTTCATGAAACCGAAAGTCATAAAAAAGAAATTCTGTTTGAAGGGATTAAAGCTTTTGAAAACTATCTGGAGACAAAAATTGTTATCGAATAAATTAATTCCCGAATCCTTGTATATCGCTCCAATGGAGCTGTTAGAAACAATATACAACGTTTCTATAAATATAACGCCCTTCCATGGCTTAAGAAAACTCCGTTAGGAGTGCAATATTTATAGCATAAGAATAGATGATTGATTTTCAAGCCCCATCGGGGCGTTATATTAATAACACGGTTATGAGTATTTGTTAAAGTAGAATCGACATAATTTAATTCGATGGCTGAAAAATTACAATTTCAATCAAATACTTCTCGTTTCGGCATTAAATTCTTTATGCATTTTATTGCTAAATAATTACATTTACAAAAAAAACAGCGCTATGGTATTAAGTAGATTTTGGTTAACTATTTTTATTTCGTCGATTATCTTTATTATAATCAGCTTGTTTACTGCCAATACTTATACCATTGATTATGTTTTGAATGGAAAAAAAGACGATCCTATTCTGGTTTCTGAAAAATATGCTGAACAACTTCCTGCTTTTATCAAAGACAGTATCAAAAAAGCACCGGATCAAACGATGATTATCAATCGTGATACGCTAAATCCTGATACAACTTACGTTTATAAAAACAAAACCGTAAAAATTTATAGCGGTGTTCAAAAATCAGACGGTTTATTGCCTACCTGCAAAACCACATTGATGGATTTGATTTTGCCACTTATGGCCTATTTGGCATTTTTCTGCGGATTGATGGAGCTTTTAATCATCTCCGGAGTTTCGGGAAAACTGGCTAAAGCACTAAGTCCGGTTTTTGTAAAAGTGTTTCCAAGTATTCCTAAAAACCATCCTTCGATCTCCTATATGACCTTAAATTTTGCTGCAAATTTCTTAGGATTAGATTCAGCTGCAACGCCGTTTGGTTTAAAAGCAATGGAAAGTTTACAGGAAATAAATCCCGACAAAGACAAAGCCAGTGATGCGCAAATTATGTTTATGTGTCTTCATGCTTCTGGTCTGACTTTAATCGCAACTTCGATTATTGGTTATCGCGCTGCTGCAAATGCAAGTAATCCAGCAGATGTTATGCTTCCGTGTATTATAACTTCTTTTATTGGTACAATTGCGGCTTTCCTAATTGTTGGAATCAAACAAAAAATCAATTTCAAAAGTGCTTCACTTGTTATCGCCTTAATGGTATTAATCGCCGCCATTGTTGGTTTGTTGATGTATGTAAACCATTTGGACTTAATTGGAAAAAACTATTTCACAGCTAACCTTTCCGGATTAATCTTAGTTGGAATTATCGGTTCGACATTAATTTTCTCTTTCATACATGAAAAGAAATTTACAGACGCAAACACGACCGTTTTTGATGCTTTCGTAGTTGGAGCAAATAATGGTGTTAAAACGGGAGTTACCATTTTCCCTTACGTTTTAGGAATGTTAGTTGCTATTTCTCTATTCAGAAACAGTGGTTTATTCGAAATCATAAGTGATGGAATTGCTTTTGTTTTCTCAAATATGGGAGTTAACAAACAAATTACGGATGCGTTACCCGTAGCAATGCTCAGACCTTTTAGTTCGGCTGGATCACGTGGATTTTTAATTGACTCGATGAATACTTTTGGTGCTGATTCCTTAACGGGAAGATTGAGCAGCATTTTTCAATGTAGTGCCGAAAGCACTTTTTATGTAATTGCTGTTTATTTTGGTTCTGTTAATATAAAGAATACGCGTTATGCTTTGGGGACGATGCTTTTGGTGGATGTAATTTGTGTAATTACGGCAATTTTTGTGGCTACGTGGTTTTTTTAAATCATTACATAATTTAAACTGGACTGAAGTCCAGCCCTATAATATAAATCGAGCCGTTGGCTCTTTATTTTGAAATTTTGTAAAAAACGAAAAAAAGCATATATCATTTGAAGACAATTTATTAAAGTTCCGGAGGAACGAATCATATTGTAGGGCCGTCCCGAAACTTCTGCATTAATCCGGTTTAAACGTAAGAACAAATTCAATATTTTGTAAGAATATTTTGTATTATTGTAAAACGAAATAATCGTTTAAAATAATACATATCAAATGTCAAATACATTTCATCAGGTTTACATTCAAGCAATTTTTGCAGTAATATACAGAGAGGCACTTATCACAGATGAATGTAAATCTAAAATACTAAGTGTAATTGGAAATTTAATAAATGAAACAGGTTGTAAAACCATTATAGTAAATGGAACAGAAGATCATATTCATTGTCTTTTAGGCCTTAAACCAACAATTTCTATTTCAGATTTAATGAAAGTTGTAAAAGGAAAATCTTCAAGGTTTATAAATGATCAATCAATTAACAAAATGCAAATTTGAATGGCAGGAAGGTTATGGTGTTTTCTCCTATAGTAAATCCCACATTGATGCCGTATATAAATACATTGCTAATCAAGAAGCACATCATAAAAAACAAAATTTCAAAGATGAATATTCGTCTTTTTTAAATAAATACAATGTTGAATTTGATAAAAGATTTGTATTTGAAAATTTAATATAACCAATCTTTACATAAACTGGACTGAAGTCCAGCCCTACAATATGGTTCGAGCCGATGGCTCTTTTTTGGAGTTGTGGAAAAAACAAATTATATTTTTGATCAAAATAAAAACATTCATAAGCCAAAATCCATTTTTCGAAGTTCCGAAGGAACAAATTATATTGTAGAGCTGGACTTTAGTCCAGTTTAATACAAAATGAATTTATAAATACCACACCGTAATGAAACCACAATACCTCTTTATTCTATGCATTTTAATGGGTTGTCAAAAACCAAAATCAGAATCACAAATAACAAGTATAACACCAGAAAATAAAACCAAAACCGTAGTTGCTGTTCCGGAAAAATTCTTAAAGACCGACACAATATCAATTACAGAAGGCGAAGAAAGTGCTGCAAACAGTTATATTCTGGCAAATCTTGTGGGTCAAAAAGCAGATAAAGACAGTATTGTAACAGCAAAATATCAACTTGATTTTTATCAGAATAAAACCAAAACTGCTTCTTCTAAAATTACAATTAAAGGAATTGAAAAAGGATCAGAATGGGGAGCTTCTTACGGATTGACTTCGGCTACAGCCAAAAACTCTTCGTTTGTTCAGATTAGTTTTGGATATCCTGCTTGCGGTTATATGCAAAGTAACTATTTGTATTATTTAAAAACTAATGATTTGCAGCTCGTTCATCAATGGGATTCTATGACAGATAGTGGTTGGGGAAGCTGGGTCGAATTCGAAAATCCTTCGGCGAAAGCCAATCCCGAGTCTTTTTATTGCAAAACTGTTTCGTTTGAACCGGATGATAACGATGAAAATATGGGAACGGTTACTCATTCTGATTCGATAGTTTTTCGCTTAAGCGGAAATAGCTACAAAAAGGAACTTCTTTCGGCAAAAGACAAAACTTATTTCGAGAAAAAAATGAGTTTTGATGCTTTTCACAATCAGAAATAAACACATAAAAACAGCGCTTATTCAAATTCTTTCTTAGGTAAATAATTTCTAACTTTGTAAAAAACAAAGCAATGATTGATTTTATATACCAAGACCCTTATCCTATTTTAAAGGATGATACGCAGTACCGCAAAATTACTTCTGATTTTGTAAAAGTTGAGCAGTTTGGAGAACGCGAAGTTTTGACCGTTGACCCAAAAGCACTAGAATTATTGGCAGAAGAAGCCTTAACAGATGTTTCGTTCATGTTAAGAACGACACATTTGCAAAAACTACGTAAAATTCTTGACGATCCTGAAGCTACGGACAATGATCGTTTTGTTGCTTATAACTTACTTCAAAATGCTTCTGTTGCTGCCGAAGGTCAATTGCCAAGCTGCCAGGATACCGGAACTGCAATTGTAATGGCCAAAAAAGGAGAAAGCATCTTTACAGGTGTTGATGACGCTGAATGGTTGAGCAGAGGAATTTTCAATACCTACCAAAAACGTAATCTGCGTTACTCACAAATTGTTCCGATTTCGATGTTTGAAGAAAAGAATTCAGGTTCTAATCTTCCGGCGCAAATTGATATTTATGCAAAAAAAGGAACTTCATATGAGTTTCTGTTCATGGCAAAAGGTGGTGGATCTGCTAATAAAACATACTTATACCAACAAACGAAGTCTTTATTGAACGAAAAATCTATGGATGCTTTTGTTCGTGCAAAAATCAAAGATTTAGGAACTTCAGCTTGTCCGCCTTATCACTTGGCTTTAGTAATTGGAGGAACTTCTGCGGAAGCGAATCTAAGTGCGGTTAAAAAGGCTTCTGCCGGATATTATGATCATTTGCCTACTTCAGGAAATATGGCTGGTCAGGCTTTTCGCGATATAGAATGGGAAGCAAAAGTTCAGAAAATCTGTCAGGAAAGTGCGATTGGTGCTCAATTTGGAGGGAAATATTTCACACATGATGTTCGTGTAATTCGTTTGCCTCGTCACGCAGCTTCTTGTCCGGTTGGACTGGGAGTTTCTTGTTCTGCTGATAGAAACATCAAAGGAAAAATCACTAAAGACGGAATCTTCGTTGAGCAATTAGAAGTTAATCCAAAACAATTTTTACCGGAAACTGCTCCACATCTAGAAGCTCCTGTCGAAATTGACCTGGATATGCCAATGGCTGATATTTTGGCTAAATTGAGTCAATATCCAATTAAAACTCGTTTAAAATTAAACGGAACCGTAATTGTTGCCCGTGATATTGCTCACGCAAAAATCATGGAATTACTGGAAGCCGGAAAACCAATGCCGGAATATTTTAAAAATCATCCTGTGTATTACGCCGGACCTGCAAAAACTCCCGAAGGAATGGCTTCAGGAAGTTTTGGACCAACAACTGCAGGACGTATGGATGTTTATGTAGATGAATTCCAGAAACATGGCGGAAGTATGATTATGCTTGCAAAAGGAAATCGTACCAAACAAGTTACGGATGCCTGTCATAAATATGGCGGATTCTACTTGGGTTCAATTGGTGGCCCTGCAGCAATTCTTGCTCAGGATAATATTTTAAAAGTTGAAGTTGTTGATTTTGAAGAATTAGGAATGGAAGCTGTTAGAAAAATCACCGTTAAAGATTTCCCTGCTTTTATTATTACTGACGATAAAGGCAATGATTTCTTTGAAAATTTATAGGATCGGAGTTAGCCACAAAGACACTAAGACACAAGTTTTCATACAAAAACCGTCCAGATGGACGGTTTTTTTGCTTCTTATATTAAATTATCTTTGCGACTTTGCGTCTTCGTGGCAAAAACGTTACAGTCAAACCTTATGCAACTTCTTTTTCGAAAGCTATAAAATGTGTTATTTTACCTTTTAGATTAAAAACCGGAGAAGCATTAATTATACATTTATAGATTCTTCCGTCTTTTCTATAATTCTGAATTGTTTTTTCAAACGGGATCTGCAACTTAATTGCTTCTCTCATTTCTTCGATAACAGTTTTACAACTTGTTGGTCCCTGAAACATTCTTGGTGTTTTACCCAGAACTTCTTCTTCTTTATAACCTGTCATTCTTTTGATCTTATTTGAAGCAAAAATAATTTTCAGATCCAAATCGGTCACTAAGACAACTTCATCCTGAATCCTGTCTTTAATATCCAAATTAACGTCATTCCAGGCAAATTGCTCCGAAATCTTTTTCATTTTCTTTAAATCAGTCAAACCGGCTTTCAATTCTTTCAAATATTCACAATGAAATTCCCATGCCATAATAGGCAGTGAATGTCGATTGGAAACTTCTTCAAATTTATTGGCTTTCATTATAAATGATTCATGTTAGATAACGCTTCTTTCAAAGATAGAAAGAAAATTCGTCACAAAATAATAAAAATTGCGATTTAACGATAGATTAATCGAATCAAAAGGCAAATTTAAGCTGTACAACAACAGCTTTCTTTTCTTCGGTATTTAAATTGCTTAAAGAAATTCCGAGCAATCGGACAGAATCTCTCATTCGCTCCTGATACAGTAATTCTTCTACTGTTTCGAGAATCAGACTTTTATCTAAAATAAAATAAGGCAATGTCTTACTTCTTGTTTGTTGCGTAAAATCGCTGTATTTAATTTTAAGCGTTACTGTTTTTCCGGATATATTATGTTTTTTTAAACGTCTTTCTAATGAAGTGGCAATTTTATCGAGTTGCTCCAGCATAAAAATTTCCGAAGATAAATTCACGTCAAAAGTATGTTCCGCCGCGACAGATTTGGTAATACGGTCTGATTTTACTTCGCTATTATGAATTCCGCGAACAACTTTATAATAAAAAGTTCCCGATTTTCCGAAATGCTTTTCGAGAAATTCCTCTGTTTTACTTTTAAGATCCGTTCCTGTAAAAATTCCTAATTGGTACATTTTTTCGGTGGTCACTTTTCCAACGCCATAAAATTTTCTGATGGGCAATTCTTCCAGAAAAGCTTCAACTTCATCTGGGTTTACCGTTTTTTGTCCGTTTGGTTTGTTGATGTCGCTGGCAATTTTAGCAACAAATTTATTAATTGAAATTCCAGCCGAAGCAGAAATTCCGACTTCATTCAAAATTCGCATTCTGATTTCCTGCGCCAATAAACTCGCACTTGGATTTCCTTTTTTATTTTGTGTTACATCAAGATATGCCTCGTCAAGCGAAAGTGGCTCAACCAAATCTGTATAATCGTGAAAGATTGCATGAATTTTATTCGAAATCTCTTTGTAGCGATCAAATCTTGGACGGACAAAAATAATTTCGGGACAATACTTTTTTGCCAAAACACCACTTATAGCACTTCGAACACCAAATTTTCGCGCTTCGTAACTAGCTGCCGAAACTACTCCTCTATTCTCTGAACCACCAACAGCAACAGGTTTTCCGCGTAAAGCCGGATTATCCATCTGCTCTACCGAAGCATAAAAAGCATCCATGTCAATGTGGATAATTTTTCGATATGTAGGCGCATCTGACATTATGCAAATTTAAGCAGTAAAAGCAATAAAAAGAACGTCGATATAGTTATAAATAGTATCAAATTTTAAAGATTCTCAACTTAATGATCTCAAACAAATCATTTTCTTTATTTTTGTACTTCTACACGAAATAAAATAAAATGCGAACATTTGTTATAGGCGACATACACGGTGGATTACTCGCACTTGAGCAAGTGATGAAAAGAGCCCAAATTACTACTGAAGATACTCTTATATTTTTAGGCGATTATGTGGATGGATGGAGCCAGTCGCCACAAGTAATTGATTACCTAATTGACTTAAAAAGCAAACAGAATTGTATTTGCATTAAAGGAAATCATGATGATTTATTATTGTCGTGGTTTAGAAATGAAACCGAAGAAATTGACGAAACTTCCTGGTATAAACACGGTGGTGAAGCAACTGTAACGGCTTACGAAAAAGTAAGTGCCGAAACAATCAAAATTCATATTGCGTTTTTAGAATCACTGGAAGATTACTATCTGGACACTGACAACCGATTGTATATTCATGCCGGTTTTACAAACGTAAATGGTATCACATACGAATATTTTCCTAAGCTATTTTTCTGGGACAGAACCCTTTGGGAAACGGCACTTTCTTTAGACCCAAACCTGAAAGAAGGCGATATGTTTTATCCTAAACGTTTCACGTTATACAAAGAAATCTTTATTGGACATACTCCCGTAACCAGAATTGGTGAAACAGTTCCGGTACAAAAAGCCAATGTTTGGAATGTCGATACAGGTGCGGCTTTTAAAGGTCCGCTGACAATAATGAACGTTGAAACCAAGGAATTCTGGCAAAGCGATCCTTTAAGCGAATTGTATTTTGACGAAAAAGGTAGGAATTAGTCCGTAAAAAACTATTTTTGCACTTTAAAAATTATTAATATTTAAGTTTATGAAAAAGATCATCACACTTTTGTTTTTGGTATCATTTGGAATTACACAAGCACAACAAGCTTTTAAAGGAAAAGGAGATATTAAAGTTAATGTCGGCGCTAATCTTCAAGACGGTGGTTCAGGAATTCAGGGATCAGTTGATTTTGGTTTAGGGGAAAATTTCTCTTTTGGTTTTGTTGCTAATTATTTATTAGGCGTTGATAATTTTAATGGTTTCTATCACAATAACCCAACTCCATATTATGACCAAAAACCGGATTTTAGTGACCGTTTTGATGCTAAAGCAAGAATTAATGCAAATTTAAGCAGCGTTATTGGGGTTGACCAACTAGACGTTTATCCAGGTTTAAGTTTAGGATTACATAATTTTGGTGGTCACGTTGGTGGTCGTTATTTCTTTACTGAAGGATTTGGTGTTTTCACAGAAATTGGATTCCCAATCGCAAAATATGGTAATAATGATGGTGTATTTGATCATTTGAATAACCAGACTACTTTCAGTCTAGGAGCTTCTTTTAATTTGTAAAAAAAGGTTTCTTGCCACAAAGGCACGAAGCCACAAAGTTTATATATAACAAAAACCGCCTAATTGGGCGGTTTTTTATTTTTACATTCAAAGTAGTAAACTATTTGCTAAGCAAAATACTCCAATCTGCTCCACTGTATATTTTATATTTTTCAGAGAAACTGCCTTGATTTACTGCCAATGAGAAATTCAAAAGGCTGTTAAAGTAGCAAACATCAGTACCAACCGGAACTTCTCCGAAGGTGTGTACCAGTTTTAATTTTCCGTCGTATACTTTTTTAGTTCCGTTGAAAATTTGGATTTTAACCAGGTCTCCGGCTTTCAAATCTAAATTTGCAAATGTCTTTTTATCAACATTTGTCCACACGTTTCCGTATTGAATGTCTAAAATTGGAATTCCGCCTTTGATAATTCCTTTTTCGAAAACCGGTTTTTGGTATTCGATTTTTACAACTTCATTTGGCAATTTTGGTCCAACTTCTTCAAAAGTAATTGTTTTTGATGCTAAACGGGCTCCGGTAAAAGCGTAAACATCACGACCATGAAATGTATATGATTCATTTGAATTCTGACGACGGTTTTTTACTTCATCAATTTCACGAACTTCCTGAATCCCTAATTGTTCTGCGATTAAGGTTAAAGTTCCGTTATCCGGAGTTACAAAATAATGTCCTGATTTGGTCAATAGAACAACTGAATGTCTTGAAGTTCCTACTCCCGGATCACAAACCGAAACAAAAACAGTTCCTGCAGGATAATATTGAGCTGTTTGAGACAAACGATATGCAGCTTCCCAAATATTAAATGCCGGGATTTCATGTGTTACATCAAATATTTTCAAATCGGTTGAAACTCCCATTGCAACCCCTTTCATAGCAGATACTGCTCCATCTTTCAAACCAAAATCTGATTGAAAAACCAATACGTTATTTTGCGAAAATCCGTTAAATGTAATAGCACACAAAAAAAGTAATAATCGTAATTTCATTTTTTTTCTTTTTAAATTTTACGCAAAGATATTTCATTAAACTTGAAAATTGACACGTTGAACTTATAAATAATACAGTTTTATAAATCAATTTTGATTATTTACAATTACATTTGCATTTTATTCTTTAATCTATCTAATTAGTAGACAAATACCTCTTTTCACTATTTAGATTGTAGAATATTTATAATATCATCCAAAACCAAATTTTATCAATGAGAAAAAAATTAAAAATCGTAATAACAGCAATTATTACTTTATCGAGTACTTTGTTTTTTGCACAAAACCATGAGATCAAAGGAACGATTACAAATGAAAACGGGAATCCGTTAGAATTTGCAACTGTGCTTATCAAAGGAACTCACATTAACGCAACAAGTGATGATTTAGGGAAATTTACTATAACATCTTCAACAAATAATCCAACACTTGTCATATCGCTATTTGGCTATCAAACTAAAGAATTCGTGGCAAAAGATCATTTTGTAGATGTTCAATTGGCGCTGGAAAATAATAGTCTTGACGAAATTGTGGTTGTTGGAAGCAGAAATCCTAATAAAAGCAAACTTGAAACTGCTGTTCCTGTTGATGTTGTGAATTTGGCAAAAATCAGAAATATAACGCCACAGACTACGACAAATGATATCCTGACGTATATGATTCCGTCTTTTAACTCCAACAGACAATCTTCATCTGATGGAACAGAACATATCGATCCGGCTTCTTTGAGAGGTTTAGGCCCTGATCAGGTTTTGGTTTTGGTTAACGGAAAAAGAAGACATACTACTTCATTGGTAAATTACCAAAATACAGTTGGAAACGGTTCTGTTGGTACAGATTTAAGTGCAATTCCGGCTTCGTCAATCAAACGTATTGAGGTTTTGCGCGATGGTGCTGCGGCACAATATGGTTCTGATGCGATTGCGGGTGTAATCAATTTGGTTTTAAAAGACAATGCCGGTCTTGAAGTAAATGCAACTTATGGCTCAACGTCTCGAGATGATGGTCAAACTACGAACGTGAATTTAAACTACGGAGCAAAAATTGGCAATAAAGGTGGTTTTATCAACTTAACCGGAGAATTCAATAACCGCGAAAAAACCAATCGTTCTCAAAACAATAACCTGATTATCTTTGATCAATCTGCAGAAGGCAACTTTTTTGCTTATGATTTTGCCGATAATCCTGCTCAATCTCGCCAAATTGATGATAATTTATTAGCGCAAAACGGATTGAAACGTGATGATTTCAATTTTCAGATTGGTGATGCTAAAATCAAAAATATTCAGGCATTTTTCAATACTTGTATTCCGTTAAACGACCAAATCGAGTTTTATGCTTTTGGAGGCGTGAGCCACAGAAACGGAACCGGTTACGGTTTTAGACGTTTACCAAGCGAAACAGAGAATGTTGTCGCTTCAATTTTTCCTTTTGGATTTCAACCGGAATTAAATTCTGTTGTAACGGATCTTTCTTCTTCTGTTGGTTTTAAATTTAAATTTGGAGAATGGAAACTGGATGTGAGTAATACTATCGGAGAAAACAAATTTATCTATGAAGTATCGAATACAAACAATGTTTCTTTAGGCGATAATAGTCCGACCGATTTTAAGGCTGGAAATCACTCTTTTTTACAAAATACTGTAAATGCTGATATTACAAGATTATACAAAAGTGTTTTTAATGGTTTGAATGTTGCTTTTGGAGGTGAATATCGCTTCGAAAAATACAAAATTGTTCCCGGTGAAGAAGCTTCTTATATTGATGGCGGAGCACAATCGTTTCCAGGATTTTCTCCTTTGAATGCTGTAAATGAAAACAGAAACAGCGTTGGCGTTTATGCTGATGTTGAGGCAGATGTTACAGAGAAATTATTAATTGGAGTTGCTGGTCGTTATGAAGATTTCACTGATTTTGGAAATACTATTAACGGAAAATTATCTGCCAGATATAAAATCTTAGATAATCTTTTTGTTCGCGGAGCCATTAGTACTGGTTTTAGAGCACCTTCCTTACACCAACAGTTCTTCAACAATATCGCAACTGATGTTGTAGATGGACAGCTTCTGAATTCTGGTATTTTTAGAAATGATAGCCAGGTAGCGAAAGAACTTGGAATTCCGAAATTAAAAGAAGAAACTTCCAGAAACTATAGTTTTGGAATTGTTTATTCTCCAACAAAAAAACTACACATTACAGCTGATTATTATCACATTAGAATTGATAACAGAATTATCTTAACCGGAAACTTAGGAAACGATGCTTATGGAGATCCTGTTCCTGCGCTTCGTGATTTGTTTGCGCAATATGGTGCTCAAACGGGTCGTTTCTTTACCAACGCCATCAACACAACTACAAATGGCGTTGATGTTGTTATTGATTATGATATGAATGTTGGTCCCGGGAAAATGAATCTGTCGTTATTGTATAATTACAACGACAACAAAGTTGATGATCAATTAAATAATATTCCGCCATTATTTATTGGTCAGGAAGATGTGTACTACGGGCCTCAGGAAAGAAGTTTGATCGAAACGAATACGCCTAAACACAAAGGAACTTTTGCTGTGAATTATAGTTTGACAAAATGGAATTTCTTATTGAGGAATACTTATTTTGGAGAAGTTATTCGTGATGGTTTTCCTTTTGGAGGCATCCAAAAACACAACGGAAAGGTGGTTACAGATTTGACTGTGGCTTACAAAATCACTCCAAAAGTTCAGATTGCTCTGGGAGCAAACAACTTATTTGATATTTTCCCGGACAAACAAATCTACGAAAACAGTTACTACGGGGTGTTTAAATATGCGCCGGTACAAATGGGAACTACGGGAGCTTATTACTTTGGGCGTATGAGTTTTAGCTTGTAACGTTTTTTGCCGCAAAGGCGCTAAGTCGCAAAGTTTATTCTTTTTTAGTCTCGCAAAGTCGCAGAGTCGCAAAGTTTATCTCCTCATTTTATGTCATTTATGACAAACAGTATGTTTAAAACTTTGCGACTTAGCGTCTTTACGAAATTAATTTCAGCCAGAACCTAATAAAAAAAGCCTCGCAATTTGCGAGGCTTTACTTTTACTAATTCAATTTAAGATTTCAGTTCTGGTTTTCAAGATCAAACTGAAAACTGCAACTGAAAACTATTTCTTCACGAATTTCTTCACGATTCTTTTATCACCTTTATTTAATTCGATGATATAAATTCCGGTGCTCAAGTTGCTTACATCAACTAGATTTCCAGAAAGTTGTCCTACGCTAAGTTGTTGACCTAATGTGTTTATAATTCTAAAAGTATAACCTTCACTGTTTGCAAAAGAAACGTTCAATTCGCCTTCAACCGGATTTGGATATAAAGCAAAACTTGAAGTTTCAACTGTTTCAACTAATCCTGCAGTGATTTCCGGAGTTGTAATTGCTCCTGAAGCAGCTATGTTTATAGAATAATCTTCTACTTGACCATAAGAAAAAGATTCACAAGACGTTGGGATTCCGTTATATTTCATCGAAACTCTAACTCTCGTTGTTCCAAGAACTGCCGTTGACGGAATTGTGATTGTTCCCGTTACCGGAGTTGTTGTTGATGCAGCTTTTGTCCAAACTGTTTCGCCTGAATCTGCAAAATCACCATCTTGATTGTAATCGATAAAAACGGCATATCCTTCGCTATAAACAGATGAAGTCCATGTTGGTGTAATTGTTATCGTATAAGCAGTTCCTCTTGTTGCATTTGTAGAAGTAGCAGTAAAATCTTCATATCCAGTTGTTGCTGTAGAAGTTTTACTGATTGTTCCAAAAACAACTTTTCCAATTCTTTCGTCCGTCGCGCTATTCCCTTTTGAGGTACAATACGCTACTGAAGCAGCAGTTGTCGTAACATTTACAGCATTACTTGCTGCTGAAACATTTCCTGCAGCATCTTTAGCTTTTACAGTAAAAGTATAAGCTGTTAAAGCTGTCAATCCAGTTACAGTATAACTTGTTGTTGCAGAAGAACCTTTTAGAGTTGCTCCCTGATAAATATCATATCCAGTTACGGCTACATTATCTGTAGAAGCTGTCCATGTCAAATTGGTTGTGGTTCCTGTTGTTCCCGCTGCAGCAAGAGCTGTTGGAGCGCTTGGAGCAACTGTGTCTGTTGATCCTGAATATGCAGCCCCAATACCTACAGCATAAAATGCATTTGTTGTTGCGATAACTTCAGCAGAACCTGCTCCGTACAAATCAATAGCCGATTGTATTCCGGAAGTTCTTGCATTTGCATAAGTAGAGTTAGAAGTCAAATACACATCTTCTAAACGGAAAGCTATTAGTGCTGCTTTATCAATCGTGATTCCAGTTACGTTATAAGCATTTCCAATATCATTTGTTCCTGTTTTACCTACAGACAAGATGTAAAACCAGTGATTTAACACACCTGAGTTAGTGTGAACGCCACATTGGTCGTTATTATTTGTTGGTGTACAGTTTACGTTTACCCAATAAGTTCCTCCGTAAGTATCCGGTTGTCCTTCAGAATTTGGATCACTCATCGAACGCAAAGCAAGATGTCCGCTTCTTCTTTCGATATCTTCACCTACTAACCAGGTCGATTTTGTTGGCGCTGCACGATATTCGATACAAGCTCCCCAAATATCAGAGAAACCTTCGTTCATTGCTCCGGATTCTTTTTGATATGCTAAATTTGCCGTGTAAGTACAAACGGCATGACCAATTTCGTGCCCTGCAACATCCATTGCCGTTAAGATATCAAATCCTCCGGTTCCGGTTCCGTCACCATAAGTCATAACACTTCCGTTCCAGAATGCGTTATTGTTATCCGGATATCCTGCAGCCACTAAATTATAGTGCACATAACTTTTGATTTTTGCTCCGGCATTGTCGTAACTATTTCTTCCGTGTACGGCTGACCAATAATCATAAGTCATTTCGGCACCCCAATGTGCATCAAGTGCTCCATTGTCTTTGTTGGTGTTATTATACTCGGCAGCTGTCCAGTTATTATCCGCATCAGTAAAGTTTGTTGTTGGATACGTTGCAGTTTTTGCTGAATTATAGGTTTGAACTCCATTTCCGCGAGTACCATCAGATAAAATATACGAAGATCCGCTTAATGTTGTCTGAATAGTTTGGGTTCCGCTATAACGCGTCGCTGCATTTGCCGCAACAATCGCTACTTTAGAATTTGGAGCATTGTTTTGCACTTTGGCTGCAGCCGAAATTAATCTGCCATGACTATTTTCACCAAGGTGTTTTATTGTTGCATTATAAAATAACGCTTCTCCCGTTTGGGCATCAATATAAAGATCACCGCGACTCAATGGTTTTGTAGCATATATATCAAACTTATAAGCTAAACGTACTTTATCACTTTTTCTTTCTTTGCCCTGTTCATCCATTGCAGGAAGCAAAACCAGTTCCCCTTTTGGCTTTTGGTAATCCATTACGGCAGCATCTGCAGGAGTTTCCCATAAATACTGTTTTGCTCCTATGTGAGCAACTGCTCTGTCAAAAGCGGCCTGACTTGACAATTTAGGAGTTGTTTTGGCGTTTTCGATCGCATAAAACTCTCCGTTCATCGAAACTACTTTTCCACCTTTGGAGTGTATGGTGTAATTGGCAAATTCAACTTTGATTCCTTGTTCATACAATTGAAACTTTTCATGCGTAAAACCTTCTTTGTCCGATTCTTTTCTAACTTTCGAAAAAGACTGGGTTGCTTTTAAACCCAGTTGTTCCTTAAAAACAGTATTATAATCTGTTTCCTTGTAACTGGATTTTTCACTAAATGTGATTAAACTCGGCTGTCCATTTTCTGAGACACTTTTCTGAGCTACTCTTTTGTCGGTATTCTGAGCAAATCCGGATAGCGAAAATGTAAGAATAACAACGGTTCCGGCCATAATTTTTGGTAATTTTCTTTCCATAATAAATGTGGTATTTTAGTTTGGTTAAATGGATTACAAACAAAATATTTAATGTAAGTAAATACTTTATTTTGAGATAAAAGTATTTTATTTATGTTAGATAAACGGTATTTTTTACCTTTAATCGATAAAATACAACATATTTTACATAAAATTCACATTTATTTAACAAAGCATGAAGAATTCACAAAAAGATGAGCCAAAAAATAATTATTCTATTGATTGATAGTCAATTACGACGATGAAAACTGCTGAGATGCTAATTTTACTGGGAAAAAGCATTTTATAAATTTTTAAAATATTCCTACAAAAAAAGGGCCAGCCTTTTAAAAGCCAGCCCTCATGCGTTCTCAGACAAAAAGTAAGAATTTATCTGATATCCATTTCCGGAATATCTCCTTCAATTATTAATTCAGCTTCAGTTGATGCAATGATGTGTTCGACAGAAACACCTGGCGCACGTTCTAAGAGCTTAAAACCCTTTTCGGTCACTTCCAGAACTGCAAGCTCGGTTACAACCTTTTTTACGCATCCTACGCCGGTTAATGGCAAAGTACACTTTTTTAATATTTTTGATTCACCGGCTTTATTCACATGCATCATGGCAACGATAATGTTTTCGGCAGAAGCCACTAAATCCATTGCGCCTCCCATTCCTTTTACCATTTTCCCCGGAATCTTCCAATTGGCGATATCACCGTTTTCTGAAACTTCCATCGCACCCAGAATCGTTAAATCAACTTTTTGACTGCGGATCATGCCAAAACTAAAAGCGGAATCAAAGAAACTCGCTCCCGGCAATGTCGTAATTGTTTGTTTTCCTGCATTGATAATATCAGCATCTTCTTCTCCCGCCAAAGGAAATGGTCCCATACCGAGAACACCGTTTTCGCTTTGAAATTCTACTGCGATATCTTCTCTGACGTAATTTGCAACCAAAGTTGGAATACCAATTCCAAGATTGACAAAATAGCGGTCTTTTACTTCTTTTGCAATTCGTTTTGCAATATCTTCTTTTGTTAACATAAATTCAATGTGTCAATTTATTAATGTGCCAATTTGGAAATTAGATAATTAGATAATGCTTTCATTTGCACAATCTATATCAATTATCTCATTATCAAATTGACTAATTATCTAATTATTTTCTCGTGAAATAATCCCAGGTTGCTCTTGTTATATCTGCAATTATTTTCTCTGTATCTTCTTGATTTTCTGTGATATTTTTTTAAAAACACTGATAAAATGAAATGCTTTCCATTTGGGAGTTTTATAATTCCAATATCGTTCATTGCAACTCTCAAATTAGCATCATTTGTACCTGAAATCCCAGTTCTATGTGCCAGTTCAGTATTTTCAGGAAGTCCCGCTTTTTTTAAGGTTCTTGTTTGTTTTGATTAATTAGAAAATGTGTTAATTAGAAAATTTGATAATGCTTTGCTTTATATAATTTACCGTAATCACTTAATTATCAAATCATAAAAAATTAAATTATCTATAAAAAAGCTGTTGTAATCCATTTTAAGCTTATATAATTAATTCCTTTAAATAAATAAAATTAACTTATTGAACTAAAACACTTTACATTTAAAACAAAAGTTTTAACGCAATATAGTTGCGTTTTTTTTTCTGATGATCTAATTTCGTAAATACCAACTAGATAATATGCCGTGTACAACATAACAATTGTCTAATTATCAAATTGACTCATTATCTAATTCAATTACGCAATCCAAAAGAATTATCTAATCGACAAATTATCGCAATTATCCAATTAAACTCTCTGTCTCACTGTTCGCTGTTCAATTCTCTTTTCAAATTTTTCTCCTTGAAAGATCCGCTGTACCATAATTCCGGGAATATGAATTTGATTTGGATCTAATGTTCCAACCGGAACCAGTTCTTCAACTTCTGCTATGGTAATTTTTGCGGCACCGGCCATACAAGCATTAAAATTCCTTGCTGTGCCTTTAAAAATCAAATTTCCGGCTTCGTCACCTTTCCATGCTTTTACAATCGCAAATTCGGCTTTAAAAGCTTGTTCCATGATATGCATTTTTCCGTTGAATTCACGAACTTCTTTTCCTTCGGCAACTTCGGTTCCAAATCCTGCCGGCGTGAAGAAAGCTGGAATTCCGGCTTGTGCTGCACGACAACGTTCAGCTAACGTTCCTTGTGGTGTTAATTCGACTTCAAGTTCGCCTGACAGCATCTGACGTTCGAACTCGGCATTCTCGCCCACATAAGACGAAATCATCTTTTTGACTTGTTTCTTCTGCAAAAGCAATCCTAAGCCAAAATCATCTACTCCCGCATTATTTGAAATACAAGTTAGATCTGAAATTGAAGTATTTACTAATGCTGCAATAGTATTCTCCGGAATTCCGCATAAACCGAAACCTCCAAACATGATGGTCATTCCGCTTTTAATTCCTTCTATGGCGTCCTGAACGTTATTTACTTTTTTTGTAATCATAACAAAGGGTCTTTATTACTGTATATTTTTGATAAAAATAAGATTTTTAGATTAAATTATAACGATTTCGTAAAAATAAAAAATCAGAGCAATGATTCATTTGAATTGATTCGTGGTAAAGCTCTTATTCGCGGATTCTGACATTAAGTTAAGAGGGAATCTATCAAATTACTTAACAATTTAATCAACAAAGTAATTAGAAAAATCCGTTTTATCAGCGTTTTCGCTTTAGCGAATCAGTAAAATCAGCGTCTAATTTTGACGCGGATAAAACAGATTTACTTCGTAAAAACGCGGATTAAAACGGATTTGATCTGCAATAATTTTATTTTTTAAAAGCTTAACTTAATGACATTGCCCGAAGCCTCAGGACATCCTACAATATGTTTTGTTCCGATGAAAATCTTTTATAAAATTCAAAAAAAAATCCTTTTGTATCTTCCGAAAATTCAGAAAGCACAAAAGGATATTTTTAATTATTATTATTATTATTTTGCAAAAAGCAACTGTGACTGAAAACTGTGGCTAAAAAACTACAGTTCGAATTCGTCTGTATTTTGTTCTGTTTGTGTTGTATCTTTTACTACTGCAGGTCTGCTGTAACAATCTACTTTTATAGAAAGGTTTGCAGGTCTTTCGAATTCTGATTTAGAAACCTGAAGTCCCGGATCTGCGTAACAAAGTTTCATGAAATAACCCCAAATTGGCAATGCAGCCGTAGCTCCTTGTCCGTAGGTTAAACTTTTGAAACGTGCTGAACGATCTTCACATCCAACCCAAACTCCGGTTACTAAGTTTGGAACCATTCCCATAAACCAACCATCAGACTGGTTTTGTGTTGTTCCTGTTTTACCCGCAATTGGATTTCTAAACATATATGGATATCCTGTCCAGCGATTATCTCCACTTCCTCCACCTTCTGTACGTAAACGTGCACCAGAACCGGTTTCTGTAACTCCTTCTAATAATTTGATTACTGCAAAAGCAATATCTTTATTCAAAACATCATGAGATTCCGGAATAGGCTCGTAAATAACCTCGCCGCTTTTGTTTTCGATACGGCTTAAAAATTGTGGTTTTACATAAACTCCCTGATTGGCAAATGTACTGTAAGCAGCAACCATGTCTTCAACTGTAATATCAACGGCTCCTAAAGCGATAGAAGGCTGAGCAGGAATTTCGGTTTTAACCCCTAATTTATGTGTCAACTCTACAACAGCTTCCGGGCCAACGCGGTCTATTAATTTTGCAGAAACGGTATTAATCGAATTTGCAAGACCTTGCTTTAAAGTTACCATTCCGCGGTATCTGTTATCAGAGTTTCTTGGTTCCCAGTCTGCGGTAACATTATGACGCCCTTTGTGAATCATAAATGGTCCATCAAGGATTGAATCACAAGGAGACATATTCAATTGCTCAATAGCTGTCGCGTAAACAAACGGTTTAAAGGTAGAACCTACTTGTCTCGCTCCTTGCCCCACGTGATCATATTGGAAATATTTGTAATTGATTCCACCAACCCATGCTTTAATGTTTCCTGTTTGTGGTTCCATCGCCATTAAACCTGATTGCAAAAAGTGTTTGAAATAACGGATAGAATCCATTGGGGTCATTGTAGTATCACGCTCCCCTTTCCAGGTAAATATGCGCATTTTTGTTTTTACCTTGAAGGAAGCAATGATATCATCTTCGCTTTTATCCAGATCTTTCATAATTGCCCAACGTGTTGAGTTTTTCATGGCTTGCATCAGAAGTTTTTCTGTTTCTGCCTGAGTGATATTTACGAAAGGTGCATTTTTATTGTTTTTCTGTTCGATGAAAAATTGTTGCTGTAAATTTTTCATGTGCTCAGAAACTGCTTCTTCGGCATGCAATTGCATTCTTGAATCGATTGTGGTGTAAATTTTCAATCCATCTTTGTAGATATCATAATCTGAACCGTCTGGCTTTTTATTCTCAGAAACCCATTTTTTCATGTAATCACGTAGATATTCTCTGAAATAAGTAGCCGTACCTTCGCGGTGACTTTCTAATTTGAATTTTAAAGTAATTGGCAGAGCTTGTAATCTCAACTTTTCAGATTCTGTAATCATCTTTGCTTTTTCCATTTGAGAAAGCACTACATTACGACGATTTTTTACTCCTTCCGCATTACGAACCGGATTGTATAAACCAGAGTTTTTGAACATTCCGACTAAAATAGCCGATTCATCCATTGTTAAATCTTTTGGATCTTTAGAAAAATAGGTTTGTGCCGCTGAACTTACTCCAACTGAATAGTTTCCGAAATCATAAACATTGCAATACATTGCCAGAATTTCGTTTTTGGTATATTGTCTTTCCAGACGAATAGCAATTATCCACTCTTTTATTTTCTGTACTATCCTGAAAGGAAGAAATTTAGATCCTTCTCCGTGAAATAATTGTTTTGCTAATTGTTGCGATAATGTACTCGCTCCACCATTGGTTCCTAAACTAAAAACAGCTCTTAAGGTTCCGCGCCCGTCGATTCCTGAATGTTCATAAAAACGAGCATCTTCGGTGGCAACCAAAGCTTCTACCAGACTTTTTGGTAAATCTGAGTATTTAAGCTGTGATCTGTTGGTTTTGAAATACTTACCAATAACTACTCCGTCTGACGAAATAATTTCAGTAGCCAAATTGGAATCCGGATTTTCTAAATCTTCAAAAGAAGGCATTGAACCAAATAATCCCCAAGAGGCAAATAAAAAGAAAGCCAGAATACCTAACAACGTGTAGGCAAAGATTCTCCAGAACTTCTTTTTATAGTAATTAATATCTTTAACACTATTTGATTGATTGTTTTTTTTAGCAGCCATAACTATTTTTCTAATCTTTTTGTTCTATTCTAAAACCAACGTCTGTAATACCCTCTAAAGCCTGAACTCCAGGAATTTTTCCTGATTCTCTAACGGCTTGTTTGATGTGTACTTTGTATTTTCCTCTAAACTTTACATCTTCTTTGTAAAACAGTTTACTTTCTTTAATATCAGTAAAACCGTTTCCTAGTAAGGTTCCGTCCGGATTTGCCATTTGATATTCTAAAGTATCTACTTTGGTGAAACCACTTGGTGTTTCAATAGCAACAATCAAAAACAAATTATTAAAAGGATAATTGTTATTGTCTCTTAAATTTACAAACAAATTGTATTTTTTGGTAGAATCTAAAACTGGCAAATCAAAGGTTACAACGCTGTCTTTGTGCCATTCGCTGCCGACAGATTTGTATTGATCAAAAACTCTTTTTTTATCACAAGAAAAAAAAAGTATTGCTGCCAAAAGAAGAATTCCGCTATTTTTTATTCTCATTTTTAGTAATAATTATAGGTTTTCTTGGCTCCGCTGGCTTATTGTCATTCGGATTATTTCCTTTTTCTTTATTCGGATTGTTTTGTTTGTTGTTATTGGGTTTATTCTGTTTGGGTTTATTTTGATTCGGACTTCCTACAACTGGTGGCTTATTGTTATTTGCCTGTTGAGGTTTAGCCGGAGTGGCCACAATCGCATTTTCACCATCTGGTTTGCGCTTACGATTTGGTTTCTTCTTTCTTTTTGGCTGATCAAAACGCGTTAAACTTTCCTGACCCATTGCATTATTAAAATCTTTTTCAGGCTCCGAAACAATCTCAATAGCAAAATCTTCTAATGACGAAACCTTATTTTTCAACTTGTTTTCGGCAATAATTTCTTTTACCTGATCAATTTTCAAAACATGCCAGTTTGCAAAATTATTTGTGTAAGCAAACCACATCAATCCTTTAAAAATATCTTGTTTTTGGCAGATTGCATCCCCTTTTTCGGTTACTAATTTAGTATCGTAATCTGGAAAATCTTTCAAGGCATCCATGTAAGTGTCAAGCTCGTAGTTCAAGCAACACTTTAATTTTCCGCATTGTCCTGCTAATTTTTGTGGATTCAGCGAAAGTTGTTGATAACGTGCCGCCGATGTATTTACACTTCTAAAATCTGTAAGCCAGGTTGAACAGCAAAGTTCACGTCCGCAAGAACCAATTCCGCCTAAACGAGCTGCTTCCTGACGGAAACCAACTTGTTTCATCTCTACTCTTGTGCTGAATTCTTTTGCAAAATCTTTAATCAAAAGTCTAAAATCTACCCTGTCATTTGCGGTGTAGTAAAAAGTAGCTTTTGATCCGTCTCCCTGAAATTCAATATCTGAGATTTTCATTTCTAATTTATGAGAAATTGCCAATTCACGCGCACGAACTTTCATTGGTTCTTCACGATCACGCGCTACAGACCAAATATCAATATCTTTTTGAGATGCTTTACGGTAGATTTTTGGCACTTCGTTACTTTCGTGATTGACCCCTTTTTTCTTCATTTGAATTTTTACCAATTCTCCTGTCAAAGTTACAATCCCAATATCGTGTCCCGGTGATGCAACAGTTGCTACAATATCACCAATACTTAACGTTAATTTTTCTGAATTTCTAAAAAATTCCTTACGTCCGTTTTTAAAACGTACCTCAACGCAATCAAAAATTGCCTCTCCATTAGACGGACTCATGTTCGAAAGCCAGTCAAAAACCGTCAACTTATTGCAGCTATCGGTGCCGCAAGTCCCATTATTTTTACAACCTTTTGGTGCGCCACCATCTGAGGTTGAACAACTTGTACATGCCATAATTATATATGTAGTGTTGCAAAAAAGCAACTTAAGTTCATAAACGTTTGATCGGTAAAGATAGTATTTTTTTTAGTTTGCTTTTTAACGATTAAAGCTAAAGGGGTGTTAAATGGCTAAACCGTTCATTTTTAATCTAAAAGCGCTTTGTTTATCTGTATTAAGTTGCCTTATTATGTTACTCTTTTGACAGATACAAGTAAAACGTTTGTTCAAAACTAGAGATTTTTGTACCCAAAAATCAGGACTAAAAATCATGTTTTGAAAAACCTCCAAAATAACACCATTGTATTTGGATTCATTCATAAATAAAAAAGAAATTTCTCTTGCTCAGTACTGGCAACAACTTTTCAAAATATAATTTATAAAAGCAGGCATATCATCTAAAGCGCATTTCTCTATGAAAAAAAAAATTACTAAACTCCTATTCTGTTTATTTTTAACGTATAGTTCAACAATTGTATTTGCACGATTATGTCCTGAAATAACCTTTACTACGTTTCACAACGACGCATTAACTACAAAAATTCATCATTTTTTAGATATAGCAGGGACTTCCTCTTTATCAGCTTCTTCCTCATCAAATGATACAACAACCTCAGTACCGGATTTAATTCCTGTTTCTAAAAGTTCTGACAAATCTGCATCAACATCTGTGTCGCTTTATGATAACTTAATCACTAATGGGGATTTTGAACAGGGAAATGTTGGTTTTACCAGTAATCACAATTACAAAAGCGGAACAGGTGCTACTTTAATATATGCAACCGGCAGCTATGGTATTGCAACTGATCCTAAATTAGTTCATAATGCTTTTGCAAGTATGGTTGACCATACAACCGGCACAGGAAAAATGATGGTTGTAAATGGCTCGACAGCAGCCAACGTAGTTGTTTGGTCTCAAAAAGTTAGTGGCATTAAGCCAAATACCAAATATTTGTTTTCGGCCTATTTAGCATCCTGTACATCAAGCGCTCCTGCTATTTTAAGTTTTACTATAAACAATCAAAAACAAGGTGATAATATAAGTCCCAATGGAGTAGCTGCCTGGACTCAGTTTTATGCAGAATGGAACAGCGGATCAACAACAGGCGATGCAATAATTACGATTACAAATCTTCAGGCAGGTGATAACGGTAATGATTTTGCGCTTGACGACATATCGTTTACAGAAGCCCCCAAACCATGTGCAGGAACCCTAAGTATAATTGAAAAAGACGATATGGGTACCGGAACCGCTAACTGGGGAGATCCCTTAGATGGTATTACGGCAACAACAAACTACACTTACTCGACATCGACTATGGGTCCGGGAAAATACGGCCGCGTTAAAAACCCATTTTTTGCAGGTGTTGCAGGATGGGCAGATGACACTGACCATACCGGAAATGGCGGTTATATGTTAATTTTTGATGCTTCTGCTACTCCAGGAATTTACTATGAAAGAGCATACAGTAATTTATGTTCCGGCATTGAATGTAATTTTTCTATACAAGCTGCCAATTTAGCCACAAATCCTGCCTGGATTAGACCTAAAGTAAAAATTGAATTATTACATCCAACAACAAAAGCCGTTTTACAATCCTTTAATTCACAAGAATTAGCCCCTAGTGCAACAAAAAAACTTCTTTGGAACGAATTGTCCATGTCATTTACGGTACCAGCAGGGTTAAGCAGCGTCATCATGCGAGTATCTAATATACAGCCTCAAAATGCTGGTAATGATATTGGATTTGATGATGTGGTATTTAGTATTTGTGTACCGGAGTTGAAAATTGATACGGGAGAAAATTCTAAAAAAATATGCAAAAGCACGTCAACCACTCTTACTATAGCTGATTTGCCTGATTATCACTTTCAATGGCAAAGCTATAACGGAACAGACTGGAAGGACATACCTAATGAAACCAACAAAAAATATGTTACGCCGATCTTAACAACAGATACTAAGTATAGGGTTCGCTATGCCGCTACTGGTATTGATATTGCCAATAACAATGGTCTTAAATGTTCCGGTAATTCAGAAATATTAGTAGAAGTAGCTCCAGCTCCTTCGGTAAAGGTTACTGTTATACCTGCTGAAGGGACTCTGTTCGCAAAAGTGACTTCCAGTACAAACGATACAAACCAAACAACAAAATTGGCTGACAAAGGCTTTACCAGCTTCTCCCGTCTCACTGCAAATGCCAATACGGGAACCACTATATGTGTAGGAGGCACTGGTTTTTTAACAACAGAGCCAAATCCTTCAATTGCGACAACAACATTTACGGGGCATTGGAATTCTGATACAGATCCAAAAGCATATACGGTAGAACAATCTATGAAAAATTCAACCGCATGTAAATTTAGCGCAACTAGTATAAGAAATTATACTGCTAGTACCTTTACCGTAAGTGTATCTGGAACTTATGTCCTTAAAATGAAGGATACAGACGCTTATGATGGTGCTGCTTATATATATACAGGAGGCTTTACTCCTGGCAACTGTTCCGGAGGAGGTACTTGGATAATAGGGGACGATGATACCGATGGAAGGTTCGCAGAACCAAGATTGACAGCTTATTTTAATGCAGGAGTTACTTACACCTTAATATCAACCTTATGGGCAACTAACTCAGGAACTTATGTTGGGGATTATACCTGGACCATTACACCGCCAACTGGAGGGCAATTCCTTTTAAATACTTTAAATTATTGGTACACATCACCAACCGGTGGTAATCCTATAGGCTGGGGTGATACTTTTAACCCTGTAGGAGTGACAGGCTCAGTAATAAGAGATAATAAGAGTGCACAATCCGCTACCTATTATGTAAGCAATGAAAAACCCGGTTCTGTTAGAACTCCTCTAGTATTTGAAATTGTTGCTAATAATACTGTAGGTCAAGCATCATCAAGACCTACAGTAAATGTTAATGAAAAAATACCAAATATTACCCACACTACAACAGGTGTGGCAAGTATTGGCACTCCCATAAATCTGCCTCCCGGGGTTGCTGTTGCTTTATCATCGAACAATATTACGATTAGCGGTACTCCTACAGCAGCAGGTGTTTATAATTACACGATTCCATTAACAGGAGTTTGTGGAAATACAACCGCAACAGGAACAATAACTGTCAATACAATATTGACAGCCAACATCACCGGGACGATATCAGTTTGTATGAATCAGACAACACCAAAAGTTACTTTTACTGCAAATAACGGTCAAACACCTTATACCTTCACCTATTCAATAAATGGTGGTCCGGATTTAACTGCAACTACCGGAATAACAGAAAATAGTATTAATATTGATGTTCCTATGAATGTAGGAACCTTTATCTATACGCTTAAAAGAGTAAAGGATGTTGCTAATGAACAGCTGGAAAACGGAAAATTTGCAACCATACAAATTAATAAACAGCCTGCGGTCAAAGTTTCTTTAAATCCGGTGGCAATTTGTTCCGGATCTGTAGCTACCTTCAATTTTCAAGGACCTTCATACGGTAAAATAACCTATAGTATAGATGGTATTAACCAAACAATAGAACTAGATGATGAAGGTTTTAATAGTATATCTGAGGTTGTTACCAATGATACTAAACTTATTATTATAAGTATAAAAGATATTTATAATGCGTCGTGTTCAAATGTGACAATTAATGAAGACGTCCCTTTAAACGTAACTGCTGCCAGCAAAGCATTTACAGCATCTACAGAGCCTGTGGTTTGCGCAGGCATGCCTATACAAAATATTACCCATACTACTGCGGGAGCAACCGGTATTAATACTACGGGAGCAACAAAATTACCTCCCGGTGTTACAGCTAGCTGGAACTCTAATACAATTACCATTAGCGGTACGCCAACAGCAGCAGGAATTTATAATTACAGCATCCCACTAACCGGTGGTTGTGGAAGTGCTGCTGCAACAGGAAAAATAACGGTAACTTCTCAATCTGAAACCAGAACGACAACAAATGCAACTATTTGTATGGGAGAAACTGGTTTATTAAGTGCTGTTACCGGCTCTGGAATAATTCCGGCACCCGTAACCGTATTTGCAGATCGATGGAATGTCGCTACAGATCTTAAATCATTAATGCCTACTCCGATAGAGAACAATCTACCAACATGTAAGTTTTATCCAGATACTTATGGCAGTTATAAAACAATTACATTTTCTGTAAATGTAACTGGCACCTACAGTTTACAAATGACTGGTGCAAATATGTATTTTAGAGCCGGTTATCTTTACAAAGGCAATTATGTCCTGGGTACATGTCCCGGAGACGGAACATGGATAACGGGTGATGATGACTTCGGTTTTATAGGTGCAAAGAACCCTACTTTAACAGCTCATCTGGAAGTAGGAACACTATACACGTTGGTGTCAATTATTAATGCATACAATGACCCCAATTATTCTACAGGTTATACCTGGACACTTACACCTCCTGAAGGAGGAGGGTTTTATTTAACGCCTTTAAATTTATGGTACACATCGGCTACCGGTGGTGACCCTATTGGTTGGGGACCTTATTTGAATCCTGTTGAAACACCAAATTCTGGTATTGTAAACCAACCTGGTGCTACGACTTTTTATGCAGGAGATGCAACAGGTTGTACCACAAGAGTTCCTGCAATCTTTACAATTCTTGAAAACAATACTGCCGGAGCAGCTTCGTCTGCCCCTAGTGAATATGTCAATACGGTCCTGCCAGCAATTACCCATACAACTACGAAAGCTACCGGTATTGATATTGGAGCAGCAACCGGATTACCTGCGGGAATAACGGCAAGCTGGGCAGCTAATACAATTACAATTCATGGTACACCTACAATTGCAGGAGATTATGATTACAGCATTCCCATAACAGGAGGCTGTGGAAACATTGCTGCAACAGGAAAAATAACGGTAAAACCTGCCAACACAATTACTTTAACGTCTGCTAATGCAACGCAAAATATATTTATAAAAAATGCAATTACAAATATCGTTTATACTACAAATGCATCCGGAGTAACGGTAACCGGTCTTCCGGCAGGAGTTACCGGTGTATTCAATGCTGGTATATTTACTATAAGCGGCACCCCGACTACAGAAGGCATATTTGATTTTACTGTCACTACTACTGGCAGTACAACTGTTAGTTTAACCGGTACTATTACAGTTAGTTCTATACCACTATCAGCCTGGATTATGATGGAGGATGATAATAGAAACGGATTAATTGAACCGGGCGAAAAGCTAAAATTTAAGCTTTATGTAGCTAACATAGACCCAAACCATGCACCCCTATTAAATGTTAGCGGCTCAATTGACTTACCTGTTCATACTACTCCGGCCTTTGGTACAAATGGCCAGACCCCTAATAGAGTTTCATTTTTTGATTCATTTTTTACAGAAATACCTTATTACTGGGACATGGTCACTAAGGAAGGAGGGCCTTATGTTGCAATTAGTGCAAATGCAGATTGTAACCTGACTGATGTAAGTAAAATTGATGTTATTGGACGAGTGTATATTAATGGGGTACAGGTAAAAATGTCAGTCCCTGTTTTATCCTCAAATCCAACAGCAGAATGGATCGCTTTAAATGGAGACGCTACTAAAAGTTACTGTATTCCGCCAGATCTGGAAAACTGTACTTCGCCAACAGGTTGTCCATCAAGTTTTCCTGTAAATATAAACCCAAAATTAACAATTGCAAAACCAGCAGCGGTATGTTCCGGAAGCACTTTAAACTTGACAGCACCAGAAATCACTATTGGTACACCATTAAAGACTAAGAACTGGTACTTAGATGGTACAATATTTACCCCTACAACAGTAGTAACAACAGCTGACAATGGCAAAACACTGCAATACAAAGCGAGCAATAATTGCAGCGACGAAAGCAGTAACAGCGTAACTATTACCGTAAATGCCAATCCTGATGTTCCGGTAATTGTTTCAACAGCATCTACCTGCTCAAAAGCAGGAACAAGCACTATCAGCAATTATATTTCTGGCAATACTTATACATTTAGTCCTACAGGACCTGGTGTCGATACTCAAGGACTTATTAACAGCATGACTGTTGGAACTCTATACGATGTAACTTCAAAAGATGCCAATTGTACTTCATTAGCTTCAGCACAATTTAAAAACGGGTCGCAATTAGCTGCCCCTGAAGCTCCAACGTGTACAAAAGCAGATCCAATAACTTGTGCAATTTTAACGGGAAGTATTACCGTAACAGCCCCTATAGGTACCAACTATCAATATGCTATAGATGGAGGAACTTATCAATCGTCACCCGTATTTTCCATCGTATCCAAAGGAGGTCATTCTGTAACCGTAAAAGAAATTTCAACGGGCTGTATTTCTGCGGGACAAAATGTTACGATCAATGCAGCACCTTCGGCACCAACAGCAGCTATTTCATACCCGGCATCTTCTTATACTAATGTTGGTACTGCTGCAATAACACAAACAGGTCAGACTGGCGGAACATATTCTGCAACACCAGCCGGATTAAGTATTAATGCAACAACGGGCATTATTGATCTTTCAGAAAGTCTGCTTAACACTTATACTGTTACTTATGCGTTCTCCAATGCATCTTCATGTACCAATACTGCCACCACTGCGGTTACCGTAACCGGACCACAAATTACAGCCTGGCTTAGTGTAAGAGACGGCAATGGCAATGGAATAATAGAACCTGGCGAAAGAATTAATTTTCTATTTGAAATGGCTAACATGGACCCTAATCATGTAACACTTGAAAATGTTAAAGGCTCTGTCAAATTACCAAATAATACAACCCTTGTATCTGCTACTGACATTTTCCTTTATCCTAATACGCATTCATTTAGTAATCCTGAATATCTTTCTTTTCCATATTTATGGGATTTAAGTTATCAAAGACAAGCAGCAATGAGCATAGATTTTATAGCTGATTGTGATTTAACAGGAGTTGATAGAATTGAAACCGTTGGAATTGTTTTTGTTAATGGCGTAGAAGTTAAAGTATCAGCCCCCCCGATTAATCTAACAGATACAGCCAAATATATAAATGCTGGTGGAAGTAATCTATATATTCAACCTCCGGCATTAGTTAATTGTCCTGGAGGCTGCCCAACAGGGTTACCCGTTAGCGCAATTAAAGCACAGGACCTACAAGTTAATAATCCAACAGCAATCTGCGCGCCAGCCACAGTTGATATAACTGCAGCAGCGATAACAAGCAGCAGTACAGGAATAGGATCATTAACTTATTTTACTGATGCTCTTGGCACTGTCACTTTAACAACTCCAAAAGCAGTAGCAACAAGCGGAACTTATTACATAAAAAGTACTATTACGCCAAAATGTTTTGTTATTAAACCAGTGGTTGTAACGGTAAATCCATTGTCAACGGTAACTTTTACAAAAACTGACCCTACAACCTGCGCCGTTGCAACAGGAAGCATTACCGTAACTGCGCCTTTAGGGGCAAATTATGTTTACGCTCTTGATAACGGGGCTTACCAATCGGAAGTTTTATTTGAAGGAGTTGCTTCGGGAAATCATACAATAACAGCAAAAGAAACAGTTTCGGGTTGTATTCCAATACCTGCAAACGTTGCGATTAATGCAGCACCGTCTGCACCCCAAAAACCTACATTTACAAAAACTGACCCTACAACCTGCGTTGTTGTAACAGGAAGTATTACGGTAACTGCTCCAGTAGGTGCAGGCTATCAATACGCTATAGATGGGGGAACTTATCAATCATCGCCCGTATTTTCCATCATATCCACAGGAAATCATTCTGTAACCGTAAAAGAAATTTTAACGGGCTGCATTTCTGCAGGACAAAATGTTACTATTAATGCGGCACCTTCGGCTCCAACAGCAGCTATTTCATATCCGGCATCGTCTTATACTAATGTTGGTACTGCTGAAATAACACGCACAGGTCAGGCTGGCGGAACATATTCTGCAATACCAGCCGGATTAAGTATTAATGCAACAACGGGGATTATTAATCTTTCAGAAAGCAAGCTTAACACCTATACTGTTACTTATGCGTTCTCAAATGCATCTTCATGTACCAATACTGCCACCACTGCGGTTACCGTAACCGGGCCACAAATTACAGCCTGGCTTAGTGTAGTAGACGCCAATAAGAATGGAATAGTGGAATCTGGCGAAACATTAACTTTTATGTTGGAAATGGCCAACATAGATCCTAATCATGTAACGCTTAAAAACGTAACGGGTTCTGTGAAACTACCAGCTCATACAACACTAATATCCTCTGATATCTATGTTTATCCTAATACATTTACATTCAGTTCCCTTGGGAATTTAGATTTTCCATATATATGGAATCTAGGCTGGATGAGACAGCCTGCGATAGTTGTAAGGGTAAGGGCAGATTGTGATTTAACAGGTGTAGACAAGATAGAGACCATTGGTATGGTATATGTTGACGGAGTTGAAGTTAAAGTATCATCTGCTCCTGTTAAAGTATCGGATGCAGGCACTTACAAAATAATTAATAGCGATGATGACAGTTATCTTCAACCTCCGGCATTAGCTAATTGCCAGGAAGGCTGCCCAACTGGATTATCTGTTAGCACAATTAAAAAACAGGAACTACAAGTTAATAATCCGCCAACAGTCTGCGCCCTCGCCACAGTTGATATAACAACAGCAGTTATAACAAGCGGCAGTATAGGAATAGGGGCATTAACTTATTTTACTGATGAAGCCGCTACCCAAAATTTAACAACACCAACTGCCGTAACAACAAGCGGAACTTATTATATAAAAAGTACTATTGCGCCAAATTGTTTTGTTATTGAACCAGTGGCTGTAACTGTGAGCCCAAAACCGGAAGAGGTTGTAACTATAGAAAATATCTGCTTTGGTGAGAAATATACCTGGGCTGCAAACGGAATTGAATATTCTGAGTCTGCCTCAATCACTCTTGAAAAAGACGGATGTACCCCGGATCAGGTATTAAAACTGACTGTTGGGACTAAACCGCAAGAGGTTGTAACTATAGAAAATATCTGTTTTGGTGAGAAATATACCTGGGCTGCAAACGGAATTGAATATTCTGAGTCTGCCTCAATCACTCTTGAAAAGGACGGATGTACCCCGGATCAGGTATTAAAACTGACTGTTGGGACTAAACCGCAAGAGGTTGTAACTATAGAAAATATCTGTTTTGGTGAGAAATATACCTGGGCTGCAAACGGAATTGAATATTCTGAGTCTGCCTCAATCACTCTTGAAAAGGACGGATGTACCCCGGATCAGGTATTGAAACTGACTGTTGGAACTAAACCGCAAGAGGTTGTAACTATAGAAAATATCTGTTTTGGTGAGAAATATACCTGGGCGGTAAACGGGATCGAATATTCTGAGTCTGCCTCAATCAATCTTGGAAAGGACGGATGTACCCCGGATCAGGTATTAAAACTGACTGTTGGGACTAAACCGGAAGAGGTTGTAACTATAGAAAATATCTGCTTTGGTGAGAAATATACCTGGGCTGCAAACGGAATTGAATATTCTGAATCTGCCTCAATCACTCTTGAAAAAGACGGATGTACCCCGGATCAGGTATTGAAACTGACTGTTGGAACTAAACCGGAAGAGGTTGTAACTATAGAAAATATCTGCTCTGGTGAAAAATATACCTGGGCTGCAAACGGAATTGAATATTCTGAGTCTGCCTCAATCAATCTTGAAAAAGACGGATGTACCCCGGATCAGGTATTAAAACTGACTGTTGGGACTAAACCGGAAGAGGTTGTAACTATAGAAAATATCTGTTTTGGTGAGAAATATACCTGGGCTGCAAACGGAATTGAATATTCTGAATCTGCCTCAATCACTCTTGAAAAAGACGGATGTACCCCGGATCAGGTATTGAAACTGACTGTTGGAACTAAACCGGAAGAGGTTGTAACTATAGAAAATATCTGTTTTGGTGAAAAATATACCTGGGCTGCAAACGGAATTGAATATTCTGAGTCTGCCTCAATCAATCTTGAAAAAGACGGATGTACCCCGGATCAGGTATTAAAACTGACTGTTGGGACTAAACCGGAAGAGGTTGTAACTATAGAAAATATCTGTTTTGGTGAGAAATATACCTGGGCTGCAAACGGAATTGAATATTCTGAATCTGCCTCAATCACTCTTGAAAAAGACGGATGTAC
>NZ_RCZH01000015.1 GCF_006438875.1 Flavobacterium pectinovorum
ACATTGGCATCTAAAATTTTAACTGTTGTCACAGCACCGTCGGCAAGTTTAGAAGTCACGATTCCCAAATCTTTTACTAAAAAAGGACTGGCTGTTGTACCTAATCCGGAGATGGTCACCTGATCGGCAATGGCTCCAAAACTGTCTTTGTCAATCCAGGTTACTGCGCCTGTGGCATCGGTAACCAAAACTGTATTGTTTGTTCCCGGTGCTATTTTTCCAGTGGTTACATTGGCATCAGCAATCTTTGCTGTTGTCACATTGGCATCTAAAATTTTAACTGTTGTCACAGCACCGTCGGCAAGTTTAGAAGTCACGATTCCCAAATCTTTTACTAAAAAAGGACTGGCTGTTGTACCTAATCCGGAGATGGTCACCTGATCGGCAATGGCTCCAAAACTGTCTTTGTCAATCCAGGTTACTGCGCCTGTGGCATCGGTAACCAAAACTGTATTGTTTGTTCCCGGTGCTATTTTTCCAGTGGTTACATTGGCATCAGCAATCTTTGCTGTTGTCACATTGGCATCTAAAATTTTCGCTGTAGTTATTGTATTCGGAGCAATAACATTTGCATTAGCAGCACCTATAACGTCGCCACCTAAATTTATGTTTGCCGCATTTGCAATTAACTCACCATTTGTATTTATAGTTACACTTGGATTTATTGCTGATTCTTTTACAACACCTAAAGTTGTGCCATTTGCTATATTTACACCAACAATAGGGTTAGTAGGAATTGTATTATCAACCACAATAGCTCCTGCACCTGTAACACTTCCAATTTTGTTGTTGAATATTGCAAAGTCAGTGTTTTTTAGAGAACCTGTTGTTGTTGCATCGGCTGTTGCTATTTCTACTTTAACATTACCCGTTGTTGGTGCAATGGTCAGACCGTTACTATTAATACCTGTACTTACTGAAGTAACTGGCGCTAAATCCACAATAGATATAGTTTTTAATACACCCGATGTTGGATCGCTTACTACTATGTTGTCAATTGGAGTTCCAATATTTGATAAGCCAGATATTGCTATTGTATTCCCAGCTGTAGCAATTGTTGTATTACTCGTTAAAGTACCTCCAAGTCCTATTGTTTTAGATGCATCAACTGTCAAACCATTTCCGGTTTTGACTGATTCACCAACTAAATCAACTAAATTAAGTACCGTTGGAATTGTTCCTTTTTCAGCATTATAGGTTAAGGTTTTTGCTATTGGATCGTAAATAAAACTTGTTTTAGTCTCTGCATCACCTACTAAATCGACCAAATTTAATGATGTTGTGACACCTCTCTCGTCTTGGTAATTTAAAGTCTTTGCTATTGCATCGTAAGCAAATTTGGTAAGGGTTTCATTCTTACTGACAAGATCTAAATTTACCGAATTATTTACTCCTTTCTCGTCTTGGTAAATCAGTGTATTGAGAACAGGATCATAGATCAATGTAGTTAACGTTTCATTTGCTTTAACCAGATTTGAAATACTTATAACTTGTGTATTTCCCGCTTGATCGATGTAAGTAAATTGATTGCTTAGTGGATTCCAAATAACAGTATTATTTACAATATTCGCATTTGACATCAATCTTAACCATTTGTTATCTAGCCAATAATAGTAACCAGGCGTAATATCTGCTACAGAGGCTGTATTAAAAACCAGTAAACTATTTACGTTGCCGTTTAGAATTGTAGTAACATCCGTTGAACCAGTTAAATTAATTCTGGGAATTAATACACCTTTATCACTGGCTACAACTTCTAATTGGGAAGAAGCATTTGGCATTGGAGTTCCAATACCTACCTGAGAATAAGCTGCATAACTACCTAAAAATAAAAACAAGGAGAGTAATTTATTCTTCATAAGATCAATTATTAGGGTTATAAAACAATATTTATAATAAATAAAAAGTAATAAAAAGAGGATAATCAATTTTTGAATTAAAAATATCTTGATCTATCTCTGAAAAGGACTAAAAATATAAAATATTTAATGTATAGATTATATATGTTAAGAGTTGGGGATACTCTGCAAAAAAATCAAATAAAAACTCATTGTGATCTTAATAATTATTTTTTTGTAATTTTTAAGATATGTTTTTAACAAATGTTTAGTAAATTTAACAAAAAAAATAATACACAAATGTTAAATAATGTTTTTTTTTTACACAAAAACTTTTTTATTAAAATTTAAAACACCGTTTATTCCTAATGTACAAGATATAGGGCCTTTATTACAGTCCAATAAATTTGATACACAATACGTATACCCATAATCGGAAACCCTTATTTTATATAACATCCATTCCTGACGGTAGTGTTTATGCGATTCGCTTATTAAAAGGCGAGAGTTTTATTACCACTCCACTATTGCCTGATCATAACTCTTTTATCATTGGTGGTAAATAGTACTCATCGTTACCTATACACAGTAACGATGAGTAAAAGATTTACCACTGAGGAGCTGAGGTACGCAGCGCCTGGAATTGCTCATAGTAATTGGTAGGGCCAGTCGTTAATGTCGCAACATCCCCAAACGCATAATAAGAACTGGCAGCAATCGTGCAGGAAATATAAGCGCTAGGATTGTAAAAACCTAAGTACGTGGTTACTGCTGGCGTAGTCGTATTTGGGCGTCTATTTACAAAGTAACTTATATCATTTATTTTGGTTGTATAGGTCGGCAATACGCTACCTACCTTTGCATAACCTGAAGCGAACGCAGTACCTACTTTTATATTAGCAGCCGTTTGCGTGATTGCATATGTATAATGCTTAATGGCAAACCCAACCATATAACTGCTTGATGGGATGTATACATGTGTAGTAGCACCACCAGAAGTATAGCCAGGATTTCCATAGAGAGTCGCAGCGGCAGCCATATTTGCATCAGGCGCGCCCACCTTTGAACTTGTTGGCACATAGGTTGGATTAGCAACCGCGTCATATTCAGCCTTCGTTATTTCTACCCATCCATTGGTAGCTGCTCCATCATAGGTAGCGCAGCTTGTACAACCGGCAATAGCCATAGCTCCGCGAATTGCATCACCAAAAATAGCATATGGACTCACAAAACATTCCGTAATCGGGAAAACAACCGCACCTGCTGCGCTGGTGCCAGTATAGGTGCCACTAAGATTGTAAACCACATTACCGCCCACCGCATTATAGTTACCGGCTACTCGGGTCAGTGTCAGTCCGTTTATCGTCTGAATATTGGCTGTATAAGCACCGCCGTTACCGGCTGTATAAGGTAGTGTATAAGTGCCGGTATAAGACGTGCCATTTACCAATGCACCTGCTGGTGTCTGTATTCTTGTTGCGCTATTGCAGGCAAAAGTCGCAACGCTGGTGAATGTTACGCTAAAGGTACAAGTCTGGCCACCAACAGTTACCGTATATGTTTGGGTACCGGCAGCAGCACCTGCGCCAGTTGCCTGTAGTATCAGTGTTTGTGCTGCACCTACCTGGCTGGCATTAAAAGAACCTGAGGTGGCAAAGGTTACACCATTTACGGCATTGCTACTAACACTATATGCCCCAGCGGCAGAAGGTGTAATGGTAATATTCTTTGTATTGGCTGAATTCATAGAAACACCTACAGCATAAGCACCCGTAGCCACTGTACCTGTCTGGCAGTTTAATGTGGCAGCAGTGAAGACAGCTACCTTGGGTAGTGCTACAGCACATTGCCCGCCCGGCAGATTGAAAGGTATGCTTTCTGTGCTACCTGTGGTACCGGTATAAGTGCCGCTTACAGAATACACAATATTACCCGTACTGTTTGACAAAGTACCTGCTGGGTGAGAAAAAGTAAGCCCGCTCTGAATAATGGCGTCTGCCGTAAAATTTCCACCATTACCGCTTGTATAGGGTATGTTGATTGTACCGCTGTAAGCCTGACCATTTGTGAAGGTAGTGGTCTGAGGGGTAATATTTACACCAGCGTTTGCACAATTGAAGGTGGCAGCAGCATTCACGTTCGGTGCTGTTGATTGGTTAAAGTTGTACCATTGGTCTTTTTGCCAGTAGAAATAGCCCGGTATAATGGCCTCGGTGCCACCTACAGTAGCTGTGTTATAAACGATCATCCCGTCTGTAGCAGTACCTACAAGTGTCCATGTCTTTGAACCTGCAAGCGCAACTCTTGGGAAGAGCACGCCCTTATCTGGGGCAGTTACTTCTAGTTTGGCACCATCATTAGGCGTCATGGTACCGATACCAACATTGCCCGACTGGGCGATTGCATTCATTCCTAAACCCAGGAATGCACATGCTATGAGTAATTTTGTAGTTCTCTTTTTCATAAAAATAAATTTGACTATGTGTTTTGTTTGAGATTTTAAGATGAAAAACTGAGTGTATTTAACAAAGGATCAAATATCAAAGTGGTCAGAGTTTCATTTGCCTTAACCAGGTTGGAAATATTTAGAACTTGTGTATTCCCCGCTTAATCGATGTAACTAAATTGATTGCTTAATGGATTCCAAATAACAGTATTATTTACAATATTTGCATTTGACATTAATCTTAACCATTTGTTATATAGCCAATAGTAGTAACCAGACGTAATATCTGCTACAGAGGCTGTATTGAAAACCAGTAAACTATTTACGTTACCATTTAAAATTGTGGTAGCATCCGTTGAGCCAGTTAAATTAATTCTAGGAATTAAAACACCTTTATTACTGGCAACAACTTCCAATTGAGAAGAAGCATTTGGCATTGGTATTCCAATACCTACCTGAGAGTAAGCTGCATAACTACCTAAAAATAAAAACAAGGAGAGTAATTTATTCTTCATAAGATCAATTATTTAGAGTTATAAAACAATTATTTTATAAATAATATAGTAATAGAATTAAGAAAATGTTCAATTTTGAATTAAACATCTTTCAACTTTATGGATATAGAATTGATGATCGAGAATGGTAAAATATAAATAAATTATACTTTCAAATCTTATAGAGTTGGGGATACTCCTACTAAAAAAAGTCAACTGAACAATTAGTGCATTATTATAATTGTTTACTTTCAATTACTAAATTAACGTGTAATTTAGTAAATTTTATATAAATTTAATAAAAAAAAACATATGAAAAAAAAATAAATGATTTTTTTTCATATTTCTTTTTTTTTATATTATAAAATATACTTAAATGTTTTTATAATACCGAAATTTTGAGACTTAAAAAATTTGGATTCCACAATCCAAAAATACTAGGATCAATATTTATTCAGCATCTTCTATAAGTTCACTAACTATTATTTCAGTTATACTTAAAAGTTAGTTTGTGTCATGAGTGTGGATATGCAAACAAAAACTGCACATTAAGTTAAGCTACATTTTTGTAATTAATTTGATTGTTAAATTCTTCAATAGCGGCATAATTCAAAGCAGAATGTCTTCTTTTTCTATTGTACCAAATTTCAATGTATTCAAAGATTTTCAGTTTCATTTGTTCTTTAGAAATCAGTTTGTTCCCATAAATCAATTCCGTTTTCAATGATTTGAAGAAGCTTTCGGCTACAGCATTATCCCAACAATTTCCTTTACGACTCATACTGCGGGTTATTTTTTTATAGGAATCAAGAACATTTACAAACTTTTTACTGGCATATTGAACACCCCTGTCAGAATGAAAAATCAAGCCTTTTTCAATATTTCGATTTTTAACTGCCATTTTCCAAGCTCCAAGCGTAGTTTCATCAGTACTCATTCCATCACTCAAACTCCAGCCTATGATTTTTCTGTCGTATAAATCCATAATTGTTGTCAGGTATACAAATCCTTCTTTAGTTTGGATCTATGTAATATTCCGAAACCCAAACTTTTGAGGGTATTTTTACAATAATTCCCTGTTTAATATATTTTCGACAACTAAATAATTATGATTAGAGTTGGTTGTTACCCTGAACTTCTTGCTTAACTTACTTCGCAAGCCAAGTTCTTTCATATATTTTGCAACTGTAATTCTTGAAATTTTATAACCAATCCTTCGAAGTTCTAATGTTATTTATTCTAGGACTTCAATATCGTTGCTTAGATTCAAAATAAATCAATATTATCTGTTCTTTTATGGTTATTTTTAATTGTTCTCTTGCCGTGATTATATGTTTTTTCCATCGGTAATAACTTCCACTGCTTACCTATAGAACTTTGCACATTTTTTCAATCGGGAAAGCTGTTCATTGCTCTTAATGAAACTATAAATCATCGACCGCTCTTGGATAAAATACCGATTGCTTTTTTTAATATGTCGCGTTCTAACTCGGCATCTTTGAGTCTTTTCTCCAGTTCATGGATTTTTTCTTGCTCGGGAGTTAGTTTTAAATTTCCTTTTCTAGGAAAACTTCCTTCTCCAAACTCCTCGAATTCTTTACACCATTTATACAGCTGTGGGGTTGTTATTCCTAACTCTCTTGCAAGTTCTGATACATTTGTTCTATCACTCAATTGAACGGCTTTTTCCTTAAAAGCCTTGTCGTAAATTTTGTGGACTTGTTTCATAGATTAAAATTAAGATTATTTCTTAACTTTCAGTGCTGGCTAAATTAGCATGTCCAGTATATAATTGTCTTAGTTTTTAAATGTAATGAAATAATACCCGTACTGAGTTGTATTATCCGTTACTGTGCATTTATAATTTCTTAAGTTCTTTGACAAATGCATTATTTTTACGTTCACATTAAAGACCGTATTTATTGGCATTGCTTTGTTTAAAAACAATTCTAAATTATCTATTTCCAGATCAATATCAGCAGAGAACTTAAAAATATTTTTCAGAATACATTTACCAATAAATACACCCGGAACAATCTGGTAATTATCAAAATGCCCGGAACAATGATTTCGGGTGAATTCGTCAACAGTTATATTAAATTCGCTCTCACTCAAATATTCGATAGAAGTATTGGGTAATGAAGTAGTAAAATCATCGGTGTTTTCGGCATGATAATGAGACTCAAATATTCTTTTAAATGACGTCTCATCTATGATAAAATAGTCCATTTCCATTTGAAACAGCTTAGTAGTTCCGTCCATTATATCAATTATAGATTTTCCTTTTTGATCGTTTTCCAATTGAGGAGTCACTTTGGCAGTCAATAATCCGGAAGACTTAGTGTTTGAAATTTTCCTAATTCTTAATTTTTCACCCAGAAAATAATTTTTCTCATCAGTTTTTATTTCATTTGCTAAGTTTAAACTTCCCAGTGTGCAGAGTATCCTTAGAAGATCACTGAAATTTTCTTTTTCAAAAGATTCAAAAGATTTAAGTAGTGGAATTTCAGTATAACTTTGATTGAAAATAATTTTGTCTGCATTCTCAAATAAATATGGAAAAGTTTCTCCTATACGCTCTACTACTTTTTTTTGGGGCTTATCTGGTATCATCGCATTAGTTTTGTTTTATGTTATAAACTGATTTAATATTGAAATTTTGATCCGTTCTCTCGAACGTATATTCTATTTCACAATCGAACTTTACAATGTCTTTTATTCCTTCTACAAATGGTAAAAAAGTTGGGATGGTAATATGTTCCACGATGCCTAATTCAGTCAATATTTTTAAATAGCGATCTACACCGGCTAGTTCTATTATTGTATTTTTAGGCGTGTATTTTATTATTTTAAAGTTATATTCGGGACTAGAGTTGTAAATAGCATAAATTACTACCGCTGCAAAAGTTCTTGTATCCCTTTCTATTTTTGGGTTTACTTCCAAGGCTTGCATTGTTTTTAATTTTCCCAACTCATAGAACAATTTTTTCGAATGACTATCCATTTTGTCATTGCCAAAAGTTGCACCAATATTTTTTAATAATAATCCATAAAAAGCACTGGTTACATTAGATAAATTTTGCGTTAGTATGTTTGTGTTTTCAGGAAAAAAGGCATCGACTATTGCTTCTTTAATCTCAAGTGAGGGAAAAACATCTTTACTTCTGGTTTGGTTTAATATTTTTAATAATGCATCGGTCATAGTTTTTGGCATATTAAAAGGTTAGATCCTATTTAGTCCTTGAGTAAATCGATAGTATTTTTTGGAGTTATCATATCAGAAATACCTACTAACTACATAAACACCTGTTAAACTGCAGTTTAACACCTCAAATGTAGCGATTTTTTTATAAAAACAAAAATAAAAATAATTTATTTTTATTTTTTAATTGACCATTTCAGTGATTAATTGTAGTTGAATAAAAAAAACTGGAGTTCTTATCTTTTCTTGCTACAAAAAATTACGGTGCTTTAACTTTAGAGGCATATCTCAAGTAATTGTTAACGCTCGATAAAAAGAAGCCCTACCGATAAAACATTACGTGAATTTTTTATTTCTGCAGCTATTTCGTGGATATTCTGCACAAAGTGAGCACCTAATTCTGGATGAAAGTGAGCAATATAAATGAACTCAAAAAGGTGTCTAAAAAGTAGTTTAAAAATATAAAATTATTTTACTCTATGGTTGTTTTTCTATTTTCTATTTTCTTTTTTCTCATTGATTCTCCTTTTAATTCTATCCGAAGAGCATTGTGAACGATTCTATCTAAAATTGCATCTGCAATGGTTTGTTCTGCAATATATTAATTATTACCATAAAATCACACTTACATTAAATAATTTTAAACACATAACATTTAACACCTTAAACAATATATTGTATGAATAATATTACTATATTTGATCTGTTTTTATTGAAAAATAAAAATACTATACCTAAATTTAAAGTATAATTCTATTTTGGCAGAAGCAACATTGTCCTTCCAATCTATTATTCTAAAAATTTACAGCGGTAAATTCAGCCTATTATCTTCCTATCCTCCCCCCCTTTTTATGCCTATTATCAAACGAAATACATCATATATTTTATCTAAAACCTATTGAAACAAACCTAGATAAAACAAATACCTAGTTCTATAAATCATGTCTTATCTCGGCACTTATAACTTTTTTGAAGATTGTTTAATCACTATTTAAAATAAATACATATGAATGCATCAAACCAAAATCATGAAGTCTATGGATCGCAACAAAGCAGTGCTCCTACTCATCTTACAGAACAAGAAAAAAATCATTTACTTTACACCTTTAATGATACCGGCGCCTTAAATGCTGACTATCTGACATTGCCTGATCTATTTAGAGAAACTGTACATAAGTACAAAAACAATAGAGCAATTGTGTGTGGTAATGACAGTATCACTTATCAACAATTGGATGAGCAAAGTAATAAAGTGGCCAATTATCTGATGTCTATTGGTATAAGTACAGGATCTCTTGTTCCTGTTCAACTAGACCGTTCTATTGAACTGATCATTTCCATCCTGGGTATTTTAAAATCCGGCGCTGCATATATCCCGATAGACTATTCTCTACCACTCAAAAGAGTTTCTTATATCATTGCAGACTCTAATGCTAAAATCATTATAACAGACAATGCCAATAAGGATTTAATAGCTAAAGAAGTAAGTTGTATTTCTTTGTCAGACGCTGTAGTACAAGAACAATCTATCGAACCTTTATCTGTCACCATCTCTCGAGATGATCTCGCTTATATTATTTATACATCCGGCTCTACAGGAAACCCAAAAGGTGTGATGGTAGCTCATCAGTCTATTCAGCATCTGATAATCTGGCATAATAAACATTTTAATGTAACCTCCAATAGCAGTCTTAGCTTTGTGGCAGGATCTGGTTTTGATATTGCCGTTTGGGAAATATGGTCTTCACTCGTTGCAGGTTCAGTATTGTATATTGCCGATAATGATGAACGTATCAATGCCACTCAGTTATTGGACTATTATGGTCGCAATAAAATAACGCATGGATTTGCTCCAACTGTTTTAGTACCGGACATTGTAAAAGAGTCCCAACAAAAAAAACTTTCATTAATCTATTTGTTTACAGCAGGCGAAAAATTAAAACCAGTAAATACTCAGGGACTTCCCTACACATTAGTAGATTATTATGGTCCTACAGAATGTACTGTTTATGCCACTTTTTATATGGTGAACCGCACTGATGGTCTGTATGTTTCTTCTATTGGCAAGCCAATTGCCAATACACAGGCTTATGTGCTCAGCCCCCAACTAGATCTCTTGCCAATAGGCGCGGTAGGTGAATTATGCATCAGTGGTGCATGTTTGTCTAAAGGTTACTGGGGACAACCGGAATTAACCAATCAGAAATTTATAGCACATCCTTTTAAACCTGGAGAAAAATTATATAAAACAGGCGATCTTGTACGCTGGCTGGATGATGGTAATATTGAATATATTGGAAGAATTGATAATCAGGTAAAAATACGCGGCTACAGGATCGAACTGGGTGAAATAGAAAATGCGCTTGTAGGTATTCCTAATGTCAGTAAAGCAGTGGTGATTGCTAAAGAGAACAACAAGCTATATAAAACATTGGTGGCATTTATTGTGTTGGATAAAAAAATAAATAAAATGCATGAGCCAACTTCTACAAATGCCATTCGGCAACATCTTAAACAAGAATTACCTGGATATATGATCCCTGCACATTTCATTTTGACAGAAGAAATGCCGATGAATGCAAATGGTAAAACTGACCTCAATCGCCTACATGAGCTTCCTTTACAACATGATGCAAACAATGGAATAATTACAGCCCCAGAAACAGAAGCAGAAGAAATTATTACCAGTGTATGGGCAGATTTACTAGAGAGGACAGAAATTGACACAACTGATAATTTCTTTGATATCGGCGGAGATTCCTTATTGGTAGCAGTGGCTGTAACAGACATTACCAGTAAGATGAATGTCAAGGCATACATGAGAGATTTGTATCAGTATCCAACAATACAATCGCTTGCAGCTATATTAACGGAACGAAAAATCGCTGTTGCAGATATTCCCGAAGAAGATGCCGAACCGGTAATTGAATTGCAGAAAGATGTTTATTTATCACAAGATACTGTAATCACTGGTAGTTTTGATACCAATAAGCTTATCAACCCTGCACATATCTTTCTTACAGGTGTTACAGGTTTTATCGGGATTAATTTGGTAGAAGAATTACTAACAAAAACCAACGCTGCTATTTATTGCCTGATACGCGCCAAAAATGAATATGATGCACTGCTCAAAATTAATGAGCTGCTGGATAAATTTCATATTTCAATTAGTGAAGAGTTAAAAAAGAGGATTGTACCGGTAATTGGAGATCTAACGAAAAAAAACTTAGGCTTGCCAGATAAACAATTCGATATGCTCGCAGATAGCATAGATGTCATTTATCATTCTGCCAGTTCTGTAAATTTTATTCAACCTTATTCGTACATGAAAGCCACAAATGTCGACGGTCTTCGGGAAATTGTATACTTTGCAGCACATAATAAACTCAAATGTCTAGTGCTTTTATCTACCATATCTGTCTATAGTTGGGGACATGTGTTTACAAGTAAAACTGTTATGACAGAGCAAGATGACATAAAACAAAATATCCTCGCTATCAGTAAAGACATTGGTTATGTTCGAAGCAAGTATGTAATGGAAGAAATTGCAGATCTCGCCGCATCAAAGGGATTACCGGTTATTACTTACCGTCTTGGATATGCCATGTGTCATGGAACAAGTGGTGCCAGTGCGCCCTACCAATGGTGGGCAGGCCTGGTAAAGCTTTGCCTGAAGCACAATACATATCCTGCCCTTACAGAGTTACGTGAAGGCTTGATTACAGTAGATTATATGGTGAAATCAATGGTACATATTTCTAAAAATCCTGATGCTATTGGCCTTAAATTTAATCTGATTGCATCGCCGGAAACGAATCTAACCCTTGATCAATTCTTTCAATTGTTGCATAAATATTACCCGCTGCAATTAAATAAATTACCCTATAAAGAATGGCGAAAACTTTGGGAAGACAATAGCAGTTGTGAGCTATATCCGCTTACTAGTTTATTTAAAGACAATATGCATGAAGGGCTTTCTACTGTAGAACTATATCAGGATACCTATATATGGGACAACACGCAAGTGAAAACATTTTTAGAAGGAAGTGATATTAAAGAGCCCATATTCGATAAGAAAGTATTAGATGCTTATCTCCTCTATCTGGGTATAAGTTTTTCTTAATGATTTTAAACTTAATTTAATGATTTGTTTCATTAAATTTTTTTCAAATCAGCTATAAATGATTCGAGAATTGTCTTACAAGGTTACTAGAAAAATTAAAGCCTGAGAAATCTATATTTCTTAGGCTTTTTTATGGTTCGATAAATTTTGCATCAATTTAGTTAAAAATTTAAACGCCTGTATTTTCAATGAAATTTGATTCGAGTCCCGTTAAGTCAAACTTAAAAAACATACCTGTTTAAACTCAAATCCAAAAGTAAATCTTTAATATGGCAATCAAAACTACCAAACTTTTACTATAACATATCGTTCTTCGATTTAGTCTTTTAAGATGACTTCTGAGTGTCAAATTTTTCCTTTCAATATGATTAGTGCCAAAGCGTTTTACAGAATGTAATTTCTCATCAATCAGATATCTGTAGTTTTTTAACCTGTCGTTACATATCTTTTTAGCCTCCGATAATTTTAAAGTATCCAGAACACGACTTAGTGTTTTATTGGTTCGTTTCCCAACATTAAAGCTTACAACATTTTTAGAATTCCTTTCCGAAGCATAAACCAGCCAAATAAAATTTCGCTTATTTCTTATGTAAGTACACATTTCATCAACTTCATAAGTTTTTCCTTTACTGATAAATGTTTCTTGCAATTGCAACAATTCTTTTTAATAATGTAGTATTTGAAATTTTTAGTATTCTTGCCGTACTTCTTATTCCCAAACCTTCTTTTGTCAAAAAAACGATCTGTTGATTTAAATTTGAAAAATAAGCTTGATAAATATAATTTTCTATAAATCGTCTACCACAAATTTTACAATAAAATGCTATTTTTTATTTTTAGTACTTCCATTTTTAAGGGCTTTTTTCTCTTTGTATCTTGGACAGTTTATATCATCTCTAATCTCTGGAACATGAAGTGGCATTTTTGTTCATTTTAGCTGTTTTAAAAAACAGAATAAAACATAAAGGATAAGCATCACTGCTCATCCTTTATTAAATTATTTTCAATTATCATTCTTTTTCAATATGTTAGAAATATAAAATCCCATACCACTAACTCTGAAACACTACCTAAATAAATTGAATATCAATTTACTACTGTTTTTGTCATGTACTTATTTATTTTTTTAGAAAACGGCTGTCTTCAAATTTTAAGACAGTCGTTCTATTTTAAATGCTCAAAGTCAAAGACTTTACTTTGCGTAGCGAACTACAGAATAAGTTTCATATTTTAATAATTCTTTCTTGGAACTACCATTACCATAAGAATTACCATTATTATAAGTAATATGGAATAATACTAAATATCCTTTATGGCTTTATTTAAATTCATATTCTAAAAATCGCTCTTGTTTTACAAACAAAAAATTAACTGTAAGCATTATACCTGAAATTAATAAGAAAAACACACTAACAATGTATGTGTAAATAATTCCCTAAAAAGACATTGTCAATACTTGAAATATCTAAATTAATAAAACTAGAAATAATAGCCCATATCTTTTTTGAAAACTATTTAAAAAACTACTTTTTCTTTGCTGTCGTTACAATGGCCTGTAACGGAACGGAAAGATTTTCTTTACCATATAGATCAGCCAGTTTTCCACTTAATTTATTGATAATCTCAGGTAAAAGATCCTTATCTTTTTCTATGATGCTTCCATAAATGGGAGCTCCTTCCAATAGACCTGTGGCAGCGCTATCGGAATCCTTACTGTATCCGTTTGCTTTAACTAAAGAAGTTTCTATATCATCAAATCCACCTTCTTCAAGCTCTGCTGTAATGATGACCGATTCAAAATAAGAAAATGGCAGGTTATAAAAGGACGGTGGGTCTGCCGGGAAATATTCTTCCATTAATTCTTTTACCAAATGAATGACACGGTTTTCTTCCATTTTATTCCAGCTATTAAAAATATAAGTTCCTCCTTTTTTCAAAACCCGGAATGCTTCTTTATGTGCTTTAATCTTATCCTGATAAAACATCACCCCAAATTGTACAGTAATACAGTCAAAATATTCATCCCCAAAGGGTAGAGACATGGCGTCTACTATCTCCCAAGTAACATTTTTGTGATCTTTTACAATATCTTTTGCAAGATTCAGCATTGCGGAATTAATATCCGTAGCTGTGATCTGGGCATTTGGGAGCTCTTTTAAAAGTTGGTTTGTAACCCTTCCTGTTCCGCAGGCGATTTCCAGTATTTTAGATGGTGAAGTTTCTTTCACTCTTTTTGCCATATCCATAGCATAAGATTCGAAAAGTAACGGCCCTAAGTATTTCTCATATTTAAATGGGATACTACTACCTGAGAAAGAATTTGTTGTTGTTGTTGTGTCCATAAAATTTTAATTTAGTTTGAAAGTTAATAGTTAAGTGTTTTTATATAGAACAACTTCTTGGTCCTACAAGCTTACCTTCAGCTGCCAATATCTGGATATCTTTAATCATAGCCAATATTCCATTGGATTTATTTGGGGACAGATATTCTTTAAGATGTATTTTGTCAATGAAATAAAGATTCGCATTAGCAATATCTTGCTTTCTTTTACCTGATAATACGTAGAGTATCAAAGCAATTAGTCCCTTAGTGATGGCTGCGTCACTGTCTGCCTGAATATAAAGTTTTCCATCTCTTTCTATACTATGTACCCAAACAGTAGCCTGGCAACTCCATATACGATTTTCATCTGTTCGGAATGCCACGTCCATTTCCTGAAGTGCTTTTCCCATCTGAATGATCAATTTATATTTGTCCGAAAAGTTATTTCCAGATTTGCTAAACTGCTCAATTAGATCATCTTGTAGTTGATTAATAGTCATTTTAAATAAGTTTTAAAAATTATTTATGATTTTAGTATATGTATTGCGTTTTTCAAACCTCGAATCAACTCGTCGATTTCCGAATGGGTATTGTATAGCGCAAGAGAAGCCCTTACAGTTCCTTTTATATTGAATATCTCCATTAACGGCTGCGTGCAGTGGTGGCCTGTGCGTACTGCTATTCCCTGTTGATTCAGCAATTCTCCGATATCAGAATTATGGCATCCTTCAATGACAAAAGAGACGGATCCGGCATGATGTTTTGCTGTACCAATAATCCGCAGGTCATTTATTGTGTTTAACTCTCTAATAAGATAAGTGGTTAAGTCATGCTCATAGTCCGAGATCTTATCCATTCCAATACGTTTTATATAATCAACTGCTGTACCCAGCGCAATAGCGGATGAAATTGATGGAGTGCCAGCCTCAAATTTGTAAGGTAAATGGTTATATGTTGTTTTCTCAAAAGAAACCTGTTTAATCATATCTCCACCTCCCTGTGCTGGAGGCATTTTTTCAAGCCATTTTTCTTTTGCATACAGAACACCGATTCCTGTTGGGCCATACATTTTATGTCCTGAAAATACCATAAAATCAACATCCAGTTCCTGAACATCAATGCTCATATGGGCAATAGCCTGTGCAGCATCTAATAAAACAGGTATATGGTGCAGGTGAGCAATTTTTATGATTTCTCTAACAGGATTAATGGTTCCCAATGTATTGGATATATAGGTGACAGAAATTAATTTAACCTTTTCAGTGAGCATTGATTTAAATCCTTCCATATCCAGCTCACCAGAGGGTAGAATAGGAATCACACTGAGACCCACACCTTTTTCCTGACCAAATAACTGCCAGGAGACAATGTTGGCATGATGCTCCATGGCTGAGATCATTACCTTATCTCCACTTTTAAGAAACTTATTATTAAAACAGTAAGCCACTATATTAATACCATCTGTTGTACCTTTATTAAAGATAATTTCATGAATATGCTCAGCATTAATAAAATTTGCAATTTTCACACGGGCTTCTTCGTACGCTGCTGTTGCTCTTTGACTTAACTGGTGTACGCCCCGATGCACATTACTGTTATCACGGTGGTAATAGTCTGCGAGAGATTCAACTACAGATGCCGGTTTTTGGGTTGTCGCAGCATTATCCAAATAGATAAGCGGATTCCCATTGATTTCTTGATGAAGAACCGGAAATTCTGAACGGATTTCCTCGATATTCCTCTGAAGGGGATTAATAGTTTCATAGTTTTTCATATAATCTTTAGGTTTTGTGAGATTTAATTTTTTGTTATTATGAAGAATTTTGATTTAACATAATCTATAAGTGCGTGCGTAATTAAAAATATTAGGAGATCTTGTTATATTTATGCATCAGCAGGCATAGAACCTGATTTGATTTATAAGTATTCATATTGAAATAATATTCAATATATTTGATATTTTGGCTTATATCTTTTATAAATTCATTAGTAATAATCTACTTTACTAATATGTAGTTTTTTTATACTAATTATCATTGTGTTGCTTCTAAGATACTTCTCCTATTTGACCATCTCTATACTGGAGTTCTGCAGCATATACAGTATAAGAAGTTTTAGTATATGATAAAAAAATGGCAATCAAAACTACCAAACTTTTACTATAACATATCGTTCTCTGATTCAGTCTTTTTAAGATGAGTTCTCAGCGTTAGATTTTTCTTTCCAATATGATTCGTACCAAAGCGTTTTACAGAATGTAATTTCTAGTCAATTAAGTATCTATACTTTTTTAATGTGTCAGTAAATATCTTTTTAGCCTCTGATAATTTTAAAGTATCCAAAACACCACTTAATGTTTTATTTGTTCGTTTGCCGACATTAAAGCCGGCAACATTTTTAGAATTCTTTTCCAAAGCATAAACCAACCAGATAAAATTTCTTTTGTTTTTAATATAAGTACACAATTCATTAACTTTATTAGTTTTTACCTTACTGATAATTGGCTGATGAATATTGTACGCAGTTCTTATAATTCTTTTAATAATGTAGTATTTGAAATTTTTAGTATTCTTGCCGTACTTCTTATTCCCAAACCTTCATTTATCAATAAAACAATCTGTTGATTTAAATTTGAAAAATAAGCTTGATAAGTATAATTTTCTATAAATCGTATGTTACAAATTTCACAATAATAATGCTGTTTTTTATTTTTAGTAATTCTATTTTTAATGACTTTTTTTCTCTTTGTATCTTGAACAATTTATTTCATAGTCATCTCTGGAATACGAAATGGCATTTTTGTTCATTTTAGCTGTTTTAAAACAAAAAGGATGAACATCACTGCTCATCCTTTATTAATTAATTTTCAGTAATCATTATTTTTCAATATGTTAGAAATATAAAATCCCACATCACTAACTCTGAAACACGGCCAAGATTATAGATAAAATCGGCCTTTTAGAATTTTTATAATAATAATAATAATAGATTGAAATTACTATTATAACTTGCCAAAATAGAATTTGGATTCTTATTTAGAATATTGGTTTAATATCGGAAAGAACGCATAACAAATATAGTAATATAATTCATGCAAAACAAAACTTAAATACTTAAAAACATGATATTTAACAAAAAAAAAAATAAAAATGATTAAGATTTCAACAGTATTACAATGCTATCCCAGAAATCCTATATATTGTTTTGAGAAGTAAATATTTAAACAGGAGGAAACGGAAGTATCAAAAGAACTACAAACTTAAAAGTGAAGTAGGTATCAAAAACAGGAACAACACAGCACAAATATAGAGCCTGTATTTAAGCAACTCAAACATACCAATGGATTTCATTTTTCTTTGAACTAAAACAAAAAAGAGTACTAAATTAATGATACAAAGTATATTATTATCAATAAATTTAAAGTTTACAAAAATTGTAAATTATTTACATTTTTTGTATATTTGCTTGTATATCTTTATTTATGCAGAAAATTACACAAGTCAAAGACAATTCTGAATTTGAAATAATAATTGAATTGCTTACAAAGGATGATTATAAAAAAATAACGAAATCAAATTATTATTTTAATTGGAAAACTGAACAAGAAAACGATGTTTATAAATTAAGAATAATAGATAGCGAAGAAATCTTGGGGTTAATGTCTTTAATAAATTTCCCTCATGAACAAAGACTTCAAATAAGTTTATTAACTGTTTCAAAAGAGAATAGGGGGAAAAACAAAAAGTACGATCATATTGCAGGTAATTTAATTGCCTATGCTTGCAGAGAGGCTATCAAATTAGATGGACAAGATGGATGTGTTTCACTTCATCCCAAGACCAAGCTAAAAAAACATTATATGAAGAAATATGGTATGGCTGACGGCGGATTACAAATATTTCTGGAAGGCCTAGACTTATTTATATTATTAAAAAAATATAACATATGAAAACAGATAAATTAAATAACAAATATACTCCTAAAGAACAGGCAGATTCATTCGTTTTTAGAAGAAAGCTTTCTTCTAAAGAAACTAAAGATTCTGTTGATCAGTTAAATCAAGCTAGAAAGAATAAAAAAGAACAACTAGGCGAGAGCCAAGCATTATATGCTCGTGTTAAGCAATTGCAATTTCAAATGGAAGATTATGCAAAATCTGAAGTTTATAGAGAAGATCTCACTTTTGCAAACTTTCTTCGAAAATATATTAGGTTACGATATAAAATTCAGAAAGATTTTGCAAAAGATATACGAATATCTCCAACTGAATTAAGCTCAATTTTAACAAGCGGAAGATCTCCAGGTAAAAAAATGATAGTTCGTTTAGAATTACACTCCAATAATGCTATACCTGCTGTAAGCTGGTATAAATTATGGGAAAAAGAGAAAGAATATGAATTAAAAACAGATAAGAAAATTAGAACTCAAGAACAAAAAAATGTTCAAAATCGTTTGATTTATGATTTCTAACATTAATTTTAATGAATGTACTTTTTATTTATTTCAAAATATAAAGCAATAAATTTTGTGAGTGCACCAATAGGTATACCTGTTTTTAGAAAAGTTTGTAAAACCCCGTGTTTATTGGGGTTCGAAATAAGGTTTGTGGAGCCTCTTTCTCCGCTAATAAATTACTTATCAAATTATTGCTTTTTTTGCTTATTTTTACTTTTTTTAAACACGAATTATAACATTTATTTGAAACAAGTTAAACAACAAAAGTCGCTTTGAAATTGATTAAAAATCAGCCCTTTAAGTTTCGTGGCAACATCGTGGCACAAGAGGTGGAAAATTTTTAAAAACGCAGGAAATACGCAGGTTTCAAGCTTAAGGTTCGAAACCTGCTCTCCCCACAAAAAGTCCTAATGAAAATTAGGACTTTTTTTATGCTTAAATTTCACTGCTAAAAATTCTAAATTCAAACCTTCAATAAATTTAAAAAACACATAAAACCGGATCAATACGAAAACCTGTGGATTTGGAAAATTCATCAAGATCTTAAATCAGTTTGATTTAAATGTACTAGTCCATATAAAACCACTCCTTGACTTTTTCAGCAATACTCTCTTCGCCTGCCAAATGTTCGAACTCGTTGGTACGGGGATTATACTTATACATCATCTGCCATTCTGTATAGTAAACAGCAATCTTTTGTATGGCATCACAAATAAATAACAAATTGTCGTTTGACATGGTAGGATGCAGCGAAAGACGCACCCAGCCAGGTTTATTACTGAGATCTACCTGAAGTATCCCATTAGTAATTGCTTTAGACTCGATTTGATCAATTTCGAAAAGTGTATGCGCATATGTACTGGCACATGACCATCCTCCTCTTGCCTGAATTCCGAAACGATCATTTAAGAGCCTGACGATTAAATTGTAATGGATATTTTCGATTATAAATGAAACACAGCCTATTCGTTCCGTTTTAAGATCGCCTAAAATAGACAATCCTTCTATTTTTTGAAGCGAGCTGTAACAAAGGTCTAGCAGTTCTTTTTCTCTGTTTTTCATGTTCTGGATTCCCATTTGATCTTTTAATTCGAGACACAAAGCTGTTCGCATGACTTGCAAAAAACCCGGAGTTCCGCCATCTTCTTTTACTTCAATATCATTGCTATAATGATAACTGCCCCACGGATTGGTGAATTTTACATTTCCTCCACCTGGATTATCAGGAAAATTGGCGCGATACAATTTTTTATTAAAAACCAAAACACCACAAGTTCCTGGACCACCCAAAAATTTATGCGGAGAAAAGAAAATTGCATCCAATCTTTCCTCTTCATTTTCAGGATGCATATTAATTTCAACATAGGGTGCTGAAGCAGCAAAATCGACAAAACAAAATCCATCATGTTCATGCATAATTTTTGCCAGTTCATGATAAGGAGTAATAATTCCTGTAACATTCGAACAAGCCGTAAACGAACCAATTTTCAAACTTCGATTGGCATATTTCTTAAGTTCTTCCGTTAATATTTTTGGATCAACCAAATTATTATTTCCCGCTGGCAAAACCACAACATCAGCAATTGTTTCATACCAGGGAACCTGATTAGAATGATGTTCCATATGCGTAATAAAAACAACTGGTCTTTCATCATCAAATTGCAGTTTTACATTGTAAATATTATCTGGAGAACGAAGTCCCATAATTCGTTGCAATTTTGACAAAGCGCCCGTCATTCCAGTTCCTGTGGTTACCAGACAATCATTTTCATTTGCATTTACGTGTTTTTTAATTAGCGATCTTGCGTGTTGATAACCATAAGTGGATGATTTTCCGGTTTCGCTTGAAAACGAATGTGTATTGGCAATCATCGGGCCTATTTTATTGAGCATAATATCCTCAATTGGAAGATACAATCTTCCGCTGGCAATCCAGTCTGCGTATACTATTTTTTGGTTTCCATAAACCGATTCGAAAGTATGATTAATGCCAACCGTATTTTCTCTAAACTTTGAGAAATATTTTTCCAAAAGCGTTTCTGCTATTTTATCTGAAATTGTTTCCATCTCTGTCTTTTTAAAAATACCTATTTTTTAAAATTTTTGATACCGGAATTCAGCCAATTGAAATAATTCTCAATATCCGGATTGTAAGCCGAAGGTTCAGCCAGATTAGCGCTGTTGTGATCTACAATTACATAAAAAGGCTGCGCATTTGCTTTGTAAGTTTTGATTTGTAAATCACTCCATTTGTTACCAATTGTTTTGATTTTTTTTCCGGTCGTTTGAGAAACATATTGCTCATTTTCCAGTAGTTCTTTTTTATCATCAACATAAAGCGAAATAAGCACTACATCATTTTTTAAAACATTTAAAACTTTCGGATCTGACCAAACGAGTTCTTCCATTTTTCTACAATTCACACAAGCATATCCTGTAAAATCCAGTAAAACGGGTTTTCCACCTTTTTTAGCGAATTCCATTCCTTTATCATAATCATGAAAAGTGATAATATCCTGTGGGCCATATTCGGAACCTTCGGGCAAAAGGGATTCAGCTGCGTTTCCTGAATTCTTAGTAAAACCAACTCCATATGGCGATTCACTGTATTGCATTGGAGGCGCAAATCCGCTGATTAATTTTAGAGGCGCGCCCCAAAGTCCCGGAATCAAATAGATCGTAAAACTTAAAACTACCAAACCAAAACCTAATCTTCCAACTGAAATATGATTTAAAGGCGAATCGTGCGGCAAAGTAATTTTTCCGAATAAATAGAACGCCAATGTTCCAAAAACTGCAATCCAAATCGTTAAAAAAACTTCTCTTTCCAACCAATGCAATTGCAGAACCAAATCGGCATTTGATAAAAATTTGAAAGCCAAAGCCAATTCTAAAAATCCAAGAACCACTTTTACGGTATTCAGCCATCCTCCAGATTTTGGCAAAGCGTTCAACCATCCCGGAAAAGCAGCAAACAAAGAAAAAGGTAAGGCAATTGCAGTTGAAAATCCTAACATTCCAACAATTGGCGCGATTCCGCCTTTTGAAGCTGCCTCGACCAACAATGTTCCCACAATTGGACCCGTACAGGAAAATGATACAATGGCTAAAGCTAAAGCCATAAAGAAAATCCCAATTAATCCACCTCGATCAGCTTGCGAATCAACTTTATTCGCCAACGCGTTTGGCAACATGATTTCGAAAGCACCTAAAAAAGAAATCGCAAAAACAACCAATAAAACAAAGAAAATAAGATTGAACCAAACATTTGTAGAAAGTGCATTTAGAGAATCCGCGCCAAAAACGGCGGTTACAATTGAACCTAATAATACATAAATAATAATGATTGAAAATCCGTAAATCAACGCATTTCTGATTCCGGCAGCTTTCGTTTTGCTTTGTTTTGTAAAATAACTTACCGTCATTGGGATCATCGGGAAAACACAAGGCGTTAACAATGCCGCAAAACCTGATAAAAATGCGATGATAAAAATGCTTACCAAACCTCTTGATTCATTTTTTTTACCAGAAGCTACAACTGCTTTTTCAGCTTTTACTTCTTCTTTTACTGTTACGTTTTCTTCTGAAACTGAATTATTATTTACAACCGCATTTTCTTCGGCTGCAGCGATTTTTTTACCATTCGGAATTTTAAAAGATAACTCCTCAGATGACGGAGGCAAACAATTACTGTCGTCACAAACCATAAACTCAACTTCGGCAGCAATATTGGTAATTTCATCTGAATTGAATTTTACTTTCTGTGTAAAAAGTGCCTTCTCTTCAAAATATTTGATTTTCATATTGAAGATTTTATCTACCACTTCATGTCCTTTTCCTTCAGTAGTTTTTCCAACTAAATCAAAGTTTTTCTTTGGATTTTTAAAGTTAAAAGCTGTCGCCGATGGACCTCCTTCTTCAATATATTGCCCGTACAAATGCCATCCCGCCTGAATTGCAGCTTCGGCTTTTAAAATATATTCTTTATCGGATACTTTTTCTACAGAAGTAGTCCATTTTACAGGATTGTACATTTGTCCAAACATACTGCAACTTAGCAGAAACAGTAAGATTGTTATGATATTTTTCATTGTTTTATGGTTTGATATTTTTGTTTTTGTTTTAAAAAAAAGAGCTGTCGGCAAACAGCTCTTTCAGGTCTTTCACAGAAATTTGCTTACTAATTCAGTTTCTAATATTAAAAAATGAAAGACAACTATTAAAATTATTTTTGGTTTCAGGTTCTGATAACTTTGTCAAAGTTTCGAACCAAGAGCGTAAGGAAATTTATCGAAAGCCTAAACTCAAAGTTGATATACGCATTTTTGTCATTTCGACCGAAGGGAGAAATCACATAAAGTAGCTCGGCAACAGTGCGTTCTCCCCGCGTGTGATTTCTCCCTTCGGTCGAAATGACAAGATTGTGGCTACTTTGTGTGTGTTTTTTTTGAAATCTTTTCAAATTAAAGTTCCTTACACTCTTGGTTTCGAACTTTGACAAAGTTTGATCCCTACTTTAATTTATTTTAAAGGCTTGCCGTCCTTATCCAGAGAACCCGATTTAATAACAATCATTTTGTCTAACTGAATGTATTTTTTGATTGCATTGTTGACTTGTTCCAAGGTCACTTTCTCAATATCTTTTGGATATTGATCGATATAATCTGGCTCTAATCCTCTTTCAACAAAGTTCAAAATCGTTCTGGTCATTCCGTTTGTGGTTGCCATTCCTATTTTAAAACTTCCAATTAAATTGGTTTTCTTATTTTCTAATTCTTCGGGAGTAATTCCGTCGTTTACCCATTTTTGAACCTGAATCATTGTCGCGTCTAAACCTTTTTGAAACAATGTTGGATTAAAGGATGCGTTCACAAACCAATACCCTCCAGTTTGAATATTTCCGCCTAAACCTGACGAAATATTATAGGTTAATCCATCATTATCACGAACGGTTTGCATCAAACGTCCTGCAAAACCGGCACCTAAAGTATAATTGGCAATGTAAAACGGAATATAATCGGCATCTGCCCTTTTCAAACCTGTGTATTGTCCCAGGAATAATTCGGCACTTGGTTTCTCCTGAATCGTAATTACCTCCGTTTTTGAATTTGCTTTTTTAGCTTCTTCAAACTTCATATTTTCGACAACGCCGCCATTCCAATTTTTGAATGATTTTTTTAAAGAAGCACTAAAATTCGCTCCTTCAGTATCTCCAACAATTACCAAATGCATTGAAGCCGGACCAAAATACTTTTTATAAAAAGCTTTAACCTCATCCAAAGTAGCATTTTTGATATTCGCTAAATCTTCTTCAACACTTGAATCCTGATTTGGATTTCCTTTTGGATAAATGGCTTGCGTCAAGGCAATACTTCCTCTTTCGCCCGGATCATTTAAATTTTGTTGTGTATTTCCGGTATATTGCTGTTTTAGATTTTCAAATTCTTTTTGGTCAAATAAAGGATTTCGCACTTCTTCTGCCAATAACGAAACTACCTGATCCAAATCTTTTTTCAAACATTTGAAACCAATATTAATTTTAGTCGTTGAAGCATTAATATTGATATTTACTCCTAATTTTTGAAGTTTTTCAGAAAACTTAAATTTGTCATTCAGCGTTGTTCCTTTCGACAACATCGAAGCTGTCAGGGAAGGAACTATCAGATTTTTATTTTCATTAGCATAATTTCCAAGTGAAATACTTGCTGCAACAGTCACAAAATCTTTTGCCGATGTTTTTACAGAAACCACATCAATTCCGCTTACTTTTTCTCTTTTATATGAAGAAGCACTTTTTTCAAGTATAGTTTCATCAAATGAAGAAATTGTTTTTTCTCGATTTTTTTGTTCCGATGAAATCCCTGAAATCGCCTTTTCATTATTATTATTATTATTATTATTATTATTATTATTATTATTATTATGACCTGGATCTCTGTAATAAAACGGTCCATTTTCAGGCATGTATTTAGCCGCATTTGCTTCATCCTGACCTTCATTTGAGCCGGATTGTTTTGGTACAAAATAACCCGTTGTACTTTGATCTTCAACCAGATATTTTTTAGCAACACGCAAAACATCAGCCGGAGTTACTTTTTTCAATCTGTCAACTCCTGTAATGTAATCTGTCCAGTCACCGGCTGCAATAGCTTCGTTCAGCTCAGATGCAATCACGCCCGAACCGTCGCGTGCTAAAATCGTCTGTGCACTAATTTTGGCAATAACACGATTTACCTCATCCTGAGTTACTCCATTTTTTTGAACCTGTGCTACAACTTCGCTAATTTTGGCATCGATATCTTCGTGTTTTGATGTGGTTGGAAAACCTACTACAATGCTAAAAAGACCAACTTCCTTAAAATTTGTCGCACTCGAATATGTATAAATCCCCAAACGTGTGTCTACAAAAGTTTTATTTAAAATCGCCGATGGTCCTGCTCCTATAATTTCTGCCAGAATATTCAAAGCAGGCAAATCTTCGTTTAAAGCACCTGGGATTTTATAGGCTTTGTTTACAACACCCAATTCTCCCGGTTTTTTCACGACAATTTTGCGAGGTCCGTATTGTTCCGGTTCTTCGGTATAGGGCTGAGGCATTGCATTTGGAGCTTTTGTGATTTTTCCGAAATACTGCTCGATTAATTCAAAAACATTCTCTTTTTTAAAATCTCCAATAATGGTCAAAGTTGCATTATCTGGCCAATAATAGGTATTATAAAAATTACGCAATACTTCGATTGGCGCTTTTTCAATATCCGATTTCCATCCAATTGTGCTATGATGATACGGATGTCCCACATAAGCCGCTGCCCAGATTTCTTTGTCCAGTAAACTATTTGGATCGTTTTCTCCACGTTCAAATTCGTTGCGAACAACCGTCATTTCGGCTTCTTTATCTTCTTTAAGTAATAAAGAATTTCGCATTCTGTCCGCTTCAATTTGAAGTGCCAAAGCTATTTTATCACTTGGCAAGGTTTCAAAATAATTCGTACGATCGTACCAGGTTGTAGCGTTTAATTGCGCTCCGGTATTTTGAAGAACATCTGTAATAGTCGTTCCATTTTTTTTGTTAAAAGTTGGTGTTCCTTTGAACATTAAATGCTCTAAAAGATGCGTTGATCCCGTGTTTCCTAAAACTTCATTTTTAGAACCTACACGATACACAATTTGTACGGTTGCAACGGGCGATGCGTTGTCTTGCAAAAGCAAAATATTCATGCCATTTGGTTGGTACAAATACTCTTCGATTCCACCTAAAGCCTTTATTTTCTTAAAGTTACCTGATTTTTCCTGCGCTGAAATAAGCGTACAGAAAGCTAATGAGCAATAGCCCAGAAAGATGTATTTTTTCATTTTTTTAATTGAGATGTTTTTGTAGTTTTCAGTTTTCAGTCTCAGTTTTCAGTCTCAGTTTTCAGTTTACGGTTTTCTTTGATACTGAGACTGAGACTGTGACTGTGACTGTGACTGCGACTGCGACTGAAAACTGATTTAAGATTTACTGAAAATTTCTTTCAATTTTGCCTGAAGTGCTTCTTCTCTAAGATTTTTGGCGACAATTTTTCCATCAGGTCCAATTAAATAATTTGTTGGAACCAGTTTCACTCCGTATAAAATAGCAGCCTCATTTTTCCAACCTTTTAAATCAGAAACATGTGTCCAGGTTAAACCGTCTTTTTCGATGGCTTTTTCCCAAAGATTCTTTTTATCGTCAAGCGAAACACCTAAAACATTGAATCCTTTATCGTGATATGTTTTATAAGCCAAAAGTACATTTGGGTTTTCTTTACGACATGGACCACACCAGGAAGCCCAAAAATCAACTAATACATATTTACCTTTATAATCTGATAATTTTACGATTTTTCCGTTTACATCTGTTTGAGAAAATTCAGGAGCCAGAACTCCTACAGCCGTTTTATCGTTAAGATCAATTGCAGTTTTTATTTTTTTTCCGAAATAAGACTTTTGAATTTCAGGAGTCAAAATTCCATAATATTTTTTTACTTGTTCAGGAGTTCCGTACGTTACCAAACGGTCATCGAGTACTAAAGCTCCGGCAATTTTATCTTTGTGCGATTCAATAAACTTATAGGTAAGATTATCTGCAAGCGTTTGTAAATCGGTCCAACGTTTGTCCATCAGTGCTTTTTGTTCCGGAGTTGGTTTCACTTTTCCGTTTTGAGATATCGAATCAGAAGCTTTGTAAACCGGTTCTGCAATACTTTGGATTTTTTTAAATTCGTTTTTATAATATCCCGAATAAATAGAATCCTGCGTTGCACCAATCAGTTTTGCTGTGAAGATTGAGTCTTTATTTGCAGCAAAAGCAATGGTTTCATTTGACAGAATAAAAACTCTTCCGTATTCTTGTCCTTTTAATTTAATGCTGTATCGAAGTGGTTCTTCTACTTTTCCTGAAAACGTAAAATGACCGTCCAGAATTTTAGTCGAATCTTTTAAGATGTTTTTATCTCCGCCAACAAATTCCAGATAAATCATTCCGTCTTTTTGCCCCGGAATGTTTCCGTTAATAGTGTATCCTTCGTACTTTTTAGAGCAAGAAGTGATTGTGCTTATTAGCGTTAATGCCAATAAACCAGATTTTAAAATAGTACTTTTCATGTTGATATTTTTTTTAGTTTAAAAAGTCAAATTAGGACTTTAAGAGTTCTTTCAGTTTTTCTTCTAAAGCAGGACCGCGTAAATCATCAGAAATAATTACCCCTTTACTGTCAACTAAATAGGTTGCGGGAATCGTTTTTACATTAAATGCTTTACTCACTTTATCATCGTCATGTAAATTTGGCCATTGCATATTTTCCTGTACTAATGCTTTCTGCCACGCTTTTTCATCTCTATCGATCGAAATACTCAATACTTCAAATCCTTTTTCTGAATAATTGGTATAAGCGGTTTTTAGATTTGGAATTTCTTTACGGCAAGGCGCGCACCAGGAAGCCCAGAAGTCTATTAAAATATATTTTTTACCGGAAACGATGTCTTTTACACTAAGCGGATTTCCGTTTTTATCATTTAATTTAAAATTAGCAACACTGGTTCCTATCAAAGATTTAGGATTTAAGTCTTTATCAACCAATTGTCCGTAGTAACTTTTTTTGGCTGTTTCTGAAAATTGTTCAAAAACCGGTTTCTGATCTGGCGTAAAATAACTGTATTGTGTCATCATGAAAAATGGTCCCCACCAAGTCGCTTTATGTTTCGAAATTAAATTCTCTGAACTTGACTGTACTTTAGCAAAAAAAGCTTTTTCTTTTGCTTCAAAACTTTTCCATTCCGGTGTATTTGCTACAGAATCCATTAGCTTTTTATTTCCTGATACTCTTGCATTCGAATATAGTTTTGCAATTTCCTCAGTCCCTTTATGATAGTCTTCGTAATCTTTATTTAATTCTTCTCTAAAAGCAGTTTCTTTTTTTAAATAGGCATCGGCTTTAGATCCTGAAACCAATTCGTTTTTAAAAGTAATTCTATCGTCTTCCTTTTTTAAAACTTGGGCATCTGCTGTTATTTTTATTTTAGAATTTTCAACTAAAACCGGAATTAGTCCTTTATTTTTTCCAAATGAAACATAAAAAAAACGAGGTTCATTTAATTTTCCTGTAAAGGTAAATTTGCCGTCTTTTATTGTGGTTTCGGCAACTGGCGTTTCTGAGAGATGCGTTGCTCCGGGAATTAATTGAACTATTGTTCCATCTTCGATTCCACTGATGTTGCCTTCAAGCGTATAAGATGCGGGTGCGGCTTTTTTGTTCTGTGCCTGATTGCTGAAAGAAACTATAAACGCGCAAATACACAACCCTAATAATTTATGTTTAATAGTGTTCATTTTTTGATATTTTTTAGATTAAGCTTCCCTTTCAGAACTTCTGATCAGGAAGCTTTGAAATTTTATTTTGCTACGTTTTGAGTTAGAGTTCCATTTCCAGGGTTTTTTGTGGCACCTTGAGGAAACGGCATGGTCCATAAATGAGATTCCGGCGATAAAGTATAAGTTGTTCCGCCATCTATTTTTGTGAAACCTACTTTGTAAACACCTTCAGCATTTAAACGACGTGCATCTGTAAAAGGAATGAGCGTTAAAATAAGCTCGTTTCTTTTTGTTCTTAAAATTGCATTCATTGCCGTAGTAACATCTGCTGCAGTTATATCCTGATAAGAAGCTGGAAGTATGCGTGTTTTGCGTACAGTATTTAATACATCCATTGCTGTACCCAATTGACCTGCACGTGCAAGACATTCCGCTTTAATCAAATAAATTTCAACCGTTGTGATTCCGCCGTAATTAAACATTCCGGATAAAGTTCTTCTGTAATACGTTTCAGCGCCAACAGTTCTGATTTTCCAACGGGACAAGAAACGGGCATCTCCGGCTTCAAAACGTTTTGCACGATCTACCGGAATACTCATTTCTGTAGATAAACGAGTTGTGGCACCGTGGCGATATGTATAATTCTCAACATAGTCATATCCCATTGGTGAAGGTGTATTTGTATATGAATTTGGAATATCAATTACCGCTTTGTTACTGTTATAATACGCTACCCAATTGTATAGTTTATTATTTTCGGCCAAAGCCAAATCAGCGTACTTCAAGGCTTCTGTATAATTATTCATTTGCAAAAATACGCGGGAATAAAAAGCATATCCCGCTCCTAAATTTGGATGTAAAGCTGTTTGTGAAACCTTTGGTAAATAAGGTAAAGCATCTTTTACATCAGCCAGAATAAAATCATACATTTCCTGAATGGTAACTTGTTTGCTTGGCGCATTAATATCGGCACTTGTAATTAGTGGCACGGATAATTTTGTAGCTGCGGTAGAAGCCACGTAAGTATCTGCGTAGAAATTAACCAAATTATAATAGGACATGGCACGTAGCACTTTTGCTTCTGCCCAAACTATTCTTTTTTGCTCTTCGGTAGCTTCTGTGGTTTTCAGTGCATTTTCAATAATTAAATTGAATGTTGAAATTCCTGCATATTGTCCGTAGTAAGTCGTTTCATCTGCCTGATTCAGAGCGATACGATCTGCGGTTTCATCCCAGAAATAATTAGCTTTTGTTAATCGGTAATACGCCAAATCAGCTACGGTTTGATATCTGTCATTCAATAGTGTTAATGCCTGCTCAACGTTAACGCTTTGGTTGGTATATTCATCTCTTAAAAAGGCTTCAAAATCTGCCAATGCTGTTGGAACTTTAGAGCCTTTTGGTGCATCATCCAAATAATTATCACAAGATGTGAAAGTGATCGCTAATACTAATGTGCATAGAATGCTGTTATATATATTTTTCATCGTGTAGTCTTTTTAAATTAGAAATTAATATTTACACCAAAAACTAAACTTGGAGATTGAAAGCCATTTAAAAGAAATTTAGCATCTCTGCTTTTAGCCACAGTAAAAACATTTTCTGCATTAAGATTAAAGCGAACGTTTTGCAATTTTACTTTTCTAATAAGAGTCGAAGGCATTTGATAAGCCAATGAAATATTACTTAATCTCACATTTGAAGCATCAAGAATATTGATATCTGCATAAGAATAAATAGTACGGGAATCAGAACTAAATGCCGGATCGTATTCGTAAACTGCACGAGGTACATTTGTAAATGCTTCGTCTCCTGGTTGTTGCCAACGATTTGCAATATGATTGTTCACGATTCCAATATTTGCTACATAACTGCCCATTGCTGCTGAGTACTCATTATTTAACATTGGCAAAAAGTTATTTCTGATTTTGTGTCCCAATTCATAAATGAAAAGTGCCGAAAGCGAAAAGTTTTTATAAGCAAAAGAAGTATGGAATGAACCACTATGTGTTGGTACTGTCGAACCATAATCCTGTATTGCATTTAAGTCTGCCGGATTGTATTTTACCGCAGTTCCGGATGCATCATAAACCTGTGGCAAACCTGTATTACTTAGACCTGCCCATTTGTAACCATAAATAGAGTTGAAATTTTTACCCACTCTTGGATATGCCGATGGATAATCTAATTGTAAATAATAAACCGGAGCTTCAACATTTACGTACGTAACTTTATTTTTATTATTGGCATACAAAAGAGATGCATCCCAAGAGAAAGAAGGTGTTTTAACAATTGTACCTCGCAAACTTACTTCAATACCTCTATTGGTCATTTCTCCATTATTAAGTTTATAGGTCGAATATCCCCAGCCTTCTGTTGGAACACCGGTGCTGCTTGCTAATAAATCTTCTCCTTTTTTATTATAAACATCAAAAGTTCCGCTGAATCTATTGTTGAACATTGCAAAATCTAAACCTATATTGGTCGTTGTTGTTTTTTCCCAGGATAATTCTGGATTTGGTCTTGAATTAACATAACCCTGATTTCCTCCAACATTTGGATTAGCGCTGTAAGATGCTGTTAAATATGGCGCTGAATCCTTGGCAACATTTCCTCCAATACCATAGGAAGCACGAAGTTTAAGCTGGTTTACAAATGAAGATGTAAAAAACTCTTCTTTGTCAATATTCCATGCTGCACCGGTAGACCATGTAGGTTTGTTTTGGTATTTATTGTCTGTTCCCCAAAGGTTTGAACGGTCCCAACGCAAACTTCCTGTAAGAGAATATTTTTTGTCGTATGTATAACCTCCTGTTCCATAAAATGAAACATAACGGTTTACCAACTCACGTTGTGCCGAAAAATCATTTTGACTCATATAACCTCCAAAAAAAGATCCGTAAACTTTTAATAAATCAACCTGATTTACCGGAGTAAAAGATAAAGTCTGATCGTCGTAACCGTAGCGGGTATTATTGCCATATTCTATTTTTGAATGACGAATTTCCATACCGGCAATTGCTGTTACATCGTGAACATTATTAAATACTTTATCAAAATTTAATTGCTGACGAAAATTGTAAGCATTAGAAAATTGATTCGTTTCTTTTAAGACATCTCCGTATGGCAAATTATAAACAGCTGTATTTGTAGGTGAAATAGTAGCTAAACTATTTACAAGAGATCTCACATAATAAGAATCTTTATCATTTAAATTAGACGTACGATCTACGCCATATTCATACTGAAACATAGCATTATAAGAAAACGCCGGACTGAATTTAATGTTTAATTTTGCGAAAGTTCTGTTCAAAAAGTTTTTGCTTTCTATTACATTTCTTCCCAACTCATCCATTGGCGTTATGTCCATACTATACAGACCATAATTTTTGATCGATTGCTGTGTATAATTATTATAACGAGAAGCAGCAGTTGAAGTAAAATAACTTCCGTCATTATTAACTAATTGATTGTATGGCTGATATTTATAATCTGTTTGCGTAAGTGGATCATAAGTTTGTGTATCACTTTTGCCATAATTTATATAGGTTCCTAAATCAATCGAAAGCCAATTGTTGATTTCAGTTGAATTTTTAAGATTAATCCCAACAGATTGATTGTCAGAATATCGATCTTCAAATTTATTTCCTTTATAAGTCAAAGAGGCATTAAAAGTATTTGATTCTGTCGCTTTGCCTATACTTACATTGTGCTGAATAAAGTATTGATCACGTTTTGCATATTTCTCTACATCATCATAATATTTATAACCTTGAGCACCAAGTGCATCCAAACGATTATTCATATCTGTTTGCGAAATATTTCCGGCATATCCATTTAACAATGTTTGCATTCCTAAACTTGTAAATGCTGCACTTTGCAATAATGAAGTCGCATAAGTACCAGCTCCGGCACCTTGTAAATTAGGATTTCCTGCTGCCCAACCTCTTTCTAAACTAATAATATCAGCAGAGTTAGTAAGGTTTCCGGTATAATTTCTATAAGGCGTCACGGTTAAATTGCTTGAAAACGAAATATTGGTTTGCCCGGATTTGGCTTTTTTCGTTGTAATTACGACCACGCCATTTGCCGCACGCGCACCATAAATGGAAGATGCCGCAGCGTCTTTCAAAACCGTAATACTTTCGATATCTTCTAAGTTTAAATTCGGAAGATTTTCTTCTAAACTAAAATTTTGATTATATTTTGTGTTTTCTATCGGGAAACCGTCAATAACATACAACGGAGTCGTTAAACCGTTCATAGTAGTCGTTCCACGAATTTTTCCGTCTTGATATCCAACAATACGTCCTTCTAATATTTTATCTAAACTGCTTAAACGCTGTTCCTGAAAATCTTTTGCTTTTAAACTCGAGAAAGATCCTGTTGCCTGATCAGCCGAGATATTTTGATATCCTGTAGTCAATACTACTTCGCCCAATTCAAGAGTATCTTCTTTAAGTACAACGTTGATTACGCTTTTACCAGCAACTTTTATTTCTTGTCTAATAAATCCCAAGTAAGAAAAAGCTAATGTAGTTTCACTGTTCACGGCAATAATCTCGTAATCACCATTAAAATCAGTCTGTACTCCTTTTCCCGAACCGTTATCAGAAATTGCTGCGCCAACTAAAGGAACACCTTTTTCATCTGTAACTTTACCTTTTACGATAAAATCCTGCTCAGCCTTTTTTACTGCAACCGGTTTTTCTTCCGGCGCTTTTTTAGGTGTTAGAATAATATGACTTCCTGAAATTTTGTAATCCGTTCCAGTGTTTTTAAAAATTGCACTTAAAATGTTTTCCATAGAAACATCATTGAGTCTGATGTCTATTTTTCGATCTAAATCAACGGATCTTACATTGTAAACAAATCGATAATCTGTAGTGTACTCAATCTTTTCAATTACTTTTCCAACGGTCATATCGCTGGCATTAAATGACATTTTTGCTTTTTGAGAATAGCTTACCCCCGCCTGCATAACTGTCAAAGTGGTCAATAAAAATAATGTAGTCAATTTCATCTTCAAATCAAATTTCAAAAAAGGCTTGTCGAACCTGATTTTGTTCAATAGTTTTTTCATACTTTTAAATGTTTTTAATTGTGGTTGGTTAGTTTACTGATCGCATTTTATCCTACCGGAAAATGTTGGCGCATTTTCCGGTTCTTTTTTTAATAACGATCCTTTTTTTCGGACGTTTTTTACATAGGCTTTTGTTTTATTTTAGATTTTAGATTCTTTGTCGTACTTTTTCTTTCTTCTTTCTTCTTTCTTCTATTTTCTTTCTTCTTTCTTCTATTTAATCGTGATTTGATCTTCATTGATCTTATAATCAATTGCATAACTATCACTAAAATATTTCAGGACTACTTCAATAGGTTCATTATCAAAACGGGCGTTGAAAATTTCTTTTCCAAGTGTTTTATTTTTATTGATAAAAGTGACATTATAATGGCGTTCCAGTTTTTTAATAATCGATTCAAAAGAAGCATTTTTAAACACCAAACTTCCTTGTACCCAAGCCGTATAATAATCTGTATTTACAGCTTCTGTCACAATTTTTTGTTGCCCTCGTATGTTTGAACCCTTTATTCCGGGTGACAAATACACTTGATTTTCGGTTGTTTTTTTATCTTTATAAAGCGATACTTTTCCTTCGACCAAAACAACATCTGTGCTTATATCTTCTGTATACGAATTGACATTGAACTTAGTTCCCAAAACCTCCACATTTACTTCTTGCGTATTTACGGTAAACGGATGCGCTTTGTCTTTTGATACTTCAAAATAAGCTTCTCCGGTTAAATACACCTGTCGGCTTTGATTTTTCAAGAACTGAACGGGATATCGCAATGAAGTTCCGGAGTTCAAATGCACGATAGTTCCGTCTGATAATTGGACTTCAAACTTTTTTCCGTAGGGAATTTTCAAAGTATTATAAACCAATTTCCCATTTGCATAAGCATTGGAGTAAACCAATCTGTTTTTCTTTTGTTTTCCAATTATATTACCATCTTTATCTGTTACATTTCGCGTTTCAGAAGTATCAATTGTTTCTGCCGATTCGTTTCCTAATTGAAGCACAATTTCATCTTGTCTTGGCACCACGACATTTTCCTTTGGCTGAAATAAATTTGAATTTTTATAGAAATAAAAACTTCCAAAAACGACAATTAAAATGGCTGCATATTTATAATACGATGAAAATCTTCTTTTTTGAAAAACATTATTTTCTTTTTTAATTCTCTCTGAAATTTGTTTTCTCACCTCAGTTGAACCAAAACTATTCATCGCGAACTCTATGGCATAATTTGTTTTTACAAAATCATTAAAAATAATTTTATTCTCTTCTTCTTTTAGCCATTCTGTCAATTTTTCTATTTCGTCTTGACTGGCTTGATTCGTGATGAACTTCACTATTAATCGCTCTGACTTTTTCACTGTCATTTTACTCTTTTTTAATATTATTACGAAGCTAAAAAACAAAACCCTAACAATTTGATAATCTTTTTTTCATTTTGGTGATTTTTTTATTTTTTGAAACCATTTTCTTTCAATATAAAAAATAAAATACTATATTAATTACATAGAACTAATAAACAAATTAATATATCTTTGCGTTTCTAAGTGTTTTTTTATTTGTAATAAAATTCAATAGAAAACTGAAAAAGCTGTCTTTTTTAGCAAAAAAAAGATCATTTTAAGTCGTAAAAACTATAAATTTATATATTTGTTTCTATGAATAGTGAAGATTTTAACAATAACGTTATATTAATTGAATCTCTGAAAAACGGAGATGAAAGGGCATATACGTACCTGATCGATACTTACCATCATAAACTTTGCGTATATGCCAACAGCCTTGTAAAAAATATTTACAGTGCCGAAGATATCGTTCAAAATGTATTTATAAAAGTGTGGGAACAACGTACGAGATTAAAATCTGATCATGCTATAAAAAGCTTTCTTTACAAGTTGGTATACAATGAATTTATTGATTTGTACCGAAAAAATCAATCGCTGTTTTCATTAGAAAAATCCTATTACGACACCTTAAATTCAATTGTCCTTGATGATGATTCCGAGTCTTTGCAACGCGTTATAAATGTGGTAAATAAAGAAATTCAAAACCTTCCTCCAAAATGCAAAGAGGTTTTTATTTTGAGTAAAAAAGAAGGTTTAACTAACATTGAAATTGCAGAACATCTTGATGTATCGATAAAAACTGTTGAAGCCCAAATTACCAAAGCATTCTCTATTTTGCGCTCTTTGATGGAAGAAAAAATAAAAAATGTCTTGTTTCTTCTTTTTGGAAATAAAAACAAGATAAGATTAAATTGATTGTTTATTCCCTATGTATCTTTTCAAACTTCCAGTCAGTTATTGTGGCACACTATGTTTTTAAAAACAAGAAAATAAGCAAAATAAGATTATAAGAAGTTTAGGTTCTAAACTTTATAAAAAAACCTAATATCAAAAAGATACTGGGTTCACCTTCAAAAAACAAACTTTTCAAATTAATCAAAAGTAAGTGTCAACTATTGAAACAATAGAATAATAGTCTTTGGATAATAATGACCTTTTGTATTCATTAATTTAAGAATTTAAAAAGTAAAGGTGAAGTTTACTTTAGATCCAAAAGAACCTAAAAGTTTCCTATATCCTATTTCATCAAAGACGATTCACGAATAATAAGTTCTGTTTTTAGAATGATTTTTTGAGTTTCATCTGTTACCTGTTTTCTCTGTAAAAGTGGCAACAGCAATTCCATTATCTTAAAGCTAATCTCATACAGGGGTTGGGCAACACAACTAATTGAAGTTGGATAAATCTTAAACATATCATTGTCATCAAAGGCTATAATCCCAAGATCTGTTAGCAAAGAAGAATTTCGTTTCTTAAGAACCTGTAATCCATTTTGTGCAAGATAATTGGTTGCAAAAAAAACCGCATCTAAACCAACATGATTATTCATAAAATCTTCGATATAATTATTTTCTTTGAAAATTTCATTGTAAGGAATTTGCAAAATATTTGATTTCATACCATGCTTTGTAATTGCTGTCTCGTAACCAGACAAACGGTCGTTCATTTGTGTTTGATTTGAAGATGTGGTAATAAATGCAATATTTTTAAATTGATTATTTATTAAATGTGTTGTAGCATCAAAAGAAGCCTGCACATTGTCAACCACAATAATATTACAATCCAAACCTTCAAAAAACCGATCTAATAAAATCACAGGAATGTTACATTTTATTAAACGTGCAATAGTATCTTTTATTCCTGGCGAAGGAACAATAATAAAGCCATCAACCTGACTAAAATTAAACAGATCAATCAATTCTTTTGATTTCTCATCGTCGTTTTCATTACTGCAAAAAATAACTTTGTATCCTTTTTTATAAGCCAAATCTTCAAAAATTCGGGCTAATTTGGAAAAGAAGTTATTTGAAATATCCTCAACCATAAAAACTAACATTTTTGATTTTCCCGTTCTAAGACTTTGTGCCATTTGATTGGGACTATAATTGATCAATTTTGCATAGTCCAAAATCTTTTGTGTCAAGACCTCTGAAATGTGTTTTTCTTTTGCTTTTCCGTTTAAAACAAAAGAAACTGTTGTCACAGAAATCTTCAGTTCATCGGCTATGCTCCGAATAGAAACAGATTTATTTTTCATATAAAATTCTTTTTTAGATCCTATTTTTTAATATAAGATACTGTAACAATTCCCTTTCAGGAAACGTCCTTCCATCAATTCAGAAGAAAGGGATTTATCATTTTTGTAAAATATTTTGCGTTTTTTCTTTTGTATTTAAATGTTTGAATCTTTAAACTAAAAGCTTTGTACACGAATAAAGAATTAGTTTAAAACTCAATTATTTTATCAGTTCAAATGCAACATGTTTAATATATTTTCTATTATAAGTGTACAATACATGAATTTTTTGATCTGAAGTTTGAATAATGGCCGGATAACTAAATTCGCCTTCCAATTGATTTTCCAGATTAAATATTTTTGTCCAATGCACACCATCTTTTGAATATTCTACATCCAGAACATTTCTTCCATTAAACCAGTCTTTTCCCATTTTCAGCGGATTATTCACCAATAAAAATGATTTATTGGATAGCGTTACGGCGTCAACTCCTGAATTGGAATTTACAACGTTAATACTATCTGTTCGTTGCCAGGTTTTGCCGTTATCTTCAGACCAGCTTGAGATTAATTTATTATGTCTGCTTCTGGATAAAATCTGAATTTCTTTTTCAGAATGAACGAGAAAAGTAGGCTGAATAATATCAAAATTTTTCTTATCCTGAATATCGGTACTGGTCCAGCTATCTGTTGCCTCTGTATAAGTTTCTATAAAAACGCGCCATTTGTTATCGTCGATACTTTCGGTACTGCTTCCGCATAAAATAATTCCGGGACTAGTTTCGATTGGTTTATTTCGAATAGGACCTAATATTCCTTTCGGAAGATATTTAGGATTGCTCCAAGTGTTTCCGTTATCTTTTGAAACAATCATGGCACCAAACCATTCTCGCGGATTTTTGCCCACTTTATAAAACAAATATAAGTTTTGGCTTTTGCTTTTAAATAAAACCGGATTCCAGCATGGCAATGTATCGCCCTCTTTTATCAACGGTTCGATAAGCTTTTTTGGCGCAGACCATTTTTTTTCTTTATAAGATGAAACATAAATACTGACATCTTTAGCGCCTTCAAATTTTCCGCCAAACCAGGCTGCTAAAAGCATATTAGGTTCTAATTCAACCAATGTCGATGCGTGGCTTGCGGCTGTAACCGGATTTTCGACAATATAATTTTGAGTAATATTAATTGCTTTTGATTCTTTTTTTAATAATGTACAAGAAATAAAAAGTATCATTAATAAAACAAATGAGTAATAGCTTTTGTAATTCATAATCAGATTATTATATATAGAAAAAGGAGAGTTACCTCTCCTTTTTCATTTTTTGAGTAAAGAATGCGTGGGTCTTTACTCACCAAATAATTATTTAGTATCCCACCAAAGTTTTGTTCCTCCGGTATCTGGACCTTTTAGTTTTACGATTCCGTCTGTAACAGCATCTTTGTTAGAAGAATATTCGTTTGTTGTATAAATAATTCTTTTCATAAGGCTTTTACCAACTCCGGGGTCGTTGTTATCTGTATTTAAAACCGGATAAATTACTTTTGCATCACTTCGACGCAAATCTGCCCATGATTCCCAAGATTCAGGAAAAATCGCTAAGTATTTTTGAACCGCAATTTGTGTACGTTGATTAGCTATTGCAGGAGACCAAGCAACAGGCAATTTTACAGGAATATCTTGTAAATCCAAAGTTGGATAAACGGTTAAGATATTTGGTAAAGTTGGCAATGTATTTCCGGCAATATAAGCATTTATTGCAGCAGCATCTGTAACTCCCCATTGTGCTAACGAAGCTCTAATACCTGCTTCATACAGAGTCTGAGCAGTTCCGCCCATGTTCCATCCATTCAAAGCACCTTCTGCTCTGGTGAAATAGTTTTCAGAAGCCATAAATACTTCAATGTTTTTCGATTCACTTAGATTTCCGGCAGAACCATTCCCCATGATATCATTGTTGAAAGCAGAGAATTTTGTAGTTCCAAATTGATCTTCTAAACCTCCAACAGGCTGACCTCTATAAACACCGGTATCAATTTTAGCAAACCATTTTGCTAACCTTGGATCGTTATATCCAACCAAAATACTTTCCATAGAAGCTGTCATAGTATAACCCCAGCTGTTTACGATCATATTTAAATTGTTTGGCGTAATGTTACTTGCCTTAAAGAAAGCGCCTTGATCATTTGTTTGCATAACTCCCGCAGCAACAGCAGCTTCGGCTTGTATTTTTGCTTTTGCAGGATCAATATCAGAAATTCTTAACGCTAAACGCAATCTTAAACTGTTTCCGAAAACTCTCCAGTTTCCAACATTACCAGCATATAAACGGTCGTTTGGCTGAAATGATGCTACTGTTGTTACAGCTGTACCTTTTAAAGTAGTATTTGCTTCGTCTAATAATTTAAAAAAGTCTCCATAAATAAATTCTACACTATCGTAAGGAACTTTTTCTTTCTTATTTCCTGCTTCTGTGTACGGAATTGGACCGTAAGCATCAACCATTTGATTGTACATAAAGACTTTCCAGATTTTAAGAATTGCCAAAGCCTCAGGATTTCCTTCAGATGCTTTGATAGCATTGTTTAGAGCCGGAACAGCAACGGTATAAAATCTTGTCCATCCGCGTCCTTCGTAACCATTTACAAACGCATTTCTTTCTGTACCATATCCACAATTTAAGTATTGGATAAAAGTCGAAGATAAAATTCCTGTTGCAATACCCCAAGTTCCCTGATCATCTACACCAGGCGATGAATAAGATCCATTGTGAATACCGGCATAAATCGCAGAAGCAAAAGAAGGTCCCGCAAGAGTTGGATCTAACTGATCTTCTGTAAGCGAATTAGGATCTGTGTTTATTTTATCAAAGTCGTCTGTACAACTTGACAAAACAGAAACCAGTGCTAGAGCAACTCCTAATGTTTTTATTTTAAAAATATATTTCATGATATCTCTTTTTTTAATTAAAATCCAAATTTAACATTAACCCCATAATCTCTCGTTGAAGGAATGTTGAAAGATTCAATACCTTGCAAGTTTCCTGTACCAGCGCCTGCTTCTGGATCAAAATATTTAGCTTTGTTCATGAAGAAGAATAAATTTCTTCCTACCAATGAAAAGTCAATACTTGTAAAACCTGAATTGTATAACATGCGTTTTGGTAAAGAATAACCAAAAACAAGTTCTCTTAATCTAATGTTTGTAGCATCATAAACAAAAGGTTCTGCAATAGGTGTTCTTTGCCCGATTGCTGTCCAGTATTGTTCTGCATTAATACTTACAGTGTTTTGAGTATAAGTTCCGCCTGCACCTGCTACAACACCATCAACAACGATTCCGCCATCTCTTCCTGCCAAAGTTATATCACTAACTCCTAAACCAGCTTCTCTTGCCTGAGTGTATGAAATAACTTCACCACCAATTCTAAAATCAACAAGGAAACTTAAAGAGAAATCTTTGTATTTAAAGGTATTTTTCAAACCTGCAGTCCAATCCGGATTAAAGTTTCCGGCACGAACATCAAAGCTATTTGTTGCCAATGGAATACCTGCACTGTTTACAATAATTTTTCCTTCAGGAGATCTTTGGAAACCTTTAATATATAAATCTCCATATTCACCACCCTGAATTACTTTGCTTCTTACCAAACGTCCTTCACCAAGAACTAATTCTTCTCTTCCTCCATAAATAGATTTTACTTCAGATCTGTAAGTTGCAAAGTTAGCCGCTACATCCCAAGAAAAGAATTCTGTTTGAATTGGAGTTGCTGTAAGAACAACCTCGATACCTTTGTTTTGAATTTCTCCACCATTTACAACAGCTCTTGAAGTCGAAGAAGATTCTGGAGTATTGATGTAAAAAATCTGATCTTTTGTATTGGTTTGGAAATAAGTAACATCTAAACCTAAACGATTTTTAAGAAATCTAACTTCTCCACCAAATTCAACAGAACTTGACATCTCTGGTCTTAAATTAGGGTTTGCAGCTGTTGTTTGAGCATATAACATACCACCGTTACCACCAATATAGGATAATCTTGAACTTGTTTGATAAGGATCTGTATCATTACCTACTTTTGCATATGAAGCTCTTAATTTAGCAAAGCTAATAACTTCCGGAAGACTAAACATATCCGAAAGTACTCCTGAAAGACCTACAGAAGGATAAAAGAAAGATCTGTTTGCTGCCGGTAATGTAGAAGACCAGTCATTTCTAGCTGTTAAATCAAGGAACAAATAATTTCTAAAGCCAATTTGTGAAAAACCGTAAACAGAATTAATTCGTTTTTCTGAAGCTGCAGAAATGGATTGAATCGTTGATACATTTGATAGCGCAAAAAAGTTTCTTTTGCTTAAAACTCCTCCTGAATTTAATGAAGAACTATTTTGCTGCAATGCATTTGCACCGGCATTGATACCTACAGAGAAATCACCAAATTTTTCGTTATAAGAAAGTAAAGCATCTGTATTGAATTCGCTTACTGTTTCATAAGATTCGCTATAAGAACCAAGATTATTGTTAAAAGCCATTGTAGCATATCTATTTCTAACATTCTTGTTGGTCATTTGGTCTAAACCAGTTCTAACTTGTAAACTTATTGTTTTTGTAAAGTCATATTTAAGAGACGCAAGACCTATAAATCTGTTTCTTTTGTCTGTACGTGAATCATCGCGTAATGCAGACCAGTAAGGGTTTCCACCCGGAGAACCAGCTTCATCAATAAAATAGTTTTGTTGCAATTGACCAGCTGCATCTGTATATTCAAAGTTTTTGTACTCGTTGAATTTAATACTACGAGGCAATAAATAAGCCGATGTACCAATAGATTCTTCTCCTGTTCTTAATAAATTATCAATATCCTGAATGATATAATTTGTTTTTACATCCAAAGATAATTTATCCGAAACTTTACTTGTCAATCTTAAGTTAAGGTTGTGCCTGTCTAATTGATTTCCGCCAACAATACCTTCAGCTTTTGTATTAGTATAAGAAAAATAACCTTGTGCCTTTTCATTTCCTGCTGTAACAGTCAATGTATTGGCTAAATTATAACCTGTTTTATAGAAATCCATAACATTGTTTGGCTGCGGACTGTAATCTGTAGTTGCAGGTCCTGAATAGTTTGGATTACGAACAAGCTGCCATGCCGAAACTTGTCTTCCGTCTAATTTACCACCCCAGCTTGAAACCGAAGTTGGGTTGTAAGCTCCTTGCGTTCCCTGACCATATTCATTTTGAAAGTTGGTTAAATCATACGCTGTAGAAGCCATAAAATTAGAAGATAATGAAACCGACGTTTTTCCGGATTTACCTGATTTTGTAGTTATAACGATAACACCATTACTAGCTCTCGTTCCATAAAGTGCTGCTGCAGATGGTCCTTTAAGAACCGTCATCGACGCAATATCTTCAGGGTTGATGTTCGAAATACCATCTGGCTGTGTAGTTCCTCCTGTATCAATATCAGGATTTCCGGTTGTTGTTCCGTTACTAATTGGCACACCATCTACCACATACATTGGCTGGTTGTTACCTGTTAGAGATCGATTCCCTCTTAATGTAATTCTCGACGAACTTCCTACTCCATTTGATGTTGTAGAGAAGTTAAGACCTGCAACTTTACCTGAAAGTGAGTTGGCAACGTTTAGTGATCTTGCTTCTGAAAGCTCACCTACCGAAATGTTCTGAGCAGAATACGTAATAGCTTTCTTTTCTCTTTTAATACCAAGAGCGGTAACTACTACTTCACCTAACTGTTGTGTCGCTGCACCTAATGCAACATCAACAGTAGTTTGGGTTCCTACGGCTACCTCTTTTGGCGCAGAGCTCACGTAAGTAAAAACCAAAACTGAAGATTGGTTTGGAACCACAATAATGTACTTTCCATCAAAATCTGATGATGCACTTGTTCTTGTTCCTTTAACAACAACATTTGCGCCAGGGATTGGAATTCCGCTCACTGCATCTGTTATCGTTCCTTTTACCGTTGTTTGTGCTTCCAGATTTTGAAATCCGAATAAGCACAAAACAAACAGTAATTTTAGTACGTCTTTAATCATGTTTAGTTGTTTTTGAGTTAATAACATGTTAAACTTAAGCATACATTTTGTTAACAAAATATAATTTCGACAAATGACAATTTTCAAAAGGTGTAGGGAATACATTTATCTTTTAACATTACGAAAACGTTATAAATAGTAATCTTTATCTTATTTATTCCTAAAACTCATTTCGAATTAATCGAAGCATTTTATCCTTTTTTCAATAGAATTATTCTATTAAATTCTTAAACGTTAAACATTTCACTCAATTCAACCAAATTAGTTCAGAACTTTGAAATTTACTTTCAGTACATCAACTGAATTTCCTCCAACCATCACTTCAAAATCCCCAGGTTCTACAACTCTTTTCATTTCTCGGTTCCAAAGAGATAATTCGTCAGCTGTCAATTTAAATTCAACAGTTGCGGTTTCGCCTTTTTTGATATTTAATCTTTTAAATCCTTTTAAAGTTTTTTCCGGAGTCGTAACACTACTATATATATCGTGAACATATAATTGTACTACTTCATCGCCATCAACATTTCCTGTGTTTTTAACATCAACAGTAACTTTCAATTCGCCATCTGTTTTAATTTCTGCCGAATTAATTTTAAGATTTGAATATTCAAACTTCGTATAACTTAATCCGTAACCGAATGTATATAAAGGATGTTCGCTCTCTGCAACATATCTGTGAATCGCTGATGGTTTCTGGTTATAATATATAGGTAACTGCCCAACAGATTTTGGAACTGTAATTGGTAATCTTCCACCAGGGTTATAATCTCCAAATAAAACATCGGCTACAGCCTTTCCTCCTGACTCTCCAGGAAACCAGCCTTCAACAACTGCCGGAATATTTTCGCTGATCCAGTTTGTAGAAAGCGGACGACCGTTTAATAATACACAAACTACGGGAGTTCCTGTTTTTTGAATCGCTTCGATCAATTCCTGCTGCATTCCATGTAAGTCTAACGACGCAACATCTCTGTTTTCTTCAACCAATTCGTTTGATTCCCCTAAAACTACAATCGCAACATCGGCTTTTTTAGCAATGTCGATCGCAGGCTGAAAGTTTACTTTTTCTAAATTCCAACGCAAGTGCGCTCTGGCTCCCCAGCCGCCTTCCCACATTTCAATGCGGACTTTGTATTTTTTACCGGCTTCGATATTTTTTGGAGTTGTTACCATGCTTGTCGCACCTTTTGTCCAGTTGTCGATTACCAATTGATCATCAATCCACATTCTGATTCCGTCATCAGAACTTAATCCCAACCAACCGTCAAATGATTTATCTGATTTTATATAACCTGTCCAGCGAATCGAAAAATCATCATCAGTAACGCCATCGCCCGGAGACCAAGGCCAATCGAACTCTAATTGATTGTCGATACGGGTCAATGCCGGAGTTCCTTCTACTTTTCTATTATTAAAATATTCTCCTTTTAATCCGTTTTGAGATTCATCAGGAGTAAATAAATATTTCGACGGAATAATTTGTCCTTTTACAATTAATGGAACCCCTTCTTCATAAAGTACATTGGCATTTTTACCTAAAACTTGCTGAACGCCTTCTAAAACAGTTGTTCCTACTTTATTTTTAACCGCATATCCTCCTAATCTCGAAGCATTTGCATTTGGCCCAATCACAGCAATTGTTTTAATATCTTTTTTTAAGGGCAGAATATTGTTTTCATTTTTTAATAAAACAATAGATTTGTGTGCCGCTTCCAGAGCAACATCCTGATTTTCTTTGGTATGAAAACGCTCTTTAATCAGGTTTTTATCTGTGTATGGATTTTCAAATAATCCCAATAAAAATTTCAATCTTAAAACTCCTCCGGCAGCACGGTCAATTTGCTCCATTGTAAGTTTCTTTTCGTTTACCAATTCTATAATGCTGGTTTGCCAAAACTCATTTGTAAAATCATAAAACTGCATATCAACTCCCGCCGAAACAGCTTCTCTGATACTTTCTTTTGGAGAACTTGCTACATAATGTGTTACTTGCAAATATTTAATGGCACCTAAATCTGAAACTACAATTCCTTTAAAACCCCATTCTTTTCTTAAAACATCGGTTAATAACCAATGATTCGCTGCACAAGGAATTCCGTCTAGTTCAGAATACGCACACATGGTTCCCAATGCGCCGCCTTTTTTAAATGCTTTTTCAAATGATGGTAAAAAATCCTGACGAACTGAACGTTCTCCAACTAAAACCGGAGAAGAGTTTGCTCCACCTTCCGGAATACCGTGAACTGCAAAGTGTTTTGGTTCAGCAATAATAGAACGGTCAGATCTTAAATCATCGCCTTGCATTCCTTTAATCATTGCCGTCCCCATTTCGCCAATTAAATATACATCTTCACCAAAAGTTTCTGCAACTCTGCCCCAACGTGGTTCGCGACCAACATCAAGATTTGGACCCAATCCAAAATGAACTCCGTGCGCTCTGGCTTCGGTACCAATTACGCCGCCAACTTTATGCATTAAATTTGTGTCCCAGGTTGCACCCAGACCAATATTCATTGGGAAAGCCGTACTTCCATCATCCAGATAACCGTGAAGCATCTCACACATAATCAAAGCAGGAATTCCCCACTTGTTCTTTTTAATTACTTCGCTTTGAAGATCATTAATCATTTTCGCTGAACGCGGATAAATATCATGAATCGCTCCAATGCCCAGATTTCCAATTTTAGCATCTGATTTAGATTTAGAAAAATCTTCTTTTTCTTTAAAAAACTCACCTTTGTACATGTCCATTTGGCGTACTTTTTCTTCAAGGGTCATTCGGCTTAACAAGTCTTTTACCCGATCTTCAACCGGTGTTTTTGGATCTTGATACGGGTATTTTTTTTGGGCGTAGGCATGGTTAAAAAAACCTACAGCCATTACACAAATAATGGCTGTTTTTTTGATTTTAAGTTGTAACATAATTGTGTTGTTTTTAATTTTGAATCACTTTCAGCTTTGTTCCATTCACAAAATCTTCATGCGAAATAAAAAAGCTATTAAGTGATTTTCCGTCTATCTCAATCGAATTGATTTTTCCGTCATTATTTTCTTGTCTTTCAATTACAATGCTTTCTTTTTTATAATATCTTGGATCTAGTTTGATTGTTATTCTATGAAACATTGGCGTTGTAATGGTGTAAATTGGATCTCCCGGCGATATTGGATAAATTCCCATCATCGAATAAACCAACCAGGCAGACATTGTTCCGGTATCATCATTTCCCGGTAACCCTTTCGGTTTGTTTTGGAAATATTCCTGTACCAGTTTTTTAACCATTTCCTGACTTTTCCATTCTTGTCCTTTTACATAATTGAATAAATACGGATAAGCAATATCCGGCTCGTTTGCCATATCAAATTGTTTGAGATCAAAGACTTTTTGCAATTGCTCTGAGAAAACTTTATCGCCGCCCATTAATTTTATATATCCTCTCATATCGTGTGGCACCATAAAAGCATATTGCCAGGCATTGCCTTCAATAAAACCAACATTCGCCTGAAAATTAGATCCTGCTTCGGGATCAAAAGGTTCATACCATTTTCCGTTAGCTGTTCTTGGTCGAAGTAATTTTAAATCTTTATCATATAATTTTTGGTAGGATAAGGAACGTTTAGCAAAACGCTTATAATCATCCTTTTCACCCAACGCTTTCGCTAAAAGTGAAATGGCATAATCCGAAGTATTATATTCTAATGTTGTAGAAACCGGACCAGAATAATTGGTCGATAAATATCCTTTTTCGATATATTCTTTAAGTCCCGGACGCAACGGATTATCTTCTGTTTTATCAGCACCTTTTAGCATGGCATAATAGGCTCTGTAAATATCAAAATCCTGAATTCCTTTTAAGCAAGCGTCAACTATTACGATACTTGCGGGATCTCCTACCATGGTAAATGTTTCAGTCGAATTTAATTCCCATTTTGGCAGCCAGCCATTTTCATCATACATTTCCAACATGCTTTTTATCATATCAGATTGTTGTTTGGGATAAACCAAAGACGTTAACGGATGCATATTTCGATACGTATCCCACAACGAAAATACGGTATAACGTGTGCCATCGGTTTTACCAATTTTAGTTCTCTTAATTTCCGGATATTGTCCGTTAAAATCATTTAAAATATTTGGATGAATTAAAGTGTGATACAAAGCCGTATAAAAAATCGTTCTGTCATCATTTGAACCGCCTTCAACCATAATCTTCGAAAGTTCTTCATTCCATTCGTTATAGGTTTCTTTATAAACGTCATCAAAAGATTTCTTTCCGGTTTCTTTTTCTAAATTTTCACGGGCATTTTCGATACTTACGTACGAGATTCCAACTTTAACTTCTACTGTTTCCTGTTTCTCGAATTTATACGTAAAATAACTTCCAATACTATCGCCAACAACCGTTTTAATGGTATTTTCCATCATTCTGGTTTTTCCATTATATCCCATCCATTGCGCTTCGGTACCATTGTATTTTGCCGTTTTTTTCCAAACACCAAATTTGTTTGCAGGCTTAGAAAATTTCGCTACAAAATAAACGGGATAAGCATCTTCCGGACTATTATAACAAAATGAACCAACGCTTTTCATTCCTTCAATTTCTGTTGATGAAACGACTTTTATCATCGCTCCTTCTTCATTGGTTAATCCCAAACCAAGATTTAATAAAATATTCGATTGCCCTTTCGGGAAAGTGAATCTGCTTACGCCTACTCGCGTTGAAGCTGTAAATTCGCCTTTTACTTTATACTTGTCAATGTTTACGCTATAAAAAGCTGCTTTAGCAATTTCATTCGAATAATTTGAACCGTATTTTAAATGATCGATTTCTACTTTTCCTGTTGTAGGCATTAGTAAAATAACACCCAGTTCAGGACAACCAACTCCACTTAAATTAACCTGACTAAATCCGGTTAAAAAATTATTTTCATTTACGTAAGGATTCGACAACCATTGGCTGTCTTTTTCCATTGGCGTATTTTTTACCCCAGCAACATTAAACGGGCTAATACTCGCCATTCCGCGTGGTGCGATTGGGCCGGGAAAAGTAGCTCCAAAATTAGACGTACCAATAAACGGATTTACATAATCCACCGGACTCTGTTGTGCAAAAATGCTTATGCTAAAAAACAGCATGCAAAAAATACATGCTGTTTTGTGTGATTTTTTTTTTATCGAAAACATATTTCTATTTGTTAATAGCTTCAATTTTTAAAGTCCATGCTTCTTTTGCAGGTAAGTTATTTCTAAGGCTTTCCGGAATTACAACTTTAAATCCTTGTGCTTCTTTTGTCCATTTAAGTGCCGTTTTTGAACCCAACATCGTGATTTTTGTTCCTTTTTTAGGGCTGATAGATTTCACTGTAACCGTTGCAGGAATTTTATCTTCTCCGTCTTTTGCTAAATAAAATGCAAATACATTTCCGGCATTATTTTGAGTAAAACAAATGTTCTCTTCTTTAAAAGGAGCAATTGGTTTTGTATCATAAATTGCTGTACTATTTATTTTCATCCAATCTGCGTAAGCTGATAATAAATCGTAAGCTCCTTTTTGCCATTCTCCTTCCGGACTTGGTGCAATATTCAACAACAAGTTTCCGCCTTTTGCAACCACATCAACAAGCATATGAATACCTTGTCTTCCGGTTAAATAAGTAGCATCCGGAGTATATGACCAGCCGCCGCCAGATGTAATACAAGATTCCCAAGGATAAGGCAATGTTTTTTCAGGAACTCTGTTTTCAGGAGTTAAATAGTTTTGGTTTTTTCCGTGAACCGCTCTATCAACTACAATTAATCCCGGTTGTTTTTGACGTGCTTTGATTACCAATTCGTCCATTTTAGGATCTTGCTCTACTACTCTGTGCTTGATGAAACCGTTTTTAGATTCGTTTTCTGCAAATTTCTCTTCGTAATTTTCTTTGATATTTTGTTGGTCTCTTTTTCTAACCCATCCACCATCAAGCCATAAAATATCAACTTTACCATAATTGGTCAGAATTTCTAAAATTTGGTTGTGTGTAAAATCAACATATTTTTGCCATTTTTCAGGATATAAAGTCGGATCGTAATTTACGTTTCTGTCGAAAGGCGGAAAATAAGGATCCCAGTAATTTTCGTTATGCCAGTCTGGTTTAGAAAAATATGCTCCGGTTGAAATATTCTCAGCTCTAAAAGCATTAAAAACTTCTTTCAAAATATCTGCTTTCGGATTTGTACTAAAAGGACAATCCTTATCAGTCACTTTATAATCAGAATATTTAGTGTCGTACATATTAAATCCGTCATGATGTTTTGTAGTGAAAACCATGTATTTCATTCCGGCTGCTTTTGCTGCTTTTGCCCATTTTACCGGATCAAATTTGGTTGGATTGAATGATTTTTTTAAGCCCTCATACTCTTTTACATATTCATTATAATTGCCTGAGTTGCTTCCTTTTTTACGCTCACACCATCCATAATCTTCCGGACAAATAGACCATGATTCTACAATTCCCCATTGGCTGTAAGTTCCCCAGTGCATTAACAATCCAAACTTTTTGCCTTGCCATTGCTCTAAATTTTTCAACACTAACGGATCCGTTTCCGGTACATAGCGCTCATCTTCATAAATGGCCTGCGAAAACATTTGAACGGAAAATAATAATGCGATTATAAATATTCCTCTTTTCATCTTTATTCTATTTTATGGTTTTGTTTTTTGTTTTTTGTTTTGTCTTTATTTTTAAACACATAGCAACATAGCTTTTTGGAATGCAAAAGGCGTTTCACTTTGCATTAACACATCCAGATAGCTATCGGGACTATGTGTAAAAAACTAGTTTTTTTTTAAAATCTCTTTTTTATACACTTCAACAAATAAATCTATGTTTCTATGTGTTTAAATTTTATGCGTAATCTAACTTTCTTTAATTTATTCTCATTTTTGTCATTTCGACGAAGGAGAAATCTTCGTAAGAAACTCCTCAACGAAAACCCAATCTTTGTCGAGTTTCTTGGGGAGATCCCTCGTTCCTCGGGATGACAATATTGGGGCTACTTTGAGCGTAAAGCTTTGTCAAAGTTTTAACCACGTTAATTAACCAACATAGCTATGTGTTAAAAATTAGTTTTTTTTTAAATCTCTTTTTATACACTTCAACAAATAAATCTATGTTTCTATATGTTTAAATTTTATGCGTAATTCAACTTTGTCTACTTTATTCTCAATTCACTAAAATTTCATCCACGAATAACCATGAACTTTCTCCTTTAGGACTTTTCTTTAAGTTAACCGCTATTACTTTTATGTAACGTACATTTTGTTTCTGAAAATTAATTTTGAAATCCTTCAATTCCGGAATTGGGTTTACAGCATAAGGTCTTGATAGCTTTCCAACTTGTTTGTATGTAATTCCGTCTGTCGAAACCAATACTTTGACTTCTACAGGAAAATTAACTCCGGCGCCCTGACTTTCAAGAGTTCCAACACTTACGTGCTCAATATTTTCCAATTTTTCAAGATCAATGACAAGTTCCATATCATTAACAATCCAGGCTTGCCATTGTCCGTCATGGAAATTTTTACTTCCTCTGATACTGTTTATCATGGTATTGGCATCTCCTTTGTAATTTTCATTAAATGGAGTTAGATATTTAACTTTGTGAGCAAATGCTTTATGAAAAATAATGGTATCCGTAAATGTTTTTCCAACTGGTTTTTCATCTTGAAACAGAGAAGCTTTTAAGATAGTAGTTTCTCTAAATTCAATTGGATTAATATATTTTACAGCATTATGATCGATGTTTTTATCGCCCAAAACATATCGAATATCCGGATTTGGAAATTCATTTTTCAACTCAACTTTGATTTGCTTATTGGCTAAATCAGCTGTAGAAGAAGCGGTTACCAAATAAGCACTTTTCGCATAATTGATTCCTAAATAATCATAACGCTTTAATAATGTAAACAATCTTGTTGTGAAATCATTCCAGTTACGGCTTTCTTTTGAGCTCCATAAAGTTTCTGATAATGCCGCCAATCTTGGAAAAATCATATATTCAGAATCTTTTGGTAATGCTAAATGTTCTGCCCATAAATTGGCTTGACCACCTAAAACATGTGCCGCTTCCTGAGGCGTCATAGTAGAAACTACAGGATCAAATTTGTACACTTCATTTAACGGATTGTAAGCATCAAAGGCTAATGGTTCTTCGTTTTGAGGGCCTTGATAAAAATTAAAATAACAAGGCGATTCCGGAGTCATAATGACATCATGCCCCTGATCTGCTGCTTCAATACCGCCTTTTGTTCCTCTCCAACTCATTACAGTTGCTTCCGGAGCTAAGCCTCCTTCTAATATTTCATCCCAGCCAATTACTTTTTTGCCTTTAGAATTGATGTATTTTTCGATTCGTTTTACAAAATAACTTTGCAATTCGGCTGTGTTTTTTAACCCCAGATCTTTGATTCTTTTTTGGCAATACGGACATTTCTCCCAATTGGTTTTCGTAGCTTCATCTCCTCCAATATGAATATATTTAGAAGGAAAAATAGCCATTACTTCGTCTAATACATTCTCTAAAAATGTGAATGTCGTTTCTTTTCCTGCACAATAAATATCCGTTATTGGCCATAATCCGCCTGACGGAACACCAATACGCTGATCAAAACAAGCCAATTCAGGATACGATGCAATTGCAGAACTTACGTGTGCCGGCATTTCGATTTCCGGAATTACTTCGATGTTTTTGCTTGCTGCGTATTTTACAATTTCTTTTAATTCTTCCTGAGTCAAAAATCCGCCGTAAGTTCCTTTTTCATCCGGATTTGTGGTTAATCTTGCATTCCACGAAACGTTTTCCTGATCGACTCTCCAGGCTCCAACTTCGGTTAATTTTGGATATTTTTTAATTTCGATTCTCCAGCCCTGATCATCCACCAAATGCAAATGCAAAACGTTCATTTTGTGCATCGCCAAACGATCGATTGTAGCCAGAATATAATTTTTATCGAAAAAATGACGCGATAAATCCAACATCAAACCTCTCCATTTAAAACGCGGTTCATCCGTAATCGTTACGTTCGGAATTTGCCATTTTGCAGATGTTATCGCATATTTACTTTCGATCACAACCGGAAGTAATTGTCTGATGGTTTCTAATCCGTAAATAAAACCTGCATTTCCGTTTGCTGTAACGGTGATCGTATTATTGTTTACTTCTAATTTGTAGGCTTCTTTATGGAATGTTGCATCAATTTTAAATTGAACAAAATTTGCTGAAGGTGCTTTTAATCCCAAAACCGGACGAAAACCTGCAGCAGCTTCAAACTTGCTGATTAACGCATTCGAAATCTCTTTTTGAAAATCAGTATTGGCGACAAAAACGGTATTTTTAGAAAACTCAAAAGTTCCGGGCTGAATCAGCAATTGATTCGGTTTCGGAATAATTTGAATGTCTTTCTCAGTAAAAACTTTTTGGCTATAACCCGAACTTAAAACAGCAAAGAAGATTAAGACGAATATGGGTTTTAATGATCTCATAATTATTATTTAAAAGATGGTGTTATTTTAAATTGATACTGATAATTTTTGTCTCTCAAAAGATATTTTTCCATTGGCCAGGCTTGCCAACTGTCGATTCCGCCAACTCCCATTTGTTTAGAATCGATTTTTAAACTTGTTAAATCTCTTTCTTTCAATTCAGCGGCATGTCTTTGGTCTTTCTGCAAACCATCGTCTAAATCTTCATTTAAAAAATGTAAAGCTGTAATCGCTAATAAATTATCTGATGTTACCATTAATTTTAATTTATCGCTAACTAATTCTAAAAAGCGAACATCTGTTTTATTTCCTGTTTCCTGCGGACGGATGTATGGATAATATTGTTCTGAAACCGTTTGCGTGTAAAGACCAACTTGCGAACTGTAATTTCTGTCAATGTAATTTTCGTGTGGACCTCTTCCGTAATAGGTCATATTGCTAAAATCTTTCTGAAGGATAATTTCCATTCCAAATCTTGGTAAAATAGGCTGTTCTTTGGTTTTATCAAGATTTAATTCTTCTTTAACCGTTAATTCTCCGTTGCTGTTAAACTCATAATTCAGTTCTAATGTCGACGAAACCTGAGGTAAATTGTACGTTGCTTTTACTTCTATTTTATTATCTTTTGTAGCAGTGTAACTCCAATTTATAAGTATTGGATTTTCTGTTGCTTCTTTCCATGCCACTAAATTTTTCTGAAAATTAGCTCCAAAATCATTATCGTTTGGTGCTCTCCAAAGATTCGGACGCAATTGATAACCTTCTTTTATTATTGGAAAATTATTGAAGGAATATCCACTAATAAATCCTGTTTTTTTATCGAAAGTAATTTCGGCTTTATCACTTTTAAAAACCGTGCTGTTTACTTTTTTGTCTACAGAAATTTTTGATGCACCTTCGATCTTAATATCATTTTTCCAGGTTCCTTTGTATGCCAATTGTTCTGTGGCAATTTCGAAACCTTTTGGTAAAAACGGCTCGTCTTGTTTTAGCTGATAACTTATATTTATAAAAGCTTCCTGAAACTTTTTATCGCCTAATTTAATTGGTAAAGTATATGTTTTAGACTGCTTTGAATCTATTGCCAGATAATCAATAACTCCCGTGTCTTGTGCAACTCCGTCCAGAATTAGTTTCCAATGCAAGGTCACATTACTTAAATCTTTAAACGAAAATTCGTTGTAAACTTTAATCGTTGCCGTTTCCTGATTTTCCCATGAAGTTAAAATGTTTTGCATCACATTTTTTACTTCAAAAGCATGCGGATTTGGTTTTCTCTCTACCGTAAATACACCATTATTTACAAAATTATTATCACTTCTCACGTCTTTTGGTCCAAAATCTCCTCCGTAAGCCAAAATGCGTGTTCCGTCCGGAAGTGTTTTATATACCGACTGATCAATCATATCCCAAATAAATCCTCCCTGAAAGTTTGGATGTTTACGATATACATCCCAATAATCTTTAAAATTTCCCATCGAATTCCCCATTGCATGCGCATATTCACACTGAATATAAGGTCTTGACGGATTTGGGTTTGCGAGAATATATTCTTCCATTTTGTTTGGAGAACTGTACATTGGATCGATAATATCTGAATCCCATTCGAATTTTAAATCCTTTCCGTCCCAGCCGCCTGCGGTGGCTCTTTCGTACTGAATTGGTCTTGATTTATCGCGGTTTTTAATCCACAAATATCCTCTGTAAAAGTTATATCCATTTCCGGCTTCGTTCCCCATACTCCAGATAATAATCGAAGTATGATTTTTATCTCTTTCAATCATACGCTGCATACGCTGAATGTGTGCCAACTCCCAATCTGGTTTATTCCCCAGCGTTTTGGTAATATCATATCCCATTCCGTGCGATTCTATATTAGCTTCATCGACAACATAAATTCCGTATTTATCGCATAATTCATAAAAATATTCATCGTTTGGATAATGCGACATTCTCACCGCATTGATATTAAATTGTTTCATGATTTTAATATCTTCTTCCATGCGTTCTCTTGAAATCGTTTGTCCCGTTACCGGATCGACTTCATGACGGTTTACTCCTTTTATGTAAATCGCCTTTCCGTTTACTAAAAGTTGCCCGCCTTTAATTTCTACTTTTCTAAAACCAACATTTTGATTGATTACTTCAATTACAGTTCCTTTTTTATCTTTTAAAATAAAACTTATTTGATACAAATTCGGAATTTCAGCACTCCATTTCTTCGGATTATTTGCAGCAAAATCAAAACTCAATTTTTTAGTTTCTGATGATAAAGCTACTTTTTTAGAATCGATAATTTTTCCGTCGTCTTTCAGTTGAACTTCAAAACTATAACTGTCATTTTTATTTAAATCAGAAAATTCCGTTGAGATTTTTAAACTTCCATTTATATAAGAAGCATCAAGATCCGGAACGATTTCATAATCTTTTAAACGCGCTTTATTTCTGGCAACCAAATACGAATCACGAGTAATTCCGCTCATTCTCCACATATCCTGACATTCTAAATACGAACCGTCATTCCATTTCATAACTTGCAAAACGATGGTGTTTTTACCCATTTTTACATATTTATTTAAGTTGAATTCAGAAGGTAATTTTCCATCTTCACCATAACCCACATAAACGCCATTTACCCAAACGGTAAGATTTGATTTTGCAGTTCCAATATGCAGAAAAATATCTTTTCCTTCCCACGATTTATCAATTGTAATTTCTCTTCTGTAAACTCCCGTTGGATTGTATTTTACAGGCACAAACGGTGGATTTGGCGCCATCAGATAATCAAAATCATAAGTTGTGTTTACATAAACCGGATATCCGTAACCATTTACATCCCAACTTGCCGGAATTCTAAAATTATCCCACGATTTATCATCAAAATTGGTTTTTTCAAAATCTTTTGGAAGCGCGCCTGGACTGTCAACATATTTAAATTTCCAGGCTCCGTTAATATCCAGATAATTTTTTGATTGTCTCCATTCGTTTTTGGCTGCCAATGCTTCATTTTCAAAAACATAATAAGCAGCGTGCATCGGCTCTCTATTATCTTCATTGATTTTTTCATTTTGCCAAAACGGAACTTTTTCCTGAGCATTTATAGTTACTACAGAAACAATTAATAATGATAATATGGATATTGTTTTTTTCATTCTTTATTTTTTTATTCTTGCCTTTTTATTCTGAATAGATAGATTCTGTGTAGATCTCCAAATTCGAGCTATGTGGTGAACATTTTTTCACGCAGATTGAGCAGATTTTCTTTTTTAATCTTTTTAATCCTTTAATCATTGGCTTTGATTTATGAACACATAGAAACATAGATTTTAAAGATAAAAAAAAGACGTTTAAATCATATTAATTCACAGAGCAATGTGAAAATTGTGTCCAAAATTTTAATCTTGTGAGAGAAAAAAAATCTATGTTTCTATGTGTTAAAAATAATCTGTTACTTTAAACTGGCTTTTGTTTCTTTGATGGTTTTCAAATTACTTTCGGTCAATGCATTTCCGTCGAAGAAAGAAACACCAACTGCACCGTTTTCTTTCGCAAGTAAAATAGCTTCTTTTAGTTCTTTGTCATTTTTCAATCCCGGAATATAAATTCCTGTATTGATTTTCGTTTTTTTATCTTCAAGATCAGCAACACCTTGTTTTGTAGCATATCCAACCCAGTCAATTTCTTCATCATAAAAACTATGATAAATCATTGGATAAACTTCATCAATATTCCATTTATCCCAACGTTGGCGCACCATATGATCAGCCATTTCAGGATAAGGAAATACGGCTGCAGTTAATTTTTTATTGTGTTGGTGTACAATTTTGTAAGCATCATTTACGACAGCCTGAATCGCATTTAATCTGAAATTTTTCCACTCCATATCGATCGAAGTATTATGGCTGTTTTTTGGATTTTTGTGATGGATTTTTTCGAATGCTTTGATACATTCATCACAATAACAGAAATCGAATTGAGGCAATTCTGTATCCTGAACCAAATTGTATTTTGGCAGTAAACTAATTGGTAAAAAGATGTCCGGAAAACGTATATAATCTAAGTGAATGCTTTCGATTCCGTCTATTTTTGCCAGTTCTTCAACCAGATGTAAAATGTGTTCTCTTGATTCTTTTCTGGTTGGGCATAACCATTGGTAATAATCTACATAAGGGCGGTTATCAAAACATGATTTTCCTTCTTTGCTAACCATGTACCAATCCGGATGTTGCAATGCAATTGAATCATCCGGTCTGTTCATCGCCATGATCCAGGCATGTACTTTCAAGCCTTCTTTTGTGGCAAGAGGCACTAATCTTTTCAAGAGTTTTGGATCTGTTTTAGTATTGATTAATACTTCATCGATGCCGCCATCTTTATATTTTTTGAATTCTTTTGAGTAATCTGCGTCTGATTTTTTGGCATCTGCGGTTGTCCAGACTCCAAATTTAAAAGTGGTTTGTTCTTCTTTTTTGGCACAAGAAAAAATACTAAATGCCAATAAAAAAAAGAATAGTTTTGGTAGTTTCATAGTGGTTTATTTTTGTATTATTTTACCATCTTGTCTGATAATAAAGGTTTGATTAGAAAATGGACTTTTAACTCTAATGTTGTATCCTGTTGTATGATTTTCTAAGAATGGTTTTAATATTTTACCGTCGACACTAATTGGTTCTTTTGTGAGATCAGTTATTGATTTTGCCCAACTTTTATTTTTCTCCTCGTATTCTTTTTGAAATCTGTACAAATTATAAAGTTCCCATTTAACTTTCTCGTCTTGCGGAATCGTAAAGTTGTCTTTTCCTTCTTTGGAAGAAAAATAAACATATCCCCATTTTTCCGGTTCGTGCATATTGATGACTCCCATTGGTGACCAAACCCAATTGTATTCTGGCAGAAATTTTCCATCAGAATCTTTCTTACGTTCGTATTTGCCGTCAACAAGAGAATGTTGCCAATTTACTCTGGAAAAATTGACTCTCCAGAATTTATCTACTGGAACATTTTTGTCAAAATAAGATGTTTTGTAAGATGCCCACGGAATTGCCATTTCCAGAACCCAACCCTGATCAATATCGTTTGGATTATTTAATGTTCCGTTGATTTTTACTGCCGATTTTAATCCCGGAATATTCCAATCGTTCAAAACAACATTGTCATTTTCTCGGTAAGGTTTTGATAAAAATAGATCCCAAGCAGTGTTCAAGGCGTTTATTTCTAATTCATAATAGTTAAAAGTGTCGCTGTCGGGATCTATAAAAACTTCAAAATCGTTATTGTAAAAAATAATGGTATCACGTTGTTTCAAATTTGCCCAAACATGTGGTTCTTCAATTTTCGCTAAAATGTAAAAATTGGTTTCATCCCAAAGCATTTTAACCTTTGTTGCATATTTTGGTTTTACATTATTTTCTATGTCTTCAAAAAGTTCTGTCCATTCGACTTTGTTCCATGAGGGATCATTTTCTTCTCCATCAATTACAACTGGAACCATTGTTTTTGACGCCACATAAGTTTTAGGAATAATGGTCTTTTTCTTCGATTGTGAAAAACCCACAACCGAAAGAAAACTTAGAACCATCGTAAAACATTGAAATTTTAAACGCATATTTTTTCTATAAACTATTATCTTTTGTAAACTGAATTACCTCACTTAATTTACCAAATGCAATGGCAACAACTGTATCTGCAGCACCATAATATACCGCCAGTTTATCCTCTTTTTCATCGTGTAAAGCAGCGCATGGGAAAACCACATTTGGCACATCTCCAACCATTTCATAAAGTTCTGCAGGTCCTAATAAATAAGGTTGTGTTCTGTATTTTACTTTATCCGGCGAGTCAACATCAAGAAGTGCTGATCCCATTGCATAACGAAAACCGTTGCAGGTATTAATTACACCGTGATAAATCATTAACCAGCCTTCTTCAGTAAGAATCGGGATTGGTCCCGCTCCTACTTTGGTACATTGCCAGGCGCTGTCTTCAAAAGGCGTTGGTTTCATTACTAAACGGTGTTCTCCCCAATATTTCATATCCGGACTATAACTAATCCAGATGTCTCCAAAAGGCGTATGTCCGTTATCACTTGGGCGGCTTAACATGGCATATTTTCCGTTTATTTTTTGTGGAAATAAAACACCATTTCTGTTAAAAGGCAAAAAGGCATTTTCGCATTGAAAGAATTCTTTAAAATCAAAAGTATATCCAATACCAATTGTGGGTCCGTTGTAACCGTTACACCAAGTAATCCAGTAACGATCTTCGATAAATACCACACGCGGATCGTATTTATATGCCGATTCGATCATGTCTGTATTTCCTGCCTGCATTACAATTGGTTCGTGGTTGATATCCCAATCTATTCCGTTTTTACTAAAACCGGCAAAAATATTCATTTGAACCGCTTTGTTATCACATCTGAAAACTCCCGCAAAACCATCTCCAAAAGGAACTACAGCACTATTAAAAATACTGTTTGATGATGGAATCGCATATCTGTTGATAATTGGATTTTCAGAATATCTCCACATTACGTCGTTACTGTTTTCTGGTCTGTCTTGCCAAGGAATACTGCTCATTATTATTTTGTTTTTTTGTTTTTTGTTTTTGTCTTTTACTTCTAAAGAATTGTCTTTTTTAAACACATAGAATCATAGTTTTTGGAATCGCTTAAAAAAGGCGTTTCACTTGCATTAACAATCATAGCTATGTGTTAGAAACTAGTTTCTTTTTATATTCTTTTATACACATTTGAAACCTATGTTTCTATGTGTTTAAATAGTACTCTCAATTTTGTCCTTCTGACGGAGGAAGGATCACACTAGAAACTTAGTAATCTTCATCTTCAATCTTTATCGAGTTTCTCGCGGAGATTCCTCGTTCCTCGGAATGACAAACTATGCGTGGAACTTTCTCAATCTTTGTCAATCTTTGCCGAGTTACGTGTGTGATTCCTCGTTCCTCGGAATGACAAACTTTGGCTTGAAGCTTTGTCAATCTTTGTCAATCTTTGTAGAGTTACTCGCGGAGATTCCTCGTTCCTCGGAATGACAAACTATGCGTGGAACTTTCTCAATCTTTGTCAATCTTTGTAGAGTTTCTCGCGGAGATTCCTCGTTCCTCGGAATGACAAACTATACGTGGAACTTTCTCAATCTTTGCCGAGTTACGTGTGTGATTCCTCGTTCCTCGGAATGACAAACTATGCGTGGAACTTTCTCAATCTTTGTCAATCTTTGTAGAGTTTCTCGCGGAGATTCCTCGTTCCTCGGAATGACAAACTATGCGTGTAAAATTTTCTAATTGACTAATTTTCTAATTGACTAATCTTCTATTTTTCTAACCTTATCCAACCACGTGAACTTTAATATTGTTGTTGTCACTAAAAACACAATTAATGCTGTAATTGCTTTTGGATAATCTCTGATAATAAAAAATATCGGAAGCAAAATCATACTCGACTGCCACACAATTCCGATGGCACAATTCAGCATATCTTTCCAGAAATCATTATTTTTTTCGAAAGTTAAATCCTCTGCTTTTAATAATTTATAAACCGGACTCCAAAATCCCCAAGGTCTTACGTTTGAATAGAATGATTTTAAAACTTCGATGTCTGTTGGTTTACTTAAAAACGTTCCCAGAATACAACCTAAAATAGAAAAGCCAAATATTATTGGAAACAGATAAATTGCCTGTACTTGTGCTAAATTGTATAAAAATGAACCTTCGGATAAACTTCCTTTGGCCTGGCCTAAAGCAAATTGTAAAGAAGCAACAACCAATCCGGCGAACATTCCCCAGAAATAACCCCAGCCATTAAAGCGCCACCAAATCCATTTTAAGAAATTGGCTGCAACGTAACCTCCGTACAAAGCACTTGTAATCCAGAGCGTTAATGAATTGATTGAGTCTGCAAAAAATCCCATGAAAACTCCTAAACCAACCACCAGGAAAGACGAAATCTGACTTACTTTGATGTAATGTTCGTTTGTTGCAACAGGTTTAAAGTATTTTTTATAAATATCATTTACAATATATGCCGGTCCTGCATTTACAAAAGCGGAAAATCCGGACATGAATGCGGCTAATAATCCGGCTAATAAAATTCCTTTGATTCCAACGGGAATGTATAAATTGACCACTTTTGGCATTAATAATTCCAGATCGGCTCCGGTTAAATGTACGTTTGCATTTAATTCCGGCGCCATATTTACAAGGGCAATTACCACGATTCCGGTAATTAATAAATATCTCGGAATAAATAAAATCAAGTTGGTGAAACCACTCATGTATGCTGCTTCTTTTACCGATTTGGTAGACAGCACTCTTTGTAAATCGTAACTTGGCGTTGGACCTGCAATACTGGCAAAAAATCCTTTGAACAAGGTCATTCCGATAAAAGCGCCAAACATTTTATACCCTTCAGAATCGATCAAATGATTGAACGTTTGAAACTTATCACTCCACTGAGTTTCAAATTGCCATCCAAAGAAAACATTTTTCCACTCTTCGGTAATAACCGAATTAATCTGAATATCTGTATAATTAATAAAAGCATAACCGGCAATTAAAACTCCGGCCACAATCATGATTAAATATTGTACAACTTCTGTGGCTACAACCGAAAACATTCCGCCTTTTACGGTGTAAATTGTAGTTAGAAAAATGATTATCAAGGCATAAGAACGCTCTGAAGTCAATAGAATTAAATCGCCGTAATGAAGCGTTAAATCCCACGGAAGAATAATGGTCACAAATTTTCCGATTCCTTCAAAAAAGTAAGCAATAAAACCAATGGTCGAAATAATGGCAAAAATGGCCACAATAATATGGGATGCTTTTCCGGCTCTGTCGCTTCCAAAACGGGTTAAAATCCATTCAGATCCTGTCATTACTTTTGATCTCCTGATCCAGACGGCGAGAAACATCATAACAAAAATCTGATTCCATATTGGCCAAAGCCACATAAACATAAAACTTTTTACGCCGTATAAAAAAAGTACTCCAATCATCCAGGAAGTTCCTGAAACATCAAACATTCCTGATCCGTTGCTTAGACCTAAAAAATACCATTTGATTGTTTTCCCGCCAAGAAAATAATCATCTAATCCTTTTTTTGCTTTTCTTGAAATCCAAATTCCTATACTCACAGAGAGCAGAATATAAGCTACGATTATCGATACGTCAATTACATCCATTCAATTATTTGTTTGTTGGTTAGTTACGTTTTGTTTATTTTTTTATTCCCCAGTTTTTATTTGGTTGTGGTCCCATTATAAAATGAAGAGTTCCTCCTTTTAAAATCTGTTGATGTGTAATTGTTGTTTGATTGAATTCGGCTCCGTTTAATGTTGCCGACTGGATATAAAAGTTTTTGTCTGAAACATTTTCTGCTTCGATTACAAAAGATTTTCCTCCCTCGAGATTGATTTTTGCTTTTTTGAAAATCGGACTTCCAATTTCGTATTCTCCAGAAGCCGGATTCATTGGATAGAATCCCATTGAACTAAAGATATACCAAGCCGACATTTGTCCGCAATCTTCGTTTCCGCTTAAGCCGTTTGGTGTTGTATTGTATTGTGTATCTAAGATATGACGTACCCAATATTGTGTTCTCCAAGGCTGATTGGCATGATTGAACATGTATGCAATATGATGACTTGGTTCGTTTCCGTGTGCATATTGCCCAATTAATCCAGAAATATCTGCCGAAACATTATTTCCGGTAATCTCAGAACTTTCGGTAAATAATTGCTCTAATCGTTTGGTAAAGTTTTCGTTACTTCCGTGAAGTGTAATTAAATTATCAACATTTTGAGGTACAAACCAGCTGTGCTGCCAGGCATTTCCTTCGGTATAATCTGTGTGTTCTCTATGGTTGGAATGTTTTGGGTCGAAAGGTTCATTCCATGATTTTCCGTCTTCAGATTTTCCTCTCATAAATCCTGTTTTCGGATCAAATAAATATTGATAAGCCTGAGATCTTTTTAAGAAAAATTGATAATCGTCGTTTTTACCCAACGCTTTTGCCATTTGCGCCACACACCAATCGTCATAAGCGTATTCTAAAGTTATGGTAACCGATTCGTCTAATAAATTATACGGAATGTAACCGAATTTTTTGTAGAAATTCAATCCGCGTTCATCCTGCATCATAGTCGTTTTCATGGCTTGATACGCTTTTTCGGCATCAAAACCTTTTATTCCTTTTAAGTACGCATCGACGATTACAGGAATCGAATGATATCCTGTCATGGTATTGGTTTCATTGGCGTATAAAGTCCAGACCGGTAGTATTCTTTTTGTGTCGTAATACGATAACATTGAGTTTACAATGTCTGATGTTTTATCCGGAGCCAACAAAGTCAATAATGGATTTTCGGCTCTAAAAGTATCCCATAGTGATAAGGTCGAGTAAGCGGTATAATCTATTGTAGTAGCAATTTGATCATCCTCTTTTCTAAACTGACCGTTTTTATCACTATAGGCTACAGGGGCAACTAGGGCGTGGAACATCGCGGTATAGAAAATGGTCTTCAATGAATCTATTGGGGTTTCGACTTCTATTTTACTTAAAGCAGTATTCCATATCGTAGAAGCTGCAGATTTTGTGCTGTCGAAAGTTGATTTTTCATCGTCTAAATTGTCTTTGGCATTAGCCACACTTACAGATGAAAGTGCCACTTTTATAAACAATTCATTTGTATTATTAGCTTCAAAAAATAATTGTGCAACTGTGTTTTCTCCTTCGGCTTTATTTCCGGTAATTACTTGTTTATTCGGTAATAAAACAGATTCTGAAATGGGCTTTGAAAACTTAGCCACAAAAAATACTTTCTGATTTTTTGCCCATCCGGTACTAAAACGATAACCACTTATCGTGTATTGATCTTCTATTGTAAGTCCGGTTTTTACTGCTTTATCCCAATTTATAGCAAAACCAAGATCAATCACGACAGATTGTTTGTCGTTTTTGGTAAAGGTATATTTATGGAAGGCTGTGCGTTGTGAAGAAGTTAATTCTACATTGATTTTAGGATCCTCAAGAAAAACCTGGTAAGAGCCCGGTGTTGCTTTTTCGTTAACATGACTGTATTTTGATTTATAAGTTAATTGATCGCGTGAAGTTGTTTTTGTTGTTAAATCCAGTTTTTTGTTGGTCGGCATAAATAAAATATCTGCTAAGTCACCAATTCCGGTTCCGCTTAAATGTAAATGACTGAATCCGGCCACAATTGAATCTGAATGATGATATCCAGAACACCAATCCCAACTCGAAATACCATTGTCCGGACTTACCTGAAGCATCCCAAACGGAACTGTTGCGCCCGGATATGTATGTCCGTGACCGCCTGTACCTATAAAAGGATCAACATGGTTAACAAAAAGTGTTTTTTGATAGTTATTTTTATTTACATTTATTTTGCAACTTGCAGTCAAAATGACAAAAAGAACCATCAGGGGAAAATTCTTCATATAAAACAATCTTAATTTAACCTTAAATTTATATAAACTGGGTTTTTATTAAAACTAATTTAGACGGACGACGTATAAACTAAGATAAACATCATAAAAAGTCATAAAACACATCATTATTATGAATTTAAATTCCAGCAAATTTTATCGGCTACCATTGCATTACCATATCTTTTTTTGGCTTACTTACTTTTTATTTAACACATTTCGATGGGGAAGCTATTTCAATGATTACGTATATTCTTTCAAAACAAACTTATTAGGCTTTCCAATTCACATGACTTTGTGTTATCTGAATATTTTGATCTTTATGCCTTATTTGGTATATCGAAAAAGATATCTTCTCTATGTGCTTGCGGTTTTATCTTCGATATTTATAATGGTGTTTATAAAATTCAATCTTACCTATCTATTAATAACGCATAACGTTTGGCCGGAAGGACCTGAAGTTATCAATAAATTAACGCTCAATTATACGATAGATATGATGATGGGCGAACTTTATGTGATCACTTTTGTAACAGCAATTAAGATTACGCTAGACTTTTTGAAGGAACAAAAAAGAGTTACAGATCTTGAAAAATCTCAATTAGAAACTGAATTGCTTTTCCTGAAATCTCAAATTTCTCCGCATTTTTTCTTTAACACACTCAATAATATTTATTCGTTATCTGTAGAGAAATCAAACAAAACGCCAAAAGTTGTTCTTAAACTTTCTGAACTAATGCGCTACATGTTATATGACACAAAAAGCAAAAGACAGACTTTAGAAAATGAGATACTTTGTATACAAAACTATCTTGATTTGGAAAGAATTAGAAATGATGATCGATTAGAGATAAATATGTCTATTTCAGGCGATATTCATGATAAGGAAATAGCTCCAATAATATTATTGACCTTTATCGAGAATGCTTTTAAACATGGTGTAAACAAAAACACAGGAAAAGTAGTAATCAATATTGATTTTAAGATAAAGGAGGACTATCTTCATTTTACAATATCAAATCCAATGGCAGAAATTACGCACCATCAGGACAATTTTAACAAGTCAAGTGGCATAGGGATCGAGAACGTTAAAAAAAGATTAGAATTAGGTTATAATAAAAATGACTATAAGCTTTCTTTTAAAAATAAAAAGAATATTTTTGTCGTAAAGCTCGTAATTAAAGTCACTTAGAGCAATCTACCTTATTTTAATTTGCCCCTGAATTATTCGTACCAAATATAATAATAATATATAAATGAAGATAAGTTGCCTGATTATAGATGATGAGCCATTAGCAATCAATGTTATTAAAAATTATTTAGAGCCAATTGAAAATTTTGAGGTAATAAATACTTTTAGTAATCCTATTGAAGGTTTAAATTTTTTAAAAAATAATACTGTTGATGTCATTTTTCTTGATATTAATATGCCTGTTCTTGATGGCATTAATTTTATAAAAAGTCTTGAAAATGTACCAATTTTTATTATTACAAGTGCATACAGTCAGTTTGCAATAGAAACTTATGAATTAGATGTCTTAGATTATTTAGTAAAACCCATTGAGTTTCCCAGGTTAATGAAAACACTAAATAAGATTACTAAAAGACTTGAAAGTAAAAATAATTCTCCTCACGAAAAAAGCACAGAAAGCCCTTTTATATTCATTAAAATTGATAAAAAGCGAATGAAAAAAATTTTCTTTAATGAAATTTTGGTCATTGAAAGTCTTAAGGATTATTTAAAAATAAGTACCTTAACAGGTAAATACATAATACACAGTACCTTATCTGATTTTACCGATTTATTACCCGAAAGAAATTTTTTAAGAATACATAGATCTTATACGATTGCGATTGACAAAATTGATGCCGTTGAAGGAAACAGCATTGAGATTGAAGGCTTAAGATATGTTATTGGCAGATCTTACATCGATCATGTAAAGCAGAGAATTTTGAATTCTTCTATTTAGAAGTTTTTTAATCTAAGTAAACCTGAAAACCTTCTTACTAAGAAAAACCTTTGTCAAAGGTTTTTTTGATTTAACACACAGTTTGTCATTTCGAGGCATGAGAAATCACACCAGAAACTCCGCCAAGAATGTCGCCAATCTTTGTCAATAAACTAGTGTGATTTCTCCTTCGTCGAAATGACAAGATTGCGATGAAAATTACATTATTGAGCTACTTTGCGCCCTTCGACTTCGCTCAGGGTGACAAAAATGAGAAAAAAACTTTTCATCCCGATACAATGTTCATTAAGTTAAGCTTCTTTATTTTAAAGCCACTCCCGATAGCTATCGGGATAAAGGATTAAAAAGATTAAAAAAAATCTGCTAAATCTGCTAAATCTGCGTGAAAATTTTTTTTTTTGCTTCTTCTGTAAGAGATTATTTCACCGTAGCATTATAGATTTCCCTTAACTTAACGACATTGCCCGATAGCTATCGGGATTGTGAAATCTTTGCGGTAAATTTTTTTCGGTTAAACCTAAAATATAAAACAAAAAAAAATGCAGCCTAACCAGGGCTGCATTTTCAACGTTGGTAACTAACCAAAATAAACCACATGAAATAGTTTATTATATTTTTAAGTAACTATTTTCTAAAAGAAATATCGCTTAAATGCTTCGATAGCAGAGTAATCTGCTAATCCTAAAGCGTGATATTTTTCAGCCGTTAATCTGTTTCTATCTTCGACTCTCACCCAGAATTCCCTGCTGTCATCTCCCTGAAACATTACGCCATCTTTTTGCGATTGGTGATAGAAAATGGCATGACGTTTTTTCAGAACCTGATCAGGGCTCATTGGAACCGCCATCTCAATTTGATAGGATTCCCATTCATGCCAAGCTCCTCTATACAACCAAACCCAGCAATCATCCATAAAACTTTTGTGTTTCAACCGTTTTAAGGCTTCAAACAAACTATCCAGACAAACTTTGTGAGTTCCGTGTGGGTCTGCTAAATCTCCTGCTGCATAAATTTGATGTGGTTTTATCCTTTCGATAATATCACACATAATTTGAATATCAGCTTCTCCAAGGTTATTTTTCTTAACTGTTCCAGTTTCATAAAATGGTAAATCTAAAAAGTTAACATTAGAATCCGGTACGTCCAAATATCTTGTCGCTGCAACAGATTCGCTTCTTCTAATCACTCCTTTTAATTTTCTAACTTCTAATGAATCGATATCATTTGCTTTTTTATTCTTCAAAAAGTTGATGATATTTTCTGACTCACTTGAATTTTTATTTAATGCCCTCGAAATTTCGGCAAATTTTAGAGCTTCTTCATTCGAAACGGCAATATTTCCAGACGTTTGGTATGCAATATGCACATCATGCCCTTGCTCAACTAATCTGTCAAATGTTCCTCCCATCGAAATAACATCATCATCCGGATGCGGACTAAAAATGATTATTCTCTTTTTCTCCGGAGTCGCGCGTTCTGGTCTGTAGGTATCATCTGCATTTGGTTTTCCTCCCGGCCAACCTGTAATAGTTTGCTGCATTTTGTTAAACATTTTGATGTTTAAGTCATATGCAGTTCCTTCTTCGGTTAACAAACTTGACATTCCGTTATCGTTATAATCTTTATCTGTCAGTTTAAGAAAAGGTTTTTTGGTTAATTCGCTCAACCAGGCAACGGCTTTTAATTTTAATTCTTCTGTCCAGATTACAGATTTAACCAGCCAGGGCGTTTTTACTCTCGTTAATTCTGATGAAGCTTCGGTATCTAAAACAAATGTTGTGTTGTTGTGCTGTTGTAAATACGTAGCCGGAACGCGAGATGAAATTTCTCCTTCGATAGTATCCTTAATAATTTCAGCTTTGCTTATTCCCCATCCCAGAAGTACAATTCTTTTGGCATTTTTTACAGTGCCAATTCCCATTGTAATCGCTTTTCTGGGTACATTATCAATCCCTAAAAATGACGATGCTGCATCCTGACGTGTTAAATGATCTAGTGTAATACTTCTTGTTCCGGAATTTACGTGAGATCCTGGTTCGTTAAATCCGATATGTCCTGTTCTTCCAATACCTAAAAGCTGAAAATCTAATCCACCATAAGCTTTAATCTTCATTTCATAATCTATACAATATTGCTGCAGTTCTTCAATATTGACATTTCCATCAGGAATATTAACATTTTGTGGTAAAATATCAACATGATCAAAAAGATGCTGATGCATAAAGTACCAATAACTCTGAATATTATTTTTATCCATCGGATAATATTCATCTAAATTGAAAGTTACTACGTTTGCAAAACTCAAACCTTCTTCTGTATGAAGCCTTACTAACTCTTCGTATACTTTTATTGGAGATGAACCTGTTGCTAATCCTAAAACGCAAGGTTCATTTAATTCTTCTTTTCTTTGAATTATATTAGCTATTTCCTGAGCGACTAAAACCGAAGCTTCCTGAGATGAATCAAAAATCACATTATGAATTTTCTCAAAACGGGTTTCTTCGAACTTTCCAGCTTCTTTGAAATTTATACTTTCTTTAATCATTTGCCTATTGTTGTAATTATTTAATATAAAATTAAATATTACACTGTGCAAATAATCAAAAATTCGACTAATGACTTGTTAACTTCGCTAGAAAACATAATTGGAAACTTTAAGAAAAAAGAGCACAAATTAAATGTCCTTTATAACGTTTCAATTACATTTATTTCTGCAATCGAAACTGTAGATCCTTTCGATACTGCCTGTTTTGCGATGAAACGAATATATCTGGCCTTTTCTTTTTTAAACGTTTTTACCTGTTCGATCGGGTTGTTTTTTATATTTGAGAATTCGCCTTCCGACTGCAATATCCAATTTACATTATCAAGACTAGTGTAAAATTCATAATTAGAAATTAAATTGAGATTATTACCCACTTGCTGCGGCATATAACTAAAACCGTTAATGTTTAAAATACTTCCCAAATCGATTATTATTTCTTGCGGAAGTCTATTTGAATCGTTTCCAAAACTCCAGTCTGTATCTGGATTTCCGTCTATGATTCGGTTTGCTGATTTCAAATCTCCGCTTGACGCCGAAACTATTTTCCAGTTTTCTTTTGAAGCTCCATATTTTGCTGTTTTTACGGCGCTGCTACTATTTTCAGAAGCATCGATTGCAACGGCTTTAATTTCTACTGCTTTATTGTATTGAAATACTCCTTTATATAAAGTACTTTTTTGAGTTGGATTTTTTCCGTCAAGCGAATAATAAATAGGATAACCTTCCTCGGATTTTATGGTAACATTTCCGTTTTTATCACGTTGAATTTCTGGCATACGCACAAAAGTTGGCGCATTAAACGCCTGAATATTCGAAATAACGATACTCGCTTTTGAATCGGTAATATTAATTTTTAGTGCCGATGCTGTAACGCTGTCAATTCTAAGGATTCTTTTATAGCCAATGGTGGTTTCATTTGCAACGGTTTTCCAAATTCCATTTACTTTAACTTCAACATTAAAAGCTTTAACACGTTGCCCTAACGGAATATATTCCTGAAGTACAATGCGGTTTAAAGCCTTTGGCTTATTAAATTCAAAAACTATCGAAGCCGTTTTTATATTATCATCTGTCGCCCAATAGGTGTTTTTATTTCTGTCGACTAGATTTTTTGTTTCGAATTCAGCGCTGTTTCCTCTAACATTATCTCCCGTAATTTTTGTTCCGGCTAATAATTCTGTCTTAAAATCAGCTTTTATAGTCGAAACTAATTCTTTTAATCTGGCTTCGTCATTTTCATGAACCAAACCTCTTTTATCCACCGGAAGATTCAATAACAAAGTGGCATTACGTCCAATCGATTCATAATAAATATCGACCATTTCATCCAGAGAACGTACTTTATCATCTTCAACAGCATGATAAAACCATCCGGGTCTAATAGATACATCCGCTTCTCCCGGAACCCACTTTTCGCCATCTTCATGACCTGACATAAATTCTGTGTAATGCACTTTTCCGGCAAGTTCATCTTTCTGGCGCAAAAGACTCCAATTTGTTTTTCCGGCACGTCCCTCTTCATTCCCAATCCATCTTGCTTCTGACGGTCCAACTCCCCAAACTAAGGTTTTTGGGGCCATTTTATATATTAATTTATAGGTTTCGTCCCAGTTATAATATTCAAGCGTATTTATTTTTCGGGTTTCATTTGCACCACCATAATAGCCGTCTCCACCATTTGCACCATCAAACCACATTTCGAAAACATCTCCATAATTCGTCAGTAATTCTTTGAGCTGATTTCTAAAATAAGCAACATATTCAGGTTTGCCATAATCTGCGCGGCTTCTGTCCCAGGGCGAAAGGTATAATCCTAGTTTTAAACCGTATTCTTTGCAAGCGGCAGCCAGTTCTTTTACAAGATCTCCTTTACCATTTTTCCAAGGAGAATTTTTTACCGAACGTTCTGTATAGGCAGATGGCCATAAACAAAATCCGTCATGATGTTTGGCTACCAAAATAATTCCTTTCATACCGGATTCCTTAACCACTCTTGCCCATTGGCGCACATCAAGATTTGAAGGATTAAATAATTCCGGAGATTCATCGCCATACCCCCATTCTTTATTGGTAAATGTATTTAATGAAAAGTGTACAAAAGCATAAAACTCCATTTCCTGCCAGTCAATTTGTTTTTGTGTTGGCAAAGGACCAAATGGCTCAGGAGATTTTACTTTTTCCTGACCTCTAACAGGTGCTATCATACATAAAAAACAGAATAATAGAAAAGCTTTTTTCATTGCGCTGTGATTAATAACTTATTATTAAAATAGTACTAACACAATATTAATCTAAATTATAATCTGAACTATAAAATTTCGACCAACAACAATTTTAGAAGAGGTTTGGTCTGATAAAAATATGCCATTGATTGCCAAACTTTTTTTTCCTATTTTATCATGTTTGGAATGTCATCAACACCTCTTTAACAACTGGTCTGGTTTAAGTCTATTTTTTCCCGATTTAAGACATTATAAAATAAAAATCCGAAGGTTGTTTTTTATTTTACTTAACCCGTTGGGTGTAATTAAAAAAACATATGTTTCGACGCGGATTTGACGAATTCGTTATCACGAAGACACAGATTTACACGGATCTTTTTTAAATTCTATATAAAAATCTGCGAAAATCTGCATTTTTGCAAAGCAAATCTGTTTTATCTGCGTTCTAATTTATATCGTTTGTATTTTTAACTTAATTGCACCCAACTGGTTTTACTTACTGTATTACGATAAATCTCTGATTATGTGCAAATATTGCATTGTATAATTGCAAATTACTTATTATTAATGCATCGACATTTTGTTTTCTATGGCGCTTATTAATTTAATGCAGTTTTTTTGTCTTTTTAAGTAATGCAAAACCATAAATACTTATTAAAAAAGCTGTGGTAAGATTATCTTTATTGATAATAACCAAACTTGTTTGTTATTAGTTTACAAACAAGTTTGGTGTTTTTACTTGCTTATAGAGGTTGTTGTGGAATGATATTCCTCTACACCTCTATCAAATTTCAATTTTACTTAGTATAGGCTACCGCAACTTGACTACTGCTTCCTAAACCTTCAATTCCAAGCGCTACAACATCACCGGCTTTAAGATAAATTGGCTCAGGTTTAATTCCCAAACCAACACCTGGAGGCGTTCCTGTACTGATAACATCACCAGGAAGCAACGTCATGAACTGGCTTAAGTAATGTACTAAAAATGGAATTTTGAAAACTAAATTTAGCGTATTACTGTTCTGATATTTTTTACCATTTACAGTAAGCCACATTGATAAATTATCAACATCTTTCACTTCATCTTTAGTAGCCAAAAAGGGTCCGAGTGGTGCAAATGTGTCGCTTCCTTTTCCTTTTGCCCATTGACCGCCACGTTCTAGTTGAAAGGCTCTTTCGCTATAATCGTTAAGCAAAGCGTATCCTGCAACATAATCCAATGCTTCAGACTCTTCTACATAACTTGCTTTTTTACCAATAACAAATGCCAATTCTACTTCCCAATCGGTTTTTTCACTGTTTTTTGGAATTATCAAATTATCATTTGGCCCACATAAAGAAGTAGTTGATTTAAAAAAGATAATGGGCTCTGTAGGAATTGGCGCATTGGTTTCTAAACAATGATCTACATAATTTAATCCAATACATATTATTTTTGAAGGCCTCGTTATTGGAGAACCCAAACGAATTGAAGCGTCAACTTCGGGCAATACAGGATTACTTTCTAATGCTTTTTTTAATTTTTCTAATCCATTTTCTTCAAAAAAGGCCTCATTGTAATCCGTTACTATTGAAGATACATCAAATCTTTTTTCTCCTATTAAGATACCTGGTTTTTCTTTACCAACTTCTCCAAATCGTATTAGTTTCATTTTATCACTTTTATTATATTATACTTCGTCTAATTTATTCTAAAATTATGGTGTTTCGTCAAACACAATACTATACTCGCTTATTATGCAATGACATAAATAGTTGCACTTCTTGCACCGTGCGCTCCTATTACCAAAGACTGTTCTATATCGGCAGTTTTTGATGGCCCCGCTATAAATACACCAAAACCTTCTTTTGAAACATCAATTTTTTCGTATGCCTGATGTAAATTGTCTACAATATTTTTTTTCTCAATTACCAAAATCAAATGCTGACATATAAAAGGAACGAGCCTGTTTATCATCTGGCTTTCATAAATCCATACAGCACCATTTTCTGCCACTCCAACTGTACCTTTAACATACCCTTTTTCAACTTTTTCTAACTCAAATGCCGACAAAAAAGCTGCTTTTTCATCAACATCTCCAAGTGTTTCTATAGTATTTACTACAAATTTTCCGTTTAATCTATCCGAAATTAACTGCTCTTTCAGTACCGTTAAATCTGAAATTAATTCCACTTTTCCGCCAATACTTTCCAATACCGTTTTAAACTGGGTATATGAATCTTCATAACGAATCGTCGAGGCAATATCAATGACAGGAAGTTCAGCCAATTCTGGCTGATTCATCGCTATGGCTTTTAATATATTTTCTCTTGCACTCATACACTATTGCTGTCAAATGTTTATTTTTAGTTTTTTCTGTTTTTTAAATACCAATCACGAAATGAATCTTTTGGAGCTTCTGGCATTTCTCTTTGTTTATACCATGTATTTAATTTATTATTGATTATAAAAGGAAATACGTGCATAATGCCTCTTGCTGTTTTCCCCATCAAACGATAAATTTTGGGACTAGAGAATACAAAACTCATTCCCAACATGCTTATTTTTTTACTTGTAGCCACATATCCCTCAGCAACGATTACTTGTCTCCATTTCCATAATTGTTCATGAATATTGATTTTCACAGGACACACATTAGTACAACTACCACATAAAGTGGATGCAAAAGGTAAATCTGCATTAGCTTTCATATCCAAATTTGGATTTAATATAGATCCTATTGGGCCTGCTACAGCAGTATGATAACTGTGTCCACCACTTCTACGATATACTGGGCAAGTGTTAAAACAAGCAGCACAACGAATACATTTTAATGAATTTCTAAAATCTTCTCTTCCTAATTGTTTACTACGTCCATTATCTACAATTACCAGATGCATCTCCTGATTGGATCTTGGTTTATTAAAATGACTCGAGTAGGTCGTAATAGGCTGACCTGTGGCACTTCTGGCTAATAATCTCAAAAAAACAGACAGATGCGCTGCTTTTGGAATCAATTTTTCAAACCCCATGCAAGCAATGTGTACAGGTGCTGTGTGAGCTCCCATATCAGCATTGCCTTCATTGGTACACACAACAAAACCTCCTGTCTCGGCAATGGCAAAATTGACTCCGGTAATTGCTAATTGTGATTCTACAAACTTATTGCGCAAATGTTGTCTGGCTGCTTCAGTTAAATACTGTGGATCATTATTTCCTTTTTCAGTTTGCAAATGCTCATGAAAAGTAGCACTTACATCTTCCTTTTTTAAATGAATTGCAGGCAGAACAATATGACTTGGAGGTTCTTTTCGAAATTGAACAATACGCTCACCAAGATCAGTATCAACTACTTCTATGCCTCTATGCTGCAAAAATTCATTCAACTGACATTCTTCGGTTAGCATACTTTTGCTCTTCACAATTTTCTGAATACCGTGTTTCTGAATAATTTTATGAACGATCTCATTGTGTTCTTGAGCATCCGAAGCCCAATGTACTTTTATACCATTTGCTGTGGCTTTTTCTTCAAATTCTTTTAAATAATTGGATAGGTTCGAAAGCGTGTTGTTTTTAATCTGTGAACCCCATTCTCTTAATTGCTCCCATTCCGGTAAACCATGAGCTGCCTTATCCCGTTTTTCACGAACAAACCATAAGGTTTCATCGTGCCAATTGGTTCTGGGCTCGTCAGCTATAAACTTTTCCGCTAAATCAGCGTGTTTTACCGCCATAGTTTTAAATTTTTAATCTTTAATTAAAGACTATTTTTTTATAATACACTATTCAATATCTCAGCAATATGAATGGTTTTTACTTTACTTCCCTTCCTTCTTAATATACCTTCCAGATGCATTAGACAACTGGTATCTCCTCCGGTAATATAATCGACGTCGTTATCTTCATGTTCTTTTATTCTGTCTTTTCCCATTTTAACACTTACAGCTTCCTCAGAAACACAAAATGTTCCACCAAAACCACAACATTCATCATTTCTTTTTGGTTTTCTCAATTCAATACCTTTTACCATCTTTAACAATTGCTCAGGTTTAGAAAATTCAGGCAGCATCTTTTCGGTCATTGAAGAAAGATTTAATCCTCTTTGTCCGTGACAGCTGTTATGCCATCCTACTTTATAAGGAAAAGAGGCATTAATATTTTCTACCTTTAAAACATCGGTCAAAAACTCCGTAAGTTCATAAATAGTATTCCGCAGCAAGAATGCTTCATCTGGATGTTTGTCACTGTGCAAATGTTCTTTTACATGCAAAACACAACTTCCGGAAGGGGCAACTATATAATTAAACCCTGAAAAATTTTTCATAAAATTCAGATCACAACCTTTACTCATACTAGCAAAACCGCTATTAGCCATAGGTTGACCGCAACAGGTTTGCTGCAACGGAAAACTTACATCACAACCCAGCTTTTCTAATAATTGCAGCGTAGCAATGCCTACATTGGGATAAAACTGATCGATATAACATGGTATGAATAAGGCAACCTTCATTTGTAAATTAATTATTTAATTTAATAAATCCTCCATCAATTGGATAATCGGAACCGGTTATAAAACCAGCTTCTTCACTGCATAAATATAAGGCCAAAGCTGCAATTTCATCTGGTTTTCCCATTCGTCCAATAGGTTGTGACTGCGATAATTTCTCGAACATTTCTGCTTCTTTTCCGGCATAATTTTTCGAAATAAAACCATCAACAAAAGGCGTATGAACTCTTGCAGGTGAAATAGAGTTACAACGAATATTTTCTTTTATATAATCTTTTGCAACAGATAAAGTCATTGCCATAACTGCTCCTTTTGCAGTTGAATACGCAAATCGATCCGGAATTCCGACCCACGCCGCAATTGAAGCCATGTTGATAATGACACCGCCATTGGAAAGTCGAAATTGCGGAATTGCAGCAAATAAACAGTTGTAAACTCCTTTTACATTGACATCCATCACGCGATCAAAATCAGATGCCGGCGTAGTATCTACTTTACCAACATGCGCTATTCCGGCGTTATTGATTAAAATATGAATGTTACCTATCTTTTCAAATGTTAGCAATACTTCTTCCTGATTGGCGACATTACAAGCGTGAGAAAATACTTTTCCGCCATTTGCCTTTATTTCATCAACCGCAGATTTGGCACTTTCTTCTGTTAATTCAATAATATGTACTTCAGCTCCCTGTTTTGCAAATAAAACCGAAATAGCTTTTCCAATTCCACTGCCACCACCTGTAACTACTGCTTTTTTGTTTTGTAATGAAAACATATATTTAGATTTTTAGACTTTTAGATCTTTAGATTATTAGACTTTTAGAGTTACTATTTACAACTCATAACCCGTTGGTTGTAATTATTTTAACACATAGAAACATAGTCCCGAAGCGTCGGGATGAACTCAAAAAAGGCGTTTCACTTACATTAACACATCTCGATGCTTCGGGACTATGTGTGAGAAACAAGTTTCTTTTTAATTTACTTTTTTCACAAACATAAAATCTATGTTTCTATGTGTTTCATTTATTTTTATGCATTCCGCCCAACAGGTAATTCATAATTTATAACTCATAATTACTACAATGACACTCCTCGTTTCCACGGAATAAAATCGTCCTGGTTTAATAACACCGCTTTGGGAATAATTTCGCCACTGGCTGCTTTAATACAATATTCCAAAATATCTTCACCCATTTCTTCGATGGTTTTTTCGCCACTAATTATGGGCCCACAATCAATATCAATAATATCACTCATCTTTTTTGCCAGAACAGAATTTGTAGCCACCTTAATAACAGGACAAACAGGATTACCTGTTGGAGTTCCCAATCCTGTGGTAAACAAAATTAATGTTGCTCCGGAGGCCGCTTTACCCGTTGTTGCCTCTACATCATTTCCGGGTGTGCAAACCAAACTCAAACCTGGTTTTGTTGCCGGTTCTGTATAATCTAATACATCAACGACTGGAGCTGTTCCACCTTTTTTTGCTGCTCCGGCACTTTTTATTGCATCCGTTATTAATCCGTCTTTGATGTTTCCAGGCGATGGATTCATGTGAAATCCCGAACCCACCTTATGTGCTAATGCATCATATGACTGCATCAAATCAATGAATTTTTTTGCTGCTGTTTCTGATGTACAGCGGTCAATCAAATTTTGCTCTGCTCCGCATAATTCAGGAAACTCGGCCAATAAAACCTTAGCACCCAAAGCCACTAATAAATCTGATGTATAGCCTACGGCAGGATTTGCAGAAACCCCACTAAAACCATCACTCCCACCACATTTTACGCCAACACACAATTCGCTTAACGGAGCCAAAACTCTTTCTTGTTTGTTTATTTCAATTAATCCTTCAAATGTTTTTTTTATAGCATCTGCAACCAATTGTTCTTCACTTTTAGATTGCTGTTGTTCAAAAATAAAGAGCGGTTTATCAAAAGACGGGTTTTGTTTTTTGACATCATTTGTAAAATCCTGCACTTGTAAATGCTGGCATCCCAAACTCAGTAGTGTTATACCTGCCACATTGGGATGATTTGCATAAGAAGCCAGTAAAGCACTTAAAGTTGATGCATCCTGGCGCGTTCCTCCGCAACCTCCCTGATGATTTAGAAATTTTATTCCATCTACGTTTTTAAAAACACGATTGACACTATTATTGGGCGTTAGCTCCATATTGACCGAATCAATATTTTCTCCATTTTGATAAGCCTCCAATAATTGATGGGTATATTGTGTATATTTATCACTAACCGAATATCCTAATTCGTTATGCAAGGCTTCTTTAATTACATCTAAATTTCGGTTTTCGCAAAATACAGTTGGTACAAATAACCAGTAATTGGCGGTACCAAAACGACCATCATTTCTTTTATATCCTTTAAAAGTCCTGTCTTTATACTTTGAAATATCTGGTGCCTGCCAGACGAAATTAACATCACGATATCCATAAGGTTCTGCTGCGTGTTTGAGATTATCTGTTGTCATAAGACTTCCTTTGGCGATATCACATTGCACTTTTCCAACCAAAACACCATACATAATTATCTCAGCCCCTTCGCTTAAATCACTTGTGTAAAATTTATGCTTTGCCTTAATTGTGTCTTGAAGGATATAAGTCTGTTCTTCAAAAGTCACGCTTTGTCCTTTTACCAAATCGGTTAAAGCTACCAGAACATTGTCTTCCGGATGCATTTTTATCACTAATCTTTTAACTTCGTTTTCTAACATTATAATATAGAATTTATGCTTTATTTGTTTTATATCCGTTAAATGCAAATAATAGTATTACTGAAAAACAAATTAGCGGAACTACATAACCATTTTGAATATTTCCTGTAACATCTGAAATGAATCCTAAAACCGGAGGAAGTAAAGCTCCTCCAACTATTGACATTACTATCAATGAAGATCCAATTTTGGTATTATGTCCAAGTCCATCAATCCCCATTGAAAAAATAGTAGGAAACATGATACTCATAAAAAATGCAATCGCTATTAACGTGTAAACCACTAGTATTCCTGTGCCGATCATGGCTGTTATTGATAGCAGAATAGTGATGATCGAATAAATAATTAATAATTTCCCTGGCTTTATATATTGCATAAAAAATGTTCCTGCAAAGCGTCCTAACATAAATGTTAATCCGAAAAAGCCCAGATATTTTGCAGCAGTACCTTCATCCAAACCTGCTGAAGTAGTTGCCATTTTGATAAAAAAACTAGCCACACAAACCTGTGCGCCCACATAAAAAAATTGTGCCAAAATTCCCCATCTTAAACGTTTTGATTTCAATGCTCCGGCAAAACTTGCACCATCTGCCCCTTCTTTATCTTCGTCTTTTACATCTGGCATATTGGTAAAATAAAAAACTACCGCCACTGCCAAAATAATCAGTCCCAAAATAAGGTAAGGCATTTTTACACTTGCTGCTTCTTCTAAAACATAAGCATGCAATTCTGCAGGTGCCATTACATCCATTTGAGTTTGAGTTAAATTTTTTCCGGATAAAATCATGGGTCCAATATATGCAGGAGCAATAAAAGCAGCCAGTCCATTAAATGATTGAGAAAAATTTAATCTTTTGGTTGCCGTTTCAGATGGTCCCAATATTGTTACATACGGGTTTGCCGCCGTTTCCAGAAAAGTAAGTCCGCAGGCTATAATAAACAAAGCACCTAAAAAATAAATATATTGCAATGAATTGGCGGCAGGCACAAACAAAATTGAGCCAATACCAAACAAAATTAATCCTATCATAATACCCGATTTATAACCGTATTTTCTCATGATATAACCCGCTGGCAAAGCCATGATAAAATAGGCTATAAAGACTGACGAATCAATTAAAGAAGATTCTAAATCTGTAAGATTAAATGCTTTTCTTAAATGAGGAATAAGTATTGGATCTAAATTGTGTACAAATCCCCAGAAAAAAAACAAACTGGTTACCAATATAAAAGGAAACAGCAATTTTTTACTCTCTTTAGAACTCACTTTCTTCTCAATGTTCAACTGAGTTATTAATGCCATATCTTTTTTGTTAAATTAATGGATTTTTATTAATGTAAAAATACAATGTATGCTTTATGCTAATTAATTCAATATTGTCATTGTTTAATTGATAATTATCTTTTTTTTATCTAAAAACTCTTCCAATAATAATTATCAAAGATTTATTTCGTTGACGAACTTCAATAACATAAATTCTATTGAATGGTTTTCTTCTGATAAAACAAGATTTTAGCAGAAATAAAGATTTTAACTATACAATTATAATGAACGGTCTAAATGAGTATAACCTCCATCTACATAGATTAACTGACCTGTGGTGTGACTTGATTTATCTGACAATAAAAAAACGGTCATATTTGCAATTTCTTCTGCAGTTGTCATTCTGTTTTCAAACGGAATTTTAGCAGTGATTTCTTTTAATTTTTCTTCTGGATTTTCAAGTGTTTTAATCCAGGTATCATATAAGGGCGTATAGCATTCGGCCACAATAACCGAATTTACCCGAATCCCATATTTTAATAATTCGACCGCCCACTCTCGGGTTAATGCATTTCGCCCGCCATTTGACGCCGCATAAGCTGACGTTTTTCCCTGTCCTGTATCGGCAATTTTTGAACCTATATTTACAATTGCTCCTTTTGTTTTTTTCAATTCCGGCAAAGCATATTGCGCCATCAAATAATAGTGTACCAGATTTTTATGAATCGACGCCATAAACTTTTCGTAATCTCCGCTTTCTAACCCTACACCATCATTTACACCGGCATTATTAATTAAGCCATCAATGCGTCCACATAATGCAATTACCTGATCAACGGCGCTTTTACAAGCTTCCGGATTCGTTAATTCGGCCACGAAAGACAACGCTTTCCCGCCTTCGGCTTCTATTTCTTTAATCGCAATTTGGTTGTCGGCATCTGCTCTTCCTATAATTACAGGAATTGCTCCCTCAGCAGCCAAAACTTTACAGATCCCAAGTCCTATTCCTTTTGCTCCACCGGTTACGATAATTATTTTATCATTAAGATTAAGATTCATTTTGTTCTCTAAATTAAGTTCGACAGTTTTTTATTTATAAAATTCAGGTGATTTTATTCTAAACGATAAAAATCAATTGCATTTTTTCTCCAGAATTTATCTTGTTCCTCCTTCGGAAATTCCGAAAAATAGTGCTCTGCAATGTCACATGATTCGGCATAAGACGCAGCAAGTAAACTTACCGGCCAATCACTGCCAAACATTAGACGATCCATTCCAAATACCTCAGTAACCACATTTAGGCAATAGATAAAGTCTGTTTCTCTCCAATTATTCCAGTCAGCTTCTGTTACCAAACTTGAAACTTTACACATCACATTAGGAAATTTTGCAATCGCTTTAATTCCTGTTTCCCAATTGCTGAATTCCTTATTTTTGAAATCTGGTTTTGCCAAATGATCAATAACAAATCTTTGTTCGGGAAATTTGGCAACCAGTTTTACCACATTTTCCAGATGTTTTGGAAAAATCAAAAGGTCATAGGTAAAATTGTATTTTCCTAATTTGGAAATTCCATTTTGAAAACTTTCCAACAACATGAAATCAATATCTGCTTCTGCCTGAACGATATGTCTGAATCCTTTTAGTTTTTCATATTTGCAAAAATATTCTAAACGCTCTTCAATATTTTCAGCACATAAATCGACCCAGCCTACCACGCCTTTGATAAAATCATTGTTTTTTGCCAATTCCAAAAGAAAATGTGTTTCTTCTTCACTCTGATCTGCCTGAACAGCCACAAAACCATCAAATTGATTATCTGTCAATAAAGATTCTAAATCAGAAGGCAAAAAATCTCTTTTTATTACCTCCATTTCTTCCTTGATCCAAGCTTCTTTTACAGGGTGAAATTTCCAAAAATGTTGGTGGCTATCTATTCTCATGTACGTCAAATATTTTTTCCATCAGCATCCATTTTTCGCCTTCTTTTGCCCAAGGCAATGCTTTTTGATATTTCCACATCAATTCTTCCCATTTCTGAACCACGGGATTATTTGCATCATTCTTTTCTTTTTTCTCAAAAGTAAAAGTTTCGTTGGCCTCAATAATCATAAACAGTCTGTTGCCAACACAATAAATATCGAGGTTTTCAATCCCTGAATTAACGATGCTTTCTGTGATTTCCGGCCAAATTTTTTCATGATATTTCTTGTATTCGGTTATTAAAGAGGAGTCTTCATTCAAATCTAATGCAAGGCAATATTTTTGAGTTATCATATTATTTTATTTAAAATCTGAGACTTAAAAAACTGAAAACATTGGTTTGGAGATTGAACAACTTTTTAGATCCAAATCAATAGAAACAGGTTATTTATTAAAACGTTTTAAATTTCCGGAAGCCGTATTTTTGATACAATTTCAAAAAAATAAATTTATTACATTCTAAAATTTAATTTTAGCTCAAAATTATCATTAATTAAGCATTTATTATCTTAACAAATTATTCGTTAAAAAAACACGAAATAAACACAAAATTTAAGGATAATTTATCAAATAAGCATCGGGGAAATGCCGCTAATTTTTAAAAATAAAATTCAGTGTGGAATATTGTCCGGTAGAAAAAAAATTAAACAGCAAAGAAAAGTAGTCTGAAAATCCTAAACTAAAGCTTTTTTTCGATATTCTTTAGGAGTTGTTCCAATTAATTTTTTGAACAGTTTATTGAAGTTTGAAGCTGTTTTATATCCGCATTGATAAGCAATTTCCGAAATACCCAAATCAGTTTCTATCAGATATTTACATGCGTTTGCCACTCTTATTTCGTTCAAATATTCTACAAACGGTTTTTTAGTTTTAGCTTTGAACATTCGACAAAAAGAAGTAGGTGTAAGATTGGCGATTTTAGAAATTTCATCAAGGGATATTTCTTCTTTATAATTTGATTTCACATATTGAAAAACCTCTGAAAGCCGGTCATTTTTATTATCATCGCTGACAGAAACATAAGAGTTATCATTGATATATCTAAGATCTTTGCTTTTTGATAAAAGAAACAAAATTTCAATCAGTCCCATGATAACTTCAAAGCCTTTCTTTTTCAGTAATTTTTTCATTTTTTTAGCCACCAGCGCATTTGTAGGTCCTGCGATGGATACTCCTTTTATGGCCTGAGAAAAAAACTTTTTGACTTCCTGAGCCTCCGGTAATTCATAAAAAGAATTCCCAAAAAGATCTCTGCTAAAATAAATCACAATAGCTTTGGCTTTCAAACTATTAATTCCTTTATAAAAAATTTCATCGTTGAGCCAGACATGTGGAATATCGTCTCCAAGAAAAACCATGTCTCCAGATTCAAATGCTTCTACAGAGTTTCCAATGATGCGTTTTCCGTGACTTTCTAAGATATAAACCAACTCAAATTCCGGATGTGAATGAAAAGACGACTGAAAAAAAGACTCTTCACGTGAAAATACAGAAAGAGATGTATTGGTATATGAAGCTATTTTTGTTTTTACAATTTTCATTTCCGGGAATAATGATAATTAAATTAAGGATAAAATTGAATTAATTACTTAAAAAAATAGATATAATTTGAGATTTCATAAAAACAAAAATAACAAAAAAACCTTACTACAAATCTAAATCGTTTTACCAAAACAAAATTTAAAAATAATATCCAAAATCAATTAAATTAAGATAGTTGACTTTCTCAATTAAATTGGCATATAGATTTTACTGATTAGCTAATTATAAACGTTTTTTATATATTATAATTCACTTCAATTGTCAGATTGGGCAATCCGCGGCTCCGGGAGAAGTTCCGCAAAATACATCTATAAAAATCCATTATGTGACTTTCATATTGGTTTTTTTGTATATTTTTTTACTCAATATTTTCTTAATAAAAGAATAGTAAGTCTGATATTTATAATTTAGCTATCGTTAAAAAATTAAGATATCTATAAACAAACCAAATGAAAAAAAACTCATTTTATTCTTTATTACCTTTATTAATATCGCATTTTCTCAAATTAGAAAAGTATATTTAAAAGACTCGAAATTTAACATTGGAAAGGAAAATACTTATATTTATGAACGGTTCTGTCGCATCTGTCAGAATCGAATATAAGAATTTAAATCATTCATAAAAACAACTTACACCTTAATCTATTAATCCTCAATATTAAGTCGATAATAGACTACTTTTACGTTACCGGTAAAATAAAGGATATGAAAATAAAGAGTCAGGATATTCTAAGAATAGATCATGCTATGCCTACCGCAGTATATAAGGAACAATTTCATATCGTTCATCACCCTGACAAATATCCTGTTACGGATGTGCCTCATCGTCATAATTACTATGAAATACTATGGTTTCCCAAAGCAGAGGGAATGCATTATATAGACGATGGCTCCTTTGAAATGACTGGAAATGATCTTTATTTGATTTCTGAAGGACAAGTGCATTATTATCAGAATGTAGGCGAAATCACAGGATATATGCTGATGTTTAAAGATGTTTTTTGGGAAGATGCACTGCAAAGCATTCGCAATTTTAAAACCTCGCTTTTTAACCACTTGCTTATCAATGTACATTTGAAATTATGTGATGAAGCAGCCTCTGATATTACCGATTTACTGAATACGATCGTAAAAGAATATAAACGCCCTGATTATATGGGCAAAGCCGAATTAATGACTTCTTATCTAAAGATATTGTTGATTCGCATCAGTAATTTTCAGCAAGATGTTGCGATGCCTTCCTCGCATACAAACAGCAATGATTATGTTTTATTTCAGCGTTTTATTGATCTTTTAGAACAGCATTTTGCAAACCATCATGAAGTTACTTTTTATGCAAATGAACTTCATATCAGCAGCCGTAAATTGGCAGACATTTGCCGTTTATACAATAGCCGCACACCCAAAGAACTTATAGACAACCGCATACTTATTGCAGCCAAGCGTCAGCTGCAATTTGATTCTACCCTGATAAAAGAAATCTCGGCTTCGCTAAATTTTTCAGATCAATATCAGTTTAGTAAATTTTTTAAAAAACTTGCAGGCATTTCCCCTGTCGAATATCGAGTACAATTTGCAAAAATTGACATCTAAAACGCCTATTTTACCATTTCTTAAACTTCCTATTCTCCTCAACTTTGCTATATAAAAAATAGCTAAAGATGAAGACAATAAATTATACTGTAAAATTACCGGTTTCCAAAAAAATCTAAATAAAAGATACTATGGAAACTCAAACTTCAGGTAATCCCGAAACTGCCTTTGCAAGTATTGCAAAAGACAGATACAAAATTCTTATTCATTCTCAAGGGCACACTATTATATGCGACGAAGCCGAAGAATCAGGTGGGCAGGATTTAGGAATGAATCCCTTTTCACTTTTACTTTCCTCATTAGCGGGCAGCACAGTTGCTACAATAAGAAGATATGCAGACAATCGCAATTGGCATCTTGATGGCGCAGAAGTCAAAATTGCTTTCAAAAAAGTAGTCCATAGTGAAACCGTTACACTTTCGAAAGAAATTACACTGCATGGAAAACTATCCCGGGAACAAAAAACAAAACTACTTCTAATAGCTTCACAATGTACTGTACATCAAATATTAACAAATGATGTATTCATTGACACCTCATTATCGGAATAATACATTTTTTAAAATTTTAATATCTATATCATGGATAATCAAACATACTTAACTGGAGGAAATGCAGATTATATTGGTCTTCTCTATGAAAAATACAAAGAAGGAGCATCAAATGTTGACTCCGGATGGCAAAAATTCTTTCAGGGTCTTGATCTTGGAATATCTATTAAAGTAAAAGATAATCCTTCGTCATTTTCAGAAGAAGATTTGTCTTCGACACTTGCAAACGAACTGAAGGTTATTAATTTAATAGATGCCTATAGAAGACGCGGGCATTTATTTGCCAAAACAAATCCCGTGCGAGAACGCAGACAGCATTTTCCAGGCATCGGCATACAGGATTTTGGACTTGAAAACCATAATCTTGATGAATCATTTATTTCAGGAAATGAAGTTGGTCTTCCCAATGGTACTTTAAGAGCTATTATTGCTGTATTGGAACAAACCTATTGTCAGTCAATTGGCGTTGAATACAAATACATTAGAGACCCTGAAAAACTAACATGGCTGCAAACCAAAATGGAAAACAGCAGAAATAAAACGGAATTCAGTCCTGATGAAAAAAAACAAATTCTTAGAAAATTAAATCAGGCTGTGGTGTTTGAAAATTTCCTGCATACCAAATTTGTAGGTCAGAAACGTTTTTCCCTTGAAGGAACAGAAAGCCTTATCCCCGCTCTTGATCTTATGATAGAAAAAAGTGCCGGGCTTGGCGCAGAAGAAATTATAATTGGCATGGGACACAGAGGCCGATTAAACGTTTTATCAAATGTAATCCGTAAAGGTTACGACGAAATATTTAACGAATTTCTAGGAAAAAGCTATGATCCTGACGGTCGTTTTTCCGGTGATGTAAAATATCATTTGGGTTACAGTAATAATATTACAACGACAACCGGAAAAAAAATAGAACTTAACCTTTGCCCTAATCCTTCTCATCTCGAAACTGTTGATGCTGTGGTTCAGGGTCAGGTTCGCGCAAAGATTGATCATAAATATAAAGGTGACAGCAAAAAAATCATTCCGTTAACCATACATGGTGATGCTGCACTTGCAGGACAAGGAATCGTTTATGAATTACAGCAAATGTCATTGCTTGAAGGGTATAAAACTGGTGGAACAATACATTTGGTACTCAACAATCAGGTTGGCTTTACTACGGATTACAAAGACGCCCGATCCAGTACGTATTGTACTGATTTGGCCAAAATCGTTTTGGCACCGGTTTTCCATGTAAATGGAGATGATGCCGAAGCTGTTGCTCACGTGTTTTTGATCGCATTGGAATACAGACAGACTTTTGGTGAAGATGTTTTTATTGATATTCTTTCGTACAGAAAATATGGTCACAACGAAGGTGATGAACCAAAATTCACACAACCATTATTGTACAAAGCGATTGATACACACCCAAATCCGAGAGATGTTTATATTGAAAAACTCTTATCCGAAAAAAATATAACAGCAACTTATCCGGCTGAAATTGAAAATCTTTTTAAAGAAGAACTTCAAACATTATTGGATGAATCAAAAGCAATGGAAGGTTTCTCTGAACCAAAATCATTATTTACCGGAGCTTGGGAAGGATTGAACTATGCTAATAATGATCCTGATTCTAACACTGCTACTGCCATATCAGAAGAAGAATTATTAGATATCGCTGCCAAAATTACAATATTGCCGGCACAGGGAAAATTTCTTAAAAAAGTAGAAAAATTATTCGATTCCAGAAGAAAAACAGTAGAAAACAAAACCTTTGACTGGGCTATGGGTGAACTTCTTGCTTATGGTTCGCTGCTGAAAGAAAATTTTAATGTCCGAATCAGTGGTGAAGATGTCGAACGCGGTACCTTTTCGCACCGACATGCTGTTCTTGCAATGGAGGAATCCGGTGAAGAATATGTACCGCTGACCAATTTAGGTTCCGGCGGAAGATTTGAAATTTATAATTCTCTGCTTTCAGAATATGCTGTTCTTGGTTTTGAGTACGGATATGCAATGGCAGATCCAAAAGCTCTCGTCGTTTGGGAAGCACAGTTTGGAGATTTTGTAAATACAGCTCAGGTTATAATCGATCAATATATTGCAAGTGCCGAAACCAAATGGCGCGTTCCAAATGGTTTAGTATTGCTGTTGCCACACGGTCTTGAAGGTCAAGGGCCTGAGCATTCTTCTGCAAGGATTGAACGCTTTCTGGAACTTTGTGCTGATGAAAATATCCAGGTAGTAAACTGTACAACTCCTGCAAATCTATTTCATGCCATCCGTCGTCAACAACACCGCAATTTTAGAAAACCTTTGGTGGTTTTTACGCCAAAAAGCCTTCTACGTCACCCAAAATGTGTTTCTGCAATCGAAGCTTTTACAAAAGGTCATTTCATGGAAATGATTGACGATTCATTTGTCAAACCTGAAAATGTAAAAAAAGTATTGTTTTGTAGTGGGAAAATCTACTATGATTTGCTGGAAAAACAACAGGAAGATGACAGAAATGATGTTGCTATAGTACGAATAGAACAGCTTTATCCAACTCCGTTAACTCAAATCGAAAAACTGCAATCAAAATATCCTAATAGTACCGAATTTATCTGGGTTCAGGAAGAAGCAGAAAACATGGGCGCATGGCCTTATCTCTACCGAAAATTGCGTAAAAGCAGTTTAAAACTAGATCTTATATCACGAAAAGAAAGCAGCAGCACAGCAACCGGATATGCAAAAATGCACGAAAAACAACAATTAGCGATTGTTGAAGCTGCTTTTTCAATGAATCAAATATATAATTAATTTAATACAAACATGTTAACAGATATCATCAGCAAAAACCTCAAAGTCATTTTCTGCGGGATTAATCCCGGATTAAAATCCGCTTGGGATGGACATCACTTTTCAGGAAAGAGTAATCGTTTTTGGAAAGTTTTGCACCAATCCGGTTTTACTCCAAATCAAATTGAAGCCACAAACGATACTTCTATATTAGAGTTTGGATATGGACTAACTACAGCCGTCGACCGCGCAACAGCTAGAGCTGACCAATTGTCAAAAGAAGAATTTGCTAATTCAATTGAAGTTTTTAGAAATAAAATGACCGAATTTCAGCCAAAATACATTGCCTTTTTAGGTAAAGCAGCTTACATGGCTTTTTCAGGAAAAAAGAAAGTTTTGTGGGGAAAACAAGAGGAAGATTTTTGTGGAGCAAAGGTTTGGATATTGCCCAATCCGAGTGGTTTGAATCGTGGCTTTACGATTGATCAGCTTGTCAGTGCCTATTCTGAATTGTATTTGTTTATTTCACGAAATACCAATTAAAAAAAACCATAAAAAAGTTTAACGAAGACAAAAAAGAGGAAAATTAAAAAAAGGTTGCCACGAATTGCACGAATTAACACGAATTAATTTTTAAAATTTGTGTTCGATAGAGACTAAAAATTAGTGATCATTTGTGAAATTCGTGGCAGAAAAAATAAGAAATAATGACAATTCAAAAAAAAATAAACAGCAAAAAGGTAATCCCGATAATGGCTATTGCAGCCGGAATCATGATCGCCAATTTATATTATAATCAGCCAATTCTTAAAGATATGGCATTGGCAGCACATGTAAGTGATGCCAAAATTGGAAAAATAGCAATGCTCACACAGTTAGGCTACGGCTTGGGAATGTTTTTCGTAATACCGTTGGGCGATAAACTTCGCAGAAAAAATTTAATTTTAGGTATTTCAGGCATTTTGTGTCTTGCTTTAATTCTAATGTCCCTCAGTAGTTCTTACATCGTGCTTTGCATACTCAGTTTTTTAATAGGTATTTTATCAACACCTGTACAAATCATTCTTCCTATGACTGCAACTTTAAGTACAGAAAACAGAGGAAAAACGGTGGGTAAAGTTTTTGCCGGAATATTGGTCGGAATGCTGGGCGCGAGAATATTCAGTGGTTTGATTGCCGATGCTTTTGGATGGCGTTATGTTTTTGGATTTTCAGCAGTATTTGTGTTGATTGCTATGCTATTACTCAAAATTTTTCTTCCGGATATCTCTTCGTCATTTAAAGGAAATTATGTAAGCTTATTAAAATCAACGCTGTCGATGATTCCAAAATATGCATTGTTACGTCAAACGGCATTATTAGGCGGTTTTACTTTTGGAATTTTCTGCTCGTTCTAGACAACATTGACTTTCTATCTGACTGGTGCCCCTTTTCATTATAGCCCGGGAACAATAGGTCTTTTTGGTTTAGTTGCAATTGTGGGGGCTTTGATTGCACCTTATTTTGGTAAAATCGCTGATAATGGCGGTGCTTTTAAATCTCTCGTCTTAACCGTTGGACTGATTAGCTTCAGCATTCTTTTAATTAAGATTTTTCCATATTCACCATATATTTTGGCCTTTAGCATACTGCTATTGGATATTGGCGTACAAGCTACTCAAATTACCAATTTTGCAAAGATATACAGTCTGCGTCAAGATGAACATAACCGAATCAATACCGTTTACATGACGACTTATTTTGTTGGCGGAGCAGTTGGAACCTTCTTTGGCCTTTTGTGCTGGCGACTTGGCGGTTGGGAATTGGCAACTTCACAGCTATTGCTTTGGGGAATAATTGCAATGAGTATCGTATTAATATCTGAATATACAAACAATAAAAAATTAAAATCTCAAAATAAATAACCCCAATAATTTAACCTTTTAACATTCAATAATAATAATAATAATAATAATAATAATAATAATAATAACCCGTTGGGTGAAATGTCTAAATGTTTTAATTAAACAAATAGAAACATAGAATTTATAATTGTGAAAAAGTAAAATAAAAAGAAACTCGTTTCTCACACGTAGTCCCGAAGCGCAATGTCATTAAGTTAAGCTTTTTTTAGATAATTAAGACTGAAAAAAAAATCGCGCAAAGTCGCAAAGCCGCCAAGTTTACATACATTTTCTTTGCGACTCTGCGACTTTGCGAGATTTATTCGGCAATATTCCCTTAACTTAATGACATTGCCCGAAGCGTCGGGATGTGTTAATGCTAGTGAAACGCCTTTTTTAAGTTCATCCCGACGCTTCGGGACTATGTTTCTATGTGTTAAAAACAATTACACCCAACGGGTTAATAATAATAATAATAAAGAATATCATGTCTAAAGCTGCAAAATTTATAGTTATAATTAATGATAATATTTCCCGAATGGAAGATAAAGCAATCCTTTTCTATTCGAATTTATTTGGGGAATTGGGCGAAAAGTATGTATCAGAAAATCTTTCGAGTGCGAGTTTTAAAAAAATACAAAATGATTTTTTAATTGAAATTTTAGCCATAGGCGAAGATAAAAATCCTTTATCTTTTTTGAAAGTAGATTCAAGAAGGCTTTCTAATCAAAATCTGGGGGCAAACAAAGCAATTCGTGTGAGCGATCTTGTTTATTTTGGTTCAGAAGATTTAACTTTACTTTTGAATCGCGCTGAAGAAGTAGCGGTTCAAAGAAAACACGATTTGATATGGATTGAAGCATTTGAAATAGATTATACTTTAATAGAAACATTGCAGTTCAATCACTATCAGAAATTCGATTTTGAACAAGAAACTGCCAACAATATATATCCAAACCGAATTTATTTTAGAAAACAGGTTAATCAAACGAATTCATAAATTGTTTTGTACTTATTCTAATGATAAAATCTATTTTTTAATTGTCGTTTTATTAAAATATTAAAATTAATAACCTTGAAATTACAATCCTCTTATTATCTTAATCAAGATGTACTTTTTCTAGCGAAAGATTTGCTGGGAAAAGTACTTTTTACTCAAATAGACGGGCAAATAACTGCGGGCGTGATCGTAGAAACAGAAGCATATTATGGCGAAATGGACAAAGCCTCGCATGCTTACGGAGGACGACGCACCAACCGAACCGAAATAATGTATAGTCAAGGCGGCGTTTCGTATGTCTATTTATGCTACGGAATTCATCATTTGTTCAATATTGTGACTTCTGTAAAAGGAGAACCTCATGCTGTATTAATCAGGGCAATTGAACCTATGATTGGGAAAGAAATCATGGAAGAAAGACGCAACATGCCGGTAACTAAAAGTGCTATTTCAGCTGGTCCGGGTTCGGCTGCCAAAGCTTTGGGAATTGATAATTACTTTAATGGAAAAGAGTTGGATGCAGAAGAAATTTGGCTGGAAGATCATGGCATAAAATATAAAGATGATGAAATTGTAGCCTCACCCAGAGTTGGTGTCGCATACGCACAGGAAGATGCTTTCTTGCCTTGGCGATTCTTTGTGAAAGGCAATAAATATGTTAGTAAACCTAATAAATTTTAAAAATTATATTATAAAATACAACAATTTACTTCCAATATTACTTACTAAAAAAGGCTTATTATCTTGCTGATAATAAGCCTTTTTCTTTAGAATTATTTTAATTCCGTTATATTTTCAATAGAAAAAAATCACATCATTGCAGGATCTAAAACCTTCTTATTCTTATTATAATAATAAAGCTTCGCTACTGCCGGAATAAAAATAAGCAGTAATGCCAGCCCAATCAATACAACAGCAAACAGCGTAAATATAGCTCTGTTTGTTAACAATTGGCTCTGCAAATTAACTGCCTGCGACAAAGCCGAGTTTGCTAAAGAAGAAGCTTGATCTGCTGTAAATCCTTTGGAACTGAAGTTTGCTTTAGTTGCATTTAACCATTCTGTGGTATTTGGATTTTCTGAAGTAACATAACCCAGAAATCCTTCTTTAAAATATTGATTGAAATACAATTGCAAATTATAAAACCCTGCAAACGAATTTAAAGTCGCCGTAAAACGTGTATAAGCCGCAATGATCAAACCACTGCTTCCTGTATGCCCCGGAGCCGAAGAAAGCACATAAATCATTATTGGAACAAACAATAGTCCGGATGCAGCGCCTTGCATAAATACGGGAACAATTAAATCTGTGAAAGATAAATTTGGTGTCAGCAAAAACGACATCCATAAATTAAATAAACCCAACAATGCAAATCCCGGTGCGAAAAAGACTGTAACGGAAACCTTTTTAACCACGATTAATCGGATAGAAAGTATGAGGAAAAGTACCATTCCAATCATATTGCAGGCAGCAAGAATAATCACCTGAAATGTACTCCACTTAAGCACACCTCCCGCATAATTGTAAATGAGGTTCATACTGTCCTTTCCACCGTAATAAATTGCCAAAAGGCAAAGTCCGATAAGAAAATTGCGCGATCTGAATACGCCAAGATTTACAACGGGTCTTTTTGCAATATGCTGTCTGTATAAAAACAACGCAACGCCAATAACAGCAATAAAACTGCTCCAACATATTCGGGGATCAGTAAACCAGTAATATTTGGAACCGTACAAAATCGTATAAGCTACCGCAAGGGCTGTAACTCCAAACACGATCATTCCGGCAAAGTCAATTTGATACAATGGATAACGTCTAAATTCTGCCTTGCGTTTTAGCATCACTAAAACGACAACCAGCATTAACAACTGAAAAAATATAAGACAATAATAGGTAAATTTCCAATCTGATGATTCAACAATTACTCCGGATACCATCGCAATCAGAACGGTATTGCTAAGCATAGTTCCATAAAACACAGCTGACCCAATTGATCTGGCGCGTTCAGGATGCAAACGTGAAAAAATAAGCGTCAAAGTACAAACGATTACATTGCCCGCAAAAATACCCTGCAAAAATCGGATACATAAAAACAGGAAAATATCCTGAGCATGCATGCAAAGAACGTTAAGTACAATCGCAATCATGATATTAAACAGCAAATAACTTCTGGTTTCAAAATATCTCAAAAAGCGAAACTGAACGGGTAAAATAGTAATAATACCGGCGTATGTTGCCATGACAGCAAACCAAATATCTTCGGGCTGTGCGCCTAAATAAGACACCATATAATTTTGAGTCAGCACGAACATACCCAACTGAACCAAGGCAGACAAAAGCAGTAAAAATAATCCAATACGAGACACCCACTCCCAGCCTGCAACCCAGTCTTTAAAATAAATAGATTTCATGATTACGATCTTTTTTTAACGGCCACAGTTACATTCATTCCTGCAACAACCCGCTCCGCTTGTTTGTCCAAAAACTCAATTTTTACAGGCACTCGCTGAATAATCTTAACAAAGTTTCCTGTTGAATTATCTGGCGGTAAAAGTGAAAAACGAGATCCTGTAGAACCTGCAATTGCAACAATTTTTCCTTTAAATACTTTCCCATCTATAGCATCTACACGAATTTCGGCAGGTTGTCCCAGATACATATCTTCGACTTGTGTCTCTTTGTAGTTTGCCATAATCCATTTTTCTTTTTCATTGATAATGCTTACCAATGGCTGCCCTAGCTGAATTTGTTGCCCTTCTAATATATTTTTACGTCCCAATCTTCCCGAATAAGGAGCAGTAATTACGGTATAAGATAAATTAAGTCTTGCCAGTTTCAACCCTGCTGCTTTTCTTTTGATATCGGCTTCTAATAAAGCAAAATGAGTTTTTAATTCCGTTATTCGGACCTCGCTTGTTTTTAGCACATTTTGCGAAGCACTATAATCACTTTTTGCTACATCATAATGTGTTTTTACCTGTTCAAACTCCGCTCCCGTTACCGCTTCTTCTTTTACCAGATTCTCATAACGTTTAATGTCTTGTTGTTGCTCTACATATCTGGCGTGAGATGCTTTAATCTGATCCCGATTAACTCCTGTACCCGTTTGAGCAGAGTTAATACTTGCTTTCAATACGATTAATTGTGCCTGAGCATCTTCAAAAGTTGCTTCTGCTGCTTCAAGTTGGGCGACATATTCTCTGTCGTCTAATATTACCAACGTATCTCCCTGTTTAACAAGCTGATGTTCATTAAATCGCACATATCGAATATATCCTGCAGCTCTTGCTGAAACAGGATTAATATACGATTCTACTTGTGCATCATTCGTTTCTTCATATTCTGAACTGTACTTCAAATAATGGAAAAAATATACCGTACCTATCACGATCAAAACTGCTGCAATTGCTGTAATAGCAATATTTCCAGGATGGAGCTTATGATTCTTTGTTTTCATTTTTTTTATTGTTAGTTTATAAATTGCCGCTTGTAAATAAAATGTGGTAATAGATAGCCAATGCATCCGTTTGTGCTTTAACCACATTCAGCCTGGATTCCTGATACAGGTTATCTGCGTCCAGCAAATCTGTTAATAATGAAAGCTGATTCAGATATTTTGTATTTACAATCCCATAATTTACTCTTGCTTGCTCAACAGATCTTTCATTTACTGAAATTCTATGAAGTGCCTCGGCATATTTGATGTAATAAGATTTAATTTCTATACGCACATTATCTGTATAAGCCTCCTGTTGTATTTCTGATTCTTTTATACGAAGTTTTCCTGCCGCCATCTTATTTTTATTCTGATAAATGGAAGAAATACTGTATTGCATTTTTAATCCAACAAAACCAATTGAATAGGCTTGATTTACAGGTGGAAAAAACAAATAATTAGGATAATTCATTCCGTAATTGCCGTAAAAACTAAGACTTGGCATATTATTGCTCTTCACACCACTGAGTTTTGCGCGCTGTACTTCAACGTTTTCAGCAGCTTTTTGAACTGCAAAAGAAGTAACTGCGGCACTCTCAATAAGATTTTTTAAGGAACTGATATCCGGTTTTGGCATTCCGGCCGAATCACTTGGCACAATCATGACAGAATCCGGAACATTAATTAGATTATCCAGTTTTTGATTGGTAATTGCAACATCATTTTCGTTTTGCTGTAGCGAAAGCTCAACATTAGACAATGCCACTTCTGCGCGAAGAACATCGCTTTTGGTAACCTTTTGGTTTTTATAAAGTGAATTAATGTTTTTTAACCTGAGTTGCGCCCTTTTTAGCTGATCCTGAATAAACTTTTGCTGTTCCTGAAGCCTTACCAAATCAAGATACTGATCAGCGGTTTGCAAAGCAATGTTTCCTGATGTTTCTCGTGTATTTAACTTTGCAATCTTAAAACGCGAAGTCTGTTCTTTTTGTATCGATCGCAGTTTTCCGCCACTGTAAATAGTAAACAAAACATCAATGCCTAAAGCAGCACTGTTTGGTGTTGGTTTTCTGGGTCCACTTGTGGAATGATTCAATCCATCGGTAAACAATGTCAGATCAGAAAAACGCTGATAAGAACTTCCTACATTAATAAAAGGCAATGCAGCTGTAAAAGCATCTTTATGATCTTCGTCAGCAGCCATTTCCTCAATATTTGCTGTCTGTACCCATTTGTTCTGGCTCTTGGCAAACTCGATTGTTTCTGCTATCGAAAGCTTATAATTCTCTCTCTGAATATCTTGAGCATTCACACGAATGGGATAAAGCAAAAAGATTATCAACGCCAAAAGAATACTAAATAAAAATTTCGTTTTTTCGTTCAAAACGAACGCTGTCATATCGAGCGATAGACAATAATTTTCTGAATTTTTCATAACTCAAACTCTTTAAAGTTTTAATTAGACAAAATTCCCGTAAATCGAGGGGTAATAATGGGCTAAATACCGTCAATATTCGTCGAAATGGCGTATTTATAAATAATTAGCTTGAAGCTTAATCAAGTTTTTTACGGTATTCAATTGGAGATAAATTAGTATTTGCTTTGAAAAACTTACCAAATACAGACTGATCTGAAAAATTAAGGATCTCACTAATTTGCGATACCGTAAGCGTATTATTCTGAAGTAAAACTTTAGCTTCTAAAGCAATAGCATCATCAATCCATTTTCCTGCAGGTCTTCCTGTAATTTTTTTAATGGCTGCCGATAAAGATTTCGGAGTTAAATAAAGATGACTGGCATAAAACTCCAGCTGATGTTCCTGCATATAATTTGCATTTAATAATTGTCTGAATTTTGCAAATAAAGGATGAACATTTAAAGAAGAAGAAACCTCTGAAGCAAGTTCGCGGTAATAAGAATCAATTTCATAAACAAGAGAAAAAATGTAATTCCGCACGAGCTCATCTTCATAATGACTTCCGGCAAGTTTTGTCAATTGAATCAGTTCAAAGATTTTGTTGATTTTAGTAAAATAAGATTCTTTCAGCGGTAAAACGTGAAGTCCGTTATTTCCGAAAAAGTCATATTTGAAAAGAAAAAAAAGATCAGCATACCGTTCCAGCAGAAAAGTATCTTTAAAAAAAATAACTTCCATTTTGAGATGATCACTGCTTTTGGTAAAATATCGAATAACGGTTGGCCCTAAGGTAACTATAGAAGGTCCGTTTACTTCCCAAGTTGATAAACCTGCCGTAAGTTTTACAGCTCCTTCTTTTATATAAGCAATGGCATAACTTTCGGCACGATAAGGCTCTTCATAATATGGAAGACTTCCCGATCCTACAAATAGGTAATCCTTCGTACTCTCAGGTACTGAAAAAAGTTTACTGTGTCTCGAAAGTGAAAAAGTTTTCATGCGATCTGATTAATATTATCTTGTAAGACAAACATTTAAAGCTGGTTTTCTGTCTTAAATATATCTCATAAGACTATTTATAAGTCGACTGTGCAACTCCTCTATAAATGTAGTGAAGTTTGCTAAGTTAAGTATTGGCTTTGTAAAATTCTCATTCATTCCTACGAATGTGATCCAGATCACGTAACTAATTTTTCCAGTGAGCGTTCCTTTGTATGGTTGTTTTTAAATACAATATAACTAAGTATCAAAGAAGGTAATTTCAACTTGAATGCTGAAATAAATTTGCCATTGATATTAAAAAAAAGCCAAATGGATATTATAGAAATTAATAAGGTTTTGTCCAATCAAGTTCGAATAGATATTCTTAAATGGTTAAAAAAACCTGAAGAAAATTTTCCAGCTCCCTTGACATTTCACGATTTTGGTATTTCTGTTGGACTTATACACAAAAAAACAGGTTTATCACAATCGACAGTATCAGAATATTTGAATATGCTACTGCGAACTAAACTTTTAATCTGTACCAGAAATGGGAAATGGACTTACTACAAAAGAAATGAAAGTGAGATTTTAAAATACTTGACGACATTATCAGATGAACTTTAATTTTATGCCTTAAAAAAGTCGGAGGAATACTTTTTTTGCCACAAAAGTTAAGTTTTTTTTTTAGCAATACTCAACAATCTAAAGTTTTGTGGCAAAAAAGAACTTTAAGAAGCTTAGGTTCGAAACTTTATTAAGCTAAAACTTCTTTCAATAATTTATTTTACAAAATGTAAAAAAGGAACTCATGCTGCTATTTCTGTCCCTTATGCATAAAAAGTGCGCCTTCATGCCTTTTTTTTAATTTAACCATTTTCATCGTAGTAATTTTATGAATAAATAAAATCCTAGCCAGATCTATTAAACATTGGTAGTTTACAACTGCTTATAAAAATTTAAAACAATATAGATCACAAAATAAACCTATTCCCCAAAAAAATAACTACATGAAAACAAAAAAACTTTTTACATTTTCGGATACGGTAACAAAAGAGAATATCAAAGAAGTAATGCAGCAGGCAATTGCGCTTGAACTTGCTACTATTCCAACGTATTTATCTACCTATTATTCGATAAACAGAGCACAGGATCAGGACGCACTGTACGCTAAAATTCATGCTCAGCTTTCTCAATCAGGCAAAACTCCAGCAGAAATTGATGAATTGGCACAAGAACTGAAAGTAGACGTATTGGTTTATTCCAATAAAGCAGCAGCTTTAATCATGAGTGTTGTTATCGAAGAAATGTTACACCTTGCTCTCGCATGCAATGTCAAACAAGCTGTTTGTCAAACCGCACCGGATCTTATGGCAATTGGAAAAATATTATCATTTCCAACACAATTAGACGGACATATTCCAGAGTTTCAAATTAATGCTGCAAAATTATCATTAAATCAATTGACTACTTTCCTGCAGATAGAAAGCCCTGAACCGTTTGAAGATCCTCACAAAAACAAACAATTATTAAGTACCGTTAAATATCATACTATTGGTAAATTGTACGAATTAATTATTGCCTGCGTAAAAGAAGATTTCCCCGGCCCATATGATTACAGACCACAATTGCTTCCTCCGGATGATTCAGGACGTGCGAGACCATTCTATTCTCAAAATTCCATGAATACTGTACATTATGACAGAGAGCACAATCCTCAGTTCGCAAATGGTGATGACAGTGGCGGACTTGTGGGAGTATATGATGCTAATTCGGCAGTTGAAGCTTTACATCGTATTATTGAACAGGGAGAAGGAAAAAGTAATGACGAACAACATGTCTTAAAATGGGGCGAAAATAAAATGCCCGTACCAATGGAAATTATTGATGGAAAAGCTGTTTTTTGGAAGGGTGATTATGATGATACAGGAAAAGAACTTGCCCATTTTGCCAAATTTCTGGAAGTCTACACTTTTGGTGGTCACTATCAGGAAAAGTTTCGTAACATTCAGGGCTTAGACGATTTCTTCAGCTATTTTGTATATAATACTGATGCTAATCCTAAAACAGCTGATTATAGTGCTTCAGGTAATCAGGCGCTGGCATTGTGTTCAGAATTGGGTAATGCCGTTTTTGCTTATATTCTTTTAATGATTGAAGCCTGTTATTACAAAGACGAAAGTACCCAATACGATTTATTCATGTACGGTATTCATAAATCGATGATCTGGCTTTTGAGCGAAGTTGGAAACAAAATCAATAAATACACTTATACTAAAGGCAATGCAATCTACCAAGGTGCCCTGACATTTGAACCTTTTTCGTTTGAGCAAAGTTCCCTAAGACCCAAAGCACAAATTATGAATATAGTCGATCGATTGGCTAATGCAGATAAAAATTGGAAATGGGCAATAGATCCCAAAAACGACAATTATTTTCCGTCTCTGCCAGATGTAGGACTAGATTATAGCATTGCAGCCGATGTGCCTAAAGTACCAAGTACACCTTATACTCACCATTCTTAAAAAATATATTATGTCAGAATTAGTAAATAGAGAGCTTCATGTATGTATGGGGCTTAATTCATGCAAAAATGCAGGATATTCAGGAAATAATGATTGTGCAGGAAAGGGAGATTGTTCAACAGCAGTTGGTCATCCTTGCCACACTTTAAACGAGTGCAAAGGACAAGGAGGCTGCGGTATTTTTGGAACTACCGAAGAATTTTGTCATCCGGGTCAAAACGAATGCCGCTATCAAGGTAGCTGTGGTGTACCCATTTTATCTTCTCGTTTTATGGCTCAGGGTCCCAATAAAGGACTTAGCGTTTGGCAATTAGCCAGAATACGTTTCGAAGAAAAAAGAAAAGAAAATGGTGAGGAATTTGGCGAAGCTCCTGAACAATACGGACCAAATGAGGCCTACGTAAACACCCTTCGCGGTACAATAAATCAGGATTATGCTTCTTGCGGACAAAGTGGCTCAAGATCTTGCTCTTACATAAACAATCCTGCCGAAAGAAAGGCTGCTGCTGATCTAAGAGTTTCGAAAATGGAACAGGAAAGTGCAGAAAAACTACCGGAGAGTCTTTCTAATTGCAAACCAAAAAAGTAATGGCCACCAGACTCGGATTACCCAATTTAGGACTGGGTTTAGGACTTAGAAGCCAGCATTTTGAGCATATTCTGAAAAAGAATCCTGCCGTAGATTGGTTTGAGGTAATTTCTGAGAATTTTATGGACTCGCATGGACGGCCAAGATACATCTTACATCAAATAGCAGAACGCTATCCCGTGGTCATGCACGGGGTATCGTTGTCTATTGGAAGTACTGATCCGCTAAATTTGGATTACCTCAAGAGTTTAAAACAATTGGCAACCGAGGTGCAACCAGCCTGGATTAGCGACCATTTGTGCTGGACAGGAGTTTTAACAACCAATTCGCACGATTTACTCCCGCTTCCGCTAAATGACGAATCATTAAAACACGTCTGTAATCGAATCATTCAGGTGCAGGACTATTTAGAACGACCACTAATTATCGAGAATCCAAGCACTTATGCATCCTTTAATAATTCTACCCTTCCGGAATGGGAATTTTTACGAATAATGACTGAAGAAACAGGCTGCGGATTACTTCTGGACGTAAACAATGTTTATGTGTCTTCTTTCAATAATGATTTTGATCCCGTAGAATATATCAAAGGAATTCCGCATGATAAGATTGTACAAATGCACTTGGCTGGTCATCAAAATTGTGGCAATTATATTATTGATACACACGATAGAGAAGTGAACTCCCAGGTATGGAAATTGTTTCAACTGGCGTATCAACTGGCAAATGAAGCATCTGTTTTATTAGAATGGGATGGTAATATTCCGTCCTTCGATGTGTATCATTCCGAATTACTTAAATCAAAACAATATATGGATGCAACATTTATTGGAGTTGAAAATGAAGTCCGGTTTATGGATAAAGAACAGGTTTCAAACCCATTGAATCTTTTTGAAATGAATAAATTTTTATAAGCACAAAAAATGCAGAAAACGGTCAAAATACCATTAAAAAATTTCCAACAATGGATGCAGCAACTTTTACTGGATCCTTACCAGCAAACGGGATTTAATCCCGGTGATTTACTTTCGGATCAATTAAATGCTGCTTCAATTGAAGATGTGATTTGTCATTCTGAAAAACTTACTGCACAGGAACATTTGGGTATTTACCAAAGAAGTTATATCGCACGTTTGCGAAATTGTATGTCACAGCAATTTAGTGCTTTAGAATATGCCTTAGGCGAAACTATTTTTTGCGCTTTCGCCGATGATTATCTCGCTTCGAAACCATCGCAGAACTATAACTTAGCGTATTTAGGAGCCGATTTTGCAGACTATCTTGAAAACAACAGACCCGACGCTCCCGAAAACATCAAAGAAGATTGGATTGATTTCATGATTGAACTCGCCCGATTTGAATATGCCATCGGCGTTATTTTCGAAATGAAAGCCGAAGAAGATTACCAATTAGCCACGATCGATACGCATGAAAACAAGCTAAAACTTGTACCTATATGTGCGTTGTTTAAGTTTAGTTTTCCTGTTCGAAAATATTATTCCGAATTTAAAAATGAAAAACAACCCAATTTGCCTTCTGAAAGCGAAAGTTATTGTGTAGTCCTGCGACACCAATTTAAATTAGCTATTTATGATTTGCATAAAGAACAATTTGAGTTTTTGAGCTATTTGAAAGAACAAAACAATATTGCTGAAGCCAAAGAACTGATTAAAGTTCAATATAAAGAAAACACGCTTTTATCTGAGGACGTTTGGAACAGTTGGAAAGAATCCTGGATAGCGGCTAATTTTTTTCAAGTTTAAGCAAACATATTCAAAATCAGATATTTTACAATATAAAAACAGGTAGAATTACGCTTAAAAATCAAGATTTTAGTGAGTTAATTTATAAATAATTTCATTCCCAAAAACAAAAACCCAATAACTAAACTAACCAATCATGGAAAACTATTTACACGGCTTACTCGACGAAGACAACGACGCTATTATCCAACAATACTTAAAGTACATTGACGAGGGAATCCCGCGTACGGATAAACCAAAAGACGTATTAATCATTGGTGCCGGAATGGCCGGGATGGTAGCCGCAGCTCTGTTAAAAGAGGCCGGACATAATGTTACAATAGTCGAATCAAACACGCGTGTTGGCGGCAGGATCAAGACTTTCAGGAATTCTGAAAACAAAAAATATTTTGAAGACGACACTGTTTATGGCGAAGCGGGTGCGATGCGTATCCCGACCATACACAAAATGGTGCTCAAATACATTGATAAACTCGGACTCAAAACCGAACCTTTTTATTATCTATCTGTCGATAAGGAACAAGCAATCGCATATCAGGCAGACCCAACTAAAAAGGAGCCGGATACTACTAGAAATTCCCTTTTTTATGTTAACCGCAAGCGTGTTGTACAGAATGAATATATCAAAAAAGATGTTAATGTAAACGAACTACTGGGCTTTGATCTTGGCGAAAGCGAAAACAAGCGTGCCAGCGATTTAATGGACATTCTCATTAAACCGCTTAAGGCTTTTATTGCAGAAGATCCAAAGAAAAACTGGCCTTTGCTGATCGAGCGCTATGGAGAATATTCGATGCGTCGTTTCTTAAAAGAACATTCGATGTATTCAGAAAATGCTATCGAGATGATTGGAGTTATGCAAAATCTGGAGTCCAGAATGGCCTATGATTTTATCCAGAGTTTTATTGAGCAAAATATCATAAAGGATTCTACCACTTTTATGGAAATTGTGGGCGGAAGCGACTTGCTGCCAAATGCATTCTTTAAAGCTCATAGTCTCGAAGAAAATACCTATTTTGATTGCAGAATGACCAAAATGATGCTCGTTAACAACAAGGTAAAAATAGAAGTAGATATTGAAGTACAGCGTGACTTTCAGTTTTATGAAGACGCAGGATTCAAAGCATTAAAAACACCTGTAGGTGATCTGGAATTTGATGAAATAATTGTCACCATACCTTTTTCCGCATTAAGACATGTGTACGTAACACCTCAATTCGATCAGCGCAAACGAAAAGCAATCCGGGAACTACACTACGATTCTGCTACTAAAATATTGTTGGAATTTCGTGAAAAATGGTGGCAGGAAGCACCTTATAATATTGTGGGCGGCGGTACGATTACTGATTTTTCGAACCGTTTTACCTATTATCCGAGTAATGATTTGGGAGCTAAAGGGCATGGTGTCGTGCTGGCATCTTATTGCTGGTCTGATGAAGCAAGCCGCTGGGATTCTATGGATGACGACGACAGGTATTTTTATGCACTTAAAAACTTGGCAATCATGCACTCTGATGACGAGAAAGAACAGCAGCGCATTATTGGCCTTGCAGTAATTACCTCGAGCATCAAGGACTATAAAAACAAAGGCGGGAAATTAATTGGTGCTGCAACACAAAGCTGGATGCGCGACCCGTATGCTTATGGTGAAGCGGCAATATTTAATCCGGGACAGTTACAATTATTACAGCGTCATATTATCTCAACCGAATGGAAGGGAAAAGCACATTTTGCCGGAGAACATACTTCTCTGAAACATGCCTGGATTGAAGGCGCAATTGAGTCCGGAATCCGTACGGCACTCGAAGTCAACGAAAATACCGGTAACCTGAATAATCCAATTTAAGATGTCACAGAAAAAAATCTCCGTTGCAAAATACCTGCAAATACGCCTGGAACAATTAGGACTTACCCATTTATTTGGAATTGCTGGCAATTATACCGCGCCGTTTTTGAATACGATTCACGAAGACAAAAATGCAAAAATTAAAATCGTTAACGACACGAATGAAATAAACGCCGGACATTGTACTGATGCCTACGCACGTCAAAACGGTTTCGCTGCAGTAGCGGTAACCTATGGTGTGGGAGCATTTACTCTGCTCAATTCGGTTGCAGGTTCTTATGTAGAGCATTGTCCCGTGCTTGTCATTAATGGAGCTCCAACCAATAAAGACCAGCAAAGAAGCCTCGTTCAGGGCATGCTGGCATCACATATGACAGGTGATATGTACAGTAACATCAATGTGTACCGAAACGTTACTGTTGCGGCAGAACAAGTTACAGGTTCGTCAGATGCTCCTTATAAAATTGATGCAGTGCTAAATGCCTGTATTTTATATGGAAGACCGGTTTATCTTGAAGTTTTTGAAGATGTATGGCGAATGGAATGCAATCCGCCTGCCACTCCATTGGTGGAAAGAGAATCATCTAAATGTCAAACAAGTGCACGCAAAGCTGCTCAAAAAGTTGCGGCAATGGCACGAGGAAAAGAAATTATTTTTTGGGGCGGCATTGAGATCCAGCGCTACGGTATTCAAAAGGAATTTCTGGATCTGATCGAAACTACCAATACAGAATTTGTGACCTCTATACTCGGGAAATCAATCGTATCCGAAAACCATCCGAAGTTCAAAGGTGTTTTTAATGGCAAGGCATCGCCAAAAGATGTCAAGGAACAATTCGAAAAAGCCCAGTTAAAAATTGGCCTTGGCGTATGGACCACCGGCAAAAACCTGGGTGGTTTTGATGTCTGGAAAGAAGATACTGTACTTGCCAATCACAGTGGTGTAAGGATTGGTGCTTCTTATATAGCCAATGTATCGCTAAGAGATTTTATGATATTCCTGAAAGAAGAACTTACCAAAGTTACTTTTAGTGCTTACGAAATGTATGATGCAAAGAAGCTGCCTGAATCATTTTTCCTGGCTGATAACCGAATGCTGAAAAAAGGGAAACCAGCGCTTACTTATGATACATTTTTCAAGCGAATTAATAATTTTATAGACGAAAAGCATATAGTGGTTGCCGATGCGGGTTTTCCTTTATTGGGTGCACAGGGTATCCGTATTGCAGAACCTAACGGATTCGTAGCACAGGCATCATGGCTTTCGATAGGCTATTCTGTTCCTGCTGCAACCGGAATAAAATGTGCCAGACCTGATAAAAGGGCGGTAGTATTTGTTGGGGACGGTGCTTTTCAGGAAACATGTCAAGCCATATCTACACAGAATAAACTGAAACACGACACCATTGTTTTTGTTTTGGATAATGGTATTTATGGTATTGAACAAATGCTTGTTAATCCAAATCCGTTTCGTGGTGCAGACAAGGTAGAATATAGCGTTCCCGATTTAAACGACGTTTATGATTACAACGAAATGCACCGTTGGAAATATGCGAAACTCGTTGATGTATTTGGAGGTAAAGGTTTTGAAGTCAGCAGTCTAGACGAACTCGAGGAGGTTTTGAAACAACTTGAAACCATTAAGGAAAATACCATTGTACACGTAAACATACCTAAGACGTCTATTCCTGAAGCAATTGCTTATAAGACAGAAGAGCCCGGAGAGGATGAATTTCTGGATAAAAACTGGAGTTTATGTTAAGTTTAAAATGGGTTAATTTTTAAAACATTCCATCAGAATAAACAAAAAAACCATCTCAGTTCTAATTCCTGAGATGGTTTTTTTAATGAATATGTATTTTGGAATTGCCTTCAATCTTGCCACAAAAAGCTAAGGCAGTTTGTTCTGCATATAACAATAGAAAGAATTTATTTTTCCGTTTTCGATTTTAAAAACATCCCAACACCTTCTGCTACCATAAAGAATTAGCAAATTTTGAAGCTAAAAAATTAGAATTGCAAAATCCTTATAACGAAAACTACAGCATCAAATCTTCCTTGTCAAAAAAAAGGAAAAAGAGGAATATTTACCCCTTTTTCCATTTATACGAATATGGGATTAGATTAAATCAAACCTGTCCAAATTCATGATTTTATTCCACACAGCAACAAAGTCATTTACAAATTTATCCTGTGCATCAGTACTTGCATATACCTCTGCTACTGCTCTTAGCTCAGAATTAGAACCAAAAACAAGATCTGCACGAGTTCCAATCCATTTAGGCTGACCTGTAGTGCGATCATTTCCTGCATATAATTCTTTATCATTTGATACCGCTTGCCATTGGGTATTCATATCGAGAAGATTTACAAAAAAATCGTTTGTAAGCTGACCCGGACGATGTGTAAAAACACCATTTTTTGTGCCATCAGAATTAATATCCAATACACGTAATCCGCCTAAAAGTACTGTAAGTTCCGGTGCAGTAAGCGTTAGTAAATTTGCTTTATCAATAAGGAGTTCTTCGGTCGATACTGTAGATTTTGTTCTGCGATAATTTCTAAAACCATCAGCTTTAGGTTCTAAATATTCAAATGATTCAACATCAGTTTGTTCCTGAGATGCATCCATACGTCCTGGAGTAAAATCTACTTTTACTGAATTTCCTGCTGCTTTCTCTACTGCCACCGAGCCTGCCAGAACTATTAGGTCAGCCAATGAAACTTTTTTTCCATCATTTTGTTCATTATTAAATTCTGTTTGAATTCCTTCCAGTTTATCTAAAACCTGTTTAAGCTGTGCAGGATTATTTATATGCCAGTCTTTTTGTGGTGACAGCCTTATACGTGCCCCATTTGCACCGCCACGTTTGTCAGATCCACGAAACGTAGAAGCTGAAGCCCATGCTGTTGCCACCAATTGAGATGTGCTTAACCCTGTACTTGCTATTTTTTCTTTTAGTTTAATTATATCGTTCTCCTCTATCAATTTATGATTTACTTCCGGGATTGGATCCTGCCATAATAATTCTTCCTCAGGTACATCCGGTCCTAAATAACGAGCACGAGGTCCCATGTCACGATGCGTCAATTTGAACCATGCACGTGCAAAAGCATCAGCAAACTGATCAGGATTTTCCAGGAAACGACGCGATATTTTTTCGTATTCAGGATCTAATCTCAGCGATAAATCAGTGGTAAGCATTGTAGGTAAATGTTTTCTTGTATTGTCAAAAGCATCTGGAATAATTGCCTCGGCATCTTTAGCTACCCATTGATGTGCACCGGCAGGGCTTTTAGAAAGTTCCCATTCAAAACCAAATAAATTTTCAAAGAAGTTATTGCTCCACTGTGTTGGTGTTGTTGTCCAGATTACTTCCAGTCCGCTTGTAATTGCATCTGCACCTTTACCGGAACCAAAGCTGTTTTTCCAGCCAAAGCCCTGAAGTTCTAAGTCTGCAGCTTCAGGCTCGTTTCCTACATGGTCAGACGGCGCTGCTCCGTGAGTTTTACCAAAGGTATGTCCTCCAGCAATTAAAGCAACTGTTTCTTCGTCGTTCATCGCCATTCGTCCAAATGTATCTCTAATGTCTTTGGCAGCAGCAACAGGATCTGGATTCCCGTCAGGACCTTCAGGATTTACATATATAAGTCCCATTTGTACTGCTGCAAGAGGCTTTTCTAAATTCCTGCTGTGAATAGCACCATCTGCATCATCATCTGATGATACAACACCATGCTCTTTCGGCACACCCTCAGAACCATCTTTATAACGCTCATCTCCGCCTAGCCATGTGGTTTCAGATCCCCAATAAATGGACTCATCCGGTTCCCACACATCAACTCGCCCTCCGGCAAAACCAAATGTTTTAAACCCCATAGACTCTAAGGCAACATTGCCTGTTAATATCATAAGGTCGGCCCAGGAAATTTTTTGCCCGTATTTTTGTTTTATAGGCCACAATAATCTTCTTGCCTTATCAAGGCTAACATTGTCAGGCCAGCTATTAAGCGGTGCAAAACGCTGTTGTCCTGCGCCGGCACCACCACGACCGTCATAGACTCTGTATGTTCCTGCGCTATGCCATGCCATTCGAATAAAAAGACCACCGTAATGCCCAAAATCGGCAGGCCACCAATCTTGTGAGTCAGTCATGAGTGCATGTAAATCTTTTTTTACAGCTTCGAGATCTAAGCTCTTAAAGGCTTCTGCATAATCAAAATCCTTATTCATAGGATTTGATAATACAGAATTTTGTCTAAGAATATTTACTCTTAGTTGCTTTGGCCACCAGTCACCTATTTGTGTACCTGTCGCAGCTTCTTTATCCTTACTGCCATTATGAAATGGGCACTTGCTGATGTCATTTGATTGATTCTCCATAGTTTTAATTTTTATACCAATTTACGAACTAAATGAAAAGTATGCTATTGAGGTTAATAATAAATTATTTTACTTTGATAGACAAAAACTATTAAAACAAAAATCTGTTGGTTTTGGCGCCTAAATATTTCCAATTATCACTAGAAATAAAACAACCCAACATAATTATTAAGAAAACCTAACCGCTTAAAAAAAACTACCATTCTTGTAGAAATTTTATAATACTAAAGAACAATTATATAAAACCTCAAAGAGATTTTTTTTTACTTTTACAGAAATGGAGACCTTTAGCTTAAAATAAACTTTTTCTTCAAAAAAATTGATCCACTAAAAACAGTACATAAAGTCTGTACTTCCTTGTTTAATTATGTTTGATTCGTTGCTGATATTTAACAACAAAAGAACTTGGAAGTACAATTTTTCCGAACTCTTATTTCGAGCAAAATAATTTTGTACTTACCTCGTTTTAGCATATCACAGAAAGTATCCTAAATATCAGCTCATCAATATTTCAAACTATTTTTACAATTCTTTCTTTCTTTCAAAATTGTGGAAATAGCTTAAAGGAATTTTTTGATTCAGAAGAAGACACGGTATTAGTAGGCTATTCTGCATAAAACTCATCTATTTGTATGGGATTTTATGACCCGCTTGATTTCATTCACAATAATAGGTATTTAAAAAGGTATTCATTTTCTTTGTGATTGTTTCATACGAAACCAATTTACTTACAATGGCAAATATCCCTATCAGACATATTAATGAAAGCCAACAAGAACCAAACTTATTTGGCAGTTTCAGTATTCGGGATGTTCAGGAAATGCTTGATGGTAAAGACATGATTCAGGAATTACATCGCCATGACTTTTTCTTTGTACTTGTTTTAAAAAAAGGAAACGGTTTACACGAGATTGATTTTGTCCGCTGCGATGTTGGTGACCATATGATTTTTTTAATGCGCCCCGGTCAAGTGCATTCCCTTACATTAAAGCTGGGAAGTACTGGTTATTTAGTTCAATTTAAGACTGATTTCTTTTATTCTCAAAATTCATTATCACAACAACTTTTGCGGAAAGTAAGCCATATCAATTTTTGTAACCTTGATCTGAATGGCTTTGAAAAATTGGAATCTATATTGACATATATTCTAAAGGAATTTACAGATAAACAGGAAAGATATCAGGAAGTCATTGCCTCAAATTTGAGTATATTCTTTATCGAGTTAATCAGGCATCGTCAAAACAAAGCAAATTCTGCAAATGTTTCTAATGCTTATTCTCAGGAACAGTTAGAGAAATTTTTAGAACTTTTAGAAAATCATATTGCCGACCATAAACAAGTTTCGGAATATGCAGATTTATTAAATATTTCCACTTATCAACTGAATGCAGTAACCAAAACGTCTTTAAATAAAACACCTTCTGAACTGATTAATGAAAGTATCATTCTGGAATCAAAAAGACAATTACTGGCAACTTCAAACCAGGTAAATCAAATAGCATATCATCTTGGTTATGAAGATGTATCGTACTTTATCCGGTTCTTTAAAAAACATACAGGATCTTCACCTGAAGCTTTTCGTCAAAACTCAAAATAAGTCCCACCCAATTTCATTTTTGTCCTATTCCCGAAGTTTGTCATGTAATTACTTTTGTTTAATAATTATTCAAAAAACATAATCATCGTGAAAACAAAAATGAAATTAATCGCTTCGTTGAAGATATGGGTGGTCATCTATCCGTCTATAACATTGTTCCTGTTTCTTTTGGGAGAATCATCTGCGGTTCTGCCACTATACGTAAAAACCTTTTTCCTGACAGTAATCCTGGTACCTTGGGTTGTATTCGTAGGAGTTCCATTTGTTGACTTAATTCTTCGTTTACTTTCTACAGAAATCGATAAAAAATAATGTCCACAAATAACGGCAAGACTTTTTTAATGTAATGTCACGATGTGATTTCATCACCCGAAGCGGATTTGCATTACTAACTTTTGCCATATCATATCCTTTAATACCCTACACTAAAATGAAAAATAATAAACAATATGACGTAATAGTTGTCGGAGGCAGCTACTCAGGTCTTGCAGCTGCAATGGCGTTAGGGAGAGCGCTACTTAGCGTTCTTGTTATCGACAGTGGCAAACCATGCAACGTCCAAACACCCCATTCACACAATTTTCTCACGCAGGATGGAAAAACACCAAAAGAAATTTCAACCCTGGCAAAAAAGCAAGTTCAGAATTACAGTACTGTAGCTTTTTTTAATGGTATTGCAACTTCTGGAAATAAAACAGCTGAAGGTTTCGAAATTCAGGTAGAATCCGGAGAAACATTTCAAGCGAGCAAAATAATTTTTGCAACAGGAATTAAAGATATTTTGCCGGCTATAAATGGTTTTTCTGATTGCTGGGGAATATCAGTTCTTCATTGTCCCTATTGTCACGGATATGAAGTAAGAAATGAAAAAACGGGGATTTTTGGCAATGGCGAACACGGGTTTGAATTGGTCAGTCTGATTTCGAACTGGACAGAAGATTTGACCTTATATACAAATGGAACATCAACATTGACCATCGACCAAAGACATAAGCTTAATAACCATAATATAAAAATTGAGGAAAGAGAAATTGAAAAGCTGGATCATCAAAATGGTTATATCCAAAATATTATTTTCAAGGACGGTTCGAAATCTAAAATAACGGCACTTTACTCCCGAAATTCATTCAAACAACATTCCAATATTCCGGAATCACTTGGTTGCGAATTGACAATCGAAGGATATTTAAAAGTCAATTTGTCTCAGGAAACGACGATTGAAGATGTCTATGCGTGCGGAGACAGTACCACTAAAATACGATCAGTAGCAAATTCAGTAGCAATGGGTACAACTGCCGGAATGATGGCAAGCAAAAAGATGATCTTTCAAAAATTTTAAAATTATAACGATGCAAATTAACACCTCCAAAATCATGTGGGATGATCGATATAAAGATGAATCCTATGCGTATGGTAAAAAACCGAATCTGTTTTTTGCAGAGCAAATCGAAAAACTGAATCCAGGTTCGATATTAATGCCTGCGGATGGCGAAGGCCGTAATGGCGTTTACGCTGCAAAACTAGGATGGCAGGTTACTTCTTTTGATTTGAGTGAAGAAGGAAAATCGAAAACACTTTCATTGGCAAATGAGCAGAATGTAATTGTTGATTATTTTGTTGGGGATTTCGAACACCTTCAATTTGAAAATAGCACTTACGACGCAATCGGACTAATTTACGCACATTTTCCTGCGGATAAAAAATCAATGTTTCATAGGAAATTAAATAATTATCTGAAGCCCGGCGGCATTGTGATTTTCGAAGCATTCGGAAAAAAACATTTAGCCTACAATTCACAAAACCCCAAAGTCGGCGGTCCTACTGCCAGTGATATGCTATTTTCAATGTCTGAAGTAATTGCCGATTTTAATAATTATGACATCATGCTTCTGGAAGAACAAGAAGTCAGTCTGGACGAAGGAATTTATCACATCGGAAAAGGTTCTGTTATCCGATTTGTGGGTCGGAAACGAAGCTAGATATGTCAAAAAGCAATAAAAGATCATATCCAAAACAATAGCAAAAAAATAAAAAAGGTTTAGCTATAATTTTAAAATCATCTTTATCAAAGCCGAAGAATTTCTTTGGCTTTTCGATTTTACACATATAACAAACTACAAATGAGTAATTTACATATTAAAAACATTCAAAATTGTCCTATTCAACTTCATTTTTGTCCTATTAGATGACCTAACATGATATATACCTTTGCTAAAGAAATAATAACAAAATTTAATTCAACAAAAATGAAAATTATCATTATAGGTGCCACTGGCACAATGGGAACTTATCTATCAGCTGCTCTTGAAAATGAACATGAAGTGGTACGAGTCGGTTCAGACAGCGGAGACTTTCACGTAAACATTACATCGACAGAATCCATCGAGCTTTTTTTTAAACAGGTAGGTAAATTCGACGCACTTATTTCAACTGCCGGACCAACTTATGTAGGGCCTTGGTCAAAAATGGACGATGTAGCATTTAGAAAGGGCGTAGAAGGAAAAATGATGGGACAGATTAACTTGGTACTAATTGGCCAAAACTATATCAATCCTAAAGGTTCGTTTACCCTTATCACAGGTGCATTAACAAATGAACCTCAAAAAAACTTTGCCAATGCATCGGCAGCAAACGGAGCGGTTGAAGGATTTGTGCGCGGAGCAGCAATTGAATTAGAAAACGGCATCCGGATTAACGCGGTCAGCCCAACAGTTATAGAAAATTCACCACAGTATTTTCCTTATTTCCCCGGCGAAATTCCAACAACTATGCGACAATTAGAATTCATGTTCCGAAAAAGTGTTTTTGGCACTGTGACTGGACATGTGATAACCCCTTAAATTTTATTCTCGAAAGCGACCAATGACCTGTGGTTTATAAAAATAAATTTCAATAAAAAAATTTGACAAATGCAGTATAGGCAAGGATTGAGACGATTAAGTTCAAATCCTGCTCTCCCAATTAAAAAGTCCTAATAAAAATTAGGGCTTTTTTTCATGGCTAAAATTCAATGCTAAAAATTCCAAATTAAAATGGATCAGGAGCAAAAGTTAAGTATTGGCAAAAAGCTTCAATCTTTTTGCCAATACTCATGTATTTATTTTATAAGTACACTTTTATATTTAGCGATGTCTTTTAAAACAATACCTGTACCTCTAACCACGGCTCTTAAAGGATCTTCTGCAATAAATACAGGTAATTCTGTCTTTAGTGATATTCTTTTATCAAGCCCACGCAATAGTGCTCCTCCTCCTGCGAGATACAATCCCGCATTATAAATGTCGGCAGCAAGTTCCGGCGGCGTCAATGAAAGCGTAACCATAATCGCATCTTCAATTCTCTGTATTGATTTATCCAAAGCTCTTGCAACCTCCCTATAGGTAACTGTAACTTCTTTAGGTTTACCGGTTAGCAAATCCCTTCCACGAACTGTTATATCACTGGGAGCATCCTCAAGTTCTTCCATTGCAGCACCAACATCAATTTTTATTGCCTCTGCAGAAGCATCTCCAATATACAAATTATGATGCGTTCTCATATAATACAAGATATCATTTGTAAAAACATCTCCGGCAATTTTTATAGATTTGTCACAAATTATACCTCCAAGGGCAATAACGGCAATTTCAGTAGTTCCGCCTCCAATATCTACTATAATGTTTCCTTGAGGAAGCATAACATCCAACCCCATTCCAATAGCAGCTGCCATAGGCTCATGAATTAAAAACACTTCTTTCCCATTTACGCGTTCGCAAGACTCCTTTACTGCTCTCATTTCTACTTCTGTTATACCACTAGGAATACATACAACCATTCTTAGTGCAGGAGTAAAAAAGCTTTTCTTCAGTTCCGGTATATTTTTTATAAACCAACTGATCATTTTCTCTGAGGCATCAAAATCTGCAATCACTCCATCTTTTAATGGTCGGATTGTTTTAATATTTTCATGTGTTTTACCCTGCATTAAACTCGCTTCTTTACCTACAGCAATAATTTTCCCATTTCTAATATCCCGCGCCACAATTGACGGACTGTCTACTACGATTTTTCCGTCATAAATTATCAAAGTATTAGCAGTTCCTAAATCCATAGCTATTTCCACTATCATAAAATCAAATAAGCCCATAATATAGTTTTGTTTAACAACGCTATTATTACAGCTTTATTCTCCAAAAACAGGAAAATTTCAATACGCTTCTTCCCTCTGCCAAATATTGTGGTACAAAAAGTAACCATCGCCAACCAGATGTATTATTTTGCTCTGCTTATTTCAGAAAGCTTTGTGTATTCTTCAATGAATTCATATCCGTTTCTTCCCGCTTATTACTATCAAAAAAGATAATTTATGGAAGAAACTGAGGAACATTTTCTTATGATCGAATATATTCGAGAGCCTTAAGTGCTGATTCTTGTAAAATTATTTCTTCTGCAAAAGATGTTTTTCAGCAATTCGTTTTGCAACTAATATAACTTTCAAATTGTAAAATTTGCATAAATCTTGTTGCAATTTATAATTTGAAACCATGAACAGCCTGTAAACACTCAGATTTCGTATAATAGAAATTAAATTTGTTAGTAGACGTACACTAAAAAGTGTTGATTTTTTAACCAATTAATTATTCATTTATGAAAAGTATTTCACTCTTAATCCTATCGATTGCATTTTCAGGCGTATTATCGACACCTTGTAATGCACAGAATACCACTTGGCCAGATCGGACAAATTTACCGGTACAACCTTATCAAAAACCAACTAAAATTGCACCAAGTCTTAAGGAATCAGTAACTCCAGAATGGCCAAAATTAATTTCGGCACCAAAAGGAGCTCCAAACGTATTATTGGTCATGACTGATGATGTTGGTTTTGGGGCATCGTCTGCTTTTGGAGGACCAATACCTACACCTACTTACGAAAAGCTTGCTTCACGCGGAATAAAATACAATCGTTTTCATACCACTGCGCTTTGTTCTCCGTCTCGTGCCGCTTTAATTACTGGGCGAAACCAACATCAGGTTGCTACAGGTATAATAATGGAACTATCAACTCCGTACGAAGGTTATAATAGCGAAGTTCCCAAAAACTGTGGATCAATTGGTGAAATTCTAACTATGAATGGTTATGGAACGAGTTGGTTTGGTAAAAATCACAATGTTCCAAATGCTCAGACCTCTCCGGCGGGTCCATTTGATCTCTGGCCAACCGGATTAGGGTTTGAAAAATTCTACGGATTTCTAGGAGCAGATTGTGATCAGTTTGCACCTCCGCTTTATGACAATATTGAGCCGGCATCTCCTTTTATAGGCAATCCTGATTATATTCTTGATGAAGATTTGGCAAATCAAGCTATTAAATGGATTCATCAGCAAAGAGCAGCATCAGCTACTAAACCTTTCTTTGTGTATTATACGCCCGGAACCGCGCACGCACCACATCAGGCACCTAAAGAATGGATTGCTAAGTATAAAGGCAAATTTGATATGGGATGGAATAAACTTCGCGAAATGACATTTGCAAGACAAAAAGAAATGGGTGTTATTCCTCAGGATGCTGTTTTAAACCCAACCCCGGACGACTATAAAAAATGGGACGATCTTACGCCGGAATTGAAAAAAGTTTGTGCCCGTGAAATGGAATGCTATGCTGCAGCTTTATCTTTTGCTGATTATCAAATTGGACGTTTGATTAAAACAATTGAAGATATGGGTGAATTAGACAATACTCTTATCATCTATATTCAAGGAGACAACGGTTCAAGCGCCGAAGATCCAAGCGGAATTGGAATGACGAGCGAAATTGGTATTGTTGCCAATGGAAATGTCGATGATCCTAAATTCATGTACGATCATATTGATGAACTTGGCGGGCCTAAAATGGAAAATCATTTCTCTCACGGTTGGGCTCATGCTATGAATACACCTTACCAATGGGATAAAAAAATCGCTTCACATTTAGGAGGCTCACGCACTTCCATGGTCGTTTCATGGCCTGACAGGATCAAAGATGTTGGTAGTATGCGAAGCCAATTTACCCACATTATCGATGTAACACCAACAATTCTTGAAGCAGTAAAAATTCCGCAGCCTAAAACAATTAATGGTTTTAAACAAGAACCTATTACAGGAACAAGTTTCGTTTATACTTGGGATAATCCTAAAGCACCGGAAAGACATACAACTCAATATTTTGAAGTAATAGCAAATCGTGGTATTTACCATAATGGTTGGTTAGCCAATACAACTCCTATAAGACTCCCGTGGGTAAGTATGGGAAAATCATCTGAAGATCCTGTTAAAGATTATAAATGGGAATTATATGATCTAACGAAAGATTACTCCCAATCTAAAAATCTTGCAGCTCAGAATCCGGCAAAGCTGAAAGAACTTCAGGACGTTTTTATGGCCGAAGCCAAAAAAAATAAAGTATTTCCGCTTGATGATCGTTATGTAGAACGTTTACTTCCGCAAAACCGGGAACAGCCAAATGTAGGACGTAAATCATTTACGTATTATCCCGGAACAATTAGGATTCCTGCTGAGTTAGCACCTAATTTAAAAAATGGATCTTTTTCTATTACTGCAAGTTTAGATATTCCGAAAAGCGCAAATTCTGATGGAATTATTCTTACTCAGGGTGGTTATTTTGGCGGATTGGCCCTAACCTTATTAGACGGAAAACCAACTTTTCTATATGCCAGATCCAATTATCCAACTGAAAAATGGAAAATTCAATCTTCAGGAAAATTATCTCCCGGTAAAAATACAGTTGTGGCAGATTTCAAATATAATGGTCCCGGGATGGGTAAAGGAGCTACTGTAACAATTTCAGTAAACGGAAAAAATGTTGCAACGGGAGATATTACCGCAACAGTTCCTGTAGCATTTACAGATGAAGGTTTTAATATCGGAGAAGATACCGGAACTCCCGTAACTCTTGATTATAAAGTACCATTTAAGCTTGAGGGAGTCATTGAAAAAGTGGTAGTTGATCTCAAATAAACGACATCTTTTTTCTTCAATCGATTTTCAACCGAATAAAATTGAATTACTTACTATTCGTAATTACATGCCTTAAATCCTTATATAATTACGTATCATTTTTTTAACAAAAAAACTCCAAAATCAGATAGCTTTGGAGTTTTTTTTAAAAATTAGTTGGCAAATAAAGAGCACGAACAATAAATACGATGTAACGGATTTATTAATTTATAATATTATAACAAAGACATGTTTTTTTATGATCTCCTTGATGCTTAAACCGGGATATAAATAGTGAATTTTACTCCTTCCATCGGGATACTTGATGCTGTAATGAATCCATTGTGGTTTTCAACAATTTTCTTAACAATTGCAAGACCAATTCCTGTTCCTTCATAAAGATCCCGTCCATGCAACCTTTGGAAAACGCCAAAGATCTTTTCACTATGCTGTGGTTCAAAACCTATTCCGTTATCCTCAAAAGTAATGTAACAGTATTTTTGCTGAGGAGACAATTTTTCGTTTTGTAATGTTGCACCGTCAGCAATGAGACTTTTAATGGTGATTTGCAACGGCATATCTTTTTTTGCAAATTTAATGGCATTGCTCACTAAATTTTCCAACAGTTGTACAAACTGAAACGGAATAATATCGATATTTCCGTTAAAGTCAGTTTCAATCACAACTTTCTTTTCCTGAATATTTTCGCGTAAAGCTTCCTTCACATCAGCAAAAACAAGATTTAAATCGGTGCTTTCAAATTTTCTGTCTATAATATTGGTCCGTGAAAATGTCAGCAAACTACTTATTAATTCTCTCATTCGAGTTGTCGAATACAAAATTCGTTCAAATTTCAGTTTTCCATCTGCCGACAAATTAGGATATTCATTACTCAAAATAACATTTACGAAAGTTTGAATTTTTCGTAAAGGCTCCTGGAGATCATGGCTGGAAATATACGTAAAAGCATCCAGCTCCATGTTTTTGTTTTTCAGCTCAGCAGCATGTTTTTCGATCGCTGCATATTGTGCAGCTAACGTTTTATTTGTTTTTAAGATGATTTCGTTTAGGGCATTTGTTTCCTCTTCTTTAAGCCGCAGTTCTAGATTTTTCTTATACAATTCCGTAAAGACCGACACTTTTGCCTGCAAAATTTCTTTTGACAGAGGCTTTATCATGTAATCTACTGCTCCGGATTGATATCCTTTAAAAATATATTCCGTTGTATTCATATTGGCAGTCAAAAATATGATTGGAACATGTTTAAGTTTGTCGCTTTGACGAATCATTTCTGCTGTTTCAAAACCATCCATCAAAGGCATTTGAACATCCATTAAAATAATAGCAAAATCTTGACTTTTTAAAAGAATTCTAAGCGCATCTTTACCCGAAGATGCCTCAACAAATTGATACCCTTTATTTGCTAAAATAACCTGCAATGACAATAAATTTTCTTTTTTGTCATCAACAAGTAATATCTTAATGGGATGTTCTGCTATTTTATTTTCCATCGAATATCAAATTATTATTTAAGCCAAACACGCATTAACGATGACAATTGCTCAACATTTACCGGTTTTGTAATGTAGTCAGACGCACCGGATTCGATACAGCGCTGTCTGTCACCTTTCATCGCTTTTGCCGTAACGGCTATAATTGTAAGGTCTTTATGTCTGGCATCACTTCTTATGTTTTTCATCGTTTCATAACCGTCCATTTCCGGCATCATGATATCCATTAAAACAATATCTATTTCCTCATCTACATTCAGCAAATTAATCGCTTCCTGTCCGCTTTCTGCACTAATTACCTCTAGACCATAACGTTCTAAAGCTGTTGTAAGCGCAAATAAATTTCGCACATCATCATCGACAAGCAGTACTTTTTTGCCCGGCAAAACCTCTTCCTGCAAATAAAAAGATTCTATTCGTTCTTTCATTTCTTCCGGAAGTTCCTTGTGAACCCTGTGCATAAAAAGAGCGGTTTGATCGACCAGTTCATCTAATGAATTTGCCGATTTTGTAATAATACTATGTGCAAATCTATTTAATCTGGCATGCTGTTTCTTGGTTACATCTCCCGCAGAATGGATAATAAGTGCCGTTTCCTGACCCGCAATATTATTCTCCAAATCACTTAAAAGATCCAGTCCGTCAGCATCCGGCAATACTAAATCTAAAATAATACAATCAAATGAATTTTCACGCAATAATGCAACAGCTTCCGTGGCTTTTTTTGCACTAAACAGTTTTATATCTTCTCCTTTTACAGCTTCGATTATTCTTTGAAGATCAAATTCATTATCATCAACAATTAAGAGGTTTTTAGCCTTTTTATTTTTGAAATCGTGAATATCATTAAAAAGATAGGTAAGGGAATCATTTTTAACCGGTTTTAGCAGAAAATTTCTTGCGCCGCGTTTCAAGCCTTTATTTCTTTCGTCTTCTCCTGAAATAATATAAACCGGAATATGGCGCAAATTGAAGTCCGTTTTCAATCTGTCTAATATTTTCCAGCCGCTTGTATCAGGCATATTAAGGTCCATTGTAATTGCATGAGGATGAAACTGATTGATAAAGTCGATTACATCATTTCCTTTAGTGGTAACAATCGCTTTTATACCATGCATATGCGCCTGATCCAGCATTATTTTTGCAAAAATCAAATTATCCTCGGCAATCAGCAATACTTTATCTTCCGGTTTGATGTCGGTTCTGTCATCGCCAACCTCATCTACAAAGAATAAATCAATATCTGAACGATTTAATCCATTTGAAGGCAATGATTTCAAACGACTTTTTGCTGCCGGTTTCACATCTGTTTCACCTGTAATTTCGATATCTTCTGCATCAGCAATAAAAATATATTTCAGAGGCAGGAACAAGGTAAATTTACTTCCAACATTGGTTTCACTTTCCAATTCAATACTTCCACCCAATAAATCAGATAAACCACGGCTGATTGATAATCCCAAACCAGTTCCGCCATATTTTCTGCTCGTTGAACCTTCGGCTTGTTGAAACGCTTCAAATATGATGTTTTGTTTTTCTTTGGAAATTCCAATTCCCGAATCTGAAATCTCGAAAGCAACAACGGCTTCTGCCATTTCAAGATTCGCGTTCTTTGTTTTCCAATTGTTATTTGCTTTATAAATTTTAAACGAAACTTCGCCTTTTTCGGTAAACTTAAAGGAGTTCGATAGCAGGTTTTTAAGAATTTGATTGAGTCGTTGTGAATCTGTTTCCATTAATTCCGGCAGACTTTGATCCATTTCAATTTTGAAACGAAGGTGTTTTGCCGCCGAAATTGGATTGAAAGTAGACTCTACAAATCGGCTGATTTCAGCAAAACTAATCGGATTGTATTCTACAGAAATATAACCGGATTCAATTTTAGAAAGATCCAGAATATCATTAATCAACTGAATAAGGTCATCGCCGCAAGAATTGATTGTCTTGGCAAACTGTATCTGCTGTTCTGATAAATTTCCATCGCGATTTGCAATTAATTCATTCGCCAAAATCTGCAAACTATTCAACGGTGTTCGAAGCTCGTGCGACATATTTGCCAGGAACTCCGACTTATATTTTGATGTTAAAGTCAGCTGATCAGCTTTTTCTTCTAATGCTTTTCTGGCTACCTCAACCTCTTGGTTTTTAAGTTCTACTTCTTCTTTTTGGTTTGCCAATAAAAAGGCTTTTTCTTCCAGTTCTTCATTCGTATTTTTTAATACTTCCTGCTGACTTTTAAGTTCTCCTGCCAGCGATTGTGACTGTACTAATAATTCCTCCGTTCTTGAATTGGACTCGATCGTATTCAATACAATTCCAATACTTTCCGTTAATCCTTCAAGGAAATCTAAATGCGTTTGGCTAAAAGTATCTAATGATGCTAATTCAATTACGGCTTTTAATTGTCCTTCAAAAAGTACGGGTAGAATAATGACATCTTTTGGTTTGGCATCACCGAGACCGGAATTAATTTTGATATAATCTTTCGGTACATTGCTTAGAATAATTCTTTCTTTTTCTATCGCAACCTGACCAATTAATCCTTCTCCCATTGCATATTGCGTTGGTGAATTTTTACGTTTAATGTATGCGTATGAAGCAATTAGGTTTAGTTTTGAATCCAAAAACTGCTCATCTTCCTGAAGAATATAAAACAATCCGTGTTGTGCTGTAACTACCGTGGCAAGTTCTGAAAGAATTTTTTTTGTAACCGAATTAAGTTCTTTCTGTCCTTGAAGCATTTGGGTAAATTTAGCTAAATTCGATTTCAGCCAATCCTGTTCCTGGTTTCTTAGCGTTGTTGCTTTCAGGTTTGAAATCATTTGGTTGATTGTATCTTTTAGAGCTTCCACTTCTCCTTTAGCCTCAACACCAATAGTTCGGGTTAAATCTCCTTGTGTAACCGCAGAGGCCACTTCCGAAATTGCGCGTACCTGAGTGGTCAAATTCGCCGCAAGCTGGTTTACGTTTTCAGTTAAATTTTTCCAGGTTCCGGAAGCTCCGGGTACATTTGCCTGACCTCCAAGTTTTCCTTCTGCCCCAACCTCGCGCGCCACAGTCGTTACCTGATCAGAGAAAGTTGCCAGCGTATCAATCATTTCATTGATAGTATCTGTTAATTGTGCAACCTCGCCTTTGGCATCAATGGATAATTTTTGTTTCAAATTTCCTTTTGCAACAGAGGTTACAACTTTAGCAATTCCACGTACTTGCGATGTTAAATTCGACGCCATCAAGTTAACTGAATCTGTTAAATCTTTCCACGTTCCCGCAACACCTTTTACTTCAGACTGACCTCCCAGTTTTCCTTCAGTACCTACCTCACGCGCCACACGGGTCACCTCAGATGCGAAGGAGTTCAGCTGTTCTACCATTGTATTAAAAGTGTTTTTCAAATCAAGAATTTCCCCTTTTACGTCTACCGTAATTGGTTTCGAAAGATCTCCATTTGCAACCGCTTTTGTAACCTCGGCAATATTACGAACCTGATCTGTTAAGTTCGATGCCATCTGATTCACCGAATCCGTTAAATCTTTCCACGTTCCTGCAACTCCCGGTACAAACGCCTGACCTCCAAGTTTTCCGTCAGTTCCTACCTCACGCGCCACACGGGTTACCTCGGATGCAAAGGCACGAAGCTGATCCACCATTGTATTTACCGTTTCTTTTAACTGGAGAATTTCTCCACGAACGTCAGCGGTAATTTTTTTCGACATATCTCCGTTTGCCACCGCAATTGTTACCTCGGCAATATTACGAACCTGCGTCGTTAAGTTACCCGCCATTTGATTCACGGAATCTGTTAAATCTTTCCAGGTTCCCGCAACTCCCGGTACATTTGCCTGGCCTCCAAGTTTTCCTTCGGTACCCACTTCTCGCGCCACACGAGTTACCTCAGAGGCAAATTCACGAAGTTGATCCACCATTGTATTTAAGGTTTCCTTTAATTGAAGAATTTCACCGCGAACGTCGACTGTAATTTTTCTGGACATATCGCCATTCGCTACGGCAATCGCCACATCAGCAATATTACGTACCTGAGCAGTTAAGTTTCCTGCCATCTGATTCACCGAATCTGTTAAATCTTTCCAGGTTCCGGCAACTCCCGGCACGTTTGCCTGACCTCCAAGTTTTCCTTCAGTACCAACCTCTCGCGAAACCCTTGTTACCTCCGAAGCAAAACCTCGAAGTTGATCCACCATCGTATTAATTGTATTTTTAAGTTCAAGGATTTCTCCTTTAACGTCTACCGTAATTTGAAGCGATAAATCGCCTTTTGCTACTGCTGTAGTTACTTCGGCAATATTACGAACCTGACCTGTCAGGTTTGACGCCATCTGATTTACAGAATCTGTCAAATCTTTCCAGGTTCCACCAACGCCTTCTACTTGCGCCTGGCCTCCTAATTTTCCTTCGGTTCCAACCTCACGCGCTACACGAGTTACCTCGGATGCAAATGAGTTCAACTGACCTACCATTGTATTAATAGTATTTTTAAGCTCCAGAATCTCTCCTTTTGTATCTACCGTAATCTGACGTGATAAATCGCCTTTTGCTACGGCTGTGGTAACCTCCGCGATATTACGTACCTGACCTGTTAAGTTCGATGCCATCTGATTAACCGAATCTGTTAAATCTTTCCAGGTTCCGCCTACTCCTTTTACTTTTGCCTGACCTCCCAATTTTCCTTCTGTACCAACCTCAAGTGCCACACGCGTCACCTCAGATGAAAAAGAGTTCAGCTGATCCACCATCGTATTAATGGTTTTCTTTAGTTCGAGAATTTCCCCTTCGGCTACAGCCGTAATTTTTTTTGATAAATCCCCATTTGCCACCGCAGTTGTAACTTCAGCAATATTACGAACCTGTCCCGTTAAATTGGACGCCATCTGATTTACCGAATCGGTTAAATCTTTCCATGTTCCACCAACACCTTTTACTTTGGCCTGACCTCCCAATTTTCCCTCTGAACCTACCTCACGCGCCACACGGGTTACCTCGGCACCAAAGGAGTTCAGCTGATCTACCATCGTGTTAATGGTGTTTTTGAGCTCGAGGATTTCTCCTGCAACGTTTACTGTAATTTTTTTAGATAAATCTCCTTTAGCTACCGCTGTCGTTACCTCGGCAATATTTCTTACTTGTCCAGTCAGGTTCGAAGCCATCTGATTTACCGAATCCGTTAAGTCTTTCCAAACTCCACCCACTCCTCGTACTCTTGCCTGACCACCCAATTTCCCTTCAGATCCAACCTCAACCGCCACACGTGTAACTTCAGAAGAAAAGGAATTCAGCTGATCCACCATTGTATTAATGGTGTTTTTCAGCTCGAGAATTTCTCCTTTTACGTCAACAGTAATTTTCTTTGATAAATCTCCCTTTGCTACCGCCGTCGTTACATCGGCAATATTTCTTACTTGTCCGGTAAGGTTCGACGCCATTTGATTTACCGAATCCGTTAAATCTTTCCAGGTTCCTCCAACTCCTTTTACCTGCGCCTGACCTCCTAGTTTTCCTTCGGTTCCTACCTCACGCGCCACACGAGTTACTTCGGATGAGAACGAGTTCAACTGGTCCACCATTGTATTAATAGTATTTTTCAGCTCCAGAATTTCTCCTTTTACGTCAACGGTAATTTTCTTGGATAAATCTCCTTTTGCTACCGCTGTGGTTACATCGGCAATATTTCGTACCTGACCGGTTAAGTTACTCGCCATTTTATTTACGGAGTCCGTCAAATCTTTCCAAACTCCTCCAACACCTCTTACTTTCGCCTGACCTCCTAGTTTTCCTTCGGTTCCTACCTCACGCGCCACACGCGTAACCTCCATTGAAAACAAATTCAACTGTTTTACCATCCCATTTACCTCTTTGGCTATTCTTAAAAATTCTCCCTGGAGCGGATTACCTTCAATAGAAAGTGGCATTTCCTGAGATAAATTTCCTTTTGCCACCGATGTAATTACGTGCGCAATTTCAATCGTAGGATGCACCAGATCAGAAATAAGCGTATTTACGGAATCAACACAAGAACTCCAGGAGCCTCTTGCACCATCCAAAGCTACCCTATTGGTCAATTTTCCTTGTTTACCAATACTTTTTCCTACCTTCTGAAATTCAAAAACCATTCTTTCATTAAGATCTATGATTTCGTTTAAAGTATCGCAAATCGATCTTTTTATTCCGTTTTGATCGGTCGGGAAACGCTGTGTGAAATTACCATTTTTGACCTTCAGCAAAATCTTTAAAAACTCGGCATCGGTAAAAACAGATTCTTCTTCAACAGCTTTTTTTGTTTTGCTTTTTAGTGGTTTTTCACCGGAAACAATTGGAAGAGCCATTACCAATTCTGTCTTTTCCTTCTTATTTTCTTTTACTTTTTTCATATTCTCAATTCTTTATAGAATGATTAAAAAATTTTGATACATCTTTAAATATTTTCATCAAGCAATATTTTCCTTAAATGAAATTGTACAAAAGCATCCATAGAATCTGATCTTTTTGTATTTTCTGTATAATTCAGCGGTTTAATAATGTAACCTGATATTCCCAATTTTTCAGCCTCTGACCTGTCATCTCCTTCTGAAGAAGTGGTCATTATAAAAACCTTTAAATCTTTGAGATTTTTATCTTCCCGAATCACTTTCAAAAATTCGATTCCGTTCATTCTTGGCATGTTAATATCCAAAAGAATAACATCAGGAATCAATCCTAATGCATTATCCCGCAGCATTTTTAAAGCTTCAATACCATTGTAAGCCGAATGAAGTACATATTCGCTTTCTAATTTCTTCAAAGACCGTTCTACACTTATAATATCGAGTTCATCGTCTTCAATTAATAAAATAGTTGGTTTTTTCATAACTTAATTATTTCTCCAGGTAAAAATAAACTCGGCACCTTTTCCTAGTTCGGATTTTACTGCAATACTTTCCTGCTGATCGTCAATTATTTTTTTTACAATCGCCAAACCAACTCCGGTACTTTCCTGTTCATTTTGTTCCCGAAGGGTCTGGAATATTTCAAATATTTTTTGATGGTATTCTCGTGCAATTCCAATTCCGTTGTCTTTAACCGAAAACTCGTATAGGTTGGGGAATATCTTACAGCTGATCTTAATTTTTCCGCCTTCCTGTGTGGTGTATTTTACGGCGTTGCTGATCAAATTGGCAAAAACCTGTTCGAGTTTAATTCGCTCCGTGTACAAATCCGGCAGATCATCAATTTGCAAACTAATATTTCTGGTAATTATGGAATCTGTAATTTCATGAACTAATGCATTTGTATTAATTCTTTGTGGCGGTGCCTTAATGTTTAACCTCGCATAATCCAGTAAACCGTTAATAAGTGCTTCCATGCGTTTGGTTTTCTGCGGAATGATTTCAAGGTATTTTCTCAGCTTTGGCGAAAGCTCATTGTAATGATCTTCTTCGATCCAGCTTACAACATTATGAATTCCACGAATTGGCGCTTTGAGATCATGCGAAACTACATAGGCAAATTTATTCAGTTCGGCATTTCTGTTTTTTAGCTCGTGAATATTTTTATCTAATTTTGATGACATGCTATTTAAGGAAGTTGCGAGCTGAGTCAATTCGTCATTTCGGGTATCTTCTACAATTGTAAAATTTCCTTTCGAAATATTTTCTGCAAGCCTCACCATAGAATTGATTCTTCTGTTGGTGACATACATGATAAAAATCGTACTTAGAACCCCAACGATAACAGTGAGAGTAAGGAAAATAAAGGAAAATGTATGGGCATATTTCAAAGACCCGAGTAACATATCTGTATGATATTTTCGCTTTTTATATTCTATTTTATCGAACCTTGAGAATTTGCCAGCAATGGCGTCGTTCATCTTTTTTCCAACATGTTTTTTTAGTGAACTTTCAAAAAGCTTTCTATAAGCTACCGGTTTTTGTGTTCGTGCCTGGATCAATTCTTCCGAATATTTGACCCAACTGGTTTGAAGCAAATTGATCGAATCTAATATCGCGCGCTGTTTGTTAGTATTGCCAAGTCGCAGTTCCTGCTCTTTAATGAGAATAGGAACTATCTTGATTCCTTGAAAATAAGAGTGGAGAAAAGTACGATCGTCAGTCAGGAGATAACCGCGAAAAGCACTCTGCATTTCGATAATTGTCTTATGTGTTTTATTGGAATTTCGAATGATTTCTTCAGATTTGGCAAGGAATTCCGAATTGCGCTGTACTTTCTTTGACAGCATATAATTAGTATATGAGTCCGCAACGGACAGCAAAATTATCAGGGTAAAAGCTAAAAGAATTTGAGTAGATAACTTCATTGCCAAAAATTAAAACCTAGATATTTAATACCTTCTGATTCTCAATAAAAACATTAAAAACACGACTAAACAAACATTCAATTCATTGATTAACTGATAAGTAAACCATTTCAATCTAAAAAAAAGCACTACTCAACCGTATATTTCCTAAGAATAACTTTTAGCTCGTTAAAATTATTAGGTTTAGAAATAAAGTCAAACGCTCCTCTGTCTTTGGCTTCTCTTTTTATTTCATCTAACTCGGAAGTAGAAAAAATAATAACGGGAATATTTTTTAAAAAATCCTTCTTTTTTAATTCTCTCAGCAATTCCATACCCGACATAATTGGCATATTCAGGTCAAGAAAAATAATATCCGGTTGGATTTCTTTTTCAATTAATTTTCTCAGTGCCTCCAAGGGATTATTAATTGATGTATAAAGTGCTGTAGAAATAGCTTCTAATGCCTCCATAAACAATTCGCAGTCATCTGAGTCATCATCAATTTGAAGAATATTTTTATAAGGCATCTTACTTTTAATTAATATAGTTCCAGTATTATGAATTTACTATTAAATTTTATTTCAAAATTAATTTTTCTGATAAATTAATGTGTTTATTTTTTCAAATATACTATTTTTTTGGTATCAGAAAAAAAATGCAAAAATTAACAAAAAATATTAGATTTCACCTTAGTAAATTTATAAAATTAGTATATAATAAAATAATTTTAATAAATATTTTTAATTATTAATTATTGGATTTTGGGATTTCTATTGCTTAGAAAACCTGTCAAATGTTTAGTTTTGTAAAAACACCAAATATTTTGTAATTCAATAAAGAGTAAGCATGCAAATTTATTAAAAAGAGTCATCTTCTTAATCTATAAATGCTTCACAAAAGCAAAGCATCCATATGTTTTTTCGGTAAAGTTTTTTTCGGATTTAGTTTCTAATTGTGCCGATCGTGACACATAATTCGTTTTTCTTATTTGTTGTGCTTGTTTTGAGGTTATTAACCTAAAATCGTTTGTCACTTTATAATACGAATGCAGTATCCGTTCTCACCAAAAGATTTTGAGAAACTCTACGATCGGTTTGCTTTAATCGAGCTATTATGTTAAAAACGTTTAATATTGTAAAACTAATTTTCCAGTAGCTTTCTTCCAATCAAGCCATGACACTATTAATTCCTGTTGAAGTTCATTATATACTAATTCTAAATTTTGCAATTGAATCTCTTTATCATTTAGTTCATTAAACGATATTTGATCAAACTTATACCGTTCTTGGTAAACCATTACAATCTCCTGAGTCAGCTTGGTATTTTCATGCACCGTTTTTAACTGTTGCAAGACATTATTATAAGCAGTCGTAGCATTCAGCGCATTGTATTTGTTTTTATTAATGTCTTCTATTATTCGGTTATTATTTTGCTCTTGCTCCAATTTTAACTGACCTATTCTTTTTGCTGTATTCTCACCAAAGAAAAGAGGCAATTTTAATGATACTCCAATATAACTATTTCCGTACCAACTATCTTGCTGAAAAGGATTCATACTTGCTGTAAACTGATCTGCTCCTAAATAACCATTGATATTAATCATTGGGCTGTGTTTTGCTTTTTCCAGTTTCTTTTTATTTTCTAACACTTCATTTTGTGTTTTCAAAATTTCAATTTGAGGTAATGTATGAATTAAATTTTCATCCAGATCGGTAATATTTTCATCCATACTATACTTTTCTAATATTATTGAAGCAGCACGTAAAGATTCATTTCCGGTTATATATAAAAGGTATTGTTTTAAAACCAAAACGTTATTTACAGCATTATGATATTTTTGAACGGCATTATTGTGCGTTACTTTAGCATCGTTTACATCAACTTTTAGAACTCTGCTATTACTGTATTTTTGGCTTATCGTATTCCTACTTAAAGCCGTGCGGGTAGTGTCACCAATAGCTTCTTTTACTTGCTCTTGTGCTACCAATGTATTAAAATATACCTTTGAAACTTCGTAAACAAGCTCGATCCTGGCCTCTTTTTCGTTTAAACCCGCTAGTTTTTCCTGTAACTTATACTCTGTAATTAATTTTGAAATAGAGATATCCAACAAAGGCTGTTGCAGCAAAACACCTGTATTTTGAGTATAATTTGCTCCCAATTTTATCGGTATCATACCATCTGAATACTTTCCGGAATTAAATGCGCTGGCAGGTAAAACGCTTGTAGCAATAATTGGATTATATTGATAATTGTAATTCAAGGAAACTCTGGGCAAATATTTAGCATTTAACTCTTTTGTTTTTAACCGATTTATTTTAGATTCTGTTTCCAACGAAGCCAGTAATTTTCTGTTTTTTTGGGCTTCTTCAATTGCTTTATTTAATGTCCATACGGGGCTTTGCGCATTCATTTTGCAAAGACATAACAACATAAGGCATCCTATAAAACATATATTCATTAATTTTTTTTTCATCACAACATTTTTTTAGCCTCTAAATACGGAAGCAGGTTCTACATTTTTTATTCTTCTAATGGCAAACACAGCTCCAAAAAGCGAAATAGAAAATGTGATAATTAGAATTGAAAAGAGTATAATTGGGCTAAAATCTATCAATATTCCTGTTTGATACATTCCGTTTTTAAACCCCATTAAGAAAATGAGAGCAACCAAAAATCCAACAATAGCAAATAACGTAGCCTGGGTAAGAATCAATTTTCTAACGTATGAATCGGTAGCGCCTATTGCTTTTAAAGTTCCATAGTCCTTAATCCTGTCAAGCGCCGACGAATACATTGTAAGTCCAATAATAAAGAAACCTGCGATAATCGCAAACCCTACCAAAGACCCTGTGCTGGCGCCTAAACCTGTAGAAGCCAAAACACTCTTTATAGTCGATGAGCTTAAAGATGACGTACGCCAGGCTCTGATTCCGTAAATAGAATTATTGATATGATCGACGACACGATCTACATCCTCCCCGTCTTTTACATTTACCATTAGGGCACTTATATTAGTCGAAGGTATATTGCCATAATATCTTGCTCTATCTATTGTGGTGTACATTAAACAACCGCCCCAACCTCTTATTCCTTTAGTTTGCAGCGTTATGACAGCTCTTTTTCCATTAATCTCAAAAAAGGTTCCGGCATCCGACGAGCCTCCAAAATTGCTTCGGTCAAAATAATCGGCAGATACACCTGCTTCCTGTAACAAATCCGGAAGTTTTCCCTGTATTATTTTAGTACTATCCGGACCCGCTTTAAAACTGGGATATTCGCTCCCGATAATGTTTACAATAGCACTTGTTCCATTGGGGAATTTTGCTTTTCCAGTTGTTACAACTATAGGGAATGCTTCTTTAACGCCTGCCAAACTCTTGATTTCTTTTTCTTTTCTGGTGTCAATCAAACTAAGCTGATTTGCATCTGTAGTTTTATTATCAACAACCCAAATATCTGTTGTGGTATTTTTTACCAATACACTCATTAATCCCGTCAAAAAATTGAATGTTCCTATTTGCTGACCAATAAGGAAAGTGCTTATTACTATTCCAACAACCACTCCTATGCTTTTAGTTTTATCAAAGCGAATAAACTTCCAGGCTGTTTTTATAATAGCTTTCATATTGAGGTTTGAACAACACATTCAATTCGGGAATTAATTAAGTAGTCTGTTTGGTTTGCGAGGAGTATTTTTATTTCACGAACTCTCCTGTCCTCCTGATCACCCGCTTTTTCAGAAAAAAGGGATTTGCGTTTGAGTGCCGATGAGGCAAAAATGACAACTCCCGAACCGATCGTTTTATTGGAACCAATTTGACGAATAATTGCTTTTTGTCCTTCTTTAATTTTATCTGCAAACAACTCATCAATTTCACAAGTAGCAACCAATTTACTTTTCGGAATAAAATCTGCAAAGGCTTTATTTGGTGATAATGCTGCGCCTTTCGTCGCATTCATTGTCATAATTTGTCCATCGCTTAGTGCTTTTACCAAATAGTGCTGTAATTCCTTATTGGATACTTTCAATTCTTCTTTAATTTCCTGAAGCCGGGAGTTTGCCATCATCACCCTGCTTTGTAATTGCGCTACATTGGCTCGGGAAATCTTTGTTTCTGTTTCAATATTATCAACATTCTGTCTTGTTTCTGCACCATTTTTGTGTAAATTTTTCAATCGTTGCAGCTCAATTTCTTTATTTGCCAGATTTATTTCCTGCTCTTTTAAGTTTAATTGAGTTACTTTTATTTCGATTTTTTGCGTTTCTATTCTACTCTCAATCTGGGCTTTTTTGGCATCCTGAACAGTGTGATCCAATTCAATAATTAAATCACCTTTGGTAATTATATCATTTTCTTTCTTATGAATATCTACAACAATGCCTCCTGTTTCTGTTGCCAATGCCGACAGTTTTTCACTTGGTTCTATTCGTCCGAGTCCCACAATTTCTGACGAAGTAACTTCTTTATGAACAGGTTCCTGATCTGATTTAATTTCTTCTTTCTTACTACAAGAACTAAGAAACAAGGCTATTAGATAAAATAAAATATATTTCATATGTAAGTAATATTTGTTTTTGTTGGAAGATGGTATCGCCAGATCTTCATAGGTGTTTACGACAAATGCTGTCATGGCGATTTCATTCTTTATAATTTGATTAATGATTCTCTATAGTGTCAATTTCGTTCTCTATTGCTTCTCCATTATCTACATAAATAATTCTATCAGCAAACTGTTTGAGTCGCATATCATGTGTAACGACAATTACACTCTTGCCATCTTTAGCAAGTGCTTTCAATTCATCCATTACCACACCAACACTCTTAACATCTAATGCTGCTGTTGGTTCGTCACAAAGCATAATTGGCGGATTTGTCACCAATGCCCGTGCAATAGAAACTCTTTGCTGCTGACCTCCGCTTAGCATTTTTGGCAAGTTTTTCATTCTGTCCTTCATACCTACTAATTCCAGGGCTTTTTCGGCTTTTTTCTTTGCGTCAACATCGCTAAAATTCATAAGTTGCAGCGGAATCATTACGTTTTCTAAGGAATTAAGGGGAGCCAAAAGATTAAAACTTTGAAACACAAATCCAATTTTGTTCAATCTCAAAGTCGATAATTGTTTAGCCGAAAGCGTATTTACTTGTTGTCCATCTATAAAAACATCCCCTTTTGTTGGGTAAATAACACAGCCTAATAATGATAACAATGTAGTTTTCCCCGAACCAGAAGGACCAATTATTAATGTAAGTTCTCCAGTTTTAAATTGAACACTCGTAGGTTTTAAGGCAGTAATCAATGTGTCACCGGTTTGATACTCCTTGCAAACACCTCGTACTTCTGCAATAACTCTATTTTTCGAAATTATCTCTTCCATGATTTAATGTTTTTGTTAGTATTTACAGTTTTCAGTCGCAGTATTCAGTATTCAGTCGCAGTGTTCAGTCGCAGTGGCAGTGTTCAGTCACTGTTGAGTCGCAGTCACAGTTTTCAGTCGCAGTTTTCAGTTTTCAGTTCAAACAAACCGAGCACTGGGACTGAAAAACTGCCACTGAATACTGAGACTGAATACTGAGACTGAGACTGAGACTGAGAACTGAAAACTAATAAAGCTCTATTGCAATCGTAGAATCATTTTTTAAAACATAAATAGAACAATCACTAAACGTTGGTGCTCCGCCATCCGGCTTAAAATTAGTACTGTTTCCTACTGGCTCTTTAGGCATTCCAAACCAATTACTGTTTAATTTTCCATTACTGTCTAAATCTTGAAAAACTGTAATGGCATAAGTACCTCTTGGCAAATCAACCTGGAATTTCATTGTTTCCTGATTTGCCTTTTGAACTTTAGTAAAATAGGCTGTTTTAAGAAAATTTTGCTTTTTATCGTAAACATTCAGCACAACTGTACCTTTCCCTTTTTGGACATTGGTCACATCAATATTCATTTTTACTTGTTGCGCATTAGCAAAATACGACACTCCTAATACCAGAACACTTAGAATTAATTTTTTCATTTTTCTTTTTAAATTTATTGTTGTTGAATTTATTTTCTTTTGCATTTTTTTCACAATTATTTTCCAAAACGGTAGGTTAACATTATTTTGGCGTAAGGGATTTCTTTTGTCTTGTAGTCGGTAATACTATTGTTATTTGAATCATACAAGGTGTATTTATTTGCAAATGCTAAACCTCCTTGTAACTGAAGCCAAAAACCATCAAAAAGCCGTTGACTAATTTGTAAGCCTCCATGAACAGCCGAGAACTGGGCATAGTCAATGGCTGTGCCTTCATAATTATTGTAGTTTTGCAAATTGTGAAGCGTCCAGTCTATCGATCCCGCTATACCTATTTGTGTATTATTGCCGAGATTCCTAAAAACATTCACTCTTGGCCAGTAAAGCTGAGCAAACCACTTGCCGTTATTACTTTTATAATCTACAGATATAGCGGGCGTTATCAGGATCTTACCAAAAGAATACATGATATGAGGACCAATCCCAATTTCAAGATTTGATTTTTTGCCAAATTTTCTTGAAACTCCAAAAATGCCATCATATACCATGTCGTCCATCGAGAACGAACTTTTAAAATCGGAAGCAATAGTAGGAATGAAAATTCCAAAAGCAGTCCATCTTTTTCCAATAGGGCGCCGTACTACAATGGTGGGTTTGATTTCTTGTATTTTTGTGATGTAATTCGGACTATTCTCGATATTTTTATCGAATGTAAAGTTTAAAACACGATAGTTTATTATTCCAAGAATACGAGTTTTACCAATTTTAAAAGAGGGTATTGGCAACCAAAAATCGTATGTATTATAGCTGAATTTATTTCCATAATAAGGATCTGCAGTTGATACGTTCTCAAAACTGCTTTTTCCGTTTACAGTAACGCCAACCCCCGCGCCATCTGTTATTAATTGGGCATAAAATTTATTTGGAAGACAAATAAACAAGGTTAGCAAAACTAATGATAGTACTTTTTTCAAAATAACATTTATTAAATTTAAACACACGAGCTGCCTTAGCCCTCTAAGATTTTCTTAAGGCAAAGGTGTGATTAAAACAATAATTGCTGCTAGGATTTAGTGTGCCGTTACTCGGACAAATCGTGCATGAGTGAATTTCGGTACTGTGAAGGAGTTATGCCCGTTATTTTTTTAAAAAGGCGTCCAAAGTAAGACGGATCTTCATAATTCAATTCAAAAGCAATTTCGGAAATATCCTTAGTCAGATCTTGCAAAAGTATCTGACTTTGCAAAATACTAACGTTATTAATCCATTCTTTTGGCGCTATTCCTGTAGTTTGCTTAATGCATCTATTGAGATAGTTTACAGAAATTTTTAATTTATCGGCATAAAAGGATACGGATTTATCCTGACTGTGGTATTTATAAACCAACTCTTTAAAGGAAAAAGTAATTTCATTACCACGGTGAACCGCTTTATTAAGCTCTCTATTCGAAAAAATGATTTTTTGAAAAGCCGCCTGCATGAGCGAATAACAAATTTCAATATTGGAATTTTCGTCCCGAAATTCTTCTCCCAATAAACAAAACAAAGAATTAAGCCATATACTTGTCTCTTTTGGCAGTTTAATAACTGAGTTTGTGGCAAAAATTTGTATTAGTTCCTGTTTAGACAGAATATGATTCAGGACACTTTCTTCAAACAAAATAAAATGACCGGTTATAACCAGATCAATTTCTTTCATTGCCGTAATATGTCCTTGTTTAACAAACAAAACATCATCGGTTGTTAATGATATTATCTCATTATCTACTTGTTGTATGGCATTGCCATTAGTAACATGAACGATAAAATTATAATCGGGTCTAAAAAGCGGCGTCGGAATTTGAATGTATTCTGTTGTAGTATTCAGGTCATATATCTGCAAGGGAGTTTTTAAGAAATCAAAATCTAAAGAAGCATCCGACATAAATTGTTTTGGAAATTCCTCCGATGATATAATTTTGATAGTCTTACTCATGTTGCAAACTTAAGTATTTAATTGTAAACGGTAATATCTCCTCATTGAAGTGCTTTGCATTTTGCTACATATAATGTGGCACACCAAAAAGTTAATTTCGCTTTCAGAAATTAGTTTTGCAGTATTAAGTACTACTAAATACATGCGAGATACAAATTCATAGAGTATACTTTTATGTGCCTTTATAATTATCTCTTTTAATCAGGTACTTCGTTTTCAATTTACTAATGCCTGTAGTATTCTCTTCTTTTTTTGGCAAACGAGATAAGTAATACATCATTTGTAGCACATAATGCTTCAAATTTACTATTCTGATTATTGGTGTAAAACTACATTTACCATTTTTAGATTTTATTGATTTCGCACAAATAAACTTTCAAAATTATCATTCAAAATAAAAAAAGACGATCTGTAACAATCAAGATTTAAACAACTTTACCATAAAACTAAAACCACAATAATGAAAAAACAAATTAGAAAATATGCCTTTTTACTGTTAATCGTTTTTGGAAACGGATATGCCCAAACCAAAAAACATATGGATGCAAAAAAACCAATCGAAGAACGGATCTCGCTTTTGATGAAAGAAATGACATTAGAAGAAAAAGTAGGACAAATGAATCAATATAATGGTTTTTGGGATGTTACAGGACCAGCTCCAAAAGGCGGGTCTGCTGAATTAAAATACGAGCACTTACGAAAAGGATGGGTTGGGTCAATGCTTACCGTTCGAGGCGTTAAAGAAGTTCGTGCAGTCCAGAAAATCGCGGTCGAAGAAACCCGTTTAGGAATTCCGTTGATAATTGGTTTTGATGTTATTCACGGTTATAAAACGTTAAGTCCAATTCCGTTGGCAGAAGCAGCAAGTTGGGATTTGGACGCCATTAAAAAATCGGCAGCAATTGCAGCAGATGAAGCTTCGGCATCCGGCATTAACTGGACTTTTGCACCAAATGTCGATATAACAAATGATGCACGCTGGGGACGCGTAATGGAAGGAGCCGGCGAAGATCCGTATTTGGGAAGTAAAGTAGGCTACGCAAGAATAAAAGGATTTCAGGGAGAAACGATTGCAGATTTAGCCAAAGTAAATACAATTGCAGCTTGTACAAAACACTTTGCGGCGTACGGTTTTGTTGAAGCAGGATTGGAATATAATAGCGTAGACATGAGCAATTCTAAATTATACAATTCGGTTTTACCGCCTTTTGAAGCCACGGTACAAGCGGGAGTTCGCACGTTTATGAATTCATTTAATACCTTAAACGGTATTCCGGCAACGGGAAATGCATTTTTGCAAAGAGATATTTTAAAAGGAAAATGGAAGTTTGACGGATTTGTAGTTTCGGATTATGCTTCTGTTCGCGAAATGATTGCGCACGGTTATGCAAAAGACGAAGCCGATGCAACGGCAAAAGCGATAATTGCAGGTTCTGATATGGATATGGAATCGTATTTGTATGTGGCTAAATTAGTGGCTTTGGTAAAAGAAGGAAAAGTAAAAGAAACTTTAATAGATGATGCCGTTCGCAGAATCCTTCGCGTGAAATTTGAATTGGGTTTGTTTGATGATCCCTACAGATATTGCGACGAAAAGCGCGAAAAAGAAGTTGTTGGAAGCAAAGCCAATAATGACGGAGTTTTGGACATGGCGAAGAAATCTATCGTTTTATTAAAGAATGCTTATCCGCCGGGGAGGAATGAGAATTTGCTTCCGCTAAAAAAATCCGGACAAAAAATTGCTTTGATTGGTGCTTTGGCAAATGATAAAAACAGTCCGCTTGGAAGCTGGAGAATTGCAGCCGATGATAATACTGCCGTTTCGGTTTTAGAAGGAATGCAGCAATACAAAGACAATCAGCTGACTTTTGAAAAAGGGGCAGATTTGCTTTCGCAGAAAGCTACTTTTTTAACCGAAACCGTTTTCAATACAACTGACAAAAGCGGTTTTGAAGCTGCTAAGATAGCCGCAAAAAATGCTGATGTTGTCGTGATGGTTTTAGGTGAATATGGATTTCAAAGTGGAGAAGCAAGAAGCAGAACCGATTTAAATTTACCGGGAATTCAACAGGAATTACTGGAAGAAATCTACAAAGTAAATCCTAATATCGTTTTGGTTTTAAATAACGGACGCCCGTTGACTATTCCGTGGGCTGCACAAAATATTCCGGCTATTGTAGAAGCCTGGCATTTAGGAACTCAGGCAGGAAATGCAATCGCTCAGGTTTTGTACGGAGATTATAATCCGAGTGGTAAATTGCCAATATCTTTTCCTAGAAACGTGGGACAAGTACCAATTTATTACAACAAATACAGCACAGGACGACCAATCGATAGTGATAAAAATGTTTTTTGGTCACATTATATGGATGTAGAGAAAACACCTCAATTCCCATTTGGTTTTGGACTGAGTTATACAAAATTCGATTATAAAAATCTTCAAATTAATAAAACTGCTTTTTCTAAAGGAGAAAAAATTGAAGTGAGCGTTGACATTACAAACTCAGGTAATTTTGACGGAAAAGAAGTCGTGCAGCTTTATATTCACGATGAATTTGCAAGCATTGTTCGCCCAATAAAAGAATTAAAAGGTTTTGAGTTAATAAACCTGAAAAAAGGAGAAACTAAAACTGTGCATTTTACTTTAACAGATGCAGCACTTGGTTTTTATGACAACGAAGGCAAATTTTTAGTAGAACCGGGCATGTTTAATATCATGGTGGGCTGGAATTCTAATGAAGGACTCACTGGTAAATTTGAATTAAAATAAAGTATTTCTGAAAAAATTTAAACACATAGAAACATAGATTTTATGTGTAAAAAAGAAGGGAAAAAAGAAACAAGTTTCTTTCACATAGTCTCAAAGCACAATGTCATTAAGTTAAGAAATTTTTTAATGCAGATTAACTCTTTCAGAATCCGCAATCTTGTCATCTCGACGAAGGAGAGATCACACAAGAAACTCAACAAAGATTGGCGAATATCTGAACGGAAATACTAGTGTGATCTCTCCTTCGTCGAGATGACAAACTTTGTGGTTACTTCTGTGTCTATTTACTAATTCCTTAACTTAATGACATTGACACATAGATCTGTGAATTAATGTAAAGTGAAACGCCTTTTTTTAAGTTCATCCCGACGCTTCGGGCAATGTCATTAAGTTAAGCTTTTTCAAATTATAATTTTCTCGCAAAATGTAGTTTTGAATTGCCTCCAGCTTTAGCTGGAGTTTATATAAAATCAATCTATGAGGCTTTAGCCAAAAATGTGTGATTTGGCTAAAGCCATTTTATTGTGCGTATTAGTCACCTCCAGCTGAAGCTGGAGGCTAGTCAAAAAAGCTTAACTTAATGAAATTGCGCTTCGGGACTATGTTTCTATGTGTTAAAAAAAATACACACAGCAGTTTAGTATATTTTTAAAACAACCTAATAACCTGAGTACGATTAGTTAATAATTGGGCTTAGGTTTTTGGCAATATGATAAAATTTACACTTAAAAAGTTTATTTCATATTTAGTTTTATTAATATTGTTTTTATTACACTTAAAATAAAAGGAAATTTTCGGCGCAAATTGATCAATAATGCTATTATAATGAAAAATATCAAATATATTATTGTATACTATTTTGTATTTACAAATTGCCTGTTATCTCAAGGTAAATTTGACAACTACCAATTTAGAAGCATACAGGAAACTACTTCAAAAAGAGCTATAACTTCTATTATTCAGGATAAAAATGGTTTTATCTGGATAGGCACAAATGGCGCGGGTTTGTATCGATACGATGGAGTAAATTATTTTGGATATGAGTACAATAAAAAACCCAGTTCTGTAAACAGCAACTTTATTTATGCAACTTTTCTTGATTCTAATAATAACTTATGGGTTGGTACTGATGACGGTTTGTGTTTGTACAACAGGGATTTAGATAATTTTACTAAAATTAATATCGAAGATGTAATTACAAAAGGTTATGATGAACCCATTACCGTAAAAACAATTATTCAGGATAATAATGGCAATTTAATCTTAGGAACTTATGGTTTTGGATTATTCAAACTCAATATAAAGACTCTGAAAGTTTCTTTGATTCAGTCCAAAGTGCTCAAAAAATTTAATTTTCTGATAAAATCTTCCGTAAAAAATAAGCACAGAATCATTTATTTAGGAACCAGTTATGGTCTATTAGAACTCGATTTAAACGGAAAAATCAAACAGGTTTATAAAGACAAATTTAACAGAGAACCTTTATTAGATGACATCGAAAATCTTGTTATAGATAAATATGGATATATCTGGCTGGGAACAACTGAAAATGGACTGATAAAAATCAAACCTGAAACAGATAATTATCAATTTGAAAATTACTCTGTTACCAAAAACAAAATCTTATCTATTATAGAAAGCAGTCAGGATTACATCATTTGTGGTACAGAAAATGACGGATTACTGGTTGTAAATTACAAAGGACAGGTATTGCAAAAATATCTACACAGTAAGTACAATGACTTTAGTTTAAAATCTAACTCGGTTTGGTCCTTGTATGAAGACAAAGAAAAACGGCTTTGGTTAGGTTATTTTAATAAAGGACTTGGTGTATTTGATAAACCCAATAACAAATTTAATTCGCTTGAATCGCTTGTAAATAATGACAATTCTTTACAGACCAGTTATGTAACTTCGGTCATAAAAGATAAAAAGGGCAATTTATTAATCAGTAATGAAGGCGGCGGACTCGATATTTATAATCTTACTGATAAGAGTTATATTCACGTAAACAAAAACAATCAAAACTATTATTCCGGTTTAGATGCTGCTGATATTCAGACTATATTTATAGACAGTAAACAAAATATCTGGATAGGAAGCTGGGATCGCGGAATCTATTTTTTGAAAAATGGCACTACCCGATTTGTAAACTACAATACAACAAACACAGGATTAAAATCGAACCGGATTTTTAGTTTTTCAGAAGATTCAAAAGGCCGAATCTGGATTGGAACTTTTATAAAAGGATTGCATTATTTTGACTATAAAAGCAACACATTTGTTCATTGTGACTCAAAACCATTCGTAGAAAACGCTTTAGACAACGCTTTTATCCGTAAAGTTTTTGTTGACTCTGATGATGTTTTATGGGTTGGAACAATTTTGGGATTATATCAGGTTAGTTTTAAAGACGAACCTGGTTTTAAAGTCACAAAAATGCGCGATGCCATGTTTAACGATAAAACGAAGTACAACAGTATTCAGTCTATTTTATCCATCTATGAGTCTAACGATAAAACAATATGGATAGGAACTGACGGCGAAGGATTATTTAACTACAATAAAAAAGACAAAACATTTTCAAACTACAATAACTTTCCCGGTTTTAAAGAAAAATCTGTTCGTGCCATAATTTCTGATAACAATGGTTCTTTGTGGATAAGCGGTGGCTCAGGATTGACAAAACTTGATTTTAAAAATAAAAAAAGCACCAATTTTAATAAAGACGATGGTCTTGTTGATAATGATTTTAATAATAATGCGGTCTTTAAAGATGGCAACGGAGAGTTGTATTTTGGCAGTTACGAAGGCGTAAATTATTTTAATCCGAACGAGATAAAAAAAGCAGAAAAAGCGCCAAAGCTGTATTTCAGCGATTTCAAATTATTCAATCGATCCGTTAAGCCAAATGAAGATTCTTCGCCGTTAACCAAAGTAATTGCTCAAACTAAAGAAATTATTCTCGATCATACACAGTCTGTTTTTACGATTGAATATGTGGGAATCAATTATAATTATTCTAAGAAAAACCAATACGCTTATTACCTTGAGGGTTTCGAAAAAGACTGGAATTATGTGGGCAATAACAGGACAGCAACTTACACCAATCTGGCGCCGGGCAATTATGTTTTCAAAGTAAAATCGGCTAATGCAGATGGTTCGTGGAGTAATGATCAATTAGAACTAAAAATAAAAATTCTGCCTCCGTGGTGGAAAACCCTTTGGGCTTATTTAATCTACTCCTCTATCTTAGTTTTCCTGATTATATATTTCAATAAAATTTATCAAAATCGTTTTAAAGCGGGACAAGCCATAATTCTCGAAAAGGAAAAAAGTATTCAATTAGAGAAATTAAACAATAAGAAATTACAGTTTTTTACGAATATTTCTCATGAGTTCAGGACACCGTTAACGCTGATTATTAATCCGCTGGAAGATATTTTAAGAAGTAAAAATTTATCTCCTGAAATACATCATAAATTAAAAATCGTACACAAAAGTTCGGATAGGCTTTCGAGACTAATCAATGAGCTTATGGATTTTAATAAATTAGAGTTTAATAAAATTTCCCTTCAAGCCAAGAAAATTGAAGTCGTAGCCTTTACGCAGGGAATTATTGGCTATTTTGATGAGGAAGCTTCTGCCCGAAATATTACTATTAATTTTGAGTCATCGGTTGATGAGCTCGAAGACTGGTTAGACCCAAAAATGCTGGAAAAAATAGTGTTTAATATTATTTCAAATGCATTTAAATTTACTCCGGATAATGGTTCTATTACCATTTCTATAGACAAATCAGATCTGGATAATTCTTTATTAATTAACGGAAATAAAGTTCCTTCTTTTTCAATAACAATTACAGATACCGGTTCTGGAATTCACAAAAAAGATTTAAAAAGAATATTTGACAGGTTTTATCAGGTCAACAATATAAATAAGGATTATTACGGCAGTACAGGAATTGGTTTAGAGGTTGTTAAAGAATTTATTGAGTTGCATAAAGGAAAAATTAATGTTGAAAGTCAGGTAGGACAAGGCACAAAATTCACGGTAACATTTCCGTTAGGGAAATCTTTTTATAAGAAAAGCGAAGTAGTTAACACGTCTTTTAAAATAGAAAAAAATAAAAATCAATTTCTATCAGAATCTTTTAATAATCAATCTGATGAAGATGAAATTGCGTATCAAAACGTAGAAAATACTTCTCCGGAAACTGCAAAACCATACACGATTTTGATTGTTGAAGATAATCCTGAATTACGAAATTACCTGAAACAGGAATTAAGCAAATTATACAAGGTTCTTGTTGCAGAAAATGGTCAAAAAGGTTACGAAATTGCGGTTCAGAAATTGCCTGATTTAATCATTACAGATGTTATTATGCCCGTAATGGATGGGTTGCAATTGTGCAAAAACATCAAAGGAGATCTAAAAACAAGTCATATACCGCTATTAATGCTTTCGGCAAAAGCCATGGTAAAAGACCGACTGGAAGGTATAGATTCCGGTGCTGATATGTATTTGAGTAAACCATTTGAACTGGATATTTTAAAATCGAGTCTGGCACAGCTTATTACAAGCAGACAAATCATGTTTAAGAAATTCTATAGCGGAATAACAAAAGACGGCAAAGAAAAAACGACGTCGCTGGATAATGATTTCATTCAAAAAATCCTGCATTTTATAAATGAAAACATCAGCGAACCTGAATTGAGTGTAGAGTTATTATCTTCTAAAATTTTCCTGAGCAGAAGTCAATTGTATCGAAAAATAAAAACGTTAACAGGCGTTTCTGTCAATGAGTTTATTAGAAATGTTCGACTGGAAAAAGCAAAACAATTGATCGAAAAAGGAAATAACAACATCAATGAAATTAGCTATAAAGTAGGCTTTACTTCTCCCTCCTATTTTACCAAATGTTATAAAATTAAATACGGAAATTTACCAACGCAGGAAAAAAGAGCCAAAGAATAAATAATCTCCCACAGGTAAAATGTAATTAAAAGAGCTTCGAATTAAAAAATCGAAGCTCTTTTTTTTTGTAAGTCAATTTTTTCAATAATTGCTCTTTTTTATTTCATCCAAAATTCAGATATAAAAAATAATTTACTCTTTTTTTAAACATAAAATATTTTTAAAGCAAAAAACTTAGCAAATACCTGACAAGTGGTTCAAATGACATAGTACGCTCTTTTCGGGCTAATAGTGCATTTACAGCATTTTTTGCATCAAATGTTTTACAATATGCTTCATCTGTTCTATAATAGCACACCTCTACATTTTACTTTCGTTAAGAAATATTTAAGAAATAATCCTGCTTGTCATTACCTCAATAATTCATTTGGCAAAAGATGATATTCTTCCATATTTTGAAATAAAAACTAACTAATTATCAAACTTAACGACCAAATTTTATGCAGAAAAAAACATTAAAAAAACTATTGTGTTTAATAGTGTGTATGTGGGGAAATTTTTTCTTCGCTCAAACTGTTAAAGGAAAAGTAACATCAGGCGGAATGGGCTTGCCAGGTGTTAGTGTAATAGTACAAGGAACAAAAAATGCAACTTCCACCGATTTTGATGGCAGTTTTGTATTAAACAATGTAGAGCCAAAAGCTATATTGACTTTCAGTTATATCGGTTATAAAAATGTTTCCATGCCGGCAGATACAAAAGCGGTGATGCAGGTAATCATGGTTAATGATCTGGAAAAACTTAATGAAGTTGTCGTTATTGGATACGGAACTTCAAAAAGAAAAGATATAAATGGTGCCGTTTCTTCTATTAAGGCTTCAGAAATTCAGGACAAACCCTTTACTTCTATCGATCAGGCTCTTGTAGGTAAAGCCGCAGGTGTAAATGTGACTCAAAATTCCGGTACACCCGGAGGTGGAATTTCTGTTCAAATCAGGGGAATTACCTCTATTAATGGTAATGAACCTTTATATGTCATTGACGGTACTCCTATTTTTGCGGATAAAAATAATGATTCCTTTTCATTTGGTGCTTTAGGAGGCGGAAACGGACAAACTAAAAACTCTGCATTATCAGGTTTGAATATTTCGGATATTGAAACTATCGATATTTTGAAAGATGCTTCGGCAACAGCCATCTACGGTGCAAATGGTGCAAACGGTGTTGTTTTGATTACGACCAAAAAAGGAAAAAAAGGAAAATCAACTTTTTCATATGAAACCTATTTAGCCACTCAGGAAGTTACAAATCATGTTGACGTTTTAAATTTACCGCAATATGCAGCGTATCAAACGAAAATTTTCAAACTAAATGGCGAACCTGTTCCCTATCAATATCAAAAACCTGATTTATTAGGCAAGGGAACGGACTGGCAGGATGAACTTTTTAGAACCGCAACGATGTACAATCATCAGTTATCATTCTCCGGTGAAAAAGACGGAACCCGATATTATTCTTCTTTAAATTATTTTGATCAGGAAGGAATTGTTCTAAATTCAGATTTCAACAGAATGTCTTTGCGATTAAACGTGGATTCAAATGTAAAATCGTGGTTAAAAATTGGTAACAATATGTCTTTAAGCAGATCTACCCAAAAAGTGGTAAGAAACGATGACAGAGGTGGTTTAGTGATGAATACGCTAAGACAATCTCCGGAATTGCCTGTGAGATATGCTGATGGTTCTTTTGCAGGTCCTGCGAGCGGCATAGGTTCATCTGCAAATGAGGCAACGAACCCAATTGCTCTGGCAGAATACAACAATGCACAAACAGAAAGATATAAAATCAACGGAAATCTATTTGCTGATTTCACGCTGATCAAAGGATTGGTTTTCAGATCTGAATTAGGATATGACTTAAATTTTGCAAAAAGCAGCTCTTTTGCACCTGCATACACTTTAGGAAATGTATCTGAGCTTTTAAATAAATCATTCAAACAGCAGGATCAAAGTTTTTATTGGAGTCTTAAAAATTATCTGACTTATAATAAAACCATTAACGAAAAACACAATTTTACCTTTTTGTTAGGTCAGGAAGCGCAAGAAAGTCAATACGAATATTTGAGCGGATACAGAAGCGGGGATTTTTTAAGCAAAGATTTTACCAACTTAAATATAGGTGATATTGATACGGCAGTAAACGGAAATGGTTCCGGACGATGGTCGATGACTTCTTATATTTCGAGATTAAACTATAGTTTTTCTGATCGATATTCATTTTCAGCTTCTTTAAGAGCAGATGCTTCGTCAAACTTTGGACCTAACAATAAATGGGGTTATTTCCCGTCCTTTGCTGCAGGTTGGACAGTTAGTAACGAAAAGTTTTTTGAGCCTTTATCAAATAGTGTAAATTATTTAAAATTCAGAGCAGGTTACGGTTCCGTAGGAAATCAAAATATTCCGCCCAACAGATACCAGACCATTCTATCATTGACTTCATCTCCATTTGGTGGTGTATCTCCAACAATTGATAATTTAGGGAATCCTGATATTAAATGGGAATCACTGAAATCTTTCAACGTAGGTTTCGAATTAGGAATGCTTAATAACAGGGTTAAATTAGATTTTGACTATTATGTAAAAAAATCTTCCAATTTCCTAACCAAACAAATCAATGATGAATCAAACCAAAGTGCGCTTAATTATTATTTGAATACAGGTGAAATTGAAACAAAAGGTGTAGAATTTACCTTGAATACCAGAAATATTATTACCGAGAATTTCACTTGGGACAGTACCATTATTTTATCAAAATACAATAATGAACTTACTAGTTTTCAAGGAGCAGGCAAATCTTTATTAGGAAAAGTACAATTTGATTTATATAACGTTACCAGAACTACAGAAGGACAGCCAGTTGGTCAGTTTTATGGATATGTGACTGATGGATTGTTTAAAAATGCTGCCGAATTAGCGGCGGGACCAGTTCAGGAAACCGGAACGGGAGTTGGAGATATTCGTTTTAAAGATCTTAATGGTGATGGAAAAATTGACGCTAAAGATCAAACGGCTTTAGGAAGTGCAATTCCTGATTTTACGTATTCCTTTACGAATAATTTTAAATACAAAAACCTTAGTCTGTCTGTTGTTTTAACCGGAAGTCAGGGTAACGAAATCTACAATTTTACACGTCATTATACGGATGGCATTTATCCCGGATTTGGTGACCGATATGCAAACGTGAGTACTCAGGCTTTAAATGCTTTTGAAGCGGGCGTTAACGAAAATACAGATGTTCCAAGAATTACACTGAATGATCCAAACGGAAATGGCAGAATTTCGAACAGATTTGTAGAAGACGGTTCTTATTTAAGAATTCAGAATGTTTCTTTGAGTTATGATCTGCCAAGTTCAATATTCAAAGAATCAATCATCTCTAAAGTTAGATTGTATGTAAATGTTCAAAATTTATACACCTGGACAAACTATTCCGGTTTTGATCCTGCCATGGGAAATCTGGACCAAAATGTTACGTTGAGCGGTATTGATTTAGGACGATATCCGGTACCAAGAATAACTTCTTTAGGTTTGAATTTAGAATTCTAAAATTTCAATAAAACAAAACCAATTTAATGATACATCGTCATTAATCTAAAAATAATAGTTATGAAAAAATTCTTAAAACTTTTACTGATGGTAATGCTGATACCATTGCTGTTTTTATTTTCGTGTTCAGATGATTTTTTGAATGCACCATCTGAAAATCAATTGACCCCTGCAGATTTACCGAAAGGCGTTACCGCTTTTGACGGAATCGCTGAGAGTTTATATTTTAAACCCTGGTTTACCTTCAATGATAAATTCCTGATTGCCGTGGGAGATATGTACGCCGGAAACGCCTTTACATTTGATGGTGCTTATGCGCAATTTAAAGATGCTCAGGTAACCTCACAGAATCCAATCCTGACAGAAGGTTATGTTTCGCTATTTTCCGTTATCGATCAATCAAACAATTTGATGAGTTTAGTCGAAGAAAGAAAAAGCGAATTACCGGAAGCATCTTATAAAAATGCTATTGCTATTTCAAGGTTTATGAGAGCAAATGCTTATTTCTATCTCGTAAGGACTTTTGGTGCTGTACCAATTATTAGTAAAGCAGGTTCTGCAGCACAGCCAAAAAGAAATCTGGTCGAAGATGTCTATAAATTTATAAAACAAGATTTAGAATATGCCGTTGAAAATTTGCCTGCAACTTCAGCAAAGAAAGGATATGTTACCAATGTCGCAGCAATGGGTATTCTTGCCAAAGTACATTTAACTTTAAAAGAATATACACAATGTGCCGATTTAACCCAGAAAATCATGGGGAAACAATACTCTTTAATTCAGGATTACGGAAACATGTTTAACAGCCCTGAAAATAATAATAGTCCGGAGAGTATGTTTGCTTTACAATGGAAAGCTATTGCTACAGAATGGGGAACTCAAAACACAAATCAGGCTTATATTGTTCCCGGCGGTACAGGAATTACCGGCGGCGGTGACGGATGGGGAGTTCACCTGCCTTCGATCTCCTTGCAAGCCGGATTTGAACCAAAGGATATCAGAAAAAAGTACACCATAATGACGGATGGTGATTTTTATCCTGAATTGTTAAAAAACCAAGGCGGTTTTACCTATAAAAAAATCCTTTCTTCGACAGGAGCAAATTTCAGAAAATACATTGTAGGTTCTGCAGCGGAGAGAAACGATGTGTTTTTTATGAAAACTTCACAAAACACGATTATATTAAGATATTCTGATGTTTTATTAATGCATGCCGAAGCAATTTTGGCAGGAGCCGGTTCTACGACAAATGCTTCTGCCCTGAGCGCCTTTAACGAAGTAAGAACCAGAGCAGGATTACCCATTAAAACAGTACTTACAAGAGATGATTTGTTTAAGGAAAGAAGAATTGAATTCGCGCTTGAAGGACAATATTTCTTTGATCTAAAACGTCGCGGTCTGGCAGAAGCAACAGCAATTATCTCGAATCAGGAAGTTGGTTTTTATTCTGATGATGCGAGAACCCAATTGATTTCTGTAAAGATAACTCCGGGAAGCAATTATTTTGAATTGCCGTTACCGCAGTCAGCTATTGATACAAATCCGTCATTATTAGAGCCTCCGGTTCCTTTTAACTTTAATTAATTTTCATACTTATGATCCATAAAATAAAATATACAATTATAATTCTTTTGACATTTGCTTCTTTTACAGCCTGTCAAAATGATGACGCAGTTACTGCAAATGTCGATGCAATGGTTGCTGAACCCGGAGATTTACTAAATCAGGCTTTTCCGCTAAATAAAGTCAGAGTCGAAGGACAGGGTTTAGAGGGATTAAAAAAGATTACACTGGACAATAAAATTGACATCAGTTTCAATCCAAACTATAACTCTGATAAAGCGTTTATTTTCACTATTCCTTTTGATGAAAAACTAGGAAGTAGATTTGGAGTACAGCCTATTACCTTTATAACAGCAACCGGATCAGTTACCAAGAATATTGAAATTTTACAGCCTGTTCCTACTATTTCAAAAACAATTCCGGCTGTAGCAACTCCGGGCTTTCCTCTTGAAATTCAAGGTACCTGGTTTTATAATGTTTCTTCGATAACTCTTGGAGGCAAAGTACTCAGCTATTCTGTAAATTCATCTTCTTCAATTATCATCGGTTTACCTGCAGATGCTGTTTCAGGATCAGAATTAGTAATTACTACACCGGGAGGTTCAGCAAAAAAGACAATAGAATTTGCTACGGTAATTCTTGTATCTGATTTTGACGGAGCCGGTGTCAGACGTGATTGGAGTGCTTATGGTGATATGGATAGTTTTAATGCAAACACGACTGGCGGACCAACAGGCAATTATGCAGCATTAGCTTGGGCGGGTTCAACTGCAAATGGATATAACGGAAGCAGCGCCGGCGGAGGATCCGGTTTCTTAAGCACAGCAAATAATGACGCGACGAAAGCCTTTATAGATATTGATGTAAGTGCAAATGTTGTTGGTGCTCAGTTTGCTATTCAATTAAATACTATTGATGGAGTAAATTACGGCTACAATTTCAAAGTAACTGATATAAATTGGACTACGAAAACAATATCAATAGCTGATTTTAAAGATAATTACGGTTTCGGTTCAAATTCAGCCGCTACATTGGATCCTTCTAAAATTAATGAAATTAAAGTTGGAATTGCTCAGGGAGATACGCCAAATCCAAGCGTAATAAAATACGATAATATTAAAATTCGTTACCAATAATTAATGGTATTGTATTTTAAGTTTAGAAAGAGGCTGTGACCAAAAACAGTCTCTTTATACTACGTGCAGATACATATATTGAACACGAATTTCACGAATTTGCACAAACCTTAAACGGGTGATTTAGTTTGTGAAATTAATTACACAAACTAATTAGTGTCAATTAGTGAAATTCGTGTTTCTTTTTTACTTGTGCCCAAATCTTAGCTCTTATAAACTATAAATACCCTAAAATAAAAACAGTATGAAAAATAAAATTTTACTTGTGCTCACAAGCTTTGTCTTTTTTCTAAACTCTTGTTCAAAAGATGATAATGTGGTCGCCAATACTTTAGAATCACCAGTTGCAAATGCACCAAAAGATGTAAACGATGCGGGTTTTAGAGCAAAATGGAATTATGTTTCCAATGCCAAAAGCTATCTTTTGGATGTTTCTACCAGCGAAAATTTCTCAACTTTCGTTCCTAATTACAACGCAAAAGAAGTTACTGATTTAAACGAAGTTGTCGTGGGTTTAAATGGAGGAACACCCTATTTTTACAGAGTCAGAGCAAAAAATGCGACACAAACATCAGACTATTCAAATGTTATTTATGTTGTAACCACAGGTTCCAGTACTATTCCTGAAGATCCTACTTTTTTGAAAGTAAAAGCAAATAAACTAGCCAATCCGTTTTTTGTAGGTATGGCAGTAAAAGCTTCGCAATTAACCAATGGAAGTCCTTATGATATTATTTTGAAAAATGAATTTAGCAGTATTTCTGCCGAATACGAAATGAAAATGGACCCAATTTCTACCGCAAGCGGTGTTTACAACTGGACCGCAGCGGATAAAATTGTGGCGTACGGAAATACAAATGGCATCAATGTTCACGGTCATGCCTTAGTATGGCATAATGCAGTGCCAAAATGGTTACAGGATTTTGCAGGCACTGATGCTGAATTTGCCGCAGAAGTAAAAAAATACATCACAGATGTGGTTACTCATTATGCAGGAAAAGTAAAATCATGGGATGTGGTTAATGAAGCAGCAGACGATAATGGCGGTAACATGAGAAATACCATTTTTCTTAAACGAATGGGACCAAACTATATAAAAGATTGTTTTCAATGGGCTCGAAATGCAGCAAATGCAGCAGGTGACACTAAATTATTACTGTTTTATAATGACTATGCAACTTCGACTAATATTGCAAAACAAGACAAAGTTTTTAGCATAATAGATGATCTAAAAGCAAGTTCGCTGATTGATGGTATTGGTTTTCAAATGCATAACACATATTTAAGCCCAACCAAAGCTCAAATAGAAACGGATCTTAACAGAGCAGTCGCAAAAGGTTTGAAAATTCATGTTTCGGAATTAGATATTCAGGTAAATCAATCGAATGACATTTCTACTTTTACAAATGAAAGAAGGCTTGCTCAAAAAGAAAAATATAAAGAGATCGTGCAGCTGTATAATGCGCTTCCTGCCGCCAATAAATATGCTCTAACAGTGTGGGGAATGAAGGATAATGAATCGTGGATTCCGTATAGTACAGAATTAAACCATGTTGGAAATGACTGGCCTTTATTGTACGATTCAAATTTTGCGATCAAAAGTTCACATACAGGATTTCTTGAAGGTTTAGATTAAGCATAAAATACCATTTTGCATAAATATATTTAAACACGAATTACACCAATTGTCACTAATTTTTAAAGGTTTAAACCTAGTTTATGAAATTAATTTCACAAACGAATTAGTGCTAAATCCGTGTAATTCGTGTTTTGTATTATAAATCTATTAGGAAACACGAATTCCACTAATTGTCACTAATTTTTAAAAGTCTAAATCTGGTTTGCGAAATTAATTTCACAAACGAATTAGTGCTAAATCCGTGTAATTCGTGTTTTGTATTATAAATCAATTAGGAAACACGAATTCCACTAATTGTCACTAATTTTTAAAGGTTTAAACCTCGTTTGCGAAATTAATTTCACAAACAAATTAGTGACAATCCGTGTAATTCGTGTTTTGTATTATAAATCAATTAGGAAACACGAATTACACTAATTGTCACTAATTTTTAAAGGTTTAAGCCTGGTTTGCAAAATTAATTTCACAAACGAATTAGTGACAATTCGTGCAATTCGTGTTGATATTTAAATAGGTCTTTTGTAAACCGTTACATCATCAACCCACATCATTACAGTTGTAAATAAGTTGATTTTATTAGGATCTATAAAATTAGAGTCTTTTGATCCAACATTTACATTTAAAGTAATCGCATGCTTTCCGAAATTATTCAAATTAAGATTCGATACACTACTATTAGTATAGGTTGAAACCGTTACATTGTCTACCTTTATCGTTACGGTTACTACATTATCCTTCATTTTCCAAAAGGATTCATACAAATGCCATCCGCTATTTCCGTTTATATCAAAATTATTTGGGTAGTTTCTCTCAGCTGAATTTCCTAATAAGTTATTTCCGGCAGAAGTTCCATAAAAAATATTTGAAGTAAAACGGCTTGCATTTGGTGCAAAAGAATATCCTTCCATAATATCGATTTCTCCCTGCGTTGGCCAGGCATTTCCCTGTACCGACCAAAAAGCCGGCCACGCACCGTAAGTTTCCGTAAAAGACTTATACGTTCCGCCATCCATTGCTATTAATTTAATATTAGCCGAAAGCATATATTCCGTATTATTTTCTGGTTTGTATTGGTAATTAGAAGTAATAAAACCAGATTGATATTTGTACGTGCTTAATTTTGTTGTCTTGATTTCTAAACATTGCTTTCCATCTCGCCATTGTGTGGTTGGCACTGAACTGTAATAGTCGCAATACCACGAATTATAATCCGCACGTTGTTCTTTTGTCCATTGTGACAGACTTGAGCCTACATCGAATGTATCTTCAAATTGTTTGACCCACGGCGCGCCGGCAACCTTGTTTGTACTGCCATTGCTAATTGCGGATGTGTTTGCCAATTGGTCTTCTGCTGCAGAAGGATTATCCGAGCAGGATGCAAATCCTAAAACACACGTTAGTGTTAAGGAGAACAGACTAAATTTTTTCATAGTTTTTTGTGGTTAAATTTATAATTAGTAAAGTATTAATTCGGATTTATGATCATTCAAACTGTTTTCATTGTACAAAAGTGTTACTTACAAACAGATACTATTTCTAAAACTTCGTCTTCAAAAATTAGTGGTCAATAGCGGCTAACATCTTATAAAACAGCAAAAATCATTTTAATAAAAGTAGGTTTATATAGATAAAAAAAGTATCCCATTTGATGCAAAACATATCATAAATGATGTATGTGAGCATAAAATATTCAGAAAATTTTAAAATAGGAAGAAGACACGACAAATTGATATGATCTAAGCAGATGCTAAACTCATTGAATCCATTAGTAAAGAATTGTCTTTTATTGAAGTCTGGTACGTCTGGCAGCAGAAAAGACTGGTTTAATTTTTGTGAATACAAAAACTTCCAATGAAGTTGGTGGTAATGAGGCTTGTTCCGCCGGAAAAGTGACAATACAAATGAAAGAGCTGTAAAAAAACTACCCTAATATTAAAAATAATATCAACGAAGATATTGTAGGTTTTTATCATAAATTCGAAATCATACATCCTTTTCAAGATAGAAATGGTCGTGTTGGAGATTAATTGTTTTCGAGGAATATCCTGCAAACAATATTGTGCCATTCAGTATTGATGAACAGCTAAATTTTTTTTTTTAAAGAGTTTACATGAATTTAATATATAAAGGAATATTTGATAGATAACTGTCTGACGGCTCAGGATAATTACAAATCTATTCTCAATTATTTCAAGATAAGATATAAGTAAAAAATAAAATGTTCTAATTTATTAAATTGTTTAATTGCCGCCAAACTTTTACAAAGCGGTGGTTATAACTCAATGTCATTAAGTTAAGCTTTTTTATACAATTATGACTAAAAAAAATCGCGCAAAGTCGCAAAGCCGCCAAGTTTACATACATTTTCTTTGCTCCCGAAGCCTCGGACTGCGACTTTGCGCGAGATCTATTCGGCAAATTCCCGATCCCGAAACGTCGGGACGGGATAGATATTTCCTTAGCTTAATGACATTGAGCTGAAGCTGGAGGCTAGTCAAAAAACTTAACTTAATGACATTGAGCTCGGGTCTCCTCTGTCGAAATAACAAAATCTTTGCAATTTTGCTCTTTTACGAGAGATTTATTTGCTTCACTATCAAGGATGTTTTCCTTAACTTAATGACATGGAGCTATAACTCTTTGACCGAAATAATTTATGAATTGAATTATACCAAATTAAGCTATTTCTGTATAAAATATTATGACCTTTTTCATAGAAACAATCCAAAGATTTGGGGATATTATTTAATATAGATCAACTTCTATGAATGAAGGACTGATTTATTTTCTCACCTTTTTCCATTCTTACTTTTTAATAAAAAAAAAGTGGGTATCGTTTGATACCCACACTATATATTCTTTTTGTAAACTAAACTGCTTACTTGTTATTAAATGATGTTATAAATTCTGAACGTCTGTTTAACTGATGTTCTTTATCCGAACATTTTACACCATCTACACATTTGTTTAAAATCTCTGTTTCACCATAACCTTTACCTGTAACCCTGTTTGCTTTTATTCCTTTTTTAAGAAAGTAATCCATGGTACATTTTGCTCTTCTTTCAGAAAGTTTAAGATTATAATTATTATCACCCTGGCTGTCTGTATGTGATCTTATATCTACAGTTGAAGTAGGATAGTTTTTTAGAAACTTTACAATTTTATTTAATTCTTCTTGAGATTTCTTTTTTATTCTTGTCCCATTCAGATCAAAATAAATTGGTTTTAGATTAAGATCTTTTGTTAGGTCATGTCCGTTAACTACCGCATTCCCATTTTCGTCAACCAATTGGATTGCATTAGGATCTACTGTAAGTCGTTTATCAATTAGTATATTCTTATCTCCTTTTTTTACTGTGATATGATCATTTTCAAATAGATACCCTTGTTTTTCATACACAAAAGTATAATCACCCTGAGGTACTTTTACTATGTACTCTCCTGCTTCATCTGTAAAGAACTCATCAACTAATTTATTATTTTTGTCGTACACCTTAATTTTAACATTAGGCAAAGCCGCTCCTGTTTTATTATCGTATATTTTTCCTGCTACTGCAATTTCATTTACAATTTCCTTAATTGGCTCTAATTCTCTTACACTATAAATTTGATCGTCATTGCCTCTGTTTGAACTAAAGAAGCCTTTTTTTGTTTGAGAATCAATAACAAATCCAAAATCATCACTACCGGAATTCACAGGTTCTCCCACATTTACAATAGTATAATTGTTATCACTATTTTTGATTGCAGCAAATACATCCAAACCACCTAAACCTGATTGTCCATCTGATGCAAAATAAAATTCACCGGATTTAGTTATAAAAGGGAAAGTTTCTCTACCAATAGTGTTAATAGAGGCTCCCATGTTTTTAGGTTCTCCAAAAGAGCCATCCGTTTTTATTTCGACTTCATATAAATCTGTCTGCCCTAATGATCCGGGTCTGTCTGAAGCAAAAATTAAACTTTTTCCATCTGGTCTTAATGCCGGATGGGCATTTGAGTATGAGTCGTTATTAATAGACAAATCTTCTATTTTATCCCAAGTATCATTTACAAGTGTAGCTCTGTATATTCTCAGGCGATTTGTTTTAGTATCATCAGATCCCAATTTATTTCCTAAAAAATTGCTTCTTGTAAAATACATCTGCTTTCCGTCATTTGTTATTACCGGAGTTGACTGATGGTAAACTGAATTTACTTTTCCTGGGAGTTTTTTAGGATTAACTAAGTCACCATCATCTGTAATTGTAGCTTCGTAAAGCTTATAATATGGCTTTCCTGTCCAGGCATCTTTGTACTTCTTAACTACGTTTGTATCACGTGCAGAAGTAAAAATCACTTGTTTTTCTTTATAATATGCCGTTCCGTAATCTGGCATTTTAGAATTTGCAGTTACCAGTTTAATCGAATATCTGTTTGATTGTTTTTTTATATCGCTTAGATAATCTGTGCTTTCATTTATTGGTCCCTTGGCTAATTTACTGTTAAGCTGTTTTATAATTTTAGAAGCTTCATCGTAACGACCATCAGATTTTAACGATTGTGAATATCTAAACAACTGATCATTAGTAAAACTATAATTATCTTTTAGTTTTTCTACCTGACTATATGCTTTTAAAGCATTTTTATAATCTCCGTTAAAATAATAAGAATCTCCCAATTTTGCATATACTGCTGATGAATTGTACTCTTTTTCTATTAAAACATCGTATAAATTACCTGAGCTAAGAGAAGCGTACGCTTGCTGGTCGTATTCTTTTTCTGCTTTATTTATTAATTTGTTCTGCGAATAAGAATTATGCAGTCCAAATAAAACGATCCAAAGTAAAAAATATTTTTTCATATGTATTTTTGTAATCATTAATTAAAAGAATCTTGGATTTATCATACGCTTTGCTGTCTTATCAAAAATATCAAACCTTAGAAAAAGTTCATGTGAACCTGAATTATATTTCCCTAAATGTGTTGTCTCATAATCATAAGCATAACCAACCTGAATACCATCCGAGATTTGAAAACCAGCCAAACCACTCACACTTGCATTTATACGATAAGCAGCACCTATGGTAAATCGGTCATTAATTAAGAAGTTTGCAGAAAGATCCACTGCTATTGGAGCTCCAACTACCAGTTTTGTCAAAACAGCAGGCTTGAATCTTAAGTAAGGATTAATGTCAAAAACATAACCAGCCATAGCATAAATATGAGACTTATTTGTATAAATCGATGAGGCTACATCATCATAAAAATTAGTTTTCAATAATTTAGGAATAGACAAACCTACATACCAATCATAGCTGTGTACATATATACCAGCCCCTACATTTGGTGAAAACTGAGATTCTTTTCCTGTTAGATAATTATCATTACCATCTTTTGTAAGTACCTTACCATAATCTACAGAAAAATTGTCAAATCCTCCCGAAATACCAAAAGAGATTTTTGTATCGTTCCCTGCCAGGATGGTGTAAGCATAACTTACCATTAATCCGGTATTATCTGTTGGACCAATCTTATCATTGACTACATTTAACCCAATACCATTTCCATGATAGCCTAACGGGCTTTGTAAAGAAAAGTTCATTGTTTTTGGTGCTCCGTCCAGACCAACCCACTGTGTTCTGTATAAGCCCATTGCACTTACTATTTCTCTTGATCCTGTATATGCCGGATTAAAAGTCATTGTATTGTACATATATTGTGTGTATTGAGATTCTTGCTGAGCCGAAGCCTCAAAAATCCCCAAGAGCACAATTGTTATTATGTAAAAAAACTTTTTCATGCGTTCTAAATATTTTTATATTTTATATTATTATTGATTATTGATATACAGGTATCCGGATTTTTCAACTCCTTTTACTCCGTTATTGTATTTCAATATGTAGAAATAGGTTCCCGTTGGAAGTTTTTCTCCTCTTTTTACAGTTACACGTCCATCGGAATATCCTCTAAACATTACATCATTCTCGTTATATGATTTAGCATCATATACTTTTACGCCCCAACGGTTGTATATTTCAACTTCATTATCAGGATATTTATGAATTCCCTCGATAAGGAAACTATCGTTAAGACCATCTCCGTTTGGTGAAATCGCATTATAAACAATAACACCTGTTGGATCGACTATCTTTTTCTTAACAATTGCCAATGCAAACATCCCATACCCGCTAACTGGTGATGTTACCAATTTTGTATAATTAGCCTCTTTACTTGCATCTGAATCGCGTTCACCTGTAACTCCTCCTTCGTAGACCCATTTAAAGAATCTTTCATCCCAACGCACGATAGCTACTTCTTTATCTTCTTCCGGTTCAAGAAAAGCTGCCGGTGTAGTTTTTGAATCCAAAGTAAGCGTTAAAACAATCTTTTCAGTTCCCTGGTCCTGTATTACATTCCAATATTCTACATCATCAATAGCCTCAATAATGACATCTCTTCTACTAATATCACGCATTGGAAAACCTCTTGAATTATAAAAATACTGTGCTGTATAGGCTTTGTCCTCATTAGAATTGGAAGCATCATGATAAGATGGTCTAAAATAAAGACCGGTACCTACCGGAAACTCAAATTTACTATTCCCTTTTTTCTGAACTTTACCGTCAACAAAACTAAAATCACTGGCATACTCATGGGTAGCATTTTCATTAAATACAACCAAACTTGATTCACCAGCCTGAACAATCCCGGTTAAAAACTCAGCCTTTCCATCAAAAGCGAAAACGGCATCGTTCATTCCGAAAGCAAAAGAAACCGGTTCAGAGTCGTTATCAAAAATCACATCCTGAAAAGAGGTAATTATATTTGATTTACTACTAAGCGTTTGTTGCATACTTCCTATAAAAAAGGTTTTCCCCTTACTTGAACCACTATGATTGACTTTACCATAGTTATTCCAGTTTTTTAGGATATAAAGGTCTCCATCGTTTTTAAAACTTCCTGAAGCCTGATTTGTATAATCTTCAAAAGCATGCATATTTGCACCTTCTTTTACCTCTATTATTCCGTTATTAATAAAACTCAAACGAGTGGAAAGAGTGTCACCTTTCACAATCAGAGTGTCACCTTTCACAGTCATAATATCTTCATTAACAATTACTTCCTGCGCCTGTCCTTTTTGACAAGCTAATAAAACAAACATAAGGCCTAAAATACCTCCAGGATATTTAGCTAACGAAAACCTCGTCACTTTATATGAGTCATTTTTTTTCATACACTTATTTATATTATTACACAAATTACATTTTAAATTATTGCACAAAATTAGAACCTTACTGAAGTCGTATTGCCTCTTAAAAGTTATTAGTGTGTCACAATAAGGCGAAATGTAAATTGTAATTATGAACTGAAATCACATAAAAAAGAGGAGGTGCTAACCTCCTCTTAAAAAAAACTTAAATAATTTGTTATCTACTGAAAGTTCATTATAAAAAAATATATGCAAATACTTTGTAATCCAACACCTTTTACAGCTAATAACACACTGAAAAACAGTGTGTTAATTAATAAAAAAGTAGCTCAATAAAAACAATCTTAAAAACTAATTTATCAAAAAGTGTAAAGTCCAGATTTATAAGTGAAGCAGATAATTTCATATTTCTGAAACAAAAAAATGGAGAGATTTCACCTCTCCATTTTATTATTTATCATTCAAAGAACAAATATTTACTAGAATCTAGAAAGTACTTGCCATTTTACTGATGGGGTAACCGTTTCTAATATTAGTTGAAAAGTATTTGACTGACCTATAAGAACACTAACCTCTGTGTCATCAATTGTCGCTCCGTTTGGCGCAGTCACATATACTCTTGCATCATCATTAGTATCTACTCTCTTGAAAGAGAATACTTTACCGATCGAAGAAGCGTCTAATCCTACTGTAGGAAGTGATATTGATATTTTTCCTGTTTTACCAGCAGCATCTATTAATACGACATTCTCAGTTACAGCAATAACTCCGTTATCAGAAATTCTTGTAATTTTCAAGATATTAGGTGTCTGCCAAACAGCTGCTCCTTTAGTATTTGCAGCCAAAACCTGACCTTCAACACCACCCTTAATTTCGATGCTTACGTCAGAGAACAATGCGTTAGCACCACCTTCTACTTTAATAACACTATCTGTATCAGAAGAAAAAGTTCCAACATTCTTCGCAGCATTTGCAGCATTGATCTTAACCCAGTCAGCTGAACCTTGAGCCCATGCGTCATCACGTCCTTTAACTGTATTTGCTGATCCAACATAAGCATAGATATTACCCTGTGCATCTTTTATAATAGCATCAAGTGTAGTAATTGATCCTGATGCTCCCGGATTACCTGGTGTTCCAGGTTCTCCAACAACTCCCGGAATTCCTGCTGCTCCGTTTAGACCGTTGATCTTAACCCAGTCAGCTGAACCTTGAGCCCATGCGTCATCACGTCCTTTAACTGTATTTGCTGATCCAACATAAGCATAGATATTACCTTGTGCATCTTTTATAATAGCATCAAGTGTAGTAATTGATCCTGATGCTCCAGGATTCCCTGGTGTTCCAGGCGTACCGTTAACTCCCGGAATTCCTGCTGCTCCGTTTAGACCATTGATCTTAACCCAGTCAGCTGAACCTTGAGCCCATGCGTCATCACGTCCTTTAACTGTATTTGCTGATCCAACATAAGCATAGATATTACCCTGTGCATCTTTTATAATAGCATCAAGTGTAGTAATTGATCCTGATGCTCCCGGATTACCTGGTGTTCCAGGCGTACCGTTAACTCCCGGAATTCCTGCTGCTCCGTTTAGACCGTTGATCTTAACCCAGTCAGTTGAACCTTGAGCCCATGCATCATCACGTCCTTTAACTGTATTTGCTGATCCAACATAAGCATAGATATTACCCTGTGCATCTTTTATAATGGCATCAAGTGTAGTAATTGATCCTGATGCTCCCGGATTACCCGGTGTCCCAGGCGTACCGTTAACTCCCGGAATTCCGTCGATACCAGTTTT
>NZ_RCZH01000016.1 GCF_006438875.1 Flavobacterium pectinovorum
ACACAACAAATTGTGCAACAGCAACAGTAAAAATTACGGTTGTTGCTCCGGTTATAGACGCAGTTCCTGAAACAACAGATTCAGTTAACGGAAGCATCGGAGGAAAAACGACAACTTCACTTATTACAAATGACACCTTAAATGGAAGTTCAGCAATTATAGGAAATCAGGCAGGTCAGGTTACTTTAACCGGAATCACAGTTCCAACAGGATTAACCTTAAATGCAGATGGAACAATATCCGTAGCGGCAGGAACTCCAATAGGAAACTATGAAGTTGAATACAGAATTTGCGAAGTCAATAATACAAATAACTGCGATATTGCAAAAAGTATTATTCCCGTAATGGGCGCGGTATTAGTGTTGATAGACGATACAGCAAGTTCAGTTGTAAGTACAAATCAGCCAAAAACAATATTAAATGTTCTTGGGAATGATACTAAAAACGGACAAACAATAGTTGCAACAGAAGTTACTATTTCAGAAACAGTTTCAGATCCAACAGGAAATATTAAACTAAATCCTGACGGAACAATTGTTTTAAAAGCCAATACACCAGCAGGAACTTATGAATTAACATATCAGGTTTGCGAATTAAACACAACAAATTGTGCAACAGCAACAGTAAAAATTACGGTTGTTGCTCCGGTTATAGACGCAGTTCCTGAAACAACAGATTCAGTTAACGGAAGCATCGGAGGAAAAACGACAACTTCACTTATTACAAATGACACCTTAAATGGAAGTTCAGCAATTATAGGAAATCAGGCAGGTCAGGTTACTTTAACCGGAATCACAGTTCCAACAGGATTAACCTTAAATGCAGATGGAACAATATCCGTAGCGGCAGGAACTCCAATAGGAAACTATGAAGTTGAATACAGAATTTGCGAAGTNACACAACAAATTGTGCAACAGCAACAGTAAAAATTACGGTTGTTGCTCCGGTTATAGACGCAGTTCCTGAAACAACAGATTCAGTTAACGGAAGCATCGGAGGAAAAACGACAACTTCACTTATTACAAATGACACCTTAAATGGAAGTTCAGCAATTATAGGAAATCAGGCAGGTCAGGTTACTTTAACCGGAATCACAGTTCCAACAGGATTAACCTTAAATGCAGATGGAACAATATCCGTAGCGGCAGGAACTCCAATAGGAAACTATGAAGTTGAATACAGAATTTGCGAAGTAAATAATACAAATAATTGCGATATCGCAAAAAGTATTATTCCGGTAACGGGTGCAGTATTAGTTTTGATAGACGATACAGCAGCTTCAGTAGTTGGAGTAAATCATCCTGTGAATGTTTTAAATGTTCTTGGGAATGATACTAAAAACGGACAAACAATAGTTGCAACAGAAGTTACTATTTCAGAAACAGTTTCAGATCCAACAGGAAATATTAAACTAAATTCTGACGGAACAATCGTTCTAAAAGCCGATGCACCAGCAGGAACTTATGAATTAACATACCAAGTTTGCGAATTAAACACAACAAATTGTGCGACAGCAATAGTAAAAATTACTGTTGTTGCGCCAACAATGACAATAACAGCAGATAGTTATTGCTCAAACAACGTTCCTTACGTTTCTTATAATGTGACGCCGGATAATTTCACACCAAATAACTTATTGACAATAAGATGGATTGACAGTGCAAATAATGTAGTTGCAACACAAACCAACTTACCATTAAGCGGAAATATTCTTTGGCCGGGTGCAGCAATTGACAGTAACGGAAATGGCTTAGATTGGCCGGGATGGATATTGACAAATGGACAATGGACGGAAGGTGCTGACGGATTTGAAAACACAAGACCAAGTGTAACAATGGAGTTTTCATTAAATCCAACGGTAAGTGTTGTGGTAAATTATCCTGCAGCAACATCAGGATGTAATGCAAAACCAACATTTACCATTAAGGCAAATGATGATGAAGCGGGACCAATTAATACCAATAAAGAAATAAGTACATCATTGAATATTTTTAATAATGATACTTTAAACGGAGTAGCGTTAAGTGCAGCAAATGTTGTCCTGACTACAATTATTCCGAATCCTAATTTGGTTTTAAATGCAGATGGTTCAGTAGATCTTAAACCAAAAACACCTACAGGAACATATCAATTAACGTATCAAATTTGTGATGCTTTAAATCCATCAAGCTGTAGTCAGGCAATTGTTAGTGTTACAGTGTTGAATCTTCTGGATCCTCCAACACCATTAATTCCAATTCTTTTGACGAATGATACGGCAAGTGTTGATGGAATAAATGGAGAATTAGAATTTATAAATGTTTTGGATAATGATTTATTAAAAGGACTGCCAATTAATATATCAGACATTGTATTCACGAATATTACAAACAGTCCTTATTTTGAATTTAATGCAGATGGAACGGTAAGCGTGAAACCAAATACGCCGGCAGGAAATTATCCATTGACTTATCAAGTTTGTGAAAAAGCAAATCCAACCAATTGTAATACAGCAATATTAGATGTTTTTGTTGAAGTTCCTTCGATAGCCATTATTAAAACCGCTTCATTTAATGATGAAAACGGAGACGGAGTTGCAGAAGCTGGAGAAACAATCACGTACAAGTTTAAAGTAACAAATACAGGTAATGTTGCATTAAAACAAATCATGATTACAGATCCTTTACCGGGCGTTGTAATCTCTGGACAAGCCATGACTCTGGAACCAAATGAATCGAATGACACAAACTTTACTGCACAATACAAAATAACACAAAATGATATAAACCACGGAAGTGTTACCAATCAGGCAAGTGTTGAAGGACGAAGCGGAAAAGGAGTTATTATTGGAGATACATCAGATAATGAAAACAATGCCGAAGACAGACCAACTGTTCTTGCCTTGAATGGATGTGAGATTAAAGTATTCAATGCTTTTTCTCCAAACGGAGATGCAAAAAATGCACGATTCTATATTCAGGGATTAGAATGTTATCCGGATAATACAGTCGAAATATACAATCGTTGGGGAGTTTTGGTTTATGATACAGACCATTATAATAATGAAGACCGAGCTTTTGTTGGAATCTCCCAAGGACGTGTAACCGTAAAGCAATCGGACGGTTTACCGGTAGGAACTTATTTTTATATCCTGAAATACAGAGATAGCGGATCGACACAACACGAATTATCAGGTTACTTATATCTTAATAAATAAAAATTATAAACGGCTTAGAATTGGCTAAGCCGTTTTTTTAAAGATTATCAAATGAAAAAACTAGTTTTAATTTTTATGTTTTTTTCCGTTGTATGTACCGCACAGCAAGACGCGCAGTTTACACAATATATGTATAATACTATTGCAATTAATCCCGCTTATGCAGGTTCGCGAGGTGTTTTAAGCATTTTTGGTTTGTACCGCACACAATGGGTTGGACTTGATGGAGCACCGGAAACAAGTACGTTTTCGATAAATACACCTTTAAACAATAGTAAATTGGGACTGGGAGTTTCGTTGGTAAATGATAAAATTGGACCAACAAACGAAAACACATTATCGGCAGATTTGTCCTATAGTATTCCAACTTCAGAAGATTTTAAACTGTCTTTTGGATTAAAAGCAACAGCGAATCTTTTCAATTTAGATATAAGCAAATTAAGTTATGAAGATCAGAACGATCCACAATTTCAGGATCTGAATAACAAGTTTACGCCAAATGTTGGAGCCGGTGTTTATTGGCATTCAGACAAAGCTTATATTGGTTTATCAGTACCAAATTTCATCCAGACCAATCGATATAATGATAATGATATTGCTATTTTCAAAGACAAAATCAACTACTATTTTATGGCAGGTTACGTCTTTAATTTAGACCATTTAGAGTACATAAAATTCAAGCCTGCCCTATTAACAAAAATGGTAGAAGGAGCACCTTTACAAGTTGATCTTTCTGGAAATTTTATGTTTAATGATAAATTTGTTGTGGGACTTGCATATCGTTGGAGTGCTTCGGTAAGTGCAATGGCAGGTTTTCAGGTTTCAAAAAGCATGTATATAGGATACGGTTACGATCATGAAACCACCAATTTAAGAAGATATAGTTCAGGATCGCATGAAATTTTCCTTCGTTTTGAATTTTTCAATAATTACAGCAGACTTACATCACCAAGATTCTTTTAATTGATTTAAGATATGAAGATTAAAAATTTACTTTATTCCTTTTTGTTCTGTAACATTTTTTTCATGGCAAATGCCCAAACTGCCAGCACAAAAAATGCAGATAAAAAATATGACAATTACGCTTACGCGGATGCAATAAAAGCGTACGAAAGTTTAGTTGAAAAAGGAGTTAGAGACGAAAAAGTGTTTCAAAGGCTTGGCAATTCCTATTATCTTATTGGAGAATTACAAGAAGCTCTAAAATACTATCAGGAATTATTTTTCCTTAATGAAAATCAGGAAGCAGAGTATTTGTACAAATATGCGCAATGTTTAAAATCAGAAGGAAATTATACGCAATCAGATGAAATTTTGGAAAAACTCAGCCAAAAAGCACCATCAGATAAAAGAGCAATTCTGTTCTTAAACAACAGAAACTATTTAGAAGATATTAAAGCAAATTCGGACCGATTTGATATTGCAGATGCTGGAATTAATTCAAAAGATTCAGATTATGGAAGTACTATTTTAGATAATAAACTAGTATTTACATCTGCCAGAGATACAGGTTCAATAATCAAAAAGAACTTTAAATGGACCAATAAAGCGATTTCAACTTTGTATTCTGTTGAATTAAATCCTGACGGAAGCATTGGAAAACCAATGTTGTTTCACAAAGAAAATTTAAAAGTCAATTTCAATCAATCGACTCCGGTTTTTACAAAAGACGGCAGAACAATGTATTTCACCAGAAATAATTCGGTAGATGGAAAAAGAAGACAGAATGAAAATAAAATTACATTCTTAAAACTTTACAAAGCGACCTTAATAGGTGACGAATGGAAAGAAGTTCAGGAACTTCCTTTTAATAGTGACGAATATAGTGTTGCGCATCCGGCTTTAAGTATTGATGAAAAAACATTGTATTTTGCATCAGATATGCCGGGAACTTTTGGGCTTTCAGATATTTTTAAAGTAAGTATAGAAACTGATGGAACTTTTGGCAAGCCTGAAAATTTAGGTCCGGAAATCAATACGGAAGGAAGAGAAACCTTTCCTTTTATTTCGGATGAAAAAGAACTTTATTTTTCCAGCGACGGAAGACCTGGTTTAGGCGGACTTGATATTTATGTTTCAAAAATAAATAAAGATGGTTCTTTTGAAGAAGTTCAGAATATTGGAGAACCAATTAATAGTAAGCAAGACGATTTTGCTTTTATAATTAACAGCAAAAACAGAAATGGATTTTTCTCTTCAAACAGAATAAACGGTCAGGGATTAGATGATGTTTACCGATTTACAGAAAACCGCAGATTAATTTGCGAACAGTCTGTATCAGGAACGATTACAGATCAGGAAACAAACGAAACACTTTCGAATGTCAGTCTAATTTTATTTGATGAAGCAGGTAAATCTGCTGTTGAAGCAAAATCAGATATTAATGGAAATTATGTTTTTTCGAATGTAAAATGCGGAAAGAAATATTTTATCAAAACATCAAAAGAAGAATATTTGTTTAAAGAAGTTTCCTTGACGCTAAAAAAAGCAACAGGCTCAACTTCTCTGCCAATAGCTTTAGAAAAGAAACCAAAACCAATAACGGCAATTCCGGTTGTCATAAAAGTAAATAATACTATTAAACCAGTTAAGGTTACGATTACCGTTGGAACCGATTTAGGGAAATTATTGCAAATTCCGATGAACTTTTTTGATTTAGGAAAAGCTACAATCAAAAAAACATCTGAACCTCAATTACAGAAATTAGTTGATATGTTAAACCAATATCCAACAATAAAATTAGATATACGTTCGCATACAGACAGTCGTTCATCAAGTGAAAGTAATCAGATTTTATCAGATAAAAGAGCCGAATCGACTAAGGATTGGCTAATACAAAAAGGAATTAATGCCAACCGATTAACAGCAAAAGGATACGGAGAAACACAATTAGTAAATAAATGTGCCGATGGTGTAAAATGTACCGAAAAAGAACATCAGCAAAACAGACGAAGCGAATTTATAATTGTTAGCCTCTAATTATAAAATTAAAAAAGACCTTTTTTAATCTTGAAAAGGTCTTTTTTTGGGAAATTGTAAACGTATATTCTCAACTGGACTAAAGTCCAGCTCTACAATATAATTTGTTCCTTCGGAACTTTATTAAGAGTAGTAGGTCTAATGTATGTTGTAGTTCTTCTCTAGTTTAACTTATAAAATTTTTTACGTTTCTAAATCCAAAAAGAGCCATCGGCTCCATTTATATTGTAGGGCTGGACTTTAGTCCAGTTTGCTTTAATCATTATGCATTGTGTTTTAATTATCGCCAACAAACATTTGATGGATTTCATCCAGAATCTCAAATTCATCCGTGGGAATTAGTTCTAACACCATTTCTAGAATGAGCGACACATTAATAGGTGAAGTTTTAACGGTATCCGAAGTTTTATGCGCATCTTGATCCAGCGCTACGATACATAATTTTAGGGTTTCTGTAATAATACAACCGAGTTCAGAATAATTTGACAACTTAATTTGAGCCGTAAAAAGCCCTTTTTTATCCGGAAACGGTTTTATAGTACGGAAATATTGAGCGGATAATTTTTTTAGGCGTTCTAAATTTTTAGTTTCAATTGTTTCCATTATATGATATTTTTGATTGTAAATGGTTCTGTATTTAAGCTTTTTTAATTTTATGCAAGTTGAAATATCTAATTGTAATTTTTCACATACTATAATATGTGGTTTAATTATTTTTTTACATTTTTTCAAAAATCAAATCTATTAAACATAGAAGAATAATAGAACGACATATATGTCGTGTTGATATCTTTTTTTAATTTTATGTAATCCCTACGGGATATTATGGAAACGTGATTTCCTCTTTCTACCAACATTTAATTCCTAACGGAATATATTGTAGGGATGGATTTTAATCCGTCCTTCTCAATCATACCGCAACCTTGTCATTTCGACGGAGGAGAAATCTCACGCGCTAATCGACAAAGATTGGCGATTTTAGCACCGGAGTTTCTGGTGTGATTTCTCCTCCGTCGAAATGACAAATTGTAATGAATACAAATCGTTTACAAAAACGTAGAATAATTCATAAAAAAGTTCCGGAGGAACGAAACATATTGTAGAGATGGATTTCAATCCATCATTCGTAATGTAACCACAATCTTTGCGGAATTACGCGTGTGATCTTTCCTCCGTCAGGATGACACAAACCCTGCGCTTTTCGCAAAAAAGTCTTAAAATTCATTCATTTTTTTAAAGTAAATTTCCTTTAAATTAAATTTTAACTTATTATCTTAAAAATGAATGTGTTAAGTTTTAAAAAATCGTTTTCGTTGTTTTTTATATTCATTTTTTTCTAACTTTATAGATCTAAAATTTTTCAGATATGACTGTAAATCAAATACTAAACGCAAAAGGAAAAAATGTTTATTCCGTACTTTCAACAACAACAGTTTATGAAGCGCTGAAAGTAATGGGAGAAAAAAACATTGGGGCAATTCTGGTTATCGATGAAGCCGATTTAAAGGGAATATTGTCTGAGAGGGATTATGCCCGAAAAATTGTTTTGAAAGACAAGTCATCAAAAGAAACTTTTGTGCATGAAATCATGGAAAGCAATGTTTTTTCGGTAAACCTTTCAAATAATATTGAGGATTGCATGGAGTTGATGAGTACGAAAAGAATCAGACATTTACCAGTTTTGGAAGATGGAATCGTGGTAGGAATAATTTCGATCAGTGATGTTGTAAAAGCGATTATAGAAATTCAAAAAGACACTATAAATCATTTAAACTCTTATATTTCTCAGTAATATAAAATCAAAAAGCAAACTTTATTAAATAGTCCAAATTATGATGGACTATTTTTTTTGGCACAGCGAAAACGTTTTTTTCGGAAAAGAAAAACATAAAAAGACGCCATTTTAAACCAAGACTTATATCTTTGTAAGCTAGAATAAAAGCTAAATATAATGAACAAAGAGAGTAAAAGAAGAGAAGCGTTACTGTACCATTCAGAACCAACTCCAGGAAAAATTCAGGTAGTTCCAACAAAAAAATATGCAACCCAAAGAGACTTATCTTTGGCTTATTCGCCGGGTGTTGCTGAGCCATGTTTAGAAATTGCAGCAAACGTAGACGACGTTTATAAATACACAGCAAAAGGAAATTTAGTTGCCGTAATCTCAAACGGTACAGCTGTTTTAGGGCTTGGAGATATCGGTCCCGAAGCTTCTAAACCAGTTATGGAAGGAAAAGGTTTATTGTTTAAAATATTCTCTGATATTGATGTTTTTGATATAGAAATCGGAACAAAAGATATTGAAGAATTTATCCAAACCGTAAAAAATATTGCTCCAACTTTTGGAGGAATAAATCTGGAAGATATTAAAGCACCTGAATCTTTTGAAATCGAAAGAAGACTGGTAGAAGAATTGGATATTCCGGTAATGCACGATGATCAGCATGGAACGGCAATTATTTCTTCGGCAGCTTTAATCAATGCACTTGAATTAGCAGGAAAAAAAGCCGAAGATGTAAAAGTAGTAGTTTCAGGTGCAGGTTCTGCAGCGATCGCTTGTACAGATTTATATGTTTTGTTAGGTGTTAAAGTAGAAAATATCAAAATGTTTAATAGTAAAGGACTTTTAACAAAAGATAATCCTTCACTATCAGAATTGCAATTGAAATATGCCGTAGATGGCGCTAAAATTGAATTGGCAGAAGCTATAAAAGGAGCAGATGTTTTCATCGGATTGTCTTCGGGAGATATTTTGACGCCTGCAATGTTATTGACGATGAAAGATAACCCGATTGTTTTTGCAATGGCGAATCCAAATCCGGAAATCGATTATAATTTGGCCACAGAAACTCGTAAAGATGTTATTATGGCTACAGGACGTTCAGATTTTCCTAATCAGGTAAATAACGTATTAGGTTTTCCATATATTTTTAGAGGAGCGCTAGATGTTAGGGCTACTAAAATTAATGAAGCTATGAAAATGGCTGCAGTAAAAGCCTTGGCTATCTTGGCCAAAGAACCCGTTCCTGAGCAGGTAAATGTGGCTTATGGCGCAACAAAATTAGGATTTGGAAGAGATTATATTATCCCTAAACCATTTGACCCAAGATTGATTACTATAGTTGCTCCGGCAGTTGCAAAAGCAGCAATGGAATCTGGTGTGGCCAAAAATCCTATTACAGACTGGGCAGCTTATGAAGATCAGCTTCGTGAACGTATGGGTAATGATAATAAAATGGTGCGTTTGATGACAAACCGTGCTAAAATGGATCCTAAAAGAATTGTTTTTGCAGAAGCAGATCAATTAAATGTATTAAAAGCGGCACAAATTGTTCATGAAGACGGAATTGGTTTTCCAATTTTATTAGGGAACAAAGAAGTGATTTTGGAGCTTAAAGCTGAATTAGGTTTTGATGCTGAACTTGAAATCATCGACCCTAAAACAAATGAAGAAGAAGCAAGACGTAACAGATTTGCAACTTCATATTGGGAAACAAGAGAAAGAAGAGGCGTTTCGCTACTTGATGCTCAAAAATATATGCGCGAAAGAAACTATTTTGCTGCAATGATGGTCAATGAAGGCGAAGCAGATGCTTTAGTTACAGGTCATACCAGAAGTTATCCAAGTGTTGTAAAACCAATGTTACAGTTGATTGAAAAAGCGCATGGAGCTTCACTTGTTGCAACGGCAAATATGATGTTGACTTCTCGCGGACCAATGTTCTTATCAGATACTGCAATTAATATAAATCCTTCAGCCGAAGATTTGATTAATATTGCAATTATGACAGCAAAAACAGCAAAAATGTTTGGTGTTGAGCCCGTTATTGCAATGGTCTCTTTTTCAAATTTTGGATCATCAACAAGTCAAAGTGCTTCAAAAGTAAGAGAAGCAGTAGCTTATTTGCATAAAAATCATCCTGATATGGTAGTTGATGGAGAGATTCAGGCAGATTTTGCTTTGAATCAGGAAATGCTTGCAGAGAAATTTCCTTTCTCAAAATTAGCAGGTAAAAAGGTAAATACATTGATTTTTCCTAATTTAGAGTCGGCTAATATTACTTATAAATTATTAAAAGAATTATATAAAGTAAATTCGATTGGTCCAATCATGATGGGAATGGGGAAACCGGTTCACATTTTTCAATTAGGAGCAAGCGTTGAAGAAATGGTTAATATGGCTGCAATTGCAGTTATTGACGCTCAGGAAAAAGAGAACAAAAAGAATAAATTAGCTAAATAGTAGAAATAATAAGGGTCGAAGTAATATTGTCGTATTTTTATTGCATTTTTATTATATTTGACCCTAATAAATTATACTATGATAGCACATTTGCAAGGCAAGCTAGTTGAGAAAAACCCTACAGATGTCGTAATTGATTGCGGAGGTGTTGGGTATCAAGTACATATCTCTTTACACACCTTCTCATTAATTCCAAATGCAGAGAATATAAAGTTGTATACGCATCTTCAAATCAAAGAAGATGCGCATACATTATTTGGTTTTGTAGAAAAATCAGAGCGAGAAATTTTTAGAATGTTGTTGTCAGTTTCCGGTATTGGAGCAAATATTGCCAGAACAATGTTGTCTTCAATAGAGCCGAGACAAATAATAAATGCTATTGCCTCTGGGGATGTGTTAGTTATACAGTCAATTAAAGGAATTGGAAACAAAACGGCACAAAGAGTAATACTTGATTTAAAAGAAAAAGTGTTAAAGTTGTACGATTTAGACGAAGTTTCTGTAGTACAAAACAATACAAATCGAGATGAGGCGTTATCTGCTTTGGAAGTTTTAGGTTTTGTTAGAAAAACTTCTGAAAAAGTAGTCGAAAAGATCGTTAAAGAAGATCCGGAAGCTACTGTTGAAACAATCATCAAAAAAGCTTTAAAAAGCTTATAAACTCATTTTAAATAAAGGATTGATATGCGTAAAATTTGTATTTTTTTGCTGGTTTTATTTTGCGGTAATGTTTTGCGTGCGCAAGTAAATAAACCAATACAAGATACAACAAAGACGCAATTTTCTGTAGGTAAAGTAGAGCTTGAAGATCCACCAAGCATACTTTCTGCCTATAAATATGATCCGGTTATGGATCGATATGTTTATACCAATTCAGTTGATGGTATTTCTATCAATTACCCAATTATTTTAACGCCTAAAGAATATGAAGATTTAGTTTTGAAAGAATCCAGAAGAGATTATTTCAAAAAGAAATCAGATGCTATTGACGGTAAAAAAGTGGGCAGCGAAGCTAATAAAAAGAATTTATTGCCAAGATATTATATTAACTCAAGTCTTTTCGAAAGCATTTTTGGAAGTAATACAATTGATGTAAAGCCTACAGGATCAGTCGAAATGGATTTGGGTATTAGATATACCAAGCAAGACAATCCTTCATTCTCACCCAGAAACAGATCAAGTTTAACTTTTGATTTTGATCAGAGAATCAGCATGAGTTTAATGGGTAAAGTAGGAACCAGATTAGATGTAAATGCTAATTATGATACGCAATCTACATTTGCATTTCAAAACTTATTTAAACTTGCCTACTCACCTTCAGAAGATGATATTATCCAAAAAGTTGAGGTTGGTAACGTTAGTATGCCTTTGAATAGTACGCTTATACGTGGAGCTCAAAGTTTATTTGGGGTTAAAACTCAGCTGCAATTTGGTAAAACAACAATCACCGGAGTTTTCTCCGAACAAAAGTCACAAACAAAGAGTATAGTTGCAGAAGGTGGCGGTACAGTTCAAAATTTTGATTTGTATGCTTTGGACTATGATAATGACAGACACTTCTTCTTATCACAATATTTCAGAAACAAATACGATGCTTCTTTAAAAGGATATCCATTTATTGATAGTCGTGTGCAGGTAACCAGAATTGAAGTTTGGGTAACAAACAAGCAAAACAGAGTAAGTACAACCAGTAACAACTTACGCAACGTTATTGCACTTCAGGATTTAGGAGAAGCACAAGCAACTGGTATTCCGGACAATCAAATTGTGGTTGTAACACCTACAACAGGTTTTTTTAATAACGCTATTGATTCACCAGCAGAAAATGATAATAATAAATATGATCCGGGAGCTATTGGTCAGGCAGGTTCATTTTTGAATTCAAATATTAGAGAAATCGTAACAGCAAAATCAGGATTTAATAATGCAAACGTAAGTGAGGGTACTGATTATTCTGTATTAGAAAATGCCAGAAAATTAAGTACGAACGAATTTACTTTTAATTCACAGTTAGGATATATCTCTTTGCAGCAGCGTTTGGCAAATGATGAAATTTTGGCTGTTGCTTACGAATATACCATTGGTGGTAAAGTTTATCAGGTTGGAGAATTTGGTAGTGATGGAGTTGATGGAACAATTGTTACCGGAAATAATCCTTCAAATCAGGCTATTATTACACAAAGTTTGATCTTGAAAATGCTTAAAAGCAGTTTAACCAACGTGCAAAATCCGGTTTGGAACCTGATGATGAAAAACGTGTATCAGATTCCTCAGGCATATCAAATTAAGCAAGATGATTTTAGATTAAACATTCTTTATACAGATCCTTCGCCTATAAATTATATTACACCAGTTCAGGGAAGTACTTTTCCTGCAAATCCTACGGCAGACAATAAGGTTGATCAAACACCATTATTGAATGTCTTTAACTTAGATCGATTAAATTATAATAACGATCCGCAAACAGGAGGAGATGGTTTCTTTGATTATCTTCCAGGAATAACGGTAGACGTTCAAAACGGTCGAATTATTTTTACAACAAAAGAGCCTTTTGGAAAACTTTTGTTTGATAAATTAAATACGGGTTCAGGAGAAAATTATAATGATCCTTCAACATATAATCCAAACCAACAAAAATACGTGTTTAATAACATGTATAGAAATACACAATCAGGAGCATTGCAAGACAGTGATAAAAATAAATTCTTATTAAGAGGAAAATATAAATCATCAGGAAGTAACGGAATTCCAATTGGAGCATTTAATGTCCCGCAAGGTTCAGTTGTAGTAATGGCTGCAGGAAGACGATTAGTCGAAGGAATCGATTATAGTGTAGATTATCAATTAGGAAGAGTACAAATTTTAGATCCATCACTTCAGGCTTCAAATACACCAATTGAGGTTTCGCTGGAAAACAATTCAATTTTTGGACAGCAAACCCGAAGATTTATGGGATTCAATATCGAACATAAAATTTCAGATAATTTTGTTGTTGGAGGAACCTATTTAAAAATGACAGAAAGACCCTTTACTCAAAAATCGAGCTATGGTCAGGAATCTGTAAACAACACCATTTTTGGTTTTAATGGAAACTATTCTACAGAAGTTCCATTCTTTACCAGATTAGTAAACAAATTACCAAATATTGATACAGATGTTCCATCGAATCTTTCGATTCGTGGCGAGGTTGCTTTCTTAAGACCAGATGCTCCAAAAGCAAGTGATTTTGAAGGAGAAGCAACAATTTATGTAGACGATTTTGAAGGATCACAATCTACTATAGACATGCGTTCAGCATATGCATGGAGTTTAGCTTCTACGCCATTTATTAATGCGGCGGGAGATCCTACTTTTAATGCTAATTTTGAAGATTTAAGATATGGTTACAAAAGAGCAAAATTGGCTTGGTATACTATCGATCCTGTATTTTATACTTCAAAACCATCGGGTATTTCAAATGATGATTTATCATTAAATACGACCAGAAGAATTTATAGCCGTGAATTATATCCAAATACAGATATTGCTCAGGGACAAATTCAGGTTATCAATACACTTGATTTAAGTTATTATCCATCAGAAAGAGGTCCTTATAATAACAATCCTAATTTTGGTACAGATCCGGCAGCTTCAAATTTTGGAGGGATTATGCGTTCTTTGAATTCTACGAATTTTGAGCAGGGAAATGTTGAGTATATTCAATTTTGGGTTCTTGATCCCTATGTTGGAAATGCAGAAGCGCCAGCAAACAATACAGGAAAGCTTTATTTTAATTTAGGTGAAGTTTCTGAAGATGTCTTAAAAGATGGAAGAAAACAATATGAAAACGGACTAGGGCCAGGCCAAATAATGGTAAACCCGCAACCAATTTGGGGGGATGTTCCGGCTTCTCAGTCTTTAATCTATGCATTTGATACAAATGCAGATAATCGTAAAAATCAAGACGTTGGTTTAGACGGTTTGCCAAATTCAAAAGAAGGTTCAGTATATACAAATTATGCTGGAGAAGCAGATCCTGCAGCAGACGATTATACCTATTATTTAAATACAACCGGTGGAGTTCTGGATCGATATAAAAAGTACAATGGAGTTGAAGGAAACTCAGCAGTAAGTATAGACGATCCTAATCGTGGAGCAACAACATTGCCTGATGTAGAAGATATTAATCGTGATAATACGATGAGTACTATAAATGCGTATTACCAATATAGTATTGATATTAAACCGGGAATGCAAGTTGGACAGAACTACATAACAGATATTCGTGATGTAACTAATATTGAGTTGCCAAACGGAGGAACAACAAATGCAAGATGGATTCAGTTTAAGATTCCTGTTTCTCAACCTCAAAAGACCATTGGTAATATTTCAGATTTTAGATCAATTCGTTTTATGCGTATGTTTATGACTGGTTTTAATGATCAGATGACTGTACGTTTTGGAGCTTTAGATTTAGTTCGTGGAGAGTGGAGAAGATATACAGGAACTTTGGATGCAAATGATACAGACCCAACAAATGACGGGACTGAATTTGACGTTTCGGCAGTAAACATTCAGGAAAACAGTACAAAATGTCCTGTAAACTATGTGATTCCACCAGGAGTTCAAAGAGAACAATTGTACAATAATAATACAATCATCAACCAAAATGAGCAAGCGTTGGCATTAAGAGTTGGAGGATCAGGTTTACAGCCTTTAGACTCAAGAGCAGTATTTAAGAATGTAAGCGTTGATATGCGTCAATACAAAAAACTTAAAATGTTCCTGCATGCTGAATCTTTACCAAGTGAAGCGACGTTGCAAGATGATGAAATGATTGGATTTATTCGTTTTGGAAATGACTTCACACAAAACTTCTATCAGGTCGAAATTCCATTAAAAGTAACCAGAACCGGAGGTTCATGTACGATAAGTCCTGATCAGGTTTGGATGGAAGATAATAATATTGATCTGGCATTGGAATTACTTACGAGTATGAAAATTAAAGCCATGAGTCTCGATCCTAATTCTCCTAAAAGAGATATTAATGGTATTTATTATCCGGATAATGATCCTGACGCTCAAGGCGGAGATGGTGATGGTAGATTGACATTGGGTATAAAAGGAAATCCGAATTTTGGTTTAGTCCGAAATTTAATGGTCGGAGTAAAAAGCAGAGTAGATCATAAAGATCTTAAAGGGGAAGTTTGGTTTAACGAACTTCGTTTGGCCGATTTAGAGAATAAAGGAGGTATGGCAGCCATATTAAATATTGATACCAACATGGCTGATTTTGCTACAGTTTCGGCAACAGGTAAAAAGAGTACAATTGGTTTTGGATCTCTAGAACAAGGAGCAAATGAAAGAAGTCGTGAAGACATTCAACAGTATAATATTGTTACCAATTTAAATCTGGGGCAATTATTGCCACATAAATGGGGAATCAATTTACCCTTTAATTATGCCATTGGAGAAGAAGTAATTACACCAGAGTATGATCCTTTTAATCAGGATATAAAATTAGATCAGTTGATTAGTGAAACTAAAGATCAGGCTGAAAAGGATAATATCAGAACTCGTGCTGTTGATTATACAAAACGAAGAAGTATCAATTTTATTGGCGTAAAAAAAGATAGAGCTCCGGAGCAAAAACAACACGTTTATGATGTCGAAAACTTAACATTCTCACAATCGTATAACGAGGTTAACCGTCACGATTATGAAGTAGAAACGTATCAGGATCAGCAATCGAATACAGCGGTAAATTATGCTTATACTTTTCAGCCAAAAGAAGTAGTACCTTTTAAAACAACCAAATTCATGAAATCAAGTGAATACTGGAAGATTTTAAGCGACTTTAATTTCAATTATTTACCATCTAATATCACATTTAATACCAATATTCTAAGACAAAGTAACCGTCAGCAGTTTAGGGATGTTGAAACACAGGGAATTCCGGTTGATCCGCTTTTTAGACGAAATTTTGCGTTCAATTATCAGTACGGCTTTGGATATAATTTGACCAAATCATTGAAAGTAAATTATACGGCAGCATCAAATAATATTGTTAAAAATTTCTTGAATGATGATAATACACCTAAAGAAGATTTTAATATTTGGGACGATTATCTGGACATCGGAACGCCAAATTCACACATACAGCAATTGGTGTTGAATTACGAAATACCAATTAATAAAATACCAGTTTTAAGTTTCGTAAAAGCAAGTTATTCGTATACGGCTGATTATAGCTGGCAGCGTTCTTCTTCAGCGTTTGCTGATCTTCCGATAACAAATCCGGATGGATCAATAACAAATTACAATTTGGGAAATACTATTCAGAATGCAAATTCTAATACATTGACTACGACATTTAATATGAATATGTTGTATAAATATTTAGGATTAACACCTGGGGCAAAATCTTCGAAGGCAAAACCTAAGGCTGCGGCACCACCAAAACCGGGAGAAAAAATTGTAAATACGGCAAAACCGGTAGTAAGCAATAGTCCTTTTTATGATGGCTTAATAGGAATATTGACCAGTGTGAAAAACATTCAGGTAAATTATACCAAAAATAGCGGAACTGTTTTACCGGGATATACACCAAGTGTAGGATTCTTTGGAACTTCAAGACCAACATTAGGCTTTGTCTTTGGAAGTCAGGATGATGTACGATATGAAGCTGCTAAAAATGGATGGTTGACAGATTATCAGGATTTCAATCAAAACTTTACACAAGTAACAAATAAGCTTTTGAAAATAACTGCGAATATTGATTTACTGCCGGATTTAAAAATCGACCTGGCAATGGATCGTGCTTATTCTCAAAATACATCAGAGCAATATAGTGTTAGGGAGTCTGATAATCAATATATGCCTTTATCGCCATACACTTACGGAATGTTTTCGATATCGACGGTGTTAATAAAAACAGCTTTTTCTAAAAGCGATGAAACACAATCAGCGGCATTTGACGATTTTAGAAATAATCGTTTGGTGATTGCAAATCGTCTTGCAGAAGAGCATTATGGATCAAGTCCAATACCAAGGTATGATGTAAATGATGTTCCGCCACCGCCAACAGATCCAACAGCGGAAGATCCGTTTAAAAAACAAAGAGAGATTTATGCGTCAAATCAAGGGTATCCAATTGGTTATGGTAAAAGCAATCAGGCTGTATTGTTACCGTCTTTTCTTGCGGCTTATACCGGAAGCGATGCATCGAAAGTTTCAACGGGCATTTTTAGAGATTTCCCAATTCCAAACTGGAGTATTAAGTACAACGGTTTAATGCGTTATAAGTTTTTCAAAGATAAATTCAAGCGATTCTCATTGCAAAATAATTACAGGGCTTCTTATACGATCAATCAATTCAGGTCAAACTTTGATTATGATAACGCTATAGCAAATCCTGATAATCTGCCAAATCCAATGTTGGATTCAAAGAGTTTTAATTTCTACAACAAAACGATCATGTCAAATGTCAATTTGGTAGAGCAGTTTAGTCCGCTTATTCGTGTTGATTTTGAGTTGAAAAGCTCTTTGCGTATCCTTACGGAAATTAAAAAAGACAGAGCGTTGTCTATGAGTTTTGATAATAATTTGTTGACAGAAGTTAAAGGACTCGAGTATATTGTGGGAATGGGATATCGTTTTAAAGATGTTATTTTTTCTTCAAGACTAGCCGATAGTCCAACGGGAATTATTAAAAGTGATATCAATATAAAAGCTGATTTTTCTTATAGAAATAATCAAACATTAGTTCGTTATCTGGATTATGACAATAATCAATTGGCGGCAGGTCAAAACATTTGGTCGGTGAAAATGACAGCAGATTATTCGTTTAGTAAAAACCTTACAGCGATATTCTATTACGACCACTCGTTCTCGAAAGCAGTAATTTCAACATCATTTCCGTTAACAAATATTAGATCAGGATTCACGCTTCGATATAATTTCGGAAATTAATTTTTAGTTTCTAAACTAGATTTCATTAGAAGATTATTACATTTGTGGCTTAATTACTAAATTATCAATTTTCAAACAACACAATTATGAGCATACCAGCAAATTTAAAGTACACAAAAGATCACGAATGGGTTAGCATCGAAGGAGATGTTGCAACTGTAGGAATTACTCATTTTGCACAAAAAGAGTTAGGAGATATCGTGTATGTTGAAGTAGAAACTTTAGATCAAACACTTGATAAAGATGAAGTTTTTGGAACAGTTGAGGCTGTTAAAACAGTTTCAGATTTGTTTTTGCCTTTAACAGGAGAAATTATTGCTTTTAATGAAAGCTTGGAAAGTGCACCTGAAACAGTAAATTCTGATCCTTATGGAGCGGGATGGATGATTAAAATAAAAATCGCTGATGCATCAGAAGTAGATGGTTTGTTGTCTGCAGAAGCTTATACGCAATTAATCGGTGCCTAAACAATTTCTATTAATCTGGGCCCTTATTTGTTCAGGAATTATTGCTTATTTCTGTCTTATAGATTCGAGTAGTATTCCTGTAGTGAATATTCCGAGTATTGATAAAATAGTACATTTTTGTTTTCATTTTGGATTTACAATCTCCTGGATTGTATTCTTTAAAAAAGAACTTAAAGGAAAAGAAGCAGATGACTATAAAGCATATTTGATTTCGTTCATATTTTCTGTTTTTTTTGGAATTACGATCGAGATCCTGCAAAGTCTTCTTACCACAACAAGAGCATCAGATGTAACAGATGTTTTAGCAAATGCGCTTGGTGCAACTATAGCAGTTTTTACTGCAATAGCCTTCAAGAAGCATATCGATAAAATATAAGAATATAACTACCCACTTCGGTGGGTTTTTTATTGTCTAAAAATCAGGCTTTACAAGGAGTTTTTTTTGAATTTAAAATGTATTTTTGTCCCAATTCAATATAATTTTAAAATCATGAATGTCAAGCAATATTTGGATTCGACTTATTTAAAAACTGCCTCTCAAGCCGGACTTTCGGAAGCAGAAAATAAAGTCGTGGTAAAAAATGCAATTGCTGAGGCAATTCTTGAAGGTTTTAAGTTAATTATGATTCGTCCGGAATATGTTGTTTTAGCCAAAGAAATGATTGTGAAAGCCAATTCTACTTTACTGATTGGTACAGTTATCGATTTTCCGGAAGGCAAATCAAGTATTGAAGTTAAGATTAAAGAAGCAAATGAGGCAATCGAAAATGGAGCAGAGGATTTAGATTTTGTCTGTAATTATGAAGCTTTTAAAAGAGGCGAAATTGCTTTATTAAAGGAAGAAATTTTAATTGGAACTCAGATAGGTTTGGCAAATAATAAAACAGTAAAATGGATTATTGAAGTTGCTGCCTTAACCGATAAAGAAATTATTCAGCTTTCGGCATTGATAAAAAATGTCGTCATGTCAAATTTTAAAGAAGAGAATTATGCTTCTGTTTTTGTAAAGTCATCGACAGGTTTTTTTAAAACCGAAGACGATGCTCCAAATGGAGCAACTATTCCAACGATTATAATGATGTTAGAAAACGCATCGCCTTTGCAGGTAAAAGCTGCCGGAGGAGTAAGGTCGTATGATGAAGCAATAGAAATGATTCGTTTAGGCGTTAAACGTATCGGAACTTCGGCTGCAAAAGCAATTGCAAGCGGAGAAAATACCCCAAATCAATATTAAATGAAAACCAAAATTTACGTGAATAAGATTTTTTTATCTTTTACTTTTACCATGTCTGTCTTATTTGCTTTTTCTCAGGAAAATAATAATTCGTCCATAAAGCCCGGTTTTACAGCAGAGCAGTTTCCTGTTTTTCCAAATTGTGAAAATTTAGAAGCAAAAAAATTGGAGAATTGTTTTTATAAAGAAGTACAGGATTTTGTGTTTCATAATTTTGAAGTTCCTCAAAAATTAAAAGAAAATAATTATAAAGGAGAAGTAAAAGTTCTTTTTGAAGTTGATGCAAATGGGGAGTTTAAAGTGCTTTATGTAAATGCTGCCAATGATGAATTATCAGAAGAGGCAAAACGTGTTTTTGGTAAGTTTCCCAAAATAAAACCTTCGACATATAATGGAAAGCCAACATATTCGAAATATACAATTTCAATTGCTGTGCCTCTAAAAAGTGGTGATCAAATTGCTGCCGAAGCTTTGGCTGCAGCCGAAATTGTAAAACAGGTTGAAAAACCAATGACAGAATTGGATAGTATTGTGTATAAAAAATACCATAATCCTGAGTTTGAAAGTCATTTGAATATTCCGTTTTCTCATAGTTACTATGCCCAATTTGACGGAGCTATGAATCAGGTTGGAAGTAATAATCATACTGCTTCTAAACCTTATACTTATGCTGAAGTTTCAAAATATTATAATTTAAAAGCGGTTAATGAATCGCTTCAAAAGAATGTTTCGACCTGGTTGGGAAGAAAATTTTGGAATGAAAATTTAGTACAAATTCAAGGGGAAGATTATTGGTTGGCATTAAATCCTATTCTTGATTTGCAAATGGGTAAAGCTTCGGATCTTGATGGTTCTTATACTTATGTAAATACCAGAGCACTGAATTTTAGAGGAGGTTTAGGTAAGCAAATTAACTTTACCACGACAGTTTTTGAAAGTCAGGGAAGATTTGCAGGTTATTATAATGATTATGCTAATACATTGAAACCTTCGGGAGGGAATCCGGCAATTATTCCGGGAATTGGAATTGCAAAACAATTTAAAACTGACGCTTACGATTTTCCTTTAGCGGAAGCTAATATTACCTATGCCCCAAGTAAAATTTTTGATTTTCAGTTAGGTTATGGAAGAAACTTTATTGGAGACGGATATCGTTCTCTGCTTGAAAGCGATGGGGCAAGCCCATATCCATATTTTAAAATAAACACTACTTTCTGGAAGATAAAATATACAAATACCTATATGTGGCTTAAGGATGTTCGTCCTGATGTAACGGTTGATAAAACATACGCCACAAAATTCATGGCAAACCATTACTTAAGCTGGAATGTTTCGAATAAATTAAATTTAGGATTTTTTGAATCTGTAGTTTGGACAGATACCAATAATAGAGGTTTTGATGTCAACTTTGTAAATCCAATTATTTTTTATCGTACAGTAGAGTTTGCATCATCTTCAAAAAGCGGAAATGCGCTCTTAGGATTTACAGGTAAATATAAGTGGAACAATAATGTTAATTTGTACGGACAATTCTTGCTGGACGAATTTTCGGTAGGAGATATGGCAAAAGGAGAACAGAGCTGGAAGAATAAATTTGGTTACCAATTAGGAGCTAAATATTTCAATGCTTTTAAAGTCAAAGATTTGCTGTTGCAATTAGAGTACAATCATGTTCGTCCTTATGTGTATTCCCATAGCGCGGTTATTACGAATTACGGACATAATAATCAGAGTCTTGGACATCAATGGGGAGGTAATTTTGAAGAGCTTGTTGCAATTGGACGCTACCACAAAGGTCGTTATTATGCTGATGGAAAAATTACAATTGGAACGCGAGGACTGGATTTTGATACCGCTCAGAATAGTTACAATTATGGAAGTAATATTTACAAAAGTTACGATCTTAATCGTCCCTATGATACAGGAGTAAAAGTAGGTCAGGGGAATAAAACGAGTGTTTTTATTGCAGATTTTCAAGGAGGATATGTAATTAATCCAATGACAAATCTAAAATTGTTCGGAAGTTTGATTTATAGAAATTTTGATCCGACGCAAGAAACTGCTACTACTTTTAAGCAAAATACAACTTGGTTTAGCATCGGATTACGTTCAGATGTGTTTAATTGGTATTTTGATTACTAGTATTTTTAATAAGATTTTTCGAAATAATTGTGTTAAAGATTTGCAAGTCCTTATTTTGTAAAGGTTTTATTGAAAAAAATCTAATTTTATAGGTCTGGATTCTACAATCTAATTTGTACATTTGCACCACTCAAAAAAAACATACAAACAATTACCGTATTGAACGCTACTAAAAATACATTTTCAATAAAATCAATATTTAACGATTTCAAAGAGATAACGAAGGCTGGTTTAGCTATTAGCGTATTGTTTTCTTCCATTGCGGGATATTTGTTAGGTGTTAATGATGCACATCCTTTTAAGTGGAGTGTTTTGATTGTTTTGATGATTGGAGGTTATTGCATGGTTGGAGCATCAAATGCTTTTAATCAGGTGATCGAAAAAGATATCGATTCGTTAATGGATCGTACTAAAAATCGTCCCGTTCCTTCAGGACGTATGTCCCCTCAAATGGCTTTGGTTGTGGCAAGTTTGCTTACAATAATTGGTATTACTTTGTTGTATACAATCAATGCAAAGTCGGCAATGTTTGCTGCGATTTCAATATTTTTATATACAAGTATTTATACACCTTTAAAAACAGTAACTTCGTTATCGGTTTTTGTAGGCGCTTTTCCCGGTGCAATTCCGTTTATGTTAGGTTGGGTTGCCGCAACAGGAGAGTTTGGTATTGAGGCAGGAACGTTGTTTTTGATTCAGTTTTTCTGGCAATTTCCTCATTTTTGGGCAATTGGATGGTTTTTGTATGAAGATTATGAGAAAGCTGGAATCTTTATGCTTCCAACAGGAAAAAAAGATAAAGGAACCGCTATGCAGATTATGTTATATACAGTTTGGCTTATTATAGCGTCACTGTTGCCGGTTTTAGGATATACAGGACAATTGTTTATTTCGCCAATCGCAGCAGTTTTAGTCTTTTTATTAGGGCTTTGGATGTTGTTTTATGCGGTACGTTTGTACAAGTTACGAACAGCAAAAGCGGCAAGAACATTAATGCTAGTAAGTGTTTCGTATATATCGCTGCTGCAAATAATATATATAGTAGATAAATTTTTAAGATAGTTATGGAAATGACAATGACAAAAGGTGAGGAACAAGTAAGGAGCGCAAAATCGGCAAAACTAATTTTGTTGTTCGCAATGGTAAGTATGACTATGATGTTTGCCGGACTTACGAGTGCATTTGTGGTGAGTAAATCAAGAGCTGACTGGTTGAAGAATTTTGAATTACCAACAGCATTTTTTTATAGTACAGCAGTAATTATAGGATGTAGTGTTACTTTTTATTTGGCTAAAAAAGCAATTCAAAAAGATGATAGAGCTACAACTACGGCATTGCTTTTAGGAACTTTAGCTTTAGGGATTTTATTTGTGGTTTTACAATTTGTAGGTTTTGGACAAATCGTAAAAAGTGGTTATTATTTTACAGGAGAAGGTAGTTCAATTACTACAACTTTTCTTTACGTAGTGACCGTAACACACTTATTACACTTGGCTGGAGGGTTAATTTCACTTTTAATTATAATTTATAATCATTTTAAACAAAAATACAATTCGACTCAAACTCTTGGTATAGAACTAGGTGCGATGTATTGGCACTTTTTGGATTTATTGTGGGTATATTTATTTTTATTTTTATATTTCTTTAAATAAGAAAAAAACGTAAATTTGGGAACTTTTTAACGAATATCTTTTATGGAAGCGACAGTTACTACTGCAAACAACGAAAAAACTTGGGGAGGCGGCAATGAGCCATTAGGAGCAAGTTATGGTAAAATGATGATGTGGTTTTTTATCGTATCGGATGCCTTAACATTCTCTGGATTTCTGGCAGCTTATGGTTTTTCTAGATTTAAATTTATTGAAACCTGGCCTTTGGCTGATGAAGTGTTTACTCACTTCCCATTTATGCATGGAAATCCACAACCAATGCTATATGTGGCCTTAATGACTTTTATTTTGATTTTCTCATCTGTAACAATGGTTTTGGCTGTTGATGCAGGTCATCATTTGAAAAAAACAAAAGTTGCAATTTATATGTTCTTAACTATTATTGGAGGTTTGATTTTCGTGGGTTCTCAAGCCTGGGAATGGAAAAACTTCATTAAAGGGGAGTACGGCGCAGTAGAAACAGTAGGAGGAAGCTTATTGCAGTTTGTTGATAAAGATGGTAAAAGAGTAGCTCTTGAGGAGTTTGCAGTAAAATTACCGGAACAGCCAGAAGAACTTACAAGAGCAAAAGGGAAATGGTTTATGGAAAGTGCTGAAACAGTGCCGACCTATTCAGTTGCTGATGTTCAGGCAGGTTTTAAAGCACATCCTGAATTATTAATAAGAACTGAGCATCTTACAGCAGAAAAGAAAAAAACAGTATTGACAAGAGCAGAATCTGAAGCTCGTTTAAGTACTGCAAAATATGTTGTAGAAGGAGCTAACTTAACAAGAAATGAATACGGAAGTAAATTATTTGCTGATTTCTTTTTCTTCATTACAGGATTCCACGGATTCCACGTATTCTCCGGAGTTATAATTAATATCATTATTTTCTTTAATGTATTATTAGGGACTTACGAGAAAAGAAGAAGTTATGAAATGGTAGAGAAAGTTGGTTTATACTGGCACTTTGTCGATTTAGTTTGGGTATTTGTATTTACAGTTTTCTACTTAGTTTAATTTTAAGATTTATCATTATGTCACACGATCACGAATACGTATCAAATACAAAAAGAATCTGGTTTGTTTTTGGATTACTATCACTTGTAACTACAGTTGAAGTTTTTTTGGGTATCTATAAACCAGGATTTTTAGAATTTAATCATTTTGTAGGTTTGAATTTGTTGAACTGGATATTTTATATCTTAACAATATTCAAAGCATATTATATAGTATGGGCATTTATGCACATGGAAGGTGAAAAAAGCAGCCTTAGATGGTCTGTTGTATCACCAGTTATTTTCCTAGTTTTATATTTATTGTTTATTCTGTTGACAGAAGGACATTATATTTATGGGGTTTTTAAAGATTCTACTATTAAATGGAATTTTTAACATGATATTAATTCGAAAAGAGTCCCGATAACATCGGGATTTTTTTATTTTTGTACCTCAATAACTTCGGTAATAAAATGAAAAAAAATATAGTTCTCTTTGTACTTTTTGTTTTGCCAATTGTAGCCTATTTGTTTTTTGCTTCTGGTGTAAATAGTTTTACTAAACTTCCCACAATAACTCCTAAAATTGCCGATTTTGGTAATTGGAAATCTCTCAAAGGAGAAAAAGTAACTTTAAATAATAAAATTACGATTCTTGGTTTTTCAGGTTCCGAAATTTTAAAAAACAGAGGAAATTTTTTCAACTTAAACGAAAAAATTTACCAACGCTATAATGGCTTCAAAGATTTGCAATTTGTTGTAGTTTGTCCTTTAGGAACGGAGAAAGACGCTAAAAAAATAGAAGAATCATTAGGCTCTTTTACAGATGTGTCCGGTTGGCATTTTATTTTTGCTTCGCCAGATGAAATAAAAACTTTTTATGATCAGCTTCACTTAAAAGGGAAACTAGATGCGAATCTTGGAACTCCAAATGTTTACATCGTAGATAAAGAGCGAAATTTGAGAGGGAGAAAAGATAAAGATGAATATAAAGAAGGTTACAACACTTTTCATCCATCTGAATTGAGCAACGAAATGTTGGATGATTTTAAAATCATTTTATACGAATATCGTGCGGCTCTTAAAAAGAATCATAACGCAACAAAAGAACTTTAATCTTTATATTATGTTTAAAAATAAATCATATATCGGAATTTCGTTTATCATTTTAATCTTTGGGATTTATGCAGTGCCAAAAATCGTCGACAGAATTAAAAATGGCGAAGTGGTACAAGGAAACCGTTTGGATAATGTTGGTTTGAAAACTTCAAAATCGGATGCTAAATTAATGACAATTGGTCCGGCTCCTAAATTTGAATTAGCAAATCAGGACAATGTCAAAATTTCAAATGCAACTTATAAAGGGAAAGTTTATGTTTTAGAGTTTTTCTTTACTACATGCCCGTCAATTTGTCCAAAGATGAATTTAAGCATGTTGGAAATTGAGAAAACTTTTTTTGGTAATCCAAATTTCGGAATTGTTTCTATAACGATCGATCCTGTTCATGATACTCCTCAGGTTTTAAAAGATCATGCTAAACTTTTAGGCGTTAAATCTTCAAACTGGAATTTTTTAACTGGTGACAGAGCTACTATTATGGATTTGTCTAATAAAGGATTTAATTTGTACGCTGGCGAAAATTCTAAAGTAAATGGTGGTTTTGAACATTCAGGTTTATTTGCTTTAATTGATAAAGATGGAAATATTCGTTGTAGAAAAGATGATTTTGGAAATCCAATTTTATACTACGATGGATTGGATAAAAAAGGCGTAAGGGAAATTCAGGAAGACATTAAAATATTATTAGAAGAATAACAATGGAAGATCATTCATTAGAAAAAAAGTACAGCAAGTTGATTGTTGCTGTTTCGATTATAATTCCGGTACTAGTAGGTATCTTGTTTGCTGTCAAATTAAAAGATTTTGGAATTAATGTAGAACCACTTTCGTTTTTGCCTCCTATTTATGCTACAATAAATGGAATTTGTGCTGTAGTTTTGGTTTGGGCGGTAGTAGCTATTAAAAATGGAAAACGTAAACTGCACGAGCGTTTAATGACTTCTGCAATTGTATTAGGAGTTGCTTTTTTGTTAATGTACGTTGCTTATCACATGACCGCTGATTCTACTAAATTTGGAGATTTAAACCATGACGGAACTCTTGATTTGGCAGAAACGGCAAAAATTGGTGCATTACGCTATATTTATTTCTTTATTTTAATAACCCATATTTTATTGTCTATTGCTATTATTCCGCTAGTATTAATTACTTATGTGAGAGCACTTGCACAACGATTTGACAGACATAAAAAAATTGCTAAAATAACTTTTCCGCTTTGGTTGTACGTTGCGGTTACAGGTGTTGTAGTTTACTTAATGATTTCCCCTTATTATGTTTAAAATAGAAAATAGAATAAAGAATACAGAAAATAGAATAGCAGATAGAAGTAGATTTGTGAATTTTTTCTCAACGAAATGCTTCTATGTTCTTTTCTCTATTTTCTTTTCTCTGAGCGCAAACGCTCAATGTGCAATGTGTCGCGCGGCGCTTGCAGGAGATTCGAATGTGAAAAAAGCCGAAGCAGTAAATAATGGAATCGTTTATTTGATGGTAATTCCCTATTTGCTTGTTGCTATAATTGGTGTTATGATTTATAGAATGTACCGATCAAAAAAGAAAAAAGCAGAATAATTTTATTCTGCTTTTTTCTTTTTTAGATTCGATATATCTTATTTCAATCCATCAACGGAAACATTTACAGTTCCGTTTATTTTTATAAAAGCTATTATGGCTTGATTTGTCAATTGAATTTTATCAAACTGAATGTCTTCCATTTTTCCATTTACAAATACACCAGGAAGCGGAGAATAGTTTTTTAGATAAGCTGCAATATTCTTTTTTCCATCTTCCAGATTTGGTTGTATCGAATAACGGCAGCTTTCTTCCATTTTTCTTAAGATATAACCTTGTCCTAACCAACTTGCAGTTCTCATTAACTTGCTTTTGGTATCTAAAACATAATCAAGTTTTTCGAAATAGATTTCTTTGGTTTTTGGATTATATGACGGAAATCCGTTTAAATAAATAGTTCCGTTTATAGATCCTAAAATGTCAAGTGCAATCACCATTTTTCCGTCTTTGTGCCAAATCGCAACATCTTTAACGGTTATTTTTTTACTTCCCGAACCAAATTCCTGACCGGCAAAATTCTTGGTCATTATTTTTGAAGCATCAATATATGTTGAAATTGCAGCGATATTGGCTGAAATCTGATTCGGAATTTTTGCAACAGGTTTCAAAACTATTTTACTGGCGCTGAATTTTGATTCGGGTTGTTTACCAACGATGGTTTCCATGTTGCATTTCATTCCCATATCCAATAAAAACAAATCATTTTTGAGTTTTGCATTGGTTGAATAAATTTCGACAGGAACAATTCTTAACCAAGTTTCATACGTATCGCTCATCTGAAAAGGAGTGCATATTTTTTCTAAAGCAGATAAAACATTCGGTTTAAAATCCATTGATTTTTCAATCGCCTGATCGATACTTTTTTCGATTTTCGATTTAAAGATGGAGACAGCCGGATTTATCAAATAGGTTATCGGCATGCTTTTTCCAAAAACAAGCATCGTTGGACTTTCGTTCCAATCCAGAGATTTGAATTCGGTTTTAGTATTTAATTTCCAATTGGTCAATGCTACTTCGCTTGATAAAGTAATGACTCCATTCAAGTTAAATTCTCGTGTGTCGTAAAGTTCAATCCCCAATTTTTTAGTTCCAATTCTATACTTTATAGTTGCTTTTAATGGTAAAATCGTTTTGATTTTTTTATCCGGATTTGCCGGATCATTCTGAATTTTTATCGGAGCCTGTTTCCAGATTTTCATTTCGATATCATCGTCTTCAATGTTATTGTCTTCGTAGATTAATCCGTTCAATAAGGTGTTGGTCTGGTTCTCAATATCACTGAGTTTTACTGTTATTGGCAGGTTTATAAAAGAAGGATTTGCGTCATAAACCAACGGACTTGCATCATCTGGTTCAGGTTTTAACGTTTCTAATTTTTGAGCTGTAGAACAGCTAACAAGTACGGCAAGTGCTGTAGATAAAGAGAGAATTGAAAAAAACTTCATGATTAAGATTTTTTTGAGTGATGCAAAATTAAGAAAACTATTAAATTATCTTAAAAAAGTGTAACAATTGATAGCAAATAGAGTCTTATCTAAATAACAAAACGAAATTATTAACGTTTTCTTATCATAAATTACTTAATAAAAATGTTATTATTGTTTTAAAATTCAGCAATCATCATGATCGAAATCAAAGATTTACATAAGTCCTATAAAATGGGAAGTTCAAGTTTGCATGTGTTAAAAGGGATTAATTTTAATATTGCTGAGGGAGAATTAGTTGCGATTATGGGATCTTCCGGATCTGGTAAATCTACGCTTCTTAATATTCTGGGAATTCTTGATGAGGCCGATTCTGGTGATTATATTTTAGATAAAACGCCTATTAAAAACTTAAACGAAACAATAGCATCAAAATACCGAAATAAGTTTTTGGGATTTGTATTTCAGTCATTCAATTTAATAAATTATAAAACAGCACTCGATAATGTTGCTATGCCATTGTACTATCAAGGTGTAAAAAGAAAAGAACGTTATGAGATTGCAATGAGATATTTGGAGAAAGTTGGCTTAGGTTCTCATTCTCATCATTTACCAAATGAACTTTCAGGAGGACAAAAACAACGTGTTGCAATTGCAAGGGCGTTGGCATCAAATCCAAAAGTTTTACTGGCAGATGAGCCAACGGGAGCTTTAGATACCAAAACTTCTTATGAAGTAATGGAACTGATTCAAGGGATTAACGACGAAGGAAAAACTATTCTGATCGTTACACACGAACCTGATATTGCCGCAATGTGCAAAAGAAATGTGGTCCTGAAAGACGGATTAATTATCGATGATAAAATGGTAGAACAAGTTAGAGCTTCATCTTATGTTTAACATTGAGCGTTGGCAGGAAATTTTTGAGGCAATCTCAAAAAATCGGTTAAGAACATTTCTTACCGGGGTTTCTGTGGCTTCAGGTATTTTTATCCTTGTGATTTTGCTGGGTGCGGGTAAAGGGCTTCAAAACGGAATTGAAAAACAATTTGAACGTGATGCAGCAGGGATTATTGAAGTTTGGTCAGGAACAACAACTAAAGAATATAAAGGGCTAAATCCCGGAAGACAAATTCAGTACAGAGATGCTGATTACAAACAATCTGTACAGAAATTTGATGATAAGTTAGATTTAAGAGCGTCAACTTATAATTATTGGGGAGCTCCTTTTTCGTATGGAAAAGAATCGGGAAGTTATCAATATAGAGGTGTTACCCCGGACTATGGCAGAGTTGAAAATCTAACGATAGTCCAAGGCCGATATGTAAATGATAATGATATGGCCAACAATGAAAAAGTGGCTTGTATTGGGATGAAGGTCAAAACGGATCTTTTTAAAGACAAAGATGCCCTGGGTAAAGAAATCATAATTAATGGGATCAATTTTAAAGTAGTTGGAGTTTTTACAGATCCGGGAGGAGAAAGAGAAGAAACGAGAGCATATTTACCGTTAACTACTGTACAAAGAGCTTTTGGGAATGGAGATAAAATCAGTAATTTGTTTTTTACGATGAAAAAAACAGATAATTATGATGAAGCTTTGGCACAATCTGAAAAATTCACTCAGGATTTGAAAAATTTGCTTAAGAGCAGAAATATGGTCGCTCCCGATGATGATGGCGGAGTAGGGGTTTATAATTCAGTTAAAGATGCGAAGCAATTTTATGACTTAAACTTATATATCAGATTGTTCTTTTGGTGGGTTGGTATTTGTACCATTATTGCCGGTGTTGTTGGTGTAAGTAATATTATGCTTATTATCGTAAAAGAAAGAACTAAAGAAATTGGAATCAGAAAGGCTTTGGGGGCATCTCCGTTTTCAATTATTTCTATGATACTTCACGAGTCTATTTTTATTACCACAATCGCTGGTTTTGTAGGATTGCTGGCAAGTTTGTTATTGTTAGAATTTGTGGGGCCGATGGTACAAAGTGAATATTTTCAAAATCCTCAGGTAGATTTCAATGTGGCATTAACGACACTTGCTTTACTTGTATTTGCAGGCGCAATGGCGGGATTTTTTCCGGCATACAGAGCGGCTAAAATTAAACCTATTGTAGCACTTAGAGACGAATAATTATGTTTAAAAAAGATAATTGGGACGAAATTTTACAGGCTTTAACAGCCAATGTTTTCAGGACAGTTCTAACTGCTTTTGGGGTGTTTTGGGGTATATTTATTTTAGTAATATTACTTGCAGCAGGAAAAGGGCTTGAAAATGGTGTAAAAAAAGGGTTTGACGGAATCGCTACAAATACAATGTTTATGTGGAGTCAAACTACATCTAAAGCTTATAAAGGATTGCCAAAAACGCGTCGATATGATTTTAGAAACAGTGATGTAGCGGCCTTAAAAGCAGCTTTGCCGGATTTGTTATATGTTTCGCCAAGAAATCAGTTAGGAGATTTTAACGGAACTAATAATGTGGTTCGTGGTACTAAAACTTCTTCTTTTACAATCTATGGTGATTATCCGGAACTGATCAAACAGCAGCCAATGGATATTATAAAAGGACGTTTTATAAACCAACAGGATATTAATGAGAGAAGAAAAATTGCTGTAATTGGACAAGGAGTTATTACTGATCTTTATGGCAAAGAAGAAGAGGCGGTTGGAACTTATGTAAAAATAAACGGAGTTAACTTTATGGTGGTTGGAGTTTATCATTCTAAACAACAAGGAGGAAACGCCGAACAAGAGCAGAAAAATATTTTTGTTCCGTTTACTACTTTTCAACAGGCTTTTAATTATGGAGATAAAGTGGGATGGATGGCGCTTACCGCAAAGGATGAAACTTCTATTACTGCTTTAAAACCAAAAATTCTGGATTTAATTAAATCACTGCATTCTATTAATCCTGCGGATGACCGTGCGGTTGGGAATTTCGATTTATACGAACAATTCAATAAAGTACAAAGTTTGTTCACCATCTTAACAATCATCGCCTATTTTGTTGGGACATTAGTATTGATTTCAGGCGTAATTGGTATTTCAAACATCATGCTTATTGTAGTTAAAGAACGTACAAAAGAGATTGGGATTCGTAGAGCTTTGGGGGCAACTCCGGCAGCTATTCGAGGACAAATTTTATCTGAATCTATCTTTTTAACTATTATTTCGGGAATGTTGGGTATTGCCGTCGCAACCGGAATTATTGCTCTTTTGAATGTTGCATTAGCTTCCATGCCACCCGACAGCAATACAATGTTTGCGAATCCAAGTGTTGACTTAAGGGTTGTGTTTGTAGCTTTATTAATATTAGTAGGATCTGGTTTGCTGGCAGGATTTATTCCGGCTCAAACCGCAATTAATGTGAAGCCGGTAGATGCTTTACGATCAGAATAAATTATCAATCAAAAATAATCGATTAAACCAAAAACAAAATGAAAAAAGGAGTAACTGTAACCATTTTAATTTTTATTGCTTTAGTTTTCTTTGGCGCACTGTACTATTTGTATGCTAAAAATCAAGAGTCGCCAATTGTCTTCAAAACAGAGAAAGCAGAAGTTAAAACGATTGTAAAAAATACAATCGCAACAGGTAATATTCAACCGGATGAAGAGGTTCTAATCAAGCCTAATATTTCTGGAATTATTGAAGAAGTATATATCAAAGCCGGTCAAAAAATTAAGGCGGGTGATATGATTGCGAAAATTAGAGTTGTAGCAAATGTTTCTAATGTGAGTTCTACTCAAAATCAAGTGCAAACGGCTAAAATCGCTTTAGACAATCAGGAAAAAATCTACAAAAGACAAAAAACTTTGTTTGAAAAAGAGGTGATTTCTGCCAATGATTTTGATGCCGCTCAATTGGCTTATACACAAGCGAAACAAAACTATATTGCTGCAAGACAAAGTTTAGATATTGTAAAAACCGGTACAACAACATCATTAGGAAGTTATGCAAATACTTTGATTCGTTCAACAGTAAACGGAATGGTTTTGGCTGTTCCGGTAAAAGTTGGAAATCAGGTTATTGAAAGTAATAACTTTAACGAAGGAACTACAATTGCAAGTGTGGCAGATGTTGGAAGAATGATTTTTATTGGAAAAATTGACGAATCTGAAGTTGGGAAAATTAAAGTTCAAATGCCAATTGAGATTACAGTTGGAGCAATTGAAAACAAAAAATTCGATGCCCGTTTAACTGATATTGCACCAAAAGGTGTAGTAGAAAATGGGGCAATTCAATTTGAAATTAAAGCTTCTTTAGAAAATAGAGACGCTACCTTTATCAGAGCCGGATTAAGTGCAAATGCGTCAATTATATTAGAAAAAGCAGATAAAGTTTTGGCTATCAAGGAATCTTTGGTTCAATTTGACAAGAAAACTCAAAAACCATACGTTGAGATCGAAACAGTTCCTCAAAAATTTGAGAGAAAAGATCTTGTATTAGGAGTTAGCGACGGGATTTATGTTCAGGTTAAAAGCGGTATCAAAAACACTGATAAAATTAAAATTTGGAATCAGGGTTTAATTAGTGAAGGAGAAAAAAAATAATCTGAAATTGTAAAGGTTTTTTGGTTTTAAAAAATGTTAAATTTGCGTAGTCATTTACTATGCTTTCATTCAAAATATATGAAAATAAATAAATATAATAGTCTTCTTTTTGCCGCGTTATTTGGACTTGGATTTTCAGGTCACGCACAATCAAAACAATGGACTTTAGAAGAATGTGTACGATATGCATTAGATAATAATATCACAATAAAGTTGTCAGAGTTAGATGTAAAAAATGCTGATATTGATAAAAAAGATGCATTTGGTAAATATCTTCCATCAGTAAGCGGTAGTGCTTCACACTCCTGGAACATTGGTTTGAACCAGGATGTTACAACAGGTCTTTTGCGTAATCAGACTACCCAATATTCATCTGTAGGTTTAAATGCCGGAGTAGATATTTACAAAGGTTTGCAAAACCAAAATACATATCGAAGAACAAAGCTTTCGATTATAGCATCACAATATCAATTGCTGAAAATGCAGGAAGATATTTCGTTAAATGTTGCGAATGCTTTTCTTCAGATTTTATCTTACAAAGAAGAATTAAAAGTAAAAAAAGAGCAATTAACAATTGATGAAAAACGTTTGGCGCGTTCTGAAGAAATGGTAAGTGCCGGAACAATTCCAAGAGGGGATTTGTATGATCTAAAAGCGACTATTGCAACAGATCAGCAAGGTATTACGGTGTCTGAGAATAATTTATTGATCTCAAAATTAAGTTTAGCGCAGCTTTTACAATTAAAAGAATTTGCAGATTTTGATGTAATAGATGACACAAATGCAAAAGATGAAAATAATATCATGGCGCAAAGTCCAATTGATATTTACAATAAAGCAAAAGAAACAAGAACAGAATTAAAATTGGCTCAAACTAATCTTGAAATTGCTCAGAAAAATGTTGCTATTGCAAGAGGAGCTTATCAGCCGAGACTTAGTGGTTTTTATGGCTTTAATACAAGGGCGAGTTACAGTGATCAAGTTAAATTAGATGCAAATAATCAACCATATACTGTAGGACCAGCTCCAGTATTCCAACAATTTAGCGATAACAAAGGACATAATTTTGGATTAGACTTGCAAATACCTATTTTCAACGGTTTCTCTGTTAGAAATAATGTAGAACGTAATAAAGTAAGTTTAGAGAAATCTAAAATAGATTTAGAGCAAAAAAGTTTAGATTTGCAACGTAATGTTTATACTGCGTTTACAAATGCAAAAGGAGCTTTAAATACTTATGAGTCATCAACTGTAACATTAGAAGCAAGACAGCAAGCTTATAATTATGCTAAAGAAAAATATGATGTAGGTTTGATGAATTCTTTTGATTTTACTCAGGCTCAAACATTATTGACCAATGCACAATCAGACGTTATTAGAACAAAATACGATTATATATTTAAAATAAAGATACTTGAATTCTATTTTGGAATTCCAATTGTCCCGATTATCAAAAAATAGTTATATGAAAAAAAAGACGGTTTATTTCTTAGTAGGCGGAGCGCTGGTTGTGATTATTGCTTTGGTTGGTCTTTCGAAATCGGGAGTAATAGGAAATAAGGATGAAGGTAAAGAAGTTGAAGTTTCAAAAGTAATGGCTTCTACAATTGTCGAAACAGTTTCGGCAACTGGAAAAATCCAGCCGGAAATTGAAGTAAAACTTTCCTCAATGGTTTCAGGTGAGATTATTGCACTAAATGTAAAAGAAGGTCAGGTTGTAAAAAAAGGCGATTTATTAGTAAAAATAAATCCTGATTTATATACATCAGGACTAGATAGATCTGTTGCAAACTTATCTGGGACAAAAGCGGGCTTAACACAATCTGAGGCAAGTTATAGAGAAGCCAAGGCTAGTTATGAGCGTAATAAAACACTATATGATAAAGGTGTAATTTCAAAATCTGATTGGGATAAGTCAATTTCTACTTATGAAGTGGCAAAAGCAACTAAGCAAAGTTCTTATTATAATGTTCAAAGTGCATCAGCGTCTGTAACAGAAGCCAAAGATAATCTTGGACGTACTTTAATTTACGCTCCTGCGGATGGAACAATTTCAGTATTGAATGTTGAACTGGGAGAGCGTGTTTTAGGAACCCAACAAATGGCAGGAACAGAGCTTTTGAGAGTGGCAAACCTAAACAATATGGAAGTTGAAGTTGATGTAAACGAAAATGATATTGTTAAAGTAAAAATAGGTGATGAAGCTAATGTTGAAGTAGATGCTTATTTAAAAAAGAAATTTAAAGGTACTGTAACTAGTATTTCTAATTCGGCAAGTACTACATTAACCTCAGATCAGGTAACTAATTTTAAGGTTAAAGTTCGTATTCTAAAAGAATCATATCAGGATTTATTAGAAGGTAAGCCAAATTCATATTCGCCTTTTAGGCCAGGAATGACTGCTACTGTTGATATTATTACAAGAACTAAGAACAATGTTTTGGCAGTGCCAATTAGTTCTGTTGTTGTAAAAGCAGATACAACTGCAGTAAAAGATATTAAAGTCGAAGATCCAGGCGAAGACAAAAAAGCTACTCCAAAAAGCGATAAAAAGTTTGAGTGTGTTTTTGTAAAAGTAGGAGATAAAGCTAAAATCAGAATCATTAAAACCGGTATTCAGGACGATACTAATATTGAGGTAATGTCAGGTTTAAAATCTGGTGATGTTGTAATCACAGGACCTTATACAACGGTTTCCAAAGAATTAAATTCCGGCGATAAAGTGAAGCTTAAAAAAGCAGATACGGCTAAGAAATAATTCAATCAACGATGATCGCATTACATGGTGGTTTGTCTGAAGAAATGATTTATGGTTTAGGTGGTGGATTTTTTATTGCGCTTCTATTTTTTATATTTAGACATTATAGAATGTATAAAAGCGATTACTATAATGAAGAATATGTCTATTTTTCATCCGGTAGAAAGTTTATCCTTTATCTTGGTTTTCTTGTAGTTAATCTTTGCGTAGCGTATGCGTTGTTTTTTATATTTATGCTAGTATGTGGAGTAATTTCAAGCTACCTCATTAAAAACTTTTAATAACATCTTAAAAAATAAATACATTGTCTTTTATTCTCAATATCGAAACGGCTACGAAAAACTGTTCAGTCTCTATTGCAAAAAATGGAGAAACCATTATATGTAAAGAAATTGCAGAGGAAGGCTATTCGCATGCCGAAAAACTGCACGTATTTATTGAAGAAGTAATAGAAGCTGCAAAAATAACGGTTCAGGATTTAGTTGCAATTGCAGTAAGTCAGGGACCAGGATCCTACACAGGATTAAGAATTGGAGTTTCGGCAGCAAAAGGATTGTGTTTTGCATTAAATCTTCCGTTGATTGCTGTGGATACTTTGAAAACATTAGCTTCTCAGGCAAAAGTTTCTGATGGAAAAATAATTCCAATGTTAGATGCCAGAAGAATGGAAGTTTACAGCGAAGTTTTTAATGCTCAATTAGAAGTAGAAAGAGGTATTGAAGCAGAAGTTATTACAGAAGATTCTTTTGCGGCATATACAGATGTACTTTACTTTGTTGGAGATTGTGCCGATAAATGCAAGCCAGTTTTAACGAAAGACAACTTTGTTTTTCTGGAAGAAATAAAATACCCATCAGCTTCGGCAATGAGTAAAATCAGTTATGATAAATATCAAAAAAGCGACACTGTAGATGTCGCTTATTTTGAACCGTATTATTTGAAAGATTTTATGATGACATTACCATCTAAAAAGTAATAAAACTATATTATTTTTGAATTGTAAAAGGCTGTATTTTAATTCCCGCTTCATCCAACGCTGATTTGCAATTCTCTAAAGTTTCTGAAAAAACAGAACCATAATTTACATTTTTAGCCCAGGGACGTACGGCAAATTCAACAGAACTAGCTGTTAAGTTTTTTACAAAAACCTCCGGAGCCGGCTTTTTAAGTACTTTAGGGTTTGTATTTAAAACATTCAACAGAACTTCCTTTGCTTTTTTGATATCAGAATCATAGGAAACTGCAAAAGTTAAATCTGCTCTTCTTTCTCCCTGCATTGAATAGTTAATAATTGTTCCGTTTGACAAAGCACCATTTGGTACAAAAACAGTCTGATTATTGGCAGTAAGCATTTTGGTGACAAAAATTTGAATTTCTGATACCGTTGCAATTACACCTTGTGATTCGATAGTATCACCAACTTTAAAGGGTTTAAAAACGATAATTAGCATTCCTCCGGCAAAGTTAGAAAGTGAACCTTGCAATGACAAACCAACTGCAAGTCCCATTGCTCCTAAAATGGCAACAAACGAGGAAGTCTCGATACCGAGTTTTGAAATAAAAGTAACGAACAATAAAATTCGGAGTGCCCATATTAAAATGTCTGAAAGGAATTTGGTTAATGTAGGATCTAAATTTCTTTGGATCATTACTTTGGTAATGATTTTATTTATCAATCTAATGGCATAAATACCAACAAATAAAATTAGAAATGCCGAAATTAATTTAGGCGAATAATCAACTAATACGTCAATGAATTTTGTGGCGTAATTACTAAGTTGTTCAGGACTCATCATGTTTATAGAATAAAAAAACCTTCTCAAAAAGAGAAGGTATATTAGAGGTGCAAATATAAAGATATTTCTATTATAAGAAAAATAAGAATCTACTCCTTATCTGCCGTTTCGTCAACAATTTTATCTGTTGCATCTTCCGTTTTTTCAGCAACATCGACAACCGTTTCAGAAGCAACTGTTTCAGAAGCAACCGTTTTAGTATCGCCAGTAATATCACTAGCTTTTTCTTTTACAGTATCAATTACATCACTTATTGAATCAGATGCTTTTTCAACATATTCGCTTACGATATCTTTTGCCTGATGTGCATATTCTGCAGCACTGTCCAATATTGGCTCTGAAGCCTCTTTGGCTTTTGCAAAAGTTTCTTCGGCAAAAGTTTCTGCTTTTTCTACATAAGGTGCAGCTGCTTCTTTGGCTTGTTCAATAGTAGTTTCTGCCTGGTTAGCTAAATCTGTAGCAGTTTCTTTGGCTGAGCCAAATAAGTTCTTAAAAAATGATGATACTCCCATGGTTTGAAATTTGATTTGTTTAGAATACAATATTAAATCATTTTCACAAGAATTGTAGTGTTATGTTAAAATAATTTACTGATAATAAATGAGATATAAAAAAAAACGGCTCGATCCCAAAAACTTGTGAAGAGAGTAAAAAAATTACCGCAGGAGAACGCGAAGTTTTTTCTCTTAACTTTTATAAAAGGCAAAGTTCGCAATCCCGAAGCTTCGGGATGTATTAATTTAGCTTTGCGAACTCTGTGCTTTCTAAAGCATTCTTAGATAAAAACTTCGTGTTCTCTGCGTTAAAAATAAGTATTGAGTATTTCCATAACATTTAGCTTTGATCCAAAAAAAACGTCCACCATTGGCAGACGTTTTCTATTTATTAAGAATATAATATTATGCATTCACAGCTTCTACTTTAATTGCTTCATCATTTAACATGCTTTTTAGCATATTTTCGATTCCGCTTTTCAAAGTAAAAGTAGATGATGGACAACCGCTGCAAGCACCTTGCAAAATTACTTTTACTGTTTTGTCATTTTCATTATAAGAGTCAAAAGCAATATTTCCACCATCAGCAGCAACTGCAGGTTTTACATACTCTTCTAAGATATTGATGATTTGTTGAGAAGTAACATCCAGTTTATCAAAATTTTCATCTTTCGTGATGTCATTTTTAGTAGCAACTTCAATCAAACTTTCATCTAAAACAGTTCCTCCGTTTTCGATAAATTGTTTGATGAAAGATCGTACTTCCAATGTGATTTCGTCCCAATTATTAATGTCATATTTAGTAACAGAAATATAATTTTCATCAATGAAAACTTCTTTTACATAAGGAAATTTGAATAATTCTTTTGCCAAAGGAGAAGAAGCCGTCTGATCGATATTTTTATATTCTACAGCATTTCTGGTTAACATTCTGCTCACTACAAATTTTAACGCAGCAGGATTTGGAGTAGTTTCTCCGTAAACCGTAATAGGTTGCTTTTTAGTCGTAGTTTCGTCAATATTTATAATAACACCACCTTTGTCAACAAATGCTGTAATTTGTTCTGCAACAGCGTCTTTTACATCATCCCATTCTACAATACTATATCTTTCGATAGCGATAAAGTTTCCTGAAATATAAACCGTTTTTACAAACGGAAGATAAAATAATTGTTGTGCAAGAGGAGAAGCGTTTGCTTCATCTATATTTTTGAACTCAAAACTTTGATTTTGGGTAATGAAATCTTCAAACTCGAACTTTAAGATCGCTGGATTTTGAGTTTCCTTTATGGTGATTTTTGTCATGATTTGTAATTTTTTACAAATTTAGTAAAGTTATTTTCTACTAATACCTATATTTGATTTTTTAATAAAATAATTAAGACTCTTTTCAAATAAATCGTATTAAATTATGAGAGTCAAAAATATAAGTAAACAAAATTGCCTTTATGGAATTTAGAATCAAGGTTTTATTCATTTTTTTTATCACATCTTTTTATTCTTATTCTCAAGAAGGAATTCCGGTTTATTCAGATTATTTATCCGATAATTACTATTTAATTCACCCGTCAATGGCGGGAGCTGCCAATTGTACCAAAATAAGACTGACTGCCAGAAAACAATGGTTTGGTCAGGAAGACGCACCGTCACTTCAAACTTTAAGCATGAACGGCAGGATTGGCGAGCGATCAGGAGCTGGTATTATCCTTTTTAATGATAAAAATGGTTATCATTCTCAAAAAGGAGTAAAGCTTACTTATGCACATCATATTATGTTCTCGAGAGACGAAATAGATTTAAATCAGCTTTCGTTTGGTATAAATGCAGGTTTGATTCAAAATCAATTAGACGAAACTAAATTTGGGACCACTTTTGATCCACTTGTAACAGGTCAAATTCAGAAAGATTCTTACTTTAATGTTGATGTTGGAGCATCCTATAATTATTTAGATTTTTATGCGCATGCAACTGTTCAGGGATTATTAGAGACCAGAAGAGATTTATATACAGATTATGAAAGTGATAATTTGAGAAAGTATTTGCTTAGTGCAGGTTATGTTTTTGGAAAAAGAGAAAATATTACCTGGGAACCGTCTATTTTGTTTCAATTATTTGATAAGACAAAACAGAAATCTATCGACTTAAATATGAAAGCTTATAAAAGTATGGATTTTGGAAGTCTATGGGCTGCATTATCGTACAGAAGAAGTTTTGATGGCGCAGAATATAGAGCCGGAAGCGGGATTTCATCTCAAAAACTACAATATTTCACACCTATAATTGGGGTGAATTTCAATAATTTCATGTTTGCTTATACATATTCTCAAGTTGTAGGCGATGTGAAGTTTGACACTGGTGCGTATCACCAGATTACTTTAGGAGTTAATTTATTTTGTAAAAGAGAACGTTACGATTGTAATTGTCCTGCTATTAATTAAATCAATATTATGTTAATCAAATCTGTAAACGGAAAAACACCTCAAATTCCTGAGGATTGTTATGTTGCCGAAAATGCTACGATTATTGGAGATGTTACTTTTGGAGATTCTTGTAGTGTTTGGTTTAATGCCGTAATTCGCGGCGATGTTCACTTTATCAAAATAGGAAATAAAGTTAACATTCAGGACGGAGCAATTTTACATTGTACGTACCAAAAACACCCAACTATTATTGGTAATAATGTTTCAATAGGACATAATGCAATTGTGCACGGTTGTACGGTTCATGATAATGTTTTGATAGGAATGGGAGCGATTGTAATGGACAATTGTGTGATAGAAAGTAACTCTATTATAGCAGCCGGAGCAGTTTTAACTCAAAATACGGTTGTAACTTCCGGAAGTATTTATGCGGGTGTTCCTGCCAAAAAAGTAAAAGATATTGATCAATCTGACTTTGCAGGCGAAATAGAGCGTATTTCAAACAATTATGTAATGTATTCCGGCTGGCTCAAAGACGAAAAATAAATTTTAAAAAATAAAAAATAAAAAGCAAAAATTCCAATTGTATTACACTTATTGGGATTTGGAATTTTCCTTTTTTTGGAATTTTAAAAAGTTATAAATTGATTCTTTCGAAGAAAGCATTTTTGTAGCTTTCGCTAATAGGAATTCGTTTGTCACTAATCAAAACTTTATTTTTTTGTATTGATTTTACATGTTTTATATTGATTATGTAAGACCTGTGAATTCGTGAAAATCCTTTGCTGGAAAGTAAATTTTCTAACTTTATTAAGCTAATTAAGGTTAAGGTAAATTTACTGTCTGTGGTGTAAATTTTTACATAGTCTTTTAAGCCTTCAATAAATAAAATATCCGAAAAATTCATTTTTACGTTTTCATATTCAGCTCTTACAAACATAAAATCCTGCTCTAATTCCGGAGCGGTTGTGTTTTCGGAAATTGCCTGAACAGTAGCCGTAGGATTCAAGAGTTGCTGTGCTCTGACAACAGATTTTAAAAAACGATGAAACGGAATTGGTTTTACTAAATAATCAACTGCACCAAGATTAAATCCTTCAACAGCATAATCAGAATAAGCGGTTGTAAATATGATTAATGGCTTTTTTTCGATTGTGTTTAAAAAATCAATACCGGAGAAATGTGGCATCTGAATGTCCAAAAAAATCAAATCGACGTTGTTTTGATTGATAAAAGAAACGGCGTCAATTGCATTATTAAAAGTGCTGACCAATTCAAGAGAATCTATTTTTCGAACAAAATCTTCTAATAATTCAACCGCTAAAGGTTCATCGTCTATAATTACACATTTCATTTCTTGGAGATTAAATTTTAAAAAATCTTATTTTGGTGTTCAAAAGTAGTTTTAAACCAGTGAATTAAGTTTTAAAATTTTCATAAAAAACAAAATTCATTTTCAAACTCTTTTTTACTGTGATACATGATTTGTTGTGTTTAATTGATTGCATTTTGAATTTCATCCAATTTTAAATTCAAATGCACACGATAAAAATCACTGTCTTGTGTGATCGTAAGTTCGTGGGCATCCGGATAAAGCAAATCCAGTCGATTTTGAATGTTCACTAATCCAATTCCTGAATTTTCGGGATCTTTTATATAGTTCTCAATCGTGTTTTCGATCCAAAAATCAAGACTGTTGTCTAAGATGAAGATCTTAATTTTTACGTGCGCTGCGCCTTTATAATCCGTTCCGTATTTAAAGGCATTTTCAACAAATGAAATCAATAATAAGGGCTCAATAAATTTGTTTTTTGTGTCACCATGAACATTGATAACAATGTCTTCGATGTTGTTCAGCCTCAGTTTTTGTAATTCAATGTAATTCTGGATATAGTTGATTTCTTTTTCCAAAGCCACCGTTTTATTATCTGTTTCATAAAGCATATAACGCATCAGTTCAGATAACGTGACGATGGCATCGGGGACCAAATCAGATTTTTTGTGTGCCAGAGAATAAATACTATTTAAAGAATTGAATAAAAAATGCGGATTGGTTTGTTTGCGCAAATAAATCAATTCAGTATTTGTTCGGTGTGTTTCGGCAATAAGTTTGTTTTGTTGGTTGTTATAAAATTCTGTGAGCGTTCTAATCGCAGCACTTATTGTAATGATTAAGATATAGAAAAGCGATGGGCCAATTTTAAAAAAAAGAGGTTGTCTTGTTGCCATTATTCCTCTTATTCGGGTTCCTTTATACATTAGTTTAAGTTCTTCCGGCGGAATCAGTCTTGGTCTGATATGCTTAAATTCAGGAATAAAATAATTGATTCTGATAATCATAAAAGCGGCAATCAGAATAAGAACAAAAGTAAAATACAGCCAATATTTTTTTTGCAAAAGCAAAGCCGGAACCAAGTAAAAATAGTTGAGATAAAACAAAAGAATTCCTGTGATCCATTGTACATAGAAATCATTGTTGATCCTGAACGGACTTTCGTAAAACTGAATTAATGAAGTCAGAATAAAGAAAACCCAGATCATACAGTGGAATAAAATTTTATTGGAACTCGTATTTTTAATGGTATCTATTTTCATTTATAATTTTATTTTTAATAAAATTAAATCATTTTTCGTTACCGTTGGCGATATCTGCTGATTGAGTTTCTCAACTACCAAATGTGCAACTTTTAATGCGTCATCTTCCGTTGAAAAACTTTTAGAATCACTAATTACAGGAATTATAGATTGCTTGATTATGATTTTACTTTTGTAGACAATTGTATATCCCCAACCAGATTTAGTTTTGAAAGATTCAGTCTTAAAAGTTTCATTTTTTGTACAAGCAACGAATTGCAGAACAAGTAAAAGAAACAGTAAATTCTTCTGGATTTTGGCCCAGAAGAATTTTATTTGAGTATTAATTATCATCGTCATTTTGCGCGTCTAAAGGTTTGAACTCCCAAGCATCATCAAAGTAAGTCGAACCTATTCTTCCCAACATATAAAAACCACGGTTGTTGATTGCAAAACCTACAGCATCTGCTCGTGTTGCACCTTCCATAGGAGTTCTTTCAACCCATAAATCATTTGATGGATTGTATTCCCAAACCGTTTTGATAGTTTCACCACCTACAATATATCCAAGTCCGTTCATAGAAAAACTAGAAGCATTTGCACGTACAATTGCATAATCATCATTGTAAGTTGGGTCGTCATCCGTGTCTTTATCAACGTCACGTTTTCTCGTCCATACATCCGTTGCCGGATCAAATTCCCAAAAATCTTCCTGATAAACACCGTTATTTATTCCCGTTACCAAATACGCTTTAGCATCAATTACAAACACAGTAGCATTACGTCTTTTGTTTCCGCTAAATCCGTTTACAAGAGTCCAGCTGTTAGCCTGATCGTCATATTGATAAAAATCTTTTAGATAATTTCCGTCGTAACCAGTTCCAAAATACGCTTTTCCGCCCACCTGAAAACCTACAGCTCCATAACGTCCGGTTCCTCCAAAATCAGTTTTTTGAGTCCAGCTATTAGCAGTTGGATCGTATTGATAAAAATCTTTCAATTTGTTGGTTCCGTCATAGCCAAGACCAACATATCCTTTTCCGTTAAGCGTAAAACTTGAAGCAGAACTTCTTCCAACTCCTGAAAAATCAGCTTTCTGTTCCCAATAATCTCCGGTAGAGTTGTATGCCCATAAATCTTTTAAATATACATCTCCAGTATAACCAGTTGCTATATAAGCAAAATCTCCTATCACAAAACTAGTCGCACTGGATCGTGCAGGTCCATCAAATGCAGATTTTTTAATCCAGTTTCCTACCAAATCTTCATCGTCATCATCATGACTACAGCCTATAAAAAAGAGGCTCGAAAACATTGCCGCGAATAATATTCCTTTTTTTAAATTATTCATAGTGTATTAAATTTATTTATTGTTTGTATTTGATCCCGATGCCCAGAATATATCCATTGCCTGTATTGAAATCATAGAGTCTGTGATTATCAGTATCTTGCAGGTTATATTTTTTGTTAAAGTCATATCCGGCTTTAAAATTTAGAAACCAGTTTTTGGTAACATTTCTTTCATACTCAAAAGCCGAAGTCATTTGTGATAAACTCGCTTTTGTGGCATTCTCATAAAAACTGTTTGGAGTATCTAAATGATAAAAAGTTCCATTAAAACTATTTGTCAGACTAAATTTATTCCGAATATTGTTTGAGTACGAAATGTTTGAATCCGGAAATCCAAGCAACATATTACTATGATCGTTCATCTGATAGTTTACAGATAAAGTTGGAATGAATTTAGGATAACCAAAAATGGCTGATCTTGCCACTCCAATTTTAATAGTTGTCTTTGAATTTAATTGTTGGCTAATATCAAAACTTCCAAAAAGCGAAAAATCAGAAGCATCTAGGTTTTGCTGAAAATTTACAGAAGGAGTAATTGCCAATTCCAATTTTGTTGCATTCGAGATATCATGCTTAATTTCAAACGTGTTTTCGATCTTATTAAATTGATTCAGATTTTCTGTGTTTTTAAAACTGAGTAATTCATAATTCACTTTCAAACCCGAGTATTCTAATGTATTTGTGATTTGATTTTTAGCATTTAATTTTTTACTGAATGTGATTCCAATACTACTTTCATTAAAATTAATTTTATCCGTTGGTTCCGTTTTCAAATTCATATTTACCGAAAGATTTTCCTGTGCATTCATACTGAAAAACGAAATTGAAAAAATCGACCAAATTAAAAACCTTGCTTTCATTACTTATTTATTGGTTCAAAAGTAGGTGGGTAATGGTTTTAAAAAAAAGAAGATATATGTATGGCACTTTTTGATAGACTAAACGCCCCTTTTTAAGGCTGAATGAAGGATTTGATGGTAATAACGCATTGTAGATGTTTTTTTGCCATTTATAGGCTAAAAACGCGTGACGGTATATGTTATAGTGTTGTGCAGAGGAGTCCATTTTATATTTGTTCAAAAAATTGATTATGCACAAGTTTATATTGATGTTCTTTTTTGCGTTATCGCTAATTTCATGTGGTACTGATACAGATGCGGGTGAGTTTGTTGTTGGGTCTGATTATTTGGCATTGAATAATAAAGTTATTCTGGTAGATACAATGACGGTCGAGATGTCTACGATAAATTTGGATTCGCTTATCACTTCTGGCCAAAGCCGAATTTTGATTGGGAATTACGATGATCCTTTATTTGGAAAAATAAAGTCTGATAGTTATTTTCAATTGTCAACTACCACATATGCTTTAAATAATAGCGGTTCAGATACAGAGGCAGTCAAATTTGTTTTTGATTCTATTTCGATGATTCTAAAATATGATAACTATTATTATGGAGACACTACAAAAGTGCAGACATTTGATATTCATCGACTGATTCAGAAGGTAAAGCCTAATACAGAAGACAATAATTTCTATAATAATTCGGCATTGAGTTATAGTCCTGAAAGTCTTGGGACAATTTCATATAAGCCACGTCCAATTGAAAAAGATTCCATTAATATTAAAATGAGCAGTACTTTTGGAGAAGAACTTTTTCAGAAATTAAAGAAAAGAGAAGTCACAGATTTTGACACTTTCACAGAATATTTAAAAGGGTTTGTTTTAGTTCCCTCATCTTCTAATTCTTCGAGTGTAATAGGTTTTAGTGCAACGACGAGTAAAGTCAGGTTGTATTATTCAAAATATCAGGCAAATGTTGAAGAGGTACCTTATGTCATAGATTTTACCATATTAGACAAGTCAAAGCAGTTTAATGCTATTTCGTCTGATAAATCAGGAACCCTGCTTCAGAATTTACCGGTTCCGGCAAGCAAGCTGGCAAGTTCTTTAACAGAGCATCAGGGATTTATTCAATCCGGAACAGGAGTTTCCTGCAGAATCGATTTTCCCAGCATCAAAGAATTTAAACGTATCTCAGCGAGCGGTGCAATCGTTGACGCCGAATTACTTTTAAAACCAGTCAATAATTCTTATTCGGACAAATATCCTTTAGCCGATTCCTTAAGTGTTTATGTGGCCGATAATTTAAATAGAGTCAGCGGTCCTTTGCTGAATTCTCAAAGTAAAACAGTGTATGGGATTTTAAACAAAAAAACCGATGAGTTTAACGAAAACATTGGTTATACAATTCCGATTGGCGGATTTCTGCAAAAAGAAATGCTAAAACAATCTGATTCTAAATCTTCCTTAATTCTTACTCTGCCCGTACTTTCTAAAGCAGTTAACAGAGTTGTTTTAGGCGATCAAAAACATTTGAACAATAAAATTCAATTGAAAATTTATTACATCTCTTATTAAATGAAAAAGAAAATAGTTTTTTTAAGTGCCGCCATTTTAATGTCGTTGACTTCATTTGCTCAAAGTATTTCGAGTTCTCCATATTCATTATACGGAGTTGGAAGTTTATACGATTCTGATTTTGGCTCACTTCCCTCAATTGGATCTTCAGGTATGGCATTGCCTTCGGACACTTTTATAAACAACTTAAATCCTGCATCGTTAGGTTATTTACCTCAAAATCATTTTATGTTTGATATAGGAGGAAAAGCTATTGCAACAACGTATCAAAGCGGTTCCAGAAGTGAAAAGCGAAATAATTTTCAATTTTCGCATATTGCTTTCGCATTTCCTGTGACTAAAAATTCGGGATTTAGTCTTGCTTTGCGTCCTTATTCAAGTTCCGCATTTAAGATTTCTAATTTAAAATTACCAATTACAGATAGCCAGGAATACTATTATCTAACCGCAGCAGGTTCCGGCGGATTAAATAATTTTGATTTTTCATATGGATATCGATTTGGAAAAAAATTATCTCTGGGAGTTTCAGCCGCTGTTTTATTTGGAAGCACAACTGATGACAGAAGTTTTCTGATTGCGAATTCAATTACAACAATGAGTAAAAAGACCAATTATAATGGTCTGCGAGCCACGTTTGGCGCACAGTATAAAATTGATTCAACTTTTACAATTGCTACAACTTTTAAACTGCCAACTCAAATCAACGCATCAAAAGTACAATCTGTTCAAACGATTACAAATGATGTCGCAACCAGTATTGAATCAAATGTAGCAAGTGATGTAGATGATTATTATATGCCATTAGAAATGGGAGTAGGGATTAGCAAACGCTTTAAAAATAATTTAAACCTGACTCTTGATTATGAAAAGAGTTTGTGGAATGATACCAATCAGTCTGAATTATATGGAAATTTTGTTAACCAGGACAGGTTTGCGCTTGGTTTTTCTTATCGCGCCAAAAAAAATGTCAGGAAATATTGGGATACAGTTCAATATTCAACAGGAGTGAATTTTGATACCGGTTATCTTGAAATCGACGGAAAAAGAATTAATAATGCAGCAATCTCATTTGGGATTTCGCTGCCAATCGAAAATACTTTTTCAGCCGTGAATATTTCGTACTCCTACGGACAAAAAGGAAGAATCTCAGATAATCTTATTAAAGAGAATTATCATAAGTTATCGCTAAATTTATCTTTGGACGGAATATGGTTCGTCAAGCGAAAAATAGATTAGAAGTTTAAAAATCTTTTTCGATAACAGGATATTTATAATCTAAAATAGATTTTAAAACAGCAGGATTTGAATTGACATAAAATGTTGGTTCGTCGCTATTTTGAGCATCTGTAAAACCTACTTTTTCACGTAAGACATTTTGCGTTTGTCTTGCAACAGCCTCTCCGGAATCTATAATTTGAATATGTTCCGGAAGGATTTTTTTTATTTGCGGAATCAAATACGGATAGTGACTGCAACCTAATACCAGGTAGTCGATATTGGCATCAATCATAGGTTGTAAATACGATTCCAGTAATTGAGTCATTTCCGGCGAATTTAGATTTCCGTCTTCAATAAGCTGTACAAGTCCATGACCAACTTGCTCAATTATTGTAGTATGCTGAAACATCTCGGCAGTTTTATTAAATAACTCACTATTTAATGTTCCTTTTGTAGCCAGAATACCAATTACTTGGGTTTTTGAATTATTGGCTGCAGGTTTTATTGCCGGCTCAATTCCTATAAACGGAACATCATATTCAGCACGAAGTTCCAGAATTGCATTTGTTGTCGCAGTATTACAGGCAACAACAATGATTTTACAATTTTGCTCTAATAAAAAATCAACATTTTTTTTACTCAATGCAACAATTTCTTCTTTGGTTCTTTGACCATAAGGAGCATTTTTGCTGTCGGCTAAATAAATTGTTTTTTCGTTTGGAAGTAGATTGTGGATGGCGCTCCAGATGGAAGTTCCTCCAATACCGGAATCAAAAACGCCTATAGGATTGTTGTTCGTCATATTACAAAGTTACATATTTCTACGTTTTTCTACAATCAGGATTTTAAATAAATGAATTAATAAAATGTAAAAAAAGTATAAATTTATAAAAGCAAAAAAAAATGGCTCAAACTTAAAAAGTTGAGCCATTTTTATAATAAGATTTATTTCTTAGAATCCTAAGTCTTTCTTAACATCAGCAGTAATGTTTGGACCATCAGCTAATAATAAAGTAGAACCATCAAGAACATATTGGAAACCTTTAGCTTTTCCAACTTTTTGGATAGAAGCTCTTACTTTTTCCATTAATGGTTTTACGATATCAGTTTCTTTTTGTTGTAGTTCTTTTTGTGCATTGTCTCTATAGTCAACAATTCTTTTTTGCATGTCTTGAACTTCTTTAGAACGATCTCCGTTTATAGCGTCAGTTACTGTTGCAGCTTCAGTCTCATACTTTTTGATTTTTACTTGATATTCATCAACCATTTTTTTGTATTCTGCATCATATGTACCACTTAATTTTTGTAATTGGTTTTGAGCATCTAGCATTGCAGGCATTTTCGACATAATCTCGCTAACATCAACATGAGCTACCTTAGCTTGTGCGTTAATTGTGTTACTTGCTCCTAAAATTAAAATGGCAGCAATTAGTAAAGTTTTGAATTGTTTCATCATTTTTAAAATATTAATTAATTATTGGTCGTATTTGTTTTCTGTGTTTCGGCTTCTTTTGCTTTTTTCGCCGCTTCTCTTTCCTCTAAGATTTTTTGTCTTCTTTCCTCTAATTCTTTTTTACGTTGCTCATAAAGCTTTTGTCTTTCTTCTGCTTTATTAACTGCCGGTGTTGCCGGTGCTGTTTCAGTTCCTGTCCCCGTCGCTGCAGGAGTTACAGTTTTTCCTGTAGCATCCGTTTTGGTGGCGTCAGTTGTTTTTGCTGTTTCAGAAACCGTGCCATTTTTTTTAGCTTCACGCTCGGCTTGTATTGCTTTTCTTCTGTCGTCGTATTCTTTTTTCTTAGCTTCCTGCTCTAATCGTCTGTCTTCAATTAGTTTATCTCTGGCGGCTTTCTTTTCGTCTAATACTTTCTGTCTGTCTTGCAATGCAGGACTTTCATCGATCGCATTTTCTTTACTTTCTTTAGCTTCCTGATCTTTTAGTTGTTTTTTAGTTAACTGCTCACGTTTGTCAGTTCTATTTAAAATATGCAATACCTGATCGCTAATATCAAATCTTTTGTTGCTAAAAAGCATTGTTAAATCTGATGACTTGTCAAACACAAAATCATAGTTTTTAGCTTCAGCTATATCTTGAACAGCTGTAAAAACCTGATCTTGAATAGGCTTTGCCAATGCCTTTTTTTGGTGAATTAAACTTCCGTCAGCACCAAATTGCTTTTGTTGGTAATCCAACATTTCGTCTTCAAGAAATTTGATCTCAGTTTCTCTTTCATCAATTAATTCTTTAGTAAGTAAAGCTTTTTCGGCTTTAAGGCTTTCTTTAAGAGTATTAATGTTTAATTTCTTGGCTTCTATTTCTTGTTTCCATTTTTGAGCTTTTAACTCTAATTGGGCTTTCGCTTCCTTGTAATCAGAAACGTTTTCCAAAATGTATTCCATATCGATGTAGCCAATCCTAGTCGTTTTTCCTTGTGCCTGACTTGTATTAGCTACAATCAAGGCTAAAAATATAAATAAAAACTGTTTTCTCATAACATTACTTTATTTGGAAATTTTTAACCAAATTTATTTATCTAGAACTGTTGTCCTATGATAAAGTGTGTTTCCCAACCGTTAGGTTTATTAGATGGCATTCCTGGTGCAGCATCAAATCCGTATCCGAAATCAATACCTAATAATCCAAATGCCGGCATAAATACACGTAAACCAGCACCTGCTGAACGGTATAAATCAAATGGGTTATAATCTTTAAACGTTGGATATGATGATCCGGCTTCTAAAAACGTTAATGCATAAATAGATGCTGACGATTTTAATGTAATTGGATAACGTAATTCCAAAGAGAACTTGTTATAAATCGTTGCTCCAATTTGATCTCCGTTAGCATTTACAGGAGTCAAAGAGCTGTTTTTATACCCTCTTAATCCTATTGTCTCTCTACCATCCATTGAGTATTGAGCCATTCCGTCTCCTCCTAAATAGAAGCGTTCAAACGGTACAACTCCTCTTGCCTGATCATAAGCTCCTAAGAAACCAAACTCAGTCAACGTTCTTAAAACTAATTTACCATATACTTTAGTATACCAATCAGCTTTAAATTTAATTTTATAATATTCTAACCAATTATATCTTTTCTGATCCACTTTACCCTGATCAGTGGTTGCGCTTGCATAATCAGATCCAACACTTACTGTTCCATTAGTTCCTGTCTGAATATAATCACCATTGTTTAATGGTTTTCCATCTGCACCAGAAGTTGATTCTCCGGTCCATCTCGTCTTGTATTCTTTTTGATTTGCTAAATCACCGTAATCAATACCATTAAATAATGAGTAAGGAGGAGTAATTTTTGCAGAAACACTAAACTCAGAACCGTACATTGGGAATATTGGGTTAACCCCTTTATTACTTCTGGAAATTCCTATTGTGTATGCTAAGTTTCTTGATGCTCCATTACCAAAGGTAAATAAACCTGTGTTGTAATTATTCAAATCATAATGTTGGTAACTTACAGATTGAGACAATACAAAATAATCATCCGGCACTGTTAGCCTTTTTGCTAAACCAACTTGAATGGTAAAAATATTAAAACTTTTGCTTTTGTCAACACTTCTGGTGACATAATTATTAAGAAATTGTTTACTATATGAAATAGATGAACTAAACTGTACTGGTTTCTTTCCTCCAAACCATGGTTCTGAGAAGGATAAACTGTACGTTTGGAAATACGTACTTCCTTGTAAACGAAGTGCTACTTTTTGTCCATCTCCCATAGGTAAAGGCTTATACGCTTCTTTATCAAACAGTTTTCTGGCAGAGAAGTTGTTAAATGATAAACCTAACGTACCAATGAAACCTCCACCACCGTAACCTCCTTGAAGTTCAACCTGACTGGATCCTTTTTCTACAACATTATATTCAATGTCTACAGTTCCAGCTCCGGCATCTACATTTTTGAATTTTGGCTCGATTGCTTCAGGATCGAAGAACCCTAATTGTCCAATTTCACGAATAGTTCTAACTAATTGTTCTTTACTGTATTTTTCTCCCGGCTTAGTTCTAAGCTCACGATAGATTACGTGGTCATTTGTTTTGTCATTTCCAACAACCGAAATTTTATTGAAATAAGCAATTGGTCCTTCAGTTACCCTAATTTCAAAATCGATCGTGTCGTTTACTGTTTTTACCTCTACTGCATTGATGTTCGAAAACAAATAACCATTGTTTTGGTATAAGTTTGTTATATCCTCTGCATCAGGTTTTGATTTATCAGCAATTCTTTTTTCAAGTAAAACACCATTATAGGTTTCCCCTTTTTTGATTCCTAAATAACGATTTAATAATTGATCAGAGTAAACCGTATTTCCTAAAAATTTAATATTTCCGAAGTAATATTTATTTCCTTCTTCGACATTAATTTTGATTGCAAGCATATTCTTCTGTTTGTTGTAAACAACAGAATCATAAATAATACGAGCATCGCGATATCCTTTTTCTTTATAAGTAGATACAACCTTTTCTAAATCGGTTTTGTATTTTTCAGGAATAAATTTTGAAGATTTTAAAACGCGAAGTACATTTTTTTGTTTTGTGTCTTTCATTGCGCCTCTTAACTGTGAGTCTGTAAGTTGCGTATTACCAATGAAATCAATACTGCTTATTTTTACTTTATCACCTTTGTCTACCCGTACGAGCATGTTTACCTGATGTCCGTTTATGGTATCCGGAGTAGTGGTAATGGTAACTTTGGTATTATAAAAACCGTCTTTTTTGTATTTGTTTTCTATGTAATTTTTGGTAGTAGTAATTAAATTTTCGTTGACAATTTTACTTTTTGTTAAGTTATTGTCTTTAATTAATCCTTCGACTTTACTTTTCTTAATACCAACAAATTTTACTTCGTTTAGTTTAGGCAGTTCGACAATATTTAAGTCTAAATAAATACTATCGTTTTCTACCTTATTAATATAGAAGGCAATTTCGTCGAAAAGACCAAGTTTACCTAATTTTTTGATAGCGCCACTGATTTCTTCACCAGGTACAGTTATTTCCTGACCTTTTTGAAGACCGGAAAATGTGACTACAGTTTGTTCATTGAAACTTATTTTACCAACAACAGAAACTTTAGCAAGAATATATTTTTTCCCTTGATCAAAAGGAACTCTTTCTTGTGCTTTTATTTGTGAAAAACTACCCAAAAGAAGAAGGGTAAGGACTATTTGTACTCTTTTTTGTAACACTAAAAAATTATTTAATTTGTTCACTGGTTTTTCCAAATCTACGTTCTCTTTTTTGATAACTAATAATAGCCTCATATAAATCTTGGTCTTTAAAGTCTGGCCATAAGACATTAGTAAAATATAATTCTGCATAGGCTATTTGCCACAGCAAAAAATTACTTATTCTATGTTCTCCACTTGTTCGTATTAATAAATCTACGTCAGGTAAATTTTGCGTGTAAAGATGCTCATTTATAATTGAATCGTCAATAGTGTCTATTGAAATTATATTATTTTTAACTTTATCACTGATGATTCTCACAGCATTTACCAATTCTTCTCGTGATCCGTAACTTAAAGCCAGTGTTAGCGTGAGACGTGTATTGTTTTTGGTCTTATCAATTACATCAAGAAGTTCTTTTTGTGCAGAATTTGGTAATTTATCAAGATTACCAATTGCATTAAGTTTGATGTTGTTTTCTTGTAAAGTAACCAGCTCTTTTTTTAGAGAATTGATCAATATTTTCATTAATGTATCAACCTCCAGTTTTGGGCGATTCCAGTTTTCTGTAGAAAAAGCATATAAGGTAAGATACTCAATGCCAATTTTGGCGCAAGTGGTAATTGTTTTCTTAACAGATTTCGTTCCATTCTCATGGCCAAAAGCTCTTAAAAAGCCTTGCTGTTTTGCCCAGCGACCATTTCCGTCCATAATAATGGCCAGATGTTTGGGTAAATTTGTTTGATCTATAGAGTCTAGTAAGTTCATTGTATTAATATGCGCAATAGCAAGGTTTTTGTCCAAAGGTATAGGTTAAAGTAATACCTGAGAAGACGTACCAGTCATTATTATTTAAATTCCCGAATTTTTTTATATTCGAGTTGCTTGTATTAGGATTACTTCCGTCAATATCATCTGTAAAAGTATAGCGAGCTCCAACTTCGGCACCTAGAATCCAATGTGGCGCTATATTCGATTTTACACCTAATATAATAGGTATAGCAAACGAACCAGATCTTTGTGAAGTAGTAATATTTGGGTTGGATACTTGTCTATACAATTCATCGTATCTAAAATAACTTAAACCGGAGAATATATAAGGAGTAACTTTTGGATGATAATCGTGCAGGTTAAAATCAAAAAAATTAAATTCTAAACCGGCAGATAATTCCTGTACCGTATTTTCAAAACTATAACCTCTTTTATTTCGTCCTGTTTCTTTCGAATCGTAATCATTTCCGGCTACAGAAGATTGTGTATAAGAAAAGCGATAAGAATGACGTGGACTTTTGTTCCACTTGTACAAAACACCAAAAGCTAGTTTCTCGGGAGCGATATAGGTTGTACTTCCTACGTCTCCAACAAAGTTACTTCCGCCAAGAAAAACACCTATCTCATTGATTTGAGCATTTAGTGTGATAAAGGGGAAAAAACATAACAATAAATTAAAAATTTTCTTCATTTAATTCAAAATTGCGTGCAAATATAATAATTATCGATACGAATCAACGTTGCTTTAGTTAAATGTGCTTTTTTTTAAATTTACGGTATGAATTTCAGACATTTAATGAAGATTCGATACATGCAGAACGAGAAAAAGTGGTATTATCGTATAGTGGGATGTCAGAAAAGGACTTAGTTTCTTTTGTCTTCTCCCCAAAGTAGCTTATTTCTTAATGTTTTCAAGAAAGTTTCACCCGGTATTTCGACCATTTTTATTTTAAAATCAGTTTTTTTGATGGTCAAAATAGATTCGTTTTTTACCGAAGCTATTCTCGAATCTAAGGAAACTAAATATTGATCTTCTCGTCCGGAAACACGCAATTTAACTTCGGTATCATCAGGAATAACCAGAGGTCTTGCTGTTAAGTTATGAGGTGCGATAGGAGTTATTACTAAACTTTTGACATCCGGAGTTAATAACGGACCGCCACAACTCAGGGAATATCCGGTAGAACCGGTAGGAGTTGAGATAATCAAACCATCTGCCCAATATGAGTTTAAGTATTCATCATTTAGATAGGTCTCAACTGTAATCATTGATGTAGTATCTTTTCGGCTGACAGTAACCTCATTCATAGCAAAATTCAAATCTTCAATTGCTTCGTTTTTTGGATCACAAGTAAGGCTTAGTAAAGTCCTTTCGGAAGTAGTGTAGTTTTTATCGATCACAAATTGCAAGAAGCTGTCGATGTTTTCTTTTTGAACTGTAGCCAAAAATCCCAGTCTTCCGGCATTAATTCCTAAAATAGGAACACCGGAATCACGAACTAAAGTCGCTGCTCTCAAAATGGTTCCGTCGCCACCAATACTAATTAACATTTCAAAACTATTATCTAAAGACGTTGTTGACGAAAAAGTTTCATACCCTTTGTCAACGAGTTGTTTTTCGTGAAGCATTTTTAGAAAATTTTCTTCAATTACCATTTCAACATTATTGGAATTGAAGAATGAAAAAATGTCCTTAATAATAGGTTCGGTACTGTTTTGATAATACTGTCCGTATATGGCTACTTTCATTTTTTTTAATTAGATAATTTGGCAATGTGTCAATTAGATAATTTGGCAATGTGTCAATTAGAAGGACTCAGAAATTATCTAATTATCTAATTGACTCATTATCTAATTTTATATATTAAGATACTTGTCTAAGTAGTCTGAGCGTTCTTTTAAGCTATTAATATAGGCGTCTTCCTGATGTTCTGAGATTATATCATAATTATAGCGTCTAAAAGTCTGAATGATTTCATTCATGGGACCAACGCCAATCTTTATCGTGATTTGCACATTTTCCAAATCAGCTTCGGATATAAAACAGCCTAAAATTTTACCATTATTACTCTCTACAATCTGCGTTACCTGACCCATAGAATAATCTAAAAGACCTTTTTGGACAATAATAATTCCGCCTTGCTCTTTTAAAAACGGAGTTTCCTGAAAAAATTTCATGATATCTTCCATTTCATAATAACCAATATAGGCATTATTTTCGTCAAGAACGGGAATCACATTGGTATGATTTTTAGCAAAAACTTCTAAAACATCCAGCCAAAGCATTGATTTTCGGGCAAAAAAACGTTCTAAAGTATATTTGTAATCAATAGCTTTTTTATCCGTGTCAAAAGTTTCAACATCATCAGAAGCAATACTTCCAATGAAAATTCCATTCTCCAAAACCGGAAAATGCGAGAAATTCAAATCCGCAAAAAAGTCCTGAACAGAGGCTATCGTTTCCTGACTATCAATCGCTCTGAAATCATTGGTGATATAATTTGTAATTTCTGTCATAAATCAATTGGAGATATTTGATTGCAAAATAATCAAAAAATAGCAAAAACTGCTACGTTTTACTTTGTATTTTTGTCGTAACAAATATAGTGTTACTAGAATTAATTATCTATTTATATGACAAAGTTAAGTGTAAATATCAATAAAATTGCAACCTTAAGAAATGCGCGTGGCGGAAATGTTCCTGATTTATTGAAAGTTGCCACAGATCTTCAGAATTTCGGAGCTCAGGGAATCACCATTCACCCACGTCCGGACGAGCGTCACATTCGTTATCAGGATGCACGTGATTTAAAAGCAATCGTACATACCGAATATAATATTGAAGGAAATCCCCAACATAATTTTATCGATTTAGTATTAGAATGCAAACCTACGCAGGTAACTTTGGTTCCGGACGCAATTGGAGCGATTACATCTTCTGCGGGTTGGGATACTAAAAAAAATGAAGCATACTTAATCGAAGTTGTTCAGGAATTTCAGCGTAACGGAATCAGAACTTCGATTTTTGTTGATCCGGTTCTGGAAATTATCGAAGGAGCCAAAAAAATAGGAACGGACAGAATCGAATTATATACCGAAGCTTTTGCACATCAATATAGTTTAGGTAATAAAAACGGAATCGATCCTTATGTCGAAGCTGCAAAATTAGCCAACGAATTAGGTTTAGGAATTAATGCCGGACACGATTTGAGTTTAGATAATGTTCAGTTTTTCAATCAAAATATACCGGGTTTATTAGAAGTTTCTATTGGACATGCTTTAATTTCAGAAGCGCTTTATCTGGGATTGGATAATGTGGTGAATATGTATTTGAATAAATTGAAATAAAATAAAAATATATAAGGCATGACCCATATTAAAGTGGGCGGGCTATTCGTTGCAATCGTCCCTAGATCTAACAGATTTTAAAAACCTGTTAGATCTAGGGACGATTGCTTTTTTGTCACAATTTGTCATTTCGACCGGAGGGAGAAATCACATCCAGAGAGCAACGAATCTTAATCACATTCTAATTTTTTTCAGGACGTTACCGCCGTTATGTGATTTCTCCCTTCGGTCGAAATGATAAGATTGTGGTTATGATGCGAAGGACGGATTGAAATCCATCCCTACAATATGTTTTGTTCCTACGGAACATTTTTGTAAAATTCCGAGAAGCAAACCCGACAGGTTTTTAAAACCTGTTGGGTTTCGTGCTGTTTGTCCTTGCGAGGAACGAAGCAATCTCATCTAATATTCGACAAAGATTGAACTTTCTATGCGGAGTTTCTGGTGTGATTTCTCCCTCCGGTCGAAATGACAAGATTTGGGAGTTAAATTCCTCTTATTGTTATAACATACTATAGTATGTCGGAAATAATAAATAAAAATTACACCTTTGCTAGAATTAAAATAAGTAGCTAAATTCTGAAAAAAAAATATTAGAAATAATGATTTAAGAATTAAGACAACACTGTACATCTGTAATAAAATGCAAATAAAAAAATACTATAAATGGAAATAAATGAAACCAAAACAATCGAAAATCTTAGAAAATTAACTGCGTTATATTTCAACACCTTAAAACCTTCTACGAATAAAACAGGTACTTATACGACTCAAATTAAAATGTCAAGTTACTCGGAGCTTGGCTGTGTTATTACCGAAACCCTCAAATTATGTATTGTTGCTTTGGATCACGAGGCGCATAAAACTTCGGATACTATTAAAACTTCACCTATTGATGTGGCACTTGTTTTAGAAATGGTGTTGGAAATGTTTCCTACTGATGAATTGGAGATACTAGATGAAATTAATCAGATGCTTGCTGCAAATTCTCAAATTCTTAATGAATAAATGATTGAATTTTTTTTGTGTCATTTATGAAAAAATAAACTTTTTTGGAACATGAATTTTAAAGAAAAAATAAAATATTTACTTACACTAAGAATTGATTTATAATTGATTATTTTCGCACTTTTCTTATTAAAACCACGTGCCAAAAACTATAATTCTCTTCTTTTTATTCTGTTTCTCCAATGTATTTGCGCAATCTAAAGGCAATATTGCAGGAAACATAAAATCTTCCGAAAACGAAAACCTTGTTGGCGCAAGTATTTCTTTCGATGCAAATAAGCAACCCTACTATACAATTACGGATTCTATTGGGAACTTTTTACAAAATATTCCGTTAGGGAAAGTCGAAATTGCCGTTGACCAATTGGGTTATTTAAAAAAAACGATCAATTTTAATTTTACAAAAGACACGATAATTTCGATTGTATTAGAAAAAGATATTTCGCTTTTGAAAGAAGTAATAATAGCAAATGATAAAAAAAGTGGAATCACCACTTTATCAGGCGGTAAATTATCCTTCAATTTAAAAGAGTTATCCGGTGTTCCAACCGTTTTAGGAACTACAGATATTATAAAACTTTTGCAGTTAACGCCCGGAGTTCAGAATTCCGGCGATGCAAACGGATATTTATATGTAAGAGGTGGAGATCCGGGACACAACGCGATTTTATACAACGGAACACCTATATATGGAATGTCGCATTTATTGGGTATTTTTCCTTTTTATAACACAGATCATATTAAGGAAGTAGAATTTGATAAATCCAGTTCTAATGCGAAATATGGCGGACGTTTGAGTTCTACAACACTTTTGCTTCCTAATAAAAATATACCTTCTGAATTTGGAATACAAGGAAATGTTGGAATTTTAGCCTCACAATTAAGTCTGGCGATTCCGGTAACAAAAAATTCCGGTTTTTATATCTCAGGCAGAAAAACTTATATTGACGAAATTGTTTCGCCATTATTGAGTTCAGGTTCTAAGAACGATGATGTTCAGGATATGAAATACGGCTTTTCAGATGGAAATATTACTTTTGTGTCTCAGATTTCAAAGAATAATCTTTTTTCTATTGATGCTTTTATTAGCGGAGACGAATTGAAAATTAAAGATGAGAATCTGGCTTTAAGAACCAATTTAAAATGGAGTAATTTTACAGTTTCGCCAACTTTAATCACCACATTTTCGCCTAAAGTAAGCATGTCAAATTCGGTTTATTTTACGCAATATTCGAATAATTTAGAGATGGAACAGGCGACAATTCAGTTTGGAGTTTCTTCTTATGTAAAAGATTTTGGCTTTACAAATTCGGTACGTTATTCCGTCAAAAATATTCCTTTTGAATCAGGTTTACAATATGTCTATCATGATTTACAGCCGCAAAAAGTCAATGTCGAAAATCTGACTTCTAATAATAATACATCACAAAATAGTATAATTAATGCCAATGAAGCTGCTGTTTTTACTACGGCTAAACCAAAGATATTTGAGAATCTAATGGCTGAATTAGGACTTCGAATCAACTATTATACTTCGGGATCTAAGGATTCTTATTTGCATTTTCAGCCACGTGTGATATTGAATTATTATCCAAATGACAAGTATTCTTTTTATGCTTCTTATAATAAACAATATCAGTATTTAAGTTTAATAACGACTTCGAGCGTTGGAATTCCGACTGATTTTTGGATCGCCAGTTCCGACGGAATAAAACCACAATCATCGGATGAGTTTTCTGTTGGTTCAAATCAGACTATTTCGAGAAACTTTAGTTCTTCTTTAGGAGGATTTTACCGTTCGATGAAAGATTTACTTGAATATCCGTATGGAATTACGCAGTTTAACGAAACTACAACATTAAAGAATGATTTATTGGTTGGAAAAGGAAAAGCTTACGGACTTGAAATGATGTTGAAAAAAAGTAACGGAAAATTTACCGGCTGGTTGAGTTATACGCTAAGCTGGTCTGATAGAAATTTTGATGAACTGAATAATGGAAATACTTATTTTGCAAAATACGATCGTCGTCATAACCTTTCGTTAGTGGGAATGTATGATTTAAATTCAAAGTGGAATTTTGGCGTTACACAGATATTCAGTTCCGGAAACCGATTTACAATGCCAACTTCCTGGTATTTTATTAATAATAATCCAGTCAAGGAATATTCAGGATATAACAATGCGCAGATGCCAAATTATATCAGAACAGATCTTTCGGTAAATTACTTTTTCGTGAAAACGAATAAAAAAGAAAGCGCTTTGAATTTTTCTATTTACAATACATTCAATATTGATAATCCAATTTATGTCGTGCTGGATGTTCAGGTAAACAAAGACAAAAACAGTGTAGTTGTAAAACAAGAAGAGAAGGTTTTGTATCGAATATTGCCTTCGATAAGCTGGAGATTTAAATTTTAAAAGATGAAAAAATATATACTATTTCTTTTTGCTATAATTTTGACAAGTTGTTCAAAAGAGGACTTTAGCGAGCAAAGTATTGAATCTAAAGTTGTAGTTGAAGGTTGGATAGAAGAAGGTGATTATGCGCAGGTTTTGCTTTCGAGCAGTATTCCGGTTACAGATGTTATTGATTCTACAAATGTTTTGAATCATGTCATCAGATCGGCAAAAATCACGATTTCTGACGGGCAAACCTCCGAAGTTTTAAGAGTTAAAAATGACAAGAACAGAGTGCCGCCATTTGTCTATTTTGGGTCAACCTTAAAAGGAGAAGCAGGGAAAGAATATTCGCTTAAAATTGAATATTTAAATAGGGTAATAGAAGCTGTAACAACAATTCCAAAATCAGTAGTTCTTAAAAGTGCGGAATATATAAAGAAGAATGTCACCGATACAACAGGGTATGTCTTTGTAAAATTTGAGGATCCTGTAAACGAAAAAAATTACTATCAGATTGCGACGAAAATTGATGGTGAAGAGCCTGTTTTTGTTCCTTCGTTTTATGGCAATTTAGATGATAAAAATTTTAGCATAGCTCAAGTTTCGCAACAAGTAACCAGAGGAATTTTGCTTTTTCCTAAAACAAAGTTTACGCCTTATTTTGCCGATGGAGATTTGATCTATGTAAAATTAAGAACTCAAAACAAAGAGGCCTTAGATTTCTGGAACAGTTGGCAAAACGAAATTGTAAACAGTAAAAATCCAATATATCCGGCAAATGCAAGTTTAAAATCCAATATAAAAGGCGGAATTGGTATTTGGGCGGGATATGGACAAAGTACTTTAGTGGTAAAAACACCTCCAAAAAAATAAAGCCGATTTGAATGATTTCAAATCGGCTTTAAGTTGTTTTCTAAAAGATTCTTATTTCTTGAAAGAAGTATAAAAGTCCTTGAATTTTGTGTTTAGATTTTCAAAACCTTTTGAAAAATATACACTCATTGCAACTTCCGTATTGTCATTGAATTTTAAATAATATACTTCAGTGTAATATTTCATTTCGATTGTTGAATTCTCATCATAAGTCCAGTAACCACCATCAGAGTAAGTAGCATCAACAACCCATTTTTGAAGAGCAGGATAACTTCCATCTGCTTCTGAGTGTACAACAACATCAGCTATTTTAGTGCCATCTTTTTTAGACGCTAAAATTGCTTTTATGTTTTTATTGTAACTAGCAGCAGTACCTTGAGAATATTTTAAATTATTGCTGTTTTCAATAGTGTAGAAGTCTTTGTTGTTATAATCAACGTCAACTAAACTTTTTTCTACATTTTCACTGTCAATTCCTAAATTAACCATGTCAGCTTCACTTACAATAACAAAGTTGTCCATGATTTTAACCAAACCATTAGCTTTACCTTTGTATTGATTAAGTTCTGGTGTAGTAATTAAATTGTCAATATCAGCAGTACTTCCTACATTAAATTCGATTAGATTTTTACCATTATAAGTAAAAGACGCTTTTGAAGTAGATTCAGCCGCTTTTTTACCACTCATTTCCCAAGTATAACCATCATTCAAAGTTACTTTATAAGCATACTCTTCAGGAGATTTGTTTTTAGACGAATATTTTGCAGTTGAAGCTAAAGTAGCAGATGAGTTACCATCAATTGTTAATACAGCATCTACAGAAGTAGGTAAATAAAACCAATCAATTACAGAAGGAGCGTATTCCCATTTTTGAGTTTCGCTATTGTAATTCCAATCTCCATAGGTATCTATATTAGAGAATTTTATGTCAGAAGAAGTACTTTTAGACGATAAAATGGCGTTGTTAGCAGTTTGAGATGCTTTTGCAGGAAAAACAAATTTTAATTCAGTTGTTGAAGCTGTTTTTATCCAGGTTTTGTTAGTATTATCCCAAGTGTATATACCGTAAACGCCAGAAATGTTTAAAACTTCTTCTACACCATTATCACTTTTTCCATCAAAAAGATCGATGTGCTTAAGGCTAAATAAACGTCCTAAGTTTTGAATTGCCTCAATAGCACCAGAACTTTTTGATTTGTCCAATTGAACCAGGATATCATTAGCTTCAGTTTCTAATTTAATTTTTTGATCTGCAGGAGCTAATTTAGAATAAGGCTGCTTAACAATATTTGCAATTTGTTCTGCTAATGTTTGTTCTGCAGTTGGTTCGTCTTTTGAACTGTCGTCACTAGAACATGAGATTGTCAGTTGAGAAACAACTAATGATAATAAAAGGAATTTTTTAATCATGGTATGGTATTTAATTAATGGATTAAATCAAGTTTTTGATTTGATTTTTAAGCGTGCAAGATACTTTGCTAAATTTTAATATGCATACGGGAAACCGTAAAGGAGTAAGTTTTTTGTATAAAAAATAAGATTAAAAAGAAACCCATAGAGTTTGTTCTTTATAGATTGACAGATTTGTTTTTTACCTTTGCATTATATTTTCAAAAATCAAAGCTCAAATGTTATACTCAAAAATAGAAGGCGAAGGAAAACCATTTATCATCATGCACGGATTTCTGGGTATGTCTGATAACTGGAAAACACTTGCCGGACAATATGTTGATGCCGGATTTCAGGTACATATTTTAGATTTACGCAATCACGGCCGCAGTTTTCATTCAGACGAATGGAGTTATGAAGCCATGGTACAAGACGTGTTTGAATATTGTCAGGCCAATCAATTAAATAAAATAGATATTCTGGGACATTCGATGGGCGGAAAAGTAGCAATGCTTTTTGCAACCACACATCCTGAAATTGTAGACAAATTGATTGTGGCAGATATTGGTCCAAAAGCCTACAAACAACATCATCAGGATATTTTGGCAGGTTTAAACGCAGTTGATTTCTCCGTAAAACCAAGCCGAAACGATGTCGAAGCAATTGTTGCACAATATGTCCCTGATTTTGGAACACGCCAGTTTTTGTTGAAAAACCTATATTGGAAAGAACCGGGACAATTGGCTTTTAGATTTAATCTGGAAGTTTTCAATAATAATCTTGATGCTATTGGTAAAGCTTTGGCAGATGATTTAGTTTTCAATAAGCCAACTTTATTTATTAGAGGCGGAGAATCAGGATATATATTAGATGCAGAATTTGACAACATCCGTAAGCATTTTCCAGATGTTCGTTTCGAAACCATTCCGAATGCAGGACATTGGCTTCATGCCGAAAATCCTAAAATGTTTTTTGAATTGACAACTGAATTTTTAAAAGAGTAGTTTTAATGATGTCACGCAGATCAAAAAAGATTTAAGCTGATTCTCGCATATCTTTTTTACAACTTTAAAATAAATCTGCTATATCTGCGTGAAATAAAAAACACTTTTAATACAGTATAAAATTTAGTACTTTTATTAAAACTTTAAATTAAAAATATGAACTTCTTACTCAGACTTCTTGTAACCGCAGCTTTGGTTTTGTTAATTGCTAACTTTTTGCCAGGTGTTCACGTTGCCAGTTTTGCTACAGCCGTAATCGTTGCAGTGGTTTTAGGATTACTAAATCTTTTCATAAAACCAATATTAGTAATCCTGACTTTACCGGTAACCGTTATTACATTAGGATTGTTTTTATTGGTAATTAATGCAATAATAATTTTGTTGTGTACCAATATAGTTAGAGGTTTTGCAGTAGATACATTCTGGACCGCATTGTTCTTTAGTATCATATTGTCTATCCTTCAGTCTATTACATACAAAATACTAGGAGACGATAAATAAATCTAAAAAATAAAGGAGGATTAAAACGTCTTCAAATACAATAGATTAAAAACTTGGTTGGGTTGCAAAAATTTTATAATTTTGCAACCCAATTTTATTATGTAAATTAAAGAAGAAGATGGATATCAAAAGAGTAGCAATAGATGCTGTGAATGAAACGATCGTAATGACAGTTGTTCACATGGATTATAAAGGTCAGGTGGCAAAAAGAATAAACGAAAAAATGCCATTGGCAACCGTTAAAGGTTTTAGAAAAGGTCAGGTACCAAAAGATCTTGTTGAAAAACAATACGGAAAATCAATTAAGCAAGAAGAAGTTCAAAAAGTTGTTGATTTGGCTTTAGAGCGTTTCGTTCAATCTGAAAGATTAAATCTTTTAGGAACTCCACTTGCTAAAGAAAACGAAAATTTTGATTGGGATGCTGAAGAACTAACTTTCGAATACGAAATTGGTTTAGTTCCAAACTTCGAAATTGATTTAGAAGCAAAAAATAATATCGTAAAATATATCGTTACTGCTGATGATAAATTAATCGACGGACAAGTAGAACGTATCCAAAAACAATTTGGAAAAGCAATTCCACAAGAAGTTGTGTCTGCAGATTCTGATTTGACAGGAACTTTCTCAAACGAAGAAAAAGCGATCAACAATACAACTACAATTTCTGTATCTACTTTCAACAAAGCTGCAGGTGATAAATTCATCGGTAAAAAAGTTGGAGATGTTGTTACAGTAAGCACAAAAGGTTTATTCGAAGACGATCACCAATTAATGGATTACCTTCAAGTAGGTCATGATGACGTTCACGGTTTAGATGTCGAAGTAAACTTTACTATCGAAGCAATCAACGGAGCTGAATTGGCAGAATTAAACCAGGATTTATTTGATAAACTTTTTGGTGAAGGAAAAGTAGCTTCTTTAGAAGATTTGAAATCTAAAATTAAAGAAGATGCAGAAGCTCAATTCGCACAACAAGCAGATCAAAAATTATTGTTAGACGTTCAGGATTTCTTGATCGAAAGCACAAAATTTGATTTACCTTCTGAATTCCTTAAAAAATGGTTGCAAACTGTTGGAGAGAAAAAACTTTCTGCAGAAGAAGCTGAAGTTGAATACGCAAGATCTGAAAGAGGATTACGTTTTCAATTAATCGAAGGAAAAGCAATGGCTCAAAGCAATATCCAAATTACATTTGAAGATTTGAAATCTTTTACAACAAAAGCGATCAGACAACAAATGGCACAATTTGGTCAAACAAATCCAACTGACGAAGAAGTTCAGGGAATTGTGGCTAGAGTTTTATCTAACCAGGACGAAGTAAAAAAACTTTCTGAGCAAGTAGTTGCTGAGAAATTGTTAGAAGTGTTTAAAGAAAAAGCAAATCCAACAACTAAAGAAGTAACTTACGAAGAATTTATTGCTGCTTCATACGGAGAATAATTTCTAAAACAATAAGTATATTGGAGCGTCAGGAAGTTTTTTCCTGACGCTCTTTTGTTTTAATTTATTTTTGATTACTTTTCAGAAGCTAATCCAGCTATTCGTTACAAGTTTTTTCTTCCGTTTAAGTTTTTTAAATTCTTGCAAGAGCTTCTTCCAGTCGCTTTCCAAGAATAAAAAAACTAAAAAAAGGAATTCAAAAAGCTTTTCACTGCTATCTGGGCTAGAAATAAGACAAATTGGCATTCTTTATAAAAAGGTATGAACTTTGTTTTATTCGTTTAAGTCACTTTCAGACTTAGATTTTCAAACTTTTAAACTAAAAATATGAACTACGGTAAAGAATTCAAAAAATTTGCTACAAAGCACCAAGGAGTAAACGCAATGTACTACGACAAAATCGTAGCTGCAATGAATCCAACAAACATGACTCCATACATTATTGAAGAACGTCAGTTGAATATTTCTCAATTAGACGTTTTTTCAAGATTAATGATGGACAGAATTATCTTTTTAGGAACAGGTATCGACGATCAAATCGCAAATATCGTTCAGGCACAGTTATTATTTTTAGAAAGTGCTGATGCATCAAAAGATATTCAAATTTATCTAAATTCTCCTGGAGGAAGCGTTTACGCAGGATTAGGAATTTACGATACCATGCAATATATCAAACCAGACGTAGCGACAATTTGTACCGGTATGGCAGCTTCAATGGGAGCAGTTTTATTATGTGCAGGAGCAGCAGGAAAACGTTCGGCTTTGCCACATTCAAGAGTAATGATTCACCAGCCATCAGGAGGAGCACAAGGTGTTGCAACAGATATGGAAATCAACTTACGCGAAATGTTGAAACTGAAAGATGAATTATACAACATCATCTCTCAGCATTCAGGACAAACTTTTGACAAAGTGCACAAAGACAGTGAGCGTGATTACTGGATGAAAGCAGACGAAGCTAAAGAATACGGAATGATTGATGAAGTATTAAGAAGAAGCTAATTTTTTTAAGGTTCAAAGTTGCAAAGGGACTAAGGTTCTGAGGTTTTTTAACTTGCGATTTTGAAATTTAAAGAAATGATAAAAAAAATATAAGTTAATAGGTTGCTAAGTTTTTGAGGTTTTAGTGATAAATCTCAGAAACTTACTAACTTTGCAGCTTAGTAACTAAAGAAGAATGGCTAAAGTAGTATTAGAATGTTCGTTTTGTGGAAGAAAAAAGCCAGAAACCAATTTATTAATTGCTGGTATTAATGCACATATCTGTGATAAGTGTATTGAACAAGCACACGGAATTGTATTAGAAGAATTAAAATCAAGCGGAAGCGCGAAACTTGTTGGGGACTTAATTTTAAAGAAACCAAAAGAGATAAGAGCTTTCTTAGATCAATACGTAATTGGTCAGGATCAGACAAAAAAAGTAATGTCTGTTGCAGTTTACAATCACTACAAACGTTTAATGCAACAGCAATTAGACGACGAAGTAGAGATTGAAAAAAGTAACATCATTATGGTTGGTCAAACCGGAACCGGAAAAACATTAGTAGCAAAAACAATTGCAAAAATGTTAGACGTTCCTTTGGCAATTGTTGATGCTACCGTACTTACAGAAGCAGGTTATGTTGGTGAAGATGTCGAAAGTATTTTGACACGTTTACTGCAAGCTGCAGATTATGATGTAACCAAAGCCGAAAGAGGAATCGTTTTTATTGATGAAATTGACAAAATTGCCCGTAAGAGCGATAATCCATCAATAACTCGTGACGTTTCTGGTGAAGGCGTGCAACAAGCTTTATTGAAACTACTAGAAGGAACAGTTGTAAACGTGCCGCCAAAAGGAGGACGTAAACATCCCGACCAGAAATTTGTTGAGGTAAATACTCAAAACATCCTGTTTATTGCAGGTGGAGCTTTTGATGGAATTGAACGTATTATTTCGAAACGTTTAAACCGTCAGGCAGTTGGATATTCAACTTCTAAAAATGTAGATAACATTGACAAAGACAATTTATTGCAGTATATTATTCCAAAAGATATTAAAGATTTTGGTTTGATTCCGGAGATAATTGGTCGTTTGCCGGTTTTGACACACATGAATCCTTTAGACCGAGAAACATTGCGTGCAATTTTGACACAGCCTAAAAATGCGTTAATCAAACAATATCAAAAATTATTCTTAATGGATGATGTTGAATTTAATATTTCAGACGAAGCATTGGATTTTATTGTTGACAAAGCACTAGAATACAAATTAGGAGCACGTGGATTGCGCTCATTATGCGAAGCCATCTTAACAGATGCGATGTATGAACTGCCAAGTTCAGACGATAAAGTTTTGTCAATCGATAAAGATTACGCAAAACATACTTTAAATAAAAATTTATTGAAGAAATTAGAAATTGCTTCTTAAATCTTGATATTACTTTGTCAAAGTTCAAAACTTTGACAAAGTTTACTTAAAACCTGTTCATTTAGTTGAACAGGTTTTTTTATGCTTTTTTTAGTATTATTTCTATTTCCATTTTATGTAAATTGTGACTATGAAAAGAATGTTATTCGCCCTAAGTTTTGTGTTGTTTTTATCCTGTAATAAGAATAAAGATGTTTTAGCAGCAAATGTTTCTAAAGCCGAAAAAGCAAAACAAATTACTTCTGGAGAAAAACCTCGCAACGAAATCAGAGACATTGATTACAGTACATATTACAAAGAAGCACAACAATATTGCAAAAAAAATAATCTAAATCAAGATCAGTTTTTTCTGATTGATTTAGGCGTTCATTCTGGTTTGAAAAGGTTTTTCGTTTATGATCTTAAAAAAGACAAAGTTTTAAAATCATATATGGTAAGTCATGGTTGCGGAGATAATAAATGGAATGCAACGATGTCAAAAGAGAATGCACCAATAAGTAATGACTTTGACTCACATTGTTCTTCTATTGGTAAATTTGTGATTTTAGATCGTGGCGTAAGTCAATGGGGAATTAAAGTGAATTATGTATTGCAGGGAAAAGAGAAATCAAATTCAAATGCTCAGAATCGCGCCATAGTTTTACATTCCTGGGAAGCAATTTCAAGCAATGAAATTTATCCAGAAGGAACTCCTGAAGGTTGGGGATGTCCAGCAGTTTCCAATGAAAGTATGAAAGAAATAGATGGTATTTTAAAACAAAATAAAAATGTCCTGATGTGGATTATTAAATCTGATAGTAATTAGCTGTAATTTTTATTTTATTCAGTTTTCGTATCTTTATGTTATAACTATTAAAACTATGCGTTATGAATGAAGCTATTGAGGATTCTCAGGGACATATACTTCTTTGGCAAATCATAAATATAATTGGTTTAATAATCATTATATATGTATTGTATTTGCTAATTAAGTTTTTAAGAAATAAATATAAAAAGTAAAAACGATAAAAATAAAATTAAAAAGTCCCGATTTTAATCCTATCATTTAGACACAAATATTATAAATGAATTTTGAACACGAATTTCACTAATTATCACTAATTCAGTTTGTGAAATTAATTTCACAAACTGAATTAACCAGTTAAAATTTGTGCTAATTTGTGAAATTAGTGTTTGTTTTGTACTTGTGTCCAGACGGTAGGAATTTAATCGGGACTTTTTCTATTGCACTCTAAATTTCTCCCGATATTCAATAGGTTTCATTCCAACCATTTTGTAAAATACCTTTCTAAATGCTTTAGGATCATTATACCCTGTTTTTTCGATAATTTCAGAAATCGAAAGCTGTGTTTGTTCCAGATATTTCTTAGAACTTTCGACTCTTATATTTTGTAAATATTCAATTGGCGGAATTCCTGTAACTTGCTTGAATCTTCGCGTCATATTTCTTGCGCTCGTTGGAATATCTTTTGTTATTTCTTCCAGTTTTTCAATGCTATGATATTGACTTTCTATTTTTTGCTGCAGCATTGCAACCAAAGTATCATTGTGTAAATGATTCGGCCTAAAAGTGCTGAAATAGCTCTGTTTGTATCTGTTCAAATCAATGGAGAAGATTTTTGCTATTTGAACCGCAATTTCGTTTCCGCAATATTTCTGAACTAAAAGAATCAGCAAATGAAATGTTGAGGTAGAACCGCCACTCGTATATAAACTTCCATCAGCTGTTAAAGTTTCTTCGGGTTTTAGTTTCACCATGGGAAAAGCTTTTGTGAAAGCACTGCAAGCATCAACGTGAGTTGTTGCCAGTTTTTCGTTTAGTAAACCTGAAGCAGCAAACAAAAAAGCACCTGTGCAAAAACTGGCTAATTCGGCTCCGGATTTATGTTGTTTTTTTAACCACGGAATAAAATTCTTATTCTTCGCGATCATTTCGCTCATATTGTCAGTCGTAAATGCCGGAATCAAAATCAAGTCCAAAAATTCATTTGAATCTTCAATAGAATTTATATCATATCCAAATATTTGCTCCTGATCAATCTGTTCGACGGATTGAAAAACCATAATATCGAAAGGTTTTTCGGTTTCTTTACTCAGTTTATTAGCCGTTTCAAAGACTTCTAAGATTGCAGCTATACTCAGTAATTTATAATAATGCGGAACAATTAAACCTATTTTCTTACTCATGGTTTTTGTTTTTTGGAAAAATTAACAGACTTACAAAAATAAACAATTTGTCTTAAATGACCCTAAAGATGACTTTTAAAGTAGCTTAAGCTTAATGTTAATAATCTAACTTTGTCTTAATAATTTGTAATTTTATATAAAAATGGAAACAAAAATTTTCTTAAATCTTCCTGTAAAGGATTTAAATCGATCAATATCATTTTTTACCAATCTGGGCTTTTCATTCAATCCAAAATTTACAAATGACAAAGGAACTTGTTTGATTATTGGTAAAAATATTAGTGTAATGATGTTAGTTGAAGAGTTTTATAAAACTTTTACGCATAAAGAAATTTGCAATGCAGAAACAACTAATGAAGTAATTCTTTCGGTACAAGTTGAAAGCCGCGAAAAAGTAGATCAAATCATTGAAAATGCGCTAAAAAATGGAGCAGCTGAATATTTGGAAGCCAAAGATTATGGCTGGATGTATTATCGTTCTTTTTTTGATTTAGATGGACATCATTGGGAATTCTCGGTTATAAACGAGGATCAAATTCCGGATAAAATGTAATTCTTTAAAGAAATAAAATGATAAAGGTTCAAAATACAATCGAAGCACCAATAGAAAAAATTTGGGAGTTATGGACATTGCCTGAACATATTATGAATTGGAATATTCCTTTTGCAGACTGGCATACTCCATATGCAGAAAATGATTTGAAAGTGGGAGGTAAATTTAAATTTACAATGGCTTCAAAAGACGGAAACGAAGGTTTTGATTTTGAAGGAATTTATACTAAAATAGAAAAACTTTCATTGATAGAATATCGGCTTTTAGACAATAGAAAAGCAAGTGTTCGTTTTGAAAATTTAGATACTAAAACAAAACTTACCGAAGCATTTGAACCTGAAGCTACTCTTTCTGAGGAAATGCAAGAACAATTTTGTCAGGCAGTTATTCAGAACTTTAAAAAATATGTTGAAAATTTTAAATAGTAAATCAAGTAACAATAAGTAGTAAATAATAAATAGCAGATATAATGATAACAGTAAAAACCACAGTTAACGCATCAAAAGATAAAGTTTGGGAATTTTGGACATTGCCGGAACACATTACAAAATGGAGTTTTGCTTCACCGGATTGGCATACGCCTTATGCCGAAAATGATTTAAGAGAAGGCGGAACATTCAAATCGACAATGGCGGCAAAAGACGGCAGCATGAGTTTTGATTTTGGAGGAGAATATACATTGGTAGAAAAATACAAAGCAATTGAATATGTTTTGGGAGATGGAAGAAAAGTTGAGATTAGTTTCAATGAAACCCCAAACGGAATAGAAGTAATCGAAAGTTTTGATCCCGAAACACAAAATCCGGAAGAAATGCAGCGCGGAGGCTGGCAGGCAATTATAGATAATTTTAAAAATTATGTTGAGCAGAATTAATTAATTCTTAGGTTCAAAGCTGCAAAGCGACAGAGGTTCAGAGTTTTGAAAAATACCTTTGTGTCCTTGTGTCTTCGTGGCAAAAATGTTTAACGAAAAACAGTAAAAAGATGACAAAACAAATTTGGCTGAATTTGCCTGTAAAAGAGGTGGCAAAATCAAAAGCTTTTTTTTCGAAAATAGGATTCTCTTTTAATGAAGAACACGATACGCCAAGTTCGACTTGCATGATCGTTGGCGAAGGAAAATTTGTAGTAATGCTTTTTGAAGAATCACTATTTGCTGGTTTTTCTCAAAATGAACTTACAGATACAAAATTAAGTTCAGAAGTTCTGATTTCAATTGATGCAGAAAGTGCTGGAGAAGTTGACGAACTGGCAAAGAAAGTTACAGAAGCAGGCGGAAATGTTTTTGCATCACCCGCAGAAAGCCAAGGATGGATGTACGGATGCGGTTTTGCCGATTTAGACGGTCATCGTTGGAATGTACTTTTTATGGATTTTAGTAAATTATCGTAATATGGAAACCTTAGAATTTCAAATCAGAATCAAAGCGTCGGCTGAAAAAATCTGGTCGGTTTTGTGGGAGGATGAAACCTACAAAAAATGGACAAGCGCTTTTTGCGAAGGTTCGCACACGATAAGTGATTGGAATGAAGGCGACAAAATACATTTCATGTCACCTAACGGAGAAGGAATGTATAGTATAATCGAAACTAAAATTCCAAATGAATATATGGCTTTTAAGCATTTAGGTGAAATTAAAGACTTTAAAGAATTACCCATCGATGAAGAAACCAAAAAATGGAGTGGAGCAATGGAAACCTATCGATTAACTCCCGATGACGAATTTATAGATTTAGTCGCTCAGGTTGATGCGGTCGAAAAACATATCGATTATTTTAAAGAAGTATTTCCAAAAGGACTAGAAATAGTAAAGGAACTGTCAGAGGCAGGGGAATAGAATAAAGAAAATAGAAGAAAGAGAATAGATTGACTATAACAAACAAAAAAACAAAATATCATGGCAACATCAGTAAACCCTTATTTAATTTTTAACGGAAATTGCGAAGAAGCATTTCTGTTTTACAAATCAGTTTTTGGAGGAGAATTTCCGTACATCGGAAAATTTAAAGACATGCCTGCAGACGAAGCGGGAGGTTGTGCAGAAGTATCAGATAAAGATGCAAACAGAATAATGCACGTTTCACTGCCAATTGGCGATACCATTTTAATGGGAAGTGACAGTAACGAACAATCCGGTGACGTAGTTTTTGGTGGGAATTTTTCAGTATCGATCAATGTTGAAAGCGAAGGAGAAGGTGACAGAATTTTTAACGGACTTTCGGCCGGAGGAACTGTTTACATGCCAATGGGTAAAACTTTTTGGGGCGCTTATTTCGGAATGTTCAAAGATAAATTCGGCGTAAGCTGGATGGTAAACTTTGACGAGAATCAACCTGGCTAAAAAATCTTTTTTGTGACTGCTTTTTCGCCATGAATTCACGAATCAAACAATTATAATTCGTGAATTCGTGGCGAAAAATTATTTATAAAGTTAGGTTATTCTAATACGAGAACATAATTGTTAAATTAATTGAAAAAGCACATTGATATGTGCTTTTTCTTTACAAAAAAAACAAACAATATCCTTTTTTATAAACAATAGATTGCCGATTTTTGTCGCTTCTTAAAATCAACAAAGAAAAAATGGCAATAGAAGATAAAGAGATTATTTTATTAAAAGTTTCAGGACACGATAAAATAGGGGTGACAGCAGGTTTAACGGCTGTATTGGCGACTTACAATGCTAATATTTTAGATATTGGTCAGGCCGATATTCACGACACACTTTCTCTTGGGATTTTGTTCGAAATTGAAGCTGGTTCTAGTTCAGGACCCGTTTTAAAAGATCTATTGTTCAAAGCTTATGAACTGGAAATCAAAGTAAAGTTCATTCCGATTTCTATAGAGGATTATGAAAAGTGGGTAAAATCACAATCAAAACAACGCTATATTATCAATATTTTAGGTGAGAAATTGGCAGCGTCACAATTAGCAGCAGTTACAAAAATAATGTCAGATCAAAACCTGAATATTGATTCAATCATACGATTAACAGGAAGAACTTCAATTGTCGAGAAAGAAGAATATCCTCGTTCTTGCATACAATTGTCAGTGACGGGCGAAATTGTAAATAAAATTATCATGACAGCAAGTTTTATGGAAATTTCCAGAACTTTAAATGTCGATATTTCGTTTCAGGAAGATAATATTTACAGAAGAAACAGACGTTTAGTTTGCTTCGATATGGATTCCACTTTAATTCAAACCGAGGTAATTGATGAACTGGCAGAGCTAAATGGAGTAGGAGAGCAAGTACGAGCAATTACAGAATCTGCGATGAATGGCGAAATAGATTTCAACGAAAGCTTCAAGCAACGTATGGCATTGTTAGAAGGTTTGAGCGAAGATGTTTTGCAAAATGTAGCTATTAATTTGCCAATTACAAAAGGAGCACATCGTCTGATGAAAGCTTTGAAATATTACGGATATAAAACCGCCATTTTATCAGGAGGATTCACTTATTTTGGAGATTATCTGCAAAAAGAATTAGGAATAGATTACGTTCACGCCAACCAATTAGAGATTAAAGACGGTAAATTAACCGGTAAATATTTAGGCGAAATAGTAGACGGTCAAAAGAAAGCCGAATACCTAAAAGCAATTGCCGAAAAAGAAGGAATTCACATCAACCAGACTATTGCAGTAGGTGACGGAGCAAATGATTTACCAATGCTAAATCTAGCCGGTCTTGGAATCGCTTTCCACGCAAAACCAAAAGTAAAAGAAAACGCCGCAACTTCTATCTCAAGTCTGGGATTAGACGGAGTTTTATACTTATTAGGATATCACGATCGATATATTGATATGATGTAGTTTTCATATTTTCGACCGAAGGGAGAAATCACACGCGAGATTCGACAAAGATTGACGATATTCTTTGCGGCATTACTAGTGTGATTTCTCCCTTCGGTCGAAATGAACAAATACGACTTAATAATAACAAGAAAACCTTAGTTCACAATATGAATTAAGGTTTTTTTTTGGGCATGTCCGCCGAAAAAAGCGGGTCGAGCTATCCGTTTCAATCTTTTGTGTCCGCCCCGGCGGACACAAAAGGATTTCCACTTCTATCCCTCATGTGATTTAGTGGAATTATCGTTTTAAATTCAGAAAAGATCAATATCCAGGATAATTTGGGTGCGGGTGAATTGCCTCCTGCTTTAGCTCAATTTCATTAAGTTAAGGGAATATTGCCGAATAAATCTCGCAAAGTCGCAGAGTCGCAAAGAAAATGTATGTAAACTTGGCGGCTTTGCGACTTTTCGCGATTTTTTTTTCAGTCTTAATTATCTAAAAAAGCTTAACTTAATGACATTGGGCTTTAGCTGAAAAGATTGAATGATTGAATTGTGTTTAGGCTTTAGCCGAATTAATTAGTAATGTAAAATTTGGCTAAAGCCAAAAACAAATCTACTGTAAACCACTATCTAAAGATAGTGGCAATTCAAAAAACGGAATTACTATTTTTTAAGTTCCATCCTTTTGCAATTAAATAGGTCTTGCATTTTATACAAAAAGCAGTTTCTTCATCGAGATGATTTTTCCCTTCGGCATCTCTCATTAAACAAGATTTTACAGGACAATGAGGCAGTCCTTCTGTATGACCTAATTCATGTAGAACGACTTTGTAAAATTGTTGGCTTTTATTTTGTTTACTCATTCTAAAATCAGAAACCACACATGCTTTTCCGGGATGATAACCTAATCCCATAACTCCCCAATCCTTGACTTTTCCTTTGGTTACGCTAATATCATTATTTGATAATCCAACAATTACAGAATCTTTGCCAATATTATTTTTAATAGTTTTGATAATGGTGTCTGCGCGGTATCTATTTCGGGATTCATAATAAGAATTTTTCGGAAAGGGAATATTTTCTCTTAAAACAACATTTGGGTTAATTGTTTTTATTTTGTTGAAAATACTTTTTGCCTGTTCAATTTTGAAATTTCCTAAAGGCTGAATTACAATTATTTTTTGCTGAACTTTCTTCTCATTTGTACAAGAAATTAAAACAAGAATTAAAATCAGAATGTAATTTTTCATTATTTATAATCTCCTTATTATTGGTTTTTGTACAACTGGACAGGATAATCATTTATAAAACTCCAATCGGCATTATTTTGATAATCTAGTTTTATTTTTTTGTCGGAATATTTACTTTTTAACTCATTAAAAAGATTAGAAATAGTTTTTGAATCTTCCCCATAAAACCAATAATTTCTTTCTCCTCCATAAGTTTCAATTAGAAAAATAATTCCGCAATTTTCACCTTCAAATATGTTAATTACTTCGAGATCAAAATCCATAAGTGATTTATTATAGTCAGATGTTGGTAATCCATTATCTTTAATGCTCTCAAATTCAAGAGTTATAGAAATTAATACAGGATATTTTGATTTATATTCCCAAATATTTTTATAATTTGGAATTCTTAAATATAATGGAAGTCCTTCATATTCAGTTCGGGTTGTTAGCCATTCCATTTTTTCGATTGTTTTATTTTGACAAAATGAAGCTGTTGTTATGGTAACAAAGAGTAAAATAAATATTTTTCTGATTTTACTTTTCATTTAATTCGTAAAAATTCGTGTTTAACTCTTAACAGCACACATCTCCTTCAATTGCTCCAAATAATCTCTTTGATTAGAAAGTCTGGGAATCTTGTGTTGTCCGCCTAATTTATCTCTTTCTTTTAACCAATCGTAAAATAAGTTCTCTCGAGCGATATTAATTACCAAAGGATTCAGAGTCATATTGTTCTGACGTTTGGCTTCGTAATCTGAGTTTAAAGTTTGTAGTGTTTCATCCAGAACTTTTTGGAAAAGCCCAACATCGGCAGGTTTTTTCTTGAACTCAATCATCCATTCGTGAGCGCCTTTTTCTTTGTCCTGCATAAAAATTGGAGCAACCGTATAGTCTATAACTTCGGTTTGAGTAAGCTGGCACGCTTTGGCAATTGCCTGATCGGTATTTTCGACCATTAATTCTTCTCCAAAAACATTAATATGATGTTTGGTTCTGCCCGTAACACGAATTCTATAAGGGTTCAAAGATGTAAAACGAACTGTATCGCCAATTAAATAACGCCACAAACCGGAATTGGTAGTAATAACAATGGCATAGTTTTTATTCAATTCAACATCTGCCAAACGAATTACTTTTTGATTTGGAGTTCCAAAAGTATCCATTGAGATAAACTCATAGAAAATTCCATAATCCAACATCAACAATAAGTCGCTTGAATTATTTAAATCCTGAATCGCAAAAAAGCCTTCAGAAGCATTATATATCTCGTAATATTTAAAATCTTTGCTGGGTAAAATTTTCTTGTATTGTTCTCTATAAGGAGAAAAACTTACACCGCCATGAAAGTAAACTTCCAGATTTGGCCAAAGTTCGAGTAAGTTCCCTTTTCCTGTGTTTTCCAGAACTTTATTCATCAAAACCAGCATCCAGGACGGAACGCCTGCAAAACTGGTAACGTTTTCATTTTTAGTTTCATTGATAATAGCAGCAATTTTAGATTCCCATTCGGTCATTAACGAAGTTTTACTGCTTGGTGTGCTGCTAAATTCAGCCCAAATAGGCATATTTTCAATCAAAATAGCCGACAAATCTCCAAAGAAGGTATTGTTGTTTTCATAAATCTGAGAGCTTCCGCCTAAGCGAAGACTTTTCCCCAGAAACAATTCCGAATCCTCATTGTTGTTCAAATACAAACAAAGTAAATCTTTGCTTCCTTTATAATGACAATCTTCAAGAGCTTCATTACTTACCGGAATAAATTTACTTTTAGCATTCGTAGTTCCGCTTGATTTGGCAAACCATTTTATAGGAGTTTCCCAAAAAACATTTTGCTCTCCTTGGCGTGTACGCTCAATCAAAGGTTGTAATTCTTCATAAGTTGCAATTGGAACTCTTTCAGCAAAAGTAGCATAGGAACTAATAGACGAAAAGTCATATTTTTTTCCAATAATCGTATTCTCGGATGACATCAATAAGTTGTGCAACAGTTCTTCCTGAACTTCATTCGGATATTTTAGAAAAAGTTCTATTTGATGTATCCTTTGTTTCAGGACCCAAGAGGCAAACGAGTTGATTATTGATAAGGGCATGGGGAGAATTTAGATTTTAGATTGTTGATTTTAGATTTTAAACTTCAGAAGTTCCGATTAACATAAAATCCGGAAATTTAAAATTTGAATATCGACGTACAAATACTAACTTTGTCGTTGTATCAAAAATAGTGTTTTTTTGTAAAAAAAAGCATTCTATTTTCACGAAAGATGAATTTTAAAATTAAAATTCACAACTCTGACAAGCAATCTTAAATCTTAAATCACCAATCTAAAATATAATGACATATCAAGGAGTACTTACAAAAATGCAAACTGAAATGGGAAATCCAATTCAATATTATTTGGTTTTCGAAGATAGTTTTCTAAGTATGAATCAATTATTGAATAAAGAGATTGAGATTAATTTTGTGGGATATCAATGTTTGAATTGTCAAAAAAAGAAAAAAATATACAGACAAGGTTTTTGTTACGATTGTTTTTACTCAAGCGCAGCGGTTGGAGATTGGATTATGAGACCGGAATTAAGTACGGCGCATTTAGGAATCGCTGATCGTGATTTAGACTATGAGCAAAAAGTACAATTGCAGCCACATGTTGTATATCTGGCTTTGTCAAGCGAGGTAAAAGTTGGGGTAACCAGAAAAACGCAGGTACCTACACGATGGATCGATCAGGGAGCAACTCAGGCAATTGCAATTGTTGAGGTTCCAAATCGATATTTAGCCGGAATTACCGAGGTGGCGTTGAAAAATCATTACGCAGATAAAACCAATTGGAGAAAAATGCTGCAGTGTACTGCCGATGGATGTGACTTGATTCTTGAAAAGTCAAAAGTCGAAAGTTTAATTCCATCTGAAGTTCAGGAATACTTCTATACTCAAAAAAATGATCTGTATGAATTGCATTATCCGGTTCTAAATTATCCTGCTAAAGTAGCCAGTCTGAATTTAGACAAGACACCTTCTTTTCACGGAAAATTAACAGGAATCAAAGGTCAGTACTTAATTTTTGAAAATGGAACGGTTTTTAATGTTCGTGGTTCTGAAGGTTATGTTGTCGAAATAAACGTCTAGATATATCGGGTATTCGTCTATTGTTACAGTATAACTGTCTATTATATTGTTGTTTACGTAAATAATTTTCGTAATTTTAAGTCTCTTTCAAGAAGCAAAAAATGTAAATATTGATACATTTGGTTACAATTTTGTAATAATTGCTTGTTGGAAGAATTTAATTTTAGAAAAAAAAAGAGGCTAGCTTTGAGTTAGTTCAAACTCTATGTTTTTTCTAAAATTAAAAAAAGATTTTATAATTCTTAAATTATTTTATAGATGAGTATCTTAAGCAAAATAAATCATTACAGGCGTGGCGTAATGCGCAATCTGACTAAGAACATTGGAAAACCCAAAAGTGATCAGGGTATTATTTTGGTCGATAAATCTGAGATTAAACGAGTTTTAATTTGCAGACCAAATGCCCGGTTAGGAAATCTTTTATTGATTACACCTCTGGTTCAGGAAGTCACGGAAATATTTCCAAATTGTAAAGTCGATTTGTTTGTTAAGGGAACTTTAGCTCCAATAATTTTTGAGAATTACGAGAATATTGATAAAGTAATCGATTTGCCCAAAAAGCCCTTCAAGAATTTACTGAAATACCTGAATGTCTGGATTTCAATAAAAAAACAAAAATATGATGTTGCGATCAATGTAGATCAAAACTCTTCTTCAGGACGTTTAGCAGTTCAGTTTTCTAATGCTAAGTATAAATTTTACGGAGATTTAAATGAAGACTCTCAACTTGTAAAAAATGATTACGACCATATTGCAAAATATCCCGTTTATAACTTTCGATATTATTTAACCAAACTTGGACTTGCAAAAATCAATAAAATAGTTGCTCCGATAGATCTTAAATTATCATCTTCGGAAATTGCGCAAGGCAAAAAGCTTATAAATGATTTAGTTCATAATTCTAAAAAAACAATCTGCATATTTACTTATGCAACAGGTGCAAAATGTTTGTCAGAAGAGTGGTGGGAAAAGTTTTATTCACAACTCACAACTCAATATAAAGAGTATAATATTATTGAAATTTTGCCTGTAGAGAATGTTTCGCAAATCGCATTTAAAGCTCCTACTTTTTATAGTAAAGATATTCGTGAAATTGGATCTGTAATTGCAAATGCCGATTTATTTATTGGTGCAGATAGCGGTATAATGCACTTAGCAAGCGCTGTTCAGACGCCAACAATTGGTTTATTTTCTATATCAAACATGAAAAAATACCAACCTTATGATAATTGCAGTGTAGGAGTAGATATCAATTTATACACTAAAAAAGAGTATATAAAAACGATAAACTCAATTTTGAATAACGGAAAACTAAATACGTATTCAAACGCTATTTAATTGTAATTTAAAGTATAAAAAAAGAGGCATTCACACGTAGTGAATGCCTCTTTTTTATTAGTATTGTTATTTAGTTTTTCTTCTTGAACAAACCATTAATTAAGTCACTTGCTTTTTTAGTAACCTCTTGTGTTTTCTGTTCTTTTTCTGTTTTTGCAGCTTGTGTGGTATCTTTTGATTTTGTGTTCTTATTGATCAGATCATTAAGTGCAGAAGTACCTTTTTGCGTTAACTTTTCTTTTTGCTGATTTGCAACTTGCGACGCTAAACTAGTAACGGCAGATTTCATATCAGTTGATATTTTTGGATTAGAAAAATTACCTGTAATCATCGCGTTTATCGGAATGTTTTGCAATTTCGCAGCATCTGCAGGAGACATTTTTGAGATAAAAGCATTTGCTTCACTTCCTAAATATTTAGCCGGAACATCTAATTTTAAGTTGTAATTCATTGTTTGATCAAAACCATGAGTTCCGCCAACAGTGATTTTAATATCCTGGTATTTAATATCAAATGGTTTTACATTTACCTTTCCGTTTTCAAAAGTTAAGGCAGCTTTAATATCATTCAAGTTCACCTTACTCATATCAAGAAATTTGATGTTTGAAGTTAAGCTATTTAATACCGTCGAATTTTTAGCGTTTATAGTAGTCGAAAGTAATTGTCCTAACAAATCTCCAGAGATTGAATTTAGGTCAGGTGTTAATTCCTTAGCATCTAAATTTCCGTTTAATTTAATAGTCGAATTTAATTTACCATTGATAATTCCGGCGATTGGAGCAATTTTTTTCATCATGTTCAATTGCGTAAAAGTCTGTGCAATATCAACTTGATTGAAACCTAAATTCATGTCAAAAGTTGGTACTTTAGTTTTTGTAGAAACCGTTCCTGTTAAGCCAATTGTTCCTCCAAAAATTGAAGTTTTGAAGTTTTCTAAAGTAGCTTTCTCGTCTTTTACGATTAGTTTACCCGAAACGTCTTTTAGTTTTAAATTATCGTATAAAACAGTTGTTGCTTTTGCATTAATTGTACAATTTAAAAAAGCAGGAATCTTCATCGCTTCTGTTGGTTTTGCTGCTTTTTTCTCAGTTGCAGGTTCGCCGGCAGTCATAAAATCATCAACTGCTAATTGGTTTGAACTCATATTGAAATTCCCTTTCAGTTCTTGTTTTTTAAACATAAAACCATAGAAATTTTCCAGAACACCATTTATGCTCAAATCACTTTTTCCGGTTGTAGCATCAAATTTTTTCAAGTTAATAGTACTTGGATTAAACTCTACCAAAGCCGTACTAATGTTCATAGACTTGTTGTTGTCATCCGTATATTTAAATCCTGACAAACTCATTGTACCGGCATTCTTAATGTTTTGATATTGGCTTTTTTCTACAGATGCCATATCAAAATTTGTCGTAACATCAGCTTTTAAAATACCTGCCAATGGTTTATCCATTTTGATTGGATATGCTTTTGAAAGGTTGGCTAAATTAATTGTTCCTTTTAATGCTGCATCTACAATAGGATTTACAGTTATGTTTTTAATATTCGCTTTAGCGCTAAAAACATCCTGATCTATTCTAAAAGAAAGTTTGTCTAAATTAACGTAGGTGTCATTTAGAATTCCCGTTTCATTGATGATTTTTGTGTCAATTACAATATTCTGAACTGATTTTGGTAAGTTAGGATATTGAAATGAGGCATTGTTTGAAGCAATTGCAATATTAAATTTAGGAACAGTAGTATCTGTTAATTGTCCTTTTGCAAAACCAGTTACAGTAAAATCTCCGGTCGTTTTTACGCCATCTAAACTAGATGCATATGCCGAAGGAATTAAACCTAAGAAATTAGTAAAGGAAGAAGTTGGTGTCTTAAATTTTAAATCATAAATCTGACCCGCATCAACCATCTGAATAAAACCGTCAAACTCTAATGGCAATTGATTAATTAAGGCTTTGTTTTCTTTAAAAGTATATTTGCTCTTTTCTAAATCAATTCCTAAAACGGCGTCTAAAGTCAGTTTTACATTTTTCATGTAATTAACTTTATCCATATCAAGAGATACTTTGGCAGTAGATTTTGTAGTCAAATCCAGTTTAGAATTCGTAAAATCTCCAGTTCCTTCATGATTTAAACTATCAATAACCATTTTGATTTTTGAACCCTGATCAATATATCTAAAGGTAAAATTTTCGATTTTATAGTTTTGAATTTTTAAAGAAAGCGGTTTGCTTGCATCATCTTTCTTTGTTTCGTTTTTATCTTTTAATGCGATATCGAAGTTGCCAACACCATCTTTATTAAAGATAATATTGATTAAACCATTTGTAGAACTAATTCCCTGAATGCTTAAAGGTTCTTCTTTTCCTTTAAAAAGTTCTTTAATACTCATTTTTAGATTCAATTCACCTAGCGAAACCAAAGTATCACCTTCAAAAGGAGCTTTGTTGATAATGACCAATTTTTGGATTCCAACCGTTGCATTCGGGAAGTTTTTAAACAAACTTAAATCAGCATCAGCAAAACTTACTTTTGCATCAACGCTTTCGTTAATAGCTTCAGCAATTTTGGCTTTTATCTGATCTTTAAAAAAATAAGGAATGGCAAATAACGCCGCGACAAAGACCACAAGAACTATGGCTGTAATTTTTAGAATTTTCTTTAACATATTAATAGATTTGGGTTTAATTGATAAAAGACTCGTGCAAAAATAGTTTTTTTTGGCTGAGTTTGCAGATAAAGTTTTCTTAAAATGTAAGAATTATACTTATTTTATGAAATAAAAAAAATCCGTTTGATTTATATTCAAACGGATTTTAAATTTTATTATTTCAATTATTTATGAATAAAAACTACTATTTTATTGACCAAAACATCTGAAATAGGTAAGTTTTCGTTGTTATAACTTTCCATATTTGCCTGTTTATCGCCATCTATAATTTTCATGATATGATTCATTTTATCGACGATCAATAATTCGGCATTTTTATTGGACTTGGACAAACCTTCAGCATCTTGTACTGTGACTTGCAAATCGTTGTTTCCTTGCAGAATTAAAATAGGAATATTTAGTTTTTTAATCTCTGCTTGCGGGTCGTATTTAAACCAAGAAATCAAATAAGGCTGAATACTTGGCCTAAAAAGAGCATTAAGCATTGGATCCACTTTTTTGACCGTATTTCCAGCTTTTAAACTGTCAATAATAGGAAAGGTCATTTCTTCAATTTGTTTATTTGACTTACTGCCAATTTGGGCTTTTATTATTTTATCTGCAGATTCTCCGGCTCCGGCAATCGAAATAAATTTATTTGCTTTTGCTCCCGTAATCATTCCTATTAGAGATCCTTCGCTGTGTCCTATGATCACTAATTGCGAAAAACGTTTGTCTTGTTTCAGGAAATTAATCCAGCTTTTGGCATCTTCCGTATAATTTTCAAAAACTAAACTAGCTTCAGATATAGCAGAAGCTTTGCTTTCGCCAATTCCTCTTTTGTCATATCTTAATGATGCAATTCCGTTTTTTGCCAAAGCTTCTGCCAGCATTTTTATCGAATTGTTTTTCATCATCGGATAATTTCCGTTTCTATCCGTTGGTCCTGAACCTGCAATTATTAAGGCAACAGGATATTTCTTGGATAAATCAGGAACGGTCAAAGTACCAAAAAGCTGATCGTTATTAATTTTTAAAATTACATTCGACTCTTTATAAGTGTTTTCTTTTTTATCCTGAGCATTCACAAAACTCAAAAAGAAAATGGTAAGCAGAAGAACTATATTTTTCATTGATCTGAATTATTTGATATTTAACCCAAAAGGAAGCATTGCCTGAACACCTTTTTGTTTTTGAAACCTTTTTACCTGTTCAATAAGCAGATAGTTTTCTTCGCCAATTTCCTCTTTTATAAAAGCTTCCTTAGATTGTGCAAAAGGCAGATTAGAAAGAAGATCATTAAATGTTTTCTCGTATTCAGGATAGTTCTGAGTGCTGTAAGTTTTTACTTTGGCTATTTTAGCAGCTTCGGCAATAGCATCATTCAAACCTCCAATTTTGTCTACCAAACCAATTTTCAAAGCTTCAGTTCCTGACCATACTCTTCCTTGTGCAATAGAATCAACTTGTGCAAAAGTCATTTTTCGGCCTTGAGCCACATGCGTTACAAAAGTATTATAGATGTGTTCAACTCCTTCTAATGTAAACGCTTTAAATTTCTCGTCAATTGGCACAAAAGGACTATAATTTGCTGAGTTTTCGTGTGTTTTTACCTGTTCAGTATTGATTCCTAATTTAGTTGCCAAAGGGCTAAAGTTTGGTAAAATACCAAAAACTCCAATAGAACCTGTGATCGTATTATTTTCTGCGAAAATTTTGTTGGCATTACAAGCAATATAATAACCTCCTGACGCAGCATAATTACCCATTGAAACTACAACCGGTTTTACTTTTTTAGTGATTTCAATTTCTCTCCAGATCAAATCAGAAGTTAGAGCGCTTCCGCCCGGGCTGTCAATTCTAAGAACGATTGCTTTTACATCTTCATTTTTTCTGGCTTCTTGCAACGAACGACGCATTGAACCTTCACCAATTACGGTAACATCTCCTTCGCCGCTTTGTATTTCGCCTTGAGCGTAAATAATCGCAATTTGATCTGTTGCCGTATTTCCTGAAGCTGTAGTGATATTGTTTTGAGTATAATCTGAAATAGAAATTTTGTTGTAATCATCATCGCCTGTTACTTTCAATGCTTTTTTTATCGCATTGTGATATACATCTTCATAAGCGACAATATCAACCAAATGTTGTGCTTTTGCCATTTCCGGAGTTCTGGCAAGCAAACCATTTGCAATTTCGTTTAATTTAGCAACAGGAATTTTTCTGCTTTCCGAAATATCATTCGTAACAGTTGTCCAGATTGAATTTAACAATGCTGTAACTTGTTCCCTGTTTGCATCGCTCATTTTATTTTCTAAAAACGGTTCAACCGCACTTTTGTATTTTCCGTGACGAATCACTTCCATATGGATACCTGATTTATCCTGAAAATCTTTAAAGAACATTACTTCAGACGAAAGTCCTTTAAAATCTAAATCTCCGGCAGGATTCAAATAAATAGTGTTAGCAACAGAGTTTAAATAATATTCTTTCTGAGAATATGTATTGGAATATGCCCAAACAAATTTGCCGGATTTTTTGAAACTTTCAAGTGCATTTCTCAACTCTTTATATTGCGCCAATCCTAAAGAAGATTCATCATTTAAGATCGAAATTCCTTTAATATTATCATCTGTTTTTGCTGCTTCTATAGCATTGATAACATCGGTTAAACCGATTCCTTTTTTATCTGAAAAAACAGTTACCCAGGGATCTTTATATTTTCCGGCATAATCGTTTTGAATCTGTTTTAAATTTAATTCTATAACAGAATCTCCTTTGACAGAAACAGAATCGTCTCCTCCAAAAATAGTCCCAATTAGAATTACTCCAAAAAAGAAGACCATAATAAATACAAAAATACCAATAACTGTGGCAATTACATTTCCTAAAAACTTCATAAGTATGTTTTTTTTAATAAGTAGCAAAAAAGGTTGGTTTGTTACAAATATAATCTAAATAGAATTTAATTCTCCTATCGGTAATTATCAAATATTTGTATAATTTACATTTTTGAATACTACAAATAAAGATAGATTATTTTGTAAGATAATGGAGATTTTTTTTATAATTTTAAAGAAAATAAATAACAAACAGACTGTTTTCGGATCTTGAAAACTTCTGATTCTTGAAGTAAATAATGTACTTAATTCTGAAATAGTTTTAGTTAATTTGCATTAATTATGAAATCACAGCACCAAATCACACTCTCTATAGGCAGTAATCAAGGAAACAGATTAGCAAACATTCAAAGCTGTATTGCTTTAATACATCAGGAAGTGAGCACTGTAATCAGGGTTTCAAGACTATACGAAACTCCTGCCTGGGGATTTGAAAGTGATGCCTTTTATAATTGTGCGTTGGTTTTGCACAGCACTTCATCGGCACAAAAAATATTGAATCAGGTTTTAAAAATCGAAAAACATTTAGGCAGAATTCGATCAAATCAGGAAGGTTATCAATCCCGATTAATCGATATTGATCTGATTGCATATGATGAAGAAATTATTGAGTCTGAAAAACTTCAGATTCCGCATCCGCTAATGCAAAACAGAAATTTTGTTTTATTGCCAATGCAGGATTTAAAACTTGATTGGAAACATCCTGTTTATCAAAAATCTATTTCAGAATTAATTGCTATTTCGCCGGACGATAGTGTTTGTACAATAGTTCAGGATTTAAAAAATCCGTTGCAGGAAATTCCGCTGGAAAAATTTAATTATATTGCTTTTGAAGGAAATATTGGTGCCGGAAAAACTACTTTGGCAAACAAAATTTCAGAAGATTTTAATGCTAAAACTGTTTTAGAACGTTTTGCAGATAATCCGTTTTTACCCAAATTTTATAAAGATCAAAATCGATATGCTTTTCCGCTCGAGATGTCTTTTCTGGCAGATCGTTATCAGCAATTATCAGATGATTTGGCGCAATTTGATTTGTTTAAAGATTTTGTCGTAGCCGATTATCATATTTTTAAATCTTTGATTTTTGCCAAAATTACCTTGGCAGAAGATGAATATCGTTTGTACCGAAACTTATTCGATATCATTTATAAAGAAATGCCAAAACCTGATTTATATGTCTATTTGTATCAGAATTCAGACCGCCTGCTTCAAAACATCAAGAAGCGCGGAAGAGCTTATGAACAGAACATTGAGGCTGAATATCTGGATAAAATCAATAACGGTTATCTGGATTATATTAAATCTCAAACAGATTTGAATGTTTTGATTATCGATGTTTCTGAACGTGATTTTGTAAAAAAACACGAAGATTATCTTTTTATTTTAGAGGAGATCAAGAAGAAATTGTAATGTGTCAGTGTGCCAATTAGAAAATTAGATAATTATTCACGGCATTTCAGGAAATATCTAATTTTCTAATTGGCACATTTTCTCATTAAAAATTATCTTTTCAATGAGAAATGACCTCTCAAAATAGGTTTGGTATTATCAATTTTTAAGGCATACCAATAATCAGAAGCGGGGAGAGGATTTTTGTCCAAAGTTCCATCCCAAGTCATTTTAGAAGCCGTTAGTTGCGCGATTAACTTTCCATATCGATCAAAAATAGTGACTTGTGCTTCCGGATAATATTCCATTCCGGTTACTTCCCAAACATCATTAAAAGTATCATTGTTTGGAGTAAAAAAGGCTGGGAAAACAATAACAACAAACGTTTTTGGATTTGCTGCCGGACAACCGCTTTTCTCCCTAACGTAAGCAGTTTGCAATCCGCCGGGCACATCATAAAACACATTTGAATTCTGAAAATAAGATCCGTCTACAGAATATTCAAAGTAATCCTGTTCTTTGGTAAGATAAATTACAACTCTTGTTCCGTCGACCTCAATGCGGGATATTTCCGGAACCTCGCGCTCATCAACAATAATAGTTTTTTGACTGGTACAGCTTTCTGGAGCAGGACTTGTAACATCAACGGTATAAGTTCCGCCTTTTGAAACATCGATAGTTTGTGTTGTTTCGTGATTCGCAGTATTCCATTTGTATGTCATTCCGGGCACTCCTGCGTCAAGCGTTATAGTTTGAGATTGGCACAGTATTAATTCCTGATCGGTAACAACCGGAGGAGTATAGATTTGAATGTCTATAGGAATACGAGTATTATTGATGCAGCCATTATTTGATGCTTCGGCATAATAAGTTGTATTTGTTGAGATTGTTGGAGTTTTAAAACTATTACCTGTAAATAAGCTTGTGCCGCCAGTTGATGCTGTGTACCAATTTATAAAACCAATATTTGTACTGGCAGTAATTGTTACGGATCCCGGACCACAATTATAATAGATTGATTGAGCAACAATTGGTTTGTCTGGTGTTGTATTAACGGTTGCAGTAACAGGTTTTCTATTTGATGCGCAATTGGCATCAACATAATAAGTTGTAGTTGTAGTTATTACGGGAGTTGTAAAAGAATTTCCTGTTGCTAATGCAGTTCCGCCAGTCGCAGTTGCGTACCAACTAATGGTTGCTCCAGCTGTTGCAGTAGCATTAAATGTAAAACTTCCTGAATCGCAAGCTGGATCAGGATTTGGAGAAGGAGTTACAGTCGGAATCGTTATTTTTGTACTGGCAGCTATTTCCAAAGGAGCTTCGCCCGGCATTCCGCCATATTCAACAACGTAACCCTTAGGTTGATAATCGCCACTTGAATCTCCGGTATTTGACAGATCATTCCAGGAACCTCGTATTCCAATTCCGGGTTGTGTAATGTGGGCATAATCTTCGTCTCCTTGCTGGTTTGGTTCTCCGGTATTCCAAAAAGTATATGACATTACTGTTCCTGCTTCGGGTCCGGTTACCCATTTCCAAACGCCTTCTGTTTCGGCATCACTACCTCCAATCCATCCGGTTCCAGATGCTTGTTCGCCACTTAGCTTAGCTTCGTCTGCTGATAATAGAGTTGCCAGATATCCTTTAAGACCGTAATAAGTACTCGCTTCGGCTGCAGCTTTTGCAGCTGTCCAGCTAATACCAATACTTGGTACATATAAATAAAAATGCTTTGTAGAAGGTAAATAATTTGCCTGGCCAATAGTTATTGAGAAAGTTCTCGTACCTGAAGCTGTAGCTGACGAATTAGAGAATACAATATCTTTAATGGCGGCTTCTAAATCAGAATATAAAACGTCTCCTCCGGTTGGACTTGATAACACTAGTTTTCCTTCATTGGGATACCAACCTTGTACAATTGATGGATGTGCGGCAGGATTAAGAATTTCAATTTTATCCAGACCACTAGAATAACCTGAAGAAATCTGAATATAAGCCGCTTCTGTTCCAGGTTCTGCAGGATCATGAGTAATTGTAATAGAAGGCGCAATTTTTATAGAAGTTAATGGGCAGTATAATTGATCGTCTGTTGCTTTAAGTACTGGAGGTGCAATTGAAGTTGCATTGCAATTGTTTGAATAAAGAGCTGTTGCATCTTTGAAAGTAGACCAATTAGCATTGGAATAACTGGTATTATCTACCTGAATGCAAGTAAGATTGGGATTAGATTTAAAATCTATATCTGTAAGTGATGTGTTTTTTCCGTTTTTTAGATTAAGATTGGTTAGTTGATTGTTTGAACAGATAAAACTAGTTAAAGATGTGTTTTTGGAAACGTCTAGACTGGTTAGTTGATTATTGCTGCAAAAGAAAAGATTTAAAGAGGTGTTTTTGGAAACGTCTAAATTCGTTAATTGATTATTCCAACACGTAAATTCCTTTAAAAGTGTATTTTTAGTAACGTCTAAATTCGTTAATTGATTAGTAGTGCAGTATAATTCTGTTAAAGCATTATTTTGTGAAACATCCAAGCTACTCAATTGATTAAAGGAACAAGCCAAATAAGTCAATGCAGTATTTTTAATGACGTCTAGGCTGGTTAATTGATTGTTAGAGCATACTAAAGAAGCCAAAGTGCTATTTTGGGTAATATTTAAACTAGTTAGTTTATTATTAAAACAGGATAAATAAATTAAAGCAACATTTTTAGTAACATTTAAGTTGCTTAGTAGATTGTCTGAGCAATACAGGCCATTTAAAGCTATATTTTCAGTAAAATCCAAACTAGTTAATTTGTTAGCAAAACAGGATAAAAAATTTAAAGCAGTATTTTTAGTAGCATTTAAACTTGTTAGTTGATTGTTGTCGCAATTTAAACTAGTTAATGCAGTATTTTTACTAAGATCTAAACTAGTTAATGCATTAAAAGAACAAGTTAATTTTGTTAATGCTGCGAAATCCTGAATTCCGGTTAAATCATTTATGTTTTTGCGTGTGACATCCAGCTCAGTTAATCCAATCACATTAGAAGTCAGAACTTTACCATCAATAGTACCGCTATCAATATTTAAATCTATTAGCGCTTTCTCAAAATTAAGATCAGGAATTGTAGTGTATTGTGCGTGCCCAAAAAAGCCGGACAGCAATAAAAATAATAATAAAGATATTTTTAAGAAATTAACATTTTTCATTTTATAAAAGTATCAATTTTATAATAATAAAAAAATATATTTACATTTCTAACATTTAAATGTGTAATTTGATGAAAAATAACAATCTAAGAGATTGAAATTACGTATTAAATTTTACTTGGCCAGTTTAGCTTCTGGAATAAATCCCAAACAACAATTCCGGCGCTCACGGCAATGTTCAAGGAATGTTTGGTTCCTAATTGCGGAATTTCAATACAACCATCGCAAATTGCAACTGCTTCCTGAGCAACGCCATAAACTTCATTTCCGAAAACAAGTGCATATTTTTGATCTTTTTCTACTTTAAAATCCTGAAGAAAAACAGAACTTTCAACTTGTTCAATGGCAAGTGTTAATACATTGTCTTTTTTTAGATTTTCAATAACTTCCAAAACATTTTCATGATGTTCCCAAGCTACAGTTTCGGTAGCGCCAAGAGCAGTTTTATGAATTTCCTTGTTTGGAGGTGTTGCAGTTATACCGCATAGAATTATTTTCTCAATCAAAAAAGCGTCGGCAGTTCTAAACACAGAACCAATATTGTGTAAACTACGAATATCATCTAATACTAATATTAGAGGAGTTTTGTCAGACTTTTTAAAATCTTCAATTGATTTTCGGTCCAGTTCGCTATTTTCCAGTTTTCTCATTTTGTTGTATTCAGGTCATAAAAAAAGCTTCCAAAGATAAGGAAGCTTTTTCGATTTATTTTATTTTGTTTTTCTCAGATTAGCTTTTTACTGGATCTGGTAAAACTGTACCTTTAATAGTAAGTACTTTTGTTGGTTGTCCTTCAGCGTTAGAAGTAACCGTAACTGTTTTTGTAAATGCACCAACTCTGTCAGTAGCATATTTTACACCAATAATACCTTTAGCACCCGGAGCGATTGGCTCTTTTGGAGTTGTTGGTACAGTACAACCACAAGATCCTTGTGTATTTGTAATGATTAATGGTTTGTTTCCGTTGTTTACAAAAACGAATTCACGTTTTCCATCAGCATTGTGAGCGATAGTTCCGTAGTCAATAGTTTCTGTTTCGAAAGTCATTCCAGCACCTTCAACTTTAGCAACTTTAGCTTTTTTAGTGCTTTGAGCGTTAGAAGCTGTAATTCCAACTACAGCTAACATAGCGATTAAGATTATTTTTTTCATCTTTTTAGGGTCTTTGTTTTAATTATGAACAAATCTATATAAAATTCTTATATCTCAACTTAAAAATTCCTTAAAATATTTTAATTTTTGAACAGCTTCGATATTCCTTCAAAATATTATAAATTCGCTGTCTTAATTTTTCATTTAAAATACAATAATTTGGCAGCGAAAGAGAAAGTGGTGAAAGAAACACCCTTAATGAAACAGTACAACGAAATCAAGAGAAAATATCCTGATGCATGTCTGCTTTTTAGAGTGGGTGATTTTTACGAAACCTTTGGAGAAGATGCTGTTAGAGCGTCAAAAATCCTCGGAATAACCTTGACGAAAAGAGGTGCGGGATCTGAAACTGAAACAGCGTTGGCAGGTTTTCCACATCATTCTATTAATACGTATTTGCCAAAATTGGTCAAAGCCGGACTTCGTGTAGCGATCTGTGATCAGCTTGAAGATCCAAAAATGACCAAAACTATTGTGAAACGCGGCGTTACTGAATTGGTAACTCCCGGAGTTTCTCTAAATGATGAAGTTTTACAATCAAAAACAAACAACTTTTTAGCCTCCGTTTATTTTGCTGGTAAAAGTATCGGAGTTTCTTTTCTCGATGTTTCTACAGGAGAATTTTTAACCGCGCAGGGAAATGCTGAATACATAGATAAACTATTGCAGAATTTTAATCCAAGTGAAATTCTTGTTCCAAAGAATAATAAAATGGATTTTAAGGCTTCTTTTGGAGATGATTTTCATACTTTTTATCTGGAAGATTGGATTTATAAAGAAGATTATGCCCTGGAAACTTTGACAAAGCATTTTCAGACCGTTTCCTTAAAAGGATTTGGAATTGAAGAGTTAAAAGAAGGAATTATTGCCTCAGGAGCAATTTTATATTATTTATCAGAAACACAGCATAATCGCGTACAACATATCACGGCAATCCAGCGTATTGCGGAAGATGCGTATGTTTGGATGGATCGTTTTACGATTAGAAACTTAGAATTATATCATAGTTATAATCCAAATGCTGTAACACTTTTAGATGTTATCGACAGAACGCTTTCGCCAATGGGAGGACGTTTGTTGAAACGTTGGCTGGCTTTACCTTTAAAAGATAGTGCTAAGATTAAAAATCGTCACGATGTTGTTACGTATTTAAAATCAGATCCTGAAGTTTTACAAAACATCCAATATCAAATTAAGCAAATTTCAGATTTAGAGCGTTTAATTTCTAAAATTGCAGCAGGAAAAGTTTCGCCTCGTGAAATTGTTTATTTAAAAGAATCTCTGGACGCTATTATTCCAATAAAAACTTTGGCTTTGGCAAGTAAGCAGGAAGCAGTAAAAATTATTGGAGATAGTTTACATGCTTGTGATCTTTTAAGAGAGAAAATAAAAACAACTTTAAATCAGGATGCGCCAGTTGCGATTGCAAAAGGAAATGCAATTGCAAAAGGAATTAGTGAAGAATTAGACGATTTACGCGCGATTTCTACCTCAGGAAAAGAATATCTGGAAGGAATCGAAAAAAGAGAGTCTGAGATAACGGGAATTTCTTCTCTGAAAATCTCTTTCAACAATGTATTTGGTTACTATATAGAAGTTAGAAATACGCACAAAGATAAAGTTCCGGCAGAATGGATTCGTAAACAAACCTTAGTAAATGCGGAACGTTATATTACCGAAGAATTAAAAGAATACGAAACCAAAATCCTTGGAGCTGAAGAAAAAATTCATAAAATCGAAAGTGAACTTTTCGAACAATTAATTGCCTGGATTGCTACTTATATTAAGCCGGTTCAGATGAATGCTAATTTGGTGGCGCAGCTAGATTGTTTATGCTCGTTTACGCAATTGGCTATCGAAAATCAATATGTATGCCCTGAAATTGATGAAACTTTTGAACTTGAAATCAAAAACGGACGTCACCCTGTAATCGAAAAACAATTACCGGTTGGAACACCTTATATTGCTAATGATGTTTTTCTGGATAGAGAAACGCAGCAGCTTATAATGATTACGGGACCGAATATGTCCGGTAAATCAGCTATTTTAAGACAAACAGCGTTAATAGTATTATTGGCTCAAATGGGAAGTTTTGTTCCTGCTGATAGTGTAAGAATGGGAATTGTCGATAAAATCTTTACCAGAGTAGGAGCATCAGATAATATTTCGATGGGAGAATCAACATTTATGGTCGAAATGAATGAGACAGCTTCTATTTTGAATAATATTTCTGATCGAAGTTTAGTTTTGCTGGATGAAATTGGAAGAGGAACGAGTACCTATGATGGAATTTCGATTGCCTGGGCTATTGCCGAGTTTTTGCACGAACATCCCGGAAGGCCTAAAACGTTATTTGCAACGCATTATCATGAATTGAATGAAATGACCGAATCGTTGCCAAGAATCCAGAATTATAATGTAGCAGTAAAAGAATTAAAAGACACCGTTCTTTTTGTTCGTAAGCTGATAAAAGGAGGAAGTGCACATAGTTTTGGAATTCATGTTGCAAAAATGGCGGGAATGCCTCAAATTGTAATTTTGAAAGCACAGAAACTATTAAAGAAATTAGAGAAGAACCATTCCAGCGATGCCTTAAACGGAGTAAAATCTGCAGCTGACGAAATGCAGATGAGTTTCTTTAATTTGGATGATCCTTTATTAGAAGAAATAAAAGAAGAAATCCTGAGTCTTGATATAAATGCGATAACTCCGGTTGAAGCATTGATGAAACTTAATGAGATTAAAAGAATGTTGGTTAAAAAATAATTTCAGATTTAAAGTTTAGGTTATCAGAAAGTTATAAAATAAGTGAATTTTTTTTTCGAAAAACGCTTGTGTAATTGAATAAATGTCCTAAATTTGCACTCGCAATACAGAACAAGTGATGTGTTGTAGTTCTTTTAGAATTTGAAACGCGAAAATAGCTCAGTTGGTAGAGCGCGACCTTGCCAAGGTCGAGGTCGCGGGTTCGAGCCCCGTTTTTCGCTCAACATCATATAATGCTCGGATGGTGAAATTGGTAGACACGCTGGACTTAAAATCCAGTGAACAGCAATGTTCGTGCGGGTTCAAGTCCCGCTCTGAGTACTAAAGCCTCTTCTTTTGAAGAGGCTTTTTTTATTGTGTAAACTCGTGCATGTAGTTTTAAATAAATTTAGAATTTATGCAAGAAACCTGTGGGGTTATAAATTAGGAGTGAATTTTACCGCAAAGCACGCTAAGGTTAATTTTATTTTACGCATAGAAAACACAAAGTTCGCAAAGCTGGATCGATACAAAGCTTTGCGGGCTTTATACTTTTTAAACAAGCTATTAGATGAAATCTTAGCGTGCTTTGCGGTAAAATTATTTACAATACAAAATATTTTGTGTTTCCTCGCAGATTTTTGTGTTGATCCTGAATTTGTTTAAAGAAAGAATTTATTCTAATAGTTATCGGGGTTAAGAATCTAAAATCAACAATCTAAAATCTAAAATTTAAATGGGTGCTTTTGTAATTAGTAAAAGGTTTAATGATGAATATAAATTCGTGTTTACTTCTAGAAAAGGCAAAGTAATATTTACTAGTTTAAGTTATGAATTGAAGTTTGAAGGTGAAGAAGATATTGAAAAATTTAAAGCAAATGTGGATCAGGCTAAGTTTTTGAAATTTAAAGGCTCTGGAGGGAAGTATTTCTTTAAATTGATGTTGGGGGAGGTTCATTTCGCAACAAGTCGAAAATACACAACGGAATTGCTTTTGCAGAAAGGAATTAAGGAAATAGTTAATTATGCTTCGAAAGCAGAAATTTTAGACTTCTCGTCAAGTGAATCTATTTTTGAAGATGAATTGGTTGAGGAGGAAGAAGTAGAAGATTAAAGAAGTGAAATGCCAGTGTTTTAATCCCGATAGCTATCGGGACCAAATTCCATTAGCTTGGCTGTTTGTTTGGTTTTGTAGTAAATAGGTTTAAATAGAAGAAAAAATCCCAAATTCCAAAAAGGCTTAGTGTCTTTTGGGGTTTGGGATTTTTTTTGCCTGCTTGGAATTTGGAATTTCAAATATTTGGAATTTCAAATTAATTTTTGAGCATAAAAAAAACCATCACGATGGATGGTTTTAAAATCTTTAGAATTTAAGTTCTAATTATTTTTTTACTTCTTTAGCAGCTTCTTCTACTTTAGCAGCAGCAGAATCAACTTTAGTTGCAGCAGAGTCAACAGTTGCAGCAGCAGAATCAACTACAGTAGCAGCAGAATCAACAGCAACAGCAGTAGAATCTACAGCTGGCTCAGCAGCAGCATCAGCTTTTTTACAAGAAACAACAGTTAAAACAGCAACAACAGCTAAACTTAAAAATACTTTTTTCATCTTACTTTATTATAAAAGGTTAATTATTAATTCGTGGCAAAGATATAAATTTTTTAATATGTAAAATATTTTTTTATTTTTTTTTTAAAATATTTTCATTGCTCACGATTATCTTATTTATCAAATAATATGCCAAAACTACAAAAATGTTTGGTATTATTGTATTTTTTGTGTAAATTATTTTTCATTGAATATTCTATAAGAGAATTGGCTTTTTTTATTCTCTTGTTTGCAGTTTGTTTTGTTTTTTAATAATAATTACGCAAACGCTAAATGTTAAAATAAGATGTTTTAAAGGCTTTTTGTTTTGATTATGGTATGGAAATCCGGATTTAGGTTTTTGATTCGGCTATGAAACGATTTCCATGATGCTATTTGTGGCTCCTTTATAGTCTTGAATATACGACTTGCAAATTTGACTTTTTTCTTTAAAAAAGCTTTCATCCTGAAGTAAGCGATCCAGGTTTTGTTTTAATTCATTTGTATTAGAAATAACAATGCAGCCTCCAAGATTAACCAGTTGAACAGCTTCGGCAAAATTGGAGAAATTTGGGCCAATTACAATCGGAATCCCAAAGGTTGCCGGCTCAAGGATGTTGTGAATTCCGGGATTTCCAAAACCGCCGCCTACATATGCAAGGGTTCCGTAGCTATAAATTTTTGTCAATAAACCTACAGTATCAATAATAAATACTTGGTAATTTGAAAGATCAAGACCTTCTTTCTCTGAAAATAATACAGTCGGTTTTTTGATTTGCAATTTAAGATTCAATATCTGATCGGCTTTAATGTTATGAGGCGCAATAATAAATTTTACAGTCGGAGGAGCTTCATTAATATATTCGGCTAATAAAGCTTCATCTTTTGGCCAGGAGCTTCCAATTACTATTGTAGAAGTGTTGTTTTTGAAGTTTTTAATAAAATCAAGTGTATTATCTCTTTCTAAAATGGCATTTACGCGATCAAAACGAGTATCGCCGGAAACAATCACATTGTGAAATCCAATGGCTTCAATTTTTTCTTTAGAATCTTCGTTTTGAACAAAAAAGTAAGTAAACGCTTTTAATGCATTTCTATAAAAACCGCCGTACCATTTAAAAAACATTTGGCTGTCTCTAAAAATCCCCGAAATTAAATAAGTTGGAGTTTTGCTGTTTTCTAATTCTTTTAGGTAATTCAGCCAAAATTCATATTTGATAAAAAAGGCCAATTCGGGATGTGCTAATTTCAAGAACTTTTTTGCGTTGCTTTTAGTGTCTAAAGGCAGGTAAATTGTCACATCGGCAACTGTGTTATTTTTACGCACTTCGTAACCTGAAGGGGAAAAAAAAGTGACAATAATTTTATGGTTGGAATGTTTTTCTTTAATTTTTTCGATTACCGGCAAACCTTGTTCATACTCGCCAAGAGAAGCAGAATGAAACCAAATTGTCTTATCTGTAGGTTTTATTTTATCTTCCAGAGTACTGAAAACATTTTTCCGACCATTTACAAAAAGCTTAATTTTCGGACTAAAAAGTGCTACAATTTTCAGAAAAAACCCCGCAATAGAAACAACTAAATTGTATAGAAAAAGCATCTGTTTATTTTTGTGGCTAAATTACATTTCTTTCCATTATTTTCATTGGTTTGAAGGTATTAAATAACTATTTTTGTTCCTCCTTTTAGAGAATCTGCTATAAATACAGGTCTTTAATTTTAAAAATATATTGAAAATGAAAAAAATTCAAATGGTTGACTTAAAGAGTCAATACGAAAAAATAAAAACGATTGTTGATGCTTCAATTCAAGAAGTTTTAGACACAAATACTTATATAAACGGACCTTTGGTACATCAATTTCAAAAAAATCTTGAAGATTATTTGGGAGCAAAACACGTGATTCCGTGTGCTAATGGTACAGATGCTTTGCAGATTGCCATGATGGGATTAGATTTAAAACCGGGCGATGAGGTAATTACTGCCGATTTTACTTTTGCAGCAACTGTTGAGGTAATTGCTTTATTGCAATTAACACCGGTTTTGGTAGATGTTGATATGACAAATATGAACATCGATATTGATGCAATTAAAAAAGCAATTACGCCAAAAACTAAAGCAATTGTTCCGGTACATTTATTTGGACGCGCGGCTAATATGGACGCGATTATGGAAATTGCTGCTGAACATAATTTGTATGTAATCGAAGATAATGCACAAGCAATTGGAGCTGATTATATTTCTAAATCAGGTACAAAAAGCAAAGTAGGAGTAATTGGTCATGTCGCTGCAACTTCGTTTTTCCCGTCTAAAAACTTAGGCTGTTATGGAGATGGTGGAGCAATTTTTACAAATGATGATAAATTGGCGCACATTATCCGCGGAATTGTAAATCACGGAATGTATGAGCGTTATCACCATGATGTTGTGGGAGTTAATTCACGTTTAGATAGTATTCAGGCAGGAGTTTTGAATGCAAAATTACCTTTGTTAGACGAATATAATAAAGCGCGCCGTCGTGCAGCTTCAAAATATAATGCAGCTTTTGCAGGAAATGCACACATTATTACGCCAGAATTTGATGCAAACGAAAATGATCACGTTTTTCATCAATATGTATTGAGAATTGTTGATGCGGATAGAAATGGATTATTGCAGCATTTGCAGGATAAACAAATTCCATGTGCAATTTATTATCCAATTCCGTTGCACTCGCAAAAAGCGTATGTTGATACCCGTTATAAAGAAGAGCAATTTCCGGTAACAAATCAGTTAGTGAAAGAAGTAATTGCTTTACCAATGCATACCGAATTGGATGACGAACAAATCAAATTTATTACGGATTCTGTTTTAGAATTTTTAAATAAATAATATAAAAGTTAAACCAAATAACAACAGCACAAAACAACCACAAAATGAAAGTATTAGTAACAGGAGGATTAGGATTTATTGGTTCTCACACCGTAGTCGAATTGCAAAATGAAGGCTTTGAAGTAGTGATAATTGATAATCTTTCGAATTCTACAGAAGATGTTTTAAAAGGAATTACAGCCATTACAGGAAAAACGCCTTTATTCGAAAAGTTAGATTTAAGAGAAAAAGCGTCAGTTCGGGATTTCTTTAAAAAACACAACGATGTTACCGGAGTAATTCATTTTGCAGCTTCAAAAGCAGTTGGGGAAAGTGTTGAGCAGCCTTTGTTGTATTATGAAAACAATATTGCTTCGCTGGTTTATTTGCTGCAGGAATTACAGCAAAAACCTGAGGCAAGTTTTATTTTCAGTTCTTCTTGTACTGTTTACGGTCAAGCCGAAAAAATGCCAATCACAGAAGATGCTCCTGTACAAGCAGCAATGTCTCCTTACGGAAACACGAAGCAAATAGGAGAAGAAATTATTACAGATACAGCTAAAGTTACCAATATCAGTGCGATTTTATTGCGTTATTTTAACCCGGTTGGAGCACATTCAAGCACTGAAATTGGAGAATTGCCTTTAGGAGTTCCTCAGAATTTAGTTCCTTTTATTACACAAACCGGAGTAGGTTTACGTCAGGAATTATCTGTTTTTGGAGATGATTATCCAACTCCTGACGGAACTGCAGTTCGTGATTATATCCATGTTGTAGATTTGGCAAAAGCGCACGTTATTGCATTACAGCGTTTGTTCAACAAAAAGAATTTAGCAAAAGTAGAAACGTTTAATTTAGGAACAGGAAAAGGAAGTTCAGTTCTGGAAGTAATCAATAGTTTCGAAAAAGTAAGTGATAAAAAATTACCATATGTAATTAAACCGCGCCGCGAAGGTGATATTACTGAAGCATATGCAAATACAGATAAAGCAAATAATGTTTTAGGCTGGAAAGCGCAATTAAGCTTAGACGAAGCAATGGCAAGTGCCTGGAAATGGGAGCAGAAAGTTCGCTCTTAAATAAGTTTTCAGTCGCAGTTTTCAGGTAGAGACGCACAGCAGTGCGTCTAACATTGCAACATTAAAAATCCCAAATAATTTTATATTATTTGGGATTTTTTTTAAATTATATTGTATTTTTGTAAGATTAAAATGTAGGAATTATGGATTTGGGAAAAGAAAATAAACAAAGTGCGTTTGATTTTGATGCTGAATTTGCAAAAGGATTAACATTGGAAGAAGCAAAAGCAGAATCGATTAGAAGAATTAGGGAATGGTGGGGACATGACAAGTCTAAAATTCAGAAACAAAAAACTGATTTAGAAACTTTTGATTTTGATACTGAGTTTGAAAGAGGATTAACGCCAGAAGAATTTAAAGCTGAAATGGCTAAAAGAATAAAAGCTTATCCTTGGAAACAATAATTTTCTTGAATAGATGAAAAAACAAAATCCTCATAAATATTTCGTTATGAGGATTTTTTATAGATATAGTTTTTAAGCTGAAAACTAAAAACTGAGACTGCGACTAAAAATTATGCATTAGCAGTAACTGCTTCTTTGTCAATTTTATTAATCAAACCCGCTAAAACTTTTCCAGGACCAACTTCAGTAAACAAAGTAGCGCCGTCAGCGATCATTTGTTGTACAGATTGTGTCCATTTTACTGGAGCAGTTAATTGAATAATTAAGTTCTTTTTAATTTCGTTTGCATCAGAAACAGCGCTTGCCGTAACGTTTTGATACACTGGGCAAATAGGAGCAGAGAAAGTAGTTGCTTCAATTGCAGCAGCTAATTCTTCTCTTGCAGGTTCCATCATTGGGGAGTGAAATGCTCCTCCAACAGGTAAAATTAAAGCACGTTTTGCTCCGGCAGCTTTCATTGCCTCACAAGCTTTTTCAACAGCTGTAGTTTCTCCGGAGATTACCAATTGTCCTGGGCAGTTGTAGTTTGCAGCAACAACAATTCCGTCGATAGAAGCGCAAACGTCTTCAACAATATTATCAGCTAAACCTAAAACAGCAGCCATTGTAGACGGAGTGATTTCGCATGCTTTTTGCATTGCAAGAGCACGTTGAGAAACTAATTTAAGACCATCTTCAAAAGATAAAGTTCCGTTTGCAACCAAAGCAGAGAATTCACCTAAAGAATGTCCTGCAACCATTTCTGGCTTAAAATCTTCACCTAAAGTTTTGGCTAAAATAACCGAGTGTAAAAATACAGCGGGTTGTGTAACTTTAGTTTCTTTTAGTTCTTCGGCAGTGCCTTCAAACATAATATCAGTAATTCTAAAACCTAAGATTTCGTTAGCTTTTTCAAATAATTCTTTGGCTAAAGCCGATGATTCATATAAGTCTTTGCCCATTCCTGTAAACTGTGCGCCCTGACCCGGAAATACGTATGCTTTCATTTCTCTAATTTAAAGTTGAATTTTTTTAAATTGAAAATTAGTTTCAATTGAAAGGCAAAAATAGTACTTTTTTAGCTCGTATAATCCTTAAACATATAAATCCATGCTAATCTTGAAAATCGGAGATTGAAAGAAGTGAGTAAGGTAATGACAACAGCAATAATTGGAATAATCCTTAAATCGAAATTTGTTTCAAAGAAAAACTGTGCAATACAATACGTAGCGATTCCCTGAGCTACTGTTAGTCCGTAGTTTACATACATTGCACCAAAGAAATATCCAGGTTCTTTTTGGAATTTGTAATTACAATGACTGCAATATTCATTCATTTTTGGTAAACTAAAATTCAGAAAAATATTTTTGTCTTTAAAAACTTTTCCTTCATGACAAATAGGACATTCGTTGCTTAAAATATGAGTTAATGCATTTGACATGATCTTGTTCTTTTTTATTTATACAAAGGTAATTCAGGGAGTTATAAAAGTCTTTTTTATATCTTCGCTACTTATAGCATAATAAAGACATTTTGGATGAAATTCCAATGAAGAAATTCCAAATTCCAAATTCCAAAATTCCAAGAATCTATAATCTACAATCTAAAATTTAATCGCGTATGAAAAAGTATCCAGTTTATAGTGTTCAGAATTTTAGCTGTAACGATATCCATCGTGATTTTTACGTCAATACTTTTACAGAACATTTAAAAAGTCACAGTTTTGTCGAAGAACCGCATCGACATGATTCTTATTTAATGGTCTTTTTTACGAATGGTTCAGGACAACATGAGGTTGATTTTGATCAATTCGAAATAAAAAGAGGAAGTTTATTCGTTCTCCAACCCGGGCAAATGCATCATTGGAGTTTGTCGGAAGATATTGAAGGGTTTGTTATTATTTTTTCGCAGGAATTGTATAATTTATACTTCGGCCAGAAAAAAATCAATGATTACAATTTTTATCATTCCATTTACAATCGACCGGAAATGGTTTTTGAAGAGAATGAAATGCCAAAAATAGTACCTTATTTTGATTTATTAATTCAGGAAAATAATCAAAATAATAAGTTGCAATTAGACAAAATGTTGAATTTGTTGGATTGCATTCATATAGAAATTTCCAGAAAATATAGTGAAACCTATTCGCATCAAACACATTCATACAATATTAAAATAAGTGCTTTTGAAGTACTTTTAGAAGAGTATTTTAAAACTCAAAAACTGCCGTCTTTTTATGCGGAGAAATTGAATATTACATTAAAACACTTAAACCGGATTTGTAATGAAATTTTACAAAAGACTGCAACAGAAGTTATTATGGATCGCGTAATTCTTGAAATTAAACGAATGTTAATCGATAAACAATTGTCTATAAACGAAGTTGCATACGCAGTTGGTTACGAAGATTATTCTTATTTCTCCCGGCTCTTCAAAAAACAAACCGGAATATCACCAACCGAATTTCGAAATACTTTCAGATAGTTTTTTTTGCCACGAATTTCACGAATTTTCACGAATTACTTTTTATATTAAGCTGAGAAAAAATTCGCGCACATTCGTGAAATTCGTGGCAAACTATTTTTAAAAGAAAACCCTGCACTTTTAAGAAAAGTACAGGGTTCTCAACCAACCAAATTAAATTGAAAATGCTATGATTAAGCTTGTTTTGCAAATTGCAATTCAATGTTCAAACGAACTTCTTCTCCAACTAAAACACCACCAGTTTCAAGAGCAGAGTTCCAGTTTAAACCCCAATCTTTACGATTAATTTTTCCTTCTATGCTTAAACCTACTTTTGTATTTCCCCAAGGATCAGTCATGATTCCGCTAAATTCTACTGGAAATTTTACTGATTTTGAAACCCCTTTAATACTTAAATCTCCAGTTAATTCATAATCTCCATCATCAATTTTTTTGAAAGATGAACCTTTGAAAGTTAATTTTGGATTGTTTTCAGCATCAAAAAAATCAGCACTTCTTAAGTGACCGTCTCTGTCTGCATTTGCAGTATCGATAGAAGCAATATCGCCAGAAAATTCGATTGCTGCATTTTCAAAATCATTTCCTTCTGTAGTAATTGTTGCATCGTATGTTCCAAATTTACCTGAAACATTTGTAAACATCATGTGTTTAACTTTAAAACCAATTTCTGAGTGAGTTGGGTCAATTGACCATTTTGTAGTTGCCATAATTTTTATTTTTAAATATTAAATATTAATTTCATTTTGATAGGACAAAGTTACGTTGAGAGTAATCATAAGGCACTTAACCTAGATTAAGAAATGAAAAACAATAATTTTGGGATTATTTTGAAGTATTAAATTTTGTTGCCACGAATTCCACGAATGTGCGCGAATTTTTTCTCAGCACAATCTATAAAAATTAATTCGTGAAAATTCGTGGCAACTCGACACAGATTGGAAAATTATTTTAATCCTTTTAATCTGTGGCAAAAAAAACTATTTAATTTTATTCATATAAAATGACAATGCACCGGAAGGACATTTATGAATTGTTCTATTATTTTTTCAGAAGTCGATTCCTCGGGTAAAATCCAGGGTTTTTCTTTTGGATGAAAAACATCAGGATTGTTTTTTACGCAATTGGCAGAATGAATGCATTTTCCGGATTGCCATACAATTGTGACTTCTCCGTTTGTGTATTCTTTAGTTAGGTTGTCTGGATTCATGGTTGAAAAATTTTACGGTTAGTTTTTATTTTAAAGTCAGACCAATTTCCTTTTATAAAATTAATCTTTCTTTTTTGATTTTTTAAAATTGGAACAAAAAAATAAACGATAATTAATCTGAAATTCAGATTAATTATCGTTTATCGAGAAAAGTATTAGTTGTGTTTTACGAATTAATAGTTCATCGGAATTTCCATTAAAAGAAACTCAGCATCAGTATTTGCTTTGATGTTTAAAGTTTCAAAATCAGAGATTCCCATTGCGTCACGAGTATTCAATTCCTGACCATTAATAGTTACGTTTCCTTTTAAAATGAAAGCATAAACTCCGTTTCCTTCTTTTTTTAGTTTGTATGTTGTGGCGATTCCGGCATCAAAATTTCCCATATGAAACCAGGCATCCTGATGAATCCATACCCCTTCGTCATCTGCATTTGGAGATAAAATCTGTGACAATTTATTATGTCTGTCCGCAACATCCAGCGTAATTTGTTGGTAGCGTGGTGTTACATTTCTTTTGTTTGGAAACAACCAGATTTGTAACAATTTAGTCTGATCATCTGCATTTGGATTAAACTCACTATGCTGCACTCCGGTTCCGGCACTCATTACCTGAATATCGCCATTTTTTATGATTTCAGTATTTCCCATACTGTCTTTGTGCGCCAAATCTCCTTCTAACGGAATCGTAATGATTTCCATATTATCGTGAGGATGCGTTCCGAAACCCATTCCGCCTGCAATCGTGTCATCGTTCAAAACGCGAAGTGCGCCAAACTGAATTCTTTCAGGATTATACCAGCTTGCAAAACTAAAACTATGATAAGCATTAAGCCATCCGTGATTTGCGTTTCCTCTTGTTTCTGCTTTGTGTAATACTATATTTTCCATGATGATATGTGTTTTGTTATTTTGATAGTACAAATTTACGATCAACATCAATGAAAAGCACTTAATGTAGATTAAGTTCTTTTTAGGTTCAAAGTTGCAGAGGTTCAAAGGGACAAAGGTTTTAACGTAGAGGCGCACAGCAGTGCGTCTAACACACAGTTTGTCATCTCGACGAAGGAGAGATCACACAAGTGGCTCGACAAAGATTGAAGATTATTGGATCGGAGTTTCTAGTGTGATCTCCTTCGTCGAGATGACAAGATTGCGAGAAGATATGTTTAGATAATTATATTCAAAGTGAAATAAAACTTTGCGACTTCGCGTCTTTGCGAGATTTTAAAAAACTCTTACTATTTGATTTTGATTAATTTCCCTTTTCCAACTACTTCGTCAAGGTAATTCGCAGCCGAACTTTGCTTATCATGCATGTAAAATAGAATAGTGTCTTTTTTGATTTGATCTTTTGAAATACTTATAATTAAATCAGTATTTATGAAATTATCTAATAGTATTATATTGCCATATGATATTTTTCCTTTTGGCATATATTTGTTATCAAACTTAAAAACACTGTCATTAAAAGTAATTTTATCTTTTTGGATGTAGAAATTGCTGTCTTCTATTAAATAATTATAACGACCGGTAAGTTTGTCTGTTTTCTGGTTTAGATTAATAAAAAGCAGCGTTATTATTAAAGTGAAATATTTCATAGTATTTTAGCTAAATTGACTAATAAACTGCTGCACAACCGCATCAGTATTCTCATGACGTTTTTTCTTCTCCAAAGCAATTGGTGGTGCCGCCCTTTCTAAGCAATCTTTTACATCGCAGGTTTCACAGGTAACCCCAACAATTCTTTTAACTAAAGGTTTTCCTTCAATAAATTTGAATTTCTTTTTCATTGTTGGATTAATTAAAATTCCAACAGAAATACTGCGAATATTGTCTTTTATAAATGGATCTTTTGTTGCCGATGAAAAAACCAAATATTCATTTCCGCTATGAACATAACTGGATATTTGTGCATCAAAAAAGTGAGGTTTGTTTTGTCTGATCGCTTCGTCAATGGTTTTTACCGAAACCCATCTTCTGCAATAATGCTCATTTGTTTCGTTGGCGTGTGGTTCTTGCTGGTTTGTAATATGTAATTCTTTCTTAATCTGATAAAAATCAGAACCAATTTTATGGGACATTCTTAAAAAAAATAAATTCTTCAGATGAAAATCTTTCGGTAATAAATTGGTTAATCTCTGGTAAAATGATTCCGGAGAAACCTCGAAACTTTCTATTAAAGCGACAAATTCTTCCGGATTTGGTTTTTCGTTAGTCAGAAAATCATTGATTTTGTCAACGACCAATTGTCTGGGTAATAATAGCGCTCCGGCAAAATAAGAAGCATAAAAATTATGTAAAACCTGATCGAAGTTTTCGAACTTGATCCAACTGAAAGTTAGTAAACGATCTGATATATTTAGATAATTATAGGCAATTTCTTTGGCTAAAATAAAAGCCTTTTGCGGATCATCAATTTCTGTCGACAATAATAAAGTTTTGCTTTTTGGAACATAAATCGAACGTAAATCTTCTAAAGCTTCCTGATCTGTAAAAGCAATTTCTTTTATCTTATAATCGAATTCTTCTTTAAGAATAGCTTCCAATTCTTCAATCGTGATTTTAGAATCTAAATTGATTTGAAAAGATTTTGAAAAAGCAATTACTTTTTCTTCAAGATCTTCAAAATAATTACTGTGCGCTTCCTGATAAGATCTTAAAGCCGCAAGAAAGAAACTTTCTCTGCTTAAATTATAATGTTGAGCGATTTCGATAATCGTACTAATAAAGGCATTGACTTTTGCAGGAGCATTGGCGATAATATCAATTAAATCGGCTTCCTGAATTCCAAAAAGCTCTAGTGGAATCTCTTTTAAAATTCCTGATTTTAAGATTTCACCAATCGGAGCGAGGTTATTATCCAGTTTTAAAGACACCATTTGGTCGTAAGGAACGTCCAGATGTTCACATAAGAGTAAAATTTTGTCCGTTTTTGGATATTTTTTTCCCTTTTCAATTTCGTTTAAGTACGATTTTGAAAGATTTGTCAATTTGGCTAAGCCAAAAAGGGAAAGATTTTTTTGAGTTCGAACCTGTTTCAGTTTTAGCCCAAATATCAGCTTTATATAGTCTTTTTCAATATCCATAAATCAAATATAACCAATTAAAAAATAATCGCCAAAAAATTATTTTTAATATTTAGCGAACGTTCGCTTGTTTTGTAAAAAACTTTTTTCTAATATTGTGGTGTAGAAAATATTAACCGTCAGATTGTTATAATAATAATTGTCCTAAAAAGGCAGAAACGAGAAAACAATTGATGACTAATTAAAATTAGCAGCTATGAAAAACCAATTAGAGATTACCGAGACGGCAATGGAATTTTTAGCCGAAAAGAACCTTTCTTATCCAAAGATCTGGACCGAAGAAGCGATTGTTTTTATAACCGATTTGCATCGAAAATTCGAATCGCAACGAAAAATACTGATGTTGCAACGCGATCAAAAACAAGTCACTTTTGATCAGGGAATAATGCCAACTTTTCAAGCAGAAACTAAAGCCGTCAGAGAAAGCAATTGGGTAGCAGGAGAAATTCCGAAAGATTTATTGGACAGAAGAGTTGAAATTACGGGACCGGTTGATCGCAAAATGATAATCAACGCATTGAATTCAGGAGCAAAAACTTTTATGGCTGATTTTGAAGATAGTACTTCTCCAACCTGGCAAAATTTAATGGATGGTCAACTGAATTTGATTGATGCTGTGAATAAAACAATTTCATATACAGATTTGGCTAAACATAAATCGTATCAACTAAATGAAAAGATTGCCACGCTAATTGTTCGTCCAAGAGGATTGCATCTGCCGGAAAAACATCTTCTGATTGATGGAAATGAAGTTTCTGGTTCTTTGGTAGATTTTGGATTGTATGTTTTTCATAATCATAAAAGATTACTGGAAAATAATTCGGGACCATATTTCTATATTCCAAAATTAGAACATTATCTGGAAGCGCGCTGGTGGACTACTGTAATTGATTTTACTGAGGATTATTTAAAATTAGAACGTGGCACCATTAAAGTGACGGTTTTGATTGAAACCATAACAGCAAGTTTTCAATTGGATGAAATCATTTATGAGTTGAAAGAACATATTGTTGGGCTGAATTGTGGCCGTTGGGATTACATTTTTTCTTATATCAAAAAGTTTAGAAAAAATCCAAAATTCATTGTTCCGGATCGTGATCAGGTAAATATGACTTCGCCTTTTATGAATGCATACTCGAATTTGGTGATCCAAAGATGTCATAAAAGAGGAATTCACGCAATTGGCGGAATGGCGGCTCAAATTCCGATTAAGAATAATGAAGAAGCAAATGCTGCTGCTTTTGCAAAAGTAAAAACAGATAAAGAACGTGAAGTTCGAAACGGTCACGACGGAACCTGGGTAGCGCATCCGGATTTGGTTGCAATAGCAAAAGAAATTTTTGATAAAGGAATGCCAACTCCAAATCAAATTCACATTAAAAGAGAATATCGCAAAATAACGGAAGAAGATTTAATTGAACCACCAATTGGAATCATTACGGAAAATGGTGTTCGCAAAAATATCAATGTTGGAGTTTTGTATTTGGCTTCGTGGTTAAACGGACAAGGTGCAGCAGCCTTACATAATTTAATGGAAGATGCGGCAACGGCCGAAATTTCAAGATCGCAATTGTGGCAATGGCTTCAGAATAAAGTGGTTTTGGATAATGGTCGCAATCTGGATTTGACCTATTATCACGAATTGGCTTTAGATGAATTTAAAAAAATCAAAGATGAATTGGGCGAAGAAAATCACGAAAAACGCCAATTTCCTCTAGCCGAAAAAGTCTTGGACAGATTGGTTGTAAATCCCGATTTCGTTGATTTTTTAACCATTCCGTGTTACAAATATTTATAAAGAATTAAAAATTTGGAATTAAAAATTAAAAATCTGCCTGATTTGCTAAATCTGCGGGCGAATAATTTTTCACGCAGATTTAGCAGATGAAATGAGAATATTTTTTTTAAACACATAGAAACATAGATTTTAGTTTATAATAAAAAAGGTAAAAGAAAAAACTAGTTTTCACACATAGCTATGTGTATGAATGCAAGTGAAACGCCTTTAACCACAAAGAAAATCTATACTTCTATGTGTTTAAAAAAATAAAACTCAACAATTAGAAAATGCTTTTTTAAGTCTCAGTAAAAACTGAAAACTGCGACTGAAAACTGAAAAACTATATTACTCACTAACCAACTTAAACTATATTATTTATGAAAACAACAGAAGACAGAATTCAGGAATTGATTAACGATTGGATCACGAACCCAAGATGGAAAGGTGTTGAACGCCCTTATACTGCTACAGAAGTGGTTACTCTTCAAGGTTCGTATCAAATTGAGCACTCTATTGCCAAAATGGGAGCGCAAAAATTATGGAGAAAGTTAAAAAGTCAGGATTATGTTGCTGGTTTGGGCGCATTAACGGGAAATCAGGCGATTCAGGAAGTCGATGCTGGTCTTGAAGCGATTTATTTAAGTGGCTGGCAAGTTGCGGCTGATGCAAATTTGGCAGGAGAAATGTATCCTGATCAATCGCTTTATCCTGTAAATAGTGTACCAATTGTAGTAAAAAAAATTAATAATGCTTTATTGAGAGCTGATCAGATTCAGGTTGTAAATGAGGTTGAAGATAAAAAAGATTATTTGGTTCCGATTGTGGCTGATGCCGAAGCAGGTTTTGGCGGAAATCTAAATGCATTTGAATTGATGAAATCAATGATCGAAGCGGGAGCTTCAGGCGTTCATTTTGAAGATCAGTTAAGTTCAGCAAAAAAATGCGGGCATTTAGGAGGGAAAGTTTTGGTGCCAACGCAGGAAGCGATAAATAAACTGATTGCAGCTCGTTTGGCGGCAGATGTTATGGGAGTTTCAACGCTTATCGTTGCGAGAACAGATGCTGATGCAGCAAATTTATTAACCAGTGATGCTGACCCAAGAGATGCTAAATTTATTACAGGCGAAAAAACGAATGAAGGTTTCTTCTATGTAAACAGCGGAATCGATCAGGGAATTGCGAGAGGTTTGAGCTACGCTCCTTATGCCGATTTAATTTGGATGGAAACTAGTAATCCGGATTTGGTTTATGCTAAAAAGTTTGCTGACGCTATGAAAAAAGAATTTCCGGATAAGATGTTAGCGTACAATTGTTCGCCTTCTTTTAACTGGGCTGCAAAATTATCTGTTGCAGAAATGGAGACATTCAGAGAAGATTTGGCAGCAATGGGTTATAAATTCCAATTTATTACTTTGGCAGGATTCCATGCTTTAAATACCAGTATGTTTGAATTGTCTAAAGCATACAAAGAACGCGGAATGGCTGGATATTCTGAATTGCAGGAAAGAGAATTCGCTTTACAGCAAAGCGGATTCAGAGCGGTAAAACATCAGGCTTTTGTGGGAACTTCTTATTTTGATGCCGTTCAAAATACGGTAACAATAGGAAAATCAACAACTACAGCAATGAAACATTCTACTGAGGTTGAGCAATTTTAATTCAATAAAAAACCAGTTCAACATTGAACTGGTTTTTCTTTTTTACCATTAAGATATTAAGTTTCATAAAGAAATACTTAGCTGGATGCATTGATTTTAACACATAGTGACATAGCTTTTCTTTTTTTAAAAAGGCGCTTCACTGGTCTAAATACACATAGCTATGTGTGAAAATCTAGATTTTTTAAAAGAATCTTTTTTTAATTTTTAGATCTATTTTCTATGTGTTAAATAATACTTCTATGAATTATATTTAATTTTTTAAGCTTAATTTTTCTTAATCTCTTAATGGTGAAATTATTTTTATTTCTTCAAAAGCCTGGCTTTCATTTTACTGAAAAATTCCGGTGTTACGCCAATGAAAGACGCGATTTGTTTTTGAGGCACTTTATAAACCAGAGTTCCATATTTATTGCAAAATTTCTCAAATCTTTCTTCTGCAGGCAAACTGAGATTGTCCATCAATCGCTGTTGATTGGCAACCAATGAATTTTCAATTAGAATTCTGAAAAAACGTTCTAATTTTGGAATCTCAAGATACAATTGTTCTTGGTTTTCTTTGGATAATGAAACTACTTCTGCATCTTCTAAAACTTCTATAAAAAGCTGTCCCGGTTTTTGCGAAAAAAAGCTGTACATATCACTCATCCACCAACCTGCACAGGCAAATGACAGAACATGTTCGACAATATTATCGTTGATATTGAAGCTTCTTAAAATTCCCGAATTGACAAAATAAGAATGTTTACAAACTTCGCCGGCATTTAATAAAATCGTTTTGGCTTTGTAAGTCTTTGTTTCTAATTTAGATAAAAAATGAGCTTGCTCTTCAGGAGTTAGAGAAACGTGTTTGGCAATGTTTTCAAGAATTAACTCCATTATTTTTCTTTAAGTAAAGTGAATGATGTGGCTTTAAAACGGCCGTTTTCTACTTTTCCGGTAACCGAAGCTTTACGGATTGCGTTGCAAAAACCATCTTTGGCATGTGCATCACCATGTTTGTCAATTGTTGTTCCATCAACGAAATAAGCTTTTCCGTCAATGCGAACGGCTAAATCACAGCTTTTGCCTTTCATTCCAAATTGGCATTCGCCACAAGATACTTCAACGATTAGAGGCTCGTCAATAATTATTGTTTTTTGTGCCTGTGTTGAAATTCCCATAAATAGGAATAGTATAAATAGTACTTTTTTCATTTTTAAGAATTTACAGTGATTAATTTTGAAGTCGTTTTGGCGCGTTCTACAATTTCTTCGATTGGAGTTGCCAGTGAATCGTAACTTAAGACAACACCCATTCGGCGATAAGGTCTTGAAGTTGGTTTTCCGAAGATTCTGAAATCAGTTTTTGGTAAAGCAGCTACTTTTTTAATTCCGGCAAAAGTTGGATTGCTGGAATCTTCAGATGCTAAAATTACGGCGCTTGCTCCGGCTTTTTCCAATGTAATTTCGAAAATAGGCAAGCTTAAAATGGCACGTAAATGCAATTCGAATTCGTTGAAGTTTTGTGTTCCTGCTAAGGTTACCATTCCGGTATCGTGTGGGCGAGGAGAAAGTTCAGAGAAATAAACACCATCATTTGTCAGGAAAAATTCAACTCCAAAAAGACCTGCTCCACCCAATGCTTCGGTAATTTTTTCGGCCATATCCTGCGCTTCGTACAAATCAGCTTCAGAAACTTTTGCGGGTTGCCAGCTTTCCTGATAATCGCCACGCTCTTGTCGGTGGCCAATTGGTGCACAAAAAAGCGTTGGATTGTTATTTTGAGTAATCGTTAAAAGCGTAATTTCCGAATTGAAATCTACAAATGCTTCTACAATAACTTCGATAACATCGCCACGCGAACCTGCAACAGCATATTGCCATGCTTTCTCGATATCATTTTCGGTTTTTATGGTCGATTGTCCTTTTCCGGAAGAAGACATTAAAGGTTTTACAACACACGGAATTCCAACTTCCTGAACGGCTTTTTGAAGTTCTTCTGCCGAAGTTGCGTATTGATATTTGGCTGTTTTTAGTCCAAGTTCTTTTGAAGCTAAATCACGAATGGCTTTGCGATTCATAGTAAAGTTTGCTGCTTTCGCAGAAGGAACTACAGTAATACCTTGTTTTTCGTAATCGTAAAAACGTTCGGTACGAATGGCTTCTATTTCGGGAACTATAAAATCGGGTTTGTGTTTGGCTACGATTCGGTCAAGAGCTTCGCCGTCGAGCATATTGATGACTTCAAAACCATGTGCAACTTGCATCGCAGGGGCATTTTCGTAACTGTCAACTGCAATTATGGTTTGTCCGATTCGTTGTGCGGCAATGACAAATTCTTTGCCTAATTCGCCTGAACCTAGGAGTAGTATTTTCATTTTGTTTAATTTAGAGGTTGGGTATTTTGGCTTGCTTTTACAATTATCAAACTGCTTATAAAAGTTAAAAACATTAATATAAATGATAGAAATAAAATCGTTAATAGTGAAAATAAAATTTGATACGGAATTTGCACATTAAATACTGATGAAATTCCGTTTCCGAATAATCCAATAAGATATATTGTAAAAAGAGCGGTTATAATTTTTGAACTTACTCCGAAAGAAAATTGGGAACAAGCTTTGAAATAATGAACTTGATTTAATGATGTGCTTATTTTTTTAGAGGTATTCCAAAATAGAAAAACTATAAATAATGGAAATAAAATCCCCCAGAAAATTGGATTCCAAAACATACCGAAATTGCAAATTTGTATGCATTGAAAAATAAAATAGCTGTTTGAAAATATTAATAAGGGAAAAAAAAGACACACAAAAAATCCAGCTATAATTGAATGCTTTTGGATGCTATTTTTGGTTTCCATTTAAATTTAGTTTTGAGAGTAAAGATAAATAAAATGAAATTTATTCTCACGCAGATTTTGCAGATTCGGCAGATTTAATTTAAATGAAAATTTAATTTTTACGCAAAGTAATCATATAGTTTGTCATTTCGACGCAGGAGAAATCTTCGCAAGAAGCTCGACAAAGATTAGCGATTTTCTTTGTCGATTTACGAGTGTGATTTCTCCCTTCGGTCGAAATGACAAGATTGTGAGGTAATTGCACTTAGTAAACAAATGTTCTTGTTTTACGGTTTGCGTGAGGGATAGAAGAGAAAAGCCCACAGCCTGACGAAGGAAGTGCGAGGACTTGTAACGAATAGCCCGACCCGGAGGGACACGCCCAAAATAAAAAAAACCGACACTCATAAAGTATCGGTTTTGTGTTTTTAATGAAAATGATCTTCTTCAATTTCAAATTCGGCATCTTTTTCCCAAATTTCCATTTCACAAGGTTTGCAATTGAATTTTAGTTTGTATTCAAGTTCGCCTTGTTTTAAAACCAATGGTTCTTTTACTTTAACACCCATTATATCTTTTTGGTGTATTGGGCATTTTTTTAATTCGTATTTGATGCAATATTTCGTAGTCATCACGCGAGATTTTCCTGGATCCCATTGCAATTCGAATGCTTTTTCAATTTCGGTAACACCATGACGTTCGTAGAATTTACGGGCCGTTTTGTTCGAAACATTATACATGAAATCCAGTTTGGTTTCAGGATATGGATGCGAAGTTTTTACCAATTGGTGTTCTTCACGTACGTAATTTGCCAAACGAATTTCAGATAATTGTTCGAAAACGTTTCTCCTCATTTCGTTTATTTTTGAAATAGGAAGGAACCAGTTTTGAGTGAACATCACGCTAATTTCATCGGCATTATAAGGGGTGAAACCCGTTTTAGCCAATTGTGTTTTGATGTTTTCTTCGATCGATTCGTTATTCTTGGTTGTTTCTTTTGAATGTTCTAAAGTAACGATGCTTACATTTCCGTCTTCGTCGGTTGCAATTAATTCGAAACCATTTTCGTTTTCTGTAAGTAATAAAGTTGTGCTGATTTTTCGAACAGCACTATGTTCTTTTTCTACAATTTTGATGAATGCAGCATCATTGTTACGGTAGATAAAAGTTCCTTCTTTTACTTCTTTTAAAACGTTTGGATAAATTTTACCGTTTTCGGCCTTGTTTACATAAATTCCGTCGGCTTCGTTGTTTTCATTGATGAAACAAAGTCCGTCGCCGTTGTTTAACAATTCTCCGTTTTCGATTTCGTAAGCATTTCCAACAGTTCGGATTAGTTTACCAATATATTGTCCTTTTGATTTTGGGCTTTCCCAAGATCCAATACTATTATTTCTATCGTTTACAAAATAATCGGTATAACCGCGGTTGAAAGTTCTGTTTAAAGAAGAATCGAAAGTATAGGTACATGTTCCTGATGAAGCTTTCGTGTATTTGTCGTTTCCTTCGGCTTCTAAGAAACTATCTAGTTTTTGACGAAGATAAGATACATTGTTTTTTACATAAACAATATCTTTCAATCTTCCTTCGATTTTAAAAGAAACGATTCCGGCTTCAATAAGATTCGGAATTTGCTCTGAAATATCTAAATCTTTAATAGAAAGTAAGTGACTGTTTTTGATTAAAGTATCTCCGTTTCCGTCAATTAAATTATAAGGTAAACGACAGTTTTGGGCACAAGAACCACGATTGGCACTGCGTTCTCCGTTTGCAACACTCATATAGCAGTTTCCGCTGAAGGATACGCATAAAGCTCCGGTTACAAAGAATTCTAGTTCAACATCAGCTTCGTCGTAAATTGTTTTAATTTGATGCAAGTTCAATTCGCGGGCCAAAACCACACGTTTGATTCCGGCATCTTTCAAGAATTTAATTTTATCAGCATCACGATTATTGGCTTGTGTACTGGCGTGAAGTACGATAGGAGGTAACTCCATTTCCATAATTGCCATATCCTGAATAATCAGGGCATCAACACCAATGTCATATAATTCATAGATCATTTGTCGACACGTTTCAAGTTCGTTGTCGTACAAAATGGTATTCATTACTACAAAAACCTGAGCATTAAATAAATGCGCATATTTTACTAATGCAGCTACATCTTCGATTGAATTGTTGGCATTAGAACGGGCACCAAATTGTGGAGCACCAATATAAACAGCATCGGCACCACTATTTATCGCGGCCATTCCTCCAATTAAATCTTTTGCTGGAGCTAATATTTCAATCTTCTTCTTCATCTCTAAAACTTTAGGCTTTTGTGGTATTCATTGAAAAAAGTTTGCAAAGTTCTTATATTTTATTTGAGTTTGCTAATGCTGAAGTGACTTTTTTTGAAATAGTTAACTAATATGGAATGATAATATTTAAGGTTTCAAATTTATTTGTTGGGTTCGTAGATAAGTTGAACAACGCCTGATTTGAAAATATTTGTTTTAAGTAATCTTAATTCTATTCGTTCTTTTAAGTCTTCAAACAATGGTTTGCCATTTCCTAAAGCTATTGGATGAACGGATATTCTGTATATGTCGATAAGATTTAATTGAATAAATGTTTTAATAAGGCTAGCTCCGCCATATAACCAAATATCTTTTCCGGATTGTTGTTTAATCTCAATTACTTTATTTAAAATATCAGAGTTTACAAATATGGCATTTTGATCTTCTCTATTTTGACTTGAAAAGACATATTTTTCCTTTGAGTGTACTCCTTTCCAAAGTTGTTTTTCGGCTGGACTGGCATTTTGATCTGGTTGATAATTACCCCAGGCGTCATAACTAACGCGACCATAAAAAATAGTATCTATGCCAGATAAAAAACCATCAAAATCCATATCATCGTCCATAATACACCAATCGATTTCTCCATTTGGTCCTTCAATAAAACCGTCTAAAGTTACTGCTAAATCTAAAATTACTTTTTTCATTGTGTAGTTTATGTTTTTATAGAATATGATATAAAAATATATTATTTCAGTTTTTAATAAAACAAAAAACTACTTAGTTTATTAACCAAGTAGTTTTTTTGTTCTTGAAATAGTATAAATATTTAGATTTTTTATGTCAGATTATATATTTCGTTTTTAGTCTAATGGAAAATTATATCCTACTGCAAATATCCCAGAGGATTGTTTAGCTGCTGGGTGAAAGTAGCCTGAAATAGCAATTTCAAAATTATTGTGTCGACCAATCGCTAATCCAATACTAAAAGGAATATGTAATAACAGGTCGCTTTTGTTGAAATTAACTCCAGGTGTAATGGTTTCAAATTTACCTATTGAAGTACCAATACCTCCTTCAATAAAAGGTGCAACCCAAGGAATTGGTGCGCAAAGGCGAACTTTTGCTCCAAGTAAAAAAGCATTCGTTGTTACTTTGTATTGCGGTTGATTTTGTACATTCTGATTGTTATCAACAGATGTAAATATGGCTCCTGCATATGGACGCAAACTAAACCATGATTTTACTCCAATGATATATTCTGCTTGCAGATAAGGACCACCTCCCATGACATCTACTTCTTCCTGGCTGCCGTAATTTTCTATGTAATAAGAACTGCTTGCTGCAAAACCTATCGATGCTTTGATAGCATTACCTTCAGATTGGGCTTTTGTGTGATTGGAGAAAAATAAAGTAAAAATTGTAATAAAAATTGAGCTGCGTAATGCTGGATTCATAAAGCGTTTTTTGGGTTAAGAACTTATTTTGATTAGTTGGGGGAAAGTAAAGATTTATTTTTGAATTCCTACAAAACAAAAAAACTACCTGGTTATTAAACCAAGTAGTTTTCGCTCCAAAAAAAATAGTGCCAATTATTATGACAATCTTTTTGCTTTAATTTTATCCAACGTACTTTGAATACTGTTTAATTGTTTCGAAATGATTGCAATTTGACTGCCTTCAAATTCATTTTTTTCCAGTGCCATTTTGTATTTTTCTACGGCAGCTTCTTCTCCTGTAACACAAGCATTAATGATTGCTTCCGTATCTCCGCCGGTAAATGACGATTTAATATCAATCCATGTGCGGTGTAAAGCGCCTAAAGGACCTCCGCCAGAAGTGTCTGTTGATTTTCCTAGTTTGTTAATTTGGTCTTGCAATTCGACTATGAATAGGGCACGTTCTCTTGCATGATCTAAAAATTCAGCTTTAATGGCCAAATCGTTTACATGCTCAGCGGCATTGGTATATCCTAGTTTTCCATCTTCCAAAATAGAAATTAATCCTTCTAATGTGTGAATTGCTTCTGTTGTGGTTTCTTCTGTATGTATCATGATGTTACTATTTAAATTAATGTATAATACAAAGTTGGGAATTTACTACATGTAATGTTTTACAGAATTATAATGTTGATTTACAATATTGTAGAATGGGAATTTTGAAAGGATTAGATTGTTTTTGCCACGAATTTCACGAATTTTCACAAATTACCATGTGTTTAATTTGGTTGAAGAAAACTCCTTGTTTATCGATTTGCGTGAGGGATAGCAACCAATGTCATTAAGTTAAGGGAATATTGCCACATAAATCTCGCAAAGTCGCAGAGTCGCAGAGTCGCAAAGAAAATGTATGTAAACTTGGCGGCTTTGCGACTTTGCGCGATTTTTTTTCAGTCTTAATTATCTAAAAAAAGCTTAACTTAATGACATTGGGATAGTAACGGAAAGCCCACAGCCTGACGAAGTGCGAGGACTTGAAGTGAATAGCCCGACCCGCCCAAAATAACCACATAAAAAAACAGCTCAAAGTATAAAGTGATGAAACTTTAAACCTCAAGCCGTTTTAGTAAAATTGTTTATGGTGTTATGCAGTCAAAGCGTCTTTGATTCTGCGTAACGCTTCTATTAAGATGTCATTGCTTGTTGCGTAAGAGAAACGGATACAATTCGGGTTTCCGAAAGCGTCTCCAGTTACCGTTGCTACGTTTGCTTCGCCTAAAAGATACATTGATAAGTCGTTGGCATCTTTAATTTCGGTTCCTCTTAATGTTTTTCCGAAGAAAGAAGAAACGTCTGGGAATACGTAAAATGCTCCTTCAGGAACGTTGATTTTTACTCCTGGAATTTCTTTTAATAATCCAACAACTAAATCTCTACGGCCATGAAAAGCTTCAACCATATGATTTAATACGCTTGGGTCTGCGTCAACAGCAGTAATTGTAGCGCGTTGTGCCACAGAATTTGCTCCTGAAGTAACTTGTCCCTGAATTTTTGTACACGCTTTTGCGATAAATTCCGGAGCTCCAATATAACCAATTCTGTATCCCGTCATAGCGAATGCTTTTGCAACTCCGTTTACAGTAATTGTTCTTTCAAGCATTCCCGGGATTGAACCGATGCTGCAGAAAGTTCCTGAGAAATTAATGTGCTCATAAATTTCGTCAGCAACTACATATATATTTGGGTGTTTTTCTAAAACTTTTGCAAGAGCTGTTAACTCTTCTCTGCTATAAACAGATCCAGATGGATTACAAGGAGAACTGAACCACATCATTTTTGTTTTTGGTGTGATGGCAGCTTCTAATTGTTCTGGTGTAATTTTAAAATCAGTATCTACAGATGTTGGAACTTCAACTGGAACTCCTCCTGAAAGTTTTACAATTTCGAAGTAAGAAACCCAGTAAGGTGCCGGTAAAATAACTTCGTCACCATCATTTAACATTACTTGCGCAATGTTGTATAGAGATTGTTTTGCTCCTGTAGAAACTACGATTTGAGTTGGTTTATATTCTAAATTATTGTCTCTTTTGAATTTTCTGCAAATCGCTTCTCTCAATTCTAAATAACCTTCTACCGGAGAATAAGTGCTATAATTTTCGTCGACTGCTTTTTTAACAGCTTCCTTGATAAAGTCAGGAGTGTTAAAGTCAGGCTCGCCTAAACTTAAACTGATAATGTCTTTTCCTTGTGCTTTTAGTTCGCGTGCCAAAGCAGCCATTGCTAAAGTTTGTGATGTTGCTAAGTTGTTGATTCTGTCTGAAAGAATGTGATTCATTTTTGTAGTTAATTGCGGTTTAATATTATATTTAAATGTATTGTAAAGATGCACTGCCGAGCATCTTTACGCAACGCTTTTTTTTAATTTTATGCTAGTTCCGGTTTCATTCCAAGATCTTTAAGATGCTTGTAATGTGCAATAACAGCTCCTCTCATGGTTCTGAATTCATGATATGGCAAGTTGCATTCGATTGCAGTTTGTTTTACAATTTCGGCAATTTTCCCGTAATGTACGTGACTAATATTTGGAAAAATATGGTGCTCGATTTGGTGGTTCAATCCTCCGGTAAACCAGTTGATTACTTTGTTTTTTGGAGCAAAATTTGCTGTTGTGTACAATTGGTGAATTGCCCACGTATTTTCCATTTCTCCCTCTTCGTTAGGAACCGGATTTGAAGTTTCTTCAACCACGTGTGCCAATTGAAAAACGATACTCAAGATTAATCCTGCAGTGTAATGCATTACGAAAAATCCAATAACAACTTTCCACCATGTTACGCCTAAGATCATTGGCAAAACCATCCAGATTAAAACGTAGATAATTTTTGTGATCACTAAAACGGTCCATAATTTAGTTGGATTTTGTGGTGCCCCGTATGATAATTTTCTTTTTAGGTAATTTTTCATTTGCTTGAAATCGGTTGTTAACGCCCAATTAAAAGTCAATAATCCGTATAGGAAGAAAGAATAGTAATGTTGAAATTTATGAAAACGGTGCCATTCGGCATTTTGTGTAAAGCGGATAATTCTTCCGGCATCAAGATCTTCGTCATGACCGTGAATATTAGTATAAGTATGATGAAGTACATTGTGTTGTACTTGCCAGTTGTGTACATTTCCGGCTAATACGTAGATGCTTCCGCCCATAATTTTGTTAATCCATGATTTTGAAGAGTACGATCCATGATTTCCATCATGCATTACGTTCATTCCAATTCCGGCCATTCCAATTCCCATAAGAATATTTAGCAGCAATTGTGCCCAAAATGGCATGTCCAGAGTTAAGATTAAAAAGTATGGCGTTAGAAAAACGGCAAAAAGAATAACAGCTTTTAAGTGCAGCTTCCAGTTTCCGGTTTTCTGAATGTTGTTCTCCTTGAAGTAATTGTTTACTCGTGAGTTAAGTGTTCTGAAGAACTTCAGATTGTCTTGCTTAGCAAATGTAGGCGCAGTGTTATTCATAATTAATTTAAATAGGTTTCAAAGGTAATTATTATAAATTTTCAATTTGCAAAATTGAGTTAAATATTTCAACTGTAAAGTAGTACTTTTGTTAAAAAATTAGAGCAATGGATGAGATATTGAAATATTTTCCTGATTTGACCGACATTCAAATCGAACAATTTCAAAAATTAGACTTTTTATACCACGATTGGAATGAAAAAATCAATGTCATTTCGCGTAAAGATATTGATGCCTTATATACGAAACACATTTTGCATTCGCTTGGAATTGCAAAAATCATGAAATTTGAGCCCGGAGCAACTGTTCTTGATGTTGGAACCGGTGGAGGATTTCCTGGAATTCCACTGGCAATTCTGTTTCCGGAAACACGTTTTTATTTGATAGACGTTATTGCCAAGAAAATAAAAGTGGTTCAGGGTGTTGTTGATGCATTAGAATTAAAGAACGTAAAAGCAGAACAAAAACGTGCTGAACTAGTAAAAGGCGATTTCGATTTTATTGTAAGCCGCGCCGTAACTAATATGCCTGATTTCGTTTCCTGGATAAAAGATAAGATCAAGAAACAGCATAAACATACTTTGAAAAATGGTATTCTATATCTAAAAGGCGGTGATTTGACAGAAGAATTAAAAGATTTTCCGAAAGCAACTTTATATGATTTATCAACCATTTTTGAAGATGAGTTTTTTGAAACCAAAAAAGTGGTGCATTTGCCTTTGAAATTTACAGTATAAATTTTTACAAAGAAAATTGACAGAATTAAAACCCGATACGTGCTTTTGAGTATTTATCGGGTTTTTGCATATCAAATGTGAATAATAATTAAGATGCTTTTTGTGCTAATTGTAAAAATGGATTTGCTTTAGAATCTAAACTTTCTATGAAATTATTAAGCACGTTTTCTGAGTTTTCAAGAGTGAATTCGAATTTATCATTAAAGAAAAAATCGCGACAAATAACAGGTTCATTTGAGGAATCATAAATAGCTTCGTCAGTTTCATCTAAATTTTTGTAGTTATATGCACATGGATATAATCGATTTAATTCTATTATTGTATCGTTAAACCATTTGTCAAAAAACTTCTTCTTAGGAGTTATGTGACGTGCCAACAAAACAAGTCCAAGAATTTCATTCTGGATAAAATAAGAACCTTTTCTATATTTTACATCAATCATTCTAACATTCATTAATGCAATCCAAAGTGGTCCGTTTACAGAACCTGATGCAGGCATATCAAGATTAGAGTCAAAAAGAAGAGGTGCTGTATTGTCAGGATTTGCAATAGAACACCAAAGTGCTTCTATACGTTGATTTATGTCATTTGTTGCTTTAGTATATCCCGAAAAACGACAATTGATCCATTCTAATAAAGCTGCTGTAAGACCAACAGTGCCTTTGTGGTTAACAGTGGTTAAAATATTTTCTAATTCCTTGTTTTGGTCTAAAGGATCTAAAAATTGTTCAATTTTTTTTCGGGTCCAGCTAAAATCAATTGGATGACCTATGCTTTTTGACTTTAAAATAATCTCAGGAGTATTAATACTTTTCATAATTCTTTTTTTAATTCATTATTGGGGTTAATTATCACTTTTTTTGATGAATTTTCCCTGATTTCTAAGTTTTTTCCAGTAAAGCAAATCTAGAGCGATGTGTGTTTTTTTAGGACTCCAATAAGTTTTTAAAATGATAAAATAAGCTTTATATTTCTGTATGTTGTTGAGTGTTAGTGCGATAGGAAAAATACTACAATTTATTTTAAGTAATAAACTATGATGTTGCTTTACAGTATAATACGATTATTAATCCATATTTTTTGCAGTTACAAAATTGTCTGTAAAACTTGGTCTTTATTAGTACTCCAATTAATGAACTCATTCATCCTCGATAATCTATCGTTCATGTACTTTTATTTGTTCAATCTGTATTAGAGAGATACCTTTACTATAGCACTAACAACTTTTACTGTGAAAATAATTACAAGAATATCGACATATTGGAAAATTCAACTCATAGGATGGATTTCTGCTTCTTTGTATTGGGGAGTTTCGGCTTTTTTTTATGGTAATTTTATCTGGAAAATGGGTATCGCAGATTTAATACTGGATGTATGTATTGGTATTGCATTGACAAATACGTACAGAAATTTTGCTATAAAAAAGAGATGGAATAAGTTGAATCTAAAAAAATTAGTGCCAAGAATTGTAGTTAGTATATTGGTGCTTTCTTTACTATATGTGTTTTTGATTGTTGGTAAGCTATATCTCGTGCGTTTGTTTTTTCTTAAAGGCAGTACAATTTCCTTTGTAGCGTTTTTTAAGTCGATACAATTACAAATCTTTATTACCGGTATCAGACTCATGTCTATTTGGGTATTGGCTTTTCATCTTTATTATTATTCAAGGCTTGAGATCGAAACTGTAAAAGAAAATGCCCGATTATCAATTCTGATAAAAGAAGCCCAGCTTAATAACCTGAATGCGCAGCTCAATCCTCACTTCCTTTTTAACTCCTTAAATAGTATAAAATTTTTGATATTAGAAAATCCGCATTTAGCCAGAAGAGCCATTGATTTATTATCTGAGTTATTGAGGAATTCCTTAAATAGTAATGTTGCAAAATTGATATCGTTAAGCGCTGAAATTAATCTTGTCAATGATTATTTGGAATTGGAAAAAATGCGATTTGAAGAACGCTTGCAGGTAAAAATTGAAACAAGTGTTGATTTATCAAAACATCTGGTTCTTCCTTTGAGTATCCAGACGTTGATCGAGAATGCCATAAAACATGGAATTGAAAAAAGAAAAAGTGGCGGAATTATTTGGCTAAAAATTGAAAAGGAAAATGATTTTATAAAAATTAGTGTTCAAAATTTAGGAACGCTAATCGGAGAAATCAAAGATTCCGGAATTGGATTAAATAATTTAAAAGAGAGACTCTTGTTACAGTATAAAGGGAAAGCGTCTTTTGAAATCAAAGAAGTATCGGACGAAACAGTTTTGGCAACTATTTTACTACCATTAAAATGAAAAAGATAAAAGTTATAATAGTAGATGATGAGCGTCTATCGAGAGAAGAACTAAAAAGGGCATTACAATTTTATGACGATTTTGTTTTGATAGGCGAGGCTGAAAATGCAGATGAAGCTAAAAATTTAATTGAAAGCGAGATGCCCGATTTAATGTTTCTAGACATTCAAATGCCGGAGAAATCAGGCTTCGATTTATTGGAGTCTCTTGATAATGTGCCTGAAGTACTCTTTACGACAGCTCATAATCAATATGCAGTTCAGGCATTTGAAGTTAATGCTTTAGATTATTTAATGAAACCAATAAGAGAGGAGCGTTTTGCAAAAGCCATTGAAAAAATAAGAAACACTATTATAGCGAAATCTTCTTTACAGAATACTGCAGCAAAAGACCGAAAAATTTTCATTAAAGATGGAGAGAAAAGATTTTTTATTCCATTGTATGAAATTTATTTAATTGAGTCACTTGAAAATTACACCAGACTTTTTTTTCAGGATAAAAAAGCCATGCAAAGACGTTCCCTTCGCCAATGGGAAGAAATACTGGATGAGAATGTTTTCTTTAGAATAAACAGAACCGAGATTATAAATATTAATTACATACAGAAAGTAAGCAGCACAAGTGGAGGAAGATTGGAAGTACAATTAAAGACAGGAGAACTATTAGAGGTTTCAAACCGTCAATCAGCCAAGTTCAAAAATAGCAATGGAATTTAAGCTTGTCTTTTTATTATTTAGAAATAAAATTAATCCAATAAAATGATCCAATGAAATCACTTTTAAATTTTGTATTTCTGGTTTTAGTAATAAATTCTTCATTTTCACAACAGACAAGTGTAGCAAAATCGGAGGGTTTTAAAAGCGCTTATGATATTCAGGACAGTGTGATGATTAAAACCAGAGATGGCGCATATATATCGGCAATGGTTGTGCGAAAAAAAGGAATTTCTACTCCAAAACCTGTAATATTTCAATTTACTATTTATGTTAGAGACAAAGGACGAGATATTAAATCCTTAAAAGAAGCCGCAGACAAAGATTATATTGGTGTTATTGCCTATTCGCGAGGTAAAAGGTTTAGTCCTGATGAAATATTTCCATATGAAAATGATGCCAATGATTCTTACGATGTCATCGATTGGATCAGTAAACAGGAATGGTGTAACGGGAGTATCGGGATGTATGGAGGAAGTTATAACGGATTTACACAATGGGCGGCTTGCAAAAAAATGCATCCGGCACTTAAAACAATTGTGCCTTATGTAGCAAACAGACCGGGAATGGGTTTGCCAATGGAAAATAATGTATTTGTAAATCCTAATTATGAATGGTCGTTTTATGTAGGCAATAATAAATATTTAGATACAGTTGCGGGAAATGACAGACAGCGTTTTAGAAAAATGATGTTTAAATGGTGGGAAACCGGAGTGCTTTATAAAAAAATGGATAGCGTAGATGGAAGTCCAAACCGATTTTTTCAGCGATGGATAAAACATCCTTCATTTGATGCATATTGGCAAAAAATGGCGCCATACCAAAAAGATTTTGAACAAATAAATATTCCTGTATTAACTTTCGACGGATATTATAACGACTCTCAAAATTCAAGTTTGTATTATGTCAGAGAACTTCAAAAATACAATCCGAAAACTCCTGTTTATGTCATAATTGGTCCATACAGTCACTTTGGTGCTCAAATGGGAGGAGAAACTAATTTGAACGATTACAAGGTTGATTCGACAGCGATAATTAATGTAAAAAAAATAACATATGAATGGTTTGATTATATTCTGAAAAAAGGCACTAAACCGGTAATGCTAAAAGACAAAATAAACTATGAAGTAATGGGAGCAAATGAATGGCGAAGTGCTCCTTCTCTGGACAAAATGAGTAATGGCTTTCTAAAAATGTATCTGACAAATGATAAAGCGGGTAATTTCTATGTATTAAAGAGTAAAAAGCCAACTCAAAGAAAGTATCTCTATCAGGAAGTTGATTTTGCCAACAGACAAATACAAAATAACGATTATTATCCGGATCCTATTATTAGAAAAGAAATAGAAACCAGCAACGGATTTATTTTTATAAGTGAACCCTTAAAAGAGCCAATGCTGATTAATGGCTCGTTTTTAGGAGAAATAAAAGCAAGTATCAATAAAAAAGATATGGATATTGGCGTGACTTTATATGAAGTAATGCCAAATGGAGAATATTTTCATTTGTCTTATTTTTTAGGTCGGGCGAGTTATGTCAAAGATATCACCAATAGAAATTTACTGAATCCGAATAAAATAGAATCTATTCCTTTTTCAAATACACATTTGGTAAGTAAACAATTAAGTAAAGGAAGTCGTTTGCTTGTGTCAATTAATGTCAACAAAAACCCATTCTCTCAATTAAATTATGGAACAGGAAAAGAAGTTAGCGACGAAAGTATCAAAGATGCCAAAGAACCTTTAAAAATAAAATGGTACAACGACAGTTATGTAAAAATTCCGATTTGGAAGTAAAAACAATAATAAAGCAAAAGCCGCAATTTTCAATTGAAAATTGCGGCTTTTTTTATAATCTAAAATCTGATTTCTAAAATCTAAAATCAGAAATATTATCCTAAAAACGGGTATCTGTAATCTTCTGGAGTTACAAAAGTTTCTTTGATAGTTCTAGGAGAAGCCCAACGTAATAAGTTCAATGCAGAACCTGCTTTATCGTTAGTTCCCGAAGCTCTTGCTCCACCAAAAGGCTGCATTCCTACAACAGCTCCTGTTGGTTTATCATTGATGTAGAAGTTACCTGCAGCATTTTGCAATTTCGTAGTTGCTACTTCAATAGCATAACGATCCTGGCTAAATACAGCTCCGGTCAAAGCATACTCAGAAGTAGTATCAACTAATTCTAAAGTTTCTTCCCATTTAGCATCTTCATAAACATAAATAGTAATAACCGGTCCGAATAATTCGGTTTCCATTGTAGTATATTTTGGATTTGTAGTTACGATAACTGTTGGCTCAATAAAGTATCCAACTGATTTATCGTAATTTCCTCCAACGATGATTTCAGCGTCAGCATCTTTTTTAGCCTGATCGATAAAACCAGCCAATTTATCAAAAGAACCTTCGTGAATAACTGCAGTGATAAAGTTTCCAAAATCTTCCGGAGAACCCATTTTCATAGATTTTACATCAGCAATTAATTGTTCTTTTACAGCTGGCCATAAACTTTGAGGAATATAAGCTCTTGAAGCTGCAGAACATTTTTGCCCTTGAAATTCAAATGCTCCACGAACAATTCCTGTAGCCACTTGTTTTACATTAGCGCTTGGGTGTGCAATGATAAAATCTTTACCACCAGTTTCTCCAACGATTCTTGGGTAAGTTTTGTAATTGTGAATATTTGCACCAATTTTAGCCCAAATATCTTTAAATACGTGAGTTGATCCTGTAAAGTGAACTCCAGCAAAATCACGACTTGCCAAAACAGTATCAGTAATCATTAAAGCGTCTCCAAAAACAACATTGATAACTCCATCAGGAACACCAGCTTCTTTGAAAACTTCGATGATAATTTTTGTAGAGAAAACCTGGCTATCACTTGGTTTCCAGATCACAACGTTACCCATCATTGCAGCACTTGCAGGAAGATTGGCAGCAATAGCAGTAAAGTTGAAAGGAGTAATTGCGTAAACAAAACCTTCAAGAGGTCCGTATTCTAAACGATTCCAGGTTGTAGAATCAGATTTTGGCTGATCTCCATAAATTTGAGTCATGAACTCTACGTTGTAACGTAAAAAGTCAATTAATTCACAAGAAGCATCAATTTCTGCCTGGTGGATATTTTTAGATTGTCCAATCATTGTAGCCGCGTTAATACGAGCTCTGTATGGACCTGCGATAAGTTCAGCAGCTTTTAAGAAAATAGCAGCACGTTGTTCCCATGCCATATTTGCCCATGCTTTTCTTGATTCAAGAGCATTGGCAATTGCTTTTTCGATATGTTGTTTTTCAGCTAAATGATACGTTCCTACGATATGTTTGTGATCGTGAGGCGCTGATATAGTTTTTGTATTTCCAGTTTTGATTTCTTCACTTCCAATGTATAATGGAACATCAATTTTTGAGTTCCACATTGTTGTGTAAGCTGCCTGAACAGCTGCTTTTTCTGGCGAGTTCGGTGCGTAACTTTTTACAGGCTCGTTTACCGCTTTTGGTACATGAAAGAATCCTTTTAACATGGGATAAATTATTTTAAAATTTACGAATTGTTTAATTAATTACAAAAGTACAAATGATAATTTGATTATATCACAATACAATATTAAAAAGTTGTAATTTAATAAATTAATCACGTTAAGCTGTAAAATGTTTATCTGCGTAAATATTTAATTTTGAGGTTAATCTGCGGATCGTTTTGCATAATTTCTTTAAAAATGACTACTATGAAAATACCACTTTTAGCTTTCAATGATAGAGGTATTTATTGCCAGCAGGCTGATGTGTATCTTGATCCATGGAAACCGGTAAAAAATGCCATTATAACACACGGTCATTCTGATCATGCACGTTGGGGAAATCAAAATTATATTACACATCACACTAATATTCCAATAATTCGACATCGCCTGGGCGAAATAAATGTGACGGGAAAAGAATGGGGAGAAACCTTCGTGATCAATAATGTAAAATTTTCATTGCACCCCGCAGGACACATTATTGGGAGTTCTCAAGTTAGAGTTGAACACAAAGGCGAAGTCTGGGTTTTTACAGGGGATTACAAAACCGAAGACGATGGAATTTCAGTTCCCTATGAAGTTGTAAAATGTAACACTTTTATAACCGAATGTACTTTTGGTTTACCTGCCTTTAACTGGACGCCACAAGCCGAAGTACTTACAGAAATAAATAATTGGTGGGCTGAAAATAAAGCAGAAGGAAAAACATCTGTTCTTTTTGGATATTCTCTTGGTAAAGCACAACGACTTTTAAAATACCTCGACACTGATATCGGAACAATTTATACGCACGGTGCAATCGAAAACATGACGAATGTTTTACGACCAATGGTCAATTTTCCACCTACGACATTAGTGACGCGTGAAACCAAGAAAGAAGATTTATTAGGAAATATTGTTCTCGCACCGCCAAGTGCGCACGGAAGTATCTGGATCAGAAAAATGACTCCTTTTGTGACCGGTTCAGCAAGCGGCTGGATGGCGTTTCGAGGAGCAAGACGCAGACGCGCTATTGACAAAGGTTTTGTTTTAAGTGATCATTGCGATTGGTTTTCTTTATTGGATAGTATAAAAGCTACTGGTGCCGAAAAAGTAATTTGCACGCATGGTTATACCGATATTTTCTCCAAATATTTAAGGGAAATTGGTTACGATGCCAGAACCGAAAAAACGCAATATGAAGGCGAAACTGATGAAATGGAAAAGGAAGTTGAAACTGTGAAAGAAATCCAAGAATGAAAAACTTTGCCCAACTGATAAAAACACTTGACAGTTCTAATAAAACGAATATAAAAGTCGATGCACTAACGACGTATTTTAAAAATGCATCGCCGGAAGATAAAGTATGGACGATTGCGATTCTTTCGCATCGTCGTCCGCCAAGACCTGTTAATACTACTTTATTACGCAATTGGGCAAATGAATTAGCGAATATTCCGTTATGGCTTTTTGAAGAAAGTTATCACATCGTTGGAGATTTGGCCGAAACGATTGCTTTGATAATTCCCACTACCAAAGAACATTCTGATAAAAGTCTAACCGAATATCTTCAGGAAATCATCGCCTTAAAAAAGAAATCTGATATAGAAAAAAAGGAATATTTACATCAAAATTGGTTAGCGCTCAATTATTACGAACGCTTCGTTTTTACCAAATTAATTACCGGAAGTTTCAGAATCGGCGTAAGCCAAAAATTAATGACAAGAGCACTTTCTAAAGCAGAAGATGTGGACGAAGATGCTTTGGCGTATAAATTAATGGGAAATTGGGATCCGAATACAATTACTTTTCAGGAATTAATTTTGGACGAAAAAAGCAGTGATTATTTGTCAAAACCTTATCCGTTTTATCTGGCTTATCCAATTGAAGGAGAAGTTGATAATCTTGGAAATCCGGAAGATTGGTCAATAGAACACAAATGGGACGGAATTCGGTCACAGACCATCATCCGCGAAAGCGAGATTTATGTTTGGTCGAGAGGCGAGGAGTTGGTCACCGATAAATATCCGGAGTTTCAGTCTTTTGTTGGTTTAATTCCAAACGGAACTGTTATTGACGCCGAAATTTTAGCTTTTACAGAAGGAGAAATTGGAACTTTTAATGATTTACAAACGAGAATTGGACGCAAAACAATATCAGCTTCTTTGCTTGAAAAAGTTCCTGTTATTTTAAAAGCTTACGATATTCTGGAATGGGAAGGGGAGGATATTCGGAATTTACCTTATTCTGAAAGAAGATTATTATTAGAACAATTATACGATTCGATAAAAGATAAAACTAAAAGTTTTCAATTATCAGAAAGAGTTTTGCTCCATTCCTGGGAAGATGTTGCAACAGAAAGAATGCGTGCCCGCGAAATGAAAAGCGAAGGTTTGATGATAAAACGCAACAATTCGACTTATCAGGTAGGAAGAAAAAAAGGAGATTGGTGGAAATGGAAAATCGAACCTTTGGTAATCGATGCCGTTTTAACCTATGCCATGCGAGGTCACGGTCGAAGATCTAATTTATTTACCGATTATACTTTTGCGCTTTGGCAAACAAATGAAAAAGAGGAGAAAGAACTTGTCACTTTCGCGAAAGCCTATTCCGGTTTAACCGATGCCGAATTTCGACAAGTAGATGATTTTATTAAAAAAAACACATTAGAAAGATTTGGTCCCGTTCGAAGTGTAACGCCAAAATTAGTGTTCGAAATTGGCTTTGAAGGAATTGCACTTTCCAAAAGACATAAAAGTGGAGTTGCGACACGTTTTCCAAGAATTTTGAGATGGCGACATGACAAAAAAATTGAAGACGCCAATTCAATTGAAGATTTAAAAAGTATGATTTCGTAAAAGGTTCAAAGGGACAAAGTAACAAAGTTTTAAAGAAAAAAAACTTTAGGAAACAGCTACACTTTGTCCCTCTGAGCCTTTGCAACTTTGAACCTTATGAAAAAATGAACAGAGACGAACTATATAGAATTGCAGAAAACTGGTTTCGGGATCAGGGATGGAAATCTTTTCCGTTTCAAACCCAAACCTGGACTGCTTTCCTTCAAGGCAAAAACGGTTTATTGAACGCGCCAACGGGAAGCGGAAAAACCTATGCTTTATGGTTTCCGATCGTTCTCGATTACATCAAAACAAATCCTGACTTTAAAACGAAACATAAACCCGGATTAAAAGCAATCTGGATTACGCCTTTGCGAGCACTTTCTGTCGAAATAAAACAAGCTGCTGAACGAATTATTACAGATTTAGATTTGCCATTGACTGTTGGAATTCGTTCCGGAGATACTTCGCAAAGCGAAAGAACCAAGCAAAGCAAAAAAATGCCGGATTTACTTATTACAACTCCTGAAAGTTTACAATTGCTTTTAGCATCAAAAGAATTTGCTAAAACTTTTGCCAATTGTTCCGCAATTGTTGTTGATGAATGGCATGAATTATTAGGTACAAAACGTGGTGTTCAAATGGAATTGGCTTTGTCGCGATTAAAAACGGTTGCTCCAAAAATGAAAATTTGGGGAATTTCAGCCACTATTGGAAATCTTGAATTGGCACAGCAAGTTTTGTTAGGAGTCAATTCAGAAGCTTATGAGAATTCGGTTTTAATAAAAGCACACATCAACAAAAAAATAAAAATCGAATCCATTCTTCCCGAAAAAATGGAAAGTTACCCTTGGCGGGGACATATGGGTTTGCACTTAATTGATGAGGTAGCAAAAATCATAAGAAAAAGCAAGACAACCTTGATTTTTACCAATGTCCGTTCTGCCTGCGAAATGTGGTTTCAGGCACTCTTAGAAAAATATCCGGAATTTGCTGGAGATATGGCAATGCACCACGGCAGCATTAGCAGGGAAACGCGTTTATGGGTAGAAAATGCCATTCGAGACGAAGAATTAAAAGTTGTAGTTTGTACGTCGAGTCTGGACCTTGGCGTTGATTTTGCGCCTGTCGAAACGATTATCCAAGTTGGAGGACCAAAAGGTGTTGCACGATTTTTGCAAAGGGCAGGAAGAAGTGGTCATCAACCGGGAAAAGAAAGTGTGATTTACTTTTTGGCCACACATGCAATGGAATTAATTGAGGCTTCTGCCTTAAAAAAAGCAGTTGCCAAAACCGTTGTCGAAGATCGGATGCCGTATTTAAACAGTTGGGATGTTCTGGTGCAATACCTTAATACTTTAGCAGTTTCAGATGGTTTTTTTCCCGATGAAATATTTCCGGAAATTAAGCAAACTTTCTGCTTTCAAAATATTACAAAAGAAAATTGGAATTGGGTTCTGAATTTTATCACAAACGGAAGTCAGAGTTTACAAGCCTATGACGAATTTAAAAAAGTTGAGATAGAAGAAGACGGACGTTTCAAAATTAACAGTCGATTAATTGCGATGCATCACCGAATGCAGATTGGAACAATTGTTGGCGATGCGGCTTTGAACGTTAAATATTTAAGCGGAGGTTATATAGGTTCTATTGAAGAATGGTTTGCTTCAAAATTACATCCCGGAGATGTTTTTACCTTTGCCGGAAAAAGACTGGAATTGTTTCGAGTGAAGAATATGCAAGTATTAGTTCGAAAGGCAGATCCTAAAAAAGCTTCTCGTGTCGTAAGCTGGATGGGCGGGCGTATGACATTATCTGCTCAAATGAGTAAATTGCTGCGAGAGGAATTATATGCCGCAAATACAGAAAATTTAACCCCCGAATTAAAAGCCTTACGTCCACTTTTTGAAAGACAGCGTAAAGAAAGTATTGTTCCAAATAACGATGAATTTTTAATTGAAACTTTTAAAACACGAGAAGGTTTTCATGCCATTTTTTATCCTTTTGAAGGACGTTATGTCCATGAAGCATTGGCAAGTTTGCTTTCGTATCGTATTAGTTTGCTTTCGCCGATTACTTTTTCTTTAGCTTATAATGATTATGGATTTGAATTGTTGTCTGATCAGGAAATTGATATGCAAGCGGTATTTGATAATGATTTATTTATCACTTCTTATGTACATCAAGATTTGCAAAAAAGTTTGAATTCGACAGAAATGGCACGTAGAAAATTTCGGGATATTGCCGTTATTGCTGGTTTGGTTTTTACAGGAATGCCGGGAAAACCAATTAAAACCAGACATTTGCAAAGCGGATCACAGTTGCTTTTTGAAGTTTTTCGCGATCATGAACCTGATAATTTATTGCTGCAACAGGCTTTTACAGAAACATTTGAACATCAATTAGAAGAAGGGCGTTTAATTCAGGCGATGGAAAGGATTAACAGTCAGAATATCGTTTGGAAGCAATGCAATAAGCCAACGCCATTTAGTTTTCCGATAATTACAGATAGACTTAGAGAAAAATTATCCAGTGAAACTTTACAGGAAAGAATTAAAAAAATGACCGCAAGCTACATGAAATAAGAATTCAGTATGAAAATTAATATCAACAATCAAAACTTCGTTTTACATCAATCCGGCGCTGCTTTTTGGGAAGAAGAAAAAATACTCTTCATTTCTGATTTGCATTTGGGGAAGATTGGACATTTTAGAAAACACGGAATGGCAATTCCTGAAAAAGCTATTTTAGAAAATTTTGCCAGATTGAATGTTGTTTTAGAATGTTTTGATTCTGAAACTATTATTTTTTTGGGAGATTTATTTCACAGTAAAATCAATAACGAATGGAATTTTTTTTCAGAATGGACAAAAACACATTCTCAGAAAATTATTTTGATTGAAGGCAATCACGATATAATTTCAAAACAGTATTACTTAGATTTGAATATAGAAGTTCATCAGGAATTGATCATTCATGATTTTTTACTTACTCATCATCCATCAGAAAGAGAACAATTATTTAATTTTTGCGGACACATACATCCCGGAATTAAATTAAAAGGAATGGGCAGACAGTTTTTAAGTTTATCGTGTTTTTTTAGAAAACCAAATCAAATGATTTTCCCCTCTTTTGGCGAATTTACAGGTAATTTTTATCTGATTCCTAAAGAAAATGACCAAATATATGCCATTACAAAAGAGGAAGTAATAGAAATAAAGCGTTGAATTAATTCAATGCAAAAGGAGCACACATTCTAAAAGTAGGAACAATAACTTTGAATGTTTTGGTGGTAGTAAAGTTGATCATATTAAAATGACCTTTCATCGCGCCATAAGGAGACGATAATAAACAACCAGAACTATAAGTGTGATTTTCTCCAGGTTTCAAAACGGGTTTTTTTCCGATAACGCCTTCTCCGTCAACAACTTCTAAATCGTTTAATGAATCAAAAATTTCCCAGTGACGAGAAGTCAACTGAACAGAATCTTTACTGTGATTTTCGATTGTAACGACATAACTAAAGGCAAAATGAATCTTGTAGTTTTTGAAGTAAGTACCTTCAAAACTAGTCAAAACAGATATTTTTATGCCTCTTGTAATTTGAGAAACCATACTAAAGTAGTATATATGTGTGCGTTATATGTGCAAATCTACAAAAAAAAATCATTCCGCCCGAAACCTTAACAATGTTTTAATGAATGATGCGCAATGTTTTAATTTATGATGTTTATGGAGTTTGCATTTCCTTTTCCTATAACTCTTTGATAACGATCTGAGGCCTCTTTGTAATAAACTAATATGGTGTAGTCATTTTCAGTTTGATAAAAATTTCCGTCAATAGCATTTTCATAGTCAATAACCCCTTTTTTATCGGCAATTGTGTATTGAAAACTAGTAAAACCCTGCTTGATCATAACTGCTTTTTCAAAAAGTCCTTTTTCCGCATTATAATCCATTTTATATTCTGGCGAAAGGCTGTAATTGTTAAACATTCCGGTAATATAAATGTCTTTAGTTGATGATCTGAAAGTAGGAGCAGACAAACTAAAATAAACCCAGGCATAATCAGCTTCGATTTCGTTACTAGAAGCATTAATATTTTTGACAACAAAGTTTCCGTTTACATCCTGATTTACAGTATAAATCTGACTGCCTCGCGCCAAATTTGTGTATAAATAAGAATTATAAATATCATTATTTGCGCCAACTCTCGCAACATTATTGCTTCCGGCACGAATGTCTTTATTCTCAAAATATAAAAATTCGTTTCCGCCCCAAAATTGGGTTTCTTTATTGTATTTATAAACCATTTGATTTCCAATGGTATATTGTGGCGGAATATTTTTAATACCGGTATTAAGATTTCCGTTTTGTAATAAAAGGATTTTTATGTTTTGTAACGGAGTCTGAAAAACAATGTCGTTTGACAATACTGCAAAATCCAGATTTTGTTTATAATCGATGTTTGTAACGTCACGACTTCTTTTTACCTGAGCCGTAACGGTAGAATGATCTTCGTACAATATAAACTTTCTCGAAAAAACAACTTCCCTGTCTTCATTAAGAATTTTCAAAATGTAGTTTCCGGAGATTCTCAATTCAGTAGTAAACTGATTTGGAAAAGGAAGTCGATAATGAGAGTAAACCTGAAGCGTGTTGAATGAATTTGAATAATCCGTAATTCGTTGATTATCGAAACCTCTCACATAATCTGTTTTCGGAATATCAGTTGGAACCCAATTGTAATCGCAATGTGTTACTTCAAAATAATAATTGGCTTCATTGCCAAATAAATCATCAAATTGAAATTGAAATGTGTCGCCCAATTGAAATATCGGAACAACATTATTACCACCCTGAATAAAGGAAACAGTTTTGATATTATATGGAGGGACTACTTCGGTTTGTACTTCCTGAGCTGTCGCCGAAGCAAAAATAAAAAGCAGAAAGAGATTTCTAAATAAAAATTTTGGCATCATATTACGTTGTAAGATTGTAAATATAACAATTTTATATAACGAATATGATGCCAATTTATTGGTTTTGAAAACAAGTTATTAAGAACCCAAAATGTATTCTAAATTAACTTCGATTTCGTCATTAACAAAACTTTCTTCTAAAAGGGAATCAGATAATAGCTTTTTGTTTTCCTGTAGTTTGATGATTTTTTCTTCCACCGTATTTTTCGAAATAAACCGAATCACATTCACTTTGTTTAATTGCCCAATTCGATGCGCCCTTCCAACTCCTTGCTTTTCAGCAAAAGGATTCCACCATGGATCTAAGAACAAAACATAAGAAGCTTTGGTAATATTCAATCCAACGCCCCCTGCTTTTAGCGAAATAAAAAACAACAAAGGTTCTTCTTTTCCCTGAAATAAATTTACCTGCTGTTCCCTGTTTCTGGCGGGAGTTTCGCCTGTAATTTCGCAATATGCTATTTTGTTTTCTTTACACCAATCCGTATAAAAACTCAAATTAGTAACAAAAGAACTAAAAATGATGGTTTTTTGTTTCTCTTTTACTAAAGTTTCCAGATAATTAGTAACGGCAATATATTTTCCGGAATCAATTTCAGATTCCTGATCTACCATTTTTGGGTGATTACTCAACTGTCTTAACTTCATCAAAGTATTGATAATACTGATTTTGTCAGGACTTGAACCGTCTGTTTTTAGTAAAAAATTACGCGCTTTAGATTTTTCTTTTTCATATAGTTTTTCCTGTTCAGGATCCATATCGCAATAGTAAATCTGCTCCGTTAATTCTGGTAAATCCTTTAAAACCTGTTCTTTTGTTCGTCTTAAAATATAAGGCTGAATAAGGTTTTTTAATTCTGATAAACTATTTTCGTCTTGTTTTTTCTCAATCGGAATTTTAAAATTTTCAGCAAAAAAAGCATAAGTACCCAAAATATCCGGATTTATAAATTGCATTTGCGACCATAAATCGTCAAGCGAGTTTTCGATTGGCGTACCACTTAAAGCGATTTTATGAGCTGTATTGATCTTATTAATCGCTTTGAAAATCTTAGAATCTTTATTTTTAATGTATTGACTTTCGTCTAAAATTAAATAGCGAAAATTATATTTTTCTAAAATAGAAATGTCACGATGAATAATGCTGTAGCTGGTAAAAATTAAATCTGAAGATTCTAATCGATTTTGTAATTGCTTTCTATCGTTTCCAACATATTGCATTTTCGAAAAATGCGGTGTAAATTTTGCGGCCTCATTATACCAGTTAAAAACTAATGAAGAAGGTAAAACAATCAACGTTTTTAAAGGTTCTTTTTGGACAGTAGTTTCGTTTTCAAACAAATCAAAATTCGTGGTTTTAGTCGTAAAACCTAATTGTTCCTGTACGGCAACTAAAACGGCTAAAGTTTGTAAAGTCTTACCAAGTCCCATATCATCAGCCAGACAAGCGCCTAAATTTGAATTAAAATGACTCAAAAGCCATTTTACTCCATCAATTTGATAAGGTCGTAAAGTTGCTTTTAATAAATCAGAAGACACATATTCCGCTTGCAGAATTGGATTCACATCGTCTTTGATTTCCGGAATCGCATCTAAAGCAGCAAAATTACTTTTGCGTAAAAGTAGATTCCCATCTTCGGTTTTAGCCAATTTTGCCAGTGAACTGTATTTACTAAGCCATTCTAACGGAATCAAAAAGTAATTTCCGTCAGGCAATAAAAAGAGTCTTTCCTTGCTTTTTATATTCGGAATAATCTCGCTGAAATTGATTTTATATGTTCCAACAGAAATAATGATTTTGATATCAAACCAATCTTCTTTTGTTTCTCCTTTTGAAGTTGCAACAGTATGGTTTTCTGTAATGATTTCTTTGCTTTCCAATTTCAGATTCTCAACCGTAAATCCCAAGCTTTCAAGCTCTTCTTTACGATCAATAACGAATTGTATATTGGTATAAGGATCAGGAATTTCGGTATCTGAATTCAATCCGAATAATTCATTTTTGATTTTTATTAAGCCAATTTCCTGTAATTTTTCCGTGTATGATTTTTCATCAGAACTTCGTTTAAACTGAATTATTTTGGGCTCATTGATAAGACCAAAATCAACAAACGAATGTGTTTTTTTAGTTTTACTGGCGTCAAATATATATCCGTTATAATCAAAATAAAGGTTGAGGTAATAACAGTTTTTAAAGAAATCATAAACAGGCTGAATCGTGCACGAAATGATTTTGTCCCGAAGTTTAATTTCAAAACCGGTCGCGTCAATGTCTATTTTTTTTGCTATTTCAGGAATGAAATTCTTAAAATAATTATCCACCAATTTTGAAGGTATTTCGATTGATTTCTTCTTTAAAAATGGCGAAAGTTTCTTAGAATTAAGATCTTTCAGCTGTCCTAATTTTTTATCGACAATTAGCCAGCCCGGTTCATCCAAAAGAATATCGATACTTTTATCCATGGGTAAAAATGAAGTTTCGCTTTCTTTTAAAGATAAGGTATAAGTAATTCCTTCTTCGTGTTTATCGAATTGAATTTGAGGTTCAAAATCTACCGAAGTTGTGTCAACTCTCCAGCGATAAAAATCCTTTTCGGCACTCATATTAGCAGATAACGGAAATTGTTCTTTCACAATTAGATTGTAAAAAGATTCCAGGTTAAATTTTAAATGCTGACGAATGGCAAATTCAATTTTGGAGTCTTTTTGCAAATCAGCAATTGTTTTTGCCGATTTGATTTTTGTGCTGAATTTTTTGAAAATAAAGTCCGGCTTTAAAGATTCGCAAGCGGTGAGTATTTTTTTGGTACTGGAATCTAAATTTTCAAAAGCGATTCCAAAACTTTCAAGCACGTCCGTACTTGCTTTTTTGTCTAAATATTTAATTTCATCGGTATTATCAATGATGTAAGCTGTTGGGAGATAAACATTCAGGTTTTTTTCAAAACTGATGTCGAAACAAAATTGAAATGATTTTGAGAGTTCCAAGATTAGGAGTTTGATTTAATTGTAAGTTGAGAGTATTCTAAAATTTAAAAAGTTTTCAAATTATTACTATTTTGAAAACTTTTTAAAGGAATTTATAAGGTAAAAAAACTGTTTAGTTTTCTTGTTTAAAACAAAGCGGAATGATTTCTCCTTTTGCTAAGCAATATTTCTCTACCAATTCAGGAGATATTTTATTCGTATAATCTTCTTCGATTACGATAAAACCAATGCTTCTTAATTTGTCAAAATAATCACGGCCATAAATACGAACGTGATCGTATTGTCCAAAAATTTTGGCGCGTTCTTTTTGATCTGTAATAGTATCATCGGCAAAAGTTACAGCTCTCGATAAATCCTGTGGAATCTGCAAAATCGCCATTCCGCCAGGTTTTAATACACGAAACAATTCCTGCATTGCTTTTGTATCGTCCGGAATATGCTCTAAAACGTGATTACACAAAATAACATCGTATTCATTGTCTTTGAAAGGCAAATTACAAATGTCTGCTTTTACATCTGCCAAAGGCGAAAATAAATCAGTTGTAGTATAATCTAGATTTTTCTGCTTGCGGAATCTTTTATAAAAAGCTTGTTCCGGAGCAAAATGAAGTACTTTTTTTGGTGCTGTAAAAAAATCAGTCTGATCATTTAAATACAACCAAAGTAAACGGTGTCTTTCTAATGAAAGTGTACTTGGCGAAAGCACATTGTTACGTTGTTTTCCATATCCATAAGGCAAAAACGATCTAAAACTTTTCCCGTCAATCGGGTCAGTAAATCGACTTCCTTTTAATGAAAGTGCCAAAATTGGTCGGGCAACATAACTCAAACGAATTAATAATGGACGAGGTATTGTATTAAGTACGAGTTTAAAAAGTTTTTTCATGGGGCAGTTTCGCAGAGTTACACAAAGGAAGCACGGAGTTTCACAGAGTGTTTATAAATCTTTTTATATTGTTTTTTAAAATTTTTGAATCAAAATTAATTAATAACCCTAACGGATAATTTCCGAGTTTTAGATACGTAAGAATTTGAGCAAAATGTACATCTGTAAAAGCTTCAACAGTTTTTAATTCAATGACAATTTTGTTTTCAATCAATAAGTCAATTCTATACCCATGATCTAGTTTTATTTCTTTATATATTATTGGTAAAGCTTTTTGCTTTTCAACAATAAGACCTGAATTTACAATTTCGTAGTACAAACATTCCTGATATGCGGATTCTAATAATCCAGGTCCAAGTTGCTTGTGCACTTCAATTGCAAGTCCAATTATTTTATATGTAATGGCGTCTAGCTGATTACGAGATTCATTGTTTTCTTCATACATTTTAAGAAAGGCTTATAAATAAATTTTTGTGAATCTTGGCGTATATCTTTGTGAATCTCTGTGTAATAACTATAAAACTAACGGCACTTTTCTGAATTCATCTTCTTCGTTGCTTACGATTCCAAGAGCTTTATAGATATATTGGAAAGTCGATAATAACTCTGGTTTTCCATCTATTAGCGCCACGTCGTGTTCGAAATGTGCGCTTGCTTTTCCGTCAGCAGTTGTAATTGTCCAGCCGTCTTTATGTTGTTTGATGTTTTTTGTTCCCATGTTGATCATTGGCTCAATTGCAACAACCATTCCTTCAACAAAAAGCTTTCCGCGACCACGTTTTCCGTAGTTTGGCATTTCTGGTTCTTCGTGCATTTTTTGCCCTAAACCATGACCAACCAATTCGCGAACGACTCCGTAACCGTGAGATTCAGTATATTTTTGGATCGCATTTCCAACATCTTCAACGCGATTTCCAGCTTTAAATTCTCTAATTCCTACATAAAGAGATTCTTTAGTTACTTGCAGAAGTTTTTTAACTTCGGGAGCAACTTCTCCAATTTCAAAACTATAAGCATGATCTCCGTGATATCCATTTTTGAATGCACCACAATCTACTGATATAACGTCACCGCTTTTCAATGGCGTATTATTCGGGATTCCGTGTACAACCTGAGAGTTTGGACTCATACAAAGTGAATTAGGGAAATCATATAATCCCAGGAAACTAGGAACCGCACCGTGATCACGGATAAATTCCTCAGCTAATTTGTCCAGATATAATGTGGTGACTCCTTCTTTAATTTCAGAAGCAATCATTCCTAATGTTTTCGATACGATTAAAGCACTTTCGCGCATTAATTCAATTTCTTCTCTACTTTTTTGGATAATCATATTTTTCAGATTTTCAGTTCGCAAAAGTACGATTTTTTATTTAAAATTTTTCTCCACAAATTGCACGAATTGATATGAATGATAGTAGTTTAAAAAGTTTGCCACGAATTTCACAAATTAACACAAATTACAATTGCTTTAAAATTGAATTTCACTAATCGAAATTTAATTTTAAACTGATTTATTTAATAATATGAATAATAAATTCGTGCTAATTCGTGAAATTCGTGGCGAAACAACAATCAAGAGCAATTTTTAGAATAAGTGTTTGACAGAAAAACCGTAAATTAGTAATAGTTAAAATATTATAATTATGGAAACGTCTATAGATCAGGAAAATATATCCAAAAAGAAAGCTTTAAATAAAATGAAACAGAATGCTTTGGCACTTTTAGGTGTTGCGGTGCTTCTGTTTATCATTGCTATTTATTTTAAAATTCCAATGTTGCAGGCTTTTAGCGAAGCGGCAATGGTTGGTGGAATCGCAGATTGGTTTGCGGTTGTAGCTTTATTTCGTCATCCGTTGGGAATCCCGATTTGGCACACCGCTATTATTCCGACCAAGAAAAATGAAATTGGTGAAAATCTGGGAAATTTTGTTTCGGAAGAATTTCTGAATCGTGAAAAACTAGAAGTTAAAATAGAAGAGTTCAACTTTGCTACAAAAGCTTCTGAATGGCTTTCGCTTGACGAAAACGCCAATAAAATTGCCAATTTGGTGGCTGTAAATGTTATTCCCGGAGTTTTGAAAACATTAAAAGATGAAGATATAAAACGCTTTATTCAAATTCAATTCAAAGAAAAACTGGAAGCAATTAATTTTGGAGAATGGGTAGCGTTGGCTTTGGAACCTTTACAGAAAGGAAATGTAAAAGACGAATTGCTCACCAATGTTCTGAATGTGATGAGCACGGAATTGAGTAATAATAAGGATTTAATCAGAAGAAAAGTAAAAGAATCAACACCATTTTTGAGTTTTGGCTTAGCCGATAAAAGCATTTCAGAAGGTGTTTTTAATGGATTGGCAGATTTTCTAAATGAAGCCAAACAACCGGGAAGTACGATTAGAGTTAAGATTGATGAATATGTTTATGATTTTCTGGATAAAGTAAAGAACTCAGAAGAAATGAGGGTAAAAATCAATACGATGATTCTTGGTTTTGCCGGAAAAAAAGAAGTTCAGGATTACATCAACGGAATTTGGGACGAAATAAAATTGTCAATTACCAATGATTTGGAAAAAGGCGAAGAGTCATCAATCAAGAAAAATATTTCCGGTTTAATTCAAGGCTTTGGAAACGGAATAAAAGAAGATCCTGTAATGATTGACAAGATCAATAATTTCATCAAAAACGATTTACTTTCTATTCTTTTGAACAATAAAAAAGTGATTGGAGATTTGATTTCGTCAACCGTAAAAAGTTGGGACGGAAAAGAGGTTTCTGAGAAATTAGAATTAGAAATCGGTAAAGATCTGCAATACATCAGAATCAACGGAACTTTGGTTGGAGGGCTCATCGGAATCTTAATCTATTGTGTCGAATGGACTTACCATTATTTTGTGATTTAAACATCTAGATAGTTTAACCATATAAGTGATATAAGTTCATTTAAGCAAAGCCTAAAAAACGCGGCAACTTATAATTACTTATATCACTTATATGGTTAAAACTTTAATCAGGATTTGCCATGATCTTGAATAGCTCTGAATTGGAGATATAAAATCTGTTTTCTAAAGCAATTGAAGCCAATTTTGCACTTACTAAATTATTCTCGCGCGTATTAATCAGGAACAAAGAACTTTCTCCAAAAGTGAATAATCGTTCTTCAGAATTTAGCATTGTCAGGTTGTTATCGACCAAATCTTTGGCTAGCTTTTTTTGTTTTACAAGTGAAATGATTTCTGTTTTTTGAGCCGTTATTTTATTCGTCAATTGTGTTTTTTCCAAAGCTAAAGCAAATTCGTTTTCCTGAAGCTTGTATTTTGCCAATTTCAGACTTCCTCTTTCTTTTCGCAGAAATAAAGGAAAGTAAAATTCAAGTCCAATTTTGTAATCGTCAAAACGATAATTGTCAATATAACCGGGTTCCGACAAATAAGAATAACCGACATTTATTTTGGGTAATAACATATTTTGCTTGAGATCTTTTTCGACTGTCAGAATTTCTATTTTATTTTGCAGCGCATTTAATTTTGGATGTGTTTCTAAATTAACATTTTCTTGCAAAAGATCGTTTGTTTTTAAAGTTTCCTGCAAAGTAGATTCAAGTGCTGCTTCCGGCACAAGTTCGTCCGAAAGCTCTAACGGAATATTATTATCCAGCCACATAAAATTTGACAATTCGAGTTTTGCTTTTGCCAGTTTTAGTTTAGAATCTTCAAGGCTTAAAGCTCTGTTTTTTACAATAATTCCGGCTTCGATACTGTCTATGGCAGGTTTATCGCCCTGCGTTATCAAAGATTTAATTCCTTCCAAACGTATTACCGCATTGTTGTTGTACGTTTCGTAAAGTTTCATTTCTTCAAAATTCTTCTTCCAATTGAAATAAGCAATTGAAGCATCGTATAAAACACTTACGGCTTGAAGTTTTCTTTCAGCCTGACTTAGTTTTATTTGAATTTTGGCTTTGCGAACATCTGCCATTCTTTGATTAATAAACAATCCTTGTCCAAGCGGCACACTGATTCCAAACGAAGTTAACCCTGAACTTGGAGTTGTATTTTCGGGATTAAGATAAACTCCTTCATTATTATCAAAACCCGCTTTTAGTTCGATTCCGTACCAGGTTGGGATTTTGAAACTACTGTTCAAAATCGAATAATATTCTTTGTCTTTGAATTGTTTCTGACTAAAATCGACTTCAATCTTTGGATCAAAACCACCTCGCGCCATCATCAAATTGGCTTGTGCTTCGCTTATTTCAAGATTAGCACTTTTAACTAAAGGATGGTACTTTTTTACATATCCAAGAAACTCATTATAAGTAAGTTCTTTAGATATGGGCTGCTGACCAAAAGCGGTGCAGCTCAAAAAAAGAAAAGCTATAAATATCCGTTTCATTATTTTTTCTCTTTAGTTTCTTTTTCACCCGTTTTATAGTAATTAGGAGGGAATCCGTTTAGGGTTCTCCAGATTTCAAACCAAATTGGAACGGTGTCTAATAATGCAATTGTTTGTGCTCCGGAACCAATACTTAATTGTTTTGGCCATTTTGCTTCGTTTGGATCTGGAGCAATTAAGATTCTGTATTTCCCGTTAGCACTTATAAAGTTTTCTATCGCAACAACTTTTCCTCCAAAAGTTCCGTACGACATATCCGGCCATCCCGAAAAAACAATTGTTGGCCATCCGTCAAACCAAACACGAACTTCCGCTCCTTTTTTTATCAAAGGCAAATCGATTGGATTTATATACGTTTCAACCGCAATATCATAATGGGAAGGCATTATAGTTACAATTGGCGTTCCTTCTTTTATCGTTTCGCCTAAACCAGCCTGCAAAGCGCGATTAATATAGCCGTTTTGTACCGCTTTGATATAATACATTCCGTTTCGTAAGCTGTAATTTGCATATTGATTTTCCAGTTTGCTTACTTGAGCCTCAGTATCAAATTTATTACTCAGGGTTGTAAATTGATCACTTTTTGCTTTGGCTACTTTTTCGCCATATTCAGCGGAAATTCTGTTTATCTCAACTCTGGCGTTTATGTATTCATTTTTGCTGGTGAGATATTTATTTTCCTGCGTTATGATTTTAGCATCGACATCTTGCAATTTCAAACGCTTTTCTTCAACATCCGTCAAAGGTTTTAAGCCTTCTTTATTCAGTTGTACAGAACGGTTGTATTGTGTATTAGCAATTTTTAACTGAGTTTTTGCGGCAACCAAATCGATACTGTCACTTTTTATTTTTAAAAGCGATTGTTTGACTTTATTTCTGGCTTGTTCTAGTTTCAGTTTCCTTTCATTTTCTATGGATTGAATTTGGGTCGAAAGTGTTGTTACTTTATCATCATACGATTCTAAAGAGTTCTTTTTGGCATCAACCTGATTTTTGGTATTTTCGACCAAATTCGGATCCATATAATCTTCTTTTATTTCAGAAATAAACAGAATTGTATCGCCTTTTTTTACAAAGTCACCTTCTTGTACGTACCATTTTTCAATACGTCCCGAAATTACACTCTGAATCGATTGTGGTCTTTGGTTGGGTTTTAAGGTTGTCACAGCTCCAGATCCCGAAATGTTTTGCGTCCAAGGCAGGAAAAGAGCAATTAATCCCAAGATTGAAGTTCCAATTATTATTTTGTTCAGGATCTTATAATGAGGTCTGTTGCTCAGGTTCTTTACAGTTTCGTATCGATCAAGAGACTGTAATTTTGTTTTGTTGTCAGATATATTTAGCATGACTTATTGTTTTTTTTGATCCAGAATAATAAGGCCGTTTTGCATCGTAATTTGTCGTGTCGATTTTGTTTTCCAATGTGGATTTTTGGATGAAACAATAATGGTCCAGTCGTTTTTATCAGAAGTGATAAAATCAATGATTTCATTCGCTACATTTTCATCCATCGTATCTGTTGGATCTTCATAAAAAAGCACTTTCGGTTTATGAATTATACTTCTTGCCAACAGGATTTTTTGAGCATTAGAAGATGATAATTGTCTTCCTTCGGGATGAATATGTGTTTTTAGACCTTTTGGTAATGTCTTGATTAACGGACTCAACTGAACTCCATCAAGCGCCCATTTTAAATCTTCGGTACTTATAGACGGATCGTTGAAGGTTATGTTTTCTAAAATTGTTCCCTCAAATGGTGTTTCGTTATGAATAATACTGCCTATTTGTGAGCGATATTGTTTTAGGTCTATTTTTCTAAAAGTGTCATCATTGATGTAAAAAGCACCGGAACTTTGTTTTAATAAACCGGATAATAATCGAATAAGAGTTGTTTTTCCAGAACCATTTGTACCGTCAACAAAGATTTTTTCGCCTTGTTCAATTTTTAGCGTTATAGAATCTAAAGCATTGGTTGGAGAATCCGGAAATTTGAATTTTAAATTTTCAGTTTCCAAAGTAATACTGTTGTAGTTATGTTCGGTTTGTGAATCTGAGTTTTCTTCTAATTCTAAATCGGTTACCTGACCAATTTTTTCAACCGAAGTTAAAACATCATAAAAACTTTCAAGTCCAATAATGATTTTTTCGACAGAAGTAATTACTAACAAAATAATGATTTCTGCAGCCACAAATTGTCCAATATTCATTTCCTGACTCAAAACCAAATAGCCACCGATCGATAATAAACTTGCTGTAATGATGACTTTAAAAATGATCAATTGTATAAATTGTCTTTTGATTACACCAAAATGTTTCTCGCGATAATTAAGATAACCTTCTACAATTGAGTTGTTTTTTTGAAGTGCAAAATCATAGTTTAATTCATTTCTGAAACTAAAATTATTACGCGCCATTTCCTGTAGCCAGCTTGCTACTTTGTATTTGAATTTTGATTCTTTTAAGCTGGTTTCTAAACCTGATTTATACGAAAATTTAAAAATGAAGAATAAAAGCAGGAACAATAAAAGACCAAAAACAATAAAGTAGGGATGGTATAAAGACAGTAAAATAATCCCGAAAGTGATTTGAAGTAGAGCAGCCGAAAAATCTGTTAGTAATTTTGAAGTTCCTTTTTGAATGGTTAACGTATCAAAAAAGCGATTCGTTAATTCCGGCGGATAAGTGTCGTACAATTCCTGTGATTTTATTTTTGGCAAACGAGCTGCAAATTCGAACGAAGCGCGAACAAATATTTTTTGCTGTAAATTTTCAGTGATTCGCAATTGCATCAAAGACAAAAGTCCAACAAGCGCAACGCCGGCAACAACAAGTATGATAAGCACAATCCAGGATGCGCTTACACGTCCGGATTGTATAAAAGTGATGATCGCCTGAATTCCTAGCGGAAGCGATAAACTGATAAGTCCGGCAAATATGGCGTAGAAGAAGATTTGGTAAATGTCTTTTTTATCCAGCTCAAGTAAGTGGTAAAATCGTTTTAATGGAGTCATACTGTTTTTTTTATAATTAGCGCAGAACGTTTTGTACTAGATTTAAGTAAAATTGAGTCGATGTAACGGTCTCATTGCAATCTGTAATTGTTTTTAAATGATCTGTTAGAAAATGTTGGTGTAAACTTCCTTCGACAATAGTTGATACTAATGATTTTGCGTACGGATATTCAGGATTTACTTCCTTCACAATGGCAACAATTCGATTAATCACCCTTTTGTAGATTAAGAAAAAACCTTCCTTATTTTCCTGATCCACTTCTTTGGTGTGAAGTGTTTTTGTGAATTCGGCAATTATAATTTTATTTAGAATCGCTTCATTAATATGATCTGTTGAAACGTCATCTGTAATTTTCTCCGTAACTATATTAATGGCTTTGTTGAGCTTTTCTTTCTTGTCTACAATGTTGGTCGTTGTAAAAACAAGTTTGTATTCCATCCAGCTCCAATACCATGAAGATAAATATACTAATAATTTGTGCTTGTTTTCGAAATAACGATAAATCGAACTTTCGTTTGAACCTATTTTTTCGCCTAATTTTTTAAAAGTAAAATTATCAAAGCCAATAGCATCTATAAGAAGAATACTCTGTTCAATTATCTTTTTTCCTAATGCAGATGTTTCGGGATCTTTTACATAGATCTTTTCGTTTACCTGCATCTTTATATTTGATAGTATAATTTCCATAACAATTATTTTATATGCAAATATAATAGTAATACTATTAGTTTTGAGTTTTTAACTTTTATTTATTGCTTTTTCTAGTCACAGTTTTCAGTCACGGTCTCAGTTTTTTAGTCTCAGTCTCAGTCCCAGTTTTCAGTCTCAGTCTCAGTTTTCAGTTTGGATTATAAATAGAAAACCCGATAGATTTTTTAAATCTATCGGGTTTGTTGTTATTTTCGGCAGTCACTGAGACTGAAAACTGCGACTGTGACTAGAAGCCGCGACTAAAGCAACGAATGACAAGTCATTGCATTAGGCTGCTGAACTCCCATTAATTCTAAAATAGTAGGAGCGATGTCACCAAGAACACCATTTTGGATATTTTTTAATTCTTTGTCAACTAAGATAATCGGCACTGGGTTTGTTGTGTGTGCTGTATTTGGGCTTCCATCAGGATTAATCATAGTTTCGCAATTTCCGTGATCGGCAATTACGATTGTAGTATAATCATTGGCAAGAGCCGCTTCAATAACTTGTTTTACACAAGCATCAACAGCTTCACAAGCAAGAATTGCTGCGCTCATGATTCCGGTATGACCAACCATATCTCCGTTAGCAAAGTTTAAGCAAACGAAATCAACTTCGCCTTTGTTCAATTCAGGAACAAGAGCAGCTGTAAGTTCAAATGCGCTCATTTCTGGTTGTAAGTCGTAAGTTGCTACTTTTGGAGAATTTCTTAAAATACGAGATTCGCCTTCAAAAGGAGTTTCTCTTCCGCCGGAAAAGAAAAACGTAACGTGTGGATATTTCTCTGTTTCGGCAATACGAATTTGTTTTTTACCTGCTTTTTCTAAAACCTCACCAAGAGTTTCTGTAATGTTGTCTTTATTGTAAACTACTTTTACGTTTTGGTATGTTTCGTCGTAGTTCGTAAGCGTTACATAATACAAGTTTAACTTGTGCATGTTTTGCTCGTGGAAATCTTGTTGCGAAAGCGCTTCTGTAAGTTCACGTCCTCTGTCAGTTCTAAAGTTAAAGAAGATAACTACATCACCTTCAACAATTGTTGCTAATGGTTTTTCGTCTTCATCAACCATTACAATTGGAGCGATAAACTCGTCAGTAACATCATGTGCATAACTGTCAAGAACACTTGCAACGGCATTTTTAGATGGAGTTCCAATAGCGTTAACGACTAAATCGTAAGCCAGTTTTACACGTTCCCAACGTTTGTCACGATCCATTGCATAATAACGACCAATGATCGAAGCGATTTTTACAGGCGTATCTTTAATATGTTCTTCTAAATCGTGAATGTATTTTGCTCCGGATTTCGGATCAACATCACGACCATCTGTAAAAGCGTGAATAAAAACTTTATCTAAGCCATATTCTTGCGAAGCGTCGATTAATCCGCGTAAGTGAGAAGTATGAGAGTGAACACCTCCATCAGAAACTAATCCTAAAAAGTGTACTTTTTTATTGTTTTCTTTAGCGTAGGTAAAAGCATCAATAAGTACTTGTTCTTTGGCAAGTGTTTTGTTTGCTACGGCTAAGTTTATTTTGGCTAAATCCTGATATACGATTCTTCCTGCACCAAGATTCATGTGACCAACTTCACTGTTTCCCATTTGACCTTCAGGTAAACCAACATTTAATCCGTCAGTTCGAAGTTGTGCGCTTGGGTAGTTTTGGTAAAGACTGTTTATAAAAGGAACGTTTGCGTTGTCTATTGCAGATACTTTAGGGTCAGGAGATTTTCCCCAACCGTCTAAAATCATTAGAATTACTTTTTTATTCATCGTTTTTAGTTTTTTACAAAGATAAACCATTTCTAAAATGTGAACGAAAGCAATGTTATAATTTATGGTTAATAAAATGAAGCGTATTAAAAAATAATAATTTAGCTGAAGAACCCTGAAAAATTTAAAATTAATTCACGCTAGGCTCTGTTTCTAATCTTATTTTTGACGGCATTATAGTCAATAAAATATTTTACACTAACCGAAAAAATGTGTTTTAAGGCATCATTGTTCAGTAAGTCCGTTACATTGTGTTTGAAATTTTTGTCAATAAGACGTTCAAAATTAGAAGCATTATTGCGGTATAAAACCGAAAGCTGACTTCCGGGCGCAAACCACCAGGAATACGATAAATCAGTATTCCACGAATAAAAGCTTGAGTTTTTATTTTCGGTATATTGAGGATAAGGAGTCAGAGTTCCATCTGGTTCAAGTTCTAAAATATCTTTGTTTTCAGCCGATGACCAATATTGACGAACCGCGAGATTGATTGTCATAGCGCTGTTTAAAGCATATTTTCCGCCCAGCGTATTTGCGTATGTAATGACGTTTCTATTCGCAAAAACAATAGTTTCGGGAGTGTTTTCGTTGTCATCATCATCGACACTATCAATATAACCTTTGTTGTTGTTTCGTCTTAAAAAACTAAAAGTATACGTTAGTAACAGTTTGTCGTTAAATCGATATCTCGGACCAATATCAGCCCCGTAAGCAATTCGTCCGGATTCATCTGCAATAGCAACAGATGGATTTAAATCAACAGCAAATTTCTTGTTGTAATTGGTGGATACGCTTGCCCATGCTTCAATTTTCCTCGGAATAATAACATATCTGTTTTCTGCTCTGGGTTCATAATAATCATTAGATTCCAGCGGAAAAAGAGTAACTCCAAAGCCATAATAATTATTATTTACCGAGGTAACATTTACTTCAGAACTTATTTTATTGTCTTGAACTTTTCCGGATTCTTTATTAAACTCGACATACATATCATAGTCCACTTTAAATTTATTGAAGAGTTTTGTAGGGTTTAGAATCCTATAATTGGCATTGCCATAAAAGTTATAATAATTGGTGTAAAAGTTAATTCCCAAATCATTCGGATCAAAATCTTTGGTTACAAAATCAGAACCAACGCTGTAGCGATATTTTCCGCTGGTTTCGGCAAAACTAATGGTAGAAAAAAGCCCATTTTTATCTTCAGCCGCATTAATAAAGCTGTATTTTATATTACCGGATAAGTTATAAGTATTTGCTTTTGTGTTCAAATCCCAAACTAATCCGGTTAGATTTGCATCTCTAAAATGACCGTTTCTGCTAACATTTGTATTAATAAACGTTACCGAAGAATTTTTTCTAAAACGCTGATCCAGAACCAGTACATTATAATTTGTTAAAGGTTCTACAACTACGCGTCTCGTTTCTCCCGTTATCGTATCTTTTATAGTAGCATACGTTTTTTCGGTAACAGCATTTAGAATTCCAATTCCCAATCCGTTTTTTGTTCTTCCCGAAACTTTCAAAGCATTGATCAGATTTACATTTTGAACATTGTCAATGATTTCTTCATTATCATGCAGTTCAGGATCAACAGAAGGTTTTCCGCCAATTCGTCTGGAGTAAAATATATTACCTTTATTAAACAAGTCAGTTCCTTCAGTAAAAAAGGCCCTGTTTTCATTAAATTGTTGCTCAAACGGACCAAGATTTAAAATCTGATCGTCATATTTTGCCTGTCCAAAATCAGGAACTAGAATAGCGTCAAGCGTAAAAGCATCGCTGATTCCGTACTTAATATCCATTCCGCCTTTTAGCGTACCGTAAGTTTTTTGACCATCTCCGGCATTTAAATAATAAGAAGCATAAGGCAGAAAAAATAATCGGGTAGGAGGTTTGATGTTTTCAATTCCTGTCAAATCACCATTTTGTTGCGTAAATGTTCCAATTTTGGTGTTGATCAAATTCCAGGTATATTTTTTACGTTCACGTTTTATATCTCTGAAAAAATTTATTCCCCAAGTTTGCTTGTTTTCTCCTGAAAAACGCAACGCGGCATAAGGAAGTTTAATTTCGACAATCCAGCCTTTATCCGTTATTCTTGCCTTGCTAATCCAGACGGCATCCCAGGAATAATCCTCGCCGTTCGCATCAGTCATGATACAATCGCCCTGAACATCGGCAGCAGAAACGAAAAATTCAAAGTTTTGCTGACCGTCATTAAAGCCATTAATAAAAACACCAAAAATATCGGCGGTTCCAAAGTTGTCGCGCTGCAAAACTTCTTTTAGAATCTTATTAGGTTCATCATCATACAGCATTGCGCCAATATAAATGGCGTCATTATTATATACCACTTTAATGTCTGTCCTTTTGTTCTCCGGAATCGGTTTTCCGTTATCAGGATCATACATTACAAAATCTGTTGCTATTGAAGCATCTTTCCATGCTGATTCATCCAGTTTTCCGTCAATAATAATGCTTTGCGAAGTCGATTGGGCCTGCAAAACTTTTTTCTGACTATAGCCTGAGAAAGTGGATAAAAGAAGAATAAGAAAAAGTGCTTTTTTCATGTCAAATTTTAAATAAACGATTTTAGAATGTTTGTTGCATTAGTAGACAACGTTTTTTCCAAAATGTTACACTTATAATTGTAATAAATGCCGTTTGATTAAGTTTTCTTTAAGAAAGAGGTCTAAAACGCTAAGATTTTTATGATAAGTAAATATCTTACAAATAAAAATGATTTTCGCTCCAAATGCTAATATTTTATTTTGATTTTGTTAAAGTTTAACCAAAAAGCCCTTGATTTACAGGCTTATACTTTGATAAGTATATTTTTTTTGTAGTTTTGCCAGACCCAAACCTTTTGTTTAACCTAAAGTAATTCAATGATTTATAAAATTTATCCGCTGCTTGTGGTTATGTTGTTATCTTTTGGTAAAGATTCAAATAACACACCCGAAATTAAAAAGACTGCAATAAAGACTATCGCAAAAGTTGAAAAACTTACTGTCGAAGCAAAAATTGAAAGTGTCTATAATACTTTGAATTCCAACAACTTTAAATTACCTGAACTTAGAACTTTTTCGGAAGCTTTAAAAGGGTTTTATTTATTGAAAGAAAGAGGAATTATTCAAAAAAACATTCTAACATTGATTGATTTTAGTTTGTCATCAAATGCAAAACGCCTTTGGGTAATTGATTTGACAACAAATACAATTCTATTCAATTCGTTAGTTGCTCACGGACGAAATACCGGAGAAGAATTTGCCTCTACATTTTCAAATTCAAATTCCTCTTTTAAAAGCAGCTTAGGTTTTTATGCTACCGGCGAAATTTATCAGGGAAAACATGGAGCTTCTCTTCGTTTAGACGGTTTAGAGAACGGCGTAAATGATAACGCCCGCGAAAGAGGTGTCGTTATGCATGGTGCCGATTATGTTTCAGAATCCTTCATCAGAGGGAATAAAAGATTAGGCAGAAGCCAAGGTTGTCCGGCAATTCCAGTGGAGTTAACGGATGAAATAATACAAGTTATAAAAGACAAATCGTGTTTGTATATCTACCATCCGTCAAGAAGTTTTGCGATGGAAGAAAAGCTAATTTCTTAATTTAGCATACAAATCCGAATCTAAGTTATAAATATCAGCTCTGAAAACGAGCTGATTTTTTTTGCTCCAAGCTGTCCAGTACCATTGATATAATGCGTATTTTTTGACTATCTTAATATTCGTTGTTTTTTTAGTAGCAATTAGCGTGTCAATCTTCTCTCTGTTCCATTTTTCAGGATCATCCAATATATGTTCTGCAAGTTCCAGAGGATTTTCAATACGCACACAACCTGAACTTAAAGAACGGTTATTTCTTCCAAAGTAATTTCTGTGATTAGTATCATGTAGATATACGCTATGATGATTTGGAAACAAAATTTTCATTACTCCCAATGAATTGTTGTATCCCGGACTTTGTACATAACGGTAATTACCTGGTTTATTTTCGTTCCACGCAGTTGGATCAACTACTTTTCCTGTGGTATCATATATAGTAATACTTTTATTAGCAAGATAATTTCTGTTTCGTTTCATAGCCGGTACTACATCTTCCTTTAATATAGTAGGCGGAACGGTCCAGGTTGGGTTAAAAACCACTGTTTTGAGCGTTGAGGTTATAATTGGAGTTTTTCTTTTACTGGTTCCAACTACAATATTTCTAACTAAAGTAGTGTCTTTGTCTTCAACGACGTTCAGGCTGTAATTTGGAATATTTATAATGAAATAATTATCTGCAAAATCTGAAGTATACCATCTCCAACGCTCTAAATTGGCGATAATTTGTTGTTTTCTTTTTTCTTTAGAATAGTTTAAGGCGCTTATCGTTCCTGCACCAATAACTCCATCAGACGCTAAACCATGTCTTTCCTGAAATCTTTTAACTGATTCGAAGGTTTTTTTATTATAAATCCTGTTTAAAGTATCTTTTCCGGACATATCTCCCCAAAACAAAAGTCTTTTTTTGATATTGACTATCGCATTGTTAGTATCGTTTAAAGTTATTTTTCTAGTCGAAGAATCAATTGCAATTGTTCCAATTTCGTCATTTGGAAACTCATCAATAATTTCGAGTGCTTTTAATAGTTCTTTATAGGTTTCTGATTTTGGTTGGATATTATCAACAACGCTGTCTAGTTTGTTTTTATTAAAAGCTTTGATTAGAACACTGTTTACATCAAATGTTTTTTCTTCTAAATCCCAATCTGTGTATATTTTTTTTGGATCCAGTTTTCCTTTATATAGGTGATTCAGGTATTTTTCGAAGTTATAAGTCAATAGAATGTCATAAGTTGCTAAATCTTTATCGTTTAAAGAACTGATTCTGCTTTCAAATTTTCTAAGCTTCGAAGCCTTGTAATCTTCCGGATCTAAGCCCAATTTGTCTGATTCTTCTAATTGCGATAAAACATAAGTTCTCTTTTTAAGGTTTCCCCAAACTGTTTTATTTTCAGAAGCGTCATAGAACTGTTTTAAAGTTTCGCTTTTGAACACATTTATAGTAGTAGTATCTATTTCTACTTTCCTTTCGTCAGTAAGAATGATTAGTGGCGGTTTCTTTTTGACAATAGGTGCGGGTTTAGGTGTATCTTTTTTACAACTAACAAACAGGCATATAATAACTAAAAAGTAAAGTTTTCTCATGTCATAATTTTTTAAACATTAAATAATGTTCTCCAACATCTTTAATGTCAAATGCTTCTCCCAAAGCTTTGTAACTCATTTTTTTATAAAAACCAACGGCGGCTGTTCTTGCGTTGAACCAAATTAAATCGACATTGTTTGTATTGCAATAGTTTTCACAATGTCTGACTAAAGCTTCTCCAATTCCTCTTTTCTGATGGTTTTCTAAAACGGCCATTCCGCGAATCTGGGCTTGACTTTTTTGGGCAAATATAGGATTGATTTTTGTAAATAGTGAAATAATTCCTGTTAAGCTTTTATTTTCAAATAAACCAAAATGATGTGTCGTCTCCAGGTCATCTCCTTCAAATACGCAACTTTCGATAGGTTTTCCCTTTCTTAAAACAGGTTGGCGAACGATATAAGTTTCTTTTGACGGTATTTCTTTAATGATATTCATGATTTGTGTAAAATAAATAAATATATAACTTTTTAGTTTTAAATTAGTTATAAATAATTGTTGTTTTTTATTGATTTTTTTTGCGAAAAAGCTTGTTTTTACCTTGATTTATTTTTTATATTTGCACCACGGTAATGCGAAAGTAGCTCAGTTGGTAGAGCTCCAGCCTTCCAAGCTGGTTGTCGCGAGTTCGAGCCTCGTCTTTCGCTCTAAAAAACCGAAACTTAATTGTTTCGGTTTTTTTATCAAAATAAATAATTTTTGATTTTTATTTTTTTTAAAAGATTTAATTATTTATATTTGCACCCTGTTAATGCGAAAGTAGCTCAGTTGGTAGAGCTCCAGCCTTCCAAGCTGGTTGTCGCGAGTTCGAGCCTCGTCTTTCGCTCTTCAAGATCCTCAAACAATTTGTTTGAGGATTTTTTGTTTTTAACCATTAAGATATTAAGAAAAATTAAGGATAATGCTGGATCAGGTGCAAAAGTTGGGGATTAGGCAAAAAGATTAGATAATCTGAACAAGAAGAAATCTACTTTACGCACTCCTCTAAATTGACTTCTAAACGCTTTTACTTTAGCATTGAATGATTCTGCAGAAGCATTAGTACTTCTATTGCCAAAATAGTTTAAGATTGATTGGTAATTAACCGTTATAGTATTTAAAAGGATATTAAAATTTTTAAACCCTGAATCTTCTACATTCTTGTACCAATGTGCCAGTTTGGTCATCGCAATGTGTTTATTGTTATGATTGTTGTAAATACCT
>NZ_RCZH01000017.1 GCF_006438875.1 Flavobacterium pectinovorum
TTTTGATATGTAAATACACCAACTTGCCTCTCAGAGGAAAGTCCTGAATTGTAATCTCATCTTGAAAACCCTTTGATACTAATTGAAGATTATTAAACTCTTCTGGAGGTTTAGAATTCTCTTCAAAATAGAGGTGTAATATTTCTTCGCTATTAGTAGATGAAACTACTTCAAAATGTTCTACTAAAAAATCAGGAAGCATAAACTTCAAAAGTTCTATAGGGGTCATATAAAATTCTTAGATTACAAAGTTCTTATTTTATTTTGACATTTCCTCCCCAGGTTTTGAGATTGATCCTTTTTCTTAATATCTTAATGGTAAAATTGTTTTTATTTTAAATCGCTCAAATCACTTTCTGTTTCTAATTCTTCGGGATTATTGTTTTTTGTAAACAAACGAGCTTTTAAGCTTCCTTTAAGGGTTATTTTATCTCCTTTTACTTCAAGCCAGCTTCCTTCTCTTAATCCTAAAACAGGAATTGAGTTAAAAGCGTGAAATTCTTTAATTCTCGTTTCGCGGGTTTCTCCCATATGCAGCGATTGAGTATCAGGATCTAAATAATGCGGATTCAAATTGAAAGGAATTAATCCTAAAGTCTGAAAACTTGGTGGGTAAATTATAGGCATATCATTCGTGGTTTGCATTGATAAGCCGCAAATGTTACTTCCTGCGCTTGTTCCTAAATAGGGGGTTCCGTTTTTTACCGTTTCAGCAAGAAGCTGCATGATGTTGTTTTTATACAATTGCGTAACAAGCAAAAAAGTATTTCCTCCTCCGGTAAAAATCCCTTCTGCGTTTTTTATGGCATCCTCAGGATTTTCGAATTCATGGATTCCTTTTACAGAAATGCTAATAGAAGCAAATGCCAGAGCTACTTTTGCAGTGTATTCGTCATGCGAAATTCCGCTTGGACGCGCGTATGGAATGAATAATATGCTTTTGCAATTTTTAAAATGTGATTCTAGTGTAGGTAATATATAGTCTAAATAACTGCCTCCGTGTAGGGTAGAAGTGCTGGCAATGATGATGTTTTTCATAAAATTTTAACTCAGATTGTTTATGTTAAAGATATTAAAACTCTCTTTTTGCCAAGTGTAAAATGGGTTTAATTAACATATTTTTACCAAGTCCTTAATACTAAATTTGCAATACATTAAGATATTTTTACAGCTTTAAGAATAATTTTAATTTTTTAGCATTTTGATCAATAAAGTTGCATGTGTTTTAATGATTGTTTTGGGGCAAACAAGTTGGTCTCAAAGTCAGGATCGTAGTATTATTAACGGAAAGATAGCTTCAAACTCATCTGATTTAGAAGGTGTTTATGTTATAAATGCTCAAACTGAAGCTATGACAACTACGGATGAAAATGGAGCTTTTTCGATTTCTGCCAAAGATGGTGATACACTCGTTTTTTCGTCTATACAGTTCAAAGAAAACAAGGTTTTGCTTACTGCGGATAACTTCTCAGATCTTCATTTTACTGTAAAACTAAATATGGTAATGCATCAATTGCAAGAAGTTGTGGTTAGAAATTATAATGGAATAAATGCAACTTCGCTGGGGATTATTCCGGAAGGGCAAAAAAGATATACTGAAGCCGAAAGAAAACTGCATACGGCAACAGCTTTAAATGCTCAGGCAAATGCAGGAACAATGGCAGGAGGTTCAGTTTCTGCAGATCCTTTATTTAATTTTTTATCCGGCCGTACAGCAATGCTTAAAAAAGAAGTTGTTGTAGAAAAGAAAGAAGCTTTCATGAAGCTTTTGGAGCGTATGTTTAGCATTGATCATTTTGTGAATAGACTACAAATTCCGCTTGAATACGTAAAAGGATTTGAATATTATGCCGTCGATAATGATAAGTTTACAGTAATTTTGAACTCTAAAAATAAAACTTCAACAGAATTTTTGTTGGCAGAATTAGCTGTAAAATACAAAGAAATAATAGCGAGTGAAAATAAATAAAATAGTACTGATTCTTATTCTGATATTGACTCAGGTTAGTTTTGGACAAAACACGGCATCAAAAGAAATCCTTGGACAGATTTTTGAACAATCTACTTCGGTTGAAGGGGTGAATATTATCAATAATACAACGCAAATTGCAACTATTTCAGATGTTAATGGAATGTTTTCGATTGTAGTGAAAGAGGGAGATGTTCTGGTTTTTTCGGCTGTAAATTTAGAAGGTGTTCGTTATCGAATTACCGCTGACGATCTGATTCTAAATTCGTTAAAGATAAAAATGGCTGCCAAAGAAGTAGAATTGAAAGAAGTTATCGTAAATGAAAATGCCAATATCACAGCAGAAAATTTAGGAATAATTCCGTACGGACAAAAAAAATACACGCCCGCAGAACGAAAAGTTTATACAGCAACTTCGACTTCTGTAGATAAAGTATTGAACATGATTTCCGGACGAACCACGATGCTTAAAAAAGAGGTAAATGTGGAGAAAAAGGAAGCGCTGTTTAGAAAAATTGAATACCTTTTTGAAGAGAATTATTATACAGACAGATTGAAAATTCCGGTAGCAGATATCAAAGGATTTCAATTATATTGTGTAGATGATGCTGAATTTGCCGTATCTTTGAATACTAAAAACAAAACAATGAGTATGTTTTTAATAACAGATTTAGCAAGAAGATATTTAATAATTCTCGAAAATGAAAAATAGACTAGGAATACTCGTTGTGTGCTTATTTTGCCAGATTGCGCTGGGACAAAATAACTCAAGGAAGCCATTGCATGGGCAAGTTACCAATAGTAAATTGGGTATAGAAAGCGGTTATGTGATGAACATTAACGCAAACGTCAGAACTTTTATTGGTTCAGGCGGATTGTTTGATATTATGGCAAAACCAAAAGATACTTTGTTGTTTTCAGGTTTGGCATTTCAGGCAAAAAAAATCGTTCTGACAGAAAAAGATTGTGCAAATGTACTTTTTGTGATTCAGTTAGATTTAGCTAACAATCAATTGAAAGAAGTTGTTGTTCGTAAAGATTTAAAAGTAAAATCACTAGATAAAGATACTCAGAAATATGTTGATATGCAGTTTGAAGATGATAAGCAATCTACAGCAAAAAATATCGCAATGTACTCTGATCAAACCATTAAGTACGGAACAGATTTTGTCCGCATCTTTAAAGATGTAAAAAAGATCTTAACGAAAAACAAAGAAGTTGAGCCTGAAGTTATAGACGATATGGCTTTCGTTCAATATTCAAGAGCTAATTTTTCGCCGGACTTTTTTACTAAAACATTAGGATTGAAAAACGATGAAATCGATTTGTTTTTAATGTATTGTTCTAATGATCCGGAATCTAAAAAACATTTAAAACCAGAAGAAAAATTTGAACTAATGGATTTTTTGGTTAATAAAAACAAAGAATTTCAAAAAACAAATGTTGCCGAAAAATAGATTAATTTATCCTCTTTTAGGATTATTGTTTTTATCGCTTTCAGCTTTTACATTCCATAAATTTTATATGGGTGTTTTTCAGGTCAATTATGCGGCCGAAAAAAAAATGATTCAAATTACTTCCCGAATCTTTGTCGATGATCTGAATAACGGAATCGAAAAAAAATACCATAAAAAAACAAACATCGGTACTGAGAAGGAAACTCAGGCCGATGTTGATTTATTAAAAAAGTACCTCTCAGAAAATTTTACAATAAAAATAAACGGACAATCAAAACCAATAACTTTTTTGTCTAAAGAAGTAGAATCGGATGATGTTCTGGTTTGTTATTCCAGAATCAAGGATGTTGAGAAATTTAAGACAATTGAAATTTCAAATAGTATTTTGGTCGATTGGAATACAGAACAGCAAAATATTACACATATCACGGCATTTGGGGTTAAAAGAAGCGTTCTCTTTACAGAATCTTCAAGAAAGGAACTGTTAAAGTACTAGATAATGTTAAGAATTATTGTTTTAATTGTTATTTTCACACCCTGATAAAATTACCTTTAAATATTTATGAAAAAACTTTCATTATTATTGCTTTTTCCTGCAATACTTATCGCTCAGGAAAAAACTACTACTACTGTTGCTCCCAAACAACAAGGAAAATACGACACGAATAAATTCAGTCAGATGTATGATTTGTTGGCAACACCTAACATGTTTCGTACAGCAGCCGGTGCGCCGGGACCAGCATATTATCAGCAACAGGCAGATTATAAAATCGATGTTGAATTAGATGATAAAAATTCAAAATTAAATGGTTCTGAAACGATTACGTATTCAAACAATTCTCCGGATAGTTTAGAGTATTTATGGGTGCAGTTGGACCAGAATCAAGCAAAAGCAAATACACAATCCTCTTTAGCAGAAAGCGAAAAAATCAGTCAGGTTTTGCCTTTGGATGGATTTTCGAGTAAATATTTGAAAAAGGATTTAGAACGTGGTTTTAATATTGAATTTGTAAAAGATTCAAAAGGAAACGCAATGTCTTATACGATCAATGAAACCATGATGCGTATTAATCTGGCAACTCCTTTAAAACCGGGTGAGAAAATCTCGTTTGCTGTAAAATGGTGGTATAATATCAATAATTATAGAAAAGAAGGCGGACGTTCAGGTTATGAATTGTTTGAAAAAGACGGAAACAAAATATATGTAATCGCTCAGTTTTATCCAAGAATGGCGGTTTACAATGATGTTGAAGGATGGCAAAATATGCAATTTTGGGGAAGCGGAGAGTTTGCTTTGCCTTTTGGAAATTTTGATGTAAATATTACAGTTCCTGCTGATCACGTAATTGATGCAACAGGAGAATTGACCAATAGAGCTGAAGTTTTTACTCCGGAACAAGTAAAACGTTACGAACAAGCTCAAAAATCATTTGATAAACCCGTTGTAATTGTTACACAAGCGGAAGCAGAAGTAACAGAAAAAGGTTTCTCTGAAAAGAAAAAAACATGGAAATTTAGTGCCAAAAACGTACGTGATTTTGGAATTGCTTCGTCAAGAAAATTCATTTACGATGCCATGGCAGTTAAATTAGGAGGTAAAATTGTAATGGCTGAGTCCGTTTATCCAAAAGAAGCAAATCCACTTTGGGGAGAAACTTCTACGATAACAGTGGCACATACATTAAAAAGTTATTCGTCGCATACATTTGATTATCCTTATCCAAAAGCAGTATCAGTTTCTGCAGAAGATCAAGGAATGGAATATCCAATGATTTGTTGGAATTTTGGTCGCCCTGACGAAAATGGAGTGACTAGTAAAGAGGTTAAAAACGGAATGATTGGTGTTGTAATCCATGAAGTTGGACACAATTTTTTCCCTATGATTGTAAACTCTGACGAGCGCCAATGGACTTGGATGGATGAAGGTTTGAATTCATTTATGGAATATATGGCAGAACAGGAATTAGATCCAACTTTTCCATCAAGACGTGGACCGGCAAAAAATATCGTTCCGTACATGAGTGGAGATCAGAAGTTTTTAGAGCCAATTATGTCTAACTCAGAAACGATTGCTCAGTTTGGAAATAATGCTTACGGAAAACCTGCAACAGGACTTAATATGTTAAGAGAAGTTGTGATGGGACGTGAATTGTTTGATTATGCTTTTAAAACATACGCAAACAGATGGAAGTTCAAACACCCAACTCCTGAAGATTTCTTTAGAACTATGGAAGATGCTTCGGCCGTAGATTTAGATTGGTTTTTTAGAGGATGGTTTTATTCAACAGATTTTGTAGATATCGGAATCAAAGAAGTAAAACAATATTACGTTTCAGAAACTCCAACTGCAGATCTTAAAGATGTAAAAGTTAAAAAAGGACGTTTCGGAGTTGATAAAGGACCATTTGTTTATTTAGTAGCAAGTGATAATGCAGAAGTAAATGTTTCAAATAAAAAAGCATTGAAATTAACCGACGTAAAACTATTGTCTGATTATGTAGATCAAACTTTTACTACAGAAGAAAAGGCAGGTTTAAAATCGCCTAAATATTTCTATGAAGTAGAATTCAATAAACCGGGCGGAATGATTATGCCAATTCTTGTTGAGATTACTTATGAAGACGGTTCAAAACAAAATTATCAATATCCTGCTCAAATATGGAGAAAGAATAATGATACCGCTAAAAAAGTTTACGCAACCGAAAAAGCGATAAAAAGCATTCAGATAGATCCAAAATTAATGACTGCTGATATTGATTTAACCAACAATTCTTGGCCAAAAGTAGAAGAAAAGTCAAAATTTGATTAAATATAAGGAAAGAAGACTCTGAAAAGAGTCTTTTTTTTTAAGTAAATTTTAAAACTGTCAGCTACAAAATTTAATATCTTTGTGGGACACAAAAATAAAAGATATGTTTGGTATAGGAGGAGGAGAATTAGTTTTCATACTATTTATAGTTCTAATGCTTTTTGGTTCAGACAAAGTGCCGGAAATTGCCCGTACAATGGGAAAAGCAATGGCGCAATTGAAAAATGCAACCAATGATATTAAAAGTGAAATTCAGAAAGGTGCTGAGGCGAATGGTCTTGATGCAAAAGCGCTTACTGATATAACCGGAAATATCAACGCCCAAATAAACGACGCTAAGTCTAACTTATTGGGTGACTCTCCTAATTTATTGGGAGATACCGCAACAGAAATTAATAAAGTAAAAGAAGATGTTGATTCTATCTCAGGACCTGTAAAACGCCAGATGTAATGCTTGAAAGAATAAAAGAATTAGATACTAATCTATTTATATATCTTAACGGATTAGGTTCCGAAACGTACGATAAATTTTGGCTTATTATTACCAGTCAATTGAATTGGACGCCATTTTTTCTATTGCTATTTTATCTTATTTATAAAAAAGTAGGAGGCAAGCAAACCTTGTATATTGTATTGTTTATTGCAGTTTTGTTGACTTTTACAGATCAGGTGACTAATTTGTTTAAATACAGTTTTCAGCGTCCGCGTCCTTGTAATAATCCCGAAATCAGCTCGATTATTCGGATTGTTCAGGTTAGAACATCATATAGTTTTTTCTCTGGTCATGCTGCCAATACAATGGCTGTGGCAACGTTTTTATTTCTTATTTTAAGACGTTACTTCAAGTATTTAGGATTCTTGTTTTTATGGCCGTTAATCTTCGCTTATAGCAGAATCTATTTAGGATTGCATTATCCCGGAGATATTCTAACAGGATATTTCTTTGGAGCACTTTTCGGGTCTTTACTATATTTAGTATATAGAAGGCTAAAACCACTATATTTTCCTGATAGTATTTAGGAGCCATTTCCAGCACCCGAGCCTGAAGTGCGAATTGGCGAAGCAATTCGCTATATCTTTTGTTTTTTAAAGAAAAAAACAAAAGGATATCGCTTCTATCTGGGCTAAGGCATTTGTTTTCAAAAGAAAATTTTAGATCAATTTAATATCATAATCTTTGGATTGCCTCCTGCTTTAGCTCAAAGTCATTAAGTTAAGCTTTTTGACTAGCCTCCAGCTTCAGCTGGAGGTGTTTAATACGCACAATGAGTGGCTTTAGCCAAATCGCACATTTTTGGCTAAAGCCACTCAGACTGGTTTTACATAATCTCCAGCTAAAGCTGGAGGCTATTCAAAACTACACTTTGAGATAAAAAATATAATCAAAAAAGCTTAACTTAATGACATTGTGGCTTTAGCTGGAGGGTTAAAAATTTAGCACAAGATAAAGGCTTTAACCAAAACGCAATGTTTGGCTAAAGCCTTTTTTTAATATTCAAATTAAGGTTTATTTGTTTTCAAGTAAGATTTGTCATTTCGACCGAAGGGAGAAATCACACCAGTGATTCGATAAAGATTAGCGACTATAGATGCGGAGTTTCTTGTGTGATTTCTCCTTACGTCAGAAATGACAAGATAATGACTAAAGTATTTGATTAGCTGTCAGATTTTCAAGAACAGTCTTTTCACTCCATTCCAATCCATCAGGAAGCTCTTTTTTACTGAACTCAATATGAATAACCCTTCTTCTTTCGTTATTAGTTGTTTTATTTGATGCATGAAATAATAGAGGTTTCATAATCATGATTCCGCCTTTTTCAACTTCGCAGATTGTTTCTTTTTCAATTTTCAGATTTTCAATTCTCAAAATTCCTTTTGAATGCGAATTGTTTATGACTTTTAAAGCGCCGTTGTCTTTTGTAGTTTTATCAATATGAATTCTGATTGTAAAATTATTTTCAAGAATTTCTTTTGGAGGCTGAACCGCAAATTGGTTTTGTTTTATAGTCCAGTTTACGAAATTATCCAATTCTATTTTTCGGTTTACCGAAATAGTTAAATCCTGATGATAAGCCACAAACCAATTTGATTTTTCGGGTTTATCAAAATAGATTGATTTCGTTATAAAATAGTCTTTCCCAAAAGTTGATTCAATAATATTCTTTAAATTCTCATTGAAAATAAAAGGTAATGTTTCAGGGATTTCTTTATGAAATTGTCTTATAGCAAATAAATCCTGAGATTTTCGAAAAGTAGCATTCTCAGTTTCGTTTTCGGTGATATTTTCAATTAAAGAAATTAGTTTGTCGATTTCAATATTAGAATAAACATTATTGATAATTGTAAAACCTTTGGAATCTATTTCGGTACTATAACTCATTACTAATATTTTTTGTGACTAGTTTCCTGTTCTGGCTGAAGGTAAATTAAATGAAGTATTATTAATTATAAGTTAGATTTGTCATTTCGAAGAATGAGAAATCACACAAGAAACTCCGCAAACAAAATCGCCAATCTATGTCGAGCTTCTGGTGTGATTTCTCCCTTCGCTCGAAATGACAAACACTAACGAATTTGATCAGCTGTCATTTTTAATAATAATTTTCTAATTAAAAAAAAAGCTCAGCGTCTTAGTGCCTCAGAATCTCAGAACCTTTTTCTAAAGAACTCGACTAACCGTCAATCCATCACGGATTGGCAATAAAACCGTTTCAACTCTAGGATCATTCTTCAAAAGTAAATTGTATTCTAAAAGCACTTTTGTACTAACATCATTTGGGTGAACAGGTTGTAAGATCTTCCCGCTCCATAATACATTATCAGATAAAATGATTCCGCCTTTATTCATTTTAGGAACAATCATTTCCCAATAATTCAGGTAGTTTTCTTTATCGGCATCAATAAAAACCAAATCAAACTTAACATCCAAAGTTGGAATAATATCAATGGCTTCTCCTAAATGCTGAAACATTTGTTTTCCCCAAGGCGATGCATCAAAATACTTGCGTTGAAAATCTACCAATTCTTCCTTAATATCAATAGTATGCAGCTGTCCATTTTCCTGCATTCCTTCGCATAAACATAAGGCAGCATAACCGGTATAAGTTCCGATTTCAAGAATATTAACCGGACGGATTAATTTAGATAACATACTTAAAACACGACCTTGAAAATGTCCGCTTAGCATTCTTGGCAAAAGTATTTTTTGATAGGTTTCTTTGTTAAGTCTGGCTAGCAATTCCGGTTCGTTTTCAGAATGTTGCTCGATATAATCTTCTAAGTCTTGTGATATAAAATGCATCTTGTATTATCTTCTAATTTGAAAGCAAAAATACAAAAAATATCGGCTCACTTTTTTGCATAAAAAAAAACCATTCGCCGAAACGAATGGTTTTAATTTGAATCCGGAAGAAATTATTTTTTCAAAGCGTCATTAACTTCTTTTGCTGTTTTTACAGTTCCGTCTTTAGCAGCTTTAGCAGCGTTTTCTACTTTTTCAGCTCCTTTTTTAGTAGCATCTTTTACGTCAGTAGCTGTTTTTTTAGCTGCGCTTTCTACATCATCAGCTGCTTTTTTAGTAGCATCTTTAACATCTTGAGCAGCATTTTCTGTTTTGGTAACAGCGCTGTCTTTTACTTCTTTAATATCTGTTGTTAGAGAATCAACTTTGTTTCCAAGAGTTAATTCGTCTTCTGCTGGTTTTGGTTCTTTCTTCTCACAAGACTGAACAGCGAATGCTAATAAAGCGATAACAGCTAAGCTTAAAATTTGTTTTTTCATAGGGAATGATCTTTTTTAGGTTATAAAAATTTAAAGGTTATAAAGCTGAAAAATAAAGATACACATTTTAAAATGACTGCGCGCTTTGTAAGATTATTTTCCTTTTGAGAGCAAGACAATTCTCGTGCCAAATTTTATGATTTTAAAAGATTACTGCTAAAGTTTTTTCAGAATTAAAAGGTTTCCATAAATACTTAGTAACTTTGCACCATGCAAATCGAGAAAAAAGACATAAGAGCCTTATCAAAAGATCAATTACGAGATTTTTTTGTTGAAAATAATGACAAAGCTTTTCGCGGAAATCAGGTCTATGAATGGTTATGGAGCAAAGGAGCACACAGTTTTGACGATATGACGAATGTTGCCAAAGCAACACGTTCTATGCTGGAGAATAATTTTGTAATCAATCACATTAAGGTTGATACTATGCAGCGCAGCAACGACGGAACCGTAAAAAATGCTGTTCGTTTGCATGATGGTTTAGTAGTAGAGTCAGTATTGATTCCTACTGATACCAGAACAACAGCTTGTGTTTCCAGTCAGGTTGGTTGTAGTTTAGACTGTAATTTCTGTGCAACTTCACGTTTAAAAAGAATGCGAAATCTGGAACCGGGAGAAATCTACGATCAGGTTATTGCCATTGATAAAGAAAGTCGTTTGTATCACAATCATCCGCTTTCGAATATTGTTTTTATGGGAATGGGAGAACCTTTGATGAATTATAATAATGTAATCAAAGCCATCGATATGATTACTTCTCCGGAAGGTTTAGGAATGTCTCCAAAACGTATTATGGTTTCTACGTCCGGAATCCCAAAAATTATTAAAAAAATGGCCGATGATGATGTAAAATTCAAATTGGCAGTTTCTTTGCACTCGGCTATTGATGAAATTCGTGCGAGAATCATGCCTTTCAGTAAAAATTTCCCATTAGCAGATTTGAGAGAATCATTAGAATATTGGTATAAAAAGACAAAAAATAAGATTTCATACGAATATGTAGTCTGGAAAGGAATCAACGACGACAAAGCTTCAATAGATGCATTGGTGAAATTCTGTAAATATGTGCCTTGTAAGGTTAATTTAATAGAATACAACCCAATAGATGACGGAGAATTTCAACAAGCTTCAGAGGAATCTATTATGGCTTATATAAAAGCATTGGAGAATATTGGAGTTGTGGTAAAAGTACGTCGCAGCCGCGGAAAAGATATTGATGCTGCTTGCGGGCAATTGGCAAACAAAGAAGCCGAAATGTAGAGAAATATTCCGCCAGGAATAATTGATTGGTAGAAAAAAAAATATTGACAAAGTGAATTTGTTCCATAGGAACATCTGATCATATCATTACATAAGAAAAAGCATTAAAAACGAGAGTTATTCTTGTTCTTAATGCTTTTTTTTGGGCAAAAAGGATTCTTATTTTTTCAAATCAATTTCTTCCGTTACGCCATCTTTTGTTATTTTGGCAAGAGTGTCACAGTTTCCATCTCCATAATCAATAACGGCAGTGGCTGCGTTTTTGGTAATAGAAACAACACCTTTTACGGCAAATGGTTTTCTGCATGAGGCATCAAATTCAAGAGGCGTTGTAATTTCTGCCGAGAAAGTATCTCCGTTAGGGAAAGTTGTTGTTCCGCTTCCGGTTACTAAAAATGCATTGTCTTCCCAGTTAAACCAAGTATCATAACCGGCAACCATTTCTTTTACCAATGAACCTTTTCTGGTATAAACGCCACCATCATCAAAAGTAATAGTCATGTCGATCGTTGCGGTCGAAACAGGATGCGCTGTCGCAAGCAAATTAGTGGTTTTTATAGTTCTAACGATGCTTTTGCTTCCTTGAAGTTTTTTGCCATTGTGATAAAATCCGTCAAAAGTATAACTGATTGTTTGAGTAGAAGCAGTAAAATCGTTGGAAAATGAAATAACCATTTTTCCTTTTACCACATTTCCGTTATCGAGTGTACATCCTTCAACGCCAAAATCAACTGTTTTTGTCCAGGTGTTATTCGTTAAAACTGTTGTAATAGTAGCACAACTGGGTAAAAAGTTTTTAATAGGTCCGCCAGGTTTAGCAGTACTATTTTGTTGTGTGTTAAATTGATCTTCAGCAATATTAGTTACATCTTCAATTGAGGCATCAATTTTAGAAGTCGTAATAATTTCGTTGTTCGAAATTGCTGCAGTAGTTCCGTCATTTGTTTTTTCATCAGAATTACAACTAATAAAAAAAGATAAAGCGACTAATGTTCCAATAAATAAAACTTTTGTTTTCATAATAAATAATTTTGGTTTTTACTTTTAAATAATGAATTCAAATTAGGCTTTATAAAAAACGTTCTTGGTAGAGTTTTTTTTAGTTAATGCATAAATTATTGTTATACTAACTTAAAATAGACAACGTTTTTTTATTTAAAATAGTATATTTGGGATCGAAATGAATATTACTTCTCAAATAAAACAGCCCATCTTTAACGAGATGGAACTTTTTGAAAAAAAGTTCCATGAATCGATGACCTCAAAGGTGGCTTTACTGAACCGTATTACGTATTATATAGTAAATAGAAAAGGGAAACAAATGCGTCCGATGTTTGTTTTTCTGACTGCCAAAATGGTTTCAGGAGGTGTTGTAAATGAGCGAACGTATCGTGGTGCATCTGTAATTGAGTTGATTCATACCGCAACTTTGGTACATGATGATGTGGTGGATGATAGTAATCGCCGTCGCGGATTTTTCTCCATTAATGCGCTTTGGAAAAATAAGATCGCCGTTTTGGTTGGAGATTATTTACTATCCAAAGGATTATTGCTTTCTATCGATAATGGCGATTTTGATTTACTCCGAATCATTTCAGTTGCAGTTCGCGAAATGAGCGAAGGGGAATTACTTCAGATAGAAAAAGCCCGAAGACTCGATATTACCGAAGATATATATTACGAAATCATTCGCAAAAAAACCGCTACACTTATTGCTGCTTGTTGCGCGCTTGGTGCAAAATCAGTAATTGAAGACGATATTCAGGTTGAGCATATGCGCAAATTTGGTGAGCTTATCGGAATGGCTTTTCAAATCAAAGATGACTTATTCGATTATAGTGAAGAAGCTATTGGTAAACCAACCGGAATCGACATTAAAGAGCAAAAAATGACTTTGCCTTTAATTCATGTTTTAAATACGTGTACCCCGCAAGAAAAAAAGTGGTTGATAAACTCCATTAAAAATCACAATAAAGATAAAAAACGCGTCAAAGAAGTTATTGCTTTTGTAAAAGATAATAATGGTTTGGCTTACGCTGAAAATAAAATGGTAGAGTTTCAGCAGGAAGCGCTTTCGTTACTTCAAAACTTTGAAGATTCTGAGTTCAAAGCTGCTTTAATCCTGATGGTGAATTATGTGATTGAGAGAAAAAAGTAATTTTAGATTGAATCTACTATTAAGATATTAGTGTTAATTTCGTTTAAGCTATTTTTAATTCTTATACAATGTTCAAAAAAAGAATCAGCGCAAAAAATAGTAGCATAATCAGCATTTCTTGAGCTATAGTTTTTGTCTAAATCTTCTTCCTCTTTTTCTTTGATAAAATTTTGCTTTAACCAAACAAATTCAGCCTCTATTCTTTGAAATAACAATTTGTTTTCTTGATTTAAATTTTCAATTTTGGATATTTCTTCGATTTCTTCTTTAGAAAATACGTGTTTATATTCGCTTTTATCTAAATCAGCATCTAAAATCTTTTTCATTAAAAGAATCATGTAATCTAAAAAACGCACAAAATCTTTAGTATCTACATTATGTCCAGAATCCATTTCTCTTATTTCATTTACTTCAAAATAATCAGTAAAATTTCCATATTGGAACATAAAACCATAGGCATTTCTGTTTTGTATTTCATATAGTGATTCGATACCATTATTAATGTATAATTCATTGTACATTTTCTCATAGCTTTCTCCCTGAAAAGTTCTCCTTTCATATTCAATTTCGCCAAGCCAAAAAGTCAACTCCCATAATTCGCTTGGAAGAATAGTATTAATATTAGAACTCACTTTTTGAACTACATTGTCAAATGTTACATCAAAATCATCTTTAAATTCATTTTTTCTTTCAATGATGAAATTTTCAAAAGACTTTTTAAATTTAGTTTTAGAAGATAAATCCAGAATTAGATTTTTCTTTGCCTTTTCTGCATCCAATTTGTAAAACTCTGTTGTTCTTCCCATTCTTCTTAAATTTTTATCTTAAACTCTTAATCAAATATAATTGGTATAAGTTTATTTTGCAATTTGTATTCTCCTTAAGTTTACATCGCATAAAAAATAATTAAAAAATTCTCAATTAAAAAATTGTATTTATCCCTTTGATAGTAAGTGATTTGCTGTTTTTTTTGGAATTTGATCCCAAAGTTTCGGGATTATTATTGATTTTTTTTAATTCTTGATGCAACCATTTCGAAACGACAATCGTCTATGCTAATAGAAGTCTGTTACTAAACCAAAAACCAAAAGCTTATAAATGAAAATTATTCATTTACATCAAGAAGAAACCGAAATTATAAAGTTGGCTGTCGAAAATAATCGGCAGGCACAACAACAGATTTATAGCAGGTTTTCTTCAAAAATGCTAAGTGTTTGTCGACAATATATAAAGGACATTCAACTGGCAGAAGATGTAATGATTACAGCTTTCATGAAGGTATTTACCAATTTAAGCAAATTCGAAAATAAAGGAAGTTTTGAAGGTTGGATTCGCCGAATTATGGTTAACGAATGTATCTCGTATTTAAGAGTTCAGAAAAAAGTAAAATTTACTGAAGATGAGATTTATGTCGAAGAAAGTTTTAATGCAATTGACAGCAAATTTTCGACAGATCAGATTCAGCTTTTAATAGATGCTTTGCCGGATGGATATAGGATGATTTTCAATTTATATGCGATAGAAGGATACAAACACAATGAAATTGCCAAGATGCTCGGGATTAATGAAGGAACATCGAAATCGCAATTATCGCACGCCAGAAAAATGCTGCAAACACAAATTAATACCTTAAAAAAACAAGAAAATGGAACCGAATAATTTTGAAAAGGATTTCCGTGAAAAACTAAACCAGCGTACGATTGAACCAAGCGATAAAGCATGGGACAGATTAGATGCGATGTTAAGTGTTGCTGAAGAAAAGAAACCAAAGAGAAAAAACAAATGGATGTATATCGCAGCCAGTTTCGTTGGTTTCTTATTAGTTGGAACATTCTTTTTTAATCAGAATAAAAGCGTAGTTGAAACGCCAAAAAATAAGGTTGTAATTGAAGATGTTATAAAGAAGGATTCGGTTGTAAAACCAACTTTAAATGTAATAGATTCAATGAATACAGCAATAGCAGTTTCAGAAAAAGAAGTTGTCGAGAAATCAGAAAGACAAGGAAATAATCACCCCGACGTTTTGAAATCGAATTCAAATAACACAATAAAAAATGAAAAAAATCAAATAGCGGAGTCTTCAATCATCAAAAACAATCAAGAAAAACAATCAATCAAAAATGAAAATTCATTTGTCGAAACTTCTAAAAAAGAAACAGTAGATCAGTTGTTAGTTTCGGCCGAAAAAACTGTTGTAGCAGAGAATTCGGTTAAACCGAAAGCAAAAATTAAAGTAAATGCTAACGATTTATTAAACCAGGTCGACGGAGAATTAGAACTTTCTTTTAGAGAAAAAGTAATCACAAAAGTCAACAAAAATTATCAAACAGTAAAAGTGGCTTTGGCAAATCGAAATCAGCAGGAGTAAAGAGTATAGAAGAAAGAGTATAGAAGCAAGAAATTAGAATGTAGGTTTTTAGTTCCGGAGGAACGATCCATATTGTAGCGTCGGGTTTTAACCCGATGGAGATGAAATTCATATTTCACATTTCATATTTCCCAATCGACAATCAACATTTTACAATCAACAATTAATCATCAATAATTAACAATTAATAATCATCATCAATCACAATCATTAAAAAAATCAATCATGAAAAATTTTACCATTTATCTCGTTATCCTAATATTTCTATTTGTAAGCAAAGTAATGGGGCAGGAAACCTTTGAATCTAAAGCAAGGCAAATTGCTAATAAAATAGAAAAGATTACTAAGGAAGAAAAAGCAACTTTAAAAGAAGAGGTTGAAGCCGTAAATGTTCAGTTGTCTGAAGGAAAAATTACGCAAGAGCAAGCTGATAAACGCAAAAAAGAATTGGCAGAAGTCAGAGCTACGATTATTGAACAAAAAGTAACCGAGGCTCAAAATGAACTTAATGATTTAGTACAGCAAAAAGTGGATGGAAAAATCAAAGAAGGAGATTCAATAAAGAAACATACTTTGGTTATTCACTGGAATGATAAAGAATGGAAAGACAATAAAAAAAGAAAAGATTCTATTCGTGGCGAAAAAAGGACTACTTCACAATTTGTATTCGCAATGGGTTTGAATAATATGATGGTCGACGGAAAACTTCAGGATTCAAACTACAGTTTTATAGGTTCACATTTTTATGAATGGGGTTTTACCTATAATTCAAGATTAATGAAAAACGACAATTTATTGCATGCCAAATACGGACTTTCATTAATGTACAATAATATTCGTCCAACAGATAATAGAAGTTTTGTTGTAGACGGAGATCAAACTGTTCTGCAGACAAACGCTATAAATCTAGACGAATCTCGTTTTAGAAATGTTTATATCGTACTGCCGGTTCATTTAGAATTCGATTTTTCTAAACCTAAAATAGTAAACGGAAAAACGTATTTTAAAACACATCAAAGTTTCCGTTTTGGAATTGGAGGTTACGCCGGAATCAACGTAAAATCAAAACAAATCCTAAAATACGATCAGGACGATTTAGATTATAAAACAACGATAAAAGGCGATTATAATGTAAATAATTTTATTTACGGACTGAGTTCTTATATAGGTTACAAAGAAGTGAGTTTGTATATGAAATATGATTTGAATCCGTTGTTTCAGGATAATTTAGTAAAAGAAAATAATATTTCATTAGGAGTAAGACTTGATTTAAATTAAGAATACAGTTACGTTTAGTTAGTAGAAAAAGTGCTTCGAAAGAGGCACTTTTTTTATTTGAAATCATCCAATTTCAAGATTGATTTGTGTACTTTTACAGACTTCAAATTTTTTAAATATTTTACGTTTTGATTTCACAAAATACGATTAATACTGTTTTTGAAACTGCTCGAGTAGAGGAGGTTATTGGTGATTTTGTTAATTTAAAACGTGCCGGAAGTAACTTCAAAGGCTTAAGTCCATTCTCAGATGAGCGCTCTCCGTCATTCATGGTATCACCTGCAAAAGGGATCTGGAAAGATTTTAGTACAGGAAAAGGAGGGAATTCTGTCAAGTTTCTAATGGAGCACTCACAGTTTACTTATCCGGAAGCCATTCGATATTTAGCAAGAAAATATAATATTGAGATCGAAGAAACGGAACAAACAGATGCTGAAAAAGCGATAACAGATGTTCGCGAGAGTATGTATTTGGTTTCGGAATTTGCAAAAGACTATTTTCACAGAACACTTATAAATTCAGAGGAAGGAAAAGCAATTGGACTTTCGTATTTTAAAGAAAGAGGTTTTACAAATGAAACCATCAAGAAATTTGATTTAGGATATTCGCCGGAAACGTGGGATGCTCTTACCAAAGAAGCTTTGGGTAAAGGATATAAACTGGAATTTCTGGAAAGTACCGGTTTGACAATTCCCAGAGAGGATCGCCCTTTTGACCGTTTCAAAGGACGTGTCATGTTTCCCATACAAAGTATGTCGGGACGTGTCCTTGGATTTGGAGGTCGTATTTTAACCAATGATAAAAAAGCAGCAAAATATTTAAACTCGCCTGAAAGTGATATTTACCATAAAAGTAAAGTGCTTTATGGAATTTATCAGGCCAAACAGTCCATCGCAAAACAAAATAATTGTTATTTGGTAGAAGGTTATACAGATGTTATTCAGTTTAATCAAGCCGGAATCGAAAATGTTGTAGCTTCTTCAGGGACAGCTTTAACGCCGGACCAGATTCGTTTGATTAATCGTCTGACCCGAAATATTACAGTGCTTTTTGATGGAGATGCTGCGGGATTACGTGCGTCTATTCGCGGAATCGATTTGATTCTGGAAGAAGGAATGAATGTAAGAGTATGTGGTTTTCCTGACGGAGAAGATCCGGATAGTTTTGCCAGAAAAAATTCTCATGATGAACTGGTTGCCTATTTAGAAGAAAATAGTAAAGATTTTATACAGTTCAAAGCGTCACTCTTAATGAAGGATGCTAAAAACGATCCTATTAAAAAGGCTGATTTAATTAGGGATATGGTTACGAGTATTTCTAAAATACCGGACCGTATTCAGCGAGAGGTTTATACTCAGGAATGTGCCAGAATTATGGATATTTCCGAGCAGGTTTTGGTGAGTACGTTGGCGCAGTTGATTCAAAAGGATCTTACAGAAGCTAATAAAAAGCAAAAACAGGAGCAAAAACCTTTTGAAGTTTTAAGAAACCAAAATCCAAAAAACACTGGGTATTCAGGAGGAGATCCAGATGATCCAAGAACCGGACCGCCGGACGGTTATATGGAGGAACCGGGATATCCGCAACAGCAACAAGCTGAAAAAGTCGATATATTATACCGTTTAGAGCGAAAAGTAATTGAAATTTTATTGCTTTACGGAGATAAAACGGAAGAATTTGAAGATGTATTTTTAAAAAGTAATGATGAAGGTGAAGTTGTAATGGTTTCTGAAAAGAAACAATATAAGGTTCATCAACGAATTTATTTGAGTTTACAGGAAGATGAGGTCGAACTTTCGAATAATTTATTCCGTGATATTTTTACGGATATAATTGGGTTTTATCATCAAAATGAAAAATTTAGCTTAGAGCAATATTTGATGCGCTTAGAGCCGGATTTTGCTCAGGAAGTTACAGATATTTTAATGGAAGATGAAAGATTGGCTTTGCACGATTGGGAAGGTCAAAATATCTTTACAAAAGGGAAACACGAAACGATAGCACAATATGTTTCTGAAACCGTTATGTCTATGCGTTGGTTTTTGGTTGGTAAAATCATTGAGGAATTAAAAAGCTCTATACAACCTGAAAATTCAGATAATACAGAGCTTTTGTCGATGGTGATGGATTACTCAAAATTAGTTAATTCATTTTCGAAAAAACTAGGAAGAGTAATGTCAAGATACCATTAAATAATTTCTAAAGTCTTTGCTTTGTTAACAAGATCTACTAAATTAGTAACATTTAATTTAGTCAGCAATCTTAATTTGTAAGTACTGATCGTTTTTTCGTTCAGATTTAAGATTTTAGAGATTTCATTGTTTTTCTTACCATCACTTAAGTAACGTAGAACTTCAATCTCGCGATTTGACAGTTTTCTGTACAAACGTTCGCTTTTGCTTTGTTTAGCAATAAGAGCCATGTTTTTACGCACAGTTTCGTTGATGATAATTTTTCCTTCATGTACTTTAATAATAGAAAGACCTAAAGTTTCAAGTTTTTCTGTTTTGTGCACATACCCGGAAACTCCTGCTTTGATCGCATTTGGAGCGTACATTTGTTCAGCGAGGTCACTAAAAATTACAATTTTTGTTTTTGGGAAGTTCTTCAGGATAGATTTCACTTCGAAGATGCTCGAAAGACCTTCTAACTCTAGATCTAGAATTAGGATGTCAATCTCCTTCGTCTGAAGAATATCTCTAACCATTGAAAAATTGCCCACATTGGCAACAATTGAAATTTGATCGTGGTCTTTGAAATAAGACTTAACGCCAAAGTGAGTCACAGGATGATTGTCTGCAAGACATACTTTAATCATAATTTTTACCTTTTTTAGAATTGTTCATGTTTTTGGAACTGTAAAATTAATAAATAAATTCTGTAATTAATTGCAGACAAATGTTAAAAAGTTTTATTTTAACGTTTTCGGTATAATGCAGACCGGTATTGCGTCCATTTTATGCTTGTTACTGGTGTTTAAACGTTTATAAATTTCAAAGACAGATTTTTCTCTCCCACTATAGTCAGCTGGCGTATTTCCTGACTCCGCGGCCAACATCGCCCATTCAAGTTCGTCATAACTCGCCCCTAATTGATCTTCATCTGTACGATTATCTCCAAACAGGCCATCAGTTGGTGCAGCTGTTAAAATTGATAGCGGAATCGTTAAAAATTCTCCAAGAGCATAAACATCTGACTTCATTAAGTCTGCAATTGGACTTAAATCGACTCCGCCGTCTCCGTATTTGGTGTAAAATCCTACTCCAAAATCTTCAACTTTGTTTCCAGTTCCGGCAACTAATAACCCATGAATTCCTGCTAAATAATATAAAGAAGTCATTCGTAAACGAGCACGGGTATTAGCCAATGACAAACTAATTTTTCCTTCGTCATCTGTTTTTGGTACAGAACTCTTAAAAGCTTCAAAAGTGGCAGTCAAATCTGTTTCTACATTCGAAACATTCGGAAAACGCTTTTTTAATTGCTCAATATGTTCTCTTCCTCTCGAAACCTGATTTTCGGCTTGGTGAATAGGCATTTCTACACATAAAACTTTCAAACCTGTTTGGGCACATAATGTAGAAGTTACCGCAGAATCTACTCCGCCGGAAATTCCAATTACAAAACCATTTACTTTTGCATTGTTAGCATAATTTTTCAACCACTCTACAATGTGGTTATTCACTTTTTCTGTCTGAATAGTACTTTTTTTAGCCATAATAATTCAAGATTTAAGATACAGGGGTGTATATTTGCACAAATATTTTTAAGTAACGTTTATTTAAAATATAGGCAACACAAATCTAATTAAAATAAAATGAAAATATATCGCTTTGTAGTGGTTCTATGCCTGTTTTTTTTGTCCTGCGATCAAAAAACTAAAGTCGAAAAAGCAGTAGAAGAAATTCCGGTTGATATTAAGGTGGAACGTTTTGATAAAGTGTTTTTTGAAAGCAAACCTGAGGATTTAGCCAAAATAAAAAAACAATATCCTTTCTTTTTTCCGGCAGGAAGTGACGATAATATTTGGTTGAAGAAAATGCAGGATCCGCTTTGGAGAGAAGTATATACTGAAGTAGAAAAAAAATACAGCAATTTTGAGCCGGTTCGTGAGGAATTCAATGCGCTTTTTCAACATGTAAAATATTATTTTCCTAAAACTAAAACACCAAAAGTTATTACGCTAATTGGAGAAATGGATTATAATACCAAGGCTATTTATGCAGATAGTCTGGTAATTGTTTCTTTGGAATTGTATTTGGGTAAAAATCATAAGTTCTATGAATTTCCAAATTATTTAAAAGAAAACTTCGAAGAAAAACAAATAATGCCGGATGTTGTTTCTAGTTTTACGTATAGAAATATCCCTGTTTCTCCGGATAAAGATTTGCTTTCTCAAATGATTTTTAATGGAAAACAATTGTATGCAAAAGATTTGCTTTTGCCTGGATATTCAGATGCTGAAAAAATAGGATATAAGCCGGAACAAATAAAATGGTGTGAAGAAAACGAAGAATATATGTGGCGCTACTTTATAGAAAGCGAAATGTTGTATAGTGCAGATCCTAAATTAACGACGCGTTTTATGACGCCGGCTCCATTTTCTAAATTTTATTTAGAAATAGATAATGATTCTCCCGGGAGAGTTGGAGCCTGGATTGGCTGGCAAATGGTGCGATCATATATGAAAAATAATACTAATGTAACGTTGCCGGAATTATTAAAAACAAACCCAAAAGAAATTTTCGAAAAGTCAAAATATAAACCGAAGAAATGATGTCAGATACAATAAACTCAGAAATTAGATTCAATATAGAATTGGACGAAAACCGCGTTCCGGAAAAATTAACATGGAGCGCACAAGATGGCGGTGTGCAGGCTCAGGATGCAAAAGCAATTATGTTGTCGATTTGGGACAGCAAAGTAAAAGAAACTATGCGTATTGATTTGTGGACAAAAGATATGCCGGTTGATGAAATGAAGATTTTCTTTCACCAAACATTAGTTGCAATGGCTGATACGTTTAAACGTGCAACGGATGACGAAAAAATGTCAGATACAATGAAAGATTTTTGTGATTATTTTGCAGAAAAGCTTGAGCTAACGAAGTAGTTTTAAATTTCAATAAAAAAATTCCAAATTCCAACACTGGAAGTAAATTCCAATAATAAAAAACCCCAAATTCCAATTTAGATCGGAATTTGGGATTTTTTTATTTTTTTGCATTCTGGGCAAAGCCCAAAAATTGGAATTTGGAATTTTTTTATTGGAATTTAAAATTGACTATTGTTTTTAAATACTTCCTGATTTACTTCATCAATATACGATAAAACATCATCTTTTCCGGTTTGTTCTGTAGCAGAAGTTACGAAATAATGCGGCATTTCTTCCCAGTTGTTGGCAAACATTTGCTTTTTGTATGCTGCAATATGAGAATCGATTTTTACTTTACTGATTTTATCTGCTTTGGTAAAAATAATGCAAAACGGAATTTCACTTTCTCCCATATACGACATAAATTCGATATCTATGGCTTGCGCATCGTGGCGAATATCAATCAAGACAAAAGCGCAAACTAATTGCTCGCGGGTTTCGAAGTAATCTGTAATGAATTGTTGAAAAACCGATTTTGTTTTTTTAGAAACTTTGGCGTAACCATAACCAGGTAAATCGACCAGAAACCAATTGTTGTTAATCTTGAAATGATTAATCAATTGGGTTTTTCCAGGTCTTCCTGAAGTTTTTGCTAAGTTTTTATGATTGGTAAGCATGTTAATCAAAGATGACTTACCTACGTTTGATCGGCCGATAAAAGCATATTCCGGCAAAAAATCCTGTGGACATTTTGCAACTTCGGAATTACTGATAATGAATTCGGCGGTATTAATTTTCATGTTTTTTGTTTTTAAAACCTCCTAAAAGTCGAAAGTTAGATGCTATAAATTCTTTTTAACAAGCCATTCTTCAAGAATAGTATTGAATTCCTGAGGATGTTCCATCATAGCAGCGTGTCCACATTTGTCTATCCAATACAAAGTTGAATTAGGCAATAATTTATCAAATTCTTCGGCAACATTTGGTGGTGTTACAGCGTCATTTTTACCCCAAATAACACAGGTTTCTACTGTCATTTTTGGTAAATCTTTTGCCATATTATGACGAATTGCACTTTTGGCAATCGTTAAAGTTTTGATTAGTTTGATACGATCGTTTACGGTCGCATACACTTCATCAATAAGTTCCGGAGTTGCAATTGCAGGATCATAAAATACATCTTCAGCTTTCTTTTTGATGTATTCATAATCGCCTCTTTTTGGGTAACTATCTCCCATTGCGCTTTCGTAAAGTCCAGAACTTCCGGTAATTACGAGTCCTGCAACTTTTTCAGGATATAATTTTGTATGGTAAAGAGCGATATGTCCTCCAAGTGAATTGCCTAACAAAATAACTTTGTCAAAACCTTTAAAAGTGATAAAGTCCTTCACATATTTTGCAAAGCTTTTTACGTTTGTTTTTAAAATGCTTTGGGTATAGATTGGCAAATCCGGGATAACAACTTTGTATCCTTTTGTTGGGAAATATTCTGCTACAGCATCAAAGTTACTTAGGCCTCCCATTAAGCCATGTAAAATCACGATAGGAGTTCCTTCTCCAGCTTCATAATAGCTGTATTTGCCTTCTTTTTTGTAGTGTTTGTCCATTTAATTTAATGCCAATTTCAATTTGGACAAATATAGGGTTTAATAAATAAAAATGAATTTTTGCTACCATTTTTTAACTAGATAATTTCAGTAGAATTTCTAAGTGGTTAAAAATCAGGTTTTATAGGTGGTTTTGGTGTGTTTTCTAAATGTTAAGAAATTAGCATAATAACTAATTTTTTAAGAAATATGATGCATATTTTTTTTGATTGATCAGTGTTGTCAGGAATTGATTAATAATTAGTTAAAGTATTGATTGTTTATGTATTAGGAGTGGTGGTAGCAAAGTGGTTAAACTTATTAACAAAGTGGTACATTGTGGTAAATTGTGGTATTATTTTTTATATTTTTGTCCTATAACATATTAATGAATTTTTCTTGAACACAATTGTCGGAACATATGAGTGTAAAGTCGATGCTAAAGGGAGGCTAATGATGCCTGCACCTTTGAAAAAGCAATTGGCTTCATCTCTTCAAAACGGATTCGTTTTGAAGCGCTCTGTTTTTCAGCCGTGTTTAGAATTATATCCAATGGACGAGTGGGACTTGATGATGCAAAAAATCAACAAACTGAATCGTTTTGTAAAAAAGAACAATGACTTCATTCGAAGATTTACTGCCGGTGTTAAAGTGGTAGAAATTGATGCATTAGGGAGATTATTGGTGCCAAAGGATTTAGTAGCTTTTTCAAGTATTTCTAAAGATGTGGTTTTTTCATCTGCGGTTAATATTGTGGAAATTTGGGATAAGGATTTATATGAAAAATCAATAAGCGGCGAAGATATGGATTTTGCAGATTTAGCCGAAGAAGTAATGGGAAATATTAATGACGACGACAATGGAATATCATAATCCGGTTTTGCTTCATCCTACAGTTGATGGTTTAAATATTAAACCTGATGGCATTTATGTAGATGTTACGTTTGGTGGCGGTGGTCATTCAAAGGAAATTTTAAAACGATTAGGACCAAACGGAAAATTATTTGCTTTTGATCAGGACGAAGATGCGCTTGCAAATGCATTACCAGATGAACGGTTTACCTTAATAAATGAAAATTTTAGATTTATAAAAAGGTTCCTGCGTTTTCATGGTGTAAAAAGTGTAGATGGAATTTTGGCAGATTTAGGAGTTTCATCACATCAATTTGATGTTCCTGAAAGAGGATTCTCGACAAGATTTGATGCCGAACTCGATATGCGGATGAGTCAGAAAAATGATTTAAATGCTTATCGTGTGGTTAACGAATATGAAGAACAGGATTTACGTCGTGTTTTTTTTGATTATGGAGAGTTGAAGAACGCACCAGTTTTAGCAAGAACAATTGTAGAAGCAAGAGAACATCAGCCAATAAAAACAACAGATGAATTAAAAGACGTTCTGGCAAAATTTTTACCGGAACGAGTTCGAAATAAAATATTGGCTCAGATTTATCAGGCGATTCGTATCGAAGTAAATCAGGAAATGGATGTGTTGAAAGAATTTATAGAGCAATCATTAGAAATTCTTAATCCGGGCGGAAGATTTTCAGTGATATCGTATCATTCTCTTGAAGACAGACTGGTAAAAAGATTTATCAAAAACGGAATGTTTGAAGGAGAGCCGGAACGTGATTTTTTTGGAAATTTTTCGGTTCCGTTTAAAACCATCGGAAAATTGATTGTTCCGGACGATGCAGAGATTAAAATCAATAATAGAGCAAGAAGTGCAAAATTGAGAATTGCTGAGAAGATATAATATATATAGGTAGAAAATGAAAGGTGGAGTATTTGGCATATTAAAAGCAAGATTTCTGATTAACGATGATGCAGTAAAAAACTGGAGGTTCATTGTTTTTATCATTCTGCTTGCTATTCTGATGATTGCAAATACGCAACGATACGAACAGAAAGTTTTTGAAATTGCAAAACTCAATAATGAAGTAAAAGAATTGCGATCAGAATTTGTAGATCGACGTTCAGAATTAATGGATTTGAAAATGGAATCGACGATATCGGATAAAATGCTTGAAAAACAGATTTTTCCATCAACAGTTCCTCCAGTAAAAATAGAAGTTGAAAAAGAAGAAGAAAAAAATTTCTTTAAAAGAATATGGCAGTAGACGATAAAAATATATCCTACAGAATTTACCTCGTAGCAGTTTTCATCTTTGTGATGGCAATTGCTATTGTTGTTAAATTGACCAATATTCAATGGGTTGAAGGAGACTATTATAGAAAACTTGCGAAACAGCGTACAGTTAGAAATTTTGTGATTCCGGCAAACAAGGGAAATATCTATTCTGCTGATGGAAGTTTATTGGCAACATCAATCCCTAATTATGAAATTAGATTTGATGCTAAAGCTCCAAAAACAGAAACTTTTGAAAAATATGTAAAAGCATTATCAGATTCATTGGCAACTGTTTTGGATAGACCGGGAGGTTATTACGAGCAGGAATTGAGAAAAGCAAGAGCGAATAAAAATCGCTATTATTTGATCGCCCGTAAGTTGAGTTATACTAACTATGTAAAAATTAAAGGTTTTCCATTATTCAATTTAGGTGCTTTTAAAGGTGGAATCATAGTGGAGCAAGAGACAGTTAGGAAACATCCGATAGGAAAAATTGCAGAAAGAACAATTGGTTACGATCGTATTGATCCTGCAACCGGAATTGAAGTTGGAAAAGGAATCGAGTGGGCTTTTAAAAGTTATCTGAACGGAAAAGACGGTAAGATTTTAAAGCAAAAAATTGCCAAAGGACAATGGAAACCTATTCGTGATGTCAATGAAGTTGATCCGTTGGATGGTTTTGATGTGATCTCGACAATTGATGTTTTTATTCAGGATATTGCACATCACGCTTTGTTGAAACAGCTTGAAGAGTACGAGGCAGATCACGGTTGCGTGGTGGTTATGGAAACAGAAACTGGTCATGTAAAAGCGATTTCTAACTTAGGAAGAGCCGAAGACGGATCGTATTATGAAACCACAAATTACGCTGTAGCAGAATCTCATGAGCCGGGCTCTACTTTTAAATTAGTCGATTTAATGGCGATTTTAGATGATAAAGTGGCAGATACAAGTACGGTGTATGATAGTCACAATGGACAAGTGAAATATTATGGTCGTTCTGTTACTGATTCTCATAGAGCTGGTTACGGGAAAGTTTCATTAGCACGCGGTTTCGAACTTTCATCAAATACGGTAATGGTTCAGGCAGTATATGATAATTACAAAAGTAATCCTTCAAAATTTGTAGATCATATTAATAGTTATGGATTAAATAAAACACTGGGATTACATTTTAAAGGAGAAGGAAGACCTTATATCCCGCAACCGGGAGATAAACATTGGTCTGGAGTTTCATTGCCTTGGATGGCTTTTGGTTATGGAGTTTCGGTCACTCCGATGCAGACTTTGGCGCTTTACAATTCAATTGCTAATAATGGAGTAATGGTAAAACCTCAGTTTGTTTCAGAGATTAAAGAATGGAACAAAACGATCAAGAAATTTGATGTAGAAGTGATTAATCCAAAAGTTTGTTCGCAGGAAACTATTAATAAAATAAGAGCAGTATTGCTTAATGTGGTTAAAAAAGGAACTGGATCTAAATTGTATTCGAAAGATTTTTCGATGGCAGGAAAAACAGGAACAGCTCAGGTAAATTATGGTGGTAAAGAAGGAAAGTCGGCGTTGTATTACGCGTCTTCATTTGTCGGATATTTTCCGGCAGATCATCCTAAATATTCTTGTATTGTGGTAGTGCACAAACCAAATACATCTAAAAATAATTATTTCGGAGCAGATGTTGCCGGGCCGGTTTTTAAGAGAATTGCTCAAAAAATATTTACAGATGTGCCTTCAACAAATAAAATTAAGAAGTTGGACTCTGGAATACCAAAACAGGATAACAGCTACAATCAATATACTGTAGAGGTAAATAAAAAATCAAATCAGATTCCGGATTTAAAAGGAATGCCGGGAATGGATGCAATTGCTTTACTGGAAAATTTAGGTTTGAAAGTAAAAGTAAACGGAGTAGGAAAAGTAAAAAAACAGTCTTTGCAGGCTGGACAAAATATTAGTAAAAACACAACAATAGTATTAGAATTATCGTGAAAATACTGAAAGACATATTATACAAAGTAGCTATCGAATCTGTAACGGGTTCGACAGAAATCGACATACATAAAATTGATTTTGATTCAAGAAAAATTGAAGCAAATGATGTTTTTGTAGCGATTCGCGGATCCCTTTCTGATGGTCATGACTATATCGAGAAAGCGATTCAGTTAGGTGCAATTGCGATTATTTGCGATACTTTACCGGAAAATATTGAAAAAGGAATTACCTATATACAAGTAAAAGATACCAATACAGCATTGGCATTTATGGCAGCTAATTATTTTGGAAATCCTTCTGAAAAATTAAAATTAGTTGGGGTTACAGGAACAAATGGTAAAACAACAATTGCGTCATTATTATTTCAGTTGTTTCAAAAAGCGGGTTTTAAAGTTGGTTTGTTATCAACAGTAAAAATCATGGTTGATGAAACGGAGTATAATGCAACACATACAACACCGGATTCTATAACAATCAATTATTATTTAAACGAAATGATTGAGGCTGGAGTGACACATTGTTTTATGGAAGTGAGTTCACACGGAATTCATCAAAAAAGAACAGAAGCATTGCATTTCGTAGGTGGAGTTTTTACGAATCTTTCGCACGATCATTTAGATTATCATCCGACTTTTGCAGAATACAGGGATGTAAAAAAATCTTTTTTTGATTCATTGCCAAAAACAGCTTTTGCCCTATCAAACATCGATGATAAAAACGGAACTGTGATGTTGCAAAATACAGTTGCCAGAAAATTCACGTATGCATTAAAATCTTACGCTGATTTTAAAGCGCAAATATTAGAAAGTCAATTGTCAGGTTTATTGCTAAAAGTAAATGACAATGAAGTTTGGGTAAAACTTATCGGGACTTTTAATGCGTATAATGTTTTGGCAATTTACGGAACTGCGGTTGAATTAGGAATGGATAGTTTGGAGGCGTTGCGCTTACTGTCTGATTTAGAAAGTGTTTCAGGTCGTTTTCAATATATTGTTTCGGAAGGAAACATTACAGCAATTGTAGATTATGCGCACACGCCGGACGCTTTGGATAATGTATTAAAAACGATTAATGATATCCGTACCAAAAACGAGCAATTGATTACAGTTGTTGGCTGTGGCGGAAACAGAGATAAAACGAAAAGACCAATTATGGCAAAAATTGCTACAGATCTTAGTGATAAAGCAATTTTAACGTCTGATAATCCAAGAAACGAAGATCCTGAAGTGATTTTAGATGAAATGGAAAAAGGCGTTGAAGCTCATAATTATAAAAAAATATTGAGAATTACCGATAGAAAACAGGCTATAAAAACAGCTTGCCAATTGGCTCAGCCAAATGATATTATTCTAATTGCAGGAAAAGGCCATGAAACCTATCAGGAAATAAGTGGTGTTCGTCATCATTTTGATGATATGGAAACTGTAAAAGAAATCTTAGAGCAACTAAACAAATAATAAAAATAAATTTTTAAGTTCAAATACCACCAAAACGATTGGAATTTGGAATTTCTAAATTGGAATTTAAAAAATAGAAAAATATGCTATACTATTTATTTGAATATTTCGACAAAACATTGGACATTCCGGGAACTGGAGTGTTTCAGTATATCACTTTCAGATCAGCTTTAGCATTGATGCTTTCGTTGCTTTTGTCAACGATTTACGGAAAAAGAATTATAAACTTTTTACGTAAACAACAAGTTGGGGAAACTGTTCGTGAATTAGGTTTGGCAGGTCAAAATGAAAAAGCAGGAACACCAACAATGGGAGGTCTGATTATCATTTTTGCTACGCTTGTGCCGGTTTTGTTATTTGCTCGTTTGCATAATATTTACATCGTATTGCTTATTGTAACCACACTTTGGATGGGAACAATTGGTTTTATAGATGATTATATTAAAATATTCAAAAAAGATAAAGAAGGGCTTAAAGGTATTTTTAAAGTTATTGGTCAGGTTGGTTTAGGACTTATTGTAGGTACTGTTTTGTATTTTAATCCTGCCGTTACGGTTAGAACCGATACAGGATATGTTGGGAATTCTAAAGTTGCTACTACTGTAGTTTTACCTGCTCCAATAGAAGAGAAATCAACTGCAACAACAATTCCTTTTGTGAAAAATAATGAGTTTGATTATGCTGAATTATTAGCGTGGACAGGTGAAGGATATGAAAAATGGGCTTGGTTGATTTTTATTCCGGTTGTGATTTTTATTATCACAGCGGTTTCAAACGGAGCTAACTTAACAGACGGAATTGATGGTCTCGCGGCAGGAACTTCGGCAATATCTGTTTTAGCGCTCGGAATATTTACGTTTGTTTCCGGTAATATTATTTTCTCTAATTATCTAAATATAATGTATATCCCTAATTCAGGGGAAATGACCGTATTTATATCGGCATTTGTTGGATCGCTGATAGGATTTCTTTGGTACAACTCTTATCCCGCATCTGTTTTTATGGGAGATACAGGAAGTTTAACAATTGGTGGAATCATCGCCGTTTTGGCAATTGCAGTTCGAAAAGAATTATTGATTCCGTTATTGTGTGGAATCTTTTTAGTGGAGAATTTTTCAGTGGTTTTGCAAGTGAGTTATTTTAAATTCACTAAAAAACGTTTTGGCGAAGGCCGAAGAATTTTCCTGATGTCGCCACTACATCATCATTATCAAAAGAAGGGATATCATGAGAGTAAAATCGTAACTCGTTTTTGGATTGTTGCCATCATGTTAGCCATATTATCAATCGTTACTTTAAAACTTAGATAGTTTCAATTAAAAATTTAGAATTAAAAATTAAAAGTTCTTAGAAATGAAAGAAAATATTATTCAGGATAAATCATTTCTGTTTGCGGTTAGTCAATTTGTATAAATACCTAACCACTAAAAAGAAAGAGTTTGTTTTGAGTAAACAGATTTTAAGATCTGGAACTTCAATTGGAGCAAATATAGAAGAGTCAATTGGAGGGCGTTCAGATAAAGAGTTTCTATTTAAGCTTGAAATTTCATATAAAGAGGCAAGGGAAACTATTTATTGGTTGAAATTATTGAAAGCAACGGATTATATTTCTATAAGTGAGTTTGAAAGTATTCATAGTGAAGCAGAAGAGATATGCAAAATATTAGCAAAAATTATAATAACCTTAAAAAGGAAAATTTAATAGAATTAAGAGCCTCGTGTGCTAGATTTTTAATTTTTAATTCTCAATTTTTAATTATATAGAGTATGAGGTTAGTAGTTTTAGGTGGAGGAGAAAGTGGTGTTGGTACCGCTATTCTCGGGAAGAAAAAAGGATACGATGTTTTTGTGTCGGATTTTGGAAAGATAAAAGAAAGTTATAAAGAAGTTCTTCTAATTAATAAAATTGCCTGGGAAGAAGAAAAACATACTGAAGACCTGATTTTAAACGCCGACGTGGTGATGAAAAGTCCGGGAATTCCAGAGAAATCTCCCATCGTAAAAAAACTGATTGCAGCCGGAATAAAAGTGATTTCGGAAATTGAATTTGCAAAGCCATTTACAGAAGCCCTGACAGTTGGAATTACAGGAAGTAATGGTAAAACAACAACGACAATGCTGACGCATCATCTATTAAAATCAGCTGGTTTGAATGTTGGTTTAGGAGGAAACATTGGAAAAAGTTTTGCCTGGCAGGTAGCCGAGAATAAATACGATGCCTATGTGCTTGAGTTAAGTAGCTTTCAGCTTGACGGAATTATAGATTACAGACCGGATATTGCCATTATTACAAATATTAGCCCGGATCATTTAGATCGGTATGAATATAAATATCAAAATTACATCGATTCAAAGTTTCGAATAACAATGAATCAAACCGAAAGCGATTACCTTATTTATGATGCAGATGATGAGGCAATTGCAGAATGGTTAAAAAATAACACAACAAAAGCAAAATTAATTCCTTTTTCATTGTCTAAAACATTCGATGAAGGGGCTTCTATAAATAACAACAAAATGGAAATAAAGATCAACCAAGAAGAGTTTACAATGGAAACAGAATACATTGCGTTAGAAGGAAAACATAACATGAAAAACGCAATGGCAGCAAGCTCTGTAGCGAAATTGATGCAGATAAGAAATGCAACAATTCGCGAAAGTTTATCTAATTTTCAAGGTGTTGAACACCGTTTAGAGAAAGTATTAAAAATTCAGAATGTACAATATATCAACGATTCAAAAGCAACAAATGTAAACGCTACATTCTTTGCCTTAGACAGTATGAATGTTCCAACGGTTTGGATTGTTGGAGGTGTTGATAAAGGAAATGATTACAACGAATTGATGTCATTAGTTCGCGAAAAAGTAAAAGCAATTATCTGCTTAGGAGTCGATAATCGTAAAATTATTGAAGCTTTCGGGAATGTTGTTGATATCATGGTTGAAGTTAATAATATGAGCGACGCTGTAAAAACAGCACAACGCTTAACCGAAAAAGGAGATGCAGTTTTATTGTCGCCAGCCTGCGCAAGTTTCGATTTATTCGAAAACTACGAAGACAGAGGAAAGCAATTTAAGCAAGCGGTCCACAATCTATAATTTTAGATTTCTGAGTTTTGATTTTAGATTTTTCTAAACGATGAAATTTAAATTAATATATAAGTTCTTTTGATTATGACGACTGATGAAATGAAGATGAGAACAAAGAAGTTCTCTTTGATGATAATAGATTTGGCGGAAAAACTACCAACTACATATATTGTAAAAGTGGTTGCTAATCAAATAGTGAGGAGTGGTACATCTGTTGGAGCAAATTACAGGGCAGTTTGTAGAGCAAGAAGTGATAAAGAATTTGTTGCTAAAATGAATATCGTTTTAGAAGAATCGGATGAAACTTTATTTTGGTGAGAGATTATAAAAGAGAAAATGTGGATTGCTAAATCTGAATTAGAAACAATTTGGAAAGAAGGAAATGAGTTAACAGCCATTTTTGTAAGTAGTTTAAAAACAGTAAATAATAGAATAAATAAGTAGACAAAGATTTTAAAACAATCTAAAATCTAAAATCAGAAATCTAAAATATGAAAGAGCTAGTTAACAAATTAAAAGGAGATAGAGTAATATGGTCATTCGTGGCTTTATTAGCGCTGTTTTCGTTTATGCCTGTTTTTAGTGCGAGTAGTAATCTGGCGTATATCGGTCACGGAACAGGAAATACATTGGGATATTTGGTAAAACATTTGGCTCACGTTTGTATTGGTTTCCTGATTATTTATTGGGTTCACAGAGTTCCGTATCATTATTTTAGAGCAATTTCAAAAATAGCGTTGCCTATTGTTTGGTTTTTGCTGCTTTATACATTGCTTAAAGGAACTGTAATTGCCGGAGCAAATGCAAGTCGTTGGATTCAGGTACCATTTATTGGTATTACGTTTCAAACCTCGACTTTGGCAGCCAGCATATTATTCATATTTGTAGCACGTTATTTGTCAAAAACCAAGGATGAGAATGAACCATTTCAAGCATCATTAATACAGCTTTGGTTGCCGGTTTTTATAACATTGGCACTTATTTTACCAGCTAACTTTTCGACCACAGCGTTGATCTTTTCGATGGTTATGATGCTGACTTTTATTGGTAAATATCCTTTAAAGTATATTGGTTTTATTATTGGTTCAGGAATTGCAATGTTGGCGTTCTTTCTCTTAGTGGCAAAAGCCTTTCCGGAATCAAGATTCTTTAGCAGGGTTTCAACTTGGGAAAGTCGTATTATGAACTTTACAACTGATAAACCGGATGAAGATGATTATCAAATTGAGAAAGCAAAAATTGCAATTGCTTCCGGTCAGTTTGGTGGATTAGGGCCAGGAAAAAGTGTTCAGAAAAACTTTTTGCCACAATCATCTTCCGATTTTATTTATGCGATAATTGTCGAAGAATATGGATTAGTTGGAGGAGTATCGATATTGATTCTGTACTTATTACTATTGTTCCGATTTGTAATCGCATCACATAAAGCGAATACATTATTTGGAAAATTAGTCGTCGTCGGACTCGGATTTCCTATGATATTTCAGGCGATGATTAATATGGCGGTCGCTGTAGAATTATTGCCGGTAACAGGACAAACACTTCCGCTGATAAGTAGTGGAGGTAGTTCGATTTGGATGACGTGTTTCTCACTTGGAATTATCATTAGCGTAACCAAAAAAGAAGAAGAAATTGCCGAAGAACAGGAAGAAAAAGATAGACGTAAAGAAGCACTTCAAAGATTAATTGATAAAGAATTATCAGAAGAAGATTTGCCGGCTGACGAAAAAATATACGAAGAAGAAGGAATGTATTCAATCGAAGATAATTCCAGAAATCCAATGAATGCAGTATTAAATAAAGCTTAGAAATAGGATAGTTTTAAAGCCTTATAATTTTTAAAATATGACAAAGTATAAATTCATACTAAGTGGAGGTGGGACCGGAGGACATATTTATCCTGCAATTGCGATTGCAAATGAGTTAAAGTTACAATTCCCTGACGCTGAATTTCTTTTTGTAGGTGCCAAAGATAAAATGGAAATGCAAAAAGTGCCTCAGGCAGGTTACGAAATAAAAGGTCTTTGGATAGCTGGATTGCAAAGAAAATTGACCTTACAAAATATGATGTTTCCGTTGAAATTGGCAACAAGTTTGCTAGAGTCAAGACGAATTATCAAACAGTTTAAACCAAATGTAGTTATTGGTACGGGAGGTTTTGCAAGCGGACCATTATTGCAAGCAGCAGGTTCAGCAGGAATACCGACAGTGGTTCAGGAACAAAATTCTTTTCCGGGAATTACAAATAAGCTGTTGAGTAAAAAAGCAAATGCAATTTGTGTTGCTTATGAAAATTTGGAAAGGTTTTTTCCTAAAGAAAAGATTGTTTTGACCGGGAATCCGGTTCGTCAGGATTTAATAGATATTGACAGTAAACGCGAGGAAGCAATTGCTTTTTATGGCTTAGATCCAAATAAAAAAACATTGTTGGTTTTAGGCGGAAGTCTAGGCGCACGAAGAGTCAATCAGTTAATCGAGAAAGAATTGCAAAATATACTTTCGCAGGATGTTCAGATTATCTGGCAATGCGGGAAATTATATTTTGAAGATTATAAAAAACACAATCAACAAAATGTACGAGTAGTTGATTTTATTGAAAGAATGGATTTTGTTTATGCCGCTGCGGATGTGATTATTTCACGTGCAGGAGCGTCATCGGTTTCAGAATTATGTATTGTTGGGAAACCGGTAATTTTTATTCCGTCACCAAATGTAGCCGAAGATCATCAGACAAAAAATGCGCAGGCAATTGTAGATGTAAAAGGAGCTATTTTATTGAAAGAATCAGAATTGGAAAGTCAGTTTAGTATTGTTTTTGAAGCAATGTTAAAAGATCATGGCAAGCAAAAACAACTGAGTGACAATATTAAAAAGTTGGCTAAGCCAAATGCAACAAAAGATATTGTAAATCAGATTATAAAGTTGTTATAATATAAGTTTTTCTTGAAATTATACAACATCAGATAAAAAAGAGCACGCTATTTTAGGCATTTTTGATTCTAAATAGCATAAAAATATAAAGGCTTAGTTTCTAGTTTTTTATAATAATAGAAAACTATAAAAAGCTGAAAAAGAAATAATTAAAAGTTGAGGACTTAAGGTTTGAAACGAAATGCTTAAAGCAAAATTGAAATGAATTTAAATCAGATACAAAACGTTTATTTTATTGGTATTGGAGGCATCGGAATGAGTGCTCTGGCCCGCTATTTTAAAAATATAGGGAAACAGGTTTCAGGTTATGATAAAACGCCATCAATGCTAACAAATGAGTTAATTGAAAGTGGTATTGATATTCATTTTGAAGATAATATTAATTTGATTCCGTCAGATTATTTTGTTGAAAATACATTGATAATTTTTACTCCGGCTGTGCCTAAAACACATTCTGAATGGAATTATTTTATTGAAAGAAATTACGAAATTAAAAAACGTGCCGAAGTTTTAGGAATTATTACTAAAGACACTTTTAGTTTTGCTGTTGCAGGAACTCACGGAAAAACGACGACATCCAGTATTTTAGGTCATATTTTATATGAAAGTGGAGCAGATGTAACTGCTTTTGTGGGTGGAATTGTAGAGAATTATAATTCGAATTTAATTGGAAACGGTAAAACGGTAACAGTTGTAGAGGCAGATGAATTTGATCGTTCATTTTTACACTTACATCCTAATATTGCCTGTATTACTTCAATGGATGCAGATCATTTGGACATTTACGGTACAAGTGAGGCAATTGAAGCGTCGTTTGTAGAATTTGCTTCAAAAATAGAAGATAAGAGCAATCTTTTTATAACTAAAGAATTGCCGCTCGAAGGTATTCAATGTGCTATAAATGAAGATGCTGTATATAAGGCTTTCAATGTTCGTATTGAAGATGGAAGTTATGTTTTTGATGTGCAGACGCCATCAGAAATTATGAAAGATTTGCATTTTGGATTACCTGGTAAACACAATCTAATGAATGGATTGATGGCTATTGCGATGGCAAAGACTTTTGGCACCCCGACCGACTTGATTGCAAAAGCCATTGCTTCATTCAGCGGAATAAGAAGACGTTTTTCATATCAGATTAAATCTGAAAAATTAGTTTATATAGATGATTATGCACATCATCCAACAGAAATAAATGCAGTACATCAGGCGGTGAGAGAATTATATCCAAATCGTAAAGTTTTGGCTATTTTTCAACCACATTTATTCAGCAGAACACGTGATTTTGCAGATGGATTTGCCGAAAGTTTATCTCAGTTTGATGAAGTGTTTTTGATGGATATTTATCCTGCACGCGAATTACCGATGGAAGGGATTACATCAGATTGGCTGTTGGGTAAAATGACAAATTCGAACAAAAAAATTGTTGCAAAAAGTGATTTATTAGCGGAGATCGAAGCCAGTGATGCGCCAATAATTGTGACAATAGGAGCTGGTGATATTGGTGAAATGGTTCCGTCAATTAAAAAAATGCTAAATGAAAATATTTAATTGGACAAATATTCGATTAATTCTCATTTTAGGGCTTGTACTTTTTTTGTATTCGTTTGCTCAACATCGAAATGGAGATCGAAAACTGAAAAAATCTATGGTTGTTTTTGTAGGAGAAAATACGCTTTTTGTGAAGCCGGAAACGGTTAATAAATTGTTGATAGAAAATAAAAAAGACGCTTCCAGTATCCGAAAAGATGAATTAGATTTGAATAAGATAGAAAAAAACCTTGATACGCAAGACATGATTGAAAAGTCAGACGTTTTTGTAAGTATCGACGGCGTTCTAAAAGCGGTAGTAAAACAGAAGACACCAATAGCGCGAGTTTATGATGGTGATCAATCTTTTTATATTGACTATGAGGGAAATAAAATGCCTTTGTCGGACAATTTTACGGCGCGAGTTCCTCTTGTTTCAGGGGCAATAAATAAAAAAAATAACGAAGATTTAGCTGCTTTATTTCGCACAATTTATGACGATGGGTTTTTGAAAAAAAACATCATTGCAATACAAATTATGCCGAATGGCAGCCTAAAAATGTTTAATCGAAATTATAATTACGTCATCGATTTTGGCAGAACGATGAATGTTGATAAGAAATTTAGAAACTATAAAGCGTTTTTTCAAAAAGCAGTTTTAGATAGTTCGTTATACAAATACAACAAAATTGACCTTAGGTTTACGGAACAAGTAGTTTGCACAAAATAATAGAAAATGGAAAAAGATAACATTGCAGTAGGTCTAGATATTGGAACAACCAAAATAGTTGCCATGATAGGCAAGAAAAATGAGTATGGCAAATTGGAAATTTTGGGTATTGGTAAATCCAAAAGTTTGGGAGTTGCGCGAGGTGTAGTAAACAACATTACGCAAACTATTCAGTCAATTCAACAAGCAATACTTGAAGCAGAAAATAATTCAGGTTATAAAATTAAAGATGTGGTTGTTGGTATCGCAGGACAACACATAAGAAGTATACAGCATACAGATTACATCAGCCGTAATAATCCGGAAGAAGTAATTGGCGAAAAAGATATTCAACTTTTAATTGATCAGGTAAATAAACTGGCGATGTTGCCGGGAGAAGAAATCATTCACGTTTTGCCACAAGAATTTAAAATCGACGGGCAATCTGAAATTAAAGAACCAATCGGAATGTACGGTGGAAGATTAGAATCTAGTTTTCACGTAGTAGTAGGACAGGCTTCTTCAATTAGAAATGTTGGAAGATGTATTCAGAGTTCAGGAATCGAATTGTCAGGATTGACATTAGAGCCTTTAGCTTCTGCAGATGCAGTTTTGAGTCAGGAAGAAAAAGAAGCAGGTGTTGCCTTAATTGATATTGGTGGTGGGACAACAGATTTAGCCATTTTTAAAGATGGTATTATTCGTCACACAGCAGTAATTCCTTTTGGAGGAAATGTAATTACAGATGATATCAAAGAAGGCTGTTCAATTATAGAAAAACAAGCAGAGCTTTTAAAAATAAAATTCGGATCGGCTTGGCCGGGAGAAAATAAAGACAACGAGATTGTTTCTATTCCAGGATTAAGAGGAAGAGAGCCAAAAGAGATTTCGCTTAAAAACTTATCTAAAATTATCCATGCCCGTGTTGTGGAAATTGTAGAACAGGTTTTTGCTGAGATTAAAGCTTACGGACACGAAGATCCTCGTAAAAAATTAATTGCCGGAATCGTTCTTACGGGTGGTGGCGCTCAACTAAAACATATAAAACAATTAGTAGAGTACATTACAGGTATGGATACCAGAATTGGATATCCAAACGAACATTTAGCAGGGAATTCGAGTGAAGAAATTTCTAGTCCGTTATTTGCAACCGCAGTTGGATTAGTAATGAATAGTATCGAAAATAGTACGCAAAGTGCTGTTAGAATGGAAATTGTAAATGAGCAGCCCAAAGTGGTTTACAGAAATGTTCCGCCTCAGACACAACAACCTATTCAACAACGATACGAAGTAGAAGAAAACTACGTTGAAAGAGTAGAAACTATTGAAGACACAAGGGAAGTTAGAAAAAATGTGTCTAAAGAAGAATCTACAGAAACAAAAATCAGAAGATCATTTTTTGACCGCTATGTCGATAAAATCAAAGATTTTTTAGACAACGCTGAATAAATATAAGCCGAATAATAATAAGAGAAAAGGAGTTACTATTGGCCCCAAGTCAAGAAGTAAAAAATGTATTAAATAAGAATTTCAAAAACCAAAAAGATGATGAGCAACTCAGAATTTGGAAGTATTTCATTTGATTTACCAAAAAACCAATCAAATGTTATCAAAGTAATAGGTGTAGGTGGAGGTGGTAGTAACGCTATCAACCACATGTTTAAGCAAGGTATTAAAGGCGTAGATTTTATCGTTTGTAATACCGATTCACAGGCACTACAGAACAGTTCAGTACCTAACAAAATTCAGTTGGGTATGAATCTGACAGAAGGTCTTGGAGCAGGAGCAAATCCTGATGTAGGACAGCAATCTGCTATTGAAAGTATCGCTGATATCGAGAAAATGCTGGACCGTGGTACCAAGATGGTATTTATTACCGCTGGTATGGGTGGAGGAACAGGTACAGGTGCTGCTCCGGTAATTGCACAATTGGCAAAAGAAAGAGAAATCCTTACCGTTGGTATCGTGACAATTCCGTTTCAGTTTGAAGGGAAAGTTCGTCAGGAACAAGCACTTTTAGGAATCGAAAAATTGCGCAAGCAGGTCGATTCGTTAATTGTAATTAATAATAATAAATTAAGAGAAGTATACGGAAATCTAGGTTTTAAAGCCGGATTCTCAAAAGCAGATGAAGTTTTGGCAACAGCCTCAAGAGGTATTGCCGAAGTAATTACGCACCACTATACTCAAAATATCGATTTACGTGATGCTAAAACTGTTTTATCAAATAGTGGAACAGCTATCATGGGGTCTTCTGTTGCTGCGGGTGAGAACAGAGCAAAAGATGCTATCGTTTCGGCATTGGATTCTCCGTTGTTAAACGACAACAAAATTACAGGAGCCAAAAACGTATTGTTGCTTATCGTTTCTGGATCAAACGAAATTACACTGGATGAGATTGGAGAAATCAATGATCACATTCAGGTAGAAGCAGGTCACAATGCTAATATTATCATGGGAGTTGGTGAAGACGAAACTCTTGGTGATGCTATTGCGGTGACTATTATTGCAACAGGTTTTGATGTTGAACAACAAAACGAAATTGTAAATACTGAACCTAAAAAAATCATCCATACATTAGGAGATGACCAAAGAAGTGTTTATGATTTAACAAATAAAACATTAACATCTTTTGATGTAAATACAGAAACACCTACTGTAAAATCAGAAGAAAAGATTGTTTTTGATTTAATGGAAGATACCTCGTTTGCTGATACGGTTGCTCCCGTAGTACCAACTCCGGTTGCTCCAGTTGCAGTTGCTCCAACTATTAATCAGGAAGAATTGGTAGTTATGTCTGAGTTTATCAAAAATCTGGATGTAACTTTTGAAATTGTTTCGCCAATTACAGATATTGATTTTACAATATCAACGCCTGCTCCTGAGGTGCAAGCTTTTCAGGAAGTGAAACCAGTTCAGCAGAGAACTTTTGAAAGAGAAGAGCAAACTACTTTTTCATTTGATTTACCGCTTTACAGATCAGAGCCAGAAGTAAAAAGAGAGCCAGTTGCTGAACAGCAAGAAACTAAAATCTTATTCGAATTATCAAATGAGACTCGCAATATAAAAGTAAATGATCCTGTACAATTTGTGCCGGTTACAGAAGTTTCGGATAAAGGAATCATCAAATATTCGTTAGAAGAATATATGGAGGTTGAAAATGATTTAACAGCATCAAAACCGGTTGAAAAAGTGATAGAAGATGTAATTCCAGAGGAATTAAATATCACAATGAAACCAAGAGATTTTGCAAGCGAAGCTGATTATTCAACAACATCAAATGTTTCTCCAATGGAATTAACAATTGAGGAGACGTTGCGTTTAAGAGCTGATGAAAGAAGAAAGAAACTAAAAGAATTTAATTATAAATTCCATAATAATGTTTCCAGAATTGATGAACTTGAAAAAGAGCCTGCTTACAAAAGATTAGGAATCGATTTGTCTAATTCACAGTCAAATAACAACAGTTCGAGAATATCAGTTGGGACAGATAGTAACAACGATTTGCAATTAAGATCAAACAATTCCTTTTTACACGACAATGTAGATTAATATTGTTATCATAATAAATACGGATAGCCCGAAAATTGGATTTAATTTTCGGGTTATTTTTTTTATCTTCGCACAGAATTTAGAATTTGACTTCTTTCTTAGACTTTAAAAGTGAATCTTATTGTAAGGTTGACAAGGTCAAAAGCAAATTCAAATAAATAATCAATCTATAAGCTTAGCTTATTTAAATAAAATTAAGAAATGAGTTTACAAACATTAATCATGGACGAGATCAAAACCGCCATGAGAGCAAAAGATACAGTAGCATTAGAGGCATTAAGAGCAATTAAATCTGAAATGCTATTAGCTGCAACGGCTTCAGGTTCTAAAGAAGAGTTAACAGAAGATGATGAAGTTAAATTACTTCAAAGACTAGTTAAAACCCGTAAAGAAAGTGCCAGAATTTTTACAGAACAAAACCGCCCTGATCTTGCTGAGCCAGAATTAGCACAAATTGCTGTAATCGAAAAATTCCTTCCTGCACAATTAAGTGAGGAAGAAGTAGAAGCTGTAATTGCAAAAATCATTGCTGAAACTGGAGCATCCGGAATTGCTTCTATGGGTAAAGTTATGGGATTAGCATCTGCACAATTAGGCGGAACTGCTGAAGGAAAAACAATTTCGACAATCGTTAAAAAATTATTAGTTTAAGAAATTAAATTTTAGAGTTTAGATTTTCAATTCATAATCTAAACTCTAAGATCTATAATAATAAAGACCACGTAGTTCAACTGGATAGAATATCAGATTTCGGCTCTGAGGGTTGGGGGTTCGAACCCCTCCGTGGTCACAAAAAAAGGCAAAATACATAAGTAATGTATTTTGCCTTTTTTTTGTCTGAATTTAAGGCTTGTCTCAGACAACTTAGTTCATGATTAATTCTTTCTTCTTATTTTCTTTTTCAAACTCTACACAAGTATTCATTAGATGTTGTGTAAAAATGCTTGCCTTTTTTACAGGTAGAATTCCTTGATTATTATTCTTTTTCGATTTTTTTTAGCATTTATTTTTTTGCAAAAAATGTCTTTTTTTATTCATCTTAAAATTTTTAGTGGCAATAATACATTCAATTTATTGTCATATTTGAATTATTAAATAAATATTTATTGTACGGTATATCTTATTTTTTAATGATTTAAAGATCAGTAAGGTACTTCATTTCTAACAGAAAAATAATTCTCAAATAGTAGTAAACTTATTAATTGAGAATTCAATTGTGGAGTGTATTGAACAATGTAGAATTTATGCAAACTCTAACGAATTTGGGAGAAATTTATTTTATGGAGTTGGTTTTAATCACTCAATTTTCGAAATGTTGAGTTTTATCTTAGAAAATGGAGAACTTAAAAAAATTGGCAGGTAAAATTCTGTCTGCTTATTTTTCTTTTAAAGTAGCATGAATTTGGTGTTAAGAAACGTGAAAAATTGTTTTTTAAAAGAGTGTTGTATAAAAAAACGGAGTATAAATGTAAAATGAGCAATATGGATTAAAAAAAATGAGGAGAAAATAACTAAAAAAATGAAAAAAAATTAAAAACTAAAATGAATAGAATAAAAATTAAAATGAACAAAAATTTACTTATTGTATTGGCCTTTCTTTTGTTTGATTTAGGGTATGGGCAAAATATTATTACCTGGAAAGGGGGTAACGCAGGTAGTGCTCAGGATTGGGATACCCCTGCTAACTGGAATCCTAGTCGCAGACCAGTTGCAGGCGATGATGTCATTATACCGAATACAGCTTTTCAACCTATAATAGTTGGTGATGCGTATTGTAAGTCTATTAAGTTGTCAAATTCAATTCCTGGTGGTGTTGTTTTGTCTGTAAACGGAGATGGTATTCTTATTGTTGATAATTCCTTAGAGATGGATAGTGGTACAAGTTTACGTATTGGTACAGGAAATCTATTCATTACTGGAGATGTTAAAATGAATGGTGGACCACTACAAAATGATGTGACTTTTACCGGAGCAGGTAACTTAACTATTGGTGGTACAATGACAGGCGGTACATTGAATGCCGGAACAGGAAAGGTAGAGTATAACAGTACCGCTCCCCAGACAGTAGGTGTTTATGTCTATAATAATTTAACACTTTCTGGTAGTGGTTTAAAAACAATTACAACTAGTAATACGGGGGTAAATAACACTCTTTCAATGGAAGGGACGGCAACAACGTCAGCACCGCCAACTTATGGTAATAATGCGACTTTAAAATATAATAGTTCTGTATCACACACAGCCGGGCCGGAATGGATACCATATTTTACTTCTACCGGAGGTATTGTAATTGCCAATACTGGTGCAGTTACTATTGCTGTCGAGAAAAAAATTGGTAAAGACACACCTCTTTCTATAGCTGGCAGGGCGTCATTACTAATTTCAGGGCAGTCTAATTTTTATTTTGGAGGTAATTTAATTAACAAGGGGAAATTGATATCTGATGGTGTAATTTATATTGATGGAGATGCAGAATCTCAAAGTATTGATGGCTTTACATCGAAAGGAATTATTATGGCTAAAAATAGCGGTAAAGCTACTTTTACACAAGACATGACTTCAGGAACTTTAACGTTTAATGGGGTAGCCGGAACACTTAATCTTGGAACAGGTTTGACACATTCCTTTACTAATTGGATTAGATTTCAAGGAATATTAAATGCTGATTCAAGTCTTTTGAAATTTTCAGGAGATGTAATTGATAATGGAGGTAGTTTTATTGCAGGTACAGGAACAGTAGAATTTAATGGTGGAGCTCAAAATTTAGGAGCAGGATCAATAACTTATAATAATCTAACATTATCAGGAAATGGTACTAAAACTTTTGCGGCACAAACTACAATAAATGAAACTATTTCTATTGCAAGTAATATAGTTGTAGATCTAGGGGCTACTTTAGTACATACTGCAAAAACTATAAAATTGGGAGGCGCACTTGGAGCAGGTGGGTCATGGGGAAGCAAACTTTCTAATGCTGTTAACACGGACGATACTTTTTTCGTTCGTAACAATGGTATTATTAACGTTGGGCCAACAATGGCTGTAGATAAAAGTACTATAGCAGCACTTACTACAGAATATGGTACACCATCAGCACCAAGTAGTTTTGTTTTAACTGCTATGGCTATGGTTGAAAATATTTTAGTTACTCCATCATCAGAGTTTGAAGTAAGTTTTGATGTTGATAAGAATTTTAGTAATACTGTTACTATTCCAGCTGGGGCTACTATAACTAGAACAGTTTATGTTCGATTAAAAGCAACAACGAGAGCAGGAGACTATCTTTCCGGAACTGTAATTTTAAGTAGTGGTACTACTACAACTTCGATTGTAATACCAGTTGCAAAAAGTACCGTAAATAAAGCAAAACTTACTATCATAGCAGATAATTTGGTGAAAAATTACGGAGAAGAAAATCCAACACTTACATTTACATATAATAAATTTGTAAATGAAGAAACTAATGTGGTTTTAACTGCACAACCTGTAATTACTACTACAGTTGATAAAAACACTAATTTTGGTTCATATCCACAATCTATTACAGTTAGTGGAGCAAAGGCGGAAAATTACGATATTACCTATACTGCAGGTAATTTTACAGTAAATCCTTTAAAAGAAGCAGGTTTAGGAAATCTTACGATTAGTAATGGTCCTTTATCACCACTTTTTGTAGAAGGAACTTTTGCTTATAATGCAATATCTGTGCCTTACAAACAAACAAGTGTTACAGTAACACCAACTGCTAAGGATGTAACCGCAACAATAAAAGTAAATAATATAGCTGTTGTTAGTGGAACTCCTTTTGAAGTTGTTAATTTACAAGTAGGTTCAAATACGATTATTACAAGAGTATTAGCTCAGGATAATCTAACTTATAAAGATTATGTAATAACTATCGCTAGAGAGCCAGCCTCAAGTAATGCTGGTTTAACAGATTTAGCAATCAGTGATGGTACTTTGAGTCCAGCTTTTGCAGAAGGAACTACAAAATACATTGCCACAGTACCTAATGATGTTACAAATATTAAAGTAACACCAGTTAGTGCAGACACAACAGCAACGATAACAGTAAATGGAAAAGAAGTTCCTAGTGGAACAGCTTCGGGAGGACTTCCTTTACAAGTAGGTGAAAACACAATTACTACAGTAGTTACAGCTCAGGACGGAACGATTAATACATATACAGTAATTGTTACAAGAGCATCTTCGAGTAATTCAGGCTTAACAGATTTAGCGATTAGTGAAGGAACTTTAAGTCCGGCTTTTGCAGAGGGAACTATAGCTTATACAGCTACAGTACCTTATGATATTGCAAATATCACTGTTACACCAATTACAGCAGATACTACAGCAACAGTAACCATAAATGGAAAAGAAGTTCCTAGTGGAACTGCCTCAACAGACCTTCCGTTAAAAGTAGGTGAAAATACAATTAAAACTGTAGTAACAGCTCAAGACGGTACGACTACTACTTATACAGTAGTTGTTACTAGAGAAGAAGCTCCTTTATCTAATAATTCAGGCTTAACAGATTTAGCGATTAGCGAAGGAACTTTAAGTCCGGCTTTTGCAGAGGGAATTATAGCTTATACAGCTACAGTACCTTACGATATTGCAAATATTACTGTTACACCAATTACGACAGATACTACGGCGACAGTAACCGTAAATGGAAAAGAAGTTCCTAGTGGAACAGCCTCAACAGACCTTCCGTTAAAAGTAGGTGAGAATACAATTACAACTGTAGTAACAGCTCAGGACGGAACGACTACTACTTATACAGTAGTTGTTACCAGAGAAGAAGCTCCGTTATCTAGTGATGCGGGTTTATCTGATATTGTTGTAAGTGATGGTACTTTAAGTCCAGCCTTTAATACAGATACAAAGGGTTATAGCGTAGATGTGCCATATGAAACGGACTCAATTATAATTACACCTAAAGCAATCGATCCAGATGCAAAGGTTGAAATGATTGTTGATGGAATAACAATTACTGATAACAAATCTCCAATAGATTTAAAGGTTGGAGAAAATGAAATTACTGTAGTTGTTACAGCGCCAGACGGTACACAAGAAACATATATTGTTGTTGTAAATAGAGCAGATGCTATACCACAGGCAATTATACCAACAAACATTATTACTCCAAACGGAGATGGTAAGAATGATTTCTGGATCGTTCCGGGTCTGGATAAATACCCAAACAATTCCGTTAAAGTATTTGATAGAGCAGCTAGATTAGTGTATTCTAAAAACAATTATACCAATGAGTGGGATGGTACTTACAAAGGATCTCCACTTAACGAGGATACTTATTACTATTTAATTGATTTAGGAAATGGGTCACCTAAAATGAAAGGGTTCATTTCAATTATTAGAGATAACAATTAAGAAAAAGAATATAGAATAGTAAAAAAGGTTAAAAGAATAACCATACAGAAATGAATACGATGAAAATTAAATCAATGAGAGTAATCTATATACAGGTAATGATGTTCCTTATTATATTAGGAACAAATTCCGCAAATGCACAGCTAACAGAATACGATGCTATGTATTTTCAAAATCAATATTTAAACAACCCTGCAATGGCAGGGTTGGATAAAGGAGTTAAATTTAACATAGGTTATCAGCGACAATGGGATGAAGTTCCGGGAAATCCGATATTAATGAATGCTACATTAGAGTATAATTCTGGAAACAGAACGGGACTTGGATTAAATGTTAATAGCGACAGAGCAGGTTTAATCAATAGAACAAGGATAATGGGAACTTATGCTTATCATTTGCCAATAGGAGTTGATCAAAAGATACATTTCGGTTTGTCTGCGGGTGCAAAATTTTCTTCTATAGATTATGCTAAAGTGGAAGGAAGCCTGGATGACATTGCGCTACAAAACTATAATCAAGGCGCCATTTTTGATGGAGATTTGGGTATTGCTTATACTAGCAGATTACTAACAGTTCAGGCATCATTGCCACAACTTCATAATTTTTTCTATGAAAATGATAATGGTATTAAAAAATATGCAGATCGCTCTACTTTTTATTCAGCAGTGAGCTACAAGATATTATTGTCAAATGAAGATGAGAATTTAAACATTGAACCATTGGTAGCTTTTAGAGGTGTTAAGGGGTACAAGGATATCTTGGATATGGGTGGAAGATTTAATTTTCCAGATTATAAAATGAACATATCTGCGTTTTACCATACCAATAAAACGGTTTCTACAGCATTTGGAATTTCGCTTGATGATTTGGGCATTTTCCTTGCGTACTCTAAATATTTTGGGGCATTAGGTGCTTATGCAAACAATACTTTTGAATGTGGACTTAGTTATAAAATGTAATAAAATGCATTTATAAATTGGTAAATTTATAGGGAGTAAATAAGAAGCTGAGAAATACGTAATGTATTCCTCAGCTTTTTTTATGTTTATTTATTTTGAAGAAAATTATCAATATAATTAACCACTAAAGTCACATGTTGATGTTGTGGAGCGTGCCCGGTTTGAGGAAGCACGATTAATTGTGATGTAGAAAGTTTTCGGGTTAGTGGATACCAGTTTTCAACGGCAAAACTAATATCATGATCTCCGGAAATAATAAGAATCGGAGTTTTGGTGTTTTCAAGTTTCCCTTTAAAGTTTTCTTTGTCTTCGGTCAATCCTGCACTACCTTTAAAATAAAGTTGAAAAACATCCATTGTAGAGGGGATTTTAGAAACATCTAATCTTTTTGCAATTCGGTCATGCGAAGCTTTAGCCTGTTTTTTGCTCTCTTCAGAAGTTGGCTCAAAGAAAAGTACAATCTCATCATTAAAATCATTCACAGGTTTTAAAGCAGCATCAAGAAAGGCCTGTTCAAGCGGAATAATTCTTTCTCCAGGAGGTCCCGTTCCTAATAATACAGTTTGAGTAATGAGATCAGAATATTGCAAAGTAGCTACCTGTGCCACTAATCCGCCATAGGACCAGCCCAGGACGATTATTTTTTTTATTTTCAAGAAATCAGTCAGATCTTTTACGTCTTTAGCAACATCTTGTAAATCTGTTGCTAAAGTTCCGCTAGAATAACCAATACCTGAATAATCAAAGGTAATTACTCTATATTTTTCGGCAAGTCCATCTAAAAATAGGGGATCCCAAGTGTCAAGAGTTCCTCTAAAACGGTTTACCAAAACAATTGGATCTCCGTTTCCAATAGAGCGATAGGCAATTTTTCGTCCCGAAACATCAGCATATTCTGTTTTCGAATTCAAGGCATTAATTGTTTGTGCATTCATAATGGATAAATTTAAAGTTAGCATCAAAAAAAACAAATGAAGTTGTAAATGCTTTCATTGTTCTGAATTTTGGGTTCATGATAAATTCAGACAAACAATTTTGATGCCTTTGTTAAAAATATTTATAAATCCAGGATTTTAGAGATAATGAACTATTTTGAGAGTTTTTGGTTTCTGTTTTATTTCGTTAAAAAGATAAGTTTTAGCGAAATATAGAAAAATTACAATTCGATTGTTTCGCCAATTTTGGGTAAAAACAGGTTTAGGTTTTCTTTTGTAAATGCGCTTAAAGCTTTTTGATGATCCATAACAATGAAACCAAAAGTATCGTAATGAACACCTAATATTTTATCAACCACTACAAGTTTTGAAGCTTCAATAGCTTCTTCAATTCCCATGGTTAATCCATCTCCAATTGGAAAAATGGCAAAATCAAGTTTAGTAAATTTTGTGATAAGCTGCATGTCGAGAGTCAAAGCTGTATCTCCACTGTAGTAAAAATTTCCGTCGACAGTAGTTAATACAAATCCACAGGCAATTCCGCCATAAGAACCATCCATAAAACTACTTGGATGCTGTGCTATTACACATTTTACTGTTCCAAAATCAAAGTCAAATTTACCTCCCGGATTAATTGGGTGTGCATTTTCGATTCCGTTTTTTAGAAGCCAGTTATATATTTCAAAATTTCCGAGAACTTTAGCACCAGTATTTTTTGCGATCCTTTCAACGTCCAAAATGTGATCGTAATGTGCATGCGAAATCAAAATATAATCTGCTTTTATTTCGTCAATATTTATGTTTTTTGCAAGTTCATTACCCGAAATAAAGGGATCAAAAAGAATATGTTTTCCATTTACTAAAACAGAGAAACAGGAATGACCATAATAAGTTACTTTCATAATAAAGCTATTTGAATTAATAAATATCTGAAATTTAGATTTTTATAATTCAAATGATATGCCATTCATCTGTGTGTAGTTAAGAATGCAAAAAAGATTTAAGTTAATGATCGATTATTTTTTGGAAAACAAATTTTCTACAACCCAAGCCGGTCCAATCATTAAAAACTGAAGATCTTTTAAGAAGGACGGTTTCTTACCTTCAATATTATGTCCGTAGAATTGCCCTATCCAGGCGATTATAAAAACACCAATAGAAAAGATCCATAACGGGAAAACTTGCCCTATGTAATAATTAACAACCAAACAAATCGCTGATAAAATCGCAATCTTAACGGCCATTGCAACCGATAATCGGATATAAAAAATAAGAACAAAAATTAATACAACAGCAGCCCAATTTTCAATAATTGGAGCATTAAGTTTTAAAGTATTGGCAATTATAGTACTTGGAATACTCATTAATAAACCTACTATCGAAAAGTAAATTGCGGGCACACAAACATAATGAATTGCTTTATTTTTTGGATTCTGATGACTTACGGCATACTCTTCAAACCATTGTTCTAATGTTCTCATTGTTTTGGATTTAGGTATACGTAAATCTAATAAAATTTTTGGAAGGTGCAAAGGCTCAAAGTAGTAAAGGTTTAGAGGTTGAAAGTTATAAAGATCTTGTGGTAATATTTATTTATGACACTTAAAAACATTCTTAATATTGAACATAAACGAAGTCTTAGTTTCTTAGCCCTTTGTAACTTTAGCCTTTGTAACTTTGAACCTGATTGTAATCAAAAACATTATCCCATAATTTATCTATGGAAATTAATGCTTGGTCAAGAGGCAGAACTTTCCATTTTCCATTGGTTTCAATGCCAAGACCAATGTTTTTTAATTTTTCTAAAGCATCTTTTACATCAAAATCAAGATCGGTTTTTAGGTTTGTTTCGAACCAGGATTCAATTTGAGAATCTAATTCTTCAGCAGTAATAGGTTCGTTGCTCTTGTATAAAAAAGTATAAGCCAAAATCGTTTCCTTCAGCACTTCTTCTTCAGAAGAGTTTAAGAGTGAATAGAAAGCACCGCTATTGTTTCCTAGATTTTTAAAGTAAAGACTGTCTGAGAGTATTTTAGAATATTTAATTTTCTTATTAACAAAGTTGTTGTATTGACGGAACAAATAAAGGGACAAAATTCCGAGCGCAATTAAACCTTGATTAAGTGATGTTTTACTATCTAATAAATCAATAGTTTCTCCTGATTCATAAGCATCATACATGTTGATTAAAGCAGGAATTACTTTAGCACTTAATAGCGAAATTCCACCAAAAATACCCGGAACCCAAAGTAACAATTTGTCTGTAGTTGACATTCTGGGAATTGCATTTGGAAAAATTGTTTCGATATCATTTTTAGGAACTCGCTTAAAAATTTTTAAAACAACAGATCCGGGTTCAATAGGCATTTTACCTAATTTGACTTTCTTTTGCTTTAGAAAATGAGTGTCATTATAATGCAGATAAATCATAACACGATCGTAGTATTCGATCTCAATTTCTTTTTTCCAAAAGAAATATTTTTTTACTTTTACTTTTGATTTATGATGTCCGCGAACATATAATTCATAATCTTGGAATGCATTAAAATCAATTGAAAGTTTTAAACCAATCAAATCAGAATCCTGAAACGCTTTATTCAAAGTTTCCTGATCAATACGAGTATAATTTCCTTGTTCTAAAACTGTAAGTAATGTTTCTTTAAAAACCGAAAAATCACTTTTACCCATAAAACCTTTTCGCTCTTTTAGACTCAAATCCGGATCAAACAAAGCATAATTTTGTTTTAGATTTCGATTTAAATTAAAAGCTTCATAATGAAAATAATGCTCGATAATATCAAACAGTTTTTTAAAATCATCAACTTTTTTTTGGTCTTCGGCAAAAGTGTTTATTTGTTGTTCGAGTAAGAATTCCTTGTTGAAGGGAATATAATGTTCTCGTGTCATATTTTGTAGGTTCTGAGGTACTAAGGCTCAAAGATACAAGGTTTTTTTTTAAACGCTCAAAGGTTTGGAGGTTCTAAGACAAAGTTTTTTTATTTTATGAATCAAAAAAAAGTGAGACTTTTAATCGTTGGCAACGATTAGAAATCTCACTTTAATTGTTCCAAAAAAAATGACAGCATTATTATAATCTTCCTTTCGGGAAAATTATACTTTAAAAGTAAAATTATTTAGCGCAATTTTACCACTTAATAAAATTCTGGCAATGCGTATTTATACCTGTTTTTAAGGTTGATTGTGATTTTATAGAAATTTTTTGTAACTTTTGTAGTGAATACTTTACGGAATAAATGGAATGATACTGTCTGAAGTAATTCAGTTTGTTCTTTTTATTTCAATTACTTTCTCAATAAATTGTATTAGATTTTTTCTTTCAAGCGAAAATAAAGCAGTTTTGTCTTCAGTGTTTAGATATAAATCGGCAATACTTGTAGCATCCATGTTATTAATAGAGTAATGATGGTCAGCATATTTTATAAGATCGTCTAAAAAAAGATCATGTAGTCTTCCTTTTTCCAGTGTTTCTTCGTTGCCTTCTTTTATTTTATCCATTTCTGATTCCGGCAAATCTATAGTGAGGTAAGTATAGTCTACAGGAACATTTGTAATCATCTCTTTAGTAACCTTCCCAGTTCCAAGGCAATATGCACAGGGCGCGGGAACCCATTTTAGTTGTCTGTTTAAACGTTTTATATCATCCCAATCGACAAAAGTTTTTCCTAGACATCTGGGGCATTCTAAATCTGATTTTCTAAATAGGAACTTAAAAATGGTCATTTTTTCTACAATTATTTTAAACGATTAGTGGCGTTGCGAATATAATTATTTATGTAGGAAAAATTAGTTTGCTAAAGGTTTTTTTTGAAGAAAAGATTTATGGTTGGTCAAGGTTGCAAGTTTTGAAAAGTATAAAAAAACTTCTGGATTTTGGTGTGTAGGTTTTTAGTAGATTTTTTTGAGAAGCGCAAGAACATTTGCTTAGTTGTATAATTAATACTTTGTGGATTAGACATAAACTATTCACAATAAAACTGCCGTTGTAGCACGAGCCATTTTGATTAGTCTACCTTACGAAAAAAACAATGGCAATAGAACAGAAAGTTCGGCTGGTTGAGGAATTGTTTGATCGTCTCGAAATTGAAATTACCACTTTCAAATCTGAAACTAATTTGTATTGCAATGCCGGTTGTGGTAAATGTTGTTCTAAACCAAATATAGATGCTTCTCCTTTAGAATTTTTACCTTGGGCGTTTCATTTATTTTTGAATGGTAAAGCAGAAGAAACCTTAGAAAAACTGAATGATTCGACTACTAAAAATTGCCTTTTATATCGACCACTTTCCGTATTAGAGCATCATAAAGGAAGTTGTAGCAATTATCGTTATCGCGGATTAATATGCCGTCTTTTTGGTTATGCTGCTAACACAGACAAATATGGAAAACTAAGATTAGCAACATGTAAAATTATTAAAGAAGAACAACAAGAAAATTTTAATGCAGCTGAAGAAGTAATTAATAAAGGAAAATATGTACCCATTTTTACTGATTATTATATGCAGCTTGCACAAATTGATTATAAAATGGGAATGACTTTATTACCAATAAACGAAGCGCTAAAAAGGGCAATTGAAGAGGTGTTGCATTATTACGCCTACAGACCATTTCCAGGTGGACTTGAGAATATTGCATAACAACACTTTGTAACGTAATAACAAAAAATATCTAATAATCAAATTGATACATTTTGAAATTTAAAACAATAAAATCTGATATTTTCTCCCTACAGGAATAATTTCTCCATTTGACATCGTAAGTGTTTTTAACGTTTTAGACGAGATTTCGCGAGTGTTTACAATATAAGAACGATGAACCTGAATAAATTCATTGCTATTGATTTCATCGGCAATATTAGAGAGCGAGCCGTAGATAATTAGAGGAGATTTTAATTTTTTGCTGTGCAATTTCATGTAGTTGCCCAGACTTTCGATATAGAGAATATCACTTAAAAGTGTCTCGATCATTTGACCGTTGGCACGATATGAAAGTGTTCTTTCGGTGGCAGTATTTTCTTTTTTAAGACTTTTTCCGGAGTAAAACGTTCTGGCTTTTTCGATCGCTTTCGAGAATTTTTCCAACGAAATAGGTTTTAATAAATAATCGATAGCATCGTTTTGATAAGCAGAAAGTGCAAAGTCAGAATATGCTGTAGTAACAATGGTTATTGGGCGATTGGGTTGTAACTCCATTAATTCAATACCAGAAATTACAGGCATATTAATATCCAGAAAGATAATATCGTATTTGTTTTCGTTGAGCATTTTTACTGCTTCCATACCACTAAAAGCACTTCCGGAATGTTCCAGATCGTCGTATTTTGCGATATGCGATGCTAGTGCCTTGTGAGCAGGCGTTTCGTCATCAATGATCAGGCAACGATAGGTAAGTCCCATATATTCAGTTTTACGCTAAAAGCATTTTTTTCTCTTTTGCAGTTCAGTTCATGTTTCAAACCGTAGACTTCGAGCCGTCTTTTTAGATTTTCAATTCCAATTCCTGTTCCCGAAAGCCTGGAACCGGATTCTAAATAATTATTTTTCAGGGTAAAAGATAAATGTCGTGATTTTACTTTTAAATCCAACAGAATAAAAGGTTCAGCAGTTTCGCCTGAAAACTTAACAGCATTTTCGACCAAAGGTAAAAAGAATAAAGGCGGAATATCGATGTTGTTAAAATCGCCTGCATAGTTTTGAGTCACATTTAATCTTTCGTTTCGAAACGTATAATATTCAATGTATTTTTTAACAAAGTCAATTTCTTCGGCAACCAAAACATAATCTTTTTTAGTGGCTTCAATCTGATATCGAAGCATGTCTGAAAGATTCAAAATTCTGTCGGGCAATTTATCAGGTTCCGTTAGAGATTCTCCATATAAATTATTCATTGCATTAAGCAAAAAATGTGGATTGAGCTGTTGTTTTAAAAAGGAAAGTTCTGACTTGTAATTCATAATATCCTTATCTGTTTGTATCATTTTTTTGGTAATCACAATATGAATAAAGTAAAAAAATATTCCATTAATAATAAGTGATAGAATTTGAAGCGTTTTTAAGGCTCCTAATCCAACGATCGGAAAAAGCCAGCTCATGAAAAAATAAAAAGTAGTCCAATAAATGACAAACAATGTAAAAAAGGTTTTAAACTTTTTTTTGAATAAAAAGGGGGTGATAATAAAAACATTGAAACAAGTTACCCAGACAATAGACGGAAAGTAGCCAATTCCGACTTTACTAAAAATATAAGTCCAGTTATGTCGCTCTAAATCTACATCTTTTATTTCATCGTACACACAAGCCAAAATAATCAAATAAACAATGAGATTTACGATAAGATTTCGGAGAAAAAAATTCTGATATATTTTGAGAATCGTCATAACGGCAAAATTAGCGAAATAGTATAGTTTTTGCTTTTTTCTGTGCCAAAATTATACAAACGCCATTGGTATAAATAATACGCCATTTGAATAATTAAGCTATTATAATAAAGAGTTCACAACTACATTTGCTTCGGATTTTAAACATTTTTCCAAACGAACTTTAATTTTTAATTGGCTTATGAAAACGCAAATTATTTGTGCCTTAGTTGTATTTGCTTCTATGCGAACAATTGCTCAGGAAAAAGAGACTCCAATAAAAACGGTTGCAAAAGCGGTAACGGATAAATTTCCGACTACTCGAATTTTAGATTTGCAATACGAACAGTTAGGGCCAACTAATTTTGATTCGAAACTTTTTGGCGAACGTTTTGAAAGAGGAAGAATTGAGAGCCATAATCGATTTAAAGCCGCTATTAATGTACCTTTCCTGACCTCAAAATCAAGACGGTTTGTTTTGACAAGTTCATTGCGCTATAAATATGAAACTTATGAATTTGGAGACATTTATAACTACAATTCGGCAACAACACATACCAGAGAAAAAGAGGAAATTCATTTTTTTGCAGCCGCTTTAAGCGCGACTTATGTTTCGACGCTTTTTCATAAACCCATTATTTACAACGCTACGGTAACTGCAGATGGAAATCAGGATAATTTTCAACGTGTAAAAGGTTTTGCTACTGCGAGTATTGTTTTAAAAAGAACCGCTAATACAACCTTTACTGTAGGAGCTTTGGTCATGATGGATCCTTCGGCTATTATCCCGATTACGCCGCTTTTGACCTATAATCATAAATTTGAAAATTCAAAATGGGATATCGATTTCATTTTGCCACAACGCTTGTTGTTTAGAAGAGAATTGCTGGAAAACGGAAGAATTTCCCTAGGAACAGAATTGAATACTGAAAGTTTTTACTTAAATTTAAACAACCCAAAATTGAAAGGAATTTATGAACTGAATCAACTCGAATTGAAGTCGGGAATCAGCTATGAATACCGCTTTTCGCCAAAAATTATTGGAGTTGTAAAAGCTGGTGTTAACAATGTTATGAGTGTTCGTGTAACAGAAAAGGGGGAACGCACTTCTAATTATGTTTATGATCAGAAGGAAGATGCGCAAGGTTATTTTAGATTTGGGATTTCATATAATCCGTTTTAAAGCAGTTTTTGATTTTAAATTAAGTAGTATTAAAATTAGCAATTATGATTGTTGAAATTTTTAAAACAAATGTTCAGAAAGAAGCAGATAAAAATTATATTATTGCTGTCATTCAAACCCAATTTCCCAATTATAAAATCAATTTTGATTTAGAAGACTGTGATAAAATATTAAGAGTTGAAGGTGTCGATTTAGAGCCCAAAAACATAATTGATTACGTAAATTGTCTAGGTTATATCTGTATAAAATTAGAGTAAAATTAATGTGCCAATTAGAAAATTTGATAATTAGAAAATTTTATAGATTACGCACAATAATTATCTAATTATCAAATTTTCTAATTGTCACATTCTCTCAATTGCCACATTATCTAATTGCCAAATTCTCTACATTTGTGCTCTTATGAAAAAAGCTTTCCAACTCTTCGACTTTACTCAAAAAGTTAATTATAGAAATGAAATTTTAGCAGGTTTAACAGTTGCGATGACGATGATTCCAGAATCGTTGTCGTTTGCTATTTTAGCCGGATTTCCACCACTTGTAGGTTTGTATGCTGCTTTTATTGCCGGTTTAGTTACTGCAATTTTTGGAGGAAGACCCGGAATGATTTCGGGCGGAGCCGGAGCAACCGTTATTGTATTGATTGCTTTAATGAAATCTCACGGGATTGAATATGTTTTTGCAGCCGTTGCGCTCGGTGGCATAGTACAAATCTGTATCGGACTTTTTAAACTCGGAAAATTTATTCGATTAGTTCCTCAGCCGGTTATGTTTGGTTTTGTAAATGGTTTGGCTGTGGTGATTTTCATGTCACAATTGGAGCAGTTTAAAACTGTAATTAATGGTCAGGTTTCCTGGCTACAAGGAACTCCTTTGTATATAATGCTTGGTTTGGTTGCGCTGACAATTGCAATTGTATTGCTTTTTCCAAAATTGACTAAAACAGTTCCAGCTTCTTTGGTAGCAATTTTAGTAGTGTTTGCAATTGTACTTTTATTTAATATTGAAACAAAAACAGTTGAAGATATTGCTTCAGTTCAAGGCGGATTTCCTCCGTTCCATATTCCTAATATCCCGCTTTCTTTTGAAACCTTCAAAGTGATTTTTCCATATTCTGTAATTGTAGCTGCAGTTGGTTTAACTGAAGGTTTGCTTACACTGAATTTAGTCGATGAAATTACTGGAACACGAGGCAATAGCAACAGAGAATGTATTGCTCAGGGAAGTTCAAATATCTTAAATGGTTTCTTTTTCGGAATGGGAGGATGTCCAATGATTGCTCAGACTCTCGTGAATCTATCTGCCGGATCAAGAGCCAGACTTTCAGGAATAATCGCTTCTTTGACTATTTTGTTAATCATACTTTTTGGAGCACCAATAATTGGAAAATTACCAATGGCAGCTTTGGTTGGCGTAATGATGATGGTCGCAATTACTACGTTTGAATGGGCAAGTTTCAGAATCATAAACAAAATGCCTAAACATGATATTTTTGTTGGAATTCTCGTTGCAGTAATTACGATTTTATTGCATAATTTGGCTTTGGCAGTTTTGATTGGCGTGATTATTTCTGCTTTGGTTTTTGCTTGGGAAAGTGCTAAAAGAATTCGCGCCCGACATTTTATTGATGAAGCAGGAGTGAAACACTACGAAATTTATGGCCCGTTGTTTTTTGGTTCTATAACAACTTTCGTCGAAAAGTTTGATATAGCAAACGATCCAAATCATGTAATTATTGATTTTAAAGAAAGTCGTATAGCTGATATGTCTGCGATTGAAGCTCTGAATAATCTAACTAAGAAATATAATCAACTTGGGAAAGTGATCGAGTTGCAGCATTTAAGCCCGGATTGCCGAGAGTTACTTAAAAATGCCGAAGCTGTTATCAAAGTAAATGTAATCGAAGATCCTACGTACAAAGTTGTCTCTTAATTAGATAATGTGTCAATTAGAAAATTAGATAATTTATGCGTTATCAATAAAATTATCTAATTGACACATTTTCTAATTATCAAATTCATGCACTCTATGTAATTGGTGCTATTATTTTTGTTGTTTAAAATAGTTTTTCAAATTTGGAATCAGCAAATCAAAAACTATTAAAGCAATAATAAGAATATATAATATTGGTTTTTTATACACAAAATGCACATGAAAAATCATTGTGGTTATCACATACAGAAGAATAACTATATACAGACTAATTCTAATCTTTTTCATTTTAGTATAATATTAATTTTCTTAATTTTTAAAAGTTGATTAGAGACTTAATATAAAATGTCTTAAAAGAGGAATAATCCAACCGCCATCAATTTCTTCTATCTCGTGTTTGTTTAACTCTACTAAATTGAGGTTTTCTAAGTTTACCAATTCTAACTTCATAATTTTAATTTAAAAAGGCTAATGATAAGCTTTTTGCAAATGTTTCTCAAGAACTTTTGTGATTACAAACTTATCATAGTTCCGTCCAATAAAATTGGATGGAAGTTAAGTGCTTAGAAAAAGATATCTTTTTTGGTGGATCTTATATGTAAAACAGTAAATTAATTATAAAATTATTATTCGTTATCAATGAAATTTTCTAATTGACACATTTTCTAATTACCACATTTTCTAATTCTTCAACATGTTTTTTACCTCACTAAACCTTCCATCTACTTCTTCAATTTGCAAACCTAAAATATGAGCAATTAACGGATAAACAGAAACGTTTTGAAATGAACTGACCTCCTTATCTACTTTAAAAGCTGGGCCTTTTGCATAGAAAATGGCTTGCATATCTTTTTGTTTGTTATCATAACCGTGAGTTCCGCCTTTTGTGTCGTCAGTCTTATTTTTTGCCAGACTATATCCTTTTTTAGCTTCAATCACAAAATCATGAACACGTGGATTTGTACCGTAATGAAGCCTTTTAGGAACTTCACCTGATTTCCAGAATTTAATATGTGGTACTTTTTTTAAAGCCTTTGCGATAGAATCCTGATAACCCGGTTTCGCCTGAAGACTCATAATTGGATTGATTACCTCTTTGTAACTCAACCATTCCGGTTTTAAATAATCCAGAATGACTACTTTTTTGTCATTGCTAATATTAGTCATTCCATGATCTGAGACAATAATTAAATTGATTTGTTTTCCAATGGCTAATTGATCAAGCTTAGAAGATAATTGTCCCATAACGGAATCCATTTTATGAACCATTTTTTCGTTTTCGGGAGAAAGCGGGCCATAAGTATGTCCTGTATGATCTGGTTCGTCAAAATATAAAGTAATCAAATGCGGTCGCTGTTTTTCAGGAAGCTGTAACCACTTTATAACAGTGTCAATTCTGGTTTCGTATGGAATTTTATTGTCGTAATTTTTATAAATACCAGGACGTTTTTTATCCGTATCAGATCCCGGCCAGAAAAAAGAAGCGCTTTTTACACCTTGTTGTTCTGCTACATTCCAAATAGGATTTCCACCATAAAAGCGCGAATCATTTTTAGAATCTGTCGACAATGAGAAATATTTATCTAAAGCCGAATCGTAGAAAGCATTATTGATAATACCGTGATGATCCGGATAAAGTCCAGTCACAATCGAATAGTGATTCGGGAATGTTTTGCTTGGATAAGATGGTCGCATAGATTTGGCATGCACACCTTCTTTGGCAATTTGTTTTAAATTTTTAAGGTCAAAATGTTTTGCGTAATCCCAACGAAATCCATCCATAGAAACCAATACAACGTAGGCATCTTTATTGGATTGAGAATAGGAGAAAGTGTTAAGAAATAAGAATGCAAAAAATAATAGGTGAGTTGTAAATTTTCTCATTTTATAATTTTAATAGAATGACAAAGTTACTGATAAACGATTTTTTAATGAAAAAGAGAATGTTAAACTAAATGAAAGTTTACTGGATATTTGAAAAAAGGTTAGCCACGAATTTTACGAATTATCACAAATTTTTAGCACAATAATAAAAAAAATAATTTGTGAAAATTCGTGAAATTCGTGGCAAAAAAATCTTTTAATTCATTTAATCTGTGACAAAAAAAAACGCCAGATCAAAATCTGGCGTTTTATAGTTTAAGAAGTTAGAACGATTACATCATTCCTGGCATACCGCCACCCATTGGCATTCCGCCTCCGTTATCTTCTTTAATATCAATTAATGCACACTCAGTAGTTAGGATCATTCCCGCAACAGAAGCAGCATTCTCTAATGCTACACGAGTTACTTTTTTAGGATCAATAATACCTGCTTTAAGCATGTCAACATATTCGTCAGTTTTAGCATTGTATCCATAATCACCAGAACCTTCGGCAACTTTTGCTACAACTACAGAACCTTCAAGACCTGCATTTTCAACAATAGTTCTTAATGGAGATTCAACAGCACGAGAAACGATTTGAATTCCTGTTGCTTCGTCAGCGTTATCAGCTTTAATTCCTGCCAAGGCCGCTTTTGCTCTTAATAAAGCAACACCACCACCAGCAACAATTCCTTCTTCAACAGCAGCACGAGTAGCGTGTAAAGCATCGTCAACTCTGTCTTTTTTCTCTTTCATTTCAACTTCAGATGCAGCACCAACATAAAGAACAGCAACACCACCAGCTAATTTAGCCAAACGCTCTTGCAATTTTTCTTTATCATAATCAGATGTAGTAGTTTCCATCTGACCTTTAATTTGGTTTACTCTGTTTTTGATGATATCAGCTTCACCAGCACCACTTACAATAGTAGTGTTGTCTTTATCGATAGAAACTCTTTTTGCAGTTCCTAACATTTCGATAGTTGTATTTTCCAGCGTATAACCTCTTTCTTCAGAAATTACAGTTCCACCAGTTAAGATTGCGATATCTTCTAACATTGCTTTTCTTCTGTCTCCAAAACCTGGAGCTTTTACAGCAGCAATTTTAAGAGCACCTCTTAATTTATTAACTACAAGAGTAGATAGAGCTTCTCCGTCAACATCCTCAGCAATAATTAATAATGGTTTTCCTGATTGAGCAACTGGCTCTAAAACAGGTAGTAATTCTTTTAAAGAAGATACTTTTTTGTCGTATAATAAGATATATGGAGAGTCTAATTCAACTTCCATTTTCTCTGGGTTTGTTACAAAGTAAGGAGAAAGATATCCTCTGTCAAACTGCATACCTTCAACAACATCAACGTATGTATCTGTTCCTTTAGCTTCTTCTACAGTAATTACACCTTCTTTACCAACTTTAGCGAAAGCAGTAGCGATCAAATCACCAATAACTTCGTCATTGTTTGCAGAGATAGAAGCAATTTGTTTGATTTTGTCAGAATCACTTCCAACCACTTTAGCCTGTTTAGCAAGGTCAGCAACGATAGCTTCAACGGCTTTATCGATACCACGTTTCAAGTCCATTGGATTTGCACCTGCAGCAACGTTTTTCAAACCTTCTTTTACGATTGCCTGAGCTAAAACGGTAGCAGTTGTAGTTCCGTCACCCGCTAAATCATTAGTTTTAGAAGCTACTTCTTTAACCATTTGCGCGCCCATATTTTCTAATGGGTCTTTTAATTCGATTTCTTTTGCAACAGAAACACCATCTTTAGTAACAGTTGGTCCACCAAATGATTTTCCAATGATTACATTACGACCTTTTGGTCCTAGAGTTACTTTTACAGCATTTGCTAATGCATCAACACCACGTTTTAATCCGTCACGTGCTTCAATATCAAATTTTATATCTTTTGCCATTTCTTTTAATTTAGTTTAAAGTTTTATTTGTTTCAAGTTTCCTCGATACTTATATTCTTGAGACTTATGTATTTTTAGATTATTGCAAGAATATCGTCCTCACGCATAATCAAATAATCAGTTCCTTCAAGTTTTAATTCTGTTCCGGCATATTTACCATAAAGAACAGTATCGCCAACTTTTACGGTCATAGTGTGATCTTTAGATCCGTTTCCAACAGCTACAACAGTTCCTTTTTGTGGTTTTTCTTTGGCAGTATCCGGAATAAAAATCCCTGAGGCAGTTTTAGTTTCAGCAGCAACAGGCTCAATAAGTACGCGATCTGAAAGCGGTTTAATGTTTAAGGCCATGATTTTATATTATTATAAGTTATACGTTTTTTATGTTCTATTGGATTTCAGAAATTGTGCCATGCTCTTAAAACTGACATTATTTCTTAAAAAAAATGCCAGCTTTGACAGGCTGGCATTTAATATTTATATCTAAGTGATTATTTTGCTGCAGGAGTTGCCGGAGCAGGTGTTTGTTGAACTGGAGCAGCTGGCGTGTTAGCAGGAGCTTCGGTTTTTTCAATAATTTTAGAGTCAGTATCACTTAATGATCCTGTGAAACTTAAGCTTGAAAGCAAAATTAAAGCAATCAAAATAGTCGCTAGTGTCCAGGTACTTTTATCTAAAAAGTCTGTTGTTTTTTGTACTCCACCTAACATTTGAGTTCCGCTGATAGTAGACGACAATCCGCCTCCTTTAGGGTTTTGAACCATGATTACTACGATCAATAGAAAACAAACTATTGTGATTAAAACTAAAAAAATTGAAAATGTGCTCATTGCTTAATTATTATTGTTATTTTGTTGTAAAATCTTTATATCCGAAATACGGTCTGCAAAGAAACTAATTTTTTCTGGATATTTCAAAATTAATATTTCATATGCTTGTATTGCTTTTGTATATTTTTTTTGTTCCAAATATACTCTGGCCAAAGTCTCGGTCATTAAGTAGGAATTATCCTCTTGATTTATGTTGAATTGTACTGCTGGCGTTATTGCAGTCTGCTTTATAGGCGAAATCTTCGGATTCGTTTCGATGAATTTATTGATTATTTCTGCCTTTTTCTTTTTCTCTTCGTCCAATAATTCAACTTCAACAATTGTTTCGGTTGGTTTTTTAGTTTGTTTTTCCTCTTCCGGAGTTTCTTCTGATCTGTCAATTGGCTCAGTTTTGGCTAATTGAAGCCATTCCTGAAAAGAGTGTTTTTCATTAACCGAAAAATCTAATGGTTTTCCTATTTCCAGATTTTCTTCTGCAGTTTTTACAACTTCCGGGATTTCGATCTCGTTAGGTTCTTCAACTTCTTCTTCTTCTTTAGCTTTCTCAAAAACTACTGTTGAAGCTTCTTTAATAGAATTTAAAATCGATTTTTCAATGGGATCAACTCTGACATCTGGAATTTCATCATCAACGGTTTCATCAAAAAAGGTTGAAGTTGCTATTTTAACAGGCTGCTCGATAATTGGATCAACTTTTATTTCTTCTATTTTTGGAGTTTCTTCAAAAGTTATATTCGTTTCTGTTTGATCAGAAGTTAAAACGGGTTCCTCAATTATTGCAGGTTCTTCAAAAACAACTGATGTTACTTCTTTAAAATGATCTAAAATGGGTTGCTCAATAACGGGCTCAATTTTAATCTCTTCTGTTTCTATAGGTTCTTCAAAAGTTGCAGTTGTTATTTCTTTAAAAGAATCTAAAATTGATTGCTCGCTAATTGGCTCAATTATAAGCTCCTCTATTTTTGGAGTTTCTTCAAAGGTTGCAGTTGTTACCTCTTTAAATGAATCCAAAATTGCTTGCTCGCTAATTGGTTCGATTATAGGCTCTTCTATTTTTGGAGTTTCTTCAAAAGTTGTACTAATTACTTCTTTAAATGAATCTAATATTGATTGCTCACTAATGGATTCAATTTTAAGGTCTTTTATTTTTACAGGTTCTTCAAAAGTTGTTGTTACTTCTTTAAAAGAATCTAAGACAGGCTGCTCAATAACCAAATCGATTTTTGGTTCTTCAATTATTACAGGTTTTTCAAAAGTGACCGTTGTAGCTTCTTTAATAGAGTCTAAAATAGATTGTTCTATTGGATCAATGCGAACTTCTGTACTTTTTTTAATTTGTTCTGCCGAGATGATTTCGCTGTCAAAAACAGTAATATTCAAAAGATCTTTTAACTTTCTGTCGTAATATTCGCTTTGGATAGAAGTAAAAGTTTCCGAAGTTATAAAATCAAACAAAATCGAACGGTCAGTCGTATAAGCGGCCGTAACTTTTAGAGCATAATTATACTTAAAGCTGTTTTGATTATAAAGTCCTTTTAATCGCAATGCGCGGGCACTTTGAAAATACGGAAATTCATTCAAAACACTTCCTAATGCATCCGCCTGCTTTTCTGTAATAGCATCGGGTTTGTTCATTAAGTAGGTATAATCAGTTACGTTCATTATGTATTATTTAATCGTATTGTTGTTTAATTATTTATTGGATTATTAAATCGTTTGTAGATTAGTCGATTTGACGATTAACCGATTTAACAAATCAACATTTTTACCACTTTGCGAGTGACTCATTAAAAATATCCTGAGTAATTCTCTCAAAAATTACTTTAAGTGCTTCGTTCAGAATAGCACCTGTTGGAAGACCAGATCCGGCAAAATCATAATAAAACTCAAATGATTTTTCAAAATCGTCAGTTTCTTTCTTTTTATTGGTAAACCTAACTTGTACACGAATTGTCAAACGGTTTTGTGCCGCTTTCAGATCTGAATCTGCTGTAGCAGTCATTGGCGTTGTTCTGTAGTCTACAATTTCTCCTTCATAAACTAAATCTCCACCGTTGCTAACTAAGTTTAAATTAGTTTGCCCCATAATTATATCCTGCAATGCCAGTGTAAATTGTCTGTCGATTCCCGGTTCAACCAAATCAGCATTATTTTGAAAGAAATTAACCTGAAAAGTTTTTGCGTCAATTTTTCCCGTTCCTGTAAAGTTGTAAACATTGCAACCGCTAAAAGTTGTTGCAATTAATAGAATTAAAAGATATTTTAAATTTTTCATTTTTTATTTTAAGATTTCAAAGATATTCATTTTCGGCCAAAACTTTTTTGCGTCTTCGTGTCTTTGTGGTAAAACTACAAATCAAATTGTTTAATTTTTCTATATAATGTTCGCTCAGAAATACCTAATTCATCTGCAGCAGCTTTTCGTTTACCTTTATTTTTCTCTAATGATTTTTTGATCATTTCGATTTCTTTTTGTTCTAAACGTAAAACCTCTTCTTCTTCAATCGTTTCAGCGAACAAATAATTATCGTCTTGCATTTGATAATTTTCTTCGCGTGCTGTCGGTGTCATGACAGCCGTTCTTGGTTCTTCTTCAAAATCTATCTCGCTTTCATTTTCCTGCGAACCATATATCTTCTGAATCAAATTAGGATTAATGTCCTGGACTTTTGAACTTCCATTTTTCATTAATTCTAAAGTCAATTTTTTCAAATCATTCAGATCACTTTTCATATCAAAAAGAACTTTGTACAGGATATCTCTTTCAGTACTAAAATCGTTTTCTTTTTTCTTGTCGCTAATTACAGAAGGCAAATTGCTTCCTTCGGCGCTAGGGAGATAAGATTGTAAAGTTGCTAATGTAATATCACGATTGGTTTCTAAAACTGAGATTTGTTCTGCTACATTTCGCAACTGACGGATGTTTCCGTTCCATCTGAATTTTTGCAAAAGCAGAACAGCATCGTCATCTAACTTCAACGGTGGCATTTTGTATTTATGCGCAAAATCAGCAACAAATTTTCTAAATAACAAATGTATGTCTTCGTTTCTTTCACGCAAAGGCGGTAAAGTAATTTCGACAGTTGTTAAACGATAATACAAATCCTCACGGAATTTTCCTTTTTCAATTGCATTGAATAAGTTTACGTTTGTAGCCGCAACGATTCTAACATTTGTTTTCTGAACCTGAGAAGATCCTACTTTTATAAATTCACCATTTTCAAGAACACGAAGTAAACGAACTTGAGTTGTTAAAGGTAATTCACCCACTTCATCAAGAAAAATAGTTCCGCCATCGGCTACTTCAAAATAACCTTCACGCGTGCTTGTTGCACCTGTAAAAGCGCCTTTTTCGTGTCCAAAAAGCTCACTATCAATAGTTCCTTCCGGAATTGCACCACAGTTTACAGCAATATATTTACCATGCTTTCTGTGCGAAAGCGAATGGATTATTCTTGGAATATTTTCTTTACCAACACCACTTTCCCCAGTCACCATTACCGAAATATCAGTAGGCGCCACCTGAATGGCTTTTTCAATGGCGCGATTTAATTTAGGATCATTTCCAATAATCTCAAATCGCTGTTTTATTGCTTGAACTGTTTCCATTTGTTTTTTGTTTCAAGTTTTTATTTGTTTCAGGTTTCAAGTTTTTATACTTTGAGCCTTAACTTTTTAAACTCTTTTTTATATCGATCGAATTAAAAAGCTGTTTTAATTCGTTATATTGATTGTTTTTAAGATCCGCTTTGTTGAGAATAAGAAAGTGATTCTTTTTTATAAACACAATGAAATAATCTTTTACTTCTTTTATCTTCAATAAGTCCTTCCAGAAATATTTTGTATCGAAACTATCTCCTTTTACTTGAAAAAAGTCATAATTGAAAATATGGTATATGTTTTCTTTGTTTTTAGGGTCTTCATTAAATTTAATAGCTATGTTCCGACGTAGTATAAGGAAAAGAACTAAAGGGAAAAATAAAATCAAGATTTCTGATCTAAACAAATTATCGAAAGAGAAGTTATCTTTTGATGTCTCATTTATGATTATGCGAACTCCGTTTATTAATAATAATGAAAATGCAATAATACAAAACCAAATTATCGGTTTTGGGAACATTACACTTAATATGGCTTTTGTGTATGTTTTTGCACTAAAATTATTTTTTACTAGAATTTCTTTCTCCATATTTTAAATTAAAACTTAAATAATCTTTATTATGTATGTCTCAAGTTACAAAGAAAACCTGAAACTTGAAACAAATTTTCTTAATTCATTTCACTAAATCCAACCGCTTCACCTTTCAAAGTTCCACTCGTACAACTTGTGATTTTTACATTTACAAAATCTCCAATTTTATAATTTTCCTTTGGGAAAACTACTGTAATACTTTGAGAGTTTCTTCCAGAGAACTCTTCAGATGATTTTTTAGATACTTTCTCAACTAAAACTTCAACAATTTGCCCTACGAATTCTTCACTGCGGAACCAAGCATGTTTTTGTTGTAAATCAACAATTTCCTGTAATCTTCTTGCTTTGGTTTCTTCCAGAACATCATCTTCCATTTTTCTTCCTGCCAAAGTTCCCGGACGCTCAGAATACGAATACATATAACCAAAGTTATATTTCACATATTCCATCAGACTCATTGTATCCTGATGATCTTCTTCAGTTTCTGTTGGAAAACCGGCAATCATATCTTGCGAAATCGAAGCATTCGGGATAATCGCCTTGATTTTATCAATCAAAGCCATGTATTCTTCACGAGTATGTAAACGATTCATTTCTTTTAGAATTCTGTTGCTTCCAGACTGAACCGGCAAGTGAATGTGTTTACAAATATTTGGATATTTCGCAATAACGTGCAAGATGCTTTCGTGCATATCCTGCGGATTAGAAGTCGAAAAACGAATACGCATTTTAGGAAAACCAACAGCAACCATTTCAAGCAATTGATCAAAATCGACCGCCGTTGCTTTTTGCATATCAGATGCATTTACAAAATCTTTTTTCAAACCGCCACCGTACCAAAGGTAACTGTCAACGTTTTGACCTAAAAGTGTGATTTCCTTAAAGCCTTTATCCCATAAATCCTGAATTTCCTTTATAATACTCTGAGGTTCACGACTACGCTCACGTCCGCGTGTAAAAGGCACAACGCAAAACGTACACATATTATCGCAGCCACGAGTGATAGAAACCAAAGCTGTAATTCCGTTACTCATCAAACGAACCGGCGAAATATCTCCATAGGTTTCATCTTTTGATAAAATTACATTAATGGCGTCACGGCCTTCCTCAACTTCTGCCAATAAATTAGGCAAATCTTTGTAAGCATCAGGTCCAACAACAAGGTCAACTATTTTTTCTTCCTCCAGAAATTGACTTTTCAAACGTTCCGCCATGCAGCCCAAAACGCCCACTTTCATCTTTGGGTTAATACGTTTCACCGCATTATATTTCTCCAGACGTTTGCGAATAGTTTGCTCCGCCTTATCTCGAATCGAGCAGGTATTTACAAGAACCAAATCGGCATCTTCAAGAGTTTGTGTGGTGTTATATCCGTTTATTGATAAGATAGAAGCTACGACCTCACTGTCCGAAAAATTCATCGCACAACCGTAACTTTCTATAAAAAGTTTCTTAGTATTCTCAGGTTTATTCTCCAAAACAAGACTTTCGCCCTGTTTGCTTTCCTCAATAATCTTTTCCATTGTATAATTTCAAAGTGCAAAGATAACGTAAATGCTATCAATGTGACAAGATGGCAGAAAAGAATTTTTAGATTATTGATTATTGATTTTGATTACTTGGACAAACTATAAATGACTTCTTTGCCACATATTAAAAGATCAAAAGGATTTTTTTTACCGCAAATTTCACAAATTTCCACAAATTAATTCGTGCTTATTCGTGGCGAATAAAAACTTTGTAAACTTTGCGATTAACTTTTTTTGCCACAGATTAAAAAGATTCTCAAAGCTTTGCGAACTTATCCTGACATCTTTCAGCTCAAATTAAACTTTGTGAACTTTGCGTAAAAACTTTGTGGTCTCTGCGGTTAGATTTTGCCACAGATTAAAAGATTAAAAGGATTTTTTACGCCACGAATTTCACAAATTTCCACAAATTAATTCGTGCTAATTCGTGAAATTCGTGGCGGATAAATTTTAATAATTCTTTTCGGAAAACCCTGATAAATTTGCGGTTATATTTTTTAGCCACAGATTAAAAGATTAAAAATGATTCTCAAAGCTTTGCGAACTTCGCCTGAAATGTTTCAGCTCAGATTAAAACTTCGCGAACTTTGCGTAATAACTTTGTGAACTTTGGGGTTAAATTTTTTAAGAAGCTATTTCCAGCTTTCCGTTGCATCCCGATAGCTATCGGGACATAAAAAAAGCAAAGTTTCTAATGTTTTAAAAAGAGCTTCTTTTAGTCGCTTTTTTAAAACAAGAAACTTTTGCGTTTTTTATTCCGGGCTTTTCACTGCAATCTGGGCTAGGAATTTAGGGTATGAAAAAGAACATTTCCGGGGTAAAAACCATTAAAAGTTATACCTATATATATAATAGGTAGGAATACAGATAAATCTGCAATTTTAAGAAACATAATATTAAAATAACTCAAAAATGCATTCGCAAGGCAGATATTTAAAAAAAATAGATACTTTTGTTGCAGAAAAATAGAGCAATGGCAAAGAATTTAGTAATAGTGGAGTCACCTGCAAAGGCGAAAACGATAGAGAAATTTCTGGGAAGTGATTTTCAAGTAGAATCAAGTTACGGACATATCGCAGACTTACCATCAAAGGAAATAGGAGTAGATGTAGAGAATGGATTTAAACCTAAATACGAAGTCTCTCCGGATAAAAAAGCCTTAGTAAGCAAGTTGAAAGCACTATCTAAGAATGCCGAAATGGTTTGGTTAGCAAGTGATGAGGACCGCGAAGGAGAAGCTATTTCATGGCACTTGGCGGAAGAATTAAAACTGGATGTTAAAAAAACCAAGCGAATTGTTTTTCATGAAATTACCAAGTCAGCGATTCTTAAAGCGATTGAGAATCCAAGAGAAATTGATTATAACTTAGTAAATGCACAACAAGCGCGTCGTGTTTTAGATCGTTTAGTAGGTTATGAATTATCTCCGGTTTTATGGAGAAAAATTAAAGGCGGACTTTCTGCCGGACGTGTACAATCAGTTTCAGTTCGTTTGATTGTTGAGAGAGAACGCGAAATTCAAAATTTTAATGCCGTTGCGAGTTATTCTATCGTAGCAGAATTTGTAAATGAGGCAGGGAAAACTTTCAAAGCCAAATTACCAAAGAACTTCAATACTAAAAAAGAAGCCGAAGATTTTTTAAACAAAAACATCGGATCACAATATAAGGTAGCTGATTTAGAAACTAAACCTACCAAAAAATCACCAACAGCGCCTTTTACAACTTCTACTTTGCAACAAGAAGCAGCCAGAAAATTGTATTTGCCGGTTGGAATCACAATGCAGCTTGCACAACGTTTATACGAAGCGGGACTTATTACTTATATGAGAACCGATAGTGTGAATCTTTCTAAAGATGCAATGGATGCCGCTGAAGCTGAAATCATAAAATCATACGGAAAAGAGTTTTCAAAACCTCGAACTTTCGCCAACAAAAGCAAAGGAGCACAAGAAGCGCACGAAGCAATTCGTCCGACAGATATGTCACGTCATACCGTAAATATCGATCGTGACCAAGCTCGTTTATATGATTTGATCTGGAAAAGAACATTGGCATCTCAAATGAGTGATGCACAATTAGAAAGAACAAACGTAAAAATTGAAGCAAATAATCACAGTGAGATTTTTACAGCTTCAGGAGAAGTTTTACTTTTTGAAGGTTTCTTGAAAGTGTACTTAGAAGGACACGATGATGATGAGGAAGAGCAAGAAGGCATGTTGCCAGCCTTGAAAGTAAACGAAAAGTTAGCAAACAATTATATTACAGCTACAGAACGATATTCAAGACCACCGTCTCGTTATACAGAAGCTTCATTGGTTAAAAAATTAGAAGAATTAGGAATTGGCCGTCCGTCTACGTACGCGCCAACTATTTCTACTATCATCAATAGAAATTATGTTGAGAAAGGAACTCTTGAAGGCCAGGAACGTAAATACACCCAACTTACTTTACAAGCAAATAAAGTAGGCGAAAAGGTACTGAAAGAAAATACAGGTTCAGACAAAGGAAAATTAGTTCCAACAGATATCGGAACTATCGTTACAGATTTCTTAGTTAAGAACTTCGGAAATATTTTAGATTACAACTTTACTGCAAAAGTAGAACAGGATTTTGATGAAATTGCTGAAGGAAATATTGACTGGGCAGTTATGATGCAAGAGTTCTACAATAAATTTCATCCAAATGTAAAAGAGGTTGAAGCTAATGCAGAACGTGAAAGCGGAGAAAGAATCTTAGGAAAAGATGCAGACGGGAGACAAGTTTCTGTTCGTTTAGGAAAATTTGGACCAATGGCTCAAATTGGAGAAGCGGATGACGAAGATAAAAAATTCGCAAGTTTAATGTCTGATCAAAACATCGGAAACATTACACTTGAAGAAGCTTTGAATTTATTTTTATTGCCTAAAAATCTAGGAGAATATAAAGGAGAAGAAGTAGAAGTTAGCAATGGTCGTTACGGTCCTTATGTGCGTCACGGAAGTGTGTTTATTTCTTTACCAAAAGGAGAAGATCCATTAAGTCTTTCTAAAGAAAGAGCCCAGGAATTAATTGATGAAAAAGCAATTGCTGATGCGCCAATTGCAGTTTACAAAGGCGAAGGAGTGCAGAAAGGTGTGGGGCGTTTTGGTCCGTTCATCAAATGGAATGGTATTTTTATCAATGTAAGCAAAAAATACAATTTTGATAATTTATCACAACAAGAAGTAGAAGAACTAATTGAAGATAAATTACAAAAAAATATAGACAAAGTGCTTCACAATTGGGAAGACGAAGGAATTTTGGTTGAAAAAGCGCGTTGGGGTCGCTCGGTTATTACAAAAGGTAAAATCAAAATTGAATTAAGTAAAGATGTTGATGCTACAAAATTGACATTGGCTGAAGTTCAGGAAATGATTGCTAAAAAAACACCGGCAAAAAAGACACCAGCAAAAAAAGCAACAACAACTAAAAAAGCACCAGCTAAAAAACCAGCTGCTAAAAAGAAATAACAAATGGAATTTGATTTTCTAGAACCAGTTAACGAAGGGATTTTAAAATTCATTAGTTCGTTGTCTTCACAAGAATTGGGCAGCAAAGTAGTTTTGCATACACAAGATCAATTTCCTGATATTAGCAAAATAAATATTGCTATAATTGGTGTTTTAGAAGACCGTCGCAGCAATGATATAGTGAATGAAGTTAATCTTACAGCGGTTCGTAAAAAGATTTACAGCATGTTTCCCGGTAATTGGGATGCTTCTATTGCTGATTTGGGAGACATACTGGCAGGAGACTCTGTAGAAGACACATATTTTGCATTAAAGAAGGTAACTTCTACATTAATTAAGAATAAAGTGATTCCTATAGTCCTGGGAGGTTCCCAAGATTTAACCTATGCTTTGTATCGCGCTTATGATGATTTAGAGCAAATGGTAAATATGGTTTCTGTAGATAATAAATTTGATTTTGGTAAAGAAAATGAAACAGTTTCGGCTAATTCTTTTTTGACTAAAATCATAATAGATGAGCCTAATAACCTTTTTAATTATTGTAATATTGGATATCAGACTTATTACAATTCGCAGGAAGAAATTGATTTAATTGAAAAATTATTTTTTGATGCCTATCGTTTGGGCGAAATATCAAATAAAATAGCTTTGGCAGAACCGGTTTTTAGAGATGCTGATTTGGTAAGTATTGATTTGAATTCCGTAAAGTCTTCGGCTTCAGGAAATATGAAGTCTTTTGAGCCTAATGGTTTTAACGGAAAAGAGATTTGTTCTTTGGCGAGATATGCCGGAATTAGTGATAAAGTTTCCTCTTTTGGAGTTTTTAATCATAATAGCACAGCACAGGAATCGGGTATTATTGCTCAGATCGTATGGTACTTTATAGAAGGGTATCATTACCGATCAAAAGAGTATCCGTTTGGAAGCAGAACGAACTATTTAAAATATATTGTTCCGCTGGAAGATGAGGAGCTTATTTTTTACAAAAGTGACAAAACGGAACGTTGGTGGATCGAGATTCCGTTCGAATCAAATGGTAACAATAAATTAAAAAGAAATACGTTATTACCGTGTTCTTACGACGAATATTTGAGCGCTTGCAACCAAGAATTGCCAGAAAGGTGGTGGAAAGCACAGCGAAAAAATGCTTTGTAGCAGAAAATTTTAGCAGAAATCTTAATTTTTTTAAAATTTAAAAATCAAGTTAAGAAATATTAGTAAGACAAGATTTACATATTATAAAATTTAACGTTTTACGTCGATTTTTTAAGTTAGTTTGTCGATAAAATATTTTTTTTTTATTTTATTTAACATTATTTTTGAACGGTGAAATAAATTTCGCAACTAGTATTGTTTTTTAGATAAATAATAAATACGTTTACGAACTTATAATAATGAATAGATAATCCCAAATTTATATGAAGAAGTTTATTGCATTTGCAGCAATGTTAACACTGGTAATTGGCTGTGGTAAGTCAGGAGACAAAGGTGAATTGGTTGGTGTTACAGGAGGCAAATGGCACCCTGAAAAGCCTTATGGAATGACTTTAGTTCCAGGTGGGTCTTTTATTATGGGTAAATCAGATGCTGATTTAGCTAATGTAGAGGATGCTCCGACTAAAACAGTAACTGTTCGTTCATTTTATATGGATGAAACCGAAATTACAAATAGCGAATATCGCCAGTTTGTAGAGTGGGTAAAAGACTCTACAATGAGAGTTCGTTTAGCTATTTTGGCTGATGAAACCGGACAGAAATCTACAGGTGATAAAGGTAAAAAAGGTGGCAGCATCTCAGATTATGCATTTAATGATTCTGAGCCGGATAAGATGACGGCTTATGATAAATATATGTATGATAACTACTATAGTGTAGGTACAAAAGATGATCCTTATGCTGGAAGAAAACTGAACAAAAAAGTTAAGTTAATTAAAGATACTAAAGCTTACCCGGATGAGTATTATACTGAGGTAATGGACTCTATGTATTTGCCAATTGAAGAATCATATAATGGTTTAAGAACAATTGACGTAAATAAATTGAAATTCCGTTATTCTTGGATGGATATTCAGGCAGCTGCAAAAGCCAAAGTAGGAAAAAGAAAAGACTTCGTTAAAACAGAACAAGTTAGTGTTTACCCTGATACAACAGTTTGGATTAAAGATTTTGCTTATTCATATAATGAGCCAATGCACAATGATTATTTCTGGCACAAAGCTTATGGAGATTATCCTGTAGTTGGTGTGACTTGGAAACAAGCTAAAGCATTTTGTGCCTGGAGAACTTTAAATAAAAATAGCTATATCAAATCTAAGAAAAAAGGACGTGATTTAGTTAATGCTTTCAGATTGCCAACAGAGGCAGAATGGGAGTATGCTGCAAGAGGTGGTCTGGAATCAGCTACTTATCCTTGGGGAGGTCCTTATACTAAAAGCGACAGAGGTTGTTTCTTAGCAAACTTTAAACCAAACAGAGGAGATTATGCTGCTGATGAGGCATTATATACTGTTGAGGCTAAATCTTATGAGCCAAACGGATACGGATTGTATAATATGGCAGGAAACGTTTCAGAGTGGACGGATTCAGCTTACAATCCAAATGCATACGAATACGTTTCTACAATGAACCCTAACGTAATTGATGGAAACAATCAAAGAAAAGTTGTTCGTGGAGGATCTTGGAAAGATGTTGCTTACTTCCTACAGGTAAGTACTCGTGATCACGAATATGCGGATTCTGCAAGAAGTTATATTGGTTTCAGAACTGTACAAGATTACATGGGAACTCAAACAACAGGAAGCGGAAAAAAGAAAAGTAAATTATAATTAATATCAATAACCAAATCGAATCTATTTAAAATTAAAACCTAAAAAAAAGTATTATGGCATTATTAAGTAAAAAAGCAATGAATTTCGCTTATGGTATGGGAGCGGCAGTAGTAATTATTGGAGCATTATTCAAAATTACTCACTTTGAAATTGGACCATTAACAGGAACATTGATGCTTTCAGTTGGATTAGTAACAGAAGCGTTAATCTTTGCACTTTCTGCTTTTGAACCAGTAGATGATGAGTTAGATTGGACTCTTGTTTACCCAGAATTAGCTAACGGTCAAGCTAGAAAAAAAGCGGATAAAGTTGAAACTCCATCTGATGCCCAAGGATTATTGTCTCAAAAATTAGACACTATGTTGAAAGAAGCTAAAATTGACGGTGAATTAATGTCAAGTTTAGGAAACTCAATCAAAAATTTCGAAGGAGCTGCAAAAGCAATTTCTCCAACAGTAGATTCTATTGCAGGACAAAAGAAATATGCTGAAGAAATGTCTATGGCTGCTGCACAAATGGAATCATTAAACAGCTTGTACAAAGTACAATTAGAAAGTGCTTCAAGAAATGCACAAGCAAACAGTGAAATCGCTGATAATGCTAATAAATTGAAAGAACAAATGCAATCAATGACTGCAAACATTGCTTCTTTGAACAGTGTTTACGGTGGTATGCTTTCTGCAATGAGTAACAAAGGATAATTAGTTTTTAACTATTGTATTAAATTTATTAATAAGAACTAATTAGAAAAAAATGGCAGGAGGAAAATTAACCCCTAGACAGAAGATGATTAACCTGATGTATCTGGTTTTCATCGCAATGTTAGCAATGAATATGTCAAAAGAAGTTTTATCAGCTTTTGGCTTAATGAATGAAAAATTTGAAAGCGCTAATACCTCTTCAGAACAAACAAATGTTGGTTTATTGACATCTTTAGATCAAAAAGCCGCTGAAGCAAAAGGAGAATTCGCAACTGCTGCAGTTACAGCTCATAAAGTAGAAACAATTTCAAAAGAATTTTACGCATACATCGGATCTTTAAAAGGTGATGTTTTAAAAGGATTTGAAACTGATAAAGAAACTGGAAAATTACCTTACGAGTCTATGGACAAAGGTGATAATATCGACAACTGGTTTACTGGTGAAGGATATACTGCAAAAGGAAAAGATATCATTTCTCATATTGAAAAATATAAAGCAGATATGAAAGCTGCTTTGGCTGATAAGAATAATAAATATGGTACTATTATCTCTGAAGTTGAAAAGAAATTTGATGTTTCAGACGTAAAAAATAAAGAAGGTTTAAAAGATAAATATTTAGCTTACCACTTTAAAGGTTTTCCAGCTGTTGCTTCATTAGCTAAACTTTCAGCTTGGCAAAATGACGTTCAAAAAGCAGAATCTGATGTTTACAGTGCTGCTTTAGGAAAAGCTGCAGTTGCTGCTGCTTCATATAGCAACTACCAAGCAATTGTTGTTTTAGATAAAAATGCTTACTTCCAAGGAGAAAAAGTTACAGGTAAGGTAGTTTTAGGTCGTTATGACGAAAATACAAAACCAACTTCATTCCAAGGTCCTGGACAAATTGTTAACGGACAGGCTGTTATTTCATTAACTGCTGGAGCTGTTGGAGAGCAAAATATTAATGGTCAATTTACTTTCTTAGAAGATGGTAAAAATATCCCTCTTAAATTTGCTGGAAAATATATTGTAGTACCAAGACCAAATTCTGCTACAATTTCTGCAGACAAAATGAATGTGGTTTATAGAGGTGTTGTTAACCCAATCTCTGTATCATTCGCTGGTGTTGCTGATAATAAAGTTGTTGCTAGTGCTCCGGGATTATCTTCAGCTGGTAAAGCAGGAAAATATAACATGAATCCGGGTTCTGGTAATGAAGCTACAATCGCTGTTACAGGTACATTACCAAACGGAGATAAAGTTACAGATAAGAAAACATTCAGAATTAAAGGTATTCCTGGACCAACGGGTACAATTAGAGGAGAACCGGGTGTTGTTAAAGGACCTAGATCTAACTTAGAAATTGCTACTATTGGAGCTAAATTAATGGACTTTGATTTTGAAGTTGGTTTAGATGTTGTTGGATTTAATTTAAAAATTGCAGGACAGCCTACAGTTGTTGTTACTGGAAATAAATTGAATGCGCAATGTAAAACAGTACTTTCAAGAGCAGGTAAAGGAGACCAGGTTACTATTTCTGAAATTAAAACTAAACTTGTTGGAGCTGGTAGTTATTTATTGCCAAGAACTGCTCCGGTAATTTACGAAATCCAATAATAAAGTAGGTAAAACTACGCTCAATATCTCATAATGATATCATGATGAAAGTAAGAAATTTTTTAATAGCTATTGTTTCTATCGCTGGAAGTTTTGCTTCTAATGCGCAATCTAATTTGCTTAATGCGAAAACACCTGCTCAGATAGGACTTAAGACTCCTGCGCAACTTATCTCAGACAACGATAAGCCATTGGCTTATGGTTATGTAGATGATAGAGATGTCTTGATGGGAAAAACTACTTGGGAGATTATTGATTTGAATGAAAAAATCAACTTTCCAATGTATTTCCCTGTAGATACAGCTAATATTGGTTCAGACAGACGTTCATTATACGACGTTTTGACGAAAGCCGTTAGAAACGGTAAAATAACTGAAGTGTATAGCGACAGTTATTTCAATACTAAAAAATCTATGAAAGACATCGAAGGTGCATTATCACGTATTGACACAACAGATGCAGGTAGAGAATTGATCAACCAATATCCTGATGACTACAAAACTCACGTTGTGAAGAAAAAAGTAGTTACAGGTACAGGTAAAAAGAAAGTTGTTACTTATGTTGATGAAACAGTTGGTGCAACAAGAACAGTTCCTTCTGAGTATATCTTGAAACAAGATCTTACTGCAGCAGATGTTACACAATATAAAATTAAAGGATACTGGTATTTTGACAAACGCCAAAGTGAATTGAAATATCGTTTACTTGGAATTTGTCCTGTAACTCCAGACGTATACACTATGAATAGTGACGAAAAGGATTATATTGAGTTATTCTGGGTTTTCTTCCCTAATGCGAGAGAAGCATTACATGAAGCAAAAGCTTTTAACGATAGTAATTCAGCACTTCCGATTTCATTTGATCAAATACTAAACTCAAGACGTTTCAATTCAGAAATCTACAAAGAAGAAAACTTGTATGGAGACAGAGCAATTAGTGATTACATGAAAGATAACGCTCAAAATCAGTTATTAGAATCTGAAAGAGTAAAAGAGAAGATTCGTAACTTCGAACAAGATATGTGGAACTACTAAGTATCTAAAAAACATAATACAAGAAGCCCTTGCTAGAAATAGTAAGGGCTTTTTTTTGTCATTATTTGAACCTGGAAATCAAATTAGTTAAGGTTTACATTATGATTGAATAGGAACTTCTTTGAGCAGATAATTTTAAGTCCTGAGATTTTTCAATATTCGCATAATAATTTTTGTAGCTTAAATATTATTGGGCGGAAATAATGTTGTATATTAGATGGTTGATAGTTAGTAAATTAGCTTTTGTCACGAAAGTGATATACCTATATTACGATAACAGAAATACAAGTCTTTTGATAAGTAGAGTATTCCCAAATTTAGAATCTTTAATTAATTGTAAGAAAAATAACAATATACTGAATTAATCTGCGTTTAATATGTTTAATGATATCATGATGAAAGTAAGAAATTTTTTGATGGTTATTTTTTGTGCAACGGGAATTTTAGCCTCACATGCACAATCGAATTTGCTTAACGCAAAAACTGCTGACCAAATTGGGCAAAAGAATGCTGCTCAGCTCATTGCAGACAATGATAAACCATTGGCTTATGGTTATATTGATGACAGAGATGTTTTGATGGGGAAGACGGTTTGGGAAATCATTGATTTGAATGAAAAAATCAACTTTCCTTTTTATTTTCCTGTAGACACAGCTAATATTGGTTCTGATAGGCGCTCACTTTATGATGTTTTAACCAAAGCAATGAGAACTGGCAGAATTACTGAAGTTTATTCTGATAGTTATTTTAATACAAAAAAAACATTGAAAGATATTCAGGGTTCCTTGTCGCGTATTGATACAACAGATGCCGGTAGAGAACTAATTAATCAGTATCCGGATGACTATAAAACACATGTTGTCAAGAAAAAAGTGGTGACCGGAACAGGTAAGAAAAAAGTGGTTACTTATGTTGATCAAACAGTGGGCGCAACAAGAACAGTTCCTGCAGAATATATCCTGAAACAAGATTTAACTGCGGCCGATGTGACACAATATAAAATTAAGGGTTATTGGTATTTTGATAAGCGTCAGGGTGATTTGAAATATCGCTTGTTAGGAATTTGTCCTGTGACTCCGGATGTTTATACAATGAATAGTGACGAAAAGGATTATATTGAGTTATTTTGGGTCTTTTTCCCCAATGCTCGGGAAGTACTAAACGAAGCAAATGCTTTTAATGATAGTAATTCGGCACGTCCAATTTCATTTGATCAGATTTTAAACTCACGACGTTTTAACTCTATTATTTATAAAGAGGAGAATATGTATGGAGATCGTGAGATTAAAGATTATATGAAGAATAACGCACAAGATCAGTTGTTAGAATCCGAAAGGGTAAAAGAAAAGATTCGCAATTTCGAAGAAGATATGTGGAACTACTAACAATCCAAATTACATTATAACAAAAACTCTTGCTACCTTTGTAGCAGGAGTTTTTATTTTATTACCTTATATACATGCTTGATTATATAATTGTCGGATCTGGACTGGCTGGGATTTCATTTGCCGAAATTGCCCTTAAAAACGATAAATCTATTTTAGTTATAGATGATAGATCTCAAAATTCATCCAGAGTTGCAGGAGGTTTATATAATCCCGTAATTTTAAAGCGTTTTAGCGAAGTTTGGAAAGCCGAAGAGCAATTGGTAGTAATGGAAGAATTCTACAATAATATTGAAGCTAAATTGCAAACCAAAGTTAATTTTAAGCTTCCTATTTTGAGAAAATTTTTCTCAATCGAAGAACAGAATAATTGGTTTTCTGCTTCTGACAAACCTCTTTTGGCTCCGTTTCTTTCTACAAAATTAACTTTCAAAAAATATTTCGGCATAGATTCTCCTTTTGATTATGGAGAAGTTTTGCACACAGGTTATGTAGATACAAACCTGTTGTTAGATAAATATCAGGAGTATTTAATCCAAAACAAATTACTACTTCAGGAATCGTTTGATTATTCCGAAATAGATATTCAGGATGATTATGTTCAATATAAAGAGCATAAGGCCAAAAATATAATCTTTGCAGAAGGTTTTGGATTGCATGCTAATCCTTTTTTTCAGGATTTACCGCTTGATGGAACCAAAGGTGAACTGTTAATTATAAAAGCACCAAAACTTGATTTAGATATAATTGTAAATACCAGTGTTTTTATTCTGCCATTAGGCAACGATTTATTCAAAGTTGGCGCAACATACAATTGGAAAGACAAAACGGATTTGCCAACAGAAGAAGGTAAAGCCGAGTTAGTGGATCGTATTAAAGAAATTATCAATTGCGACTTCGAGATTGTTTCTCATTTTGGAGGAGTTCGTCCAACAGTTCGTGACAGACGGCCAATTATTGGGACGCACAATCAGTACAAAAGATTACATTTATTAAACGGCTTAGGTACGCGGGGAGTTATGCTCGGACCGGCTATGGCAAAAGATTTATTTGATTTTATCGAGAATAAAACAGCATTGGATCCAACGATTGATATCAACCGATTTTATAAAAAAAGAAAGTAACTTTATTTCTTTCCGGCTTTCGGATCATAAGAAACAAACATATTAATGTATAAATTTCTCGAAAGACGTAAAACAAACGGAAACAAAATAACTAAAGAGATAACAATTGTCAAAAACGATTGCTCAATAGTAGTTTTAAAAAAGACAAACGAAACAATAAATGCAGCAATTCCTACTGCGACATTTAAACCATAACTTACATACATTGCACCATAAAAGAAAGAAGGTTCGATTTGATATTTTAATCCACAATGGCTGCAATTTTCGTTCATTTTTAGAACTTTAGACAAATGAAGCGGATTTTTGTCCGAATACATGCTTTCATTTTGGCATTTTGGACAACTTCCTGTTAAAATACTATTTAGTTTGGATCCTTTTTTTAACATTTGCAAAAAATTAAATTACCCATTGAATTGGGAGTGTAAATTTACACAATCAATTAGTTATAAAATAACAATACATGCTTAATATACATAATTTATCGGTTTCTTTTGGAGGTACATATTTATTCGAAGAAGTTACTTTTCGTTTAGGTGCCGGAGATCGAGTTGGACTTGTCGGAAAAAATGGTGCTGGAAAATCAACTATGCTAAAAATGTTAGCGGGAGATTTTGCTCCTGACTCTGGAGTTATTTCTCAGGAGAAAGATATGCGAATGGGATTTTTACGTCAGGATATCGATTTTGAACAAGGAAGAACTGTATTGGAAGAAGCTTATGAAGCTTTTACTGAAATTAAGATTGTAGAAAAAAAGTTAGAACAAATCAATCATCAATTGGTTACCAGAACCGATTATGAGAGTGAAGAATACAGTCAAATCATTGAAGATTTATCTGATTACACGCATCGTTTTGACCTTTTAGGAGGTTATAATTATGTGGGAGATACAGAGAAAATTCTTTTAGGATTAGGTTTTAAAAGAGAAGTTTTCAATAACCAAACCGAAACTTTTTCCGGAGGTTGGAGAATGCGTATCGAGTTGGCAAAACTATTATTGCAATCCAATGATGTATTGCTTCTGGATGAGCCAACGAATCACCTTGATATCGAGAGTATTATTTGGTTGGAGAGTTTCTTGCGTAATTATCCCGGAGTTGTGGTGATTGTATCGCACGATAAAATGTTCCTTGATAATGTTACGAATCGAACGATTGAAATCTCATTAGGAAAAGCATATGATTTTAATAAACCATATTCTCAATATTTAGAATTGCGTCATGAAATTCGTGAGAAGCAATTAGCGACTCAAAAGAATCAGGCTAAAAAGATTGAAGAAACAGAAAAATTAATCGAGAAATTCCGTGCAAAAGCCTCAAAAGCTTCGATGGCGCAATCATTGATTAAAAAATTAGATAAAGTAGAACGAATTGAAGTTGATGAAGACGACAATTCAGTAATGAATATATCTTTTCCGGTTTCAAAAGAACCAGGAAGAGTAGTAGTTGAAGCCGAGCATGTAACTAAAGCTTACGGCGACAAAGTTATTTTAAAAGATATTGATTTATTGGTCGAACGCGGAAGTAAAATTGCTTTTGTAGGACAAAATGGACAAGGAAAATCGACTTTTATTAAAGCAATTGTAAACGAGTTTGAATATCAGGGAAATATCAAATTAGGACACAATGTTCAATTAGGATATTTTGCTCAAAATCAGGCTGAATATTTGGACGGCGAGATTACATTGCTTCAAACGATGGAAGATGCCGCAATGGACACGAACCGCTCTAAAGTTCGTGACATGTTGGGATCATTTTTATTCCGCGGAGACGATGTGGAGAAAAAAGTAAAAGTACTTTCAGGAGGAGAACGTAACCGTTTAGCACTTTGTAAGTTGTTGTTGCAGCCCATCAATGTTTTGCTAATGGATGAGCCTACGAATCACTTGGATATTAAATCTAAAAACGTTCTGAAAGCCGCACTTCAAAAATTTGGAGGAACATTATTATTGGTTTCTCACGATAGAGATTTCCTTCAGGGAATGTCGAATATTGTTTATGAATTCAAAGATCAAAAGATCAAAGAATATTTAGGAGATATCAATTATTTCTTAGAACAGCGCAATCTTGAAAACATGCGTGAAGTCGAGAAAAAAGACGTTGCAAAAGCTGCTGCTCCAAAAGAAAGCAATAAAACATCCTACGAAGATCAGAAAAAGGGTAAAGCATTACAAAATAAATTAAGCAAAGTCGAAAGTCAAATCAAGCAATTAGAAAGAGACATTCAGCACGACGACAAATTGTTGGCTTCTAGTTATGATAAACATATTGAAGATGCTTCATTCTTTACAGCATATAAGAAAAAGAAAAAAGATTTAGATCAATTACTTCTGGACTGGGAAATCGTTCAGGAAGAAATTGATAATTTTAGTGCTTAATATTTTAGCTACAGTTTCAGTTTTCAATATATATACCTTTATCAAAATTTCGAATTTTGATAAAGGTTTTTTTGTGATTTTCAGGAGCTACTTCCAGCTTTCCGTTTCATCCCGATAGCTATCGGGACACCAAAAAAACTATTTTTCTAAGCCATAAAACGAGCTTCCATTGGTCGCTGTTTTCTGGCAAGAAAAATTAGTTTTTTTAGTTCCGGGCTTTCCTCTTCAATCTGGGCTAGAAAAAGAAGTTTCAAGTTCTTTTTGTTTCAGGTTTACGTAAAGTTTATCATCTCGACCGAAGGGAGAGATCACACTAGAAATGCCACATACAAAATCGCCAATCTTTGTCGAGTTTCGCGTGTGATCTCTCCCTTCGGTCGAGATGACAAGATTGGGTTTATGATTGTCAAGAACGTATTAATCCCGAAGCTTCGCGATTAATACGTTGAACGCACAGTAACCGCAATATTGAGATTACTTCGTTCCCCGCAATGCACAAAGCGAAAAAAAATCCGCGAAAACCAGTTAAAATCCGTCTCATCCGCGTGCCAATATCATCAGCATTCAATTCACATCCCACATTTCACAAGAAAAACTAAATAAGTCCAATAGATTTTGAATGCATAATCGCTTCACTACTATGTTTAAAATAACAAACAGAAACATCTAAATTTTCCAGATTTTTCATAATAGTTATAGTTGCATTTTTTTGATGTTTTCCGGTTTGCCTGATATAAACGGCTTTTACCGTTACCGGAAATATTTTGCAGATTCGCTCATACAAAATAGGATCGTGCTGTGAATCGTCTCCTAATAAAACATACTTCAGATTGGGATAAAACTCTAAAACGTGTTTTATTTTATCAAACTTATGATCGTGATTTCCACGCCCACTCATAAAAAAATCGGTGATGCCTCTTTTAATATCTTTCAGTAAAATAACCGCCCTTGGTAAATGATGTATTTTAGTAAATTTCACAATAAACTGATACAAATTCCATTCGCTGCTCGAAATATAAAAAAAAGCATTTTCTTCTTCTTTATTATTTCGTCCTGCAGAGCTCAAAGCCTGATAATGTGGAACAACATCTTTAAAAACTTTGCGATCATTTACATTTTTAAACAACAGAATGTAGATTTTCTTAAAGAAATTTTGAGTGTGCGAAATCAAAAAAGTATCATCAATATCCGATATAATTCCTAGTTTTCCTTTGTGAGGTCTTATAAAACTGCCTTTTTCAGTTATCGTTTCCGTTCCATGTTTAATACTGACTTCGTATTCGATCCAACCAAAATGAGTTTCTTTTTCCAGCGGAATGCAAAATTTAAAATAGCCGTCATCCAGTGTTTTAGTGTGAATTTCCTGATTGTTGCATTTTAAATAAATATCAAAATTTTTAAGCGTTTTTATTCTATATTGATTGATAATTGAAGTGGCATTTTTAAAGTTTTTCTTCTGAAAATCATAATCATACGTTCTTTTAAAAACGTGCCCCATTACAATTAGTTCTTCCTCATTGGCATAACCTCGATATAATTGTAAAATTGGTTTCATTAATTACGTATATTTATAGATGACGATGTAAATTAATTATTTTAATTGATTTTAAAAATAAAATTTTGAAAAAGAATATCATATTTGTTGTAAATCCTATTTCGGGCGACCTGGATAAATCGGATCTAATTGATGCAGTACAAGAGTTTGCGACAACAAATCATTTTAATCTGGAAGTTTATGAAACTGTGGGTAAAAATGATCAGAAAAAAATAGAAGCACTTTATAATCAATATTTACCGGAACGGATTGTTGTAGCTGGCGGTGACGGAACTATAAAAATGGTTGCCGAAGCTATGGAGCAATACGATGTAATTCTAGGTATTTTGCCTGCAGGTTCAGCAAATGGATTGTCTGTCGATCTAAATTTGCCGCCAACAATCGAGGAGAACCTAAAAATTGCCTTTTTACACCATTATATCGAAATGGATATGATTTGTATCAACGGCAAAAAGAGCATTCATTTAAGCGATATTGGAGTCAATGCAAACTTGGTAAAAAATTACGAAGAAAGTAATTTACGAGGTTTTTGGGGTTATGCATTACAAGCATATTCAGCATTAAAAGAATCCGAAGAACCTTTTGTAGCTACAATTTCGGCTAATAATGAAACTGTCGAACATATGGCAAGAATGATTGTAATCGCTAATTCTCAAAAATACGGAACAGGTGTTATTATCAATCCAAATGGCGCAATGAATGATGGAAAATTCGAATTGGTTATTTTAAAAAACCTGGATTTGTTATTAATTGGAAAAATTATCACCGGAAATATGCCAATTGATTCTGATGATATTGTGATTATTTCGACAGATAAAGCGACAATAAAAACAGATTATCCTGTAAACTTTCAAATTGATGGCGAATATTGCGGTGCACAAACTGATTTAGAAATTCATATTTTGCATAAACAAATGAAAATTGCGGTTCCTTGATTAAATAACTCCAATCTTGTCATTTCGACCGAAGAGAGAAATCACACACGAAACTCCGTTCTTATGATCGTCAATCTTTGTCGAGCTACTTTATGTGATTTCTCCCTTCGGTCGAAATGACACAAAATGGGCTGACCAATCTTTGTCGAGCTACTTTATGTGATTTCTTCCTTCGGTCGAAATGACACAAAAAATGGGCTGACCAATCTTTGTCGAGCTACTTTATGTGATTTCTCCCTTCGGTTGAAATGACACAAAATGGGCTGACCAATCTTTGTCGAGCTACTTTATGTGATTTCTCCCTTCGGTCGAAATGAAACAAAATGGTCTGACCAATCTTTATCGAGCTACTTGAGATGACACTGATTCGGGGTATTTTGTGTGATGTTTTTTTTATTTTAAACTAAATTATTAAGATAATTACTTAAACGGATTTCTTTCTTGCCAATCGGTTTTGGGTTCAAGATAATTGAATAGTTTGGCAATGTTATGGTTGATCAACGTATTGCTGTGTGTAATTAATCCGTACATTTTTACAGGTTTTGCTCCCACGGAACTTTTAATTTCAAGAGCCGTTCTGGCGAAAACAATTTCAGAGAAACCTTGATTGATCGAGTAAGCAATCATGTCGTACAACATATTTAAATACAGCATCTTTTCGCGTTGAATGGTTTCATCATAGCCTAAAAAATAAGTATCCATTACATTTCTGTTTTTGATTAATGTATTGAAGCCTATTAGTTTATCCTCTAAGAAATACCCGTAAAACAAGAAATTATCTTTCATGATTTCTTTAAAAAAACTAAAGTGATTTCGAGCTAAGAAAAAAGTATTAAAAGGTGCATTTTTGGCTACATGAAAATACAAATCATAAATAACATCTTCGTATTTTTTAATGTCGGCAAGAGACATTTTTTGTTTTAATATTCCGTCAGATTTTTTTCGGGCACGTTTGTATTGATCCCTATATTTTTTTGATAAAGCATCAATATAATCTTGTTCCGCTGTCCAGTTTTTATTGATTTCAAAAATCATATTAGGCTGAGTCGAAAACGTATAATTGTTTTTGAATTCGGCTTGTAAAGGCTCGATTTCTTTTGCGGTAAAATCTTTTATACTGGTAATATGAACTTTTTTCCCACTCGCTTTCAAATCTTTTTTAAGCTGATTAATTGCTTTGTGAAGTGTTTTTATCACTTTAGGCAGATTCGCTTCTTTATCAAAAGCAAAGGCATTTTGACCTGTAAGCATGTTGTTGCCAACAAATAACACATGTGAAGCAAAATTTTTGAAAGCAAAATTGCGTACAGAAGTCTTTAAACACTGATCGCGTTCTCCAAAGGATTCCAGTTTTTCGGCAAATAAAAATTGAGTTATGACGATTCCGGCTAGTTTATCTTCGTTGAAAATTCCGATAAAATGACAAATCATATTTACGGGAGAAGAGTTCTCCAATACTTCAAGATATTCTCTGGTCAAAAAAATATTATCTACAGCCAGCGAATTCCATTCTAAAGGCAGTAAAGACGTGCTGTTGTAAATTTGGAAAGAATAAGTTGTATTCAAAAGAGTGTGCTAATTTCTTCAAAATTAGGTAATATTTATAATAACTCGGGTTGTTTAAGCTATTATTAAGAAAAACCCGTTTGATTTTGATTTCAAACGGGTTGCTATTTTTGTTCTTTATGCAAATCCGCAAATAATTCCTCCCATTAAAGTAAGAGAAACAATCCAGAATCCTGCGTGAATAAAGATATATTTCCATGATTTTCGCTCAAATAATCCATTAATTCCAATTACAGGAAAAGCAAAAAATAAACCCGCCATAAAGCCATGAAGCGATCCATGTTTAAAAGTGCGATATGCCGTTCCGTAATCTGCCATAAAAGCTGCAAATGAAGGTTTTGCGCTATCAACCAAAGGCGGTCCGCCTACCATTCCGAGAGCTCCGGTTTGATGTATGGTTACTGACATCAGGATTATGGTAATCATTAAAGAGAAAACATACGTAAGACCGAAAATTTTAAGCATGTTTCCTGTTCGAAGCTGTTCCTGAGTGAGATTGTTTTCTCTCATCCAGATTGTTCCGAACACTTTTGGGTTGTACCAGATAAAACCAACTACAAGTGTTACAACAGCTGCTAATAGCAATGCAATAGGGTTAATTTCCATAATATGAGGTTTTTAGGATTAGTTGGTCAAATTTAATCAAAAAAATACAATTTTTTGAAATTTATAAAAAGTAAATAAATACCTGTTAATTAATTACTTATTAACACTTTATCGACATTATATGCTTTATATCTGTGAATTGCATATTTTAGCACAGATAACAAAACCCCCAAATCTGTTATGAAATGCCTAACAACTCTTTTATTAATATTCATTTTTTCGATGAATATTTTTGCAGATACAGTTTCTGATAAAGAAAAAGAAGCCTTAATAAAATTATACCATTCGACAAATGGAGCACAGTGGAAAATTAAGTGGGATTTATCACTTTCAGTTTCAACGTGGTACGGAGTTCAGGTCGAAAATGGAAAGGTAACGGCTCTTAATTTAGCCGACAATAATCTGGAAGGAGAATTACCTGCTGAATTTTTTGATTTAGTGAATTTGACCACAGTTGATTTGCACAAAAATAAATTACAAGGTCAACTACCAAGTGCCATTAATAATTTTAAAGAACTTGAAGTTTTAGATGTTTCGGTGAATCAAATTTCGGGAGCAATACCGGAAACTATTTGCGAGTTGCAAAAGCTTAGAGATTTAGAACTTTTCAAGAACAAAATCTCGGGAGAATTACCTGTCGAGATTGGAAAATTAAATCAATTGGAAGTTCTGTCATTATTTGATAATGAGATTGAAGGACAATTACCAAATTCAATTTATAAGATACCCGCACTGAAGGTTTTGCTTTTAAACAGCAATAAACTATCAGGGAATTTAAGCGCAGAAGTGATAAATTTTAATGCTTTACAAAATCTTAGTTTGTTTGATAACGATTTTGAAGGTGAAATTCCGAAAGAGCTTGAAAAATTACATCATTTGTCTGAAATGAATCTTTCATACAATAAATTTGCCGGAGGAGTATCAAAAAACTTAGCATTATTGGATGCTTTAAATATGACGATGTTCGATCAAAACGGGAATCTGTTTTTGTTGGAACTAAATGCTGAAAAAGATACCAGAGTTATTATCGAAAATTAATCGTGCTTAGGAATGATTTTTTATAATCGTTCATAAAGTTGATAAAATATATTTAGTTAATTATGAAAACAGTAATTCGTTACGGTTTTTTTATGCAGTGATATTTCGATATCAATAGAAGGGAAAATCTAATGATTGAGAAGAAAATAAAAAGGTTTCGAAAGTAGAATTTGTACTAACTTTGTATCGATTTAATAATTTAAGATAAGTTTTTATATGAACTTACTTTTTTTTCATAACTTTAATATTGAATTCAACTTATAAGTATATTGAAGTTTTAAAATAATAATAATTTAACCTTTTTAATAATAAGATTATGGTAGTACAGTATCAAGGTGAACAATACGGGAAAAAGACAAATTTTACAATAAGGATAATAGGGAACAATTTATCGAAAAGTAGCTCTAATTATCAAATTGATTTGCTGGTAGGAGACAAGAAGCTGCCAACTTTTACGACATCAATTCACCAGAGTTTGTCAAATTGTTTGAAAGAAATCTATTTGTTCAGAAAACACAATGGTATTAAATTCGAGGCTTCTTCAGAAAAAGTTGGAACACCTTTAGTGCCGTATGATCAGGTTTTATACAACTATAATAAGTATGCATTGTTTATGGCTTAAGCTATAATGCTTAAAAATATAAAATGCTTGAAAATATAAAAAGACTGTTCGGTTATACTGAACAGTCTTTTTTTGATATTATGTAGAAAAAATAATTCCAAAGGTCAATAATTTTAAGCGACTAAAACAACATCTTTATGGTATTTTCTTTTGTATTCTAAAGGAGACATTCCCGTAATTTTTCTAAACACTTCCCGAAATGCTTTCACATCAGAATAACCGACTTCGTACATTACTTCGTTGATTGTTTTTCTATTGGTTTCAAATGCTTTTTTGGCGGCTTCAATTTTTACTCTTTGCGAATATTCTACGGGAGTATTTCCGGTGGCTTTTATAAATCTTCTGTCAAAATTTCTCCTTCCAACATTCAGCTTTGAGGATAATTCTCCAATAGATATTTTTACTTCTATATTCTTTTCGATGTATGATTGTGCCAATTGTACCATTTCGTCATCGTGCTTTTTTTGACCTGTGAAAATGGCAAATTGAGATTGTGTATTTCGGTTCATTTCGATTTGAAAAACCTTCGAACAATAAATAGCGGTATTTCTGTCATAATACTTCTCAATCAGATAAATCATCAGGTTAAGGAATGAATAAGCGCCGCCATTTGTGTAAATTCCTTTTTCATCGGTAATTAATTCATCGATTTGTAAATTTACTTTGGGAAACATTGATCTGAAATTTTCGGTTACGGACCAATGCGTAGAACAGCTTTTTCCGTCCAGCAATCCAGATGCAGCAAGTACAAATGCTCCGGTACAAATGGTGGCAATTTCGGCTCCGTTTTGGTATTGTTTTTTTATCCACGGTAATAATTGCTCATTGTCTTTTAGCGCAATGTTATAATTATGATTTAATGAAGGTATAATAATTAGGTCAGTTTTAGTAACTGCCGAGATATTAAGATGGGGTTTTACAGTAAACAATCCTCCATTAAACTCTACTTTTTCAGATATGCCGGCTAATTGTATCGTAAATAACTCGTTTTTATTATTCGCCTTATTATAAGCATTTGCTCTGCTAAAGATTTCATAAGCACCGGTAATACTGGGAAGATTATTATCTCCATTTGGAACTATAATGGTAAGATGTTTCATCGTTTTTTGCTTTTGTTTGATAAGTAAAGGTAGTAAATGTTTTTGTCCAAAACTACCCATTACAATGTCTGATTTACACCTTAAGGATTTGATTATTAGGTGGTAATTTTACAATACAAAACTCAAAAGGAGGATTGTAACAATTTAAACAAAAAACTATTATGGCAAAAATGACTGTGATTTACACAACTCCAAAGGATAAGGAATTTTTTGAAAAGCACTATTTTGAAGTACATGTTCCGCTGGCAAAACAATTGCCGGGATTACTAAAATATGAAATCAATAATGGTCCAATTATTTCTCTTACGGGACATAATGATGTTTATCGTGTAGCCAATTTATATTTTAATTCGCTTGACGAAATGATGGAATCTTTTAAGTCTGATATAGGTCAGCAATGTGCAGTTGACAGAATGATTTTTGCAAGCGACGACGAGGTTCAGATCTATGTCTATGATTCAAAAAACACCTGATTTTCCAACAAAAACTTTTACAGATTACAACTATTATAACCTAAAAAAAAATAAAAATGACAACAACGGCAACAATTCCAACAACGACATTATTTGTTAAAATGATATTAGACAGATGGTACGCCTCAATAGTAAATTGTGATGTATTACTCCATTCTTTAACTGACGAAACTTTGCAAAAAGAAATTGCTCCGGGAAAAAACCGAGGGATTTATTTGTTAGGACATCTTATTGCGGTTCACGACGATTTGCTAATTCTACTGGATATGGGCGAAAAATTATATCCTGAATTAAATGAACCTTTCATAAAATCGCCTGATAAAACAGTAGCACAATTACCTGCTGCATCAGAATTGAGAAGTTTTTGGACAAAACAATCTGAAGCAATAAAACAAAAATTCGAGAATATGAAACCCGAAGAATGGTTCGAAAAACATACTGCTGTAACTACCGAGGATTTTGAGAAAGAACCTCATCGCAATAAATTGAATATAGTAGTAACAAGAACCTCACATTTGCAATACCATTTAGGGCAATTGCAATTGCTTAAATAATATCTACACTTTATAAAAACTTAATTTAACACATAGAAACATAGATTTATATGGTGTATAAAAAAGACGTTTCACTTAGCATTAATACGCATAGCTATGTTTGAAGAAATATTTTTCTTTTTTTGCAAACTTTTCACAGAAATAAAAAACTATGTATCTATGTGTTTGAAAAATAGAAGTTTTAAATAATGTAAAAAACAACAAAATGGCGACATCAAATTATAGCACAACAATTTTAGTTGACAATTCTAAAGAAGAAGTTTTTAATGCCATCAATAATGTTCGCGGTTGGTGGCAGGGAGAAATTGAAGGAAGCACAGAGAAACTCAATGAAGAGTTTAGTTATAGTGTGCCGGGAATTCATTTTTCGAAGCAAAAAATTGTAGAGATTATTCCAAACGAACGAATTTTATGGGGTATTATAGACAGTAAATTAAGTTTTGTGAAAGATCAAAGTGAATGGACGGGAACAAAAATTGTCTTCGAAATTTCTGAAGTAAACAATAAAACACAAGTTCGTTTCAGTCATTTGGGTTTAGTTCCAGAATTTGAATGTTATGGAGATTGTTCAAATGCCTGGAAAAAACTGATAGAAGAAAGTTTATTCAGCTTGATAACTACCGGAAAAGGCGTGAATGTTTTTGGATAAAAAAGTTATTCATTACAATTTGTTACAAGTATTAAATGATGATTTAATGGTTAGTTATAGTTTGTATGATTACAGAAGAAGAGTTTGAGAAATCAGAATTTTAGCAGCGTGTTTTAGGAATATCGTCCTATAAATAAAATTAGAAATTACGCCGTGGTAGGTGCGGTCCCTAAGGGCAATGTCATTAAGTTAAGGAAAAATGCAATGTAACAATTTGTTTTTGTTCCATCGGAACATTTCATTGGTAGCCCAATAAATACGGCATTTTTTCACGTTCCTTAGGAACGTTTGATTTTATAAATAATAATTGGTAAAAACATACACAGATTATATATACAATTTCTCAAACGTCCCAATGGGACGATGTTTCTCTCGGTGCATTTTTTTTCTACCGATGAGATGTTCCGATGGAACAAAATCTAAAATATCTTAACTTAATGATATTGCCCTAGGGACTACACATTTTTAGAATAAACAACGTTTTTTTAATATATTACAAATAACCCTATTTAAGATTGATATTTATAGTGTCTCCATCTTTAATGACTTTATTGACTACTATTTTTTTGCCTTCTGATATTGTTATTTTTAATTTCTGATCAGCTCTTTCTACCGTAATGTCAAAATCTTTTTCAAATGCATTTATATGACGCATTTTCATAACCGTCCAGGATTTAGGAAGTCTTGGCGTGAAATCGAAACTGTGTAAACCTGTTGGACGTATTCCAAATAATCCTTCGGTAAAAATTCTACAATACAAACCGCTTTCTGCCGAAAGGTGACGTTGATCGCCTTCAGGATATGCTTCTACAGGATAAGGAACGTGATCGCCCAATAAACGACGGTTGGAGTAATAATGTAAAAAATCCAGCGCTTTGTCTGTTTCTCCCGCTGCTAATACACCTCTCAATGCATACAAAGTCGAGCGATCCCAGAATATTTTATCGCCTGCAACACTGGCAAGGCCGTCTTTTGTCCATAGTCTTGGTGAGAATAGTGCGTCTATAGTTCCGTTTTTTCTGTCGTAAATTCCCATGGTAAGCGGCGTACAAATCCAGGCTCTTAAAACATCATTTTCTTTGTAGTATTTGTAGGTTTCAAAACCTTCTACTTTTGCACCAAAATACTTTTCGATCGCAGCTTTTAATTTTTCGGCCTCTGCTTTGTAATTTTTAAGTTGTGCTTGATCTTTTCCTAAAGCTTCGCCCAAATAAACGGCTGAGTTAAGTGCATCATAGTATAAAGAGGAAGTATTAAGATTGGCTTTTCCGGCAGGAAGACGACCTTCTAATTCATCAGAATCTGAGGTTACAACACCATTAGTGTTTAGTTTTCTATGACAATATTCCAAACACCATTCAATCAATGGCCATAATTGTTGAGCCTCGTTTGTATTTCCTCTTGAAAGTGCATAACGTGAAGCTCCATAAGCAATCATCGCTCCGTCACCACGATCTCCGGCACCCGCCCAAATATCAGTTCCTTCGGCAATAATCGAACTCGGGATTGGTTTGTATTCTTTGTTCATGAATTTTGCAAATTGCAGATACGCGTTTAACGATGCCTGATTGCCATATTCATATCCTAAATAAGGGAAAAATGGTCCAATATATTCTGCCTGATCATTTGCCCATATGGCGGCATAATATGATTCTCCACCGGGACCATGCATTGGACCGCCTTTGGTTTCAAAAATACTTTCAGAGGCTCTAATTTTCGCGAAAGCAAACTCTGTATTCAAGACTTCATCAGGCGTTTCTAAAATAAGTTTATCCCAGATTTCACGGATTAATTTTATGCGGTTATTTTTTTCATCGTCTACATTTACGACAGGAACTTGTTCGTTTGCCTTAACGCCCGAGTAGAAAACTGAGAAACTAATCGTTTCATTTGTCTTAAGATTAAAGCTTCCGGGATTAAAAAGATCGACATGTAAATCATAACTGCCTTCTGTTCCTTTTGCAGGATCTGAGGTATAAACTGCATTTGATTTTGGAATTTCTACTACAGAGGTTTTTTCGGAAATATTTTTAAGCGTATAAATTTCGCAATAACCCGCCAATGTTGTTGACGGGAAAAATTGTCGTGTTAATTCGAGTGTATTGGTTTTGCTCTTTACAAGCAATGTTCCGTTAAGGGTTAGCGAAACCACTTTTTCGGAAGTAATAGGTTTATAGTTTACTGTTACGAGATCCAAGGCGTCTTGTGCAAATTGGCGCGTTAAACTAGCATGAGTATTGTTGGGTATTGTTCTGAGCATTGGCCAAACCAAACTGCGGGTCGCGTGAAACGAACCATCGGCAGAAACTCCATATCGTAGAACGCAGGAGATTTTTTTACCGCTCATTTCGATATGATCGTCATGCGGAATGTTATTGTTTATCTGCCACGAAATAGAGCCATCCTGATCCATTTGCCAACGGCGCTCTTCTTGCGAAAATGCCTTACTTATGAAGCAAAAAAGGACAACGACAAATAGAAAATATTTTTGATTTTTCTGAAATGATCTCTTCATTAAATTTATTTTTAAGGTATTAAATAATTACCGCCAACGAGTTCTTATCCATTGTATAGTAGTGTGAATGTGTTGTTTTTTGGATAAGTATTTTACTAATTTACTAATTCAGTTAATATTTGAAAAATGCACTTATTTTTTGTCCTCGTTTAAATGAGGACATCAACAAATGTAATAGGAATTCTTGTAATCATCTTTCTTGCGGTTGGCGGTAATTTCATTATTTATGGATTATAACAGCATAATTTCCGGAGAATATATCGTGTTTTTATACAGGAGAATTACTTTTATTATGAAGTATTAATTTTTTAAATTTTAAAAGCAAACCCACACAATTTATAGAGTGGGTTTGCGGGCTTATCAGATTTTTTGATCGACTATAACCATGAGACTGATAATAAATAAAATGCAATTATTAATTATAACCCGGATTCTGAACCAGACTTGTTCTATTGGTTTCATCCCTTGGAATTGGTAATAAATACTGTTGAGGTTTAAAAATTCTATCCTGAACTTTGGTATAAGTATAGGTTTTTGAACCATCACCGTTTTTGGTAATAACAACTCCCATTAAAGGTTTGTTTTCGGTCACATCGGCAATTTTCCAACGGCGAACATCATAATAACGAAATCCTTCCAGACACAATTCTACTTGTCTTTCGTTACGGATTTTATTTTCTAAAGCACTACCGGTCAAACCTGCCAACGGAACTGTAATTCCTGCACGTTGTCTGATTGTGTTCAGATATTGTATTGCTGTACCTTCGTTACCCAATTTGAATTGCGCTTCGGCATAATTAAGATAAATTTCGCCTAAGCGAGAAATAATCCAGGCTTTGTTTGTTTGTGTTTCACTGTTGTAATTGTAAGTTGTATCACAATATTTACGGAAAGTGTAACGTGTTTTGCTTGCATTCCAATTGTCCCATCCTTGAGGAGAATCTAATCCGCCTTCGTAGAACTCAGCTTTATTTGAGCTTCCCACATCATAACGATCTTTACAAAATTCAGGTTTTCCATAAGCACGGCCATCATATACAATATTTTTGTAAAAACGAGGATCTCTGTTTACGTATGGTTTTTGCGGATTGTAACCAGATGTAGGATCTGTAATGTCTTTTCCGTCAGCAGTACCATAAGCATCTACTAAACCCTGGCTTGGTGCAAAATTTGCCCAACCGTGAAAACCACTTGGTGAATTAAACATTTCGACACCATTAAAAGCACTCCACTGTGGATCTTTACTGGACAAACGACAAAAGATAATCTCAGAATTATTAGTAGTAAAAAGATCTTCGTAGTTTTTATCATAAAGTTGATAGATGTTTAAATCAATAACCGCTTTTGCAGCATCAGAAGCTTTTTTCCATTTAGATACATCATTAGAAGTATTCCATTGCGGACTTGCAGCGTACAATAATGCTCTCGATTTTATGGCTAGAGCGGCACCTTTTGTAACTCTTCCAAGACTGGAAGCGGTTAATGGCAGTAACTCAGCAGATTTGTCTAACTCAGTAACAATAAAATCAATACATTGATCATAAGTACTGCGGTCTACCTTGAAATTACTGTTCAGGTCAAAAGGAGCCGTAACCAAAGGAACTCCACCATAATCGCTGGTTAATTTGAAATAAGCAAAAGCTCTTAGAAAAATAACTTCACCTTTTAATCGTTTGCGTGTGGCTTCATCACCGGGAACATTATCAATTCGGGACAAAAAGATATTACAATTCTGAATCGTGGCGTAAGCAGGTTTCCAGGTATTAAAATTACCGGCATTATCTGGCGTAAGTGCTCCGGAATTAAGATTCCATACATCATAATCGTTAAAATTATTGAATGCTTCGTCACAGGCGGTAGACAAAATCCAACTGCGGTTTGTTCTGTCGTTCCAATTGTGCTGCGTGCTAGGCAATACCGTGTATAGATTATTAGCAAAAGCTTCAGCAAGTTTCAAATCATTCCAAACTGATGCATCTGTATAAGAATCCAAAGGAATTTTATCTAACGGATCTTCGCTACAGGATATAAATGATGCAATTGTGATAAAAAAAGAGGCAAGGATAAATACCTTCTTTTTTATATTTATTAGTTTATTGTTTTTATAATTTTTCATGTCTTGATATTTATTTGTTGTACTATTATAATTCAATACTTACACCTACTCTGTAGATACGCGTTTGCGGATAATTAATTCCTGTAGTATTGTTAGTTTCCGGATCAAGATTATATTGTTTCATATGATCGAAAGAAAACAAATTGGTTCCTCCGGCATAAATTCTCATATTTAATACTCCAAATCTCGAAAGCATATTTTCAGGTAAAATATAGGATACCTCCAGAGATTTTAATCTAAAGAAAGAAGCATCTCTTAACCAAAAGTCAGCGTCAATATTATTTCTGTTATCAGAGTCATTGAAAGCTACCGGATATTTAGAATTAGGATTGTCTGCCGTATATCTGTCGTTGTACAACCATGTTGGCGGTGCTACGATTGCTCCCTGTGCTTGCGGAAGAATCATTTGTTTTGCCTGAGATTGTCCTGTCCAAAGCATATCGATCGAAAACCCTTTATATTCTGCTCTTATCGGAATACCATAAGCAATTTTTGGCGTAGCCGATTCTGGTATTCTAACCTTATCATTAGTCGTTATATGACCATCGTTGTCTTTGTCTTTTACCCAAATATCACCAGGTTTTGCTCCTTCAAAATGAGGCGAATTGTCAACATCTGCCTGTGTGCGATAAATACCGTTTGTTTCGTAAACTAACCAGGAATCAATTGCTTTTCCAGTTGATTTTTGCCACTCCGGAATGTTAGCAGCCTCGTCACGAAAAAGTACTTTACTTTGGGCATAAGTAAGGTTAAAACCAATACTGTATTTAAAACTATGACTCATATCAGCATAATTTACAGACCAGTCCGTACCTCTGTTAATTGTTTCTCCAATATTTTCTTTAGGAAGTGCCAATCCAGTGTACAAAGGCACAGATGCATTTCTAGCGGTTAAAATATCAGATCTTTTGTTGCTGAAATAATCAAAAGTAGCCGTCAGTTTGTTATTAAAAAAAGCCATGTCAAATCCAATATTTTTAGAATCCTGAACTTCCCAGGTAATATTAGGATTAGGAGTTGCTGAAAGATAGATGCTGTTATTTAAAGTATAATCAGAACCAAAATAGTTATAAAGCTGTTGATCCGTAATTAGTTGGTATCTCGTTAAGAAAAGATATTGATTCAATTGACCATCACTTCTCATATCATCATTACCCATTTTCCCCCAAGACGCCCTTATTTTAAGCTGATCAATTCCTTTTACATTATTATTGAAAAAGGATTCTTCAGATATTTTCCAGCCTGCTGATACCGCCGGGAATAAGCCCCAACGAGTGGCAGACGGGAAATTGAAAGATCCGTTGTAACGGGCAGAAACTTCGGCAAAATATTTATTGTCATAGTTGTAAGCAACTCTGCCCAGATAACTTTCTCTTCCGTCTTGATAAGCGCCACCTGTTGCGTTTTGCCCTTTTGTACTTCCTGTAAAAATTTGATCTAATTGATCGCTTAACAAATCTCTTCTATAAGCGTATGTTTCTGTTTTATCAGTCGTAGTTTGTTCGTAACCTACAAAAGCGTTAACATTGTGTTTATTGAATTTACGATCGTAAGCTAATTTTATGAAATAGGTATTTTGATTCGTAATTTGTTCGTCTTGCATAACACTCGTTATACTTGTACTGTTTTTTACGTTATTATAACTATCATTTGTTCTGTCATAAGAATAAGCATCCCAAGGTTTCGTGAATTTTTTTTCGCTGCGCACATTGTAGTCAAATGCAGCATATCCGTTTAACGATAAACCTTCGGTAATCTTTGGTAATTTAAGGTCAAAACCTATTTTTGGGTTAACGATTAAGTTAATCACCTTATCATAACCAGCAGCCGAAGAAGACATTAAAATTGGGTTTCTACCGTTTGCAATTCCAGAAGATGGTAAACCATTTTTCCAATAAGCCGGAATAAAAGGATACATGCTCACCGTTTCGTGCATAATACTTCCAATGCTTATTGCCGGATACTCTCTGTCTTCTTTACGGGTAGCAATATCAAGGTTAACTTTGAAGTTGGATGAAATATTAACATCAATATTGGATCTTAAGTTAAACTGTCTGTATCTCTCGTCGCTATTTCTAAGATTACTGTCCTGATTTAAGTATTGACCGGAAAAGAAATACTTAACCTGCTCATTTCCTCCATTTACAGAAAGAGAAAGATTAGCCTGCGGAGCATCTTTTCTATACACCTCTTTAAGCCAGTTTGTACTGGTATAATTAGGATCATTTCCTGCTTTGTATTTGTCAATGTCTGATTGTGTATAAGGAAGCGTCGTTCCTTTGTGGGCATTTAGTTCGTTGTAGTATGTCATGTATTCCCAGGAATTAACCCTTTGGTCCATTCTCGTTAATTGCTGAATACCATAAGATCCATCAAATTTGATTGTTGGTTTACCAATTTTACCTCTTTTGGTCGTAACCAGAATGACCCCATTTGCAGATCGAACTCCATAAATTGCCGCCGATGCATCTTTCAAAACCGTAACCGATTCAATATCATCAGGATTTATTCTGTTCAAATCACGATCCGGAATTCCGTCTACAACTACAAGAGGACTTGTACCGCCGCCAAATGAGTTAAATCCCCGAATCAAAAGAGTTGAACTGTCATCACCGGGTCTTCCGGAACGGTTATTGGCAATTACACCAGACATACGCCCGGCAATAGCATTCGAAACGTTTGCAGAAGCATTTGTTGTTAGTGCCGAACCTTTTACAGAGGCAATTGCTCCCGTTGTAGAACCTTTTTTCTGAGTTCCGTATCCTACAACAACAACTTCATTTAAGGTTTGATTTTGCTCTTCAAGCTGAATATTCGAAGCATTTGCAGCAGAAACTTCTTTAGTTACAAAACCGGTAAATGAGATAACAAGAATACTGTTGGAGTCCGGAACTTCAATAGTGAAATTACCATCAAAGTCAGTAGTAACGCCAATTTTCGTGCCTTTTATAAGAATATTAACGCCCGGAAGCGGTTCTCCCTTTGTGCCAGTTACTTTACCCTTAATAGTTTTTTGTACCGTAAGTAAAGAAACAGATAAATCTTTTCTCGCAACATTGTTCCCAGTGAGAGGAATGTTTGAATTCAGAAAAAACTTTGTGTCTTTAGTTTCTGTCGCAGCAGAAACTTGTAATGTCATGGCTAATAGAAATCCGGAGGTCAGTTTGGTAACTTTCCAGATTTCAGCAGAAAGCCAATCGTTTGTTGGTTTGTCTTTGGTTAATAATTTCATGATTTTCTAATAATGGTTTTTGGTTAGTAATAGAATTCTCTAATTTGTCAAATTCGCTCCCTTTCTTTTTTTTCAGAACCAACAAGATGCGTGGAGTACTTGCAGATCGTTTGTGAAAAGAGACAAATGTGAGATCCAAAAGTAGATATGTTTCCATATCTCTCTATACCAGTACCTACCAGTTTTTTTACGATATGTTTAAAAAACAGATGTAAAATAAAATAATATGAAAATTAAAGTGGATAATATATGAGTATAAAGCATAAAATCTGAAATCACTTATAGTGGTGGAATTTTCTGATTTTTTATAGTCACGGAACGTAATGCTATCGCTATTAAGAAAGAAGAAAAGAGGAGGTTTTTAATCCTGAAAAAAGTAAAAAGTGTTAAAATTACATTATTTTAAAAACTCCCGAAAATAATGCTCTTTTACGGGTTTTATAATTTGGAAAATCTGCTATTGAAAAATACTCTTTTTCTCTTCGACAGTTATAAAATGATAAGTCGTTGAATTTTTCTTTTAATACTTAGAATTCTCTTTTAAATTATCAAAAGTGGATAATATAGTATCAGAATAAAAATTTCAAAAAATTCGAATATTCTTTAAGTAAAATTGCTTTTTGCAATCTGCAAAAATAAACTGGTGGGTACAGGTATGAAGGAGAATGTGATTATTATATTTTTGAAATTCATTTTGCATAAGTTAATAACGAAATTCAAAAATATGCTTCCTTAAATTATGAATTTCATAATATAATAAATCGAATTAAGGTGCATAGAAAATCATTACGGCATAGAAATTTTGCAAACTAAATAAGAAATAACCACTGACTACAACCAAACAAATTTTATGAAAAAAATATTATTTCTATTAGCACTTACAACTCTGTTTTGTAAAGCTAATGCGCAAGAAGCCCAAATTCAGATCGAAACTCAAAGTACCGCTTTGATTCTAAAAGCGGGAAAGAATGGCTTACTTTATCAATCGTATTTAGGAACGAAACTAAAAGATAACTCAGGTTACAATACGCTTTCTAAAGAAAATACAAAGACATTTGTCATAAACGACGGAAATCCGTTGGTGAATTTGAGGCATCAGGCATATCCAACCTATGGAACCGAAAATTTGTTTGAATCGGCAATTCGAATGACTCATAATGATGGAAACCCGTCTTTGGAATTAAATTATGTAAGTCATCGTACCGAAAAAATTGATGCTAATACAACAGAAACCATTATACAACTAAAAGATCCGGTATATCCTGTAGAAGTTACGCTTCATTATAAAGCTTTTTACAATGAAAATGTAATTGAGCAATGGACAGAAATTGTGCATCATGAAAAGAAACCTGTTATGTTGTACAATTATGCGTCGTCGATGCTGCATTTTGATGCTGATCATTATTGGTTAACGCAATTTCACGGAGATTGGGCAAAGGAAGTCCGCATGCAGGAAAGTGAATTAACCAGCGGAACTAAAGTAATAGACTCAAAATTAGGAGTTCGCACGGACATGTACCAAACTCCGGTTTTCTTTTTAGCATTGAATGAAAAAGCCAACGAAAATTCGGGAGAACTTGTGGCGGGAACAATTGCCTGGTCCGGAAACTTTAAGTTTGCTTTTGAATTAGATAATAAAAATTCGCTTCGAATAAGTTCCGGAATCAATCCATTTGCTTCAGAATACAATCTTCAGCCTGGAAAAATATTTACAACACCGTCTTTTATTTATACCTTTTCGAATAAAGGAAAAGGGCAGGCGAGTAGAAATTTACATACTTGGGCAAGAAAATATGGAGTTAAAGATGGCGAAAAACCCCGTTTGACTTTATTAAACAATTGGGAAACTACTTTTTTCAATTTTGATGAAAAGAAATTGACAGATATGTTTGCCGATTCAAAAACATTGGGCGTTGATATGTTCTTGTTAGACGACGGCTGGTTTGGAAATAAATATCCAAGAAGTGGCGATAAATCCGGTCTTGGAGATTGGCAGGCAACAAAAACAAAATTGCCAAATGGTTTAGGTTTTCTGATGCAGGAAGCAGAAAAAACAGGCGTAAAATTCGGAATTTGGATCGAGCCTGAAATGGTGAATCCTAAAAGCGAATTGTATGAAAAACATCCGGATTGGGTTTTGAAATTGCCAAACCGACCGGAAAGTTATTATCGTACCCAATTGGTTTTGGACTTATGCAATCCGCAAGTACAGGATTTTGTATTCAAAACGGTAGACGATATTATGCAGACCAATTCAGGTGTCGCCTTTTTTAAATGGGATTGCAACCGAATGATGACAAACGCATATTCGACATATTTAAAGAATCAGCAATCGCATTTATTCATCGAATATACCAACGGTTTGTACAAAGTTTTAGACCGAATTAAAACCAAATATCCAAATTTACCAATGATGCTTTGCGCCGGTGGAGGAGGCAGAACAGATTATGGATTGCTGAAATATTTTACAGAATTCTGGGCAAGTGATAATACCGATCCGTTCAATAGAGTGTTTATACAATGGGGATATTCGCAGTTTTTTCCCGCCTTTACGATTTGTAATCACGTAACTTCATGGGGAAATCAATCCATCAAATTCAAAACTGATGTTGCGATGATGGGCAAATTAGGATTTGACATTAATATAAAAGAACTGAAAGAAAAAGAGCTAAAATATTGTCAGGATGCAGTTGCCAATTATAAGCGATTAAGTCCCATAATTTGGCACGGCGATATGTATAGAATGATCTCTCCTTATGACGAAAGCCGCGCTGTATTAATGTATGTAAATGAGGCAAAAAGCAAGGCAGTATTGTTCTCTTATACGCTTCATCCGCTTTATGATCCGCAATATAATTTGGTTCGTTTTCAGGGTTTAGATCCAAATAAAACATATAAAGTCGAAGAAATAAATCTAATGCCCGAAGTAAAGAAAACTCTTGAAGAATCCGGAGAATCCTTTACAGGAGATTATCTAATGAATGTGGGTTTAAGAGTTTCTTCGTCTAAAGTAGAAACAAGTGTAGTTCTTGAAATTACTGAAATTTAGTTGAATTAATTATATAATTGAAAAAGCCTTTCTATGAAGAGATTCATTTGAAAGGCTTTTTTGTGTAAGTATTTAGAGTTTGATACTGTCTTTTTAAATGATTAATTTGTACTTTTTCATGAAAACTTTTAAAAGGAGAGTCAGGAAAACTACATTGGTTAATAAGAATTTTTTATTGTAAAACCTCAACATATTTCAGGAAGAAAAATTAGATATAAACTAAATTTTATCATTGTTAAAGATATTTTTTCCAAATAGTAAATAAGTCATATAAGCAATTTTCGTCTTTTGATTTATCTATTATTCCCATACCAATAATATACAGTAGCCATATAGGATTAAGTTCCAATATTTTTAATTTAATAATAACATGACCATGGTTCAAATCCTTTTTTCTTTTGGAAAAATATTGCTCCCATTTTAAATTTGGGTATTCTTTTATAAAAACTTCCCCAAAATATATTCCAATATCTACTAGTATTGATCTAGTTTTAATTGTTAAATCCCATTCTTTTATATCTATGTGGCTAGGAACTTCATTTCTCTTTTTATTATATTCTTCAACTGATATTTTTTCAATTTCTACATTTTGAACTAACCACAGACCTAATTCTTTCAAAGATTCAGATGAAAAATTTGGATTCCAACTTTCAAAACCTTTAGTTGATTTTACAAGATCTATTAAAAAAACTATTCTCTTACTTTTATTGTCATTAAACCAAGCATTATATGTTTTTAGCTCGTCTTTAGTTTTAGTGCTAAACTTATAATCAATTGGCAAATCGCTTATTATTTTGTACATAATCTAAGTATATAGTTTTTATTCATTAATAATTGCTTTAATTCCATATTTTTCAAGTGCATCTAATAATGGTTGCGAGGCGCCTATTTTTCCTGTTACAGGACTTCTAAAAAAATACCATGTTGCGCCCTTGATTTGGTTTGTATTAATTAGTTCTACATCTTTAGCAATTTGCAAAGATATAGTTTTTGTAAGTGAGGTATAGCCTACTTTAGATTCGTTACCAACTCCCTCAACCAATTGATCAATATAACGTCCTCCTAATGTTGTTTTTGCATAGTGCTGAGACTCTCCTCCTAACAATTTCAAAGCATCTTCACCAACTTTACCAGTAGAACCAATCGTATTAAATTCCGGACGATTAGAAAGATCTACATAACCATTATCAATATCAATGTTAGTTGCTGTATTATTTTGGAATGTTGCTGCTGTTGTTGGTTCTGTCGAACTTGAAATTTTATAATCACCGGTTTTTATATTATTAGCATTGTCGAGTTCTGCGAGTCCGGCTGTCTGCGGCAATGTTATAGGCTGAACAGCAACTTTAATCGTTGCTCCTGTCCAAAATGTTTTACCGTAAGCTAAAGCAGTAACACCATTTATTACACCTCCTGTCAACATTCCAAACGCTACTCCTTTGATCATATCCTTTCCAGACATTAAAGGATCACCAAAAGCCGCATGATTTCCAAAACTCAAAAAAAGTGATGACGAAAGTGTACCAATTCCTCCTGAAAATGCGCCTGCAAGAGCACCTCCTGCACCTGCGCTTGCTCCTCCTGCTAAACCAAAAGCAGCTCCTCCTGTTGCCGCTCCCAAAGCTCCTGCTCCTGCTCCAATTCCAAAAGCCTTAAGCCCTTCCATGTCCATTCTAAAACCATGAACTCCCCAGTTAATCACACCACCAATTACAGCACCAATTACAATATGGACCCATTCTCCACTTGCATCGTTATATCTTAAAGGATTATTCCAACAATACCCATAACGATTATAATTTTGTGTATTAAAAGGATCTTGTACAAAATTATCAGGTTGCATGAACCGATGCAATTTAGGATCGTACAAGCGTCCATTCATATGGATGATACCAATACTCTGCAGATGCTCATGTCCTGTATAACCACGATCCAGAACTGTTAGCCCTGATAAGATATTTCCTGCGCCGTCTTGTACCTTTACAATTGTTCCCCACGCATCAAACAATCTTTTTTCGACGATTGCTCCAGTCTGATCAACTATTGCTACTATAGTACCCTGATAATCTCTTGCCAAATATAAATAATTTGACGGATTTATTCCATCACTTTTCGCCGCTATTGGTGCAGTATATCCATCTCCTCCAATATAAGTTATAAATTCAACCGCCCCTGTGACTGTATTCTGCTTGATCTCCATTGTACCATCTGCAGAATAATGTTTGAAATAGGTTCTTTGTAATTTATTAGTTTGCTGTCCTCCATAAAACATAGAACTGCGGTCATTTCCATCATTATAAGTAAAACTGATCTTATCAACTCCGGTTTCTTCAATTTCTATAGGGCTTTTGAATGTATTGTATGTTACATTTAAGGCTCTTGTAGTTGTAGCAAGGTCACTTGTTTTACGAATTTGAACATCATCGAACCATATATTTCCAAGTCCGTTATTGTCTAAACGTAAACGTAATTTTTTTACTGTTGCAGGTACTGTAAATGTACCCGTAATTTGTGTCCATGCGCCTTTCGTATTATTTATAGTATTAACTTGTGTTACAACATTTGCAGCATCTTTCATATACAGGAATATTTCTGCCTGCGGATTATCACTTTTAAACCAAGCAGAATAAGTATATTGTGTCGCTATGGTATTATCTATATCAACCCATTTATCTGAAAATACAAACTGCTCGGTAGTTAATGTATTGGCAAGCTTTAAAGAGTTTTTGCCTGTATGTGCGACAGTTGTATTATCATAACTGTAAAATGCAGTATTGGGACCCCAACCAATTCTGTCCTCCATACTGTCATTAAAAATTCCTTCTCGCATACTATAATATCCCAGCGCTTCAGGAGTAACCGCTATTGCCTTATTACGATAAGGATTCAAACTATCATATTCATAAGTTCCCACACTATTTTGGGTAATTCTTCCTCTATCATCATAAGTTTGTGTTTCCAGAACTCCAAGTTTATTGGTATAGTCAGTCAAACGATCTAATGAATCATATTTGAATGTTTCATTTCGACCAAACAGAGTATTAGAGCGACTACTTAAATTTCCTGTTTTTGTATTAAAAGCGGTATTTAAAGTTAAGATATTAGTTAAAGGAGTCGTTTTGTCAAATTTTGCTTGAGAAATATAGCCATACGAGTCATAAGTATTTGTAATAGTCATTGGTCCACTTTGTGCACTTGTCACTTGTCCTCTGGCATTAACAGCAGTATTTTGCCATAAGACAGCATTTGTTATTCCATCTAGAATTTGCCAGTGTGAACCATTTTTATATGTGTTTACTATTTTTTGTGAACTTGTTTTTACTCCCGCTTTAGCTATCGAAGTGATCGTATCGGTTCTTCCAAAAGCATCGTAACTGTATCTTTTTGTAAATGTAGAATAAAGACCTGTTTCTACTGTTTTAATGATTCTTTTTGATGAGTCGTAAGTATATACATCTGTTATTGTTGAAGTATTTTTTTTATCTGTAAACTCGCTTTTTAGTAATAACTTAGTAGTAGGGTCATAAGAGTATTTAGTCCTGGAAATAGTGTCATTTGTCCCCATCACTATTTTCTTCTCATCTAGTTTTCCAAAGGCATTCAATTTATACATTGTATATCCCGCTGGGGTTTCTTCTTTAGTAATCTCTCCCAGATCGTTATATTCATATTTATAGGTTCCAGCCGATGGATCTCTTAATTCTTTTTTTCGGCCCCATGCATCTTGAAGAATTTCGGTTTTTGATGTGCCGTATAGTGTGGTGTTCAAGTTACCATTAGCAAAATAAGTATAAGTTATCGTTCCTCCTGGTGTATCAGTCATTGATATAATTTTGCCAACTGCATTTCTTATAGATACAGTAGTTTTTAAGCTATCGCTAACTGTAGTTGTAAGCCCCAAGTATTTAACATCAGTTGTTTTTCCTGTAAATGAAATGCTCTTTTTTAGTCTGCCATATTCATCATATTGTGTCTCACTAAACTGTGTGGGGCTGGCCCCAGAGTAAGGTTCACTTACCTTATAATTTCGATCATAAATATCATATAAATAATCAGTTGATGTAAAATTACCTGATATATCTTTAGTTTTTCTCTTGGTTTTTCTGCCTAAATCGTCGAAGGTTTCTTCAGAGTTGCTGCCGTCATCTCCTGTATTAGTGATAAGAGTTTTTTCTGCACTGCGACTATAAACATGATTATTACTTTTATCCAGATAATCAATAGTTTTAGTTTTTTTGAACCAACTGTCATATTCATAGCTTGTAGTTAAACCATTTTGATTAACTTCTGATTTTAAAACCCCTGAACTTAGATTATAGTCAAACGTTTTGAATAATCCTTCGATGTCAGTACTTTTTATCAAAAACCTTCCGGATGTATCATACACGTAACTGGTGATCCTTGGTGTAAGACCGGTAATCGTTATTGTTTTTTTTGTGATATTACCAAAACCATCATAATCATTTTTCTCATCAATATAATTAGTAGTAATATCTGCTTTTTTACTTATTTTCGTTAATAATCCATAAGTTGTATTATTGTATTCATAAACTTCTTCGGATAACATTCTGCTTCCAGTGACTGAAACATCTAGATTTTTACTCGATGGAACTCCAACATAATAAGGCGAAGCATTTTCTGTTTTATAGTCAATTTTTGTTATGGAGGTTTGGATCGGGTTAGTTATTCCATTTTCTTTTAGTTCAGTCGTTATTGTTAAAGGATTATTGAACTTATCATAAACAGTAGTTACAGTTTTAGTTGTCCCGTCTAAACCATTAAACTCATTGAGGGATGTGTTTTTTAATTTAAAAACTTTATTGCTCTGCAGTGCATCAGCAGCTGTGTTATAATTAAGAGTTGACCTCGAAATGAAAACTGTTGGGGTTGAATCAGTAGGTACTTGATCATCTAATACTGAAAAATTCTCGACATTTGCCCCTCTTAAATCAATATTATTCTTTGATACAGTTGATATTAAACTAGTAGTGTCATTATGCCAATTTGTTCTCATAGTGGCTCTGAAACCAAGAAAACCAATACCATTTGCGTTAGATACTGCACCGGAATAATTGAATAATTGTTTTTTATAACCACCACCAACACTTTGCTGTTCTAACTTAGTAACAATTTTAAAATTTGGAGCTGCAATAATATCAATATTAGGGAAAGTCTCCGTAAATATTGTTGGTGAATAAAATGGTTCATATTGATCTTGCTGCAAGGGACTGTAAGTAATAGATTGTTTTACCAGATTACCATTAGTTACGCTTTTAATTAATAATTCCTTACTGACATCATTTTGCGAATCAAATGTATACATTTGACTATCACTTATTAATCCAACTGATAAATATTGATTATTAGTTTTCGGAGATAAGAATATCGGAATAGGATAACTTTTTATATTGCTTGATGACGCCGTCTGGTAAGTAGGGATAGAGGAAGCAACAAAAGAAGACTCTTTATTCTTGAAAATAGTTATTGTTGCTGTTCCGGTACCAGATGATTTTTGATAAATAGATCTAAATTGTACAATATCAGTTTTTCCGTCTGCATTTATATCTAAAGGAATAAGAGTACTGGTATAGATAGCCTGACTATCCTCGCTATAGCCTAAATTTGAGAAAGTATAAGTCCTAGGTGTTTTTTCAAATCCATTGCCTTTAGATATAAAATTAACATAATCAGTTGCGTAGAGTCCCGTACTTTTTGGAATTATAAAATCCATCTTTCCATCTCCATTATAATCACCTGACAAGATTGATTGGGTTATTTTAATATCTGGATCAGACATTTGCCAAAGAAGTTCAAGCTGATTATTATTATCTAAGGTATAAACAGTTACCATTCCATTTTTAAAATGAAGAATATCTGTTTTTCCATCACCATTAACATCAAATGTTTCAATCCTGCCAGTAGTTAAATAGTAATCTTTTAATGCTCCGGCAAAATTTACAAAATTTGTAGTTTTTCTTCGATCAAGATCAACAAAATATAAATACATAGTAATGTTTGTTGCGTAGGATTGTGCAGGATAACCATCCCTATCATCAAAACAAAACCATTCTTGAACCTCTTTATCAATCGCTATAACATCGGTTAGTCCATCTCCATTGAAATCGCCGCTTAAAAAAGTTTTTTCAAGGGTAACATTTTTAGAATCATAACAATCAGAAATAGATCTTTCAGGAAAAACTGCCTTTTTAGTGTTTTCTAAAGTAACTCCATTGGAAGATTTATAGTATGTGTTAAAATTTATAGCGTTGGGATCGGTATCTCCCTGAACTAGGGTAATTCCTTGATAAGGGAAAAATTTACCATTAGAAGTTAAACCAGTTGACGCAAAAGCATCTCCAAAATACCCAGTTGCTCCTTTCAGTGGGAAATTTAAAGAAGTTTGATCCACCTTAGTAAACATCCAAAAATCTTTTTTGGTATTAACTCCGGTAGTTGGATATAAAATAAAATCCATTTTAGCATCGCCATCAAAATCCCCAGAAACTATTTGAGAATTATTTGCATTAATCTGCCCTAATCCTACAGATGAGATACTATTTTTTTGTAAAACGGTCTCAGTACTTGTACTATAATCGAATGTTGTTGGGTTATAACTCTTTGAATTATCTCCATTTTTTTCTGTAATTCGCGAAAGTCGTTGATAATCTAACTGACTACTGATGTAATCTAAAAAATAATTTCTAAATCCAACGCCATTACCGATTACATTAATACTTGATAAAATTTTAGTTTTACTTAAACTTTGTCCCCCAATGTATGATTGTTCTGATCTTCCTCTTGGACCATAATTAAATTTAATCTCATTAATTGGTGTTATATTTGTCAAAGTCCCATACTTCACTGATGTGATATCTAAGATATTATTGGTAAGAGAGTAATTATAGCTGATTCTAACACCTTGTGGATTTTCCCAATATGTAATAGCCCAATCTGTAATAGAACGAGAATCTGTAGAATTTCCATAGTTGGCTTTTGACCCGTCGGGGTATTCTACAATAAAATAAGCCGGACCATAATTTGCACCATTTGGGTGGACTCCATAAGAAGTAATCTTTACATTAGAAAAACTTTCAGTTTCATAGACTGTTAAATTTGCACCATAAGCTCCGATTGTTCCATTTTTTACAATTAATCGTTGTCCGTCTAAAGTAAATCTGTCAAGATTATCAAAATCAACAGGGTCAATTACTCCGTCATGAAATTTAGTTGAAGCGATTCTTCCAATTGTAGATATTCCGGCAATATTCCAGCCATATCCTGCATTTCCACTTCCACTTTGACTGTTATATGCTAAACTAATTTGTGGTACAACTCCATTTATTCCTGGAGGAACGGCTATGGGTAGATTATAAGTTGCTGCGCCGGATAAAGAGACTGATAATTCTCCTGGCGTAGAACCGACTTCTGTCGATTGAGCAGACAGGAATAAACTAAAACTTATAAATAAAAAAGAAATGTAAAATTGTTTCATAAAGGAAGCTTATTGCTTGATAATTTTTATTGTTTTTTGATCGCCGTTTGAATAGTTTAAAACAACGAGGTAAACACCAGTTGAATAACTCTGGAATGAAATGTTTTGAGTGTTTGATCTTTCTGTATTAGAATAAGAATTTAACAATTGACCGCTTACTCCATAAACTAATATAGAAGAAACTTTATTATCGTCTAACAATTCCCATTTTAGGTAAAGTTCTTCCTTAACAGGATTAGGATAGTAAGAAATTTGGTCTTCTGGAAAGAATTTTTGCAAATCTTCATCGACTACGGCCTCAATTTCTTTAATTTCCTTAACTTTCTTAAAAGTGGGACAGCCACTTAGACATAAAGTTCTGCTGATTTGATTACCGGCGGTATCGTATCCAAAAAGAATTTTTTGTTGTGCAAATGAGAGCGTAAAAGTTCCAAACAAAAGGAGTGTTAGGATGTGTTTCATAAATGTTTGATAGGTTCTGGTATTGTTTAATACATTAATTGATATGGTGCAAATATTATTTTTATTTGGACATTATTTTTACGGGAAACCACATTGTTCGAAAAATTAACAGATTAATTTTAAAACCAAGAAATGAGGATATTGGAAAATGCCTTAAGAAACAATATAAATCAACTACAAGTTTTTTGTTCCACTTAAAATAAGTTATAAAACATAATAGGAGTTTAAAAAGTTTATACAAAATTTAAAGACGTCCATAATTGCTTTAATTTAAGAAAAAACAATTTAAATATTTTTCAAATAGAAAGCATAGCTTATTTTAGTAACATATTTTCTGATATATTTGTTGCTTTTTTTAAGGAGTTTTCACTAAAAGTATATCAATTGAAAAATGCATTTCTTATAATATTCGTATTGGTTATTAGTCATATATATGGGCAAAACGAGTCTAATAATTGGTACTTCGGCGAGAATGCAGGCTTAAATTTTAGTAATGGTGATCCAGTTGCATTAACTGATAGTAAGATGAGTACTTTTGAAGGATGTTCAACTATTTCAGATTCAACAGGTAAGCTGCTATTTTATACTGATGGGATAACAGTCTGGGATAAAAATCATCAAATTATGCCTAATGGGAATGGTTTAAAAGGAGACACAAGTACTACGCAGTCTGCAATAATAGTACCTAAACCCAACTCGACAACTATTTATTACATTTTTACTTGTGCGGCACAGGCTGATGTAAATGGTCTGCGATATAGTGTTCTGGATATGACATTAAATTCAGGTCTTGGAGATATTACCATACAAAAAAACATATTGTTATCTACTCCAGTATGTGAAAAACTTACGGCCGTTAAAAATGAAAATAGTAATGAATATTGGGTAGTAGCTCATGGATATGGAAATAATCAATTTTTAGCTTATAAAATTACAAATACAGGTGTAAACCATACGGCGGTGACTAGCAATGTAGGTATAGTAGTTGATACAGAGATTCGAAGAACGGTGGGGTATTTAAAATTTTCACCCAGAGGCAGAAAATTAATTTCATGCAATAATTATTATATTGGTGTTGAATTGTATGATTTTGACGCTTCAACAGGATTAATCACTAACCCACGAAAAGTAAATAATTTATTCTTTAATTATGGCGTTGAATTTTCTCCTTCCGAAAATATAGCTTATGTATCAGGGGGAATTGGAGAAAGTATTCAGTTATTTCAATATGATTTAACAGTATCAGACATTCCGAGTTCACAAATTGTTTTAAAAGACCGTGTGCCAAATGGCAATTTTTTTACATATTTTGAAGCAATGCAATTAGCAAAGAATGGCAAAATTTACGGTGCAATTTTAGGAAGTGGATATGTTTTTGAAATTGAAAAACCTAATATTTTAGGTACAGGATGTAATGTAATTCTAGATGCTGTTTCTTTAGGAACAGGTATATGTCAATATGGTCTACCTCAGTTTATACAATCCTTCTTTAAAATTAACGCAAAAATTGATATAAAAAACACTTGTTTTGGAGATACCTCAACTTTTTCTATTTCAGCAGATCAAACAATAAATAATGTTGTATGGGATTTTGGAGATGGTACTACATCTTTAGATATTAATCCTAGCCATGTATATTTAAAATCAGGTGTATATACCATTTCTGCTACAGTAAACACTGAAACGGTACTTACTGAAAGTGTTACTATTGCTAAAATTCCCACAGCAACCAAACCACAAGACATACTGGCCTGCGATGATTATAATGATGGATTTTATTCTTTTGATTTAACAACTCAAAATCCTGCTATTTTAAACGGACAAGATCCTGATCAGTATTTAGTTACTTATTTTTCAAATGGAGTTCCTTTGACTTTACCTACTGCTTATGTTAATTCTAGCGCTTATGTACCGGAAATAATTACTGCAGAAGTCTCAAACAAGGTAAATCCATCTTGTAAAAGCAGTACCTCTTTTAATATAGCAGTATTTGATTCGCCAAAAGCTAATTTGCCTGCAAATATCCCAGATCTTACAATGTGCGACAACACTTCGGTTGGAACAGATACTGATGGTCGCGTAATTTTTGATTTAACTCAAAGAGAGACAACTATTTTAGAGGGACAATCTGCAACACAATATGTAGTTTCTTATTTTAAAGACGCATTATTTACGCAGCAAATCGCTTTACCTAAAAATTATCAGAATACAACTGCAGCAGAAACTATTTTTGTAAATGTTGCCAATAAAGACAATATAAACTGTTATGCTTCGTCATCATTTAAGATAGAGGTTTTTTCTTTGCCTACAGTTGCAGGAACAGTGAGTCTTAAACAATGCGATGATGATATTGACGGTTTTAGCAATTTTAATCTTGAAGAAGCCATCACTAAAATCACTGTCAATTCAGCAGTTGAAACAATTACTTTTCATAAGACGTTAGCAGATGCCCAAAATAATAGTAATGTAATTTTAAATCAGACCGCTTATCGCAATCAAATTGTTAGTTCTGACAAAGTATATGCACGAGTGGTAAATAATAATAACTGTTATAGAGTTGCTCAGCTTAACCTAATTGTTTCGACTACTCAAATTCCATCAACGTATTCAAAAACTCTGATACAATGTGATGATACACTTTTAGGCACAAATAAAGATGGTATTGCATCATTTGATTTTAGTACTATCACTACAGAAATTGAAAATATCTTTCCTTTAGGACAACAATTAGATATTAGTTATTATCAGAATATTAAAGATGCCCTGTCAGAAAAGAATGCTATTGCAGATATTTCAAATTACCGAAATGAATCTTCTCCCAATTCTCAAAAGATCTTCATTCGGGTTGACAGTAAACTCAATAATGATTGTTTAGGATTGGGCGGTTATATAACTTTAAAAGTAGAATCCGTTCCAGAAGTAAAATCAATTACAAGAATTCATTGTGATGACGATCAGGATGGCTTGTATGCATTTGACACTTCAAATCTGGAACAAGAATTATTAAACGGATTAACGAATGTGAGTGTATCATATCTGGATCATAATAATGCTCCATTACCAAGTCCGTTGCCAAATCCTTTTATTACCAATTCTCAGATTATAAAAGTTGTTGTTACTAATAATACACCAACATTATGCTCGTTTGATTCAACAATTTCATTTGTTGTAGATGATCTGCCGGAAGTATTTCCAATTGATCCTTTGCTTACTATTGTCTGTGATGATGAAATTGATCCTGTTAAACAAGATGGCAAATATGCTTTTAATACTGCTACTTTTGAATCTGCTTTGTTGGGATCACAAACAGGAATGATTGTTAAGTATTATGACTCCAATAATAATCTATTGTCAAGTCCGCTTCCAAATCCATTTCTTACCGGTTCTCAAAATGTGAAAGTAGAAGTTATAAATCCAATCAACGCATCATGTTCAGCAAATACTGTCATTGGTTTTGTCGTTAATCCTGTTCCTAAAATCACTTTAGAAGGAGAGGAGTTGGTATGCAGTAATTTACCCACTTTTACAAAAGAAATAGATGCAGGATTACTGGATTTGAGTACAATTAATGATTTTAATTATCGCTGGTCTTTTAACGGAACTGAAATTTCAGATGAACAAAATTATAGTCTGACAGTAAATAAAGAAGGTATTTTTACAGTTGAGGTAAGTAATAAATTAACGCATTGCGCAAGAACCAGAACGATAAAAGTTTCAGCGTCTGATATTGCATCAAATGTGATTGCGGTTGTAGATGAATCCAATACTATTTCGGTTTCTGTATCAGGAAACGGAGATTATGTTTATGCGCTTGATGATAATCAAAATGGCTATTATCAGAAAGAAAATGTCTTTTTGAATGTACCGGCGGGAATTCATATTGTTTATATAAAAGATCAAAATGGCTGTGGAGTTGTTCAAAAAGAAATTGCGGTCTTTGGAATTCCTGATTTTTTCACACCTAATCAGGATGGTTATCATGATTATTGGAATGTAGAAGGATTGGATGAAGCTAAAAATGCTAAAACAACAATTCAAATTTTTGATCGATATGGGAAATTTTTAAAACAAATTAGTCCGTCAAGTCAAGGTTGGGATGGAACTTATATTGGAATGCAAATGCCGGCAGATGATTATTGGTACATAATAAAATTGGAAGATAATCGAGTTTTCAAAGGGCATTTTGCATTGAAACGATAAAACCATTGTTCTTTTTTTTAAAATTATTAGTATATGAGTAAAAGTATAAATCTTAGAATTTTATTTTTTTCGACATTCGTAGCTCTGGTGATTTTTGGTTGTTCAGATAAAAAAGCAAAAGATATTCAAGAAGAAGATCCTTATTTGAAACAATTGACAGAAAAGCAAATAGGAGATAGTAATTATTACATTTCGATTCCAAAAAAATATGCAATTAAAGAAAACAGAGGACCGGACTTTTCGGTTTATTATTTCTATCCGACGGACACTACTGCAAAAGCTGCTTTTTCGGGTGGTTTGTATTTTGGTAATCATCCCAGTCAATTTGAAGTAAGCAGTGATAGTTGTAAGACGGAAAAATTTAAAAGCAAAATACTAAATAAAAATGCGGACTGGACAAGTTACAATTGCCAGGGTAAATTTTCTATACAAACAATTGTCGAAAGCGGAAGTGGAGAAGGGTGGAACGAATATATTCATGCTTTTGCCGGTGCATCTTCAACAGCAGATTTAAAGAAGGTTTTAGTGATTTTTAAAACAATAAAAAAGAAGAAAAAGAAAGGAAATTGAGATTATAATTCCTTAGAATAAACAAACTTTGAGATAGAACTATAATGTTTATTCTTGTTTTTGCATGTTACTAATAATCCATTTTTATCATAAATATACTCTATTGTATCACCGTCCGATAATTCTTTTATCAGTTGTTTTTGTCCATTATAGAAAAATAATGTTCCAAAATTCGCAACATCTATTGATTTGCTTTTTTCAATATTATTTAACTCATTTTCAATTTTTTCTATTTCGGTTGAAGTTTTAAGAATATTTAATTGCTCTTTTGATACGCTGAATAATTCCCTTGAAACTTTTGAATTCTTGATGTTTTTAGAATAAGTAATGCTCGTCTTATGAAAATAAGCATAATGATTTAAATCAGTTGTATAACGGAAATCAATATCTAATTTTTTTACTTCTTTTACATTATTTAAATCACTATAAACTAATTCTAAACCTATTCTTTCATTTTTATCATTAGTCTTTATTTTTAAAATTATATGTTTTTTGTCAAAATATAAATATTCGACTGATGTTGAATCAAAATCAACTCTGGACATTTTTGCAATTCTATCATCTTTATAAAAATAATATTGCTTTAAGTCTTTAGAATCAGAATGTGATGCTACTGCACCATTTGGATTTAAAGTACTAATGATATGCCCTCTATTATCGAATAAAATTTCAGATTCTAACATTAACCCAACAGGTTTTTTATAATAATTTGGATTCTTTTTTGATAGAACCAAATATTTTGAAGCCTTAAGAATTCCGTTTTTTGCGATAATATCGTCAGGAAAGTCTATTTGAGCAAATAATTTAAAACTCAAAAGCATCAAGATGAAAGTTATTTTTATATTTTTCATTTTTATTTGATTAATAGTGCACCAATTTTTTAAAAGGGTTTATAACACAAAAATTACTATTACTTACTATGTCTAAGAACAGAAAAAAACACCCAAAGTCAGAGACATTTGCAAAGCGTTCGTAAGAATATCGCGTAGAGTGATAAGGCAGAGCAGTTTTCAATGTGTTTTAATGATATTAACACGAGGATAATTTATAACCCAGTTCATACTATCCAATTCTCTTATTGAATATTTATCAACTTGGAATTTTTTATTAAATATTATAGTATTTTCATTTTTATAGACATACTCTCTATCCTTGATATTAAAATATACAATGTATAATGTTTTATTGTAAGAGTTTTTATTTATTTCATGCAAAATTGTACCTCTTATACCAGGAGAACCATAAGTATTAGGTTTTATTTTGCCGCCAATAGCTGGTCCATAATAAGTATTCTCATTTCTATATTTGAGAATTATATGATAACAGATATCTTTTGTCGAATTGTTTTTAATTTTTAACTTATCTTTTTTATAATTACAACTGACAATTACAAAAATGACCGATAAAAAAATATACTTTAGTTTGTTCATTTGTCAAAAAAATATCTTTCGAAAATTTTAGAATTATATTTTTCGGAATAATTCTGATATTTCTACATTCAAAGCTTTGCTGATTCGGATAAGCTTGTCGATTCCCATAATTTGTTTGCCTAACATATATCGTCTTAACGCTTCAATATCTAAATCTGAATCGTGAGCAATATGTCTTACTTTAAGATTTTTTTCTTTTATAATATCTTTTATATTATTTCCAACAATCTTAACAGATTCAGGTACCTCAGTTTTTCTCATTTCCTAATTATTATAAGGTTGAAAATTATAAGTAAGTAGTCAAAAAAACAGGAATGTATATATCCAGTCAAATACGTCTGTTTTTGTTTATATTTGCTAAGAGATACAAAGATATTTCAGCGAATAAAAAAATCAAAAAAAGACAGTCAGAATTATGGAAATAAATGAAACTAAAAAATTAGAGAATCTTGAAAAAATAATCGGGAAGTATTTCAATAATCCAAAGTCAGCTACTAAATCAGAATTTTATACTGCTCAAATCAAAATCAATTATTATGAACTTGGTTGCGTGATTACCAATATGATAAAAATGTGCATTTTAACGATAGATAATGAAGGACATATAATTTCAAGCACAAACAAAAAGGCTGTAAATGTTTCGCTTATGTTAGAAATGGTACTTGAAATGTTTCCTTTAAATGAATTTGAAATGTTAGGCGAAATTAATGAGATATTTATTGGAGATTCGCATAATAGTGAGGAAAAGAGATAACTATGAAATATCCCTTTTCTGAATAATATTCAATTCCTTATTAAAAGAGTTTCTATATTTTTTGATATATTCTGAAGGTTTCATCCCAAACAATTTTACGAATTGTTGACGGAAATAACGCTGATCTTCAATACCAACCTGAGGTCCAACCTGTGCGATATTAATATTTTCAGTTAGCATAATTACGGCGGCTCTGCGGATTCTGATCGATCTGATAAAAACATTTACGGTTTGTCCTGAAATTGCTTTAATTTTTTTGTAAAGACTTGAATGACTCATACCCATTGCAGCCGAGAAACTTTTCAGGTTAAATTCGCTGTTTTCAAGATTGGCTTCGACGATTTCGATACATTTATCAAGAAATTCTTTGTATTCAAGAGGAACTTTATTTACGTTTTCACGAAGTGTAATACTATCCAGGAAATACTTGCGTAGTTGACCTCTGTTGCGAAGAACGGAATCAACTCGTGCCAGAAGTATATCGCTGTCAAAAGGTTTGGTGACATAATCGTCCGCACCTTCGGTAATACTCTGCAAGTGAATATCATTGCTGGTTGTAGCCGTGAGAAGTATCACCGGAATATGGCTTAAATCATCATTTTGCTTGATTTTTTTGCATAAATCCAAACCGTTCATGCCTTCCATAGAAATATCGCTAAGGACAATATCAGGCATGTGCTTTTCGACCAATTTCAGTCCTTCGAGTCCATTTGCTGCCGAATAAACAATATAGTTTTTGGTAAAAAGCTGTACCAGATAATGATTCATTTCGGGATTGTCTTCAACTATTAAAAGTACTTTTTTGGTACTGATTAATTCCTCCTGTATACTTTCAGGATTTAAGGATTGATCGCTGGTTTTCGGTGCATTTTGACGATCTGCCGGCATTCCTTCCAGAAGTTCACCTACAAGTGGCGACATTTGCGGACAATTCTCATTGATGCTCATTTCTGCAAAATGACTTTTCCCTTTTGGAAGTATAATCGTAAACGAGGTACCTTTTCCAACTTCACTTTTACACGTTATTTCGCCATGATGTTTAGTCACAAAATATTTAGCAACATAAAGACCTATTCCAAAACCATTGCTGGATTTAGACTCAATTTGTTTGAATTTTTCAAAAATAGTATCAAGGTCATTCTCATTAATTCCGCTTCCGGTATCTGATATAATAATAGAAACATCAGCAGTTTTCTCGATTATTTCAATACTTATCGATCCTTTATTTGGCGTAAATTTGAAAGCATTTGAAATTAAATTAAACAGCGTAATCTCTATTTTTTCGTAATCTCCATATATTTCAGCGGGTGTTTTTTCTTCAATAAACTGATAATTTAAACTTTTAACCGCTGCCATTTGTGTAAAGCTTTCGTAGATTTCACGACACAGATTATTTAAATTAATCTTAGAAATTTTGAGTTCATCAAGATCTGTTTCTGCTTTTCTAAATAACAGTAACTGATCTGTAAGACTCAATAATCGTTTTGCATTTTTATAGGCGAGATTCAGGTCGAGATCATCTTCAGAACGGTTTTTTCTTTCAATGGCACTTTTCAGCGGATTTAAAATTAAAGACAGCGGAGTGCGCAATTCATGCGCCATATAAGTAAACATAGAAAATTGCTTTTCGGCATGTTCCTTGTCTTTTTTATGCTCCATACGGGCGAGTTTTATCTCGTAGCGAAGTCTTTCCTTATTTTTATGATAATCTACGTAAGCATAAATTGCACCGGCAGCAGCGATGAGATAAAAAGTATACGCCCACCAAGTTCTATACCAAGGCGGAAGAATTTTTACCGTCGCGAGTGTTACTTCATTCGTCCAATTTCCAAAAACATCGGTTGTTTTTACTTTAAAAACGTAAGTTCCTTCGGTCAATCTGGAATAATTTGCACGGTTATTTTTTGAGGTATAATTCCAGTCTTTATCCCAGCCTTCGAGAAAATAAGCGGTATTAATTTTTTCGGAATTGACATAATCAAGATAAACAAAATCAAAACTCAATGCCGATTTTTCATAAGGAAGTTCAGCACCGCTTATCATTTCGAGTTTCTTTTCTGTGACATATGGACTGTCCAATTTTAAAGACTGATTGTTGACCAGTAAATCATTCAATAAAAATTTTCCGGTATTTTCTTTGTCTTTTATATTGTCAGGATCAAAAACATTGAAACCGTTTATACCGCCAAAAATAAATTCTCCTGTCGAAAGTTTCGTCCCTGCATTCCAGCTAAATTGATTGCCCTGAAGTCCGTCAGAAACTCCAAAATTTCTAAAAGTATTGTTCTTAGGATTCAATCTCGAAATTCCGTGATACGTACTCATCCATAAATTCCCTTTTTTGTCCTCTAAAAGGCGAAGTATGGTATTGCTCGAAAGACCGTTTTGTGTGGTGTAATTTTTGGAAGTGCCTGTTTTTCGGTTGAATAAAAGCAAACCACCTTCGACGGTACCAATCCAAAGATTTTTGTTTTCATCTTCGGTGATGCATCTAGTCGTATAATCTGAATGATAGGTTTTTACTTTTTTTGTTTTGGGTTCAATTTCAAAAAAGGAATTAAAAGTTCCTCCCCAGATTTTTCCGTCTTTGGTTTCGTAGAGACACGTAACATCTCGTAAAGTTGTACTATAACAAACGAATTTGTTTTGTTTTTTGTCAAATTGATATAATGCTCCACTATTTGTAATGGCAAGCCACAACGTTTTTTTTGAATCTATAAAAAGCAGCCACGATTCCTGTTCTGCTTTTTTAGTAAATTGATTATAAATCGAAAAATTCTGAATTGCTTTTGATTTTGGATCAATTCGACAGACTCCGCCTTTCCACATCGCAACCCAAATGGCATTATCAGAATCCCTGACGATGCTTGTAACAAAATTGCTCTGAATTTTTCTCCCCGCAGCTGAGGTTGTCGAGTAAACATCGTACGTATTTTGTTTTCTGTTCCAGTATCGCATTCCGGCGCCATCAGTACCAATCCAGATATTTTTCTTTTCATCTTCGCAGAAAGAAAGCATGAAATTTGCAGCAGGATCTTCGTCTTCTTTATTAGTCAGCGGATCTTTACTTTTAAAATGGTTGAAATAAAGCGGTTTTTTGCCCATCATACTTACGCCGCCACGCAGGGTTCCGAACCACATTTCTCCGGTTTTGCTTTCGAATATATCATACAAAGATTTACTGTTAAGCAAGGAAACTGGACCGCTGGCACGATATAAAATTGGAGTAGATTGATTTTTTGTAAGTGTGTAAAGTCCGGCTCCGTCAGTCGCCATCCAAAGTCTGTTTTCTTGTTGGTAAAAATCACGTACAACTGTTTTTTCCGAAAAGTAATTTTTAGAATAAGTATTCAGATTGTGATTATATAAGTACGCACCTTCGTCTGATCCAATCCAAAGTCCTTCATTGGTCAGTTTAATGCAATTTGCGCCTGTAATTGTATTGTTAAGTAGCGTTAGTTTTTTTGATTTAATATCGTATTGGCAAAGACCAGTTCCGGTTATAAAAACATAGAAGATTTGTTTTTTTGCATTATAAGATATTGATCTCGCAATATAATTTAGTTTTCCGTTGAAAGGTATTGCCGTTCCAATTTTCTCCCCTTCCTTATAAAGTACAATTGCCTCTTTTGCAGCCACAAGAATAATATGCAGAGAGTGAACGGCGATTATTTCGTAAGCAGTAACATTTAGCGGTTTAATTTTTTTATTAATATCATAATATTTCAACGGACTAAAAGAAGAACGTTCGGCATTGAAAACTACAGGTCCGGCAGTTGTTCCTATCCACAAATTATTTTCAAAATCACCTTCGATACAGCTAATGGCATTTCCCTGAATCGAATTTGGATCCGTATGGATATGGCGGTAAATTTTAAAATCATTTCCATCATATCTGTTCAATCCGTCAAAAGTTCCAAACCACATATAGCCATTTTGATCCTGATATATAGACGCAACAGAATTGTTCGAAAGTCCCGATGAAATATCAAGATGTCTTATCGGGTAATTCTGTCCGGATGCATTTATATACAGCAGGATAATAATAAGAAAGAACTTTAGCTTATTCATAGAAAATTTTTTAAAAGCATGCTATTTTTTGATATACGAAAAATAAAAAGGATGCGATCTAAAAGCTGAATCAATTATTTATGTGAATATGTTTGAAATCTGATACTTTGCGAAATTAACACAATTATTATGTAATGTTTAAAAAACACTACTGGTTTTTTAAAGGAATGAAGGCTTATAATTTTAATGTTTTTTTTGAATCAACACTAAATTTTTGTGTTCACTAATTATTTTTAACGCAGAGAACACAAAGATTTTTATCTATGAATGTCTCAGAAAGCGCAAAGTTCACAAAGCTAAACACAATATTGTCATTTCGACGAAGGAGAAATCGCACTCGTAACTCGACAAAGATTGGCGATTTTGATTGTAGAGTTTCTTACGGAGATTTCTCCTTCGTCGAAATGACAAAATCTTCGATTTTACGTCGTTGCGAGAGATTTATTCTCCATAACATTATAGATTTTTAACTCAATAACATAGTTTTTTTGGATTGATTCTTCTTTTGAATTTTTTATTTAAAATTTAAAGCCTTATTAAATTCTTTTTTTGAGAATATACCGATTAAAAACCACTAGCAATTTGATTGTTAATTCCATTACTATAAAGGTTAATTATTTGTATTATCGTTTTTTTTGAGAGAAAATATTGCAGAATATGTTTTTATTAAGTGTTGTGTGTACACTTTTACGAAATTGTCCCCGTTTATAAATGAATTTTTCCCTGTCTTAATACCTTGCTCTGTGCTTAATTTGCAGGGTGAGTTGACAAGCTATAACGATTGAGTAATACTGCTTTATTTTTTTGTTCAGAGTACGTCAATGAAAACAAACTAACCAACATTAATTATCAAAAACTAACTTAAACCAACCCAATTAAAAAAGTATGAAAAGAATTAAAACCAAATTTTTACTTTTATTACTCTTACTTCCTTTTTGTGTTTTTGCTCAGAACACAATTGGCGGTGTAGTTCTGGAAAAGAATACAGGACAACCAATACCGGGAGTAAATATAAAAGTAGGAGGCGCTAATATAAGTACCTCCACAGATTTTGACGGAAAATTTCAATTATCAGGAGTGAAATCAGGCAGTCAAATTACGTTTTCCTATACCGGTTATACCAATCAGACTATTGCGGTTGCGGGACAAAAAAACATAACCGTATATCTTGAAGAAGATAATAATCAACTAAAAGAAGTTGTTGTTCAGGTAGGTTACGGAAGCGTTAAAAAGAAAGACGCTACAGGATCTGTAACGGCACTTACCACAAAAGACTTTAACAAAGGAAATAATATTACAACAGAAAACCTGCTTAACGGAAGAGTAGCCGGTTTAACCGTAAATTCAACGGGTGCTCCGGGTTCTAGTTCTCAAATCAGAATTCGTGGTGGAAGTTCGCTTTTTGCCAGTAATGATCCTCTTATTGTAATTGACGGATTACCTCTTGATAATACTACAAATACAGGATCTTCGTCCTTTTTAGCTTCATTAAACCCTGCAACTGTAGAATCTATTACGGTTTTAAAAGATGCATCGGCTTCTGCGATTTATGGTTCCAGAGCTTCAAATGGTGTAATTATAATTACGACCAAAAAAGGAAGCAAAACATTATCTGTAGATTATAATGTACAATATGCTGCGGGAACGCTAACTAAAACGGTTGATGTTTTTAGTGCAGATGAATTTAGAAGTGTTATTGCTGACAGAAGAAGTGATGATCTAAATAAACTGGGAACTGCAAATACAGATTGGCAAAAAGCAATCTATAGAAATACAGGAACTATCGATCAGAGTTTAGCCGTTAGAGGAAGTTTATTCAATATCATTCCAACAAGTTTAACGCTGGGAAATACAGATCAGCAAGGTTTGCGTTTAACCAATACTTTTAAAAGAAACACAGTTGGTTTAGTAATGAATCCAACTTTCCTGGACAATCATTTAAAATTGAGGCTTTCTGCCAATTATACAAACGAAAAAAACAGATTTACTGATGCTGTTGAAGGAGCTGCTATTGGCTTTGATCCAACACAGCCTATAAAAGTTGATGGTGCACCGTATGGAGGATATTTTGAATATACTACTGGTGTAGATGCCAACGGAAATTATCCGTTAGTTTCAACTGCGGCAAGAAATCCAGTTTCGCAATTGTTGAATACAAACGACAGAGGAACAAACGACAGAATTTTTGGGAATTTTGAAATTGATTATAAATTTCATTTTTTACCTGCTTTAAGAGCTGTTGTAAATGTTGGTTATGATGAATCAAATGGAGACAGAACAAGATTGGTTGGTGCTGATGCAGGTTCTGCTCCATCAAACAATAACATTCCGTATGGTACAAATGAATATACAGAAGCAACCAGAAAAAATAAATTATTAGACACTTATTTAGTTTATAATAAAACGTTTAAATCTTTGAATTTTGAAGCGACAGCTGGTTATTCGTATCAAAAATTTCAAAGTTCCAAATTTGAAACAGGAAATATTTTAAATCCTGATTTGCCTTCAACATTTCCTGAAACTACCTTAGACACAGATGTTGTTTTATTAGGATTCTTTGCGAGAACAAATTTAAATTTCAGAGACAAATATTTATTAACGCTATCTTATAGAAGAGATGGTTCTTCAAGATTTGAAGAAGCGAATCGTTGGGGAAATTTTCCATCGGTAGCATTTGCATGGAAAATCAAAGAAGATTTCTTTAAAGACAGCACGGTATTATCTGATTTGAAATTAAGATTAAGTTATGGTATTACAGGACAACAGGATATTCCTGAGCCAAACGGATACCTTCAAAAATACCAGGTTGGCAGCGGAAATTCTGAATACTATTTTGGCGAAAGCCCGGTTGCAGTTGCACTTCCTTCAAAACGAACAAACAATTTAAAATGGGAAGAAACATCTTCGTACAATGCAGGTCTTGATTTTGGTTTTTTAGACAATCGCTTAACTGCCGGATTGGATGTTTACTACAAAGAATCTAAAGATTTATTGGTAAATGCAGCAATATCTGATGGTAGTAATTTCTCTAACCGTGTGTATCAAAATGTTGGAAGCTTTACCACAAAAGGTGTCGAGTTTACGATTAATGCAAATGCTATCAAAACAACGAATTTTAACTGGAATATGAATTTCAATATTTCTAAATTCGAAAGAAGAATCAAAAATCTGGTAAACGGAAGCGATATCTTTTTGGGAGATAACATTGCAGGAACAGGAACTCCGGGACAAATTTTTAGAGAAGGTTATACTCCTTATTCTTTCTACGTATACAAACAATTATACAACAACGAAGGAAAACCAATCGAAGGAGCTTTTGCAGATTTAAATGGCGATAACGTCAAAAATGATGCTGATAAATATATTTACAATAATCCGGATCCTGATTTTACTTTAGGATTTGCTTCTAATATGAATTATAAAAAATTCGATTTTTCATTCAATTTAAGAGCCAGTGTTGGTAATAGGATTTTTAATGCTGTAGACGCCAGCAGAGCACAATATGATGCTATGGAAAACGGAGGTGTTTTAAGTAATGTTCCTTCTCAGGTAACACAAACTAATTTTCAAACTACTTCAAATGTAGTATTATCAGATCTTTATATAGAGAATGCTTCATTCTTAAAAATGGACAATATTACGTTAGGATACACTTTAAACAATTGGTTAAACAGTAAAGCCTCATTAAGAGTATCAACTGGAGTTCAGAACGTTTTTGTAATTACAAAATACAGTGGTTTAGATCCTGAAATTACGAATAACGGTGTAGACAAAACGATTTACCCGAGACAACGATCTGTTTTATTTGGTCTTAATCTTAAATTTTAATAAAAGATGAAAAAATATATTTTAATAACAATTTTAGCATTGACTACCGTTTTTCAGTCTTGTACTGATGACTTAAACGTAGTGTCTAAAGATGATGACGTTCTTTCGTCAGATGTTTTATTTTCGACTCCTGCCGGATATAAGCAAGCTTTTGCAGGAGTCTATGGAAATTTAACTTTAACCGGAGTACTTGGTCCTGATAATTCTTCGCTTGAAGGTGTAGATGCGGGAACGAGCCAGTTTACAAGATGTTTATTGTACTTGCAGGAATTAACCACAGACGAACTGGTTTGGAGTTATGAAAATGACGGAGGAACTGCAGAATTACAACGTAATATCTGGACAGCTGCAAATCCTGTTATTTTAGGAATGTTTAGCAGAACGATGGTTTCGGTTTCTTATGCAAATGAATTTTTACGTCAGAGTACACCGGAAAAATTAAGTTCAAGAGGTATTACAAATGCTGCAACTTTAGCAGATATAGCACTTTGGCGCAAAGAAGTTCGTGTTTTAAGAGCGTATGCGTATTATAACATGATGGATTTATTTGGAAAAGCACCAATGTATACCGAAAATGATCCTGTAAATTTTGCCGGACCTGAGTTTAACAGAAAACAATTATTTGATTTTATTGAAACAGAATTAAAAGCGGTTTTACCAGATTTAAAAGCAGCCAGAACAAATGAATACGGAAGATTAGACCAATCTATGGCACGTATGATTTTGGCTAAAATGTATTTGAACGCACAAGTATATATTCAAGCCGATCGTTTTGATGATTGTATCACAATGTGTAATGAAATTATTGCAGGCGGTTATACTTTAAAACCAAAATACCTGGACAATTTTAAAGCAGACAATAATACTTCTGCAGAAATCATTTTCGGAATTCAGTCAGATGGAGCAGTTTCTCAAAACTGGGGCGCAACAACTGTTTTAACAAACGGACAAATTGGTGCCTGGGAAAATAATGGTGCTGATTTTGGAATAGGCGGCTGGACAGGAGCGCTTAGAATCAGAAAAGAATTTGCTCAAAAATTTGACGGTGTAAAATTCAGTCAGGATACCAGAAATACCATAGGAAAAGGTGTTGCGGGCGATCCTGCAAAACAAAGATCGATAGATATTGAAGATATTGGCGTAAAAACACAAGGTTATATTTTATCTAAATTCTCTAATAAAACGTCAACAGGAGTAAACGGAATAAGCTCGACTTATGCGGATACTGATTTTCCTTTATTTAGATTAGCTGATGTTTATTTAATGTACGCAGAAGCCACTTTAAGAGGCGGAAACGGAACCACAGCTCAAGCATTAGAGTATGTAAATGATTTAAGAAAAAGAGCTAATAATGGTTCGACAGTTGGAAACATTGCTTTAGGCGACTTAACCCTTGATTTCTTAATTGATGAAAGAGCGCGTGAATTACATTGGGAAGCACACCGAAGACAAGATTTAATCCGTTTTGGAAAATATACCGGAGGATCTTACAATTGGGCGTGGAAAGGAAATTCTTCAAAAGGGATTTCGATTCCGGCTTACATGAGCGTTTTCCCTATTCCGGAAGGATCATTGGGAGCTAACAGAAATTTGACTCAAAACACGGGTTACTAAAACTTTTTTAAACTTAAACGATACACAAAATGAAACATATATATAAGATTTTTATCGCTATTGCTTTAATTACAGGACTTTGGTCTTGCGAAAACGAAACGGATTTAATGATTTTAGAGCCTCAGGAAGCTGCTTTTTCAATCATAACTCCAGAAAGTGGTTCTTCTACAATTTTAAATAAAGATACACCTAACAATACTGCGCTGACTTTGACTTGGGAAAAAGTGAGTTACGGAACCCCAACAATCGTTACTTATACCGTACAATTTGCAGCCAGTAATACTGAATTTGCAGCACCGGTAGATATTACAACTTCTACAAGTACGCATGCCGCTATTACAGTAGCAGAACTTAATGCAAAAGCACTAGAACTTGGACTTCTGCCTGATGTTGAAGGAACAATTGATGTGAGAATTAAATCTACTGTTGGAACAACACTTTCAGAGCCAAAACTTTCTACGCCAATTACGATTGCATTAACTCCTTTCAGAGGTGTATTCCCTAGAATTGATTTGTTTTTAGTAGGTCCCGGTACTGCTGCAGGATGGAGCGTAACGAGCAACAATATGCCAATTTACAGAGATACAAAAGAAACTGCAAAGTTCTATTATACAGGATTTTTTAATGCAGATGGTTTTAAATTAATAGAACAAATTGGTTTCTGGGCTCCGGCTTACGGAACAAATGGTGCCAAAGTACAATACAGAGCAACAGAAAGCGATACTGATCCAGGTGTTTTCCCTACGACAGCATCAGGTTATTATAGTTTTGAAGTTAATCTTGAAGAATTGACATACAAAATCACGCCTTATACAGGACCAATGACAACGTACGCAACAATTGGTCTAACTGGTTCTGTATTAACAGGCGATGATACGGGCTGGAATACAGAAGTTCCTTTAGTGAAATCTGATTTTGATGGACATATCTGGAAAGTGACTCAAACGTTAAAAGCCGGAAAAATGAAATTCAAAGCTAATGGCGGATGGGATGTTAGTTGGGGAGATAATGGCGGAGATATTATTGTTGAAGCAGGAAAATACGATATCTGGTTCAATGACTTAGATGGTCGTTATATGTTTATTTCAACTCCATAAATTGAATTAAAAAAACTGTTGGGTGAAATCATAAAAAAATAAACACATAGAAACATAGCTTTTATGATTTTGAAAAAGGTAAATCAAAAAGAAACTAGTTTCTCACACATAGCTATGTGTGTTAATGCAAATGAAATACCTTTTTTGAGTTCAACAATTCTATGTTTCTATGTGTTAAAATAATTACTTCCAATGGGTTAAAAAAATGAGAGAAGCCTCAGCTTATTTTGAGTCTTCTTCTTTACATAAAAAGGGACTTATTTTTAAATTCAAAATTTTACTAATTATCATGAAAAAATATATAAAAATTCTTGGGCTGCTGGCTCTAACTGCAATTCAGTTTTCGTGCTCAGGTAACGATTCTGCAGATGCTGAAGCGGCTATCCCGCAAGATGCAACGGATACTTTTATCAGAGCATCAGATGTCTCTTTTCTTCCTCAAATGGAATCCTTAGGAACTAAATTTTACAGCAATGGCAAAGCCGAAGGAATGCTAACAACTCTAAAAAATGCAGGTTGTAACACAGTCCGAATTCGTTTGTGGAAAAACCCTGTAAATGGGCGTTCCGGTTTAAGCGAAGTAAAACAATTGGCTCAAAAAGCAAGACAAGCAGGACTTAGAGTTTGGCTTACCGTTCATTATTCTGATAATTGGGCAGATCCGGGCACTCAGACCACTCCTGAAGAATGGAAAAATTTATCTTTTGCCGATTTAAAAACAGCCGTTACCAATTACACAGCAACAATACTTACAGAAGTAAAACCGGATATTATTCAAATTGGTAATGAAATCAATAGCGGATTATTGTGGCCACAAGGAAATCTTATCAGCAACGAACAACAATGTATCGCTTTATTAAGTGCTGCTAGCGCAACAGTTCGCAGCAAAGCGCCTAACACAAAAATAATGATTCATTATGCAGGTGTAAATGGTGGAGCGACAGATTGGTTTTTTACCAAAATGAAAAGTATTGATTACGATTATATCGGATTATCGTATTATCCTGTTTGGCACGGTAAAGATTTAACAGAAGTGAAAAATACCATTGACGCTTTAGGAAAAAAATTCAGTAAAAAAGTTCTGATTGCAGAAACTGCTTATCCTTTTACTTTATTACACAACGATCAGACTAATAATATTGTAGGAACAGCCGATCAGTTGGTAACTGGATATCCGGCAACTCCGGCGGGACAAAGAACTTTTGTTATGGATATTAAAAACTTAGTAAAAGCATCAGAGTTCGGACAAGGATTTGCGTATTGGGGAGGCGAATGGGTTGCTTTTAAAGGACCACAATCGACAAGCGGTTCTACATTCGAAAATCAGGCTTTATACAGTTTTGATAACAACGCCTTATCCGTAATGCAAGCTTTCAGCAAAGAATAAAACATGAAAAAAACATTTAAAATTGTCTCTTTTTTGATGCTAATTGCTCTTTCATTTACTTCTTGTAAATCAAAAATGATTAGCGAAAAAAACTCCTTTTCAAATGGAGCAGATGTAGGCTGGCTGCCACAAATGGAAGCAACAGGTTATAAATTTTATGATGCAGACGGCTCTGAAAAAGACTGTCTGCAATTATTAAAAGACCGCGGAATTAATACCATTCGTTTGCGCGTTTGGGTAAACCCTAATGATGATAAAGCCAGCGGACACTGCAGTCCCCAAGAAACAGTTGTCATGGCGGTTCGCGCGCAAAAAATGGGAATGCGTATCATGATCGACTTTCATTACAGTGATTCCTGGGCAGATCCCGGCAAACAAAATAAACCCGCTGCATGGGTAAAACATTCTTTTCCGGAATTGTTAACTGATGTTTATCAACATACTTATGACGTTTTGCAACTGCTGAAAAAAGCCGGAGTAACGCCGGAATGGGTTCAGGTGGGGAATGAAATTCCGGGCGGTATGCTTTGGCCGGAAGGAAGCACAGACAATTTCAGTCAGTTGGCACAATTACTGGATAAAGGATACGAAGCTACAAAAGCTATCGACCCAAAAATTAAAGTAATTGTTCATTTGGACGAAGGAAATAAAAGCGAAAAATTCAGATGGTTTTTTGATAAAGCAACTGAAAATAAGGTAAAATATGATGTAATAGGATTGTCGTATTATCCGTATTGGCTCAAAACAGATTATCAAAATACCATTTTAGATTTAGAAAATAATCTAAAAGACATGGCTTCGCGTTACAATAAAGAAGTTATGGTGGTCGAAGTTGGTGGTGATTTTGAGCAAGTTCAAAACACCAAAGAAATGCTTGAAGCCACAATAAAAGCTGTAAAAAGCGTACCCGATCATAAAGGTTTAGGCGTTGTTTATTGGGAACCACAAGGCGAAAAAAGCTGGAGCGGTTATCAATTAAACGCTTGGCTTTCTAATGGAAAACCTTCGCCGGCATTGGATGCTTTCAAAGAATAAATGTTTTTAAATTAAAAATTAAATTTTACCATTAAGATATTAAGTCTCATAAAGCTAAATGATTTTAACGTTGTGTGTAAAAAATAAAAGAAAATTAAACACATAGAAACATAGATTTTATGTTTTTGAAAAAGATTATAAAAAGAATCTAGTTTCTCAGACATAACTATGTTTGTTAATGCAAGTGAAACGCCTTTTTTGAGTTCAATAATGCTATGTTTCTATGTGTTAAAATTATAATGCCCAACGGTTTATCTTAATCTCTTAATGGTGAAAAAATAAAACAGAAAATGAAATTAATTTTTAGGTCAATATTATCGTTATTTCTGCTGATTTTTTCGTCTGGAAAAATAATGTCACAATCCAGTACTGTTATTTTAAAAGACAACTGGCGCTTTTCTGCAGCAGTAAAAGGAGATGCATTTTCTGTAGATTTTGATGCTTCGAAATGGGAAAAAGTCAGTGTACCTCATGATTGGGCTATTTACGGACCTTTTGATAAAGAATGGGACAAACAAGTTTCGGCAATTGAACAAAATGGAGAAAAAATTCCCACCGAGAAAACGGGTCGTACCGGAGCATTGCCGCATATTGGTACAGGTTGGTATCGCAATACATTTTCTATTCCGGAGTTTAAAAAAGGAAAAAAAGCACTTCTTATTTTTGAAGGTGCCATGAGCGAACCTCAGGTTTATTTAAACGGAAAAAAGGTAGGAGAATGGGGTTATGGGTATAGCTATTTTTATATTGATATTTCCAAAGATCTAAAAGTGGGTTCCGAAAATGTATTGGCAGTAAAATTGACCAATGAACCATTTTCTTCAAGATGGTATCCCGGCGCGGGTTTATATAGAAAAGTTAGCATTGTGGTAAAAGAGGAGGAAAGCTTTACCCAATGGGGAACTTTTATTACAACTCCGGATATCAATGAAAATACCGCTGTTGTCGATCTTAAAGCTGAGGTCAATGGCAATAATTTGTCGATAGTAACACAAATAAAAGATGCAGATAATAACATAGTAGCAACACAAAAAGGGACAGAAATGACTGATGGAAAACTTCATCAAACTATTTCTGTTGCTAAACCTCATTTATGGAGTCCTGAAACGCCTTATTTGTATACAGCTATTACCAAATTGTACGCAGCAGATGGAACTTTAAAAGACGAGCAAAGTATAAAATTTGGTATCAGATCTATTAAATACGAAGCCAATAAAGGATTTAGCCTTAACGGAAAAATAACAAAATTTAAAGGAGTTTGTCTTCATCATGATCTTGGTCCGCTTGGTGCTGCGGTAAACAAAGCAGCGCTTCGAAGACAGTTGACAATTCTAAAAGATATGGGATGTAATGCGATTCGCAGTTCTCATAACATGCCTTCTTTTGAACAGCTTGAATTGGCCGACGAAATGGGATTTATGTTTCTTGCCGAAAGTTTTGACGAATGGGCAAAGCCAAAAGTACAAAACGGATATCATCGCTTTTTTGAAGAATATGCAGAAAAAGACATTGTAAATTTAGTGAGAGCCACACGCAATCATCCTTGTATTGTAATGTGGAGTTCAGGAAATGAAGTTCCGGATCAATATGGAGCCGAAGGTTTGACAAGAGCTAAATTCTTGCAGGATATTTTTCATAGAGAAGATCCTACACGTCCGGTAACGGTGGGAATGGATCAGGTAAAACAGACTATGGCATCCGGTTTTGGGTCTTTATTAGATGTACCGGGACTGAATTATAGAGTTCATCTTTATGAAGAAGCTTACAAATCATTTCCACAAGGATTTATTTTAGGTTCAGAAACAGCTTCAACGGTGAGTTCAAGAGGAATTTATAAATTTCCTGTTGTGCAGCAAAAAGAAAAACAATACGATGATCTTCAATGTTCGTCTTATGATCTTGAAGCTTGCAGTTGGTCAAATGTTCCCGATGAAGATTTTGTGCTTCAGGATGACAAACCGTGGGTTATTGGAGAATTTGTCTGGACTGGTTTTGATTATTTAGGAGAACCAACGCCTTATGACGAAAAATGGCCATCAAGAAGTTCTTATTTTGGAATTTCTGATTTGGCGGGACTTCCTAAAGACCGTTTTTATCTTTACAGAAGCAGATGGAATACGAAGGATAAAACACTTCATATTCTGCCACATTGGAATTGGAAAGGAAGAGAAGGAGAAATCACTCCCGTTTTTGTCTACACAAATTACGATAGCGCTGAACTTTTCGTAAACGGGAAAAGTATGGGAATTCAGAAAAAAAACAATTCAACTCCGCAAAATCGTTATCGTTTAATGTGGAATGATGTGAAATATGAACCAGGAACGGTAAAAGTTGTAGCATTTGATTCGAATGGAAAAATAGCTGCCGAAAGTGAAGTTAAAACTGCCGGAGATCCATATAAAATTGTTCTTGAAGCAGATCGAAAAACTATCAAAGCCGATGGCGATGATATTTCTTATGTAACCGTTTCGGTGGTAGATAAAAACGGAATTCCATGTCCTACAGCAGTCAATGAATTACAATTTAAAGTAACTGGCGCTGCGACTTACAGAGCTGCATGTAACGGGGATGCAACATCACTAGAAATATTTCATGAAAATAAAATGAAACTTTTCAGCGGTAAATTGGTGGTTTTGGTTAAAGCAGTCAAAACCGCAGGTGCAATCCAATTGGAAGTAACAGGTAAAGGACTTCAGAAAGGAAAAATAAATTTAAAGTCAGAATTATAATGACTGGAAACTGAAAAAGAATATAATTTTATAATTTTTAAATAATAAAGAGGCGACCTATAATTGGTTGCCTCTTTTGTTTTTTTGGATTTATTATATATTTTCTATCTTCATACCCTAATATGTTTCAAAACAATGTCTGTAAAAATTAAAAGCCGCAAAACAATCAAAAATGCTATAATTCAACGAATTGAATATTATAATACAGAAGGTATAATAGTAAGAGATGAAGAATATGAAGAAGGAATAGTAAAATTAGTTAGCGTTTACAGATATGAAATCAGTGCAGTTTGATGGAAGCATTCAATAGCGAAGGAATATTACACAGAAGAAATGAAAGATGGTATAATGAAAATAATAAAATAGAAAAAGAAAAGTTAGGTTTTGAAACGTTTTGTTATCAATATGGAGAGGATCAACGGCTTTTGTCTATAAAGAAGTTTGATTCAGAAAATAATATCGAAAATAGTATAAAATACAGTTATGTTGAAGATTACGAGTACAGAAAGTTCTTTAATTCTTCGGGTATTTTGCTCTCACTTTACATTACCAGATTTAATGATGCTAAAAAGCCGCTCAGAACAATCTATTTTGAGAAACCGGATCATGATTTTGCTGGTGCGGAGGAATCTGAAGGATATAAAGAGTTTTTTGAAATGATGAAAATCTTTGGTTTTGATGTAGATGGAAACAAGGTAGATACCAAAATCTCTATGCGCTTTTTAGTAGAGGAAATCGTTTTTGAATACGATCAGTTTGGAAATATGATATCAGAAGAAAAGTATGATTATGATAGAGAAAGTGTAGCAGATAAATTAGTGTTTAGAGGCGGAGATTATAACTACTATAATGAAAATAACTTGCTTATTAAGTATCACTCTTTCGAAATAAAAACAGATTGGGATGATGAACTTTGTTGTTTGTACGACTATGTTCTGGATGAAAAAGGAGTGATTATAGAAAAATCGACAGACAGCGGTTTCAATAAAGTAATGGAGAAATTTAATTATAACAGCGAAGGAACCTTAATCAGTTATATTGAAAATAGAAATGATGGTGAAGAAATAAAAGAAATTCTTTACGATGATTTTAGCAATAAGGTTTCTGAAATCGCAGAGTCAAATTTTGACGGCGAATACGAAAAAGAAAGTACAGAATATGAAATTGAGTATTATTAATTGTTTATAGCTAAAAAAGATGTTTATATTTTTAATAATAATATCGTTCATATTCATTGCTATAATGGTCAGCAAAGAAATGTCTAAAGAGCAGCAAGAAGAGGAAGTGGAGAATTTGATGGATGATTTTCATCCAATAACAGAGAGTAATACGGCTGAAATTAATCGTTTGTCATCTCAAATTTATTATAAAGAAAAGAGTCAAAAAGAGGATTTTTATAAAGATGCTGATTTTGTAAATAAAGATTGCAAAAGCCTGGATGACTTTATAATTAATGCTGATATAAATGCATTTGATTTAAGAAAACTGGCAGATTTAAATGGTATTGCATTGCAAATTTCAGAAGGATGGTATCCGCTAACAATTGAACTGATTAGGAAATTACATGATAATGGATGGGACAAAAGAGTTCATTGTATAAAATCAAAATATGCATTATTAGAATTTTATGCTTCTAATGAAGATCATCTTTATAAAATTATTTGGGATTACGGATATCGTTCTCAAACCGTTTGTGAGACTTGCGGAGAAAAAGGAGAAATGAGAAGTTATTCAGGATGGGATTATATAGATTGCAGAAAGCATTATTTAGAAAAAAGAAGAAAAATTACCATTGATAATGAGGGTTTTACCTATAACGGTTTTTATTATTATTGGAACACAATAATTGACAGATCTTTTGAAAATTTAGATTTTAATGGAAAGTACAGAACCTTAATAATTGAATTCAAAAAAGATACAGTTCAAAATGAGGATTTAATATATGGCAAATTGTATATTTCAAAAAACGCAATTGGGTTTGGAAATTTCCTCAATTATCTTTCAAAAAACTTTTTCAGACTGGCTAATAGTTATGTAACGAAATTTGAAAATGTAGAATTTTGCGAAATCTGCGGTTATAAAGCGGTTTATCTGGATGAATGCGAATGTTGTGAATACACTACACGCCAAGGTTATTTAAAAAGGTGGAGTGAGGAAAAAAATAGTGAAGAAGAAAAATTCCAATATATTAAAGATCGTCAAATTTGGTGGATAGAAGATGAAGGAGAAATCTACGAAACGAAACAAAAGAATTATATAAAAAATCCTGATTACAAAGTGTTATAAACGAAAAAAAGCTCCAGATTTCTCTGAAGCTTTATTTTGATATTTTTTATAAATGATTATTTCTTAATTTAATATTTCTACAGATAAATAAGAATTACTTCTAAATTATTTATTGAATAATTTTTCAAGCCTTGCCATCATTTCATCTTTTTCTTTCAGCATACGCTCGTATAATGCGATTTTTTCTTCGTGCATCTTTAGTACTTGTTCTATAGGATTAAAAGTAGGATTATCATTTCTCTGATATCCAATACCATTATTACCAAAAGTATTTGCAATTACATTCACCGCTTGCTCTTCATCAAAATTCTGAAAGGCTTCCACGGGAATTTTTAACGCATTTGAGATTTGTTTAAGCAGATTATCTTCAATTACATCTTTTTGCTCCAGTACAGAAATTTTCTTTTGATTCCATTCATTTCCCAAATCAAAAGCCAATGCTTCCTGTTTGATTCCAAGCATTTCTCTAAAACGTTTTACGTTTCTTCCCTGATGTATTTTCTGTTCCATAATGATTATCAATTTTCTAAAGATTCAAAGATAAAGCCATTTGGCTTAAAAATTTTGAATTTCAAAGATAAAAAAATATCCTCTAAATATCCGTTTTTTCAAATGTTATGTCCGATTTTGCCACGCTCCGAAATGAATCCTTTAATGTGGTACAAAGTGAATTGACAAAGGATTAAAATTATAAATCTTTCTGCTCCGCTTGAATCTTTTTGTATTACACAAAGAAAACAGACTAAGAATTAGAACCATAATAAACAAAAAAAGCTCCAGATTTCTCTGAAGCCTTATATTAGTATTCCTATCGGGGAAATTCTCGAAACGTTTTATAGTATTATGAAGTTTTAGAAAAAGAAATATCCCACAGATACTTGAAATACTCCATTTTTATTTTTACCGGAATACCCCTCTAAATTATTAATATCAGTTAATCCCAGATTATATCTTGCACCAAAATTAAGCCCGTTTTCAAGTTTATAGCCTAGACCGAAATTAACACCAAAATCAAAAGTATTAAACGAATCTTTTACATTTATCTTTTCATTTTTAGCAGCAAGTAAAAAGCCTATTTGCGGTCCGGCTTCAAGACTAAATCCTTTTGTTACATAATATTTTCCCATTAAAGGAACGTTCAGATAACTTAAGGCAACTGTATTATCATTGAAACTATATCCCTGACCAGAATACATTATTTCAGGTTGAAAAGAAAATTTATCGGAAATTGGGATTTCTGATAAAACACCAAAATTAAATGATGTTACAACATCAATACCTTTGGTATTATCTCCGCTGATAGTTGCAAAGTTTAAACCTCCTTTAGCACCAAATTTAATTTCTTGGGCATTAACATTTGCGAATCCTAAAACTGTAACAACAGCTAGTAATAAAATTTTTTTCATAAAATGTGATTTGAATTATTTGAGTTCAAAATTCGCATAAGAAAAATCAGTAAAGGTTTCAAAAGCTTAAAACTGTATAAATCGGTACCTATTTGCCGGTGTTTTTATATTCGTTTGGCGTCTGACCTGTAACTTTTTTAAAGGCTTTATAAAAAGTCGTTTTCGAAGTAAACCCGGATTCTAATCCCATTGTCAGCAAATTGTAGTTTTCATATTCAGAATTTGAAATCATTTCCTTAACAGCTTCAACCCGATATTGATTGATGTAATTGGCAAAGTTATCTTCCGTTATTGTATTTATAATTTGTGAAACATATCCGGCGCTTATGCCTAGTTTTTCAGCGACTTTTTCTCGGTTTAATGTACTGTCCGTATAAATGTGCTGCTCTTTGCAAAGTATTTCCAGTTTTTGAAAATAAAGATTATCTGCCGTGATAGATTCCTTGTATTCTTCGGGTGTACTATTTTCTACAATTTGAAGACTGCTGTACGAAATAGCTAAATCATTATTCAGAAAATTATAAACAGCATCTTTGTTTTTGACCAGTTTGTATTTGTAAATACCTATATAAGCTGTCCAATGGATTATGAATGTTACAGATAAAGCCAGAACACTCATAGTAGAGGAAATGTCTGAATGAAAAAACAGGCCAACCAAATAAGTCGTTAGCCAGACAAATAATAGCAAATACATGATAGTTAATAAGGTAATAACCCATTTTTTCTCTTGAGGGTCTTTTAAATGCTTTATCATAAAATAAGAATAAAGAGGTAGAAACACGACGATGATAACGGCCATTAAAAGCTGAATCAGCTGAAGTATATTGATGAGGTACATGCAGGACTCAGGAATTTTATAAATTCCTGCTACATTGTCAAGACAGATTGTAATATTAAGAATACTGTTATAGACAAATGGAATGTAACACAGATAAGTTTTTTGTCTGTTTTTTACCGAATCATCAATGCGGTTTATAATAAACAGAAATGTGAAAACAGGAAATAGAAATACCCAATCGATAGCGTCTAGAAAACGTAATAAGGGATAGGATGTAAAGGCATCTTCAAGTTCAAAAACATAATTTAGTAAAACGATTGAAAGTGCAAATAATAAGCCTGCCAGATATTTATTTGAATTACTATTGAATAAGGAAGACTTTAAAATAATTAAGCCTAAGACTATTCCCTGAAAAATCGCAATATTTAAAAGTGTTGTATAAATCAAATTTTTAATATAAAGTTGTTATTGAGATTTGTTTTGGAATAATGGTAATTCGTCATTTTTTTAAAACATAGCTTATTTCATACTAATTGGTAAAACGAATTTATGTTAATACAGATGAATTTTCTTAAGTGATTAAGAAATGATTAACTAAATAATTTATTAGTTTGTATAAAAAAACAACTTAAATAATTTTTTAAGAGTTTGATTTGTAAAGGCTGTTGCAGGAATGTTTATGGATTTCTATTTGAAAAACAGAATCTATAAATTGATAAAAACCAAAAAAGCTTCAGATTTCTGAGAAGCTTTGTTTTATTGTTTCTGAAGGGACGATTTTTGAACCATTTTGTAGATGATTTGGAAAAAATACTAGAAAAGTTTTTTTATCGCTTTAGCGCAAAATGTCCTTTAAAAATTCGACCATCTTCCAGTCTAATCGAATACCAATAGTCTGTTGCCGGCATTTGTTGACCAACATAAGTACCATCCCAGCCTTCGCCCATTGGGTTTATTTCTTTAAGTAATTTTCCATAACGATCAAAAATTTGGATTGTCGTTTTTGCATTAAAAACAGAATTGACTCCTTTTAAATTCCAAGTGTCATTTGAACCGTCCTGATTAGGAGTGAAAAAAGTTGGAATTCCTAAAACGGCGATTTCTTTTGGAACAATACCACATCCATTTAGATCTTTTACATAGACGATATGGATTCCAGATGGTACATTTTGAAAAATATTGCTGTTTTGATACTCTCCGGATTCATCATCCAAAGAAAAAACATAGTCTCCAGTTCCCGTCGCCAAAACCGTTATGCTGTTTTCTGTAGATAAATCAACAATATCGATCTGTACTGTCGCTTTATCGGATGCATTTACAGTAATAGTTCTCGTTCTGGAGCATCCATCACTATTACGGGTTTCAACCTTATAGATTCCTTTTTTATTGACTATTAAATCATACCGATTTTCGCCAACAATTAGGTTTCCATCCAATGTCCAGATGTAATTATAATTTGTTTTTTGAGTTTCATCTATTAAACCTGCATTGATTGTTTTGGTAAAAGTTGGCAAATTGCTACATACCAATTCGTCTCCTGTTAATTGAATAGTTGGAACTGAATTAACTTTAAACGGGATAATTGTTGTTGCAGTACAACTTTGATTTACGGGATTAATAACCTCTACTTTAACATCTTGTGTTGCTGATAAAAACGGATTGGGTAGTGGACTTGATAAGGCATTGCCATTTGCATCATAATATTTTACAATCATTCCGGTTTGATTTCCAAGAATAGTATTTTGAAAAGCAGTAGTATCAAAAGGATATTTTCCGTCTTGTAGTACAGGGTCAATTTCATCATCACAAAAAGTTGTCAGCGAATTAGGAATAGGAAAAGTCTGCGGTAAACGATCAACTACAAATTCAACTGTTGTATCATAAGAACAAGCTGATACAGTATTGTTTGTTACTTTTATTTTTACAATCTTAGAACCTGTTACAAATGGATTTGGTAACGGACTAGGTAATGGATTGTTATTTTGATCCAGATATGAAATCGAGACATTTGTTAATCCATTTAAAATTCGGGATTCAATAGTTGATGTGTTAAAAGCAAATAATCCATCCTGATTGTCGTCGCATTGAGTTTCTATGAGAGATTTCACTATAGGAATTGGTTCAACATTTAAAGTAATATATCCTCCTAACCCCAAACAATCATTATTGACTTTGCTATCTACACGTACATATATTTTTTGAGAATTGGGATAACCAACATTACTATAATTCGAAATATTTGTAATCGTATTTTTTTCAGCCAAAGCATCATTCAGGTTTTTATAATAGGTAATATCTAAAAGTTGACCTAAAGGAAAAATAGCCTGAATCTGATTGGTAACACCGCTAAAATCAAACGTAGCTAGACCATCAGTATTCGTTCCGGAAACTACATCATCACATTGTGTAAAAGATTTTGAAAAACTTGAAGGAATCTGAGTTGTAGAGACAATCAGGTTTAATCGCGCTATTCTAAAACAAGTATTGGCATTACTAATTCTCACATAAACGACATCATTACTCACAACTGTATTGGTATAAGTTGTAGTATTAGATATTGAATTAGTATTGTTTTGTGCATCAGCTATCGTCTTAAAAAAAGCAATTGTTTCATTTGAAGCATTTGTTGTTATTTTAGAAATGGCTTCTTCTAAATTAAAAATACTGAAACCATCAATATCGTCGTCACACTGTTTTAAATTAGCAGTTGCAGTAACTACCGGCAAAGCTAAAACGGCAATTTTAAAAGAGGTAGTTGCTATACAGTCAGGATTTTCTTTGTTTGCAACTTTTACAAAAATAGTTTCAGTAGATATTGTGTTTTGATAGGCTGTTGGTGTAGTAATAAGTTGTGTAAAACCGGCATCTTTATAATAGGATATTGAAAACTGAGTAGCCAATTGTCCTTTTAAAATAGCTGAAGCTCGTTGCGTTAAGTCAAAAGCGATGCGACCATCAACATCAGTCCCAACACTCGTATTGTCGCAAGAAGTTAAATCTGGGATGGCATTGGCTAGTTCTGGTAATGGACTATCAAAAACATCAATTGCAAAGCTTGTACTGTTTTTACATCTTCCGTTGGCAGTATTAGAAATTTCAGCAGTAATGATTTCCTTTTGATAAGCAACTTTATTGGCGTAAGCAGTAGGTAATGGGATAGCAACATTGTTTGCAAAATAATTTACTTTATACAAGTTAGGATCTTGTCCGTTTAAAATGGCTGTATTTTGAATGGTTAAATCAAAAGTATAGATACCATCATTATCGTTATCGCAAGCCAATATATCTTTTGGTTTAGTTGCTATGGGAACTTTTGATATAATAATATCTCTGGTTTTGGTACTTGAACCACCAGGGCTCGTGGCGGTAACTGAAACCGTAAAAGTTCCATCAGCCAGGTAGGTGTGCGTTGGATTAATATCTGTCGATGTTGTTCCGTCTCCAAAATCCCATGTTGCAGAAGTTATAGATTTGTTACCGCTTAAAGAAAAAGTTGTGTTTTCTCCTAAACAATTATTTAGAACATTGATTCCAACATTAAAATAGGATTGAATGAATTGTGGTAAACCAGTACCAGAGGCTGCATCATTTCCTAAAAAAAGCTTGTTTGCCACAAAATCACTCCCTAATCCTAAAACATCCGGGTTATTAATAACAGAAACATATCTTTCTGCAAAAAGAGCCCCATAAATTTTGCCATCTGGGGCTAATTGAAGTGCTGATACTATATGTGGGTCAAAATTTTTATAATTGGAGTGCAGAGTAGTTGCGGTACTTGCAATATTTGAAGCTCTTAAATCAAATTGGAGTAGATCCCCATTTTTTGTTGTAACATATGCTATGTTTCCGGAAGGAGAAAATTCAGCACCATAATTTGGCCAACTATTTGATAAAATTACTACTGGATTACTCACAATCCCCGTTGCATTATCAAAATCAAATAATTCGACATTTAGATTTCTATTACTGCTTATTACCTTATCACCATTAGGAGAAATTTTTAAGTAACCTATTGAACCTGATCTGTCTCCATCTACACTATCAATGATACTTCCTGCATTACTTACAATTGGAGTTAGATTTACGCCATTTTCGGTTATGCTATAGGCAATAAAACGATTGTTTCCAAAGCCATGTGATAGAACCCAATATCCATCACCGGCAGCATTTTTTATAGCCGTAAGTTTTTCACAGGAAGGAGTGTATAATAAAATATTTTTTTTTGACGTTATATCTCCCAGACCTCCATTTAAGGACATATCTACTTCTGAATATCTAAGTCCATCCGGACCTGCCAATGCAGGTACCGTAAAAATATAGTAAATACCAGGGGTATTAGGCTTAGGTATTATAATTCCAGATTGTGTACTTGATGAGTCTCCTAATAAGTCGGTACCATTAGGCATCATTTGATGATTTTTATTCCAAACTCTATACCCGTCAGTATAAAACAATAACTTCCCGTTTGCATCCGAAATGGTAGAACAACCTTCGTAAGTTATCATTTGACTATCATTTATAACAACAGGGCTGCCGCTATTAAAATCTAACCCTGCCATATAACCAAAGTACCAAATGTTAGCTTCTCCTTGCGCAAAAGAATTAAATGAGAGGAATAATAATACAATAAGAAGTATTTTTTTTGTCATATTTTTAGTTAAAATGGAATGATCGACTGCTATATTAAAGGAATGAAATTCAGCAAAATCAACACTTTCCTTTGGATAATTTTAAAAATTTTTGCTTAGTTCAAAGAAAAGGAAAATGTTTCTGATTTTATTCCTTTTTTTATGTTGCTATAAAATGTAAATTTTATAAAAATTTCTTGACTTTTTATGAATGATTCTCTGAATTAGTAAAAGTAATTAAGTCCAATGATTATTTTGTTTTGGAGCTTTGATAAGAAAAACAAAAAAACTTTAGATTTCTTTGAAGTTTTGTCTTAGCGATTCTGATAAGACATTTTTTGAACGATTTTTATGATTGATTAAAAAAATAAATAAAATTGATAACTTTTAGGAAACCTCCAAGGCGCATTTTTGCACGCTTTTTTCTAGTTATTAAGAAAAGTTTTTTCAGAATGTGGAAACCCGTAAAGTTTTAAGGAATTGATCATTTAGATTTGCGCGCAAGATAAATTCCAGAACGAAAATTGTGTATGAAAAAACTTTACTTACTACTACCACTTTTATTGCCATTACTTACTTATTCTCAGGATATTCTTTGGGAAAAATCATACGGAGGACAACATGCAGATTATCTTTTTGATGCCCAGCCAACAGCCGATTACGGTTTTATTTTGGCAGGAAGCTCTGCATCTAATAAAACTGGAAATAAATCAGACGATAGTCATGGAGATCTTGATTATTGGGTGTGGAAAATGACTGAAAAAGGGGAGCTTGACTGGCAGAAAAGTTTTGGAGGAAGTGGATTTGATTTACTTCAAAGTATTAAAAATACAAGTGATGGAGGATTTATTCTGGCAGGAACCTCAAACTCTGAGAATAGTTTTCAAAAGAATGAACCTTGTAAAGGACTTACCGATTTTTGGGTTATAAAATTAAATGCCTCAGGGGACGAACAATGGCAAAGAACAATTGGCGGCAATAGTTCAGATGAGTTGTTATGCGCTTTTCAGACCAGAGACGGAGGTTATATATTAGGAGGATCTTCGAGCTCAAGCCCTCTATCTGTTTCAAGTACTATACCTGATGCAAAATCAACAACAACGACCAAGGCAGATTTATACAATAAATCAGAAAAAAGTAGGGGAAACATGGATTACTGGGTTGTAAAACTGGATAAACAAGGTGTTATACAGTGGCAAAAAACATATGGAGGTCAATATGCAGACTTACTCAAAAGTATGGAGCAGACTACGGACAATGGTTTTATTCTGGCAGGATATTCAAATTCTTCTCAATCTGGAGAAAAAACAGATAGTAGTAAAGGAATTGGCGATGTGTGGGTGATAAAAATAAATGATGTTGGTGAGATATTATGGCAAAATTCCTATGGAGCCGAAGGTGATGATCAGGTTTCTGTGATTCATCAGACAACTGATGGAGGATATATTATCGGAGCTATTTCTAATAGCAAAAATCCACTTACTTCATTAGGAGGAATTGTAGGTAATGGAACGGATTACTGGGTTTTAAAATTAGATGAAGAAGGAGGAGTCGTGTGGAGTAAAACTTATGATTTTGGAAAAACAGATATTTTGACTTCTTTGGTAGAAAACAAAGAGGATCATACGTATCTGATTGGCGGATATGCTCAAAGCGAAATCAGGGCTCCAAGAGAGGGAATTGTTGGAAAATTAACCAATAAGGTAGTCAAGGAAAAAGACGGGATTAATGATTATATCGCCTTAAAGATTGATGAAAAAGGGGAGGAATTGTGGAAGAAAACTGTTGGAAGTGCAGGTGAAGATATTCTTAGGGAATTAATTGAGACCCGTGATGGAGGATATTTAATGGCGGGAACCTCTAACTCAGGCGCTTCAAAAGATAAAAATTCAAATATTGGCAGTAGTGATTTTTGGGTTGTGAAATTAAAAGACAAAACAAAAATCGAAAAAGTTAA
>NZ_RCZH01000018.1 GCF_006438875.1 Flavobacterium pectinovorum
TTCCTGAGGTATCGCTCACCGTGCTCGCATCCGGAGCTGTACCTGTGGCAGTAGCCGTATTGGTCACATTACCTGTATTAAGGTCTGATTGTGTAATAGTATAAGCAGCCGTAGCCGTGCCCGTGTCACCAGGGGCCAGAACTGCTGGGGTAACCGCCAGGTTCACGCTGCCTGTAAGGGCATCGTTTACCACCACGCCGCTCAGGCTTACATTACCTGTATTGCTAACCGTAAAAGTATAAGTGATCTGATCGCCAACAGCGCCCGTGCCACCAACTGCGGCTGTTTTCACAACAGCAATGCTTGGAACCATTACAAATACTGTAGCGGTAGCTGTATCACAGTTTCCAGGATTCAGATTTTCACAAATTCTGTATGTAACTACATATGTACCTGCAGATGTTCCAGGTGCTACGGTAATAGTACCATTTGCATTTAGGGTTAGTCCTGTTGGAACATCAACAGGAGTTAAAGTAACAGCAGACGGTATTAAAATAACCCCGTTAAGAGTGTCATTGGCAAGAACGGAAGTGGTTGTTCCTCCACCGATTCCGTTAACAGGTGTTGTGGTATAATCATCTGCTACAGCATCGATGACTGGAGCAGTTACTGTTATATTAACAGTTGCATCATCGCAATTGGTTGGTCTGATAATTTCGCAGATTCGATATACTAAAGTATAACTACCCGAAGGTGTTCCTGGAGCAACATTTACTGTGGTTCCCGACAATGTAATTCCAGCGTTAGTAGAACTCACAAAAGTAGTGGTGACATTTGAACCTACCACAGCTACGTTATTTAAGGTGTCATTTGTCAGTACATTAACCAAGGAAGTCCCTCCAGTAAATCCATTTACCGAATTTCCAGCGTCGTCATTGGCTACAATTGGCGGTACCGTTGGGACGGTGACCAAAACGGTATCGCTGCAACCATTGCTATTTGTCCAAATAAAACCATATATTCCATCAGTGTGAAAATCGGAAATTTGAGTCGTCGGGCTATTTGGACTTACGATGTTTACTGGTGGTACAGATACAGGGTTACCTACTTGTGCTGTCCATACCCCAGTTCCTGTTGCGGCCATCGTGATAGGAACATTTTGATCAGTGGATGTGTCAGGTCCAGCAAAAGCCGTAGATAAGTTTACCGTAGCTGGTGAACTTACCGTTCCTGCTGCATCTATTTCATTGAAAGTAAAGGACGCAGAATAAAAATTTGGATTAAAATCCAAAGTCAACAAACTTGGATTGTAATTTAGAATTATCTGTCCAGTAGTTACAATTATACCATTGTAATACAATACTCCGTCAACTGCTGCTGGTAAGGTCACGATTGTTATACTGTTGGTATTGCTGATACCGGTATAAATCCCATCCTGTGTATCGGAACCCGTTAGAGTAGGCACAATTATCTGCCCTCCCGAATCTACCAAACAGGCTATTAATGGGTTGGCCACAGGTGGGGTATTTATACCAAAGTTGGCATTGGCTACACTGGCGCTGCTCAGGACAATCCCTGTTAAAATACCATTTACTGTTCCGTCATTTCCAGCGGTTAATCCAAGGTTTTCTCCTGTATTTACCCAGCCTGTTGGCAGGGATGCTGCCGGTGCAACTGCACCAATAGTTCCCGTTGTCGTACTTAACACAATACTATAAGTATTGGCCGCAAGTGATACAAAACTATAGGTTCCGTTTGCGGCTACTGTAGCATTTGCTACAACATTGCCTGCACTATTAACCAATATTGCCGTTAGGCCCCCTGCATTGGTACCAACACCATTTACAGTGTTAGACGGTGTACCTATTAAGCCATTGCTATCTGTAAATACAGTTCCGCTCAGCGATAGAATCGAGCTGTAATCTTCTATCTCGCCATTTTCGAATATATCGTTAAAAGCCGTAAATACTACGGGGATATCCGCCACTATAAGCCTTGACCTGTATAAGGTTGCTGCTCCTGTTGGCGGTAGTACGGTAATGGGTGCCGTTGAGCCGGCAATACCACTTCCGCTGTAAAAAGCAGGGTTTCCGTTCAAGTCTACATCATCTACAAAGTCACCGTTGTTGTTCCAATCGTACCACACCCCGTAATATACTATTGTGCCGGGGGTGTTACTGCTTAAATTTATAGTGAAAGGTCCACTGGTACTGGTTGGTGAGATAAGTCCGTCATCAAAAATATCTGCCGTGGCACTTGCATTTTTCAGTGCAGTTGATTCTGTACTTATACCCTCACCTGCCCATACTGCTCCATTGGAACCTGATGGCACGCCAGCTACAACGCAGCTTTTTACTTTTGCCTGTGCTACCGACCATGGTGTATCGGAGTCGCTGTAATCGTAACTGTCTATACTTGTTACAGTAAAACTGGCAATAGAGCTACAGCCTCCGTTAGAACCCGTTACGGTATAAGTGCCCGGAGTGGTAACATTTATAGTTGGGGTATTAGTTGCTCCGGTACTCCAATTATAGGTAAGGGCGGGTGCTGCACCTGCCGCGTAAAAAAGTCTCGCTGCCGGTATTACCTGTTTAGCAATCGAAGGCCCTGCATAAGAAACTGTCAGCGCATCCGCGCTTGTTGGTGCAACAAAATAATTGACTTCAATAGCATGGTTACCAACAGATAATGCAATTGGGCTTGAAGTCACTTCGGTAGCTGCATGTCCACCGTCATTGCTTACCACAAGGGAACCATCTATGTATAAATTGCTGCCGTCTACACTATTGGTATAAAAAGTATAGCTTCCCACAGTGACAATATTGATAAAACCATAGTACTTCACCCCATAACCGCTTGAGGACGCCGTGATGCCTGTAAGGCCTAAAAGGTTTATCTGTGCAGCCACGCCGTTATTAGTTGGTTGTTCATTATAAAAGCCTTTGGATACCTGAGTAAAATCAGAACTGGCGAAAAGTGAAAGTGCATTATAGGGCTGAAAGGTTTCATAGTTAATGCCCTGCGTGAATCCGGTAACGCTAAGGGTAATAGGACTGCTGGTGCAGCTGAGCTTGTTGTTGCCTGCTATGGTAAAGCTGGCAACCACTGATGGACTAACCGCTATAGTGGTGCTGGTGCTAATTGTACATCCGTATTTATCCGTATAAGTACACGTATAAGTACCTGCATTTGCAGCGGTAACACTTGTAATCTCAAAATTAGCCTGGGTACTGGTAAAACCGTTAGGCCCTGTCCAGCTTATGCTGGCAGGAACCGCTTCCGCAGGTGTCGGCGCAGAAGTAAATTGTAAAGTGGAGCCTACACAAGGAGCTGAAGGTGTCGGGGTAACCGTTATACTCTTTACCGGAAAATCCACAATCACATTCTCGGTAAAAGGACAGTTATTTTCATCTGTAACAGTCAGTACATATGTGCCAATATTAGTTGGAGTAAGACTTGTTATAACCGGATTGGCCACTGTACTGGTAAATCCATTAGGGCCTGTCCAGCTGTAACTTGTAATAATTGTATTAAACGCAATAGCACCACTGTTCAAGACAATAGGATCAGAACCGCAAACATTTGTAGCTTTAGGAAATAATACCACATTACCAAAATCAGAGAAATTACTGTAATCACCACCACCACCACCAGCAGATGAATATAAATTTTGATAAAAATAGAATTTACCTGCCGTATTTTCAATCTTTACGACCTGTCCCTGCGCGAAAACACCGGTTACAGTTTTCCTGCAGTATTTCCAACCGGGAATTCCCGGAATGGGTACGAAATCAGTTGCTGTAACTATCGAAGAATTTCCGTTAAGCAAGAAATTACCAACAATAGCATCTGGAGCCACAAAACTAAAAACAGCATTGGATGCAGTAGTGGCATATTGAAAAGCTATCAACTGAGTACCTTTACAGTCGGCAATTGGCGTGAGTATACCTCCTCCTAATTCGTCGCTATAACCGCCCATTTTATATACCATAATAGGTTTGTCGGCTTTAATACTGGCTGCTATAACACCTACTGGTAATAAATGCTGGACAAAAGTTCCTTTATTAACGACCTGTGTAGTGGTCGTTGTACCATCAAATATAGTTACGGTAGTCCCATTTTCAGAACCAAAAATATAAGCGCGTTCGCCACTATTATTCAAATTGGCTCTTATGTGTGCATACTCTAAACCTAATTTGCTGACTGGCACTAATTGGTCCCCGGCATTGTCTGCAGCCGTACCAAAACCTAATAAGTCATCGCTATAAGTAACCACCACCGGATTATTACTTGTCACTAAACTGCCCCCTAAATGATTACCTGTTGTAAGGACTGCATCTGCTGAATAACTCTGCCCTTTATTCAGGGTTATGTTAAAAGGGACGTTGGCGCCGTGACCTACGATAGCCTGTGAAGGTGTTATGGTTACTTGGGTACCATCCTGAGTAGCTGTAACTACGAAAAGTGCTCTTGCATTGGGATAGGATCCACCGTTATTAAAAGTATTCTGTCCCGGAATTATAAAAGACGTACCAAGGGCGTTGGGACCACGCAGTGGCATTGTTCCGTAATTATTACCTTGTTCATTAGCATAATAAGCTCCCATTTGCCCGCTTACACGTATTCTGAGTCCGCGATTTAAAATAACATTTGCAGGTTCTACAGTAATATTATTTATAAAAGATGTGAGATCAATAATATCTGAACCTTGAGGTGCTACCGTTCCAATTATAGGTGCAAACCCAGAGTCAGCCGGCATATCAATAATATACGTCGCATATTGAGTCTCAGATGCACCAGTAAAATGCAACTTTTGAGGGATTCTGTAGCCAACAGCCCAACGAGGCACCCCAAACCAAAATTCAAAATCAGTTGGAGGCAAAACCCAGGTACCTACGCTTAAAGTAAAATAATCCCCATCGTTAAGGCTTACACCTGTAAATTCAATCATGTCATTATACGGTCCTATAAGGGTTCCACCAGTAATAGGAACAGCTGAGGCAAAACTGTTAGTGTTATTTTTTAGTAAAGCTACTGTAGCCAAATTTGGGTTAGCCATTAGTTCCGGTATGTCACCTACAAACATTCTCAGAGTAACCGTACCTGGATTAGACGATTTACTTACACGCCAAATCCTTTGCAGTCGCTGACCATATCCTGCCGGAGCATCTGTAGAACGTAAAGCAAGGCTCAATCCGTTATCACCTGTTATAAAATATTCTCCATTATTAAGCACTGCAGGACTTTCAACAGTCAATACAGCGCCGTTATTAACACTTTTTGAACTTACTTGATTAAGTCCCGCTCCATCGTCTTTAGCGATCCCAACTACGTCTTTCACATAACCGCTATGGGAAGTCGCTGATGGATATAACACTGTTCCGGTACTGTTAACATAATTTGACGCAAGGGTTTGATCTAATGTTATACCATATTTAAGGGCGAGGTAGCTTTGAATTTGATTATTTTGTGCTGCATTTAATGGGCCTGTATAAACAATTACTTCAGCTATGTCATCATTTACCATATTATTACCGAGAGTCATATTGCTTGCAGCTCCAGTAAAACTAGTCATGGTCGCACCTGACGCGTTAATTTTTCCATTTACAACTATTGCATTTTTAATTCCCGGATAAGTTTGCCCAAGGATCGTGCTAGCAGTGAAACTGTAAAGATTAGGCTGTGTATTATTAGGAATATTGGCAAAAGGAATTGTAACATCAGGTGTTTTTGGTCTCCAATACACTGTATTACTAAAAGGCATGTAGACTCCTAATTCCCCACCAGATATTGGTTGTTGTAACAAGGAAGTATTGCCTGATGAATTATTTATCCGTACAACCGAATATATATTGATATCGCTAATACTACCAACTCCGGTAATACCTCCCGTTTTATTCATTACATCTGCTGTAAATTTTATTGCAGGATTATTGTTAATGGAATTATTAACTAATACCGGTTGTGAAGCTGTTGTCGGCTGCAAAAAATTCATGCCGCCACCGCTTTGGTCGTTCCATGTAGTGACATTTGTACCACTAGTGGTTACCCCGGTACTGGCTTTGAGCCAAAGTTTAAGATTAGTGTTTATACCCCCTGGGGCTTGCGCATATAATCTCTGTGGAGATATTAAAATTACTGAAAAAACAATGACAAAAAAAAAGTATTTGTTTCCCATAGAATAAGTAATTAATTAAAAAAATGAACATTTATAATTTGAGCATAGCTTTAAGGGGCATTTGCCAATTATTATATCTAATTTATGAATTAAGACATAAGAAAATCATTTCAAAAATCATCACTTTGGGTAGAGTGAAAATAAACACTTGTTAATTATTTACTAAATCACTAAGGTTTAACAATATAAATATAGCAATCTTTTATAGGAATTAACATAATTAAATAATAAATATTTATACATTTTGCAAAAAGCCACAAAATTAGGATACTTATCTAAAATTAAAAATATTTTTTTTAACAGATAATTAACATTTTTGTTAATTATTTGCTATTATAAATTCAAAACAATGACATATCATTAGCTCCAGTATAATAGCCTTAAAAATTTAGAAAATTATCAATAACCATGCTTTCTCAAATTTTATAGTTTTTCTTCAATCTGAAAATTCGACTAACCTACGTTTTTCAGAAGTATTTTGGCAATATTTTTTATTCTTTTGTTTTTTTTAATAGAATATCTTTGGTTTTTGGTTTTATGCACTTGTTACAATTTTGGAAGGATCTATAATATTAAAAATTGCAGTGGATAACTTTTTTGCCCCAAAAGGTTAAGGCGATTTTTAACGCTATGCACCAGTCTAAAGTTTTGTGGCAGAATCGTGGCACATTGCATTTGGAGTGGATATCTTTTTTGCCACAAAAAGTTAAGGCGGTTTTAAACATATTCCACAAGTCTAAGTTTTGTGGCAGAATCATGGCACAAGAGTTTTTGAAAAATAGAAATTCAATGTTGATAAGCACTGCATAATTTGTGTTAGAATCTGCAGCAATCCAAAAGACGAAATATAAATAGAGCTTTTGTGTTAAAGTTGTTTTTTAAAGTTCGGTTCACAAGTATCTCCAATGTATGCAAATTCAATCTAAACTGTAAACTCTGAAAACGAAAAAGCTTTAAAATGTCAATCCTTCAAATGATATTTTTTATAAATTTGCTTCAACCACTGCATTAATATGTTCTTAAAAAAAGATGTTATTACGGTTTAACAAAATTCCACATTCTACTAAAAAAAGGATAAGGTTTGTTTGTTTTTGTTTCGTTATATTTTGTTCAGATTCGTATCTTTATTGTACCTCGACATCTGTCAACCCCCAGTAATACTGGACTGTTAATTTCTGTATTGGAAATTAAATTACTAGTAGATTTAATGACTGAATTCCGAAATACAGTTTAAGTCACCACTTCGTTAATTTTTAGATTTAGAAAGTCTTCAACCCTACCAAACAGCAACAGTCCTTAAAATATAAAACCCTATGAAACAACCAATTAAACAACAATAAGTATTATAAAATTTAGTGTTTTATATTTTGTGGCAGAATCGTGACACATGGGTATTTTGAAAACTAGAAACCCAGCAAAATCAATACCTAAGAAGTTTAGGTTCGAAATTGTATTACGCTGTTTTTATTTTAGTTATTTTATTTTGCTAACAGGTTCGAGTCCCGTTCCCGCTACTAAGAGAAAAAAGCTTCAGAGAAATCTGGAGCTTTTTTATTTTAATCTATTTATAAATTCAAGAAATTAAAATATTTCATTTCTATGATATAAAAGTGAATCATTTCTTAATTAGGTAAGGAAATTTTCAGAGTTAATTTAAATTCGTTCCGGAAATCCAGACAAAAACCTCTAAAATATTAGCTGCCTATTTAACTTTGATTTACTTAACACTAATAAACATTGCGATTTTCCAAGGAATAATTTTAGGCTTAATTATTTTAAGATCGCCATTATTCACTAGTTCATCAAATAAATATTTAGCTTACGCGATATTTACTCTTTCAATACTTTTATTAAATCTTGTGCTTGATATGAGCGGAGCACACCGGTCAGTATCTTTCCTACGCCTTCTTGACGACGTTGAATGGGCATTTCTCCTCCCAGTTTTTCTTTTTCTTTTTATTTTACGTCGTGTTGAGCATACTATAAAAAATAATACAAAAAGGATATTGCTGTTTATTCCCTTTGGCTATTCAGTTATCCTTAATATAACTCATGACCTTGATGTTGTTTTGGGGCTTTTTAAGATTTCAAATTTTGGAAATAGAATAATTGATATACTTGACCAGATTGAATATCTTTTTGTCTTCACATTCATTCCTATGCAGCTGCTCTATTAATATAAGTTTATAAAATATTCAAAAAAAATATCAGAAAAAAGATGGCTAAAGGCCTTGTGGTTGATCTTTTCTGCTCTATTATTTTCTTGGGTTACCACTATATTTATTGGATTATTTTTTCAATATGATACTTCATACTTTTTGAAAATTCTGGCATTATTTGGAACATTCTTAATTCATTGGACGATTCTGTCGCATCTGTCAAAATCAAATATAAGAATTTAAGTAATTTAGAAATTAAACTGCCAATTTACAGAATGATTTAAACATAGTTACCCCTGGACTAACCATCTGATTCTTCCTGAGCATGTGGACAACTTCAATCCCGCTCAATGTTCGTCTGGCTGATTCAAAGCTTTTAAAGCCTAATCCGTTTTGGATGCGCCACTTGATAAAACGATGATCCTGTTCTATAATATTGTTGAGATACTTACATTGCCGGATTTTAATCTTTGAGAACGAACACTTGTTATAGACTTTGATTGCTGCAGTATTAGAACCACTTTTATCAATGTTTATTACGCTTGGTCGGCAATTATTACTAATTGCCTTAATTAGAAAAGACTGAGCGCTCATTCTCTGTCTTTTTCTGGTCAAAAGAAAGTCTACTGTATTGCCTAATTTATCTACTGCCCTATATAAATAACACCATATACCTTTTACTTTTATATAGGTTTCATCCAATCTCCAACTTGCCCCCTACTCTCACCTTTCTATTCTTCATCTCTGACTCAATGAAAGGTGTGAACTTGTAAACCCAGCGTTGGATCGTGGCATGATCAACATAAACTCCTCGAATTTTCATGATCTCTTCAACATCCCGATAGCTTAATGTAAACCTAAGCTTAAAATATACTGCTTGCAGTATAATAGATTTCGGATAGCAATGGCCTTTCGTATTCATGACTTTTAGAATTTAAAAAAGGCAAAGATAGAACTTAGCTCTAAATGCGACAGAACCATCAATTTTCTGCATACACCGTAGTGTATTACCTTTTTTGAGAGGACTGTGAAAATCCGCCATGATTATGTTTAAAGGATAGGTTCTGTATGATACTGGCTCTGAAAATTTATAGGAATTATATAACAAAAAAACTGTATTTTTACAGAATTTTAATTTATCATAAAAAATTCATTAAACTATTAAGATATGTTAAATCAAATTAACACTCATTACTATAATTCTTTTACTGATAAAGGAGAAAGAATTAGACCATATGAAGAATGGACAAAAGAAGAATTGTATCAGGAAGCAATTAAGCTTGATATTCCGGGACGCTCTTACATGAATAAAAGAAGCCTTGTTCGTTCCTTGAAAGCGAAAGCAATTGTACAATAATCAAGCATCTTTATTTTTCGAATAACGAAATTATAAATCTCTAGATTCTCCATCCAAGATTTACAAATTGATTTTTAACTTATGGCAGGGAATTACAACAAGTATGTTTTTAGAATATTAACAAGTTAATAATAGTCCGTCGGTTTTGTTATAAAACCTTCAGCTTCCATTTTCTTTAACAGCAGAAAAAAAAGAGAACTGATTATGGAGCTTAATTAATTAAATATCTCAGAAGATTTACAGCCTAAGTATGGCAGTGGATTTTTGGAGTGGATACCTTTTTTGCCACAAAAAATTAAGGCGGTTTTAAAGATATTTCACATGTCCATATTTTGTGGCAAAATCGTGGCAAATAGTATTTTTGTTAACTAGAAAACCAGCAAAATCAAGACCTACCCACTTTAGGTTCGAATATATTAAAAACATTAATGTCTATCTAATTTAGAAATACTAGTTTTAATAATTTATAAGACAAAGGAGACCGATCATTAACTCAAAGCATTTACTATAGCAACAAATTCAATAATTAAAATGAATGCAAAACTTGACACGCATCAGCCCAAAACGATAAGATATCTCTAAGAACCGATTTTTTTTAAAAAAATACTCTGAAATTACCACTTTTAGTTTGTGGCAAAATTGCCTCCCATGGTGTTTTTGAAAACTGGAAACTCACAAATGCTAAGGCCTGCTGCAGTCAGGTTCAAATATATTAAACCAGCTTTAAGATGCAGGTAAAGCGAGATGATACCAATTTCAACTCAGATGTCAGGGAAAATATTTAAATAATAATCAAATCTTCGTATCTTTATTCAAAGCTATTATGTTATTATTTAAACTATTATATCTTGAAAAAATCATCCGTTTATTTTGATAGGATACTGAGTAAACTTGCCCAAAGTTACCCCGGGACCTGCGCATTAGAAGAGCTGGCAGCACTTGTAATCCCCCCTTATAATGTTCAGAAAAAATTTAGAGAAAATATTTCTGCCCAAAGGGAAAACCAGGCAAAAGTATTAGATGCTCTCATCCTGCTGGATGATCAGGGGTATATCGTTCTGAATCCGGCTACAGATGAAAGTTTCATAACCATAAAAGGCCTGATCAAAATAAATAATACTGTATTGTGCAATTAACTTTTTTAAAAAATTCTTGATAAAATGGGAACTGAATAAGGCATTTCTTTTTGTAAAAATAAAAACTGAGTAATGATATGGCCTGCCGAATCAAGATTCGACTATATTAAAAAGCACCTCCATAGTACTTTTACTTTATATCTCACCCAGAAAACTGCCCCTTGATCGTATAAAATGAATCAAGAAGCACCTTAGATAAGCTTTTCCAAAGAATAAATTCCTTAAATCGGCTATTTTATGTAATTGGGTGACACACAATTCTGCCAGTATTCCACTATGTTTTTTATCATGGTTGTCATTTTATTAAAATCAGACGGCTTGACAAAAAATCCCTGAACCGATTTGGAATAAGCATCGATGACATGCTGCTGTTCGGCAACGGTCGAGAAAAACAAATATGGAATTGATTTCATTCTCAAATCTTCATTTTCATGAACTTTTGCGCGAAGCTCTATTCCATTGAGCCTTGGCATATTAATATCAGAGAATATAATAAAAGGCTCGATAGTGGTCTGGGTCAGGTATTCAAGCGCCTGCTCCCCGTCACCGAAAAAAATAATTTCATTGGGATACTGAAGCTTTTTAAAAACCTCTCCCAATACTTCCTGATCATCCTGGTCGTCTTCTATAATTATGATCGGCCCGCTTTTATTCATAAGTTTAATAATAAATGTTGATGGCAAGGTATATAAATAAAACCATACTTTGAAGTTCTTCATCTCAAAGATACCATTGGTACTGCTCTATATTCAATAAAACATAAACAGCCCCGCAGCTATAAAAACTGCAAAAAAGAGAATAATTTAAAAATAATGTCATTTTTCATCAATATCTGCTTACAATTCTACATGGTCAAATCTTACAAGACTTTAGCAGAAATCTCACTCAAAAAAAAGGAAAAAAAAATTTAAAAAATAGGCCGATTTAATAAATTCGCAAACTAAATTTTGGAAATATGAATATGAGAATTATAGGTTCCGGAAGTTATATTCCCGAAATCAAAATCTCTAATAAATACTTTGAGAACCACTGTTTTCTAGATGAAAATGGCAACTCTTTGAATTATTCCAGAGAACGCATTATCGAGAAATTTTCTGCTATTACAGGAATTGAAGAGCGCCGTTATGCGCCGGACCATTATGTTACATCAGATTTGGCTTTTCTAGCTGCCCAAAGGGCTATTGATGACGCTGGAATTGATGGGGAGAGTATTGACTATATTATAGTGTCGCATAATTTTGGGGATGTGCGTTATAATACCATACAGTCCGATATCCTGCCCAGCTTAGCGTCACGGGTCAAAAATAAGTTAAACATTAAAAATCCTGCATGTATCGCCTTGGATATCATTTTTGGATGCCCGGGCTGGATTCAGGGTATAATTCATGCCAATGCTTACATGCAGGCAGCAATAGCCAAACGATGTCTGGTTATCGGCGCCGAATGCCTTTCGCGTGTTGTAGACCCGCACGACAGAGATTCAATGATATACGCAGATGGCGCCGGAGCGACAATTGTCGAATTATCAAACACGGATAAAGGTTTACTTTCTCATCACAGTGCCAGTTTTACCCATGAGCAAGCGGGCTATCTCTACTTTGGCAGCTCCTTTGACCCTGCCCAAAATCAGGATATAAGATACATCAAGATGCATGGAAGAAAAATATATGAGTTTGCATTAAAGCAGGTGCCTGAGGCAATGAAAAGCTGCATTGAAAAAGCAGGAATTGAGATCGATCAGATCAAAAAAATATTGATACATCAGGCCAATGAGAAGATGGATGAAGCAATCGTTAACAGATTTTATAAGCTATATGGAAAAATACCACCCAAAGATGTTATGCCAATGATTATTAAGTTTCTTGGAAACAGCAGTGTTGCAACAATCCCTACCTTGTACGATTTAATTTCCAAAGGGGAACTTCCCTTGCATGAAATAAAAAACGGAGATATCATTTTGTTTGCTTCTGTTGGTGCAGGTATGAATATTAATACCTTTGTTTACAAAGTTTAGGCAATTTCATATTCCCTGGAAATAATGTACCCAATACAAATAATAAAGGCACCTTATTAGAGGTGCCTTTATAAGCTAACTGTGATAGTATGGTTATGCTACGACTACGTTTACTGCGTTTGGACCTTTACGGCCTTCTTCCACGTCATAACGTACTTCATCGTTTTCACGAATGTTTTCTGATAGACCTGAAGCATGAACAAAAACTTCGGCTCCTCCGTTATTAGGAGTTATGAATCCGAATCCTTTTTCTTCATTGAAAAATTTTACTGTACCTTCTTGCATTTTATAATATATTTAATGGCACAAAGGTAGCTTTATTAAATTAGAACTGACTGAATTTGAGTTTTTTATTTTTTTTATATTTGATAGGACTGTGCGCCGGGGTTTACTTTATTAATCTATCCTGCTCATTCTATGATGCAACAAGGACTTGTTTGAAATCGAGGCATAATTATTACAATAAATAAATAAATCATTCTTACTAAATTTTAATTATACACCAAGGACAATAAAAATTCTATATTAGAATAATGAAATATTCAGTTAAAATATTGTAACTGAAAAAGTTAGATTCTATAATACATTCGCTAAAATAAAACCCGCCACTAATGTATGATAATCTATTGCTTTTGAAGGACATTGTGGATAATACCCCTTTGCCTACCGCTGTTTACACCGGAGAGGAATTAAAAATAGAATTAGCCAACCCCGCTATGGTACAGGCCTGGGGCAAAGGCAGTCAGGTAATTGGAAAAAACTATCTGGATGTCCTGCCTGAAATTCAAAACCAGCCGTTTTTTCAGCAGGCATTAGGCGTACTTAAATCCGGAACTGCTTTCCACGCAAAAGACAAACAGGTCGATTTAATGATTGACGGGGTTTTAAGAACCTACTATTATAATTATAGCTTTATCCCTCTTTTTGATCAGCAGGGAAAAATCTATGCGGTTATGAATACAGGCTCTGACGTCACTGACCTGCATCTGGCAAAACAACAGACCCGAAGTGCCGAAGAAAGGCTTAGAATGGCTATTGAATCCTCGGGAATGGGTACCTATGAAATAGATCTTGCCACAAAGAAAATCAAGACTTCAGGAAATTTCAATGCGATCTGGTCCATCGACAGGGAAATTGCCGATGAAGGGCTGATAGCCAAACTCCATCCCGAGGATCAGGCCCTGCGCGAGAAAGCATATCAGGAATCCCTACTTACCGGAAAAATGTCATATCAGGCCCGAATTATAAACGATGACGGATCAATTAAATGGGTGAAGATAAACGGAAAGATTGTTAAGGATGAAAAAGGAAATCCCATGACTATTATTGGAATCATAGAGGATATTCACGAGCAGAAACAATTTGAAGAGGAATTAAAAAAACAGGTCGCCGAAAGTACACAGGAGCTTCGCAGATCCAATGATGATCTGTTGCATTTTGCTAATGTTGTCAGCCATGACCTGAAAGAACCTATTAGAAAAATCAAAACTTTCAATAGTCTTTTAATAAATGAATATAAAACTGGTTTTAATGAAAACTCTAAAAAATTCATCCAAAAGATCGAACAGTCCGCGCAAAGAATGCAGAACATCATAGAGGGAATTCTCGCGTACTCCACCCTGGATAAAAAAACACAGCCTATTGAAAAGATAAATCTTGATGAAGTAGTGGAAAGTATCAAAACAGATCTAGAACTCATCATAAAGGAAAAGGGGGCTATACTGATCACAAGCCAGCTTCCCGATATAGAAGGGGCGCCTATACTGATCCAGCAGCTTTTCTACAACCTGATCCATAATGCCTTAAAATTCTCAAAAGCAGACGAGCCCCCGAGGGTTATTATATCATTTGCTGGGGTAAATAATCAGGGCATTGACCTTGTTCAAATAACAATTAAGGACAATGGGATTGGACTGGATGTTATTCATGCAGAGAAGATCTTTAATGCCTTTGAAAGACTACATTCCAAAGACCAGTACGAAGGTAACGGGCTTGGTCTGGCACTTTGCAGAAAAATAGCCAAAAGACATGGCGGTAACATTACTGCCACGGGTGAAAAAGATAATGGAGCAGAATTCATTGTTAGCTTGCCTTTAAGACAAAATACAGCAACGATATAACGCTAATTCCCCACCAAGCTTTTCAGGTCGCTCATCATTAACCTTTGTACGATTTGTTCTATAAAAACTTATGGAATTTAAACGAATTTGCTAAAAGCGCTCTTAAATTCAAAAGTTAATCCAATTTACTACAATTAATAAATATCGAACAAATTTCTGTCACAATAAATATCACATAAAAAAAACATACTTAAAAAAATAAAATCATGCAAGAAATCTGGATCGCTTTATCCATTACAGGGATTGTAATATTAGTAATGATAGTCTTTATATTCAGAGAGAATGCAAAGACCAGAAAAGCATACCAAAAGGATTTAGATAGATATTCAGACCCTCATCAGAAAGAATTTGAAATAAATGACATAGAATAATTATGAAATGTACTTTATAATTGGCAAGTTATATTTTCTTAAAAAGATAAGTCACCAAAGCAAGAGCGCCGCCTAAAAAAAACAAGAAATTAAAGATAGAAATGTTTGTATTCCAAATTAAAATATGGAATTAAAAATACCAAATCAATGATTAAAAAAATAACAAATGCAGTATAGGCAAGGGTTTAGACGATTAAGTTTGAATCCTGCTCTCCTCATAGCTAGTAAATGCATAACACAAAAATTTTCTGATTATATTAAAGCCGTTTAAAAACTCTTATATACTTACCAAATTTTGATTTGAACAATCTCCAGATTATTAGATAATTTTATTAAAAACTAACTCGTTTTGTTGAGGCATATTTGGACTTTACTAAACAGCAATCCCTTAGCAATATCGTAAATGACCACAAAAATATTATTATTGCCAAAACATTTTCCAAAATATATGGTTTGGCTGGAGCACGGATTGGGTATGCAATTGCGAACAAAACAATAATTGATAATTTGGCAAATTTGCAATCCAATACTAATAATAGCGTTAGTGTATTATCAAAACTTGCTGCTATAGCTTCGTTGAAAGATGATAAATTTGTTTCAAATTGCTACTTGCTAAATGAAAATGTAAGACAATATACTATCAGCGAACTCAAAAAATTAAATTGTGAGTGCATTTCTTCTAATACAAATTTTATCTGTTTTTCACTTGCAAAATACAACAAGGACTATTTCAAGCAATTACAAAACAATAATATTCAAGGGGGAAGAATATATGAAGAGCAAGGTAAATGGACAAGGATTACAGTGGGCAAAATGGGCGAAATGAAAAAATTTATTAAAGCAATACAATAAAAAACTGCCACCAACAGCGGGTTGCGCAATGGCTGTTTTTATTTTCCTTAGCCGGAAAATACTCAGCCGGAAATTTACATATCTTTACAACAAAGCGGTAAGTTGCCGCAACTGCGTGAAGCCGCGGAACGAACGTTAGCGGTGATTTGCCAGACAACTATACAAGAATGAACTTATCTGAACTAATTCTAGAAAGAAAAATTTTCGACATAAAAATTGGCGAAAGCATAAATGAATCTCAGTATTTAGAAATCATAACAGAAGAAGATGGTGACATACCTGGCACATTGGACTATTATATCCACGATTTTTTCTTTGAGATCATAGTAGCTAATGAAGTGGTTGTGGGAATTCAATTTGACTTTTCATATGAAAGTGAAAAATCAAATTTCTTCAGTGTTGGAGAAATGGAAATTGTATTAAATGAAAAGACAAACTTGGAAGAATTTATAAATTACTTAAAAAAGACTGACATAAAATTTGAAACTATCGAGTCAAAATTTGAATCTTAAAAAGTTGTGCTGAAAAAATCAAATGCGAGTTTTTATTTTGATGACGAGACTCAAAAGCTATTCCAATTGAGTCTTTTTTAATGCAACTACATCGGGCTGTTAATAAAAAACTAGAAAAATTTATTTCTGATCTCTACTTTCAAATTGAATACAGGACACGAAATATAAAATCCTCCATCAACCGTTTTTAATGTGGTAAAATCAAAAGGAACATAAACGCCTGCGGATTCACTATTATTTGCCAACAAATAAACTTCATTTGTTCGGGCATCCTTATAAATTCGCAACAAGTGATATTTGCCATTAAAATAATTAAACGTTGAGCTTACTTTTATGTACATTCCGTTAACTGAAACGTATCGGACATAGGAAATTCCCTGTTTTCACTTATATCCTGGCGTATTGTATTTTCATTATATATATATTTTGGATATACTAAAAGAAAAAGGGCAAATAGTAATATTTACCCTTTAAAAACCAAAAAAAACTGGAAGTTGGTTGTCTGGTTCTTTTTTAAAGATGTGTTTGTTTTTGTAGATGGCTTATAAACTAGAATGATTCATCTTTTTTGTAAATATAAACAACACACCATCAAATATATAGAAAAAATTATTGGCTTTTAAGGTTAGTTTATACTGTTTTATATTAAAGGAACTTTCGTCAGTATTTGAATCTAGAACCACCTAGTTTATATCATTAAGCAATATCAATGTTTTTAATACCCTTGCTTGGTTTCTTCTTTCATCTGACAAATAAAAGCAAGGTGTAACAGCATTCGTCAATTCAACTAAAGTATAACTCTTATTATAATTTTGTGTGGGGATTTTAAGTATCTCAACAAGAATATTAAAAGATGTATTCATAAAGAAATTTTAAACTAAGATAAAAAGAACTAATCTGCATCTTGCTTTAATTTTGGCAAATACAAAACCATTTTTTCATTAAGCCAATTGCCCAAATCAATTCTAGCAAGTGCTGGCAGGTGTTAATTTTTCAGTCTATCAAAGTTTCCTTTATAATAACTATACTTTTCTTCATATGTTTTTTTGTCCAATTTTAATTTTTGAATTTCTAGCACTTTTAATGCATTTTCATATGATTTTTTTGCTCCTTTGATGTCACTTATCTTTTCAAGAAATTCTCCTTGACTATCGAAAAGATTAGGTTCATTTGGAAATTTTAAAATTGCCCATTGAATAATTTTGATTGCTTCATTTGGTTTTTCATTCCAAAAGCAAGTATATGCTAATTGATTTATATAATCAGAATCTAGTTTTAATAATTTCTTAGTTTCTAATTCGTCATTATAGCTAATTATATTTTCCGCTGTTAGATATTTATAATTAAAAAATTCTTTTAAACCGTAAAATGCTCCAATCGGGAAAACTGTTCTATGATTTTCTGTTTGTGAGTAATCTCTATTGATGAATTTTATTTTTTTACTGAAATTATTGTTTTCAAATAATGGAATGATTTTATTTCTTGCTTTTGCCCAATTTTCATCTTCATTTGAATTACACATAAACACAAATTTATTCTCTTTCAATAATTCAGGATTGAATTTTTGAAATTCTTCAACAAATTGCTCTTTATCATATTCATAGTTTGGTGATATTAAAAGATAAGAATTGAAGATTTCTGGACTTTTCAAAAAACAATGTGATAGAAAACTAGCTCCATTTGAATGTGCAATTCCAACTCGATAAGGGAAAGTCCTGTATTTATTGTCAATAAATTTCACAACTTCATTTTGAAAAAAATCCAAAAATTTGTCTGCATTTCCTAAATATCCACCATATTTTTTTGAGGTTTCTTCATTAATTGGTTTTGGTAAAAAATCAGAATTTCTATTCTGCTTTTTCTCTTCTGAAAAATTAGATACAATTCCAATTACAATTACAGGAATTCCATTATTTACAAATTGTATAGTAGAATGAACTAAATCAAAATATTGTCTCGCTTGCGAATCGAATACATAAACTACTTCATATTTCTTTTCAGGTTGAGTTGAATATTGTTCGGGTAAATAAATATATAATTTTCTTTTTTCGTCAAAAACTTTAGATTGTATTGATAAAGTATCAATTGTTTGACCAAAACAAATTTTTGTAATTGATAATACTAATAATAAAATTATTTGCTTCATATTCGATTCTTTTTCTTTTAATACCTGCCAACGTCAGTCTGTGAAAAAACTAAAATCACCCTCATGAGAATCCCTATTTGAGATTTCTCTTTGGACCTCACTGAATACTTTCTAAATTTGAAGAGGTTTTTTACAGTCTGACGTTCTCGCGCTTCTAGAGGTTTGTATGTTATGAACGAGTATTTTCGGCTAAGCGAAAATACGATAAAAAACGGTAATTCCACTACATTTGCAAATGGCTAGAACCGTGCGTTGACAGTTGTTATTTTCATTTTAATTGGAATCTAAAACTCATATCTGAATTTACATTTTTTCCTCTTATTTGTGCAGGCTTACTTTAAAGTCAGGATTTCACAAGGAAGGCTAAAATGATTTAACAAGAGTGAAGTATTGCTTTACAAGGCTCACGCCGACAAATACTTTATAACAGGAGATCCAGAGACACAACCCCACTACCCTGTTTCCGTTATTCTAATTTCCTGATGTTGCATCGGGAAATTTCATTTGCAAGAATGAAATTTCAGGCATCGCTATAATAGTTATAATAAGCCGCTGGGGCGATTCGCCGGAAAGAAAATGGTGGAGTGGATACCTTTTTTGCCACAAAAACTTAAGGCGGTTTTTAGAAATATTAAAGAAAGGTCGGAGTTAGATAATTTATAAGAAGAGTAATTCTGAAATAAATCAACACTATATAACCTTGAAAACACGCAGAAAACCAGAAAAAGGTGGCCCTTGGAATTTAAAATCTGTGCGGTCACAATCAGCAACCAGTACAAAAGTGTACTCCGTGTAGCACAGGAGCTTGAGATTAGCAAACATAGTCTACAGCATTGGAAGAAACTTTATAAGGAATCAGCGTTGAATTCAATGATCCTTTTGGCAATAGATTAGGGATAACAGACTATATTAAAATTTCTCAGAAAAAAATAAAACGACGTTTATTTATGACCATTATAATACTAACCCTCGAGCATTTCTATGAAATCAAGCATATTAAGCTTAATAAGTTCCCAATGTTTTCCCCTTAAACACAAGGGTTCAAAATCATCATCAGCCTGTGAAAAGTCAGTAAATTTTTCTATAAGAAGTTCCCTATCGTGCGTGTAAGGATATCTTTTTTCGTGAAGAGCAAACATCTCATTAATTGTAAAATCTTCCTTAAGCATGTCAATATCCCAAAAATCTTTTTTCCGACCGGTTCGCTGAATAACATCGAGCTTCATAGCGGTTATTTCTGCTTTACTCGCCAATCTGAGTCCATTGAATTTCTGTATCTCATCTATAAATGGATCCGTGTAGTAAAGATCAAGTTTAACGCTTTCCTCAACACTCCTGCCGACATAATATGATTTACCCATACCAACTGGAGAAATATCCATACTATCCACATAAAAATAATGGGCCTTAAGATAATTATCCATAGTATTGAAATCCAAACTTCCATAATCAGCATCACTAAACAAATCGATATCTACCGACATCCTGTGCCCATCATAAAGACTAAGTGCAGTTCCACCTACAAGACGAAAAGCTTCAAATTCCCGAGCCTGCATAAGGTCTTCCAAAATAGTTTTAAGCAACGGGGTAACTGTATTAAAATGTAAAGGCATATTAATTTTGGTTTAGAATCGCATTAACAGTCTGAGAACCGTAAAAACGCCTGATTTCATTTTTCTCATCTTCATTTCCACGCTCAAAAATTCTTTTAACAACTGCTTTTTTTTGTTTTTGCCAGTCTATTTTATTGATATCTGTATCCCAAAACAAGATTTTTCTGAGAAGACTTACATCCGGTTTATCATTTTTGCTATCCTGTCTTGTTTTCTTTTTCTCCTGCTCGATATCATAATATACCTGCAATATCATAAAATAACCTTCCTCCATGGCAAGCATCTTTTCTATTTTCATCGACAATGATGTGTTCATTCTACGCTTACCTTTAGTAATTGCCGTGAGGGTTTGCGGAAATTCTCCAACCGCAATCGCAAACTGCCCTTTTCCTAATCTGCGCTTTTGAAGTTCACGCTCCAGAACAAATCCAGGATGTATTCCTTTTATGATATCAAATGAAGTTTTCATAATACAAAAATAAACAATTTTGTTTACACAAAAACATTAAAAATGCAAAGTTTAAATTCTATTTCGTAGATAGATTGCAAAAGCCCTTCATCATTGGCCTTACAACATAGATGTCTTAGTATGCTGCTCTACAAAAAGACAGCGTTATATCTCAATAAATGATTTAGAAATGATAGTCTTTATATTCAGAGAGAATGCAAAGACCAGAAAAGCATACCAAAAGGATTTAGATAGATATTCATACCCTCATGAGAAAGAATTTGAAATAAATGACATAGAATAATTATGAAATGTACTTTATAATTGGCAAGTTATATTTTCTTAAAAAGATAAGTCACCAAAGCAAGAGCGCCGCCTAAAAAACAAGAAATTAAAGATAGAAATGTTTTGTATTCCAAATTAAAATATGGAATTAAAAATACCAAATCAATTTAATTTTTTAAGTTATTTTTTTTGTAATTGAAATGAATAATCAATCTGTTGTCTACTAATGTTATCCCCGGAGCTTTAGAGGCAATATGTCCAGCTTCTTCCTTTTTATATAATGATGAAACAATGCCTGATAACCTGACAGTAGCCCCCTCAACTTTTACAATTATATCTTTCCTTATTGACCAGTTTCGTTCAAGAGCCTGCTCAACGTCCCTTTGTTCAATAGTATCATGAAGTGTAGATTGGACTATTAACACACCTTTAATCATGCCTTTGATTTCACCTACTATTCGGTCTTTGTTGTTTAAAATTAATGTGTCATTGTGTGAGAATACATAATTAGAAAGAAGACTCAATAGTATTCAGCAAATTTTAAATTATACAATTCTTTAGGGATTGACATATTTCCGGCATTTATCTTATTATAACTAATTTAAGAAAATTTCAAATCCAAAAATCAAAAAATTAGTTGCAATCTATAAAATGAAACCTAATTATAATTTCTTTCTAAGATCCCTTTAATAGTTACTATAAATTGTAATAATGACAAAGACATCAGGGAAACTCATTTGTTACCGCTGGCTACATAATAGATGGTAAAATGAAGTAAAAGAGCCCTGGATATACGCATTATTGGTATTTGCAGGCCAAAACAAATGATGATAAAGAATCCCAGCATCATTTCCAAAGAAAGAGAGTAAGTCTCTTTTAAAATGAAACCAAAAAAAATCATGGGTACAAAAAGGATTAAAACTATGGGATAACTAATCCATAACGCAGCGGAATAAAATCCGGGTTCAATCCTGAAATCCTGATTGCAGTGCTCACATCTCTCGGGCATTTTTAAAATGGATTTAAAAACAAAAAGTCCCGGCCTGGTAAATAAATTACCTTTGTAACATCGCGGACATTTTAATGCAAAAATGTTGTATAGTTTTGTTGTTACTTTCATCGGTCAGGTAAATTTTTATAATTTAATCCAGACAGCCCCAGACGGCGCTGCCCGGATTAAGCAGCTAATGAAACATACTACATATTATCGACAACTGCCTGGCCGAATTCAGAACATTTGATCAGAGTTGCCCCTTGCATCAAACGCTCAAAATCATACGTAACGATTTTATTACCGATAGCTCCTTTTAATCCCTTTACAATAAGATCTGCAGCATCCTGCCATCCCATATATTCGAGCATCATTACCCCGGAAAGGATTTCAGAAGACGGATTTACCTTATCAAGATCCTTATACTTAGGGGCTGTTCCGTGTGTTGCCTCAAAAATAGATACCCCTGTGGTATAATTAATATTGGCTCCGGGCGCTATGCCTATTCCTCCCACTATGGCAGCCAGGGCATCTGAAATGTAATCCCCGTTCAGATTCAGCGTAGCAATCACATCATACTGCTCAGGCCTTAAGATAATTTGTTGTAAAAACGCATCGGCTATTACATCTTTTATAATTACTTTATGTCCATACTTTTCCATAATAAGCCACGGGCCTCCCTCGTACTCTTTTGCCCCAAACTCCTCTCTGGCCAGCTGATAGCCCCATTCTTTAAATTGCCCTTCGGTAAATTTCATAATATTTCCTTTATGCACGATGGTCACAGAATCCTTCCTGAAATCAATGGCATGCTTGAGAGCCGCTCTTATCAGGCGCTCACTTCCTTCTTTGGATACGGGTTTTATTCCAATGGATACCGTATTGGGAAACCTAATGTTCTTAACACCCATCTCATCAATAAGAAAGTTCTTCACCTTTTCCAGTTCCGGTGTTCCTGCCATCCATTCGATACCAGCGTATATATCTTCGGTATTTTCCCTAAAAATAATCATATCTACTTTCTCAGGCGCTTTTACCGGAGAAGGTACTCCTTTGAACCATTTTACCGGTCTTACGCAGGCATATAAATCCAGTTTTTGTCTCAGGGCAACATTAAGTGATCGCATGCCGCCACCAACCGGTGTAGTTAAAGGGCCTTTAATGGCCACCAGAAATTCCTCAATATCTCTAACAGTCTGGTCCGGAAGCCAGTTTCCTGTTTTTTTAAAAGCTTTTTCACCGGCATATATTTCCTTCCACTGGATCTTTCTGCTGCTCCCGTACGCTTTTTGAACTGCAGCATCGAAAACCAATCTTGAAGCTTTCCAAATATCCGCCCCTATACCGTCTCCCTCAATAAAAGGAATTATAGGATGGGAAGGCACAACGAGCCTTCCGTTTTGAATACTTATTTTATTCTCATTCATCATATTGTAAATTTTTGAAAAAAAGTTCCACGCAGACTTTCCTTGATTCAACTTTATTTTAGTTATTTAACCTTCGCTATTGACTTACTTAATTAAACGTAAGAAGTACAGCTAATTTTTACAAATATATAACATTTGTTATATATTTAATTAATAAGTGTTATATTTGTTTTATGAGAGATTTCTTTTCCCAATTTGATTTCCAGAGTGACCTGCTCTTTGAAGACCTAACGGAGTCAGAAAATCAGGCCGTTGAAAACACTATGGAATCCCTTGCTATAAAAAAAGGCAGTATGCTTTTTTATGAAGGTGGTATCCCTACTGGTATCTATCAGATAAAACAGGGTAAAGCCAAAAAATTCAAACGCGGTTTTACCGGTGATGAACAAATATTTTACATTTATACGCCCCAGGATGTATTAGGTTATCATGCCCTGCTTGGACAGGAACGATATCAGGATTCCTGTGAGGCTCTCGAAGATTTAAAAGTAAATTTTATAGCTAAGGAAGATTTCCTCAGACTGCTTAGGGAAATTCCGGCCTTGCAGCAAAAACTCATTAAAAACATCGGCCACGAATTTGGTGTTCTGGCCAACATCATTGCTGTACTGGCACAAAAGAACCAGAATGCACGCCTGGCATTGTTTTTACTGCTTTTAGAAAACAGATTCAATCGAAACTCCCCAACAGTAAAAGGTATCGACCTGACACGTGATGATCTGGCGAACCTTATCGGGACATCACAAGAAAGCCTGGGCAGAAGCCTCAAACAATTCAAGGAACAAGGCTGCATTGAAACTGACAAAAGAAATATTTATATAAAAGACAGCCTACAGCTCGAGCAGCTCCTGCAGGTCAAAATAGACTGATTTTTAACGCTGTAAAAATAGACCGGCCGCCTGTTTTAAAAAATGACGAAGATCACCCCAAAAGGTAATCTTCGTCATTTTTGTTTTTTTTACTTCCCCTTAACTTGCTCTCTGATACCTAACGCCCACTAAATGGAGATGCAAGTAAAGAAAAAAAAAGTAGCTCTTATTGTGGCCCATCCTGATGATGAAACCCTATGGGCCGGAGGAATGCTGCTCAGTAATCCCCATTGGGAGTGCTTTATAGTATGCCTTTGCAGAAAACACGACCCTGATAGGGCTCCTAAATTTTATAAAGCGCTCGAAGTGCTGCAATGCACAGGTACGATGGGAAATCTGGACGACGGACCTGACCAGATACCACGCGATAAATCAGAAATCGCCCCTCTTGTACTGCAATTATTACCTGAAGGTCACTATGATCTCATCCTTACCCATAATCCGCTGGGAGAATATACAAGACATCTCAGACATGAAGAAACAGGCCGCTCTGTAATAAGTCTCTGGGATGACGGAAAAATTTCATCCGGTGAGCTTCTCGTATTTGCTTACGAAGACCACAATAAACAGTATTATCCCAAGGCCATCCCTCTGGCTGATATTCAATTAACACTTCGGGCTGAACTCTGGCAAAAGAAATATGAAATTATGACCCGAATATACGGCTTTGCCCCCGATAGCTGGGAAGTACAAACAACTCCAAAGACAGAAGCATTCTGGAGAGTTTCCAGCAAAAAAGACGCCCGTAACTGGCTTAAAGAAACAAAACTATGAAAGTACTTGTATTATATGATTATCCACCCACACCCGGAGGTCTTGCGACCCAGGGGCACCTTCTCTATGAAGGCCTTTTGGCCAATGGCGTTGAAGCCCATGCGGTTCATGTTGAATCAGCACTTGAAAAACAATGGTACTACGACTGGTTTAAACCTGATGTTGTGGTAGGTACCGGCTACTGGGGACACACGCCACAACTGGTGCTGCATCCTCAAAAATTCGGTATCACCGCTGTACCTTGGCTGGTGGCCGACGGCTATATTGCCAATTACCAAAATGTCCTGAACGGCTTGCCACTGATACTGGTAACTTCCAACTGGGTAAAGGAAATGTATGTAAGGGACGGCATTAGCAGTGATAACATTGAAGTTCTTCCAGTAGGCTGTGATACCGATGCCTTTAGGCCTTATGATGAAAATGATCCAAAAGTACTCGCAGCGCGCAAAGCTCTTGCAATAGCCCCTGAGGAGCAGCTTCTGCTGACCATTGGCGGGGATGCTGCCTCCAAAGGTGCCCGCGAGGTCATGGAAGCTTTAGCTATAGCGGGGAAAGAGCTGCCACCCTGGAAATATGTCTGCAAGGTCTGGCCCCAGCCCAGAACTGCCCTTCAGAGCAATCTGGATCAAAAGCTTGCCGAACAGCTCGGGATTAGCAATAACGTGATATTCCAAACCAGTATCATATCCAGAAATTTCATCCCCTATATGTTAAATGCCTGCGATATCTATGCAGCCCCATCAAGGCTCGAAGGATTTGGAATGCCTCAGGTGGAAGCAGGCGCCTGCGGTAAACCTGTAATTGGAATAAAGGCAATGGGAATGCTCGACACCCTTATAGACAACCAGACTGCGTGCCTGGCGGGTATCGGACAAAAAATAGTAGTCAATGAAGTAACCCTGGGCTCTGAATCAGGCTTTGAGGAAAACAGGCGTGTTGTCTTTGATGAACCAAGAACAGTAGACTACCGCGCCAATGTAGCGGATATCAAAGATGCTCTTATCAGGTTAATGAACAGTAAGGACCTGCGCGGGCAGATGGGAACCGCTGGGCGAAAACGTGCAGTTGAAAATTTCGACTACAGGATTGTGGCAGCGAAATTTATAAAAATCATCAATGAAAGACTCCAAATATATTAAATTCCACAGCTCATGGACAACAGAAACTGGACAGAAATAGAACAAGCAAAAAGTGCGGCACTGCAAGTACTGCTACACAATGTAAAAGGTCCCTTTGAAGGGCTTCCCAGAACTGCAGCATGGGGATATCCCGAGCCTTATACGCGCGATTTAATGATCAGTATCCTTGGTGTTGCCGTATCCGAAAATGAAGAATTAATAAGTGCGATGCAGAAAACACTTCAGGTGCTTTCTGAAAATCAGTCCCTAAGGGGAAACATTCCTTCATTAGTCCATGACCCTGACAATAGAGGAGCAAGTGATACCACACCCTTATTTTTACTGGCAGTGGGCATTTTCAGAAAATTAACCGGGGAAAAGGATTTTCTGCAAGAGGCAGTCCAAAAAGCATTAACCTGGATGGAATACCAGAGTCCTTCTGATGATTATCTTGTGGCCCAGCAGCCTACAAGTGACTGGCGCGACGAGCAATGGGTATTGGGCTATGGACTGTATGTTAACACCTTAACCTATAGTTACCTTCAGATACTAGGGCATACAGAAAGAGCAGTCGGACTGCAAAACGCAATGGAACATTTTACCATTACCACCCCCACAAATCCTACACATCTGCATGAAGGGATGCTGATAAAACAAAAACCCTATTATGCCTTATGGTCCTACAAAATATACAACAGTGAAAGATTTGACCTCTTAGGCAACAGCCTGGCTGTTCTCTCAGGTCTCGCTTCTGAGCAGAGAGCAGATCATATTGTGAAATGGGTAGAAAATCAATGTGAGATTATGATAAAGAATAAAGATCTGGCCTTAAAACTGGCCCCGAATTTCTTCCCTTATATTCTGCCTGAAGATCCCGACTGGATCCCCAGATATGAGCAGTATAATCTTCCCGGGGATTATCACAATGGAGGTATATGGCCTTTCATTTCAGCGCTTCACATAGCGGCTCTGGTTCGGGCGGGAAAACCTGAACTGGCAAGGGAAAAACTATTCCTGCTTACTGATTTGATTAAAAAATCAAGAAACAAAGATCTCGATTATGGTTTTAATGAATGGTACAAAGCCCAGGACGGCGAGCCTATGGGCCAGGACTGGCAGAGCTGGTCGGCTTCCCTATACCTCTATGCAGTGACCTGTGTAGAGACCAATACTACACCTTATTTTGTGGTGTGATTTTGAGCCTTAAAAAATATTATTTTAAGAAAAAGACAACAGACAGTTTTGTACCGCTGCTCTGGACTGTACAATAATATTAGGTTCCAGGGTAAGGAGTGTTGTTACGGCTTTTGCTGCCAAGCAGTTATCCCTACCCATCTCAATGACTTTTATAGCTTTTCTTTTACGATGACCTTTATAATCGGGACAATCCACTGGCCAAAGTGCTTTTTGAGAATTAAATTTTATGTCCTGTCAATTTAAAAAATCCAAATGGAGAGCCCATTGGGATTTTTGCTTTTACATTAATTTTTCATCTTGCTTATTTTCATGTAATCCAGAATTTTCAGTTGGCTGCCTTTTTTCTCTATTAATCCTTCATTTCTAAACTCGGTTAAGGTCCTGCTCACGGTTTCGGAAGCAGTTCCTGACATCGCCGCCAGATTATCCCTCGTTACATTGATACTATCCCCTTTTGCGGCTTCTTCCTGACGAAAGAGTCTGAGCAGGGATTCTGCAATACGCTTTCTGACCGACTGATAGGCCAATTGCAGCAAATGTGTGTCTTTGTTCCTGATTTCATTCGAGAGGATTTTAATAAATTTTTCCGCTACATCAGGATATAATTTGAGTAATTCTTCGAGCTGTTCTTTTGGAAAAAAACAGACCTGACTGTCTTCCAGTGCTGTTGCAGTATCGGTATAAGTTTCATCAGAGAGAATTGTACTTACCCCTAAAAAATCATTGGCATGATACATACCGGTCATCAGTTCACGCCCGTCTTCAGACATCTTGACCGTTTTGATCTTACCTGAGATTACCAAATAAAGACCAATAGCGCGATCCCCTTCATAGTGAATAATCTGGTTTTTCTTAAAGGGCCTGTAAATATGCTCGTCTATCATCTTTTTCAACTCAGAAAGACCTTCCCTGTCCCCTACTAAACTCCCAAGCTGTCCCAGGGACTGACTGTAAAAATCCCTTTCTGAATTCTTTTTGTTGAGCCTGCTTTCAATGGCGTGTAAAAGTTCCATATCATCAAAAGGCTTGGTCAGGTAATCGTCCGCTCCCATCTCCATGGCTTTACGCAGATCCGGCCTTTCGGATTTTGCAGTGATAAAAATAAAGGGAATGGTACTTGTTTTTGGATTTTTATTAAGCATATACAATACACCGTAACCGTCCAGCTCGGGCATCATAATATCACATAAAATAATATCGGGCAGGTTGATAACAGCAGATTCAACGCCTACTTTACCATTATTGGCCTGATAAACGGTATAACCTGCCAAAGTAAGGATTTCAGAAATGTTTTCCCTAATGTCATTATGGTCTTCAATAATTAGTACTTTGCTCATGATATGGGAAATGTTAGGGTGAATAATGTTCCTTCTTGTTCATTGCTTTTAAAATCTGCTGTTCCCTTCATAAGTGAAACGTAACGGCTCACTATATTCAGACCAAGCCCGGTCCCGGGGATACTGCCGGTGTTGTGTGCCCTGAAAAAAGCCTGAAACAAATGTTTTTGTTCTTCCAAAGGAATACCAATTCCATCATCGTGAACTGAAATAATATAATCTGCATCATTAATTTCTGTTGTAAAATCAATACAGCAGCTGTCTCCGGAATACTTTATGGCATTACCAATTAAATTAATGGCACAATTCTTTAACAAATTAGCATCGAGGTATATCATCGTTGGCACGCCAATATGTTTGAAGACGATATTTTGGCTGGGTTTGGCCAAAAGCTGCATTTCTTCAGTTATTTCTTCACCGAATTTAACCAGGTCAAAACAAGTGAATTCAGGCTTCATCTTGCCTATTTCCAATTTTTCAACATACAGAAAGTCATTGAGTATCGCCGTTAGACTCTTTACCGAATTTTTAATCTTGGCAATATGTTTACCGATAGGTTCACTTTCAAAAGGTATAGCGTATTTTTCAATGAGTGAGGCTGATAATTGCACGGTACTGAGCGGCGTGCGAAATTCATGGGAAGCCATCGATAAAAACCGGTTTTTTAATTTACTGAGCTCTTTTTCCTTTTCCAGGGAAATACTCACTTTTTCTTTTGCTTTTTCTAAAGCAAAAATAGTATCGTTGAGCGATTTTGTCCGCTCCTCGACAAGTTCTTCCAGATGAGATGCATAATCCTTATACTTTTCCTCATCTATTTTCTGCTTGGACAGATCATGAATAAAACCGGCATAAATAGTCCTGCCTGAATATTTTACCTCACTAACCCCAAGTTTCATTGGAAACAGATCACCGCCTTTACGCATTCCTATCAGGTCACGACCTACACCAATTATACTGGCTTTTCTTGTTATTTTGTACTTACTCAAATAGTTATTATGCCTTTCCCTATCCGGTGATGGCATAAGCATGGAAATGTTTTTACCTATAACTTCCTCTTGCTGATAACCAAAAAGTATACAGCCTGCCGGATTAATAGTTTCGATAGTACCAATATCGTCTATGGTAATGATGCCATCCAAAGCATTTTGTACAAGAGCGTATAACAGTGCGGCATTGTCCATCATCAAATCGATCAAATTATGATGATCCTTATAAAGGTCGGCTATTTAAAAATGGGAAGTTACATTCTGCCTGAATTTCACAGTATAATTAACACATTACCAATCATTTAACAACAAAAAACACTATTAAGCCGATTTTGACTGCTTTATATACTATTCAAGGAATTTAAATTACCCCTACTCAATGGCAGTCGCAAAATGATATACATCATTCTTTATACTATTTTGGCTCATTTCGGCTTAAGTCATTATATCGCTTCTTTGCTATGAAAACCTAAAACAAATTTGATGCAATACAACTCAAGACAACTATGCATGCTGCTTATTAAAGAGGAATCTAAAACAACAGATGCATTTCAGACCGCTTTGAGCAATTTAGAATCTAAACATTCTATGACCGTATTCAAAGATAGCAAGTTATGTATGGAACAATTAAAAGAAGGATCGAGTCTGGCTACGCCAATGGTATTTTTTAATTTAAATGATGACGGATACAAATCTTTAAGCGAAATAGTATCAATCAGAAATGATAAACAAAATAAGAATCTTTCCATTGTGGTATACGATCCTAAAGCAGCACTATGTGATGAAGATACCTTCATAGCAGGCGCCAATATCTATATTAAAAAATCAGGCGATGCTACAACGCTCAAAAAAGTGCTAAAAAAAGTAATTAATATGGACTAGCATTGCGAGTCAGGTAAATTTAATAGGGAGACCTTTTTCGTATCAGTTTAATTGCAGTTTATTTTTTATTATAAAAGTGCCCTACATCATTTTTATTGCTGATGCCTGTCATTTCCAGTTCCTTGCTTCCGCCTCAACTTTGTACCAGTAAAAAAGAATACAATTTAAGCTTTCAGGTGAATTTAAACTTAAAGGAACAATAATGAAATTTTACAAAGAGATGTTCTAGATGCCATAAAATGGGAACCCCACTTAAATGCAGCCCAAATTGAAGTCACTGCAAATAATGGCATCATTACTTTAAAAGGTATTGTTGATTTACCTGCAAAAAAAATAAAAGCCAAAAATACGGCAAAACAGGTTCCCGGGGTTTTGGAAGTTTTGGAAAACATTCAGGTAAAAATCAGTAGCCGGGAACAAAAAAATGACTTTGATATCGCCCAGGCAGTCCTAAATACTTTTAGATGGAACTGGAACACATTAAACGACAGTATAGAGGTAAGGTAGAAAATGGACACGTAACCCTTAGCGGAGAATTAGAATGGCATTACCAGAAAGAGGCTGCCATAAAAGCTGTAACCAATTTAATTGGAGTAAAAGGAGTGGACAATAATATTGTTATTGATTCAAGACTTAGTCCCCCTATAAATAAAGAAATTATCCAACGGGCGCTAAAAAACCATGTCGAAATTGATACGGTAAGCATTACAGTAGAAGTTTCCAGAAATGAGGTAACTCTTGAAGGCGCAGTGGATTCCCGATATCAAAAAGAACTGGCTGAAAAAATCACATGGAAAGCTCCCGGAGTGCGAGATATAAAAAACAATCTCAAAGTAATTCAAGAACATGCAGAGAAAACACTGGATGTTTTTTATAAAATGACTCATTAAAACTATCAATATGAAAAACACAAATACGTTAGTCGCCTTTTATGCTACCTGCTATTAAAAAGCTCGAAAAAAGCGGTTACGATATGAAAAAGCTATCAATCATAGGAACAGACTACCATAGTGATGAAACTGTAACAGGTTACTACACGGTGGGAGATCGCATGAAAAAATGGGGAAGTTTTGGAGCCTATTGGGGAGGCTTCTGGGGTTTACTATTTGGATCTGCTTTCTTTTTTATTCCCAGACTTGGACCGCTGCTTGTTGCCGGGCCGCTTGTTTCACCTATTATTGGGGCGCTCGAAGGTGCAACCTTACTGGGTGGTACCAGTGTTATTGCAGCTGCCTTAGTTAGTTTGGGCATTCCAAACGATGAAGTGCTAAAATATGAAACAGAAATTAAAGCGGGCAAATTTATGCTCTTGGCACACGGAAACAAAATCAGCATTGAAAATACCCGAAAAATGCTGGGGCTTCATATCCCTAAAGAAAACGGTATGAAAGAAGAACACTTTCTTTCTGTTGAGCAGATTGAAGCCGCTGCAGTGCAATAAGTAAGAAAACATTAAAACTTATACCTTAAAAAAAATGAAAACTATAAATCAATTAGGCATTTACTTAGATCATGCCTCCGCCAATTTAATCGATTTTACAGGTAATGATAAAGAGCCTCAAACTATAGTCTCTGAATTTGATATTCAGGACAAACATGAAACCCTACAAAGAAGCGAAAGTGAAATGCACCATAAAGAACAGGATAAACAAAGGGCATACTTTAAGAAAATTGCGACTCTCGCCATTGGCTATAATGAACTCGTCTTATTTGGTCCCACTACGGCAAAAACGGAATTACTGCACTTTTTGCAAAAAGACAACAGTTTTGGAAAAATTAAAATAGAAGCCGAAAATACCGCTAAAATGAACCTTCAGGAGCAAGAGGTTTTTGTTCGCGAACATTTTAAAAAGTTTGACTCTAAAAATAGTTGAGATGGAAAATATACTTTTTAAAATAAACTGCTATCAGCCACAAATCTCTAAATTGGCAATATGATATGAAATTCTGCGCCAATATTTTCTTCGGCTTTAGAAAAAATAATTCCCTTATGATTTTCTACAATTTTTTTTCCAATTGATAATCCAATACCTGTACCGATATAGATTTCATTATTGTGAAGCCTTTGAAAAATAGTGAAAATTTTATTTTCATATTCCTGATTAAATCCTATTCCATTATCTTTAACTATGATCTCACAATATGCTAAACCTGGATCCAGATCCGGATGTGTTTTAACTTGTTTTAAAGTCAGTTTTTTGGAGCTTATCTCTATTTTAGAAATTGAATTGTCTTTTTTATAAAACTTAATAGCGTTACTGATTAAATTATAAAAAAGCTGATTCATTTGCAGCGAAATTGCATTTATAACCGGCAAATGCCCCACTTTTATTTTAAAATTGCGTTCCTGAATCAGCAGCTCAAAATCAATTAAAATATTGTCGATAACCATATTCAAATCAGTCGCTGCAAATTGCCTGTCGGGATTATCAAGGTATGAATAAGCCAGTAAATCTTTAATAAGCGTATTCATCCTTATGGATGATTTACTGATTTTTTCAAGCAGCAAATGAGCCGGATCAGAAATTTTTTCCTCCATTTGCAAAAGCCTGCTGATAAACATCAGGATTTTACGCAGCGGTTCCTGAAGATCGTGGCTGGCCACATATGCGTATTCCTGTAATTGATCATTGGCAGTGCGCAGATTTTTGACAGAGTTTTCTAATTCTTTGTTGGATGTGAGCAGGTCTACTGTACGCTGCTGAACTTTAACCTCTAAACCATCAGACATTGCCTGTAATTTCTTTTCAATATTCCTGCGTTCGGTAATATCTTCAATAGCCAGCAGAATTAATTGTTTTTTACTAGTTTCGTACGTGACTTGTCTGGCATTTAATAGTAGGATACTTTCGCCATAAGGCAAAAGATTTACTGATATCTCATAATCGTCAAGCTGCGTTTTTTGCTGAAGTATTTTTTCAAGCATTGCACGCATTTGAATATCTCCAAAAAGATGATTTTGGATTTCATATATCAGCCTGTCTGCGGCTTCTTCTTTGGTAATATTATATTTTTTAGAAAATGCCCTGTTAATGTTTTTTATTCTAAGCTTGCTATCCAAAACTACTATCGGTTCACGAAGCGTTGCAACTATTGCATCTGTATAATTTTTTGCAATATTAATTTCCTGCTGCTTGTTTAAAAGTTCCTGATTAATCTGCGATAGTTCTTCATTGCTGGATTGTAATTCTTCTTTAGAAGTTTCCAATTCTTCATTCAGGCTTTGCAATTCTTCGCTTCCACTTAATAATTCCTCATTGGCACTCTGCAGTTCTTCGTTAGAAGCTTCCTGTTCTTCACTAATCGCATTTACGTCATTGTGTATTTTTTCCAATTCTTTTTCAAGCTGTGCGATCCTTTTTAAATTAACATCATTGCGGATTTCCTCAGCCGTCATATTGTTTAAGGATACTTCTGGTTGGATAGTGTTGGTTTTATAAAACAATATTAGAAAATAGGGCTCGGATGTATCAGGAAGCGGCTGTACTTCAATTGTAACTTCACTTATAACTTCTTTCTTTTTAACCTGTATTCCTTCTTTTATCACAAGAGATCCTGTTTCTTTAGATTTGTGCAAAGCATTACGAAGTTCAAAAGCCAATCCTTCACGAACCATTTTCAGCAAATTAAAAGTGGGTTTGCCCTGTGAAAATTTAATAAAATCAGTAATATCTCCAATAATATGCAAAATATCCACCTGTTCATTTACTATGATACTCGCTGGTCTGTAATCAGATAGCAAAATTGATTCTGCACTTTTTATAAAATCTTCTTTGATAATTTCTTTTTTAGGAAGTTCTGATTTAAAACTTTTCAACTTGTCAGTCGCTCCCGATCCCCAGCGAGAATGTGCGGATCTTGCTGAAACCTCTTTTCTGGTGTATATTTTTCCGGCTTTATCAAAAGGCTGAAAAAGTTCACCGGCTGGAATTGCAGTTTCAGATTTTCCTAAAAGTAAAAAACCGTTTTCTTTTAAGGCATAATGAAATGTACTCAAAGATTTTTTCTGTAAAAATGTATCCATGTAAATAAAAACATTCCTACAGGTAATCAAGTCCATTCTGACAAATGGAGGATCCGTGAGGAAATTATGAACGGCAAAAACGCATAAATCCCTAATTTGCCGATTAATAGTATAACCATTGGTACTGGATGTAAAATATTTGGAAAGGGTAGCTTCAGAAACATTACGCATTTGAGATTTTCTGTAAAATCCAGCCCTTGCCTTTGCAATAGCAACTTCTGAAATATCTGAGGCAAAAATCTGGATTTCTTTTCCCTGAAGGTTTTCTCCCAAAAACTCATGAAGCGCAATCGCCAGAGTGTACGCTTCTTCACCGGTAGAACATCCTGCAATCCAGATCCGTATTGCATTTCCTTCCGGTACCCTGGCCACTAATAAAGGGAAAACTTTTTCCTTCATCATCTGAAAAATTTTAACATCCCTGAAAAACTCCGTTACTGGTATAAGCAGATCATTAAATAAGTCTTCAGAGGCCAATTTATCACCTCTCAAAACTTTAAGGTAATCCCTAAGATTAATGATTTTATTTAATGCCATTCTTCTGGCAATACGTCGGCGTATGGTAGTTTGTTTATAATAGGCAAAATCAACCCCGCTGTGATGATGTAGAATTTTAATAATTTCATGAAATACTGCTTCATCATTAAGCTCATTATCTTCGCCAGAAATCGCTTTTGCTTTACAAAGCTCAATTAATTTGGCCACTATTTTCACTGGTGATAATACGTAATCAACAACTCCGGCATTAATTGCATTTTGCGGCATTTCATTATAAGAGGCATCCATATCCTGGGCAAAAGTTATGCCTCCGTGTTCTTTGATCAATCCCAGGCCAATTGTTCCGTCAGATCCATTTCCGGAGAGCAATACGCCACAGGCCAGATTAAGGTGAACTTCGGCCAATGAATTAAAAAATATATCTATTGCCTGATTTTTTGTGTCCTTAATACGTGGACTCAGTTTGAGTACTCCATCAAAAGAAGTCAATATTTTATTTTCCGGAATAACATAAATAATATTGGGAGCCAAGTGAACATCATCTGTAATTTCAATAATTGGTATTCTGGCCACACGAGAAAGCAGTTCTGTAAGTATACTGTCATGCAGTGGATGTAAATGCTGTACAATTACATAAGCCATCTGGGAGTCATCAGGAATAGTATCAATAAACTGGGTAAAAGCTTCAAGCCCTCCTGCCGAAGCTCCAATGCCAACAATAGGAAAATCCTGGCGTGTAGCCTTAGGCAGAATGTTTTTTTTATGGTACATGACTTGTAATTTAATTTTGTTGTAAAGAGGTTGTCCTCAAAGAATAGGAATTTGAGTAAAGAATTCTTTTCAAACCTAAAGGGCAATGATAAAGGATTCGAATTTCGAATGTTTCAACCTTCTTTCCAATCCATTTGGATAACCTTTTTCAAATCATTAAAATCAATAGGTTTAACGACATAGGCATTTGCATCCAGTCTAAAAGTGTTTTTCACCCCATCTTCAGTGGCTGAAGTGGAATAAATAGCTATCACCAGAATATGCTTAAATAAAATATCTTCCCTAATTTGCTGCAATGTTTCAAAACCTGACATTACCGGCATATTAAGATCTAAAAAAATAATATCAGGGATAAAAAGAGTACTGTCATAAAGACGTTTTAATAATTCCAATCCATTTTGACAAAATTCAACGGGAAAATTAAGGTGAATATCCTAAACTGCTTCATCAAAAAAATCCCTGTCATCCTGATCATCATCAGTGAGCAAAATACGTATGTTCTCCTTATTATTCATTAGTTATCTCTCATTTATTTCAAATGTACACTTTAATAAACGTTAACTGATTTATTATTGTTTAAAGTAAGCAGCAAATGCCACATATCGTATTGCTTCGTCTCTCACCTACCGTAAATATAAATGCTTATTAATCAAACTCTACAAAAATTCATTTTCAACTTGCCAGACTCCAGCTGTATGCCAGGCTATCCTTTCTGCTTCTTCCTTATGAAAAAGAGAACTTACAATACCACTAAGGAATATCGTTTTGCCATCAACTCTAACTTTAATATTATCAATATCCATAATCCAGCTGCGTTTTAGTGCTTTCTCCACAATCTCCTTCTCCAGCTGGTTTTTTATTTCAGCTTCAATCACTATTTTATCAATAACACCTTTTACACCTCTCATATAACGGATAACATTATCTGCAGTCTTCCTTTGGAAATTCCAATGTAAAATTCCCTCAAGGGTTACCCATCCGTCTTCAACTGTAACTTTTAACCTGTGGTTGGGTACACCCCATTTTTCTTCTAATGCTTTAATAACTGAACTGGCAATATCTTTATCGTTTCTTATTGATGAAAAAAAAAGGTTTACCTTTATATCATCTATAGTAGCCTTGACCCCTGAGATATCCTTAACAATATGTTCAGCTTCCTTTTTTTGATTATAATTATCGACAGTTCCTGCCAGAGTAAAATCCCTTGCTGAACACTAACTTCTATTTTATTAGATTCTAAAATAGGTTCCTATTTTATAGCTTCCATAACTTCTTCACCTAAAAACATCGTTACTTTTTTTCATTAGTTTTTTTCATTATTATATTTCAACAGTAAGCATTGATATACTTGTCTTTGCAAATATAATAATCCCTATATCGATAGGTAAAATTGAAACATATTGATCCGAAAAAAAATGATTTCTATCAATCAAAAAAGTGATAAGAAACATTTAATACATTGAAGCGAGACCCAGATTAGCGTATTGTAATGACTAAATTTAAATTAGGTTCTAAAGTCCCCTTTAGGAATCTACCTTTTTGAGGGAATTAAAGCTGTTTTACTTTTTATTTTTATACCCCCAAATTTCAACATGTGCCTTGTTATCCTGGCGATTAGGCAGCGTTTTATATACAAAAACAATTTTTACAATTTTGCGCTCACCTCCTGTTAAAGAGATTTTGTGGCTTTCGCCATTGGCTTGGATTGGGTTATTTACTGTTACACTTTGGTCAGTTCCGTCGGTAAAATGAAGTTTCAGGCTTATTATCTATTGGTGTTTCTTTTACCACAAATTTAAGTTCTGTAAATTTGTTCTCCCCTATTACTAAAATTTCATCTGTATCCTTTTTGAAATTAACTGTGGTCTCCCCAATCTTGTGCCAGCCCTCTTTAGTACTTGTCATCAAGTTGCGTATTTACACTGTACATTAATCAAACTGATTTATAATAGTTATTTAATCAAAATCTTACATTTCTACTACTAACTTACTGTAATTTAATACTAATAAATAATCGTTTATCACATTTAGAATCATTCTACTGGTATTCCTTTTATAACTGAAGGTATTTTAAAGTAATTTTATTTGGAATTACAAACGATGAAAATGAGTGTTGCAGATAAAAATACCTTACAGGTTGTTCTTAAAAACATAGATGGAAAAATTGATCAATTAAACGATCAAAAAATAACCGCTTTATTTGAATCTTTGGGATTGCATGAAAGAGATGATATTCCTAAAGATTATCTAAATTGGGAAAGCATACTTATCGTTATACCTAGTCGCAGTATTTTAGATGAATTAAAGAAATATAAGAATTCAATATCACGAATTTCTTTTGTTACGAACCCAAATGCAAAGCAGATTCATATTTACGATTATAGCGATTGGAAAAAAAGTACCCAGAATAAAACCCAATTTCAAATTAGGGAATTTCTAAAAACTAATTTTGGAGGTACCCTAAAAATCTCTGAAGATCCTGACTGGATTAAATTAATATAACGAACTATGAACAGTGAAAACCATTACATCAATAGAAGCGGATGGCTGAGAGCAGCTGTTCTGGGAGCAAACGACGGCATTTTATCTACTACCAGTCTAGCAATTGGCGTGGCTGCAGCAAGTGTTACCAGAGAACCTATCTTACTGGCGGCTGTAGCCGGTTTAGTTGCCGGTGCACTTTCTATGGCAGCGGGTGAATATGTATCGGTAAGTTCCCAGTCTGATGTAGAAACTGCTGATTTAAAAAGAGAAAAACTTGCTCTTGAAACCCTGCCGGAAGAAGAACTGGAAGAACTAACAGACATTTACATTCAAAGAGGACTAAATAATCAACTAGCGAGACAGGTTGCTATCGAATTAACGGCTCATGATGCTCTTGAAGCCCATGCCCGAGATGAACTCGGGATTAATGAAATCACGCAGGCAAATCCCTTAACTGCAGCCTTTGCGTCGGCCATTTCGTTTATTTTTGGAGGTTTATTACCACTTCTGGTAGCTATCTTTGCTCCTATCAAAGAAATGGTTTTCTATCAATATGGCTTTTCAATACTCTTTCTGGCTTTCTCAGGAGTATTAGCAGCCAAAGCAGGCGGATCAAAAACACTAAAAGCAGTATTTCGTATCTGCATCTGGGGTACTTTTGCGATGGCAATGTCGGCATTGGTCGGTTATATTTTTGGTATTCAGACTGCTTAGAAAGAAATAAAGTTTTGTTTAATTTAAAATTTAATCGAATCTTAAGCTATTAAAAAAAATAAGACTCCTAACAATTCGTTATTTCGTATGTACCTAAAAACAAATCCGTAAAATGAAACTAATTACATTGTTTCTATTATTAACGGTGCTTCCTATAAACTGGGAACCCGACTTTAATAATGCAAAAAAAATTGCAAAGGAAAAGCACGAATTAATTCTATTGAACTTCTCCGGTTCAGACTGGTGCGGGCCTTGTATCGTCACGCGCAGAGACTATTTTGAAAGTCAAACATTCACAGATATGGCAAATGAAAATTTAATATTAGTAAATGCCGATTTTCCAAGGAAAAAGAAAAACATTGGAACTCCCGAACAAATAAAACGAAACGAAGATCTAGCCGAAATTTACAATAAAGAAGGAAGTTTCCCTCTAACATTACTTCTGGATGCCAACGGTAAAGTACTTAAAACCTGGCACGGAAAACCAGAAACTACTCCTGAAGAATGGACTGCCGAAATAAAAGCGATCTGTGATAGCAAAAAATAACATCCCGAAAAATCAAAAATATTCGCAATCCCTAAAACTCATGGGAAACAACTTTACAATTACAGTTGTTGCTGAAAATGAGAAAATTGGAAATGAGAATATAAATCTTGCCATTGAGGAAATCAGACGGATTGAAAAACTTTTGACTACTTATAAAGATGATAGTCAAACCAATCTTATTAATGAAAATGCCGGAATTAAAGCGGTTAAAGTAGATCCTGAAGTTTTTAATCTTATCGAAAGAAGTTCTGGAATTTCAAGAATTACGCAAGGTGCTTTTGATATCTCGTACGGAAGTATCGATAAAAGTCTTTGGAATTTTGACAAGGCCATGATCAAATTACCAGATGCTGAAACAGCATTAAAAATGGTACATCTTATTGATTATAGAAATATCATTTTAGACAAAGAAAATACAACCGTATTTCTAAAAGAAAAAGGAATGCGAATTGGTTTTGGCGGAATCGGAAAAGGTTATGCTGCTGAAATGGCAAAACAAATACTAATTAAAAATAATGTTCAAAGCGGGATCATCAATGCAAGCGGAGATCTTTGTGCTTGGGGACTACAGCCCAATGGCAAAAAATGGACTATTGGAGTAGCAGATCCTGATGCTCCAAATGCAGCATTCTCTTACATGGAAATATCCAATAAAGCGGTGACAACATCAGGAAATTATGAAAAGTTCGTAATCATTAACGGAAAAAAATATTCGCATACCATTGACCCAAAAACAGGACTCCCAATAACCGGAATAAAAAGCGTGACCATTATCGCTCCAAATGCTGAATTTGCTGATGCAATGGCAACTCCAATCGCCGTTATGGGAATTAAAGCAGGCTTGTTTTTAATAGATCAGATACCAGATCTATATTGCATAATAATAGATGACAACAACAAAATTTACACTTCAAAAAACATCAACCTGAAATGAAAAAGCCAAAACAAAAAGCGCTTGTACTCTTATGCAGCATTGCTTTTACGGGCATTCTACTCTCCTCTTGTACATCGGTAAAAGAGTACCAAAAAGGAAAAATCAACGATTCTGAAATGGTGCTTTCGAACAGGAAAATCGAAAAAACAGAACTCAGTTTTCAATCCTACCGAGAAGGAGCTTCCGGGGCAAACTCAGGAAAAAGCGGCGGTGGCTGCGGCTGTAACTAATTTTCATCCTATTATAAAATGAAAAGAACATTCATAACAGGCCTTGCTTTATTGGGATTGTTTCAATTAAGAGCACAAAATGTTCCTACTGATTCTACCAGCTATAAAAGCAAAAAATTAAAACTGGAAGAAGTAAATTTAGTTTCGAGCTATTATAAACAAAACGGAGACAATTCAGCCGTTACAGGTGGAATTGGTTCTGAACATCTTACCGATATTGCAAATACCATTGATGTTAAATTAGTAAAATACGGAGAAACCGGAATCAAACATACTTTTGATATCGAAGCCGGTATTGACCATTATACCTCGGCATCATCAGATATGATTGATTTAAGTGCAAATTCATCTGCATCTTCTTCAGACAATCGCTTCTACCCTTCTTTGACTTATATTAGGGAGAACGAAGCAACGGGAAGAACTATTGGAATTGGAGTTTCATCATCGACAGAATTTGACTATCAATCTTTTGGAGGAAATATTAGTTTCTCTCAAAAAACCAGAGACCGCAATGGAGAATTTACCGCAAAATTCCAAACCTTTATAGATCAGTTAAAATTAATTGAACCAATTGAGCTTCGTGCTCCGGGAAGCGAAGATTATGATAGTGCCAATAGAAATACTTTTGCAGGAACCTTAAGCTATTCTCAGGTGGTAAACAAAAACCTTCAGGTACTGCTTGTGGGAGATGTTATCAGCCAAAACGGATATTTAAGTCTTCCTTTTCACAGAGTTTATTTTACTGACGGGTCTGTTCATCAGGAAAAAATTCCAGATACAAGGTTAAAAATTCCACTCGGAATCAGAGCGAGTTATTTCTTGGGAGACAATGTAATCATTAGGGCTTATTACAGATACTATACTGATGACTGGAGTTTAAAAGCACATACCGCTGATCTTGAAATTCCTGTAAAACTAACACAGGCTTTTTCAATAAGTCCGTTTTACAGATATTATACCCAGACAGGAACGAAGTATTTTAAACCTTACGGAGAACATACTGCAGCCGATGAATATTACACCAGTAACTATGATTTGTCTAAATTCGATAGCAGTTTCTTCGGAATGGGAATGAAATTCACACCACTTAATGGAGTTTTTGGACTTAAACACTGGAATACATTAGAGATTCGTTATGGTCATTATACCAGAACGACCAATATGACTTCGGATATTATCAGTATCAATATTAAATATAAGTAAAATATAATCAACGACTTAAAGCAAGTTTAAATTTTAGGCACATTTTTTGTTTTAACATTCACAAATTAATTAATAAAGAATAAAATCATGAAAACTTTAAAATATTTTTTGATCGGAATTATGTTCTTTTCATTTAGCTACTCACAAGCTCAGGTATCCGTAAATGTTAATATTGGCACTCCTCCTTCTTGGGGACCAGCAGGTTATACAGATGTTCGCTATTATTACTTGCCGGATCTGGAAACTTATTACGATGTCAGTACTTCAAATTATGTTTATTTGAATAACGGAAGATGGGTCAGAACAAGATCATTGCCTTCTGCTTACAGAAACTATGATCTTTATGGTGAATATAAAGTAGTTTTAAGTGATTACAGAGGAGACAGACCTTATGACAATTTTAAAAACCATAAAGTAAAATATGGAAAAGGCTATAAAGGTCAACCTCAAAAAACGATTGGTCAAAAGCCCGGAAAAGGAAATAATAAACAAGGAAAAGGCAATGGACACCATGATAATGGGAAACATAATGGAAATGGGAAACATTAATCTAAAAATTACAATTTCGAACAGCATAATCTGCTAAAATAATTCTCTTTTTAAATTAGATGAAAAAAATGTAGTTTAGCTAGGAAAAAACATTTAACATTCCCAATATAATGAGATGGATTACTAGAGAAGGACCTAATATAGATCGAATTGCCTGTCCCTGGCTCATTAGAAAATTTGTGGACAAAGAGGCAGAGTTTTTTTACGTTCCTTATAGTGAGGTCGTGGCCAAGGCAAAAGAAATTGAAGCTATTCCTTTTGATATTCCAAATGTAGAATTTATGCATTATAACGAGCAGAGTACTTTTCACTATATCGTTAAAAATACAGCATTGATGATCCTGCTATCTTAATTATAGCAGGAATTGTTTGTCGTGTAGATACAGACAGACTTAATATGAGTGGATACCTTTTTTGCCATGAATAGTTAAGACGGTTAAAATCCTCATTTCATTTTTTTTAACTTAGTTTTTAGCTAGATTATGTTTTTCAATATTTCAGTTATCGGCAAAAATTCAATGTTATTTACATTATATTTTACCATACATTTGCCTATAACGGAACTTGTATAAAACATGAAATACCTTTCAGTAGTATAATTTGCAAAAAAGCTGGAACTATCCGAAAGGACGTTTCGCAATTATTGTGCTTCAGGAAAATTAAAAGGAGCTTTCCTAGTGGTAAAACTTGGAGTATTCCTAAAGATGCCGTAATTCCTCGAAAAGGAAATAAAAAAGCAAGTAAGAATATTTTACTGAACAGTCTGAAAGAACAAAAGAATATCAAACTGAAAGGTGGTATCTACCACCGTACGCAGATTGATTTAACTTACAATTCAAATAAAATTGAAGGAAGCAGGCTTACTCACGATCAAACAAGATATATTTTTGAAACCAATACAATTGGTGCTTCTCAAGAAAGCGTAAACGTAGATGACATTATTGAAACTTCTAATCACTTTAGTTGTATAGATTTTATTATTGAAAAAGCAAATACTAAGCTTACCGAATCCACTATTAAAGAGCTCCATTTTTTATTAAAGTCTAGTACTTCCGATAGCGTAAAAAGACTGGTTTAATGTTGGTGAATACAAAAAAATGCCTAATGAAGTTGGAGGGAATGAGACTTGTCACCTTAAGCAAGTTGCTCAAAAAATGAAAGAACTTCTCACTCATTATCATACTACTAAAAATAAAACTATCGAAGACATCATCGATTTTCATTATAAATTCGAAATCGTTCACCCCTTTCAAGATGGAAATGGTCGTGTGGGTCGGTTAATTATTTTCAAAGAATGTCTTGCAAACAATATTGTTCCATTTATCATTGATGAGCAACTTGAACTTTTTTATTACAGAGGTTTACAGGAATGAAATAATATAAAGGAATATTTGATGGATACCTGTCTTACTGCACAGGATAATTACAAATCAATCCTAAATTATTTTGAGATAGAATATAAGTAAAATACGTTTTTCGATTTATCAATAATTTTTTTGAATTTTATTAAAAAAAACAAACTATAGCATTCATTTTAAACGAGTTAAAATGTAAAATTCAACTAGAAATATTAAAAAAATTAGTATTTTTAGTTTTGTGGCAAAATCGTAGCACATTTTGTTTCTAAAAATTAGAAAGTCAGCAAAATCAAGATCTAAGAAATTTAGGTTCGAAACTTTATATAATTTCCCGAATCAATAACTTAAAACATTTCCAAAATTACACCCATACATTTTTCGTAGTTTTTGACATGACACAAGCTAGCTTTGCTTAAGTAGATTTCAAACATAAAATGTGAATTACAGCCAAATGTTACTTTCACTTCCAGAAATTAACTTTTCAGTATGGTAAACGTACAATTGATTTGAGATACAAGGGAAGATTATTAACTAATGAAGAAATATCCAGTATTAACAATGATTTTCGAATAAATCGTATTTATAAAGTTTATAACCTTCGTAAAAATATCAAGAAGATTTTTCCATTACAGAAATTCTTTCAGTATCTAAATATAAAAATATATTTAGATAGCCAATATAATATGAAATTCAGCGCCAACATTTTCTTCTGCTTTCGAAAAAATAATCCCCTTATGGTTTTCTACAATTTTTTTTCCAATCGAAAGTCCAATACCGGTACCACTGTAGATTTCACTAGTATGTAGTCTTTGGAAAATAGTAAAAATTTTATTTTCATATTGCTTATCAAAACCGATTCCATTGTCTTTAATGACAATTTTATAATAACCTAAACTTGAATTCAGGGTTGGATATTTTTTAATTTGTGCTAAAGTAAGTTTGCGTGAAGTAATTTCTATTTTACAAATTGAATCATCTGTTTTGCAAAACTTAAGAGCATTACTTATAAGATTATAAAAAAGCTGATTCATTTGTAATGCAACAGCTGTAACAATTGGTAATTTCCCCATTTTTATTTCAACCTTATTATCTTCTATGAAGAGCTCAAAATCGACAAGAATGTTTGCTACAATGACATTTAAATCTGTTTTTACAAATTGTTTTTCAGGATTATTGAGATAGGAATAAGTTAATAAATCTTTAATAAGTGTATTCATCCTTGTAGATGATTTACTGATTTTTTCCAGTAAAATTAGGGCTTCATCAGAAATTTTTTCGTTCATTCCTAAAAGCCTGCTGATAAACATTAATATCTTACGCAATGGCTCCTGTAAATCATGACTCGCCACATAAGCGTATTCCTGTAATTGAACATTGGCACCGTGCAAATTTTTAACAGAACTTTCAAGTTCTGTATTGGCATTTAGTAAATCGGCAGTACGTTCCTGAACTTTGGTCTCAAAACCATCCGACAGCACCTGCAGTCTTTTTTCTATGATTCTTCGTTCTGTTATATCTTCAATAGCCAACAGAATTAATTGTTCTTTGCTAGTTTCATTAGTTACTTGTCTGGCATTAAGCAGCATGATACTCTCTCCGTAAGGTAAAAGATTAACCGATATTTGATAATCGTCCAGCTGGGTTTTCTCGGGAAGTACTTTTTCAAGCATGGCCCGCATAGGAACATTATCAAAAAGATGATTCTGAATTTCATAAATCAGCTTGCCTGTAGCTTCATCCTTGGCAATATTATATTTTTTAGAGAAAGCCCTGTTGATATTTTTTATTCTTAAATTGGTGTCTAACACTACTATAGGTTCCCTAAGAGTAGCTACTATGGCCTCTGTATAATTTTTGGAAATATTAATCTCTTGTTGCTTATTTAAAAGTTCCTGATTGATTTGTAAAAGCTCTTCATTACTAGACTGTAATTCTTCTTTGGAAGTTTCCAGTTCCTCGTTCAAACTTTGTAACTCTTCACTGCCACTCAATAATTCTTCATTGGCGCTCTGCAATTCTTCGTTAAATGCCTCGTGGTCTTCACTGATAGCGTTAACGTCATCATGTATTTTGGCCAATTCTTTTTCAAGCTGTGCTATTCTTTTTAAGTAGATATTGTCCTGCAATTCTTCAGACGTGAATTTGTTTGAGGGTAAATTATCTTTATCAATTATACTTTTGTAAAATAACACTAAAAAATAAGGCTCTTCCGTATCCTCTAATCGCTGTAATTCTATGGTAATTTCTTCTGTAACACCTTTACTTTTAATCTGAATTCTTTCCTTTTTTATAGGTAAATCTGCTTCTTTGACTTTATGCCAGGCATTACGAAGCTCGAAAGCCAATCCTTCCCTTGCCATTTTCAATAAATTGAAAGTGGGTTTTCCAGTAGAAAGCTCAATAAATTCAGCTATTGATCCGTTAATATGTACAATATCCATTTGCTCATTAACAATAACACTGGCCGGAGTGTATTTGGAAAGCAATAATGACTCAGCACTTTTTCTAAAATCTTCTTTGATAATCTCTTTTCTTTGAATATCAGATTTAAAACTTTTTAACTTGCCATTGGCTCCTGAACCAGAATGTACAAATCTACCCGAAACCTGTTTACGGATATAAATTTTGCCTGCTTTATCAAATGACTGAAAAAGCTCAGCGGCAGGAACAGCTGTTTCTGATTTTCCTAACAATAAAAAGCCGTTTTCTTTTAAGGCATAATGAAAGGTTGTAAGTGATTTTTTTTGTAAAAATGAGTCCATATAAATAAAGACATTTCTACAGGTAATTAAATCCATTTTAGCAAAAGGAGGATCATTTAAAAAATTATGAACTGCGAAAACACACAAATCCCTAATTTGTCTTTTAATAGTATAGCCATTAGTATTTGAGGTAAAATACTTTGAAAGAGTAGTTTCAGAAACATTCCGCATTTGGGATTTCCTGTAAAATCCTATTCTTGCTTTTACAATAGCCACTTCTGAAATATCAGAAGCAAAAATCTGGATTTCTTTTCCCTGAAGATTTTCGCCTAAAAATTCATGAATTGCAATAGCTAACGTATAAGCTTCTTCGCCGGTAGAACAGCCCGCTATCCAAACTCGTATTGTATTACCTTCAGGTATTCTGCTGGTTATTATTGGGAAAACTTTTTCCTTTATGACTTGAAATATTTTACTATCTCTAAAAAATTCTGTCACCGGTATAAGCATATCGTTAAACAAATCTTCTGATGCCAATTTGTCTCCTCGTAATAATTTAAGATAATCCCTAAGGCTAACAATTTTGCTTAATGCCATCCTTCTGGCAATGCGACGATGAATAGTGGTTTGTTTATAATATGTAAAATCGACTCCGCTTTGCTGATGTAATATGTTAATAATTTCCTGAAATAATGCTTCATCATTTGAATCATTTTCTTCACTAATTATATATTTCGATTTTGAAATCTTTATCAATTTCTCCACTATTTTTGATGGTGACATCACATAATCAACCACTCCGGCATTAATTGCATTTTGAGGCATTTCAATATAAAGAGCATCAATATCCTGCGCAAAAGTAATACCTCCATGTTTTTTTATAGCTCTTAATCCGATTGTTCCGTCAGATCCATTCCCGGAAAGCAATATGCCATAGGCCAAGTCAAGATGGACTTCGGCTAATGAAGTAAAAAAAATATCTATTGCCTGATTTTTGGTGTCTTTTTCACGGGGACTTAGCTTAAGAACTCCATCAAAAGAGGTAAGCATTTTGTTCTCGGGAATAACATAGATATTATTTGGAGCTAAATGAATATCATCTGTAATTTCATTAATAGGAATTTTTGACACACGGGAAAGAAGTTCCGTAAGCATACTGTCATGCGTAGGATGTAAATGCTGTACAATAACATATGCCATTTCAGAATCATCAGGGACAGCATCAATAAACTTGGTAAAAGCCTCAAGTCCACCTGCTGAAGCCCCAATACCTACAATAGGAAAATCCTGGCGTGTAGCCTTAGGTAAATTATCTTTGTGAGTATTCATGATTTCTTGTATTATTTTCTAAGCTTAGCATTATAAGAGACTGTTGTAGAATTTTATAAAACTTAAACAGTAATAATGAAAGATCCAATTTCTAAATGCTTTAACCTTTCTTCCCAATCCATTTCGATAACCTTTTTTATTAATTTCTTTAAATCATTAAAATCAGTTGGTTTTACAATATAAGCATTGGCACCCAATCCAAAAGTATTCTTTATACCATCTTCTGTTGCCGATGTAGAATATATCGCTATTATAGGGATATCCTTAAATTTAGCATTATCGCGAATTTGTTTTAAACTTTCAAATCCTGACATTACAGGCATGTTCAAATCTAAAAAAATGATATCAGGAACATCAAGATTTTTATCATAAAGACGATTTAAAAGTTCTTGCCCATTTTTACAAAATTCAACAGGAAAATTAAGATGAATATCCGTTGTTGCATCAGCAAAAAATTCCCTATCATCTACATCATCATCAGTAAGTAAAATTCTTATATTCTCTTTATTTTTCATTAGTTTGTTTAACGTTTAATCCAAATGTACGCTTAAATAAGCGACTACTGATTAATCAAAGTATATACTTCACACTTATTCACAATCAAAAGCTTTAACTATACAGAAAATGACCATATCAATGATGATTGTTGCTTTTATTTAAAAAAAAAATCTTTTGTTACGTTATACAATAACAGTCTTTTGGCTACATAAAGTTCAACTGCAAAGAAGCCTCATTAAAGCTCCCCTTGAGATTAGATGTTTTATTCCTGGAAATTCTCAAAATTTTCCGAAATTTATATTCAAATAAGTTTTTAAATTTCTGAGGCACCTTTTAGGTTACCATGTTCTTAAAGTAATTTGTATCTGTGAATTATCTGTTTATAGCCCTTAAGTCGTAATCTTTGAATGACAGTGTTTTTTTGATCTTAGTGCAACAAACGTAATGGTGATTAAACAACTAAAATCAAAAATTATGTAAGTGTTTTAAAAATCTATCTTTTAATTTTGTACTTCAACTTCGGACTTAGAAAGTTATTTTTTCATCTACTAAAATTATATCTCATGAAAATTACAAACTATAAAAATAGCAGCAGTATATGTCCAAATTCAGTTAAGAAAGTATCTCCTAAAAACAACGCTGAAACACCAACAGCTCCTGAAAAATCCATCAAAGAACAACTTTTATGTTGGGGTGAATATTGAAATTCCTTACTAAAGTATGCTCCAATATTAAACTGAGAAAAGAGGACAGGACAATGATTTTCGCTCTCTTCAAGATGAAATTTCTTCGAATTACACTTTTCTAATTGGTTATTTAAAAACGCTCACAAATCCAATACCTATTCGCCTGGTCCTGACTTAGCCCATTGTTTAAGACTCATATACAGAAGATCATATGAAAATATCTAGCGATCATAAGAAGCTTCTAAATAAAGCATAGCACCCATATTTAGCTTATCGAAAATATCTACCGGATTTGCATCAACATCAACTTCCGCTAAAGTCGAAAGAGTAGTTGTTCCATTCATTTTGGAAAACATCGCATAAGCATCCAGCAAAAAATTTCATTAGTTTTCTGGTTTTTCAATTTGCTTTGAAATACTTTCCTGAGCGCTCATATTTATAGAAATAAACAGTATTAGCAATAAAAGATATTCTTTGGATAATAACGTGGGATAATAACTTGAAATGACTTTTCATAATATGGAGTCAAGTTAATTTTACGGCTATTTATTATCGCCAAACGAGATAATAAAGCTTAACTAATAATTGATTAATAATTAAACATAGCAGAATTATTACTTCATCTATATTTTTTCATAAAAGTGTTTTTTTAGGCTCTGTCGCATCTGTCAGAATCAAATATAAGAATTTAAGTAATTTAAAAGTCAGCTCGCCAATTTACAGAATGATTTAAACATAGTTACCCCTGGTCTAACCATCTGATTCTTCCTGAGCATATGTACAATTTCAATTCCGCTCAATGTTCGTCTGGCCGATTCAAAACCTTTAAAGCCTAATCCGTTTTGTATTTGCCACTTGATAAAACGATGATCCTGTTCGACAATATTGTTGAGATATTTACACTGCCGGATTTTAATCTTTGAGAACGAACGCTTGCTATAGACTTTGATAGCTGCAGTATTAGAAACCGCTTTTATCAATGTTTATTACTCTTGGCCGGCAGTTATTACCAATTGCTTTAATTAGAAATGACGGAGCACTCATTCTCTGTCTTTTTCTGGTCAAAAGAAAGTCAACCTTATTGCCTAATTTATCTACTGCTCTATATAAATAACACCAAATACCTTTTACTTTGATATAGGTTTCATCCAATCTCCAGCTCGTCCCCACTCTGCCTTTTCTCTTCTTCATCTCTAACTCAATGAAAGGTGCAAACTTATAAACCCAGCGTTGGATCGTGGCATGATCCACAAGCACTCCCCTAATTTTCATTATTTCTTCAACATCACGATAACTAAGTGTAAATCTTAATTTGAAATATACTGCCTGAAGAATTATATCTTTTGAATAACAATGACCTTTAGTATTCATTTTTCAATGGGTTTAAAATTATAAAGATAAAAGTTATTCCCAGATGCGACAGAACCGTTCGAAATAGCTTATTCTTATCTTTTAAATATTGATTGAATATGTAGAATAAAATATAAGATACATCTTGTATTCTTTTATTCAGTCGTGATTTTCCTCCATGATTCTAATAAAATGTCAATGATTTCAGGGTTAGATTGTTATGAACTGTCTATGATTTTTTTAAAAATTCGAAATATTTTTAGATTAGTTCTAAAATTCCTTCTCTCCTAATTCACTGGACGGCAGTTTAGTCTTACTATTTAATTTATTAAGGTTATAACTAAAGTTTAATAGAAAAACATCTGTTTCATAAATATAGTTTGTTGTAGTATAAAAATCGGGGCCAGAAGTAGTTATACGCTGCTGGTTTGAGTTCATAAAGCCAAGATTCATATTTTGCCATTGTAGTCCAATAGTCATTCTTCCATTTATAAACGACTTTTTGATCGAAGTATTTGGAGATAAAAAGCTTGAATCTTCGCCTTGGGCTGTAGGTTTAGATGACAAATAATTTACATTGGCCTGCAAACTCCAATCTTTTCCCAAATCAAATGTGGAGTTCATATTTAATGAATATACAAAATCGGAATTACTGCCTGTTGTACCCAATTCTGCAATTTTTGAACCACTGGTAATTTTGTAATTATACAGGTTAGCACCTACATAAGTAGAAAACCAATTTATAGGTTTATATGTTGTACCTATTTCCAATCCAATAAGTCGTGCCTTGTCAGCATTAGTAAAAAGCCTATTCAAAATGGTTACAGAATATACACTATTGACTCTTTGTACCGGATTGTTTATGTTTTGGTAATAGAAGGTAGAGAAGAAAGATCCTTTTTTGAAAGTATGGTTAATTCCCAGTTCAACCAAGTCTATAAATTGAGGTAATAAATCAGGATCTCCTTGTTCTAAGGTTTCGGAATGCTCTCTTTCCGGTATTGGGTTTAATTCGTAATTATTATTTCTTTGAATCCTTTTGCTATATCCCGCCTTCGCATTCCAATTATCATTAAAAGTATATAGTAAATTGGCAGATGGAAATAATTTACTCAAATATTGAAGATGTTTTTCACTATCAGTTGATAGAATAACTTCTCTTTCTGAATATTCGTATCTTAACCCTGCTATGTATTTTAATTTAGAATATTGTCCTGAATACTGGCTGTATATGGCATTTATCAAGTTTGATGATTTTGCAGTCCCCCTAAATTTTTCATCTTCTTCGGGTGTTGTTATTGGATTTACGATATAATCAAATTTTCCATCCTGTTTGTCATTTCTGATTTGATAACCCGTTTCGAATATTCCTTCACCAATTTTTGTGCTGTAATCCAATTTGAAACGAAAACCGCTTAAAGGATTGGTATACGGATTATTTACTTCTTGCAAAAGGTCGTTCTTTGCGGGAAAATCTAAATTTTGGTTGTGCGTATTTCCAAATAAATTGGCGTATTCATAAATGGCAGAACTATAAATTTTTGAATTGTTTTTAAAGATATGAGTGTAATCAAAACTGCCGAGTATAAAAGTACCCTCTTTTTCCTGTACGTTCGAATTAAAATAAGTAAGTTGATCAAGTACTTCTCCTGTTGTTAGATCTTCAGTGGAATTATTATAGACAATATCTGCTCTTCTTTGCTGGTATTTTTTACTGGCAGAAAAACCAAAGTTGAATATATTATTTTTATCGGCAGTATATGATATTGATGTCCTTGCACCATAATTATACCTGTCAAAACTTCTCTCACCAACAGATGGAAATTTTGTTATTGTATTGTTGGTAAAGTCTTTGGTATATACATCGCCTTCTCTTTTTCCATTCGCATCATTTCTTGTATAATTACTGCTTACAGATAAATCCCATTTGTTTTTTTTGTAGTTAAGTGTAAAATCGCCTCCAAAACGCAACGGATCTTCTAAGTTATTATAATCGGTGGTACTTGGTAAGCCTGATAAAATATTGGCTTGTAAAGAAATACCATCAGTAACTCCTTTTTTTGTAGTGATATTGATAATTCCCGCTTTTCCATCTGCTTCATATTTTGCAGAGGGTGCAGTTATTAATTCAATATTTTCTATGGTATTAGCAGGTAACTGACTTAATATCGTTTGTGCATCAGTCAAAACGGGCTTGCCATTTATTAAGACTAAAAATCCGGAAGAGCCTCTAACACTTATATCTCCATTACCATCTACTGCTACTGACGGTAAATTTTTAAGAACATCTATCGCATTTCCACCCTTTGCAGATTCAAATTGATTTGCTTTGTAGGTTTGTTTATCTATTTTGTTTCTGATGTTATTTTTTTCTCCTTTTACAACTACTTCGTTCAAAAGTTTACTTGATAAATTCATTTTTATATCCAAAATAATTTTATCAGTTTTACCTGCAATCACAAAATTAACTTCTGTAGTTTCATACTCAATTGAAATTATTTTGAGAATGTAATTGCCAATATTTAAATCTGTTATAATAAATTCTCCATTGCTTTTTGTTAAATCTCCTTTTACAATTGTAGCATCTTCTTTTTTAAGTACTGATGCACTGGCAAATTCAACAGGCAGCTTTGTTTCATTTTCTGTAACAAATCCTTTAACGGAGGCATTTTGTGCACTAGCACTATATAAAAAGGATATTGATATTATTTGGATTAAAAAGAACTGCCTGAATGTTATTGTAAAAAAAGAAAATTGTATTCTAGACCTCATAGTGTTTAATTATACCTATTAATTATATAGATCAAATATAGTATTATATTTTCGAATCTAGAAAATCAGTGATTATGTTAGAAAATTAAGAATTGAAAAAGCAATCCACCTTATTGGAAATACAGAATATACACTAACCGAAATAGCTTATATGACCGGTTTCTCAGACCAAAGTCATTTTACAAAAATCTTCAAACAACACACGGGTAAAAAACCGTCTTCTTATCGTAAAAAAACGCAAAAAAAGTAATCCATATACAAAAGGTAAATAGGATACTATTTATAGGAGTCTGTTAATTATAATTTTGTTTTTATTATAAAAACAAAACAATGTTATTTAGATATTCCATCCTATTTACTTTATTACTATCGGGACTTAGCTCTTTTGCACAAACGGTATATCCAAAAATAACCGGATATTTTGGAATACTGCATCCTATTGTAACTGTAAGTAAAGATGAGACCAATGTAAATTTCAGGGATTATTATACCGTTGGTTTTCCCACTGGAATAAACATCTGGAAAAATGAAAAAATTGGATTTTCATTTGAAATAGTTCCAAATATAAAAGATGACCAGGGTACAAGCAAAGTAACCAATATAGTATTTCACCCAGGAGTTCTGATAGGACTGGGCAATGGTTATACTTTTGCAGGAAGGGCTGCTTTCGAATCAAGCGGCAGATACGGGATAACACCCATATTTAATAAAACGATAATTAAGAGCAGTAATAGCAGCTACTTTATAGCTGTGCCACTTCCTCTTCGTTTTGGTGATGACCACCCCGCTACTTTTACACTAGGCTTTCAATTTGGAATCGCTTTTTAAAATAAAATAGGACTATGATCGATAACCCAAAATATAGTTTAAAAGAATTGATGCTCTATTTTTTAAAACTAGGCACCATAGGCTTTGGAGGCCCCGTTGCCTTGGTGGGCTATATGCATAAAGATCTGGTAGAGGATCGTCAGTGGATCTCTGAAGAAGAATACAGAGAAGGATTGGCACTGGCGCAATTAGCTCCGGGGCCTTTAGCAGCCCAATTGGGAATTTATCTGGGATTTGTTCATTATAGATTTCTTGGTGCTACGTTGATCGGGTTTGCTTTTGTACTTCCTTCTTTTATTATGGTGGTATTACTGGGAATGGTCTACAAAGTATATGGCGGCCTATCATGGATACAGGCTGTATTTTATGGTGTTGGAGCAGCTGTAATTGGAATTATTGCACTTAGTTCATATAAACTTACCTTAAAATCCATCGGTAAATTCAATCCGGAATCCTTTAAATCAAAATGGCTGTTGTGGTTATTTTTTATACTTGCCATAATTATAACTTACGCTACCGAGCAGGAGCAGGTTTTGCTTTTTGTCGCCGCGGGGCTTCTCTATATGATTATAAAAGCTCCCCCTAAATGGTGGAACCTTAAAACTATAAACACACTGGTTCTTTTTACAATTGCCTTTTGGGATTATGAAAGCACAACACTTACCAAAATAGCTGTTTTCTTTGCTACAGCAGGAACCTTTGTCTTTGGCAGTGGACTGGCAATTGTCCCTTTCCTGCATTCCGGTGTTGTTATAGAAAATCAATGGCTCACGGAACAGCAGTTTCTCGATTCGGTAGCCGTAGCCATGATTACGCCAGGTCCTGTTGTGATAACAGTAGGGTTTATTGGCTACTTGGTTGATGGATTCCTTGGCGCTCTGGTAGCAGCAATGGCAACATTTTTACCTTGTTATTTATTTACCATTGCAATGGCTCCATACTTCAAAAAAATTGCACAAAATAAACCTGTCAAAGCCTTTGTCGATGGTATTACTGCAGCAGTAGTAGGTGCGCTGGTAGGATCTGTTATTGTAATTGTCAAGAGAAGCATAATTGACATTCCAACAGCTCTTATCGCTATTCTCAGTATTTTTGCTTTACTTTATATAAAGAAAATACAAGAACCTTATATTATTGTTATAGCTGCTGTTTTAGGTCTCATCATCAAACTAGTAATATTATGAACAGAAAAGACTTTTTAAAATCAGGCAGCCTCTTAGGCGCTGCAATTGTCCTTCCTACAACCAATGCATTTTCGAAAAATTTAGCTGATAATTCCATTGATAAATTAGTGGATGTTAACGGAAATTACATTCAGCAGACCTTGCCCTATAATGAGAATTTTCTCGAACCCTATATGGATGCAGAAACTCTTCATTTACATTATACTTTTCATCATGGCGGTGCTGTAAAAGGAGCCAATAAGGATTTGCAAATGATCAAAAAGGCCATAGATGAAAACAATTTGGAAACCATTGACTTCTGGACTAAAAAATTATCTTATCATTTCTCTTCACATATTCTGCATTCCATATTCTGGACAAATCTTACCAATAAGGCCAATTTGCCTACAGGTAACTTGCTAAAACGAATAGAAAAAAATTTTGGAAGTTTTGACAAGTTAAAAATCTTAATTGCAGCTACCTCAAAAAATGTGGATGGCAACGGCTGGGGAATTCTAGCTTACCAGCCTTATAGTGACAGCCTAGTGGTACTGCAATGTGAAAATCATGAAAAACTAACACAATGGGGTGCGATTCCTGTTTTAGTAATTGACGTATGGGAACATGCTTACTATCTGAAATATAAAAACAAACGTACCGATTTTGTTGATGCATTATTTAATATTATAAACTGGGATAATGTCGCCCAAAGATTGAATGATGCCGAAAAATTAATATAATAGAATTATTGCTGATAAAACTATAATTTCAAGTTCTGTAATTAATTTAGAAAACTATTATATTTACTTCAAATTATTTGTTGCGTAAAAAATATTCGACTTATATGAAAAAAAAATATTCCATTAATTCTTTTACTTTTTATTATAATTTCTTGCAATCACCAAGAGGGTTATATTACAAACTCGAATTGATAGTTTAGAAAATAAACTTTACGAAACATACAAACCCGGATTTGGCGAATTTATGATTAACATTCAAATTCATCACGCTAAACTTTGGCTTTCAGGAGAAAATAAAAATTGGAAATTAGCTGATTTTGAAATGAATGAAATCAAAGAAAATTTAGAGGGAATTCAAAAATATTGTTCCGATAGAATAGAAACTAAATCAATTGGAATGATTAATTTATCAATGAATAGCTTGAGTAATTCTATATAAAAAAAGAATAAAGAGATGTTTCAGAGAAATTAGATGAACCTAACCAATTCTTGTAATTCTTGTCATCAAGCTACAAATCACGAATATAATGTGATCGTAATTCCTAAAAAACCTCCTTTCTCTAATCAAGATTTTCAAATTAAAAATTAATTATGTTGAAAAAATTAATAAATACAGATAATTCAAAAACAACTATTTTGGTGCCCTTGATGATTGGAACAGTATTTTTTTTCAGAAGGAATACAGAAGTTTTTGTTCCCGGATACTTTAGGAGCAGGAAGATTTGCAAAAATTGGTTTACCAGCACCAGAATTTTTAGGCAATTTCGTTAGTTTCTTTGAAATCCTTTGTAGTGCATTAATCCTAATTGGACTTTTTACACGTCTAGCAAGTATTCCAATTATTATAATTATGCTTGTTGCAATGGCAACAACAAAAGCGGAAGTATTAAAAAACGAAGGTTTTTGGGAAATGCTTCACGGCAGTAGAACCGATTGGGCAATGTTACTTGGAGGAATTTTTCTTTTGATAGAAGGTGCAGGAAAATGGTCGCTTGATAAGAAAATTAGCCCAAATGGAAGGAAAAACTAATTTAAAAGAAATACCACAATTATTTTTAAAACTTGGCATTATTGGTTGTGGTAGTCCAGCTGTACATATTTCAATGATGCAAAATGAAGTAGTTGTTAAAAAAAAATGGCTTACTGAACAACATTTTCTTGACTTAATTGGAGCAACAAACTTAATACCCGGTCCCAATAGTACGGAAATGGCTATTCACATTGGACACGAAAAATCAGGTTGGAAAGGATTGATTGTTGCGGGATTTTGTTTTATTTTTCCTGCTGTAATCATTACAGGAATTTTTGCTTGGTTGTATAAAGAATATGGACAAATTCCGGAAATAGAACCTTTTTTATATGGTATAAAACCCGCTATTATCGCCATTATACTTTCGGCAATTGTCCCCTTGGCAAAAAAATCTATAAAAACAATTCAGCTAGGAATTATTGGATGCATTGTTTTACTCCTTTCACTTCTAAATTATAATGAAATAATTTTAATGTTTGGTGCGGGAATAATTGCATTATTCATTTATTACTTAAAACAAAACACGAATAAAAGTATAAATGCTTTTATTCCGTTAACATTTTTTCAGGTTTCAAGTAATAATTTAATTTCAGCAACAAACTTAAATTTATCCTTGATTTTCTTAAAAATTGGTGCAGTTTTATACGGAAGCGGATATGTACTTTTCGCTTTCCTTGATGCAGAATTAGTTTCAACAGGACTTTTGTCAAGAACACAATTAATTGACGCAATCGCAGTCGGACAATTTACGCCTGGTCCCGTTTTTTTCAGCAGTAACTTTTATTGGTTATCAAATTAATGGTTTTTCAGGAGCGTTAATTTCAACAATTGCCATTTTTTTACCATCATTTATTTTTGTTGCATTATTAAATCCAATGATAAAAAAAATGCGGAATTCTAAATTGTTTTCTACATTTTTAGATGCTGTAAATGTTGCATCAACAGCAATTATAATTTCTATTTGTTTAGAAATGGGAAAGGATACTATTATAGATTGGCGAACTATTTTAATTGCTCTATTAAGTGTTGTCGTAGTATTTAATTACAAGAAAATCAATAATGCTTTTATATAGTTTTAGGAGGCTCACTAGTAGGATATCTTTTGACTTTAATTAGATTTTAAAAATTCAAATTGATTCCAATTGTAGTCCCTCTAAATAACTAAAAGTTAAAAAGTCATCGGTTCATCGGTAATAAAAAAAGCAGCTACATACTTTAACGAACGGTGTCAATTGCAAATTTTAAAGTTAAGTTGTATTGGAGCTGATAACATTTTTGTCAAAAAAAATTAATATGTATTTTCTTCAATTCCGTTTCATGCGATTTAAAAGAGTTTGATTTTTTTCTGTTATTTCATATAAAACTGTTTTTTTGCTTTTCAAACAATTAAGAATTAAACTTTTCATTTTAAACAAGTTAATCGCTTTAAAATCGACGATTTGAATTTTTGGCAGAATCGTGGTACAAGCTGTTTTGTAAAAATAAAATAACCTATAAATCAAGGTATAAGAAGATTAGTTGGAAACTTTATTAAAGTCTATTTAAACCAAGTTTGAGGACCCTGTAAATGTTTTTTACAATATCAATCTTTATAAAATCTTTATACTTTCATCTCATTATATTATAAAATACTTATACAGAGTTACATTAAATTTGCACCACAATTAAATACAATGAATAGTATCTTAAAACATACCGTACGTACAAAACAATATCTTACAAGTATAGTATCTGTGACTATTGTTGCACTGCTTTGTTTGTCCATACGTGATCTTATCGAATATAAAGCTGTTGCATACCTACTTTTAGTTGTTGTTTCTTTGCTTGCTATTTTTTTAGACATATTCCCTGTGCTTTTAGGAGCGGTTTTAAGTGCCTTATTTTTAAATTTCTTATTTATAAAACCCTACTACACATTGCATATCGATAGTGCAGAAGATACTTTACTATTATTATTGTTTTTTATTATTGCTTTGATCAATGGAGTTTTGACCTACAAAATCAGAAAGGTAGAACGTCAAATTCAAATTAAAGACACCAAAGTAAAAACCATGAAATTGTACAATACAATACTGGATTCCTTGTCACATGAATTACGGACTCCTATATCAACAATAATTGGTGCCATTGACACTTTACAGCAAAAATCACTTCATTTGTCAGAAGATAACAAATCTAATCTGTTGTCTGAAATGGAAAAAGCCTCAATGCGATTGAACCATCAGGTAGAAAATTTATTAAACATGTCACGTTTAGAAAGCGGATATATTCAGCCCAAATTAGACTGGTGTGATCTTAAAGAAATCACCTATAAAGTTTTAAATAGTTTATCTGAGGAGGTGAAATTTCATAAAACAGTTGTCATCGCTGATGATAGTTTGTCTCTTTTTAAGTTAGACTATGGATTGATGGAGCAAATTATCTATAATTTAATTTATAATGCTGTCCAGTACACTCCAGCCGGAACTACTATAGGAGTAAAAATTGAGCAGCAATTAGATATTGGCTTCGAATACCACCAAAACAAAATAATGAGCTGTCTGATTACTATCTCAGATGACGGAAAAGGATTTCCTAAAAATGAAATCGATAAGGTCTTTGATAAGTTTTATAGATTACAGCATTCCAAAACAGGAGGAACAGGTTTAGGACTTTCAATAGTAAAAGGTTTTGTAGAAGCACAACAAGGCAAAGTTGCAGTAGGAAATGCACAAAAAGGCGGAGCCATTTTTACATTATCTTTCCCATGCCTGACAATGAACACAAAAAATATCGGTAATGAGTAAAACAGCGACTATATTAATAATTGACGATGAGAGTCAAATCAGAAAACTATTGGAAATAACCTTGGAAGCCAATGGATATAAAGTAAATTTAGCTGTAAATGCAAAGGACGGAATAATTGCCGCATCCAATTATCCACCACAGCTGATTATTTTAGATTTAGGCCTGCCAGATGAGGATGGTCAGGAAGTTTTAAAAAAATTACGGGAATGGTATAAAAACCCCATAATTATTCTTACCGTTAAAAACACAGAAGAAGAAATTGTTAAGGCCCTGGATAATGGTGCAAATGACTATTTGTCGAAGCCTTTTCGAGCACAGGAACTCTTAGCCAGAATTAGGGCAGCTCTGCGAATGGGGCTTGATCATCAAAACGATACTCTTGTTGCTTTTGGAAATACAACTATCAATTTTGGCGCACGTGTAGTAAAAGTAGATCATCAAGTGATAAAATTAACTGCTACAGAATATAGATTACTGGCATTGTTAGTACAAAATGAGGGTCGTGTTTTAACACATCAGTATCTTTTAAAAGAAGTTTGGGGTCAGAGCTACTTAGATCAAACTCAATATTTACGAGTTTTTATTACACAGCTTCGTAAAAAAATAGAGAATGACCCTAACCGTCCTAAACATATACTTACCGAATCGGGTGTAGGTTACAGATTTAATACCAATTAATAAAACATAATAAACTCAATATTTAAAAAATCAAAATGAATAAATCTACAATCCAAAAAGTAAGCGCAGCTACACTCCTAGTGGCACTTGGTATCATTTATGGTGATATTGGAACGAGTCCTTTGTATGTTATGAAATCTATTATTAGTGATAGAGAAATAACCCAATTATTAGTATACGGTGGAATTTCGTGCGTATTTTGGACATTGACATTTCAAACAACATTCAAATATATTTTTTTAACACTCTCTGCTGACAATCATGGAGAAGGAGGTGTATTTTCTCTATATGCGTTAGTAAAACGTTTTGGAAAAGGAAAATTAGTGATTCCTACCATTTTAGGAGCAACCACTTTACTTGCCGATGGAATCATTACCCCTCCCATTTCTGTAGCTTCAGCTGTGGAAGGTCTCGAAGCAATTGTTCCAAGTCTGCCTACGATACCAATTGTTATTGCTATACTTTCGGGATTATTTATTTTTCAGCGCTTTGGAACACAAAAAGTAGGTTATATTTTTGGCCCTGCAATGGTAATTTGGTTTACGATGTTATTAATATTAGGAGTTTCCCAAATTGTGCACCATCCTGATATATTGAGCGCACTAAATCCGATGTATGGCTATAGATTATTAGTTGAATATCCTCATGGTTTCTGGTTATTGGGTGCTGTATTTCTTTGTACAACAGGAGCAGAAGCCTTGTATTCTGATTTAGGACATTGCGGAAAAGAGAATATTCGACTTACATGGATTTTTGTAAAAATTGCTTTGGTTACTAATTATTTGGGACAGGGCGCCTGGCTGATGCATCAGGGAAATGCTTTTTTACAAGGCAAAAACCCATTTTATACCATAATGCCGCAATGGTTCTTAATCATTGGAGTCGTGATTGCTACATTTGCCGCAATTATAGCATCACAAGCGTTAATCAGTGGTTCATTTACCTTAATAAATGAGGCCATTTCATTAAATTTTTGGCCTCGTGTAGCCTTAAAAAACCCAACAAATCTAAAAGGACAAATATATATTCCTTCGGTAAACACAATACTTTGGGCAGGCTGTATCTTAATGATCTTATATTTCAAAAACTCAGCACATATGGAAGCGGCTTATGGTTTTTCAATTACAATTGCCATGTTAATGACAACAGTTCTGTTATCCTACTATTTAATATTTATTAAGAAAATGAATAAAGGTTGGGTCACTATTATTTTATTGGTCTTTGCTCTAATTGAAGTTGCTTTTTTTGTGGCCAATGTTGTAAAAATTAAGGAACGATGGATGTTTTTATTCTTTGAACTTTTCATTTTTATGGTAATGTACGTTTGGTATTATTCCCGAAAAATTAACAACCGTTTCCTTAAGTTTATTAATCTATCTGAACAGACAACCTTGCTAAATGAATTAAGTCAGGATGACAGTATCCCAAAATATTCAACTCACTTAATTTACTTATCCAAAGCCGACAGAACCTATGAAATTGAGGAGAAAATTATAAAATCTATTTTTGCGAAAAAACCAAAAAGAGCTGATGTATATTGGTTTTTGCATATCAACAGAACAAACGAACCCTTTACCTTAAACTATGAAGTTGAAGAAATTTTAGATGATAAAGTAATCAAGGTGATATTAAATGTAGGCTTTAGGGTGCAGCCCAAAGTAGAATTGTATTTTAAAAAAATCGTTCAGGAATTAGTCGAAAGAAAAGAGCTCAACTTGCATATTCGCCCAGACGGTTCTACAAAGTACAATCCAGAACCTGATTTTAAATTCATCATCATTGAAAAGTTCTTGTCAGTAGAAAATGACTTTGCCATAAAAGATGGCTGGCTGCTTTATTCATATTATTGGTTAAAACAACTTTCTCTTTCCGAAGAAAAAGCTTTCGGATTAGATAAAAGTGATGTTGAAATTGAAGAAATCCCTATGGTTTATCAACCCATCACCAAGCTTGAACTAGTTAGAAAAATAACATAGAATTATTATCTATAATTTTAATCTCTGCAAAATTTGTGGGGATTAAAATTATAAATAAGTTTATACTTATTAAAAGGGCTTTTGAAAAACATTCTTATTATAGATGACGAAGAGAAATTTCGCCACCTCCTTGTCAAGCTCATAAAACTTGAAGGCTTTGAAGTTTTTCAGGCTGCTGATTTAAAGTCAGGGTTCAAAAATATACAAAATATTAACATCGATGTAATTTTATGTGATGTTAAACTTCCTGATGGCAATGGTGTCGATTTTGTAAAAAAAATAAAAACTACCTCCCCTGTCTCCGAAATAATTCTAATGACTGCGTTTGGTAAAATTTCAGATAAAATTCAGGCAATAAAAAATGGTGCGTTCGATTACATAGTTAAAGCTGATGATAATGATAAAATCATCCCATTGTTATATAAAGCGTTAGAAAAAAGGCATCTATATACTTGAATGTACCATTCAAATTTTTAATTGATCTAAGTCTAATAAATATAAAATTATCATTAGCTTGATTAAATAGCCCGAGTCGAAGTTAAATTTTGAATATCTTTTATATTTGGTACATTCATGTATATAACCATCCTAAAAAATTAGATGTTGCGGCGTTTAAAAAATATATGACTGGCAATAACATCAGCCCTATAATAGCAATCGTAATCAGTACGGCCGCTAAGGTTTTTCTCCCCTTTAATATCCGTTGAAGAAAATTAAAAAAAGGATAAAAAGCAATAGCCAGTATGACCGCCCAAAGTGTTGGCATCAAAAAAGGCAACAGTAGTTTAAAACAAAAGCCAACAATCAGGAAAATAAAAAAAAACTGTAAAATTGTTTCAAAGAGTTCTTTGCGGTTATTCAAATTAGAATTTTTCATTTTTATTTTTTTAGAGTGATTTAAAACATGATTTGTTATAATTATTTGTTTTGGGAAAAATTAGCATCCGAAACCAATCGGCCTATCAAAATTACCGGAAACAAAACACCTGTAATAGCTTCAACCTGAACCAGTGATCTGACTATTGGATGAAGTGGTACAATTTCCCCAAACCCTGTTGAAGTAATAGTGATATAGCTGAAATACATAAAATTTGCCTGATCACTATTTATCCTAAATTGAGAAGGTGTTAACTGAAAAGAACCTTGGATTTGTTCAAAAAGAAATAAATAGGCAATACACCAAAGATTTGCCAGCAACATATAAACGACAATTGAACCTATTATTTTGTGTGTTGTAACAGGGCCGGGCTCAAAAACCTTAACTAAAACTAACGCGATCAGTAACGAGACTGTGGCAATTGTTAAAACAAAATCTGTAAATAAAACAAAAATGCTTTTATTGTAAATACTTATCCAATGGCAAACTATAAATAGAAATGGTATAATAGAAAAGTGAATTACCTGTTGTTTATTTTTAGCCAATGAATAAATCCCTGCCAGTAGCAATAACATCCAGAAAATATTTAAAATTACCATAAAATAAGCATGACTGCCAAACAAGGGAATAATAATAAAATGCATTATAAACAATAATAGCAACATGCTACTAAGACCGCTTTCTTTTATCCAGAAACGATAGAAAAACCGATCTTTTTTGGGTTTCATCATGATAATTTTCTTTAAATTGGTATAGGCTCTAATGCTACTCTTCCCAATGGCCTACGCCAAAGTTTAAAAAGCAGGATAATAAAAATGGGGAGAAAACAAACTACAGACATAACCAGATAAATATCTTTGTAAGCCAACAGCATTGATGCTTGTGCCGTTTTATTAGAGAGGCTTTTTTCTGCTTTTTTCTGTGCTTCGGCCTCTGATAATCCCATAAATAAATAATTCCTTTTAGTATTAGCCAATTGTTTTTGCGCCAACTGATTTAGCTCTGTTAATTGCTGGCTAAGTCCTGTTTTGTGTTGTACATTTAAATTAGAAATAAAAGTTCCTAAAATAGCATTTCCCAGTAAAGAGGCAAAAATTGCCTGCGCAATAATACCGCTCATCATTCGTGAAGCACTTAGTTTTGGCGGAACTCCTTCTGAGATGTAAAGCAGGGATATGGGAAAAAGAAACCCCATTCCGAGTCCTTTAAAAATCAGCGGTAGAAAGAAATCTGAAGAATCTATTCCGGGATAAAACCTAAAAAAGAGGATATTATGATACAATCCATAACACGCAAAACCCATTATCCAGATGGTTGCCAAATACACTCTTTTATATAAAAGATAAGTCGATAACGGGATAGAGATACACAAACCAATAAGTAAAGCCAGGTGTGTTGTAGATGTATATACGGAATCAAATCCCAGAATATTTGTCATATAACCGGTAACTACGCTTCCTGTTCCGTTCATAACACCAATATAAAACATCATAAAAGCGCCTATGCACACATTTTTATACTTATAAACTTCAGGATCAATTATAGGATACTGAGTAAAACGGGCATGAATTAAATAAACTGCCAAAATGATAAATAACAAAGCCACTGCCAGTGCTATTTTAGGATCATTGAACCAGTTTCTACTTTGCCCTTCGACGCTGAGAAAAAGGATGACGGCGAAAAACAAAATCATAATGATCCATCCTCGCCAATCAAACTCAAATTTAGTTTTCATCGGCGCAACATCGGCTTTATAAAAATACCAAGTCAAAATAATGCAGACTAAAAAGTTGAGATTCAGAAAATAAATTCCAAATGTCCAATTATAAAAACTGGTAAAATGTGCTCCAAAATACTGATATACATGCTGGCTTCCTTTTTGAATGAACTGAAGAATTCCGTACAATAAAGCCATATTAAATGCCGGATTGTACTTTAATAGAATAGGTACCATTGAAGCAAATATTCCTATCACAGAAACAATTGCTAAAAGAGAACGCCAAAAGGTAAACCACTCAATAGTGTCTGCAAATAAAGAAGCAGTATTGAATATTATAGACAAAAAACTCGCTGATAAAATCATGGTACGAACCGGAATTTGTTTGCCCAATTTCAGCCCCAAAGGCATGAATGCCAACATGGCAAAAATGGGAATGTAAATAGAATATGTAAAAACAGTCGTAGATTCTGCAAAATGCCCCAAAATCTGCGAATTATCATAAGCCGTGACATTGAGTCCGTTAAAAAAAGGAATCGTCAGGATATACAATCCTATAAGAGTGAAAACGTTGCCTTTTTTTCCTGCGAACATCTTTTATTTTTTTACATCGACTGTTACATTCATTCCTGGTTTTACTTCTTCTAAATCTTTGGCAGAAGCCTCAAATTCAATTTTAACGGGGATTCGTTGTGTGATTTTTACAAAATTCCCTGTTGAATTATCCGGCTCGACCATTGAAAATTTGGCCCCCGTTGCTGGTGAAAAACCTACTACTTTTCCTTTAAATTCTTTTGAACCAAGGGCATCAATACTAATGATAACTTGCTGACCCTGTTTAATTTTATCAACCTGAGTTTCCTTAAAATTGGCAGAAACCCATAATTTCTGGTTCAGTACAATTGTCGCAATAGTTTGATTCGCATTTATCAATTCTCCAATCGATAAATTACGTTCACCAACAAATCCGTCAGATGGAGCGAGAATATTGATGTAAGACAATTGCAATTTTGCAGCTTCCAGATCTGCTTTTTTTCTCGCTACGGTTGCCTTGGCAGCTTCCAAATTAATATTACTTTGTCTGGTTATCGAACTACTTGCCTCTACTCCTTTTTGACCTGCTTTTAAATAAGCTTCTTCAGATCTTAGTTTTGATACTACCTGATCGTACTGATTACGTGTTACAGCCGAATCTGCATACATTTTTTTGAAACGTTCATAATCCTTTTGAGCTTTCTCAAGACCCGCTCTGTCACCTGCCAGTTTTTCTTTTCCTGCTGCCTGATTTGATGCTGAAGTGATTATGGTTTGTTCCATCGAGTGGAGATTTCCTTCGGCAATAGCCAAATCAGCTTCGGCTTGCTTTACTTTTATAACATATTCTGCATTGTCAAGAATTACGAGCGTATCACCCTTATGAACAAATTGGTTGGTTTCAAATCTTATTTCATTAATATGACCCGTTGCCCGAGCAGAAACATTATTAATATAGGCTTCAACCTGTGCATTGTTGGTAGTTTCATACGTATTGAAATCAAAAAATAAACTCAAAATCCATAAACCTCCCGCGATTAAAAAAATAAAAGAAAGAATCGTTAATATGGTGTTTCTCTTTTTGTCTTTCTGAATGGCTTCATTTTGTCTATTTTCTTCGCTCATACTATTTTTATTTAGAGTTTACCCATTGCATACTGTAGGGAATAATATTGTATAATTAAATCCAGATTGGCATTAACAAGTGAAATTTTGGAGTTGTTTAATTGCAGTTCAGCATCAACAATATCGCTAATTAAGGCAAAATCATTATCATACCTGCTTTTCACAATTTTGTAATTACTCAGCGATAATTCCACGGCCTTTTTATAAGTTGCAATATTTTCTTTGCTTTCTGCATATTTGATATAAGCTGTTTTTACCTCCCGATCAATTTGATCCTTTGTGGCGTCCAATGCAATGTTACTTTTATCAATTTGCAATTTATCGCCCCGGATTCGATGTTTAATAGTATAAAAACTCGATAGATCCCAATTGAGTGAAACTCCGGCAGCCCAAAAATTAATTATATTGACATAATTAGGCCATTGTGCAGGATACTCTGTATTTAGAATTAGGTTTGCATTTATACTGGGCCTGAACCCACTTTTTGTAATACTTAAAGAGGATTCAGATACTTTAACACCTAATTCAGCTCGTTTTATTTCTTCTCTGTTTTGATAGGCTTCTGATAAACTCTTTTGCAAATCTAATTTTTCCACAGGAATCATACTTGCAGTAACTTCTGGTTTTAGAATCGTATTGGTTGGAAGCCCAGTGAGTATATCCAGATAATTACTGACCACTTCTATATCATTCGTATTTCTAAAAACTGAAACCTTAAAATTAGATTGCTGCAGTTCGGTTCTGAGCAAATCACTATTTAAATTTTGCCCATTTTCAACGCGCGATTTTAATTGACTGATACGAAGATCTGTATTAATGATATTTTGTTTGGTGACTTCAATTTGCCTGTATAATTTTTCCAGTGTAAAATAGTAGGTCATTATAGAACTTTTAACTTCAGCTTGTGTCATTTTAACAACCGATTCCTGCATTTGGGCAAGAAGTTTTTGCTGCTCAATTTTATTATTAATCGCGCCGCCGTTATAAATAGGCATTGATGATACTATATTGGCAAATGCCTGATGATTGTAGTAATCTACGGTGACATTTTTTTCATAAAAACCTTCATATAATTTAGGATCACCAATATAAGTATATCCACCACCAAGGCTCACACGGGGAATTTTAGCAATTTTTGCCTGAGCTACATTTTCATTAGCTATGGCAATATCAGCATTGGCTATTTTAATTTGTCTATTATTTTGAATCCCTAATAAAAGTACTTCTTCGAGTCTTACAATTTTTGCATCACTGATACTTTCTTGTGCAAAACTTATAGAATAACTAAAACTGGCAAACATCAAAAACAAATGGTGCAACTGGAATATTTTATATAAGAATTGATTCATCATTTTTTATTTTTATTCGATCAGCCAAACAACAGTTTTAAATATTAAATATTTATCAATAAAATAACTAAATATTAAACAGATTAATTAAATCAAATTAAATACTACAAATTATCCATATAAAATTATGTTAAATTTAGCCAAAATAAACACGAAAAAACATTTCTTTTTATAAAAATAAATCACTAATATTGAGCTAATTATAAAAATTTGATACTATGCTAATAGAACTTGCTTTAACAGGAAAATTTATTGTAGATATTGCCAAAAGATTAAAAAATGATAAAACATTTAGAACCTTAGGTTTTCTTCTTTTTGTACTTATTTTGGTAGGAACTATGTTCTTTTGGTTGGTAGAAGGTCTGCCTTTCCTAAAATCACTTGCTTATTCTGTAGGAACACTTTCCATGAACAGTCCTTATGATCATCAAATTACCTTTTCAACTATAGGCGTTATTTTTAATATCATATATATCTTTATTGGTGTGGGTGTTTATTTAATTTTTGTTTTGGAAGCAGGAAGAACAATTATAGCCGCGCACGAGGAATTCGAGAAAAAACAAGCAGAAAAAAAGGCGTTGAAAAAAGCCAAAAAGGAAGCCGGATTATAAACAATAAAAGACCTGTTTGTGCCTAAAGTTCAACATTAGAATTGGTAATACGCCTAAAAAATAATATCAACACTATGACGTATCTGAATTAAAATAATCAATTAGTTTGGCTAACTATTTTAATTGTAAAGAAATATCTCTTTCCTTAAAAAAATACAGGTGTATATTGAACGATTAAAATATAAATTACAACTATTAAATTAGTATCATGAAACAAAAACTAAAAGTGTTATCAGTTTTTTGTATATTTTTAAATATAATTCAAATGTATTTTATTTATATAATCCCAAAAGATGATTCTATTAGTGGGCCCCTTTTATGGCTTGTGATTCTTGTTCCAATTTTTATTTTACAACTAATATCCTTTATGCTTTTTTTTGTAACAGAACAACAAAACAAAAGAAAACTTTTTATTCTCGCGTTAATCAATCTTTTTTTAACTGCTTTGCCATTTTGCATCTTACTGAAATATTATTAAAGCAAAAGTATTTTTTTTATTTCATTGAATTTCAAATACTTTAACCCAGAAAAAAAATATCCCTTGTTATTAAAACGCTCTATATCTGGTAAAATCGGTTCTGTCACATCTGTCAGGATCAAATATAAGAATTTAAGTAATTTAAAAGTTAGCCCGCCAATTTACAGAATGATGTAAACATAGATATCCCTGGTCTAACCATCTGATTCTTTCACAACATATGAACAACCTCAATACCGCTTAGAATCTCCTTGAGATTCAAAATTTTTAAAACCTAAACCATTTAAAATCCTCCACTTTATAAAACCATGGTCCTGTTCTACAATATTGTTGAGATATTTACACTACCGGATTTTAATCTTTGAGAACCAACTCTTGTTATAAATTTTGATCGCTGCAGTATTAGAACCGCTTTTATCAATGTTTATTACTTTTGGCCTATAGTTATTACTAATTACTTTAATTAGAAATGACTGGACACTCTTCCTCTGCCTTCTCTTAGCCAATAAGAAATCAACTGTATTTCCAGACCTATCAACTACCCTATACAAATAACACCATAGCCCTTTACTTTTAATATAAGTTTCGTCCATTCTCCAACTACCCATATTTAGCTTATCGAAAATATCTTCCCGGATTTGCATCAACTTCAACTTCCGGTAAAGTCGAAAGAGTTAGTTGTTCCATTCATTTTGGGAAACATCGCATAAGCATCCAGCAAAAAATTCCATTTGTTTTCTGGTTTTTCAATTTGCTTTGAAATACTTTCCTGAGCAGTCCTATTAATAGAAATAAATAGTATTAGCAATAAAAGATATTCTTTGGATAATAACTTGAAATGACTTTTCATAATATCGGGTTAAGTTAATTTTACGGCTATTTATTATCGCCAAACGAGATAATAAAGCTTAACTAATAATTGATTAATAATTAAACATAGCAGAATTATTACTTCATCTATATTTTTTCCTAAAAGTGTTTTTTTATTAAATGCGGACGAAACATCATTTCCCAGATACACTTTATTATAATACAAATAAATTATCAAGCATAGAAATCCTATTACTGTTATCAAAATTGGTATTCTTGAAATTTTCACAAAATAAAGTAGTATTGCAAGAATAAAATTTAAGAAGGATAGATAAAGAGCTAATAGGAAAAATGTAATCATCAATATTATGAACCTTCCACTTTTAAATAACGGAATCATATAAAGTAATAATACAAGCAACGGTAATATCTCTGAAGCTAAAAAACGGGATATGAATGTTTTTATTTTTACCATGACCTATTCCAAATAAATTGCTACCAACAAGAACTGAGCATAATTTAATTTATTCTTTGCTTTTTAAGAACCAACATATTCCACAAGGCAAAGAGTAAATGAAAGCAAATGATTACCTCAACACCTATTCCTTTTAAACTGAAATTAAATATGGAATAGATGGCTATAATTACCGCCGCTGTATTATAAAAAAGTAGGATTTTCAATAACAGTCTAATTGAATCCTTTGTATACCAGCATAACAATGCAAGTGAAAACAAAGCGGAGCCTGCAATTCGGGCTATGAAAATTGCAGAAGCTTCTTCTACTTTGGATAAAAAAAGTATTTGTATAAAAATCTGAGGAGCAATTATTAAAAACAATCCTGTAAGTCCCTCAAAAATAGCTGTAATTTTAAGAAATAAATTCATTTTTAAAATATTTATAATTTTTAAAGCAATCCAAATCCCAGAACACATTCCTTATCATTAATTGGTACTATTTAACTGCAGCGTTTTTAAAACCGGAATTCTCTATTACTATTTTTATTTTTTTTTCGGGTGCATCAAGAACTGTTTTCGAAGCATATTGTGTTCCGTCCGGTAAATCAGTGTAGGTAACATCAAACAGAACTTTTGCTTTGGGATCATCTACAGAAGTACTGACATCTGCCTTGATTATCTTTTGTTTGGGTTTGTTGACAGAAACCGAAAGTAAATCACCTGGCTCGTTGTAATTAGGAAAACTAAGTTTAAATTCGGTGTTGGGTTCCAATATTTGAACAGTGGTTTGACCGGCTTCATATACTTTTTGAATTTTTTCAGAAACTGGCGGTAAATAAGTCTGAATCTTGGCAATCGCTTTCTTTATGTAATCTGACATCTCTTCTTTTTTATTTTCTATAACTTTACCGCGAATTCCTCCTTTTTGCTTTGTCTGAGTAGATCCTCCTGTTTCTACTTTAGTGAGCTTACCATCTACAGCATAATAACACTGTTTTTGTTTCACTGATTTTTGCTCTCCTTTCAAAAAGACAGTGGTAGTTTCAATCCACTCATATTTTTTTAAACTTGCCTTGCTATCAGCCAAATTTTTCTTGATTATTGCAACGTTTGCCTTCACATCTGCTTGTGCAGAAACTCTCGTAATTCCACCAATAAAAAGTAGAATTAGCAGTGAACTTAATTTTTTCATTTTCTGTAATTTTTAATTATTGAGATTTTCTTCATAAATACGATTTACCTTCTTCTTGCTCCTGCACTTTTGGTGCGACTTGCATTTTGGCCGGGTTGGCGCGTGGTTGTCGGTTTTTTAGTTCTGTTCACTGTTGAGCTTGCCGCTGGCTGATGCGAGGCTCCAGAACTTGTTTTTGTTTTATTTGTTGTCGCAGCGTTTGCTTTATTTGTTGTCGCAGCAGCCGATGTACGTGATGCATTGTGATTAACATTTGCTGTATTATATTTGCCGCTTGTGGTATTATGATTCACCGTTGTCGATTTCATTTTGGTTTTGTTGTAATTGTTATAAACATTGGTATTGTGTATAACAACCGTATTGCCGCCGTGATGATAATGTCCGCCGTAATAACCTGCATGATGATAATAGTTGTTATGACGATAAACCCCAACCGCAATTACTGCAAATGCCGTAAAATAAGGAGGATAAAATCCATAGTGATAGGGTGGGTAATATGGAACATATACCGGAGAATAAACATACTGAACTATGGGAACTGTTTCAATAATTACAGTTGTAGTAGCCGGTGTGCTTACAGTAGCAGGCTCAGGACCAGTATAGGCCGGATTTGCAGTTACTGCCGGCGTGGCGGTTTTGGCAGGTTCAATTACGTAATTCTTTCCGTAGAGTTCCTGATCACCAACAATCTGCATGCTGACTTTGCCGCTTTTATCTTTATCTACTATAATCACTGCAATGTCTTGTGTTTCTGTTTTGCTAACAGCTGTACTGAGTATAAAAGTAAAAGATTCCCCTTCTTTTTTAGTGGCTACAGTAATAAAATCAGCTTTTTTATCCAGATTTAAATCAAGGTTGTTGATACCAGTTTTTTGTTCATTTAAAGACTTTTCAAATTCTTCTATAGTTTTTGATTTTTGAAATAAGGTCAGTACAGCATACAAATCCAGATTATCTCCGGGTAATCCAAGTTCCTTGCCATCTTTTTCAGACTGAGAAAAAACACATTGGCCCAGTAAACTTATTACAAGGACCAAATAAGGTAAAAATATTTTTTTCATAATACGATATATTATTGTTAATTCTAAATAAGTTTAAGCTACATTTTACTTTTTATGCAACTGCTGTTGAAGTGTTAAAATAGGTGTCTGGTTCAAACGCACCAGTCCGGTTTCGGGTCTGTCTAATGCCAGAATCAAAAACATTACAGATGCAAAAATTACAGAAATGAAAACTGCCAGAATATTATTTTTTTTTCCTGAAATACCAAACTGAAAGCCTAGCATTGACATTGAGGCAAATGTTACCAGAAGCAGGACCCATAAAATGGCCGATGGAATTCTATACTCGAATGTAAAAGTTACCCGTTTATTATAAATTTCAACCAGGTCATTTACAGAAGAGGTATATAAAGAATAGGCTTCAGAACTGCGGTCCTGTGCTGCTAATGCTTCTGAAAATTTCCAAAGCGAATCCAAAATAAACTCTGACCTGGCTTTTAAATGCTCAATTTTAGCAACTGATACATCTTTTGTCAAATCACTTCTAAGATCCACATATTCAATCAATAACTTTCTTGATGCGTTTCTGTAAGGCTCAGGAATTAATCCTGACTGCAGATAAGTCGTTCTAATTGTGGTTACTTCATCCAATAAAAGGTCTTTCCTATTATTATAACGGTTGTCTACAATTTGAAAGGTAAAAGCAAGCATAAAGGCAAGAAGCCCGAGCGCTGCGCCAACTACAGAACCTACAGGGGAATCGTTCACCTCACCAGATTTTTCTTTAATATGCAATCCATACTGCTGCCCTGCAAGAATGGGTATTAAAATGCAAAGAAACGGAAGTACGAACATTACCACTACATACAAAAAACTGGTATCTCTCATTTGATAAAGTATTAAAAGGTTCTGGTTTGTATTATTTTCACATATATTCTTATTGTATAGTCTCTACAATCATTTTGGCTGCCCTGTATTGAATTATAATACACATGAAGATCAGTTGAACAATAATTTTTAGTATCAACAGATAGTTCCTTTTTGCCTGATACAAATGATACCGAACTAAGAAAAGATATAAATACATCCCTATTAGAATTACGTACCTCAACTCGATATGCATTTTAAACTCAGCGTTAAGATAGTTTTGATAGTACAAAAACGGTAATACCAATATTAATAAAAGCAGTATCTCTCCCAGCTGAAATGCATTAGAGATGAGCAGTTCCGGGGTTGTATATTTTCTTTCCCTGTATAGTATCAAATCCGTAAGGGTCAAAAAAAACAATACAATGCCGGCGACAATTGTAAAATGTTTGTGTGCAAATATTGGGTTAAATTTTTCTATTGATTCCGTATCAATCCTATCAGCAATAACGTTAACATGAAATGCTGCATAAAGAAGCGATGCTGTACCTCCTAAAAGAATCAGAAATAAAAATGGATTAAAATGATAGGCTCTTTTCCCTTCCAGATATTCTGTAATAGTCTTACCCGGACGTAATAACATTTCGATAACAGTATGCAAAAGCCCTCTGTCTACATGAAAGAAAGCATGCAAAAGATGATGCCCTAATTCATGCCAGGTTATACGTGTGGTTTCTGCTGACTGTTTGCAATTAGGACAATATTTTCCTTGAAAAAGAACCTCGCAATTTTTGCAGTTGATTGCTTTTGCATCCATAAATTTCTCTAATAAATTAATAATAACTTATTACAAATAGTGCTATTTTGTCTTAGTTTTATCAAGTTCCCCAATAAAAGGGATAGAATCCTGAATTTCGGCTCTGATTGTGACTTGCAGGTATAGTTCTAACTGAACAAATTTTGCTGCGTTTATTCCTCCAATAGCTTTTACCATTTTACTATTAGTTTTTGATAATAATTTTTCCAGATCCAAATTGTTTTTCAAATTAGCTTCTGTCAGTTCTATGGCTTTTGATTCGCTAAGGATTGCGTAATTTTTAGCATACTCATCCAGTATCTGGATTTTCTTCTTTCCTAACTCTTTTCGTTCCATTTCATACTTATCATATACTTCTTGAAAAGCAGATGCCTGAGGTTCTGATAACTGTAAATACTCTTTAACGACCTCTAGTTTGGATTTACCATAAAGTTCCTGAATTAGTGCAATATCATCAGGTATTACAGACTGTGCTCCTGCATTGGCCGAGAGAGCAAATACCAGCATTAGAATTAATTTTTTCATCTTAATTGTTTTTATATTAACATTCAATGGTTATTTACTAAAATCATAACTTAGCACAGCTCCTAGGCCAAATTGATAAGTAGATACGTAATCAGACACTCCTACAAGTCCGTAATAAGTCCAATAGTAGTCATTACCTACTGCAGCCGACATCGATTGTAAATAGGCATTTAGATTTATAGACAAAGGTGAATTTGTTTTTATTTTAACACCAGCCTTAATACCCCACGCAAAATAAGTTCCACTGCCGCTTTGAGGTGTTTCAAGAATGGCTATTCCCGCACCTGCGCCCAGATATGGCAGTACCTTTTGAGAACCTGTTTCGAAGTAATGTGTATAATCTACCAAAACGTAATTTATAGCACCTTTGTCATCTCCGGCATTGATCTGCGTTCCTGTAGGTCCATATAAAGGCAGTTTTGTGTCAAGCCTGTTGTACTTTAATTCAATTGAACTGTTTTCAATAAAAAAATATTCCAGGCCAAGTCCATATTCAAATCCACCTTCAACAGTGGCATACGAATTGTCAAAGTCTACTCTGTCAGAAAAGGTATAACCTCCATACAAATTAAGCAAGAAGGACTTTGAACTTTGGGCAGAAGCTCCTATCGAGCATAAAAAAACAACGAATAATAAATGATTCATTTTCATAATTTTGATTTTTAATTGGTTAACAATTGATTGTTTTTTTTCAATTGAAACTAAGCTGTATGAGCTGCTTATCGTTTCATTAATTCTTTATATCATTACTTTGTTACTTAATCTCGTGACTGATATTTATTCTATAATGGGCTTTTTAGGCGTTATTGATTTTATTAAATTGGGTAAAAAATCATTAAAAACAATATTTATCTGAAAGGCGTTCACTAACTGGTTGATCGGTTCTCTTGGCATAATTTCATTAGCATACGAAACTTCGATTTGTATATCATCTGTCAAAAAATAACCTAATCCAATTGTGGCCCTGTTTCGATCGAACAAATCCGGACCGCTGACCTGGCTTTTGGTTTTAAAAAATAATTCATCTGAAACAAAAGCATAGAATGCATTTTTATCAACATCATTTTTTGTAAAGGAATAAACTGCCCTTACCTGAAATCTAAATCGCATTACAGCTTCAAAATATCCATCTTCATTTTGAAGATGACGATCTTCAAACCTGGCCCGAAGATTTACTTTGCATTTTCCTTCTTTGAGTAAACGATACATTCCCTGAACTGCCATTCTAATTTCCGGAGCTTCTTTTTGATTTAGTTCCGGAACATTTTTATTAAAAAAATAAGCATAGAAAAAAGAAATTTTCCATCTGTCGTCAGGCCGGTAATGTGCCCATCCTCTACCATACACCTGTGTTAGATTATAAAAAATATTATTATCATGAGATACACTGCTTGTGGTTAATCCAATATTTAATTCTAACGCCCATTTTTGACTTAAATCTTTTGTAAAAGCATACTCGTTCCAAAATTGGTTCAGTTCATCCGTTTGAGCATATAGTTTTAAAGTCCCGGCCAGTAACAGAAAAACATGAATTCGTATTCTTTTCATATTTAAATCATTTAGCAACAGATTTACATTGAGTTACTTTGTGGCAGAATTAGAACCTCTTGTTGTGCTTTTTTCTTTTGAACTTCTTTCGCTGCTTTGCCTTTCCCGATTGGTATTGCCGCTACAATATAAAATGACCTGTTAAATTCATCCGGATTTTGATCTCCTTTCATTACCGGAACTAACCCATGATAATACTGTATACCGATGTTCATACCGTTGCCTGTCTTTAAATGATATCCTAACCCAAGGGCAAGTCCCGCATCAATAACATGGATCTGATCCCTTATGTTATTTTTATAAATGACATCTTCATTATCGATTTCTTTACTAAACTTGTCAAAGGCTTTAGACAGCAGCCCCAGCATTGGCCCTGCCTTAACATAAATATTATTGTGAAACTGATATTTAACTAGAATAGGAACATTAAAATATCTAATTTCTCTTTCTACGGAACCTCCGGCAAATGTTTTATTTAAATCTTCATTGGCTAATTCATAAACAGGCAATCCTTTGGCTCCCATTGGAGATTTTACGATGACTCCGGTACTGAGCATCCAGGCAGGATTTTTTTTTGATTTTATGTCAAAATAAAAACCGAGGTTAAATCCAATGTTTGAACCTGAAGTCTCCAGATTAGAAATAGTAGCAAAATTTACACCTCCTTCTAAACCAAATTCCAAATGCGGAGAATTAAGTTTGTCGCCAAAAAGCAAAGAAATCAGAACTTGTGAGTTTGCATGGTTAATGCAGAAAATGGTCGTTAGTACTATTATATATTTTTTCATAATGTTTTTATTAAAGCCCCAATAAAATGCAGGTTTTTACAAGAAGCGGAACATTTTTTTTATCCTGTGCTTCTACTATTCCATAACATTACTACTAATCAAATGGTTTTCTTTTTCCAAAAGCATATGATACTGTCAGTAAGGGGCCATTATATCCCCATTTAAGATAGCCGTCAAGTCTGTTTTTAACGACATCTACCGTAAAGTTCATTCCGCTGTATCCCAGAGTAACATCTAAATCAGGAAGAGCCTGATACATAACTGCTATATTATAACTGACAATTTTTCCTTTGAAATCATTTACTTTAAGAGAAAAATAATTTAGGTTGCCGTTCAAAACAAACTTGTCTGCAAAGGAATAACCTCCCCAGATACCTAAATCCGGCAAAGGAGCGGTAAAATTGAACTTATCCTTATAACTGGCCTCTGCTGTCTGACCTATTAAATCAATTCCGATATCAGTGGCCAAAGTGTGTGTTCCTATCATTAGGCCCAATTCATATTTTGGTTTGAGAAAAAAGGCATAACCATACGAGAATAAATACATATCAATTTTAAAAAAGGAATGCACAGTGGCATTAACCGGATACGTATGATCACCAAACTCGATTGTTTTTTGCAATTGATGTGTTGTGGTTCGATCCAGATGAAAATATCCTAAATCAAATCTCGACCGGCGCGAAGCCCGCCATTGAAAATTGCCCAAAAAAGTAGTGGTTGTTTTTTTAAACCCCAGATTATCTTCAAAATCAATTTCAGTTCCAAAGGAATCGTCATTACTACCCACCTTGATTTTAGTACTATTTACCGGAATAAACAATCCCGCTGTTGCTTTAAAACGCCTTACAAACCAGGGCGGTGTTGGTTTTGGCTTTTTGTAGAAATACAATTCATCCGTTTGATTACCTAAAGAGAAAATGTCTCTACTATTATCTTTTAAATTCGCAGGAGCAACAACTGTTGCAAATTCTTGGCAATAAGATATTCCCGGTAATAAGATGCTTCCCAGAATTAATGTGCGTGCAATAATAAGTTTACAATTCATGACCTTATTTTTTTAAATTTTTACAGTCTTTAATTCAATACTTTTTTACTAAAGAGTATTGAAATTCTTTTTAAAATGTTTCTCCTGCATTGAGGTAGAATCCTTTGGAATGTCGGCCCCAGGCATAATCTACTATCAGATTAGTTCGAGTAGCCTTATCAATTAAAATTCGCAAACCAATCCCTACTGCTGGTTGTATATATTGAAAAAGTTTTACATTTAAATCATTGTTGCTGGCAGTAATGAAATTCGTAAACACGGTACCACTCAATAATTGATTACAGGTTATAGGGAATCTGAATTCCGAAGAAAAATAAATCATATTGCTTCCTCTAAAAAGCCCTTGAGTATATCCCTCCCCGCTTCGGCTTCTTTGATCCCAACCTATTGCAGGAAGATTTAAATACGGCACTTTTCCTCCTGTAACAAATTGCCCGTATGCCCAAAATGCTAAAATGTAATGTTCGTTTTTGGCACTAAGGGGAATAAATCGTCTGTATTCGGTATAAAGAATCTGGCTCGTTTGTTGATTATTAAATAAATCCGGATTGATTCTGAAATTGATATTGGCAAAAGTACCGCGACTTGCATTTACCTGATTATCTCGCGAATCATAAACCAAATTCAGGCTTACCCCATTTACAAAATATTCCCAGTCATTGAATCCGTATTTTTGACTATAATTATAATGATACGTGTACTGTCCATTTGCTATATCGAGGTTTTTATCTTTTATAGAAGAATACCAATCTACATCAATTCCTGCTCCAACATAAAAATTCTCTTTAATCTGCCATGACATAGATTGGTGAAACTTAAAATAATTGTAATCCATAGGCTGTTCTATACTTTCAAGGGCAAAATCAGGATCTTCTCTTTCAGTGGGTACGATATTGGTTCCAAGCCCGTAATTTGCCTGCGAAAAGAGATAAAGACGATAATCACCGTTGAGGTATATTCTGTTATTTTTTAACAACACACTATTCTTGGCATTTATTAGTAACTGTTTTTTGGTCGTATAGGTAACTCCTAAATTTACTATCGAATATTTATCCTTTAGTTCCTTTCCTTTGAAAGTATATTGGGCTACACCTCCAAAAACAAATCCTGTTGCAGGCTGTGATCCTATAACCGGAATGACAAGAAAAAAACTATTTTTAACAGGTTTTACAACCAGTACAGAATCCTTTTTCTTAAAAAGTTCAAACAATGTCTTAGCTTCACAATCCTTATCTGGCACCAGTTCAGTTTGTGCCTTTAAATTGAGATGAACACACATTAGTGTAATGCTCCAAAGAAAAATAGGTCCCCTATGTTTAATTCTCATTTTTTTTTCGTTTATAATAGATCAGCTCTGAATTGTGCATTCAATTAGCTCTATAGTATTAAAGACCAAACCGATACTGAATACTGGTTAAAAATTGCTCACGGCTTCCCAAAAAGCCATACTCAGCCCTCAGCATTATATGCTTATTATACTGATATTGCCCCCCTACTATAAAATTCCACATATCTGATGGAGCTTTTTCCAGTGAATACTGAACAGTAGAGGAACCAGCTGTGCTGAGTGCACCATCCACTGCGGTCAAAAAAGTCCCCGCTGTTTCAAGGGCTTTATTGGCAGTATTATATTTGGCTGCATTTGCCGGGTTGGCCTGCTGGGCACTAGATAAGGAGTTCCACCAGTTATTGACCGCAGACTGATTTTCGCTGACTTTTTCAAGCCCGTTGTCAACCTTAGCCTGTGCACCTTCCAAAGGCAATACATCTGCCAGGTTTAAGGAACCCTTTGTTTCACTTTTTAAGTGTACCCTAAAGGCGCCTACCCAAACGGCAACATTGCTCTCGGGCTTTTTAAATTTAAAAGTCTTGCCTATACGTGGTCCAAACACAAAAGCAAAAGCAGGATTTTCCAAAGCATCTACATCAGTCCAGGTCATGTTCATATCCAAAGCCAGCCATCCTCCTCCAATACCAATGGTAGGGGTTATTCCAAATCCCATGGTAGTAGCACTAAAATTTGCTTTTGAACTGAAGGATGTTACCTCTGACCAGTTATTGTCAGCATCAGGAATCCAGATGCCTGCATTTATTGTTGTGGAAGTACTGGCTTTACCCAAAATACCATACACATTTAAAAAAGGCAGAAGCCAGATATCGGGTCTGATATTAACCGCATTAGCTGATGCAACAGAACTGTTAAACCTTACGATCTGATCCAGATTATACTGAGGACCATTATTAAATCCCACATTCAGATTAGAAATATCCAAATCAGATTCCTGCCAGAAATAATTTATTGAGATTCCTGCTGAATAAGGCAATTTATACCCTTTTTGAGCTACTTTTTCTCCCCAAATAGGCAATGCATACGGATATTTCTGAACCTCAAGACTGTCTTTTAGTGCCTCATTTTTTTTTCCAACTATTTTATCAGTATATACCTGTCCAAAAATATTCATGCTGAAGAATAGAAGAGCAAACAGTATTAGCATATTATATTTCATTTTATTTTTCATTGCTTTGCATGTCTATTTGGTTCGTAAAAAGTGCTTTAATTATTTAACTTTAAGCATACTTGATTTTTTATTTCTTTGTTTCAATAGTTACTTTATCAAGCTTTCCATTAAAGTGTGCAGAACCACCGTAGTTAGTAACAGGGGTTCCATCATCGGTGCCTACATCGGCAAGATCGTCTACAGAAAATATAGCAAACTCAGTTTTATCAATACGGCCTTCACCAGCTTTGGTACCGTCAACAGTCAGGGTTCCTGTTCCTCCTTTTCCCAGACCACCGCCATCGTATTTAAAATCATATACAATGGTATGTTTGCCAGGTTTTAGAGCCTGTGCTGAAGCTATATTAAAAGATTGGAGTCCAAGAAAGTTATAGGTAAAAATCGGTTTTCCAGCCTTAATGTAAAATGAAAAACCGCCAAATTTTCCTCCCTGGCAGACAATTACGCCATTTGAATTGGCAGCAACATCTACTTTGGCCGTAATGGTGTATGATGTGTTTTTTGTATTAATAAAAACATCTGTCTGCATTCCCTTCATTCCTTCCCCATAAGTTACAGAAGTTCTTTCGCCCATTAAATCAGGTCTGTTAACTAATTTTGCATTTGTTCTCTCCAGCAGACGATCATCAATAGGAAGCACATGATATTTCTCAGCCTCTGACATGAATAATGTCTGAAGTTCTTTCAGCTTTTCGGGATTTTTAGCTGCAACATTGTTCGATAAACTGAAATCTTCGTTTGAATTGTACAGCTCCCATATATCATCCTGCAGAGAACGAATAGGCTTATTGCTCCATCCGGCTCTGTGTATCGTTCTAGCGTACCAGCCGTCTTTGTACATAGCCCTGTTGCCAAACATTTCGAAATACTGAACGGTATGTTTCTCTTTAGCCGGCGAATCATTAAAACTGTAAACCATACTGGTTCCTTCAATAGGATCCTGTTTAATGCCATTTACTGACTTTGGTGCAGGGATTTTAGTTATTTCATAGACTGTTGGGGCAATATCGGTAACATGGGTAAATTGTGAGCGGATTTCTCCTTTACCTTTAATACCTTTTGGCCAGTGAATGACCATTCCGTTTCGGGTACCACCAAAATCTGAAGCCACCTGTTTGGTATAAGCAAAAGGAGCATCCATAGCAACGGCCCATCCTGCAGCATAATGTGGATAAGTGTTTGGACCGCCCCACTCATCATAATGTTTGAGCATATCCTGTATGGTTTCAGTTACGCCGTTGAAATAGGTATATTCATTAAATACGCCGTTCATTGTTCCTTCGGCACTGGCCCCATTATCTCCTACTATGTAAATAAATACAGTGTTGTCTGCAATCCCAAGATCTTCAATTGCTGCGTAGAGCCTTCCAATTTCATGATCGGTATGTTCACCAAATCCGGCATAAGTTTCCATTTGACGGGCAAACATTTTTTTCTCATCTGCTGATAATTTTTCCCATTCTTTTATGTCCTGAGGTTTAGGAGCCAGCTGGGCATTTTGGGGAACAATACCTAATTTTTTTTGACGCTCAAGAGTTTCTGCTCTTACTTTATCCCAGCCCTGGTCGAATTTGCCTTTATATTTATCAATATATTCCTTTGGTGCATGATGCGGTGCATGAGCTGCTCCTGTAGCAAAATACACAAAGAAAGGTTTGTCTGGGGTTAATGCCTGTTGAAAACGCATCCAATTGATCGCTTGATTGGTCATATCTGTCGTGAAATGATAATTGGGATCTTTTGGAGTTTCCATCAGTGTGGTACCATCATAAATAATAGGTGACCATTGGTTGGTTTCTCCTCCAATAAATCCATAAAATTTATCAAAACCGGAATGTGTCGGCCAACGATCCAGCGGTCCAGATATAGAAATTTCCCAAGGTGGTGTTTCATGATATTTACCAAAAGCAGCTGTACTGAAACCATTCTGGCGAAGTACTTCAGCCATTGGGGTAATTGTTTGGGGTCTTACACCAGTTGCTCCAGGAAAAGCTGTAGCTGTTTCCATGATAGAACTGGCATTATTGCTATGATGATTATAACCTGTCAGCAGTGCTGTACGTGTGGGAGAACATAGAGCCGTAGTATGAAAACGGTTATAACTGATACCGTCATTACCTAATTTTTCCAATACTGGCATATTGATTGGGCCTCCAAAACGGCTTGATGCTCCAAATCCCATATCATCAATTAGAACAACAACTATGTTTGGTGCGCCCTTTGGAGCTGTTACTGCCCATCGCGCAGGTGCTTTGGCATTTCTGGCATCGAGTTCAGTATAAATCTGTCTCTCAGGTTCTCTTATAGGCAACGAAGTCCTGTCGTAGGTGCTTTCGCTGCTTTGTTCCTGCGCCGCTATTACAGCAGGAAACAAACAAAATCCTATCAAAGATAGAACTACTGTGGTTTTTAATTTTTTCATGGTTACATTTTTTAATTAATAGATTTTTATTCTGTACTAACTTGTGTACTATTACTCTCTTTTATTTATATTTTTTACAAACCTTAAAATTTCTTCTTCCAGTTCCACAGATAAGGATTCATATTCTGTTTGACACTGAGTATCTTCTTCACATTTTTTTTTGTATTGTTCGATATTTATTTTACTGATATAATAATCATCACAAATAGCCTTGAATTCATTATCGGTTCAAATTATGCTATTACTATTTTACAGTTTATTGCCTGTTAGAGCATTTGTTATAAAAAGCAAATTAATTTCGAAAGTGTTCATTTTAAAACTCTGTACTGCACCGTAATTGAATCCGTATTTTCCTGTAATTTGTACACGCCCGGCCCCTGGCCAATATCCTGCTTCAAATCCCAGTACGCCGATTCTGTCTTTTATATGACTATTCCAATAAACACCATTTCCTTCATCTTGTGAAACTTGCCAGCTGTTTCCTCCAAAAATGCCAAGAGAAAATTTGTCTGAAAAATATTGACTGATTCCATAATCAAGATAAAACCTGTTGCCAGGATTTACATCTGCTTTTTCCATTTTGCTTGTGATTTCGTATGTCGAAGCCAGCATACAGGCTAATGCTTTTGATGTCTCACCATTAATTTTCAATGGATAATAATAGGCAAACCCTTGAACGAGATGGCTCCAATACCCCAACCCTGTATTGTTCGATCCTCCAGGTTCATATTCACCTGTTGGGGCATAAAACATATAACCCGCCGTGATATCAAACATTTTTAGTCCCCAGCTTAGAAAAACAGGCATGACACCAAGGTCTGAAAAACCATTAACCTTACCATTGACTGTCCCGCTCTGATGAATGGAATCAATTAGTCTAATACGCTCGTATGCCGAACTGGTACTCACTGTGGTGTAAGCTGCCGTCAGTCCAGTAATATAGGCAGCCCCCAGTATCTTAAATTTCGAAACCCAAAGTAGAAATGGTGAATTGAGATATCCATTGATATCAACATTCAAATTAATCGGCGCGCCAAGAGGACCCGTAATCTGTGTAACCCGCTTGCCATCTGCTCCGTAAAATTTATTTCCGGAAAGAAATACATTGTAATCCAAGGCAATTAGCCCGGTTGCTGGGGCTGGATTAGCAAAATCCCTTACATTAATGATTCCTGGGAGATAATGCCCGGTGAGCATCGGAGATACATTATTACTTTGCCCCACCGTGGAAATAATTCCTAAAAATAACATCAAAAATAAAAGGTGTCCCTTTATTTTTAGCTTATTGTTTTCTTTGTTGTTTTCCATCTTGTAACTTTTTTCTTAGTAGACCCAAAATAAAAATGACTCAAAATTTAATACGCCTAGAAACAGTACTTCCGTTCTTAACTTGGCGAGGTATGTTTTAATGCCCGTACATAGTACAATTAGTTTTATGATAACTTTAGCTAACGCTGTTGGGCTATAAAGTGCTTCCGTCAACAGTAAACATATCAATTAAAACAATTTTTATATTTTAATTTCTGCCTTAATCCATTTTAATGACTGCTGAACGTTTACAATTATTTAATCTTTGTTATAAATCTTATTATTTCTTCTTCCAGTTCTAATGACAACGCCTCATAATCCGACTTACACTGTGTGTTTTCCTCTGATTTTTTAGTATACTTTTCGATATTCATTTTACTTGTACAGTAATCATCACAGATTGTCTTAAACTCATCGTCTGCTAAATACAAGACAATAATTGACTCCATGTACTTCGAAAATTTCTCATTATTTAAGGCTTTTGGAATAGTCATTTTTAGTCAGTTAAGATGGTTAAACTTTAATAACAATATTTCACTGAGATCTATTTTAACAGTTTATCAAATTACTACCATTAGCACATTTTTATAATTCAATAGTTTATGAATTGATAATCAAAATTACGCAAAATCACAAATCATAAAATACTGTTAATTAGAGCTTTATAAAATTATAAAATTGCAATTGTTTATTTACGTTATTAACTGTTAAACGGCCGTTAAATAAAAAGGAATAAACCACTCAAATCTTCAGATTACAAACGATAAATCCAGCCATAACAAGTGTTGTATGGATAGTGAATAAAAAAAATAAAAATTATTAGAAAGAGTTTAAAAATCCGCCTTTAGAAGTTGTAAGCCTGCATTCTCCAGTCCAAGAATGATTTGTGATACTAGTTCCTCCGACAGTATAAGGCCTGAAACCACTTCTTTTATTTGTGTTGGAGCTTCTGGCATCATTTCCAGCAGATTTGACAGATATTTTTCAGCTGTAGGGTCACTCATATACGAAAGCGATACTGCCTTCAGCAAATGATACCAGAAAGTTTCTGCTGAATTCATTTTTTCCGCCCAGAAATAAGCCACATTATAATTTTCAATTTGTATATAATAAAAACTAAATCCGGCGTTCACCCACCACGGGTAATAAGGATTTAACTTAATAGCATCGTCCATGAGATGGAAACCTTCTTCAAAATAACCTATACAAATTAAGACAAATCCAGCACCGCAGGCCATAACTGAACAGTTAGGATTGAGTTCAATACATCTGAGGGCTGCACGAAGACAGGACTCTTTTTCTTTCTTAAATAAGTATACCCAGGCAAGGCTATGCCAGGCAAACTGGCAAAGAGGGTCAATCTTTAGCGCTTCCATACAGTAATTATATCCGCATTCTAATGGATTGGGCACAGTAGGTATGTCCAGCACTATTCCATCTAAGTATAGTTCGCTCAGCATAGCCATTACCACTGTATTATTAGGGTGTAAATTCAAGGCATCACGGAGTGTTGAAACTGCAGCATTAAAATTATTGACAGAAAATGAACGCTGTAATTGATAATAATTATATATGCCCTCTCTAACTTTAGAATTGTTTAAGGCCTTTGAAGGAGAAGCATTTGCAATTTCCTGAAAAATAGTTCCATAATACCCGCCTACCGTTGCAATAAAACTTTGAATAATTTCATCTTGTATTTCGAATATTCCATATTTAATTTCCTTATCAAATGTTTTTGTCATGATGATTTCGCCTGTTAAAGTAATTAAAAGGTTTATCCTGATTCGTACTCTTTCGTCAGTGAAATTAATTGTCCCATTTATTATATAATCTGCATTTACAAGTTTGCCTGCTTCCAAAATATTCTGATTGATCTTAGCTGTCATTTCCATGGAATAGTATCCTATCACGGAAATATCCTGAAATCTGGCAAGTTCAGCACTAACCCCTTCCCCTAAAAGCAGCGCAAATATATTTTCATCTTTTTTTTCGGATGTACATTTAAAAGGAAATATTGCTACAGTTGGGTTTACAGCAATATTAGATAAAGTTTTATATGTATAGCTGTTATTTACAATAATTTTTTCCCGCTGCTTAAATTGTGGTACATAGCGTCCTTTGGGAATTTCAATATAGATCTCATTATCTTTTCCTTCAGAACTGTAATACAAGCTTAATGCTCTTCTTAGTCTTCCAGCATGAATACGCACAATAGCATCATCATTACAATTGAAACTGGAAGGACGTTTAAGAACATTTATCGCTATATTGTATTCTTTAATGTGCTTATCTCTATCGTTGAGGGATTCCATAACAATATATTCCAAAAACCTAGACAGTGTTGGCGAATTTTTAAATAATGAAAAATTTAGTGCCCGCCGAAGTTCTTGATTAATTTCTTCAGAGGAGAAAACTTCCTGAGTTTCCATATAATTGATTTCAATTGGTTGTGATCTAAACGTATGGGGAGGCTGGCTATCTACATATATAATTTTGTAATCTTAAAAAACTAATTTGGTAAAGATATTAAAAAAATTAAAAGCCTTAACATTTTGATTATCATTATTATATAAAATTATAAAATAAAACAAAAAAAAAGTTTGTGTAAGAAACTGTTTTTTTTGCAACATTAGAATTGTTAACTGTTTTTCTTCTTACCAGAATGACTATGGAATATTGTAAAATGATTAGAATTAATTTCCTAAAAACTTAGTGTCACTTACCGTTTTTCATAAACGCAATAAGATTATTTTTTCTTCTCCTGTAAGAGGAATTCGTTTGCCATTATCTTTAAAAATCGGATCAAGGTTATCGGCATCAAAAACACCATTATCAAAATGGAGTTGATACCTTTTTTGCCACAAAAAAATAAGGCTGTTCTTTTTATTTAATTTAATTACATTTTTTGACAAAATCACATATTAAGACTAGATATATTTTACATTAATCCCCGACAGGACATCCAAACCAAAATACTGAAGACATCTAAAGACAGCTCCTATTTGTAGTAAGACAATCTCTTCAAATCTTTCATAAAATGTATAGAAATTTGTCCAGTCGAGGTCACCACAGCCAAAAGGCGCCAATTGAAGACAATTGGCGCCATTTCTTTATTATAACCTTCAATATTTTTATTGGTTTAAAGAACCGCAGTACGCTATGTATTGTTTCATGAGCCTAAAAAGGTGATTGTCTAGCAAAGCTGAAAAGGCACAGCCCTGTGTTTAGGTTTTACATTGATTGTTGCTCTAGAGCCGTAAAACCTATTTATTTTTTGCACCGCCTGTAAATTAGAAATACAACAATTGGGTTCAAATTTACATTTCTCCAAAGACAAAATTGGGCCCGTTGCAGCCCATAGCCCCGATAGCAGTGAAATCCTTTGTGGCGGGGTCCGGCGCAAAGATTGTAGCGTATAGCGGGAACAGCTCCTAAAAAATAGAAGGATTTTAATCAATCTTTTCAAATCACTTACCTACATACAGCCAATTTACAGAATGATTTAAACATAGATATCCCTGGTCTAACCATCTGATTCTTTCTTAACATATGTACAACTTCAATTCCGCTCAATGTTCGTCTGGCCGATTCAAAACTTTTAAAGCCTAATTCGTTTTGTATACGCCACTTGATAAAACGATGATCCTGTTCTACAATATTGTTGAGATATTTACGGTTTAGTACACAATTTATATAGCATAGCTAGGAGGTAATTTGAGGAATTAAATCGAGGAATTTAGTATTGAAATAGCCTATTCAAGAAGAAGGAGGGATCTAAATCCTAATTTGGATTCTTTTTAGGATTTCCCAGCGATTGCAGGATAATCTGAGTACATGAATTTAGTCTTTTGGTACGCTTTACATGGATATCATGATGTTATAAAAAGCCAAAAACACTCTAGTTTGAATGGTTTTTAGTTGATTAGTTATGGATACTAAACCAACTTTCCATTAAGCCAATTGCCCAAATTCGTGTAGCTATTAGCGGGAGTTGTTTTGTTAAGCTAATTCCATGTCAAATATTTTTTGTTCTTTTGTTTCAATAAAACCAATTCTATCATAAAACACATGAGTTTCTTTGCGAAGTGTATTGCATCTTACTCTAATTTTATTACTCTTTTTTGAACAAGCCCATTCGATTACTTTCGTAACTAATATTTTCCCAACTCCTTTTCTTCGGTAGTTTTCATCTACTACTAGACCTCCAATCTCCACAAAAGAATCGGATTCAACTCTAAGGGAATAAAAGCCGTGAATCCAACCTATAATATTTTCATTATCAATAATTACATAAACGCAATTATCAGCATTGTTTAAGATTTCAGAAATCCGATTCTGAATTTTTTCAAGTGATGTTTTATAACCTAATTGACTAGATAGTTCGGCTATAAATTCAACATCCTTTAGTTCCGCTTGTCTTAAAAATAGATTCATATTGGATTTACAATTACCACTAACTTGTTTGTAGAAGAAACGAACCTTCGCTTATACACCCAATTATGGGTATATTGGAGAACGTTTGATTCTCTTTATTTATTTTCTCAAAAAAAGCACACTTACAAATCATTAAAAGGACTTTTAATTTATCATAATATTTTTTGTGCTTACCTTTTCATTTCAATATTAGGATTTTTTTTTTAAGATTATCATTCATACTAACAATTCTATAAAAATCATCGATAAACTCGTTAGATTTTTCAAATATACCCGCTACTAAGACAAAAAGCTTTTGAGAAATTTGGAGTTTTTTTGTTTTTGCGTTTACAAACGGGACGCCCGCTCCAGCTGAGGGGTGAAGTTAGAAGCAATAATTTCAAGTCATTATACTTTTTTTTCAGACTTTTCAAGCATAATTATCTCTTGTAGGGACTTAAAAAGCTTTCTAAAGTTCGTACGCTTCTTCAAAAACTGTACTTTCTTGAATTTGGTCATCGCTTCCTGTAGCATATATCCTGAATTTCGAGAATAAAGTACAATTGGAATTCTTTTTAGACCTTTAATATCTCGAAGTAATTTAAGAAATCCTGTTCCATCAAGATCTAGCATGTTATAATCCAAGAAAATTATATCGGGTGATAATTTTGAATTCTGAAGCTTTTTTAAAGCTTCAAGTGCACTACCTTCTACTGATGATCTAATTTTATGATTAATTGCATTCACCACTAATACAAAAGTCTCTGCATCATCGTTAATATCGTTGACTAGTAATATATTTTTGTATTTCATTCCCAAACTATTTTTTTTTTAGCAAAAAAATTCTAATTTAAGCCAGTTATTGTATTTAAATTCAGTGCAATTTTATTACAAAATAAAACTATATCAAAGAGCAATAATGCTAATTTGTAATAACTCTGAAAAACTTTGTAATAACTTACAGTCCTCTAAAGTTGATTTTCTCAGTTTTGTGGCAGAACCGTGGTGCATAAGATTTGTAGTGGATACCTTTTTTGCCACAAAATTTTAAGACTGTCTATTTTACTTTTAGTAAATTATCCAAGAGCATTTTATTAAAAATCATTTGAGAAATCAAATAGATTTTTCCATCAATCCCCAACAGGACATCCAAACCAAATTTATAAAGCCAATGAAAGACAGACACTAGATATGTACGCCAATATCTTTAAATCTTCCATAAAATTTATAGAAATTTGTCCCGTCGTCACTTAAGGAGACAACTACATGATAGTTATCTCCTTTTTTTTAACCGTAAACAGTTACTTATCAAGTATTTAAAGTGTGATGTTTTATGGTTCGATTTTTTCATGAGGAATCCTTAGTCTGTTTGAAATAAACAGTCTAAAAGTAGCTATATTAGAGATTTAATCGAAGCTGAACAATGGTTCGAAGTCCCGTTAAGGATATAGTGTTTTTTTTCTCTCTTGGTTTATCGTAATTTTTTGATACTAAATATAGTAATTCCAAAATAATTTTAGCTTCCTTCTCATTTACCTGAATGCCGTTTTTGGAAAGAATAATAACGGCTTTTTCTACTGAAACATTCTTCTCAATGAAATTCATTTTTTTTATTAGTTTTTGGCTACTTATTTTTTTGATAATATTTTTAAAAATGCTTGATGTAAATCTAAAGAAAGAACTCCTGTTTTAAAATCAATATCAGTCGGTGGAATAAGATTTACTAAATGCCTTTTATCTGAGGCGTCAAATTCAGAAAATCTTTGAAAGATTTCGACTAATGCTTTATTTTCTATTTCATTTTTTTATCAATAGCTTTTAATTTAACAACAATATCACGTTAAATTTATTATGAAATTTTATCGAATCCGCTCCTTGAAATATATTTCATCGGGCTAAGATAATTATTTGCGATCTAAGCGACTATTAGTTTATTCTTTCAGCCTTTGAAACATCTTATTTATTCTCCTTTTTCTTTTAGCCCAAACTCGGTACAATAAGTAAATTTGAACAGGAATAACAAGAGAAATAAAACTTAAGGAGACAAGTTTTTCATTGGTTAATGATATAGTTGAAATAAAATAGCCCAAAAGCATTAGAATTGCAAATACTCGTGTAGCAATAGAAATAACAGCATAGTTTTTAATTTTGATTAAGTAATTTTTTAATGATTCTAGAATGGTTTCTCCATTTATGGGATTGCCTATGATTTGAAATCCCAATACATTATGTATTAATATAAAAATAATAGATACAACAAGGAGGAAGTTCCAAAGAGGGGATTTTAAGTGTCCATCAAAAATATTATAATATACCGCCAGGAAAATAGCCCAAAGAACCGTTTCTATTAGCAGTTGTATTTTTATACCTTTTAATACAGGATGATTGTTTTCCAAAATTATTTTTTCAATGTCTGTTTTACTCAATACTACTTTTCCTGTATTTTGATACTCTGATTTTAAGTTTTCTAATTCCATAATTATGTATTTAAAATTACTTTTAATTTTTTCTTAATTCTGTTCAAACGAACTCCTATGTGGTTTTCTGAAATCCCAATGATTTCTGCAATTTCAAAATAGCTAAAATCGTCTAGGTAAAGTCCAATAAGTGCTCTTTCGTCTTCACTCAGTTGGCGAATCGCCGAAAATAGTAGTTCCTCTCGCCAATGTTCTGTGGTTTCCGAAAGGATATTTTTATCCGGAACAGTATGAGAATACAATAATTTGACTTTGTTCTTTCTGAATGATGCCATGGCAGTGTTTAATCCTATACGATACATCCATGTCGATATTTTAGACTTTTCTTGAAATTTGGGATAGGATTTCCAAAGTTGATAGATTATCTCTTGAAAAAGATCTTCCTGATCTTCGGGTGTATCCCTATACATCCGGCAAATCTTATGAATCAATGCCTGATGAGGAAATATTAAATCTGTAAATTGATCTTTCATAATTGATTGCTTACTTTCTTCATAATTTCTATTTCATTCATTGGTTGATAAAAATTTGAAAAACTTACAATTGTCTTGTTTTTTTTCGAAATCACTATTTTAAACAAACAATAATACGTCCTTATTTAGACGGAAGTTAAGACCTTTTTTGCCACAAAAAATTAAGGCTGTCTCTTCTTGCATTAAATTAATAAAGTAAAAATTATCAAATTACATTTTATTGCAAAATCAGATATAAAATTACATCCATTTTTGCTTCAATCCCCAACAGGACATCTAAACCAAAATACTGAGGACATATAAAGACAGCCTCTACTTGTAGTAAGCCAATCTCTTTAAATCCTCCATAAAATGGTTTGAAATGTGTCCTTTACGGGTCACTACTCGGGACAAAAGAAAAACATCATCTTTTGTCCCGTTTTTTTTGCTCGTAATATATTGTTTACCAAATAGATACAGCTGGCCCATTTCATTGATTCGAGCGGTTTGGATTTTACTTTCGCGAAATGTAAAATTTTCAGGAAAAATTAAACCAATCATCTCCCTAGAATCAGCTAAGTGCCATTTTCAAAGGTTTCACCGAGCTTTAAGAGGTTTTCCAGTCCTGAGTTCGTTAGGTGCTATATACTAGCCCTGTCATCCTCTACATTTCCAATGTCTTTTTCCAGCTTACTGATAATTGCATTATACTCAACTTTCATAAGATTGTAATCTTCAGGATCGATTTCTCTGTAACTAATAAATTTCTTGCAACTGATAATTTCTTTTCATAAACTGCAATTTGTTCAAGCGACTTCTTCTTTTCACTAGCGACTACCCCATGCTCTCTGTACCCTTCAAGCAGAACTGCTGCATATAGTTTCTTAACCTCCGGTAAAGGCTTGAATTTATTTAAATGGTCTTTAAATATTTTATTAGCAATCTCCGAGTTAACTCTCCATTTACAATCTTTATGACAATGATAATAGTAGTAATATTTATTCCTTCCTTTACATTTGCTACCTGTTAACTTCTGACCGCATTGGGGACATAGAAAGAAACCTCGCAATGGGAAATTTTCAATTGTTTTAACTTTTGGTCTATATGTTCGTGCTTTACTATCGAGAACGTCCTGCACCCGATAAAATAAACCCTCGCTAATAATGGCATCATGTTGTCCATTAACCCGTGGTTGCCGGCTAAGCGTTTGGATGAGGCACATTATCTAATCAAACATAAAAAACAAAAACCAGCTGATTTTTATTTGGATTTAGGCTTCGAAAATCTATCTCATTTTTATACTTCATTTAAACAAAAGTTTGACTTAACCACTTCACAAATTTAAAAAAAATGGACTTTATATCACATTTGCAAACCTAGATAAAAAGCGATATCATTCAAGAAAAGTGGATGATTGGAATTGTAATTTTTATTCTTTTTACTACTTGTATCAAAATCGACTGACCGCCGAAATTTGGTTTAAAATGAACCGCAAATTTCGGAACATTTTCGTGATGGTCTCCCTCTGCCTGGCAATTGAGCTTGCTTGAGTCAGGTAATTTCATTGTGATTTAAAACCGAACAACAAAGTCAAACATATTACTAGAGAATCTAAGAGAATCAATTGTTAGGCCCCTATTCTATTTATGCAAAAGAATAATTTTAATCTCCTTCTGATATAGAGCTACCCTGAAGCCAAGAGATCATGTATTAAATTTCGATGAATCAAGATCTACGCTGTCACGCTTATGATTATTTGATTTTATTACAGAGCTTTCTTTACAATATATCTTTAGGTAAAAAATGTATCTTTGCAGCCATATATATATTATCATTTATGCTGAAAGAGGAACGTTTTGCAAAGATTCTGGAAATACTCTCGAAAGATGGCAGGGTTCAATTTGATACTACGGCAGTATTATTGAAAGTCTCTGAAGATACGATTCGCAGGGACATCGAAGCACTGCATAATAACGGATTACTTTCAAAGGTTCGTGGAGGCGCTATCCCGGTGATTAAAAATCCTCTGAGTTTTGTTGACAGAGCCGCTTACTTAACAGGTAAAAAAGAAGTTATTGCTTTAAAGGCGCAGCAGTTTATAGAGGATGACCAGACTATATTTATGGACGGAGGCACTACCAACTGTAGTATCGCTGCAAAACTCCCAATTAAATCCAAACTCACTATTGTAACCAACAACACAGCACTTCTATCTGTTTTAGAAAATCATAAAAATATTAAACTCATACTCTTAGGAGGCTCATACAACACTCAGACTCAAACTACCGAAGGAGCGAAAGCCTGTGATGAAATCAGCAACTATGTGGCAGACAGCTATTTTCTGGGAACCTGCGGAATCGACAGTACATTTGGTGTAACTGCTACTTTCGCCGGTGATGCGGATGTTAAAACAGCTATGCATAAATTTTCAAGAAAGACTCTGGCACTTGCCGTGGAAGAAAAACTCAATACATCAGAAACTTTCCGAATCTGTCCAATGGAAGAGATAGCAGTATTAATTACAGAACTTCCCAGTACAGATCCTCAGTTAGATTCTTACAGGAAGAGCGGTCTTAAAATCGTATAATCTATTATGGCCGTAAAAATTTACTGCAGACCAAAGATCTGCAGCAATCATATCAGAAAACCAAATTAAATTCAGCCAAAGGCAGAATTCTTACTTTCTGAAGGATTATAAACAAGCTCAATAGTATTATACTCCGGATCTAATACTACACTTTCATAATAACCGTCTCCTGTCATACGAGGTTCTCCGTGCACCATATATCCGTTTTGGCGTAGCAGTTCTGTCATTTTATCAACTTCTCCGCTGTTTTTCATTTCGAAAGCAAAATGGGCAAATCCCTGACGAAGCTCCAAATAACTAGGCCTTTCTAAAATAACATCAGGTCTGCTCATAATTTCAACCCGGTCTCCGCTTTTAAAACTTAAAAAATAAGTTTCGAGTCCCGTTTTTGGATTTGTATACTTATCATTTGAAACTGCTCCAAAATACTTTATGTAGAAATCCTTCATTTTTTCCAGATCAGTCGTCCAGAATGCTATATGTCCTATTTTCATTTCATTTTGTTTTAAAATTTTAAATCCTTTATGATTTTTTTCCGGAAGAGAAATTCATCAAATACAAAGGCGCTGCCAAAAAAATCAGAATTGCACATACAGTCAATGCCTTTGAAAGCGATGATGCATGGGCTATGAATCCAATTCCTGCAGGTCCTAACAGCTGGCCTGAATACCCCATTGTAGTTATAACGGCAACAGCTGCTGCTGTGCTAACATTTTTAAGTTTTCCTGCCTCATTAAAAAAAACAGGAACAATATTAGCGGCCCCGCAGCCTAAAAGAAAAAAGCCCACTAAAGAAATGGAGACCAGCGGCGAGAAAATCCCCAATAAAAGCCCGGCGGATGCTAAAATTGCTCCTGCCGAAACTACTATTGATGAATTGTATTTTTCGACAATCCCATCACCAAACAAGCGCATACCTGCCATTGCAATAGAAAAAACAGCATAACCTACTCCGGCCAGGCTTTCATCAAGTCCTTTATTTTCATGTAGAAAAAGAGCGCTCCAATCCAGCATAGCTCCTTCGACCATAAAAACAATAAAACATAAAAATCCTAAAAATAAAACACTTCTATTCAACCACGACCAGCTCCATGCTGAAGATTTGCTATCATTAGCAGGCATATTTTCAAACTCCTCACAAGCGCTAAATAAATTATTGTACTGAAGGCTGAGTGTTACAATAACCAATAATGAAATACACATGGCCGCAACCAGAGGTGACAACCCAATTTTTATTAGAATTCCCAGCCCCATTGAACCAAAAAGTCCGCCAACACTAAAAAGACCATGCAGTGATGACATAATAGGTCTGCCATACAAGTTCTGAAGATGAATACCAAAAGCATTCATTGCAACATCTATCGTTCCAATACCTGCACCAAAAAGCAAAAGAGACAGACTCATAAATACAATTCCGTCAAAAAAAGCTAAAAGAGGCAGCGTAAAAGCAATAAGTACAGCAGAAATGATGATGATAATTCTATTTCCAAATTTTTGACTGAGATAACCGCTGACCGGCATCATAATAATTGCCCCTGTTCCTAAAAGAAGCAGGAGCAGGCCAAGTGAAGCATCATCTAAATTTAACCGTGCTTTTGCAAAAGGAACCATAGGAGCCCAACTCGATAACGCCAGACCGCAAACAAAAAAAATACTCCGTATTGCCCAAACTGCTTTATTAATTTTTAAAGTCATACTATATAATCTTATTTTTATTTTGCAAATTTATGCAAATTTGCAAAATAATGCAAATTATTTTTTATGCAAAAAATAAGCCGCCTAAAAGGCAGCTTATTACTATTATTGAGAATTTTAAATATTATTGATATTTCTTTGAGAGCCATTTCCTAACCGGAATATCATATAATTTGAGAAAAATATAAGAAATTACAATGCAGAGAATTAAAACAAGGAATGCAACCCCAGGCGAATCTTCGAGTTGAATATTGTTATTGGATACCCATGCATAATAGATGTACAAAATTGGAAAGTGTGTAATGTAGATCGGGTACGATATATCACCCAAAAAACTGCACAGACGTTTTGAAACAGCACTCTTAATACTTCCGCTGGCGCCTATATAAACCACTAAAGGGAATAATAATATAATAGTAAGCGAATCATAAATTCCGTTCCACCATAAATACTCAGAACCTCCTACTCTTGGGAATGACATGATTGCAACAATAAGTATACTGCTCCATAAAAATGCATTTTTAATGTTTCCTGATTTAAATAATCTGCGAAGCAGTATACCCGCCAAAAAAGGGAAAGTTAATCTGGTAAATCCTATACGCAGCTGTTCGGGCTCCAGTGACCACCCTCCTATAATATCTCCGTGCGGACTAAAAACGGCTAACTGTATCAGTGCAAATGCTGAAATCAAAACCAGGATCCACATTACTGTATTAGAAACCTTGCGTAGAATTAATGCGTAGAAAATATTGGCAATATATTCAAAAAACAAAGACCATGCAGGACCATTTAAAGGATACATTTCACTCCATCCTCTAATATCCAGTGAACCCGGTACAGGTATTAAGAACCACCCAAGCACCATTACCACAATAAGTTTCCAAAAAGAGGTTCCTTCTATTGCGGGAAACATAGAAGAGGCTGCATAATAAAAACAAACTGCCCCCAATGTCATGCCTACAATTATCATAGGATGTAGACGTATCAGTCTTCTTTTGAAAAATCCTGTAATAGACATTGTATTCCACCTGTCATCATATGCGTGAGCGATTACAAAACCTGAGAGAAGAAAGAAAAAATCAACTGCCAGATAACCATGATTGATAAGCTGTTGAGTATGATCACCTCCTGAGAAAACTTCGAGAATATGAAAGGCAACCACCAGAACAGCGGCTACACCGCGAAGCCCGTCAAGAATTTCATAATGTTTTTTAGAATCCTTGAAAACGGTTCCTTTTCCTTGCGAAGAAATAATTTCCATTTATATTGTGTTTTTGATTTATAATAATTGAATTATTTTAGACGGAAACTAATTTTGGCTCTGATATCTGCTGATGAAGCTCCTATTAAAGCCTGAAATTCGCCGGGTTCTGCCACCCATTGATGTTCTTTATCATTGAAAAAACTCAAAGCATCTTTCTCGATCGTGAAAGTCACCGTTTTTTCTTCTCCGGCTTTTAGAAAAACTTTATCAAAACCTTTAAGTTCTTTTATAGGTCTTGGAAGAGAAGATTTTACATCAGTTATATATAACTGAACGATCTCTGCACCATCACGTTTACCGGTGTTTTTCACCTTTATGGATAAAGAAATTGTATCATCCTTATTAATACTTATTTTGTCTGCTTTTATATCACTGTATTGAAATGCGGTATAACTAAGTCCGTATCCAAAAGGGAAAAGTGGTTTTATTTTTTCTTTCTCATGCCATCTGTAACCCACAAAAATGCTTTCTTTGTAAGTAACCTCATCGCCACCCGGGAAAGAGGTAAAAGCGTGGGCTGCATTATCTTTTAACGCAACAGGAAAAGTAAAGGTCAGTTTCCCTGATGGATTTACATCACCTAATAATACTGCTGCCAGAGCGGTGCCTGATTCAGATCCCAGAAACCATCCCTGAACAATAGCCGGAACGTCTTTCTCCCAGGGCATAGCGACAGCATTACCAGAAATATTAATATAGATTAAATTGATATTGACTTTTACCAGCGCATTTATAAGTTCATTCTGCCCGTATGGGAGTTCAAGTTCTTTACGATCATTACCTTCACTATCCTGAAAATCACTTTTATTAAGCCCTCCTACAAATAGTACTACATCTGCTTCTTTTGCAACTTTTAATGCTTCGTTTTTAAGTTCTTGAGCACTACGGTTTTCTGTAAGGTTTTGTCCTGAGACTACTCCGTTATAATTTCCGCTGGCATCTCCTACATAGCCTCTGGCGTAAATTATCTCAGCTTCGCTGCCAATTCTTTCCTGAAGTCCCTGAAGGGGCGAAATCTCATATTTTGCTTTAAGAGAAGAACTTCCCCCTCCTACTGTCATCATCTTTATAGCATTCTCTCCAATAACTGCTATCTTTTTATATTTTTTAATATCCAGAGGTAATAGCGCTCCTTTGTTTTTCAAAAGTACAATGCCTTCTTCTGCTATATTGCGTGCAGCGGCTGCGTGTTCCGGTGTACCAAAAGATCCCCACGGCCTGTTTCTTTCCATATTGGTCCTGAAAATCAGACGCAAAATGTTTCTTATTTTTTCATCAAGTTCCTTAGTACCGACCTCGCCTGATTTTATCAAATCAAGATAAGGCTTAGCCAGATAATAATTGTCATAAGCATTACTTGCTCCCCATGTAAGACCATCGGTCCAGGTTCCAAATTCCATATCAAGACCATTATAAATAGACTCTTTTGTATTGTGAACACCCCCCCAGTCTGCTACTACGGCACCATCAAAAGACCACTCTTTTCTAAGAATATCCTGCAACAAAAAGTTATTATGACAACCTTGCAATCCCTTATATTTATTGTATGATCCCATAACGGCCCAGACATTTCCTTTTTGAACAGCTGCTTTAAAAGCCGGAAGATAAATTTCATAAAGCGCTCGATCATCTACAATTACATTTACCCCATGGCGATTAGTTTCCTGATTGTTTAATGCAAAATGTTTCACACAGGCAGCTACCCCATTTGATTGTACCCCTTCGATATAAGGCACGACCATTTCGCCGGCAAGAAAAGGATCCTCGCCCATATACTCAAAATTTCGTCCGTTTAACGGGCTGCGGTAAATATTAATGCCGGGGCCTAGTATCACATTTTTATTTCTGTAACGCGCTTCTTCTCCAAGACTTTTTCCGTACAAAAGTGACATTTTCTTGTTCCATGTAGCAGATAATGCGGTAAGAGCAGGAAAGGCAATACAGGAATCATTCGTCCATTCTGCCTGCTGCCATTCATCCCATTTTACCTCAGGACGAATCCCGTGAGGACCATCTGTCATCCAGTTTTCAGGAATTCCCAAACGAGGTACTCCGGGAGAACTAAATTTGGACTGTGCATGCACCATGGCAATTTTTTCTTCTAGTGTCATTTTCGAAAGTGCATCTTCAATACGCTGCTCTACAGGTTTTGTATCATCAAGATAAACGGGTAAACTTTTCTGTGCCGAGACATTCCACACGCACAGCATTATAAAAGCGGTAAATAATTTATATAACATAATTTTTTAGTTTTTTATTTTAAATTAATCGAAGCGGTCTGCACATCATTACTACTGCTTCCTATCATGATTTGAAACTCTCCGGGCTCACTTACAAAGTCCAGTGCAGTGTTATAGAATTTAAGCATCTCCTGTGTGACTACAAACTTTACCGTTTTTGACTCTCCTGCTTTAAGAAAAATCTTTTCAAAACCTTTAAGTTCTTTTACCGGTCTTGAAATACTGCCTGCCATATCCCGTACATAAAGCTGTACTGTTTCTGCACCGTCTTTCGATCCTGTATTTTTTATATTTACTGAAGCTGTTATTGTTTGGTCACCCCTCATTTCAGTTGCGCTCAACGTTACAGGACTATATTGAAATGTAGTATAACTTAACCCAAAACCAAATGGATAAAGGGGTGCATTCTTTTCATCCATATAATTGCTTCTAAATTTCTCAAAGCCTTTGTCAGATGCGGGTCTTCCTGTATTTAAATGATTATAATAAAGTGGAATTTGAGCCACGCTTCTTGGGAAAGTCGACACCAGTTTTCCGCCAGGGTTTACGTCTCCAAAAACCACATCACCAATCGCTTGAGCGGCTTCACTACCACCAAACCATACATTCAAAATAGCTGGCACATTTTCCTGCTCCCAGACAAGTGTCATGGGTCTTCCGGCAAATAACACCAGAACTACGGGTTTTCCTGTTGCTAAAAGTTGCTCTAAAACTCTTTTTTGCACTGGCGGAATTCCAATATCTGTACGGCTGCTGGACTCTCCGCTCATTTCAGAAGACTCTCCCATTGCGGCTACAATCACATCTGCTTTCGAAGCGGCATTTAATGCCTCAGCAATAAGCTCATCTTCTGTTCTGTTGTCCCAGGGGATATCTCTGCCAAACATTGTGGCATTCTTCTGCATTATCTGGTCACTTAAAAGATTAGAACCCTTTGCATATATAATATTGGCTTTACTGCCGGCGGTCTGACGCAATCCTTCAACCAGAGTAAGAGGTTGATCGAGTTTGGCAGCAACACTCCAGGTACCTACCATATTTGACTTTGTATCTCCCATAGGTCCCACTACGGCAATGGTTTTTGCTTTGGATAAAGGCAGAATATTTCCCTGATTTTTTAGAAGTACAAAACTTTCAGCAGCTGTTTTACGTGCTACTGCCCTGTTTTCATTGGTATATATTTCTTTCTGCGCTCTTTTAGTATCGCAAAACTTATAAGGATATTTAAACAATCCCAATTTATACTTTGCTTCAAGAACACGTCTGCAGGCCTGATCAATTTTTGCAATATCAACTTTACCTTCTTTTATAGAAGCAGGCAATGTATTTAGAAATCCTTCTGAAACCATATCCATGTCCAGTCCTGCATTAAGCGCTGCGGCAGAAGACTCTTTCAAATTACCCAATCCGTGATTGACAATCTCACCTACTCCTCCATAATCTGCTACTGTAAATCCTTCAAAACCCCACTCTTTTCTAAGCACATCGGTCAGCAGCCATTTATTGGCATGGGCAGGAACGGCATCTACAACATTAAAAGAAGCCATAACACTCGCTACTCCTTGCTCTACTGCTGCTTTATAGGGATAAAAATATTCGTTGTACATGCGAATATGACTCATATCTGCAGTATTGTAATCTCTTCCGGCTTCTCCGGCTCCGTACAATGCAAAATGTTTTACACAGGCCAGAATATTAAATTTTTCCGAAAATGTATTATCCTTTCCCTGATAACCTCTTATCATGGCTTTGGCAATCTGCCCACCCAGATAAGGGTCTTCACCGCTTCCTTCAGAAACCCGTCCCCATCTGGGGTCTCTGGCAATATCAACCATAGGACTGAATGTCCAGCTGATACCGTCAGCACTGGCTTCTTTGGCAGCAATTCTGGCCGACTCTTCAATCGCTTTCATATCCCAGGTACAAGCTATGCCCAAAGGAATAGGAAAAACAGTTTCATAACCATGAATGACATCCATACCAAAGAGCAGCGGAATTTTTAATCTGCTTTCTTCGACAGCAATTTTCTGAATTTCTTTGATTTTCTGAACGCCCTTGATATTGAACATTCCTCCTACAAGGCCTTTACGAATTTTTGCTGCAATGTTAGTATTGCTTCCCAATCCTGTTATGATATCTCCTTCACTAGGCAGATTCATTTGTCCTATTTTTTCTTCAAGTGTCATCCGGTTCATCAAACTGCTGACGAACGCATCCATTTTTTGATCTTTTTGTTGCTGGGCATTCATGTGAAATGTTGCTGCCAGAAACAATACTGCTGCTAATTTTTTTTTCATATCTGTTTATAATTTTATCGACCTCAGGTTTATTTTTCAAATTAATAAACCTTGATGTTGTAAAACTATAACGATATAGTACACGCACGGCATTGTAAAATTAAAATGTAGAACTAAAAAGAACACAAATCGCTATAAATCAAATAGTTAAATAAATAAGTTAGCTATTAAAAAGTAGTTGACGGACTCAAAAAAAGTAGCTAGAAAAAGAAAGCAAATCTGCCCGAAATACTACATCATTCCCTATACAGCTTTAGCTTTATACCTTGTGACCTGTAGAAAAAACAGGGATATAGAGAGATAATTATCCTTATTACAAACTGTGGAATCTACTGCCGGTTTTTTCGAGTTTTTTTGTGAATTCTTCTTTAGAATAAGTCGTTTTATTTCGAATTTTAGTTCTGTAATTATAAATGGTGCTCATAGAAAGTCTCAAAAATGAAGCAATTTTCTCGCTGTCTTTAATACCAAGCCTTTCAAGGGCAAAAATCCGAAGTTCTGTAGTGAGTATTTCTCCTTCTTTGAGTGTGATTTTTTCTCCTTCAGCAAGAAGTGCATTAAAATCTGTAGTAAACTCAGGATAAAGCTTAATGAAAACAGCATCAAATTTCCTGTACAGGTCATAAAGTTCCTGATCTATGATATCATTTGATTTTAAAACATTCGTAAGATCAACAAATTGTCTGCTGATGGCTTTTTTGTAGAGTTTTATTCTGTAATCTTCCATTTTATTAATATACGACGAGCAGATATCAAAAAACTGGGCGATGTATTCTTCTTTTATATTATTAGATTCATTGAGCTGTTCGTTAAATACTTTAAGCTGATCATTAGCCGCCTGAAATTCTGAATTTAATTCCTGAAGTTCTTGTGCTGACTCTGAAAGTTCTTTTTTAATTCGGGACAAACGTCTCATCTGGCGATACACATAAAAAATCAAAACAATAAGAAAGCAACTGAGCACACTTACAGATACAATATAAATTTGAAGTTGTTTTTTATTTTTTTCTGCTTTTTTCTGATAAGCTGCATTTATAATCGAATAAAACTCTGACATCATCAGGGTCCTGAATTTTACATTGCAGAAAACCGCATCTTCCAGAGCCGACTTTGCATATTTATAGGCTAAATCAATCTTGTCATTGTAGTAATTATAGATTGCGAGATTCTGTATGGCTCCCTGATCTTTTGTTGCAGTTTCTATATCAGTAATTGCCGCCAGGGTATAATAATCAATTCCTTGTTCATATTTTTTATTGCGCATACTAATATTTCCTAAAAGATAGGCGCACATTGCGTATTGAGATTTTTTAAGTTCCTGATTGTAAAACAAGTCTTCGAGATTTTTTTTTGCCGCAGCGTAATCTTTATTATCAATAGAACGCAAAGCTAAATTTACTTTATATTCTGAAGACTGAGGATCTAAAATGGCCAGCAGTGAATCTCTATATATCCCAATTTGTTCATTGTAATACTTACTGGGATTATTAGTCGCATAATGCTCAAAAAACTCAATATAAAATTCTAAATAGGTCTTTTTTTGATTGTTTGAAAGTGTTTCGGTATCAATTGATTTCAATAATTTTTCAGATTCCAGAAAACGTCCGCTTGCTGAATAAAGATTCGCTAATTGCAGGACAGCATCTGTCTTGAAACTACTTTGCTTAAGTGAATCTGAAAGCTTTACATTTTTTGTAATAAAATACAAAGCAGAATCTATTTTATATTTTCTGTATTCTGTATATAATTTTTGATTTAGCAAATACTCGGCCTCAGGTGAGTTTTTTTCTTTAATAGCTTTTCTGATTTTTGAAGTTCTTTTATCTTTTAGAGCAGCATAATCTGCTTTATGCTGTATCGCAAAATCAAGTTTGAGTCTTAATGAATCTTTTACATTTCCAGAACAGATATTGATACACGAAATTAGTATAAGTGAGTATAGAACTTTCTTGAACAAAACTTAATGATTTAAATTACTACATTCCAATTCTTATTGGGTATTTGCAAATATATGCAAATTTGCAAATTACTTAAATTATTATTTTTATAATTAAATTTAGAATAGTTTGTAATTTGTATAGTAAAGGTAACTCTATGGTGCTAAAAAAGAATAAAAAAGTCCGTTTTATAAATGGACTTGAAGGTAATAAAAATCAATAATGTTAATTTCCCCCCTTCCCAAAAATTAGTTTTCTACGATTAGGTACATACACTGCTTTTGAAGTACATATAAGATACAAATTTATAGATCATTACTAAAGGCAGAAAACGATACGTTAAGTTTTGTGGTAAAATCGTGGCACATGCTGTTTTTCAAAATTACAAAATTCAGTAAATACAAGGGCTGCAGAGTTTAGGTTCGAAACTTTATTATAATAATATAATTTAATCATTACTTTAAAGCAACTATTAACCTTATTTTAATATTTTAGCGTAGATACACTAATCCAGAATAATCGCAATAAGATGGCAGAAATACATAGACGTCACACAACTGACTTTAAAAAGAAATCATTTTTGAAATCAAATATTTTTTCCATCAATCCCCAACAGGACATCCAAACCAAATTCCTTAAGCCATCTAAAGACAGGATCTACATATAATAGTTAGCCAATCTCTTTAAATCTTCCATAAAATTTATAGAAATTTGTCCAGTCAAGCTCACCACACTGCCAAAAGGCGCCAATTGAAGACAATTGGCGCTTTTTTTTATTATAACCTTACCTTATTTATTAGTCTAAAGAGCCACAGTAAGCTATTTTTTATTGCATCATTATAAAAAGGTGAGTGTATATCAAAGCTGAAAGAAAAGTTCCTGTGTTTAGGTTCTTCATCGATTTTCTCCTTCTGCAGCCGCAAAACCTATTTATTTTTGTGAAAGAATAGTGGCATATGGTATTAAAAAAAAACGAAAATTGAGTATTGATTAGAAGTACAAAAATTGGCTTCGAATATGCAGTTTTCCAAAGACAAAATAGGACCTTCAGCGGCCCTTAGCCCTGATTGCTTCGCCAGTTCGCTTCGCTCGTGTGCATTGAAATCCTTTTGTGCCGGGGTTTGGCACAAAAGATTGGAACGTATAGCGGGAACAGCTCCTAAATCAAAAAAAATATTGCTGATCTGTAAATTATGTAACAAAATAAGGGCAATAATCCCCTAATTTTGCCCTTTAAAATTCAGCCGTAAAACAACAATAATATCTGACTATCTGCAGCTGTTAAGTAGATTAAGAAAAATGAAGAAGTTTGAAATTAAAAAGGCAGGCCAGGACAAATGGCTTGTCGTGCACAACGAGGTTCCAAAATTTACCTGCCAGTTTGAGGATAAAAGATTTAATTATCAAAGGACCATTACAGGGCTTTCCAATCCAAAAGGCGATCCTAAAGAAGTGCAGCTGTTGCAGAGAATGGAAAAATGGCTCAGGGAGTATCATAAGGATAAAATAAACGGATAACAGCAGGATGATACTAATTTCAATTCGGATCAGGGAATATATTTAAATAATAATCAAATTTTCGTATCTTTATTTAAACTATTATATCTTGGAAAAATCATCCGTTTATTTTGATAGGATACTGAGTAAACTTGCCCAGAGTTACCCCGGGACCTGCGCATTAGAAGACCTGGCAGTACTTGTAATGCCAGCTTACAATGTTATGAAAATATTTAGCGAAAATATTTCCGTGCAAAGAGACAACCATGCAAAAATACTAGATGCCCTAATCCTGCTGGAGGATCAGGGGTATATTGTCCTGAATCCGGCTACAGATGAAAGTTCAATAACCATAAAAGGCCTAATCAAAATAAATAATACGGTATTTTTCAATTAAGTTTTTTTTTAAAAAGGGGTACTGAACTGTCTTAATATCCAAAATCCTGGGAACTCCTGTGTTATTGTTTAACTATTGTGTTTCGTTTTTAACTCTATAAAGCAATTACTTATCTGCAAAAACTTTTTTCCAATCATCTTTAATACTGATGACATGCCATTTGTTTTGTGCCGCTGCATTTAAGGACAGGTTATCTTTTTCCTGATAACTATATTCTCTGACTGCATCGTCGTGATTTACCAGCAATTGAAAAGAGGGATATTTATTTCCCTGAGAATATTTTAGCATGGCAATATCGCCAGCTCCGCCTTCATTGCCGCATGCAAAAACAGGACGCTGACCAATGTGAAGCTGAATTCCAACCGGCTTTCCTTCTTTATCATTTAAATGGTCTAAGGCAGCTTCTCTTTTTATACTATTAGAAGCATCATCAAATGTATATTTGAAAGAAGTCCCAACAACCTGATTTTTTGGAATACCATAAAAACCCTCTGAAATCGCTCTCACTACTTCAATTGTACCACCGGTTACGATATAAGTTGTAAATCCATTCGCCCGCAGATAATTTAATAACTCCAATTGAGGCTGGTATCTGATTTGTTTCAATGTTACATTTTTGCTCGGGTATTTTGCTGCACCAAAAAACTCCTTTACAGAAGCTTCAAATTCGTCTTCACTCATACCGGTATGAGTAGCTGCAAGTAATTCTATCAGTGCCTTTTCACCGCCATTCTCAAAAAAAGCTTTATCTTTTTCAACAACTGCCTTAAAAGGCTGTTGTTGGACTAATGCGGGATTTGCTTCTACCATCTTTTTAACAAGGAAGAAAGCAAACAATTCCTGAACATATGGTTTTTCGGCCCACAGCGTTCCATCATTATCAAAAGTGGCAATTCTATTTTCAACCGGAATAAAATCCGGACTTCCTTTTGTTGTGACTTTTTTTACGTAAGCAATAATATCTTTTTTCAAAGGGCCATCATTCCAGCTTGGCAGCGGATCCTGGCTAGTTGCAACAACTGCAATACTTTCTCTTGCATTAAAAGTTGTATATTTTTCTATTTTATTAAAAGAAACAAGGAAAAATAAAAATACGGGTAATACATATATTCTTTTCATAATATTATTTTTAATTTATTGAAATGCCTGAGTTCGGAACAACTCAAGCATTTTGATAGTTTTATGTTTTTATGTTCTGCGTGTAGCTTAGCTATTACTTTTTTTAAAAAATTATAAATTACTGCAATACCGGCTCTTATTTACCACCGCCGGTGGCGCCATTAGAGAGTATTTCCATAACTCCATCCAAATTCATAGTTCCACTCTTTTGACCTGGACCAGAGTACGTTGGAAGAGAAAGATGAAATGATGACTTGAAAAATTAATCAATAAATAAATTTAAAAAAAACAGCAAAGGTGAATAATCAATTATAATATATTTATTAAATCAAACAAAAACAGACTATTCTAGTCCCTTTTTTATTAGTTAAGACTAAAGTTGTTTATTTTATTGATATTATAAATCTCTCTAATATTATCTAACAGGTTCATAGTAAATTCATTTTTAAGGACACCAAAATCTTTATCAAAATAGCTTCTAATTAATAAAACTACCTTATCCCAGTCCAGAATAGACATTTTTAAGCGTTTATCCTGATTTTCCCCAAAAATTAAAAACAATTGTAAATCTTTTTGAATTTCAAGAACATACTCTTCATCAACATGACCGATCCAGATAAAACCATGTTCATCATCCACATTAATTAATTCTATGAGTGCGTTGTAAGCATCAGTAATCAAAGCATTATTTATTGATTCTCCCCAAGCTTTTTCTATCCAAAATTCTGTTACCACTTATTTTTAAATTATATTAATCTGCATAAAAAAAATAAAATACCAACAAAACCTAAAATTTAATTCAGTAGTTTGATTTTCAAACATTTCAAATGTATTATTTTTTTTTATAAAACGTGTCTTTTAAAATAAATGAACTTCAAACTAAGATTATTTTGTCGAAAACAAAGTAAAAAAAAGCAAAGTTAGTAAACTATGGAATTACAGACCAGAAAAAACGCGAGAATGCAATAAATGAAAATAGTAAGAAAGTCATTGATGCATGGCTTACATGCATTTATAGAAGAAAGTAATTTAGTTCTAGTGATAGAAAATTTCAATGCTTTGCTATATAGGTAACCATTTTAGGTATTAGTTTTGTATGAATAAGAGCGCGACGCGAGAGCATCATAATATCATAACAAAAAAAACATAACCACTTGTTTTATAGTTTATTGTAAAAAAATATTCGTAAATTGCTTAATAATTTAAACCTGTTTTTTTTAAAAATCAAAAATCAACATTATGAAAAAGTATATTTTAATACTAGGTTTTATGTTTTCTATAGCTTCATTTTCACAAAATATTACATCTAAAAGTGAGAATGCAAATGTGGCACAATATGAATTGCTAAAAAAAGTTAATGGATATTATCCAGATATAAGCTTAAGCGAAAAGGTTATCAATTTTTATGTCGGTGATAAAATAATTGACACGAAACAGGAATTTTCTATAAAAAACACAGAATTTACAAGTTACGTGCTGAGTATTAGTCCTGATAACAAAAGAGTAGTATTTGATTTTGTATCAGAAAAAAATGGAAAAATTTATGGTGCTGTTGTTGTTGTTAAGGAAAGTTATGTAAGAACAACTTTTAATGAAAATTTAGGACTGGTTGATATAATGGTTAATGGTAAATCCGTTTGTATACAAAAGATATAGCTTTTTATACATAAAAATAAAAAATCTTTATACTATAGGCTGCCCTATTTTTATAAAATTTGTAAAAGCAAACTACCAAGGGTTCAAAATAAACATGTTTAATTCTTTTATGTGGTAAAAGTATTACAATATTATTAAATTAATTATTATTTAAATAATTAATTTAAATGCAAAATTATCAATAGTACAGTGCAATATTTCTAATATAAACGGCTAATCAAAAGAATATTCTGTAATAGATTGTAAGTAACCAATCTAATTCATCTCTTAACATTTTAATAAATAGTACATTTGATATAAATGTATCAAATAAATGGAAAATAAAGAGAATATAAGAATCTTACTTACTGATGATGATGAAGATGAAAGAGAGTTTTTTGGTCAGGCAATAGCAGATCTTCATCTTAACTATCAAGTTGAGTTTTGTAAAAATGGAGTAGAACTTCTAGACCGACTTTATGATAAAAATACGGATATCCCTGATATCATTTTTTTAGATCTTAATATGCCCATCTTATCTGGGTTTGAAACTTTACAGAAAATTAGGGAAGATAACAGATTTAAAAATATTCCGATAATTGCCATTTATTCAACTTCCGCAACACCCGACGGGGTTAAAAATACTTTTAAATTAGGTGCAAATGCTTATATAGTGAAACCTATTTCTTTTACTGATCAAAAAAATATGCTCAAAAAAGTGATTGAAATCGACTGGATAGAAAAGTCGGCAAATGCTAAAATTGAATCTTTTGTGATTACACTTTAGTATTCAAAGAAAGAATATCTTTTAATATTATGCATTGATTTCTCTTATTTAATACCTAAAAATTAAAATCATGCATCTGCAGAAAAAAAACTTACCTAAGCAACCCGCCAGGATTTTCCGATCACTGGTATTGGTGCTTCCGCAGGAGGACTGGAAGCATTTAGGCAGTTTATAGAAACAATTCCTTATGATTCTGAAATGGCCTATGTTATTGTACAGCATTTGCATCCACTACATGATACTATGCTGACAGAACTTCTTTCTCGTGTTACCAAAGGGTTCTGTTGCATCTGTTAGAATCAAATATAAATATTTAAGTAATTTAAAAGTTAAAACTGCCAATTTACAGAATGATTTAAACATAGTTATAACTGGCATAACAATCTGATTATTTCTCAAAATATGTACAACTTCAATTCCGCTCAATGTTCGAGTGGCCGATTCAAAACTTCTATCGCCTAATCCGTTTTGTATCCCCCATTTTATAAATCGATAGCCCTGTTCGACAATTTTTTGAGATATTTACATTGTCGGATTGCTATTTGGGAAAGCGAACGTTTATTATAAACTTTAACAGCACTTATATTTGATCCGCTTTTATCAATATTTATTTTATCTGGTTTATAATTATTAGCAATTGCCTTTATTAAAAATGACCGAGCACTCATCCGCTATTTTCGTTTAGTCAATAGGAAATCAACTGGATGGTCGGATTTATCAATATGTTATTCATTTTCCAAAAGGACAAACGCCACCTGACAAATACTTCTGGAGTATACGCTCTACGAATTGCCAAGTCGTTATCTAGTAAATAATCCAATCAACAGACATTCTATTGGAAACAGAACTACAGGATTGAAATATGAGCCTAATGGAGATTTAGTGACTTAAATACTGCATAAATCTCCTAAAATAAAAGAATCCAATTAGTTACTGGTGCCTAAGGATACTTTTTATTATTTGATTCGAATATATGCTCGTGAAGAATCTATTTTTTATTGGTACGTGCTAAAAAAAAATCTTATTATAATCTTATAAAATAAATAATGAATTTTTTAAATAGTCCTACAAAGGTTAATGTGCATTTTTTGTTTAAATTTTTTCTTTTAGTTTATCTTAATGTTAAGATTACCTATAAACGCAATTTGCAGCTATCTAGTGAATAATTATTTACCCTTGCTGTTTTTTATCTTAAATATTTTTTTTTGAATAAGACTATTTACATTTATGTAAATTGATGCTTCAAAGTAGAAGGCATATTCACTTAGACCTTTTTTAATAAATGTTTACCAAATGAAAGACTCTAAGAATTTGAAAAACTAGTAATAAAATTATATTTAGATCGAAAGAGTCTTTTACAACTATAGCAATTTTCTGTTCCTTTTTATTTTCAATATTTTGAAATTTATTTTCTTACATTTATAAGATGAAAGCAATTAAAGAAGAAAATAATTTTATTGTTGTAGTAGGTACATCAGCAGGAGGCATGAAAGCCTTGATAACTTTGTTAGAACAGCTTCCAAAGGATTTTCCCGCGCCTCTTTTGATTGTTCAACACATCTCTGCTGATGCAACAGGAGATGCACTGCTAAATTCACTAAATAAAATTGGAAAACTCAAATGCATCCACGCCAAGCACGGAAATAGGATTGAATCTGGTCATATTTATCTTGCTCCTTCTGATCATCACTTGATGGTTGAAAACAATGGCACTCTTTTAGTAACCAAAGGTGCTCAGGAAAATCGCTCACGCCCTGCAATCGACCCTTTATTCAGATCAGCAGCAGCTTCTTTTGGAAACAGGACAATAGGACTTCTTTTAACTGGATATTTGGATGATGGGACTGCCGGTCTTATTGCTATTCAAAGATGTGGGGGTATCAGTATAATTCAAGATCCAGCAGATGCGGATTATCCTGATATGCCGAAAAATGCACTGAATCAAATGAAGCCGGATTATTGTATACCTATAGCAGAGATGGGCGGTGTTCTTTCTATTCTGATGACAAGAAAAACCAGTAAACAGCCGGCAATTCCAGAAGACATAATAAAGGAGATTAAAATAGCCCAGCGAGTATTAAGCGATCTTCCTTCGGTTAATTCTCTTGGCGAGCAGGTTCCCTTTAATTGCCCAGGCTGTGGAGGTGTTTTATGGAAAATGGATAAGGGTCCCGGCCTGAGATATCGCTGTCATACCGGCCATGCCTATACTGCTGCTGCTTTACTGGCGGAACAAACCGAAAAAATTGAAGAAACTATGTGGACCGCCCTTAGAATGTTCGAAGAAAGAAAAAATCTTCTCACCACTATCGCAAATGGTCAAAAAGGCGCAATGGCTGTCTCGGCCAGAGAAAGGGCAAACATGTCACAGATTCATATAGACAGGATAAGGGCAGTTTTATTGGCTGATGATAAATCGAGTATCAGTGATTCTCCAATATAATAGCGCAAGTATCTGCTACCGTTTTTCGATAATCGGATTATTTCCGATTATCGATTCATGAAATGTCAAAAATATTTGTAAAACAAGTTTAGGCAGTTTTATAATAATGCTCACCTCTGGAAAGAATAAAATGTACTGAAAGAGTTTTTTGATTTTATAGACAAACAATCTGACAAATCCCTTCAAACCCAACAATGGTATATTGTGCTTCTGACAAATTTGGAGTGGATACCATTTTTGCCACAAAAAGTCAAGCCTGTCTATTTTGAAGTGAATAAAGAAAGCTACAAAAAATAGATCTTCTTTTTGATGTGGGTAAAAGTTAACAATCTCTAAATTTAGGGATATAAAAAAGGCTAGGTGAACAAAGCTTAGAATACTAGTTTATCAGAATAAATATAAAACAAGAGAACAAGCTAAAAATTCTTTTTTTTGGTATATAGAAAATTTTTATAACACTCTTAGAAGGCATTCTGCTCTTGGAAATCTAGCAATAGTAGAATTTCAAAATCAGTATCTCATTTCTCCAAAATAAACATTTACGGGCATTGCCACTATTTTTACATTTGTACTGTCGAAAGAGAAATGATTAAAGTTCGTAAAGTATAGAATTCGCTTAAAAAAATTGAATCTTTGTGTTTTGCAATAAGATTATCGAGCCAATGGATTACAAATATTTAAGAATGATTTATAGACACGAATTATAACCTTACAACTCGTAATTTAAGCTCCTCCTGAAAAAATCCTAATTTCATTAGATTATTTTATGGTTAAATTTTAACATTGAAAATTCTAAATTCAAATCTTTCAAAAAAATAGGAAATGATTCTGGAGAATCTACCGTAACTTTTCCTTTCTTTTTATTTGCATATTCTCTAAAAAATAATGATCATCACACTCTTTAAAAAAAATGACACAATACAAATTATCACTAAAATTACAAGTGGTTGTATTTTTTTCTCCAGATTACGTACAAACCAAGAAATAATGCTGCAATAGAAAGTGCAATCAGATGACTGTCAATAGGAACTGAAGACTGATCTGTTGGATTAGGATCATTTGGATCTTCAAAATCCGGAGGTGGAGGGCTGTCTTGAGCAAATGCAATGGTGCACAAAAAAAACAGCAAAACGACATGGATTATCTTTTTCATATGGCAGGAGATATTAGTGCCAAAACATTTTGGCACCTGAGATTTAATCCGGATCTTTTCTGTAAGACCTTAGGGTATTTAAAAGATTATTTTTTTGACAACTTTTCTGTTTTCGCTGTCAGTGACCTGAACAAGAAAAACCTGAGGGGCCAGACTTGCTTTGTTATGCTCAAAGTGGGTATCATTTATATTTTTATTTTCGAAAAGCAGCCTCCCGAGAATATCAAAAATCCGTACCGCAGTAATCATACGGGTACTTTGAACAAATAATGTAGTGCTTTTGGTGTATACTATTATGCTATTTTCAAGTACCGTTTGGGGATCAATGCCCAACGTACCTTTTGTATAGACTAATTCAAAACGCTTGTCAAAAGTTCCGATTTCACTATTGAAAGTATAGGGTTTGGTTTTGATACTGCTTGTGGTTGCTGTGAGATTATCTTTGATCAGTATATCCTGATCTCCGGTAAATAAACCATCTGTTTTATAAATAGCAATAGTAAAGATGCCGGATTCTACAGCTTTAAAACCCAGTGGAACAGCATCATCAGCTGTAAAAGGCAGAACCCTCCCCTGAATAGTATAAGAAGTGCTTCCTATTAATGAATATAACTCACTGCCTGTGCCTCCAAACTTTAATCCGTCATAACCATAATCGATTCCGTTTGTTGCGCCTGCCGCATACCCAACTAATATTGTATTTAAGGCTGCATTGCCACTGCCCAGGATTAACCAAATGCGATGCCTTTCAATATCAGGTTCTACCGTATTAGCCTTTAATGTTTTACCCTTGAAAAACTGATTAGCATTATTTATTGTTCTCATGCTGTTGGTAAAAACCATACTTCCCTGAGCAACAGCCTTTACCAAAAATCCCTGACCAGTTTGTATAATTCCGTTTGGGGTTACCGGACTATTACCTGTTCCGCCACCGCCAACTGTTGCAGGTGTTCCTCCCATACCAGGGTTCCAAACTGCATAATTAGTTCCCGGAGGAAAAAGACCCGTTGTGGCATTAATAGCCAAAGTATGTGCATAAAAATACAGCGTACCTGTAATCATGGTACTATTGGCATTTACCAATGTAGTCCCGCTTATTGCAGACGGATATGGATTCCCTAGACCGTTATAGGCCGCTCCGGTCATTTCCAACGGTGTTGTGATAGTTCCGTTGTTAGGAACACCCATAAAACTTCCCGGCCATGCCGTTTGTGTCGTGGACCAGTTATTAGGCGCACGCACTGCAATCGCTTTTGCTAATGGGAAATTACCTGTTGCCGGAGTTGCGGTATACGTATTATTTAAAATATTATACACATAAAAACGATTTGAGAGCGTATTAGGCGAAAACTGCTGCAAGGTCTGTATACTCGTCACCGGACTACTCCATAGCGTATGATCTAAACGTATAATTGGGGCAGAATCGCGAATAACAGTTATATTTCCGGAATTGGCCTGATTACTATTTTGTATCAAATTAGAATTGTTCTGCATCGTAAAGCTGCTGCCTGAAACTACGGTAAGTATTCCGTTTAATGTCACATTTATCCCTGACGGAATCAAAACCACTGCATTGTTGTTAACCGTTAAGGAACAACACTCAAAAGAAGATGCCGGCGTATAATTGCTTGAAATAATAACCGATGTTGTACTGGTAGGTGCACCATTGCTCCATGCTCCGTTCCAGGTTGTAGTAGGGCCTATATTTACAGTTCCTATAGCACTTGCACTAATACCGTTACCATCTTTTACGGTAACGGTATAGGATGTAGAAGCTGTAATGTTCGTCACAACCGGATTAGCGATACTGGCATTGTTTAAAAAAGTGGCGGGTGTCCAACTGTAAATAAAACTGGCATCACCATTAACTATTGTATTTAAAGGAACATTTGAGCCACTACAAGTATCCCCTGTCCCTGTTATACTAACCGTTGGGTCGGCACCAGATATCCCTGTTACTGCTGTCACCTGGCCTGGCATCAATGTAGCATTGTCTACAATAACAGCATTTGCAGATAAGGCATTGTACTTTATCCATGGATTATTTATCTGATTAAAAATACCATTGAATGTCGCTGCTGAAATAGCAGATTCAGTTCCTGTAATATCCGGATTCGTATAAATTGCATTTAGGGTTGCCACATGCGAACTTCCTCCTGATTGGCTCACCATCCAATATCTGTTTAAATAATTTGAAGTACTGGCATTATCCGGATGTTTGGCATTGGCCAGCTTGACTCCAAAATAATGACTGGCACTATTGTCATCGTTCAACGTTATTGTTATGGGAGAATATTCGACTGTACCACTTGCGTCTCCAACTGGATACGTAAAAGGAATATGTTCCGTTAAAATTTTTCTAACCTCTCCAACACCGTCAGCTATTATCATTTTTGTCGCACTGGGTGCCGTTACTGAAAGCGTATTGATCGTAAGATTTAGTGTGGCGATATTCAGTGTTCCTGATAAAAGGTTCAAAACACCACTCACTGCAGTTTCCTGTCCAAGAACTACACCTCCCAGGCGGTTTATTGTTAAATCTTTTAAAGATGGATTTGCACTGAATAAATCAGAAGCCAGAATAATGATACCGCTTCCTCCAAAGTTCAGAGATGAAAGAGGACTTACTTCTATATTTCCAAAGGTTTTGCTTATCGTTCCGGAAATGCCCAGAGTGGTTTCCCCAACTTTTAAAGTGCCGGAGGTTAGCGCAAGTAAATTGGCAACATTTACAGGGCTGTACATCAAAACACCAGTACCATTATTAATATTAAGCTGATCGAATCCCGTGGTTGCGGTCCCCAAAATAGACTGCGCAGACACTCCATTGAAAACAATGCTATGACCGGAAGCGGCTACAAAAGTACCACTGTTGTCAAAATCACCACTAAGGCTATGGTTAAAATTGCCACTATTCAAAGTGGTTCCCTCACCAATAATCAGGTTTTTTCCTATTGTTAAAGCAGATGTTGCAGTAGCAGCTGTAGTGCCGGCAAGGCTAAAATCCCCCAAAATGGTTTGTAAGGTAGCAGGCATTGTCTTAATCCCGCTTCCGCTAAGAATTAAATTGGAATAACCTGCTGTGCTCCCATTAGGATTTAATATTATCTGTGATGCACCATTATATTCTACTGTTGTAGTACCTAAAACAATAACACTCCAGCTACCATTATTTGTCATTGAACCAGCAATCCTGATGGTACAACCATCTGTCATCGACAAAAGTTTACCACTATTTATAGTCATGTTATAAAAATCAGTGATTCCGGAAATAGTAGCTGAAGTGTTTGTAAAAATAATATTGCTTGTATTGGGATTAAATGTTCCCCCGTGATTATTCCATGCAGCTGGTCCGGCAATTGTAGCTTGGGCTGTCCCAACAGCATTTAATATACTGCCACTCTCCATGTTTAGTGTATTAATTTCTGTCAACAACGGTAAAATGGGGTCAAAAGTCGTCGTTGCAGCATCAGGAATAATAATATTTTTGGTTATGGATGGCCCAACATTAGGTGTCCAGTTCTGTACTGTTGTCCACGAGGTTGATACTGATCCGTTCCAAACCAACGTATTGTTTGTACTGTATTCATCCAAAGTAATATTCTTAACACCATCAAAAGTACTTGAAAAAAAAGCAATATTTACATTCGATAAAGAAACCCAGTTATCACTAGCATCAAAAGCCGAGGCACCATATTCTATGTTCGCAATTTTGGCCCATAAAACAAGACGATCCTCATTATTACCATTAAGTTCACTGTCGAGATAATGGTAAGAAACAGTAGCACTTGTTCCTACTGCTCCGGTTTGGATCACTTCCATTTCGCGATTTATGGCTCCTGCATGCCATGAAGGCGTAACACCAATATTGACCTTTACACTCACCTCGGTGGGAAGTGTTCCCACGTTTGCAAAATAGACTTTAGTAAACTTGCTTCCAAAAGAATAATTTACACCAAAAGTAATTGAAGCACGTCTTATAATACCCGTTGTATCCCCTATTCCATCAGTAGTGGAATTAGGTCCCATATTTAGTGTCAAAGGGATTGAACCATTGTGCATATCCAGAGTTCCTTTAATTGCCGAAGGATTATTACTTTGCAAATTCAAAATTCCATTGATTGAAAAATCACCTGCAGAGGTTATACCCCCAACACTATTTATAGTAAGATTATTGACAGCGTTTATAAAAAATCCTGCTGGCAATGTAATTGCAATTGGGTTCGTAAAAATTAGCGTAGCATCTGTACCAGAAACATCAATAGTACCACTTGTACGTGTTGGTGAATTGCCAGACAACGTCATTGTATTGGAACCAACCAAAAGGGTTCCTGATACTAATGACAAAGTGCCTGCCACTGAAACCGAACCTGATAAATTAATTCCTATTGAACGGTTAAGGGTAAGATTATTAAGAATTACAGCAGGCAGGCTTCCAACTCCACTGCCGCCAATACTAATATTACTGGTAAGGCCACCAACTAGAGAACCCGATACTACTGAAATTGTTCCGTTAAGGGTTAGTGTATGTGTACCAATAGTTAAGCCACCACTAGCAAGTGTCAGGGGGTGCATTACCTTAATATCATCATTAAGCGCTAATCCTTCAGGATTATTAACCGTAAAGCCGTCCATAGAATTGGAAAACAAGGCGCCCGAAGGAATATTTTGTGCCACAGTACCTGCAAATGTAAGTATGGAACCTACAGCAGTTGCGTCTATTTTGGCATTATTAGAAAAAACAAGATTGCCCAGCACCGTTAATTCATGACCATTTAGAAGCAGTTTGTAAGTGGGCTGTGCGTTGGTAATATTCCTTAACGATCTGTTTTGATCCAAAACGCAGTCATTAAATGGAGAAGCTGCAAAAGAGATATCAGATCCGTTTGGAGGAACAAGCCCTCCCTGCCAATTGCTGGCAACAGAAAAATCAGTGCTGGTAGCACCCGACCAAACATAGGCCGTAATTTCCAGAGCACCCATTTTTGGTATTGTACTCCTCGCCAGACCTGTATAATCCCCAGTAATCCCAGTTCCTGTTATGGCGGGCATGGCTGCTGAAGTGTAATAATTCAGCGGAATATTACTCCCTGCTACGGCGAAGAGAGGATTGATATTTAAACTTAAGGCATCTTGTGATGTTGCTGCTTTCCATAAGGCCAAAGTCGTTTTATCGGTAGAGAAAGATCCCAAAAATGCATTTCCGGTAACCACATAATCATTATAGTCAATGGTTAATCCGCTGAGTCCGGCTATACGAATAGCATAATGTTTTCCTGTCGCTCCGCCAGTTCGAACATTCATAAGAATGTTGTTTCTGTAATTACGTATAACCGTATTGTTTAAATTCCATAATGCAGCAGTTGAAGAAGTAGTTCCTGAACTTACCGCACCAGCCACATAAACCGTATTAAAATAAATATTATTGCTATAGATCGCATTATTACTGCTATTGTCATTGATACCATAAATCTTATACCCTCCGGTAACTCCTGTACCAATATTAATAATATTATTATCTGTAGTGGTTACACCGTTACCCAAAAGTATACCGTCTATTTCTGAAAGAATATTGGTCGACGAAACAAACAGGTCATGAATAAAATTGCCTGTAACGGAGTTCGTACCTGAATTAGGTCCCGAATAATCAATACCGATAACATTCACTGCAGCACTGGCATGTGTATTACGAAGATTGTAAATTGTATTGCCAGCCAACAACTGGCTGGTGCCCGCCAGCACTACGGTTTGCTGTATGCCTCTTAGGGTTGAACTCGCAGAAGTGGTTAAATCCCGTACTGTATTATTACGGATGATATTTGAGGCTCCTCCTGTACAGATTCCATCGACTTTGATAACAGACGTACCGTTGTATGCACTAGTCAGGTTCGCAATGGTATTTCCTGTAATGGTAACAAGATTCACAGCAGAATTAACATAGATTCCCCTCAGATCCTGCTTAAACAATGAAGATGTGGCCGGAGAGCTTGTCCTGATGCTGTTAGCTGTAGAAAGACTCCCAATAAGATTATTGTTGATAGTAATAACCGAAGATGCTACTCCGCTAATTACAATCCCTTCAAAGCAATGAGAGTATCCCGCATTTCCATTAGTGGTAATAGAACCAATAGTATTATTTTCCATAGAGACTTCACCACTATTAAGATAACGTATACCATGTGTAGTAGAATAACCCGAGCCGTTAACATTAACACTTGGCACACTCGTGTACCCTGATCCCCCATTGGTAATAGCAAAACCTGTAACAATACCTCCGGAAATAGTAGCTGTTGCTGTTGCTGTAGTTGTACTTCCTGAAAGCGTAAAAGTAATTAAAGGAGGTACCGTAAAGCCACTACCACCACTAACAAGAGTCAGAGCTGTAACAACACCACCCGAAATAGTCGCTGTTGCCGAAGCATTTGGAGTGGTTACCACAATAGAGTTTGTACCTGTTGCTGAACCAATGGTATTGCCAACCAGTGTAGCATTTCCCGCAGATAAATAAATTCCGTCCCACGGATTGGTGTTCGTGCTGCTGTATACCAAATTTTGGATTGTATTGTTCTCCAGTAAACTCGATGCTGATGTATTTCCCGTAAAATAAATACCACTAAAAAAAGTAGCAAAGCTTGAATTCATTGTCCATGGAGTTCCGGTACAGAACGGACCACTTCCTCCTATAAAATTGCCACTTATTACATGAGTGCTGGCAGTAGAAATGCGTATGACACTATAAATATTATTTCCTGTACAAACCAATGAAGCCGTATCATAGAAACTATTACTGATAATTTTCCAATCTGTACTGTTCCCCGAAATATTAACACCATTCGCGCTATTACTGTCATTGAAAAAATTGTAAAAGGCGTTAAAACGAATAATATTTCCACTGTTCTCGCGACCTGCCGTTCCATAAGTCAAAATCGCATTCATAGGACGGTTTACTCCTGCACTGGTCAAATTGCAATATTCAATTATATTATTGTCATTTCCGTTTCCTGATGCAGAAGATACAAAATAGACAATACCTGTTGCAGCACTTAATCCAGATGCTTTCAGCGTAGCATATCTAACAATATTATTTTCTGCAGAGTTAATGAATCGTAATGCAGACGCAGCTACACCTGTACCGGTATTGGCAAAGATAAGGTCAGCTGTGGTGCCTGTAGCATTTACTCGTCCGTCGATGGTCACATTATCGGCCCCGTTAAGACTTATTAAGGGATTGTCAATATTACCACTAACCGAATAACCGCTACCAGTAGCATAGAGTAAAACTGAACTGTAATTTGCCAAACCTGTACCGCTTGCATTTAAGGAAGCAGTAGCAGTTTCACTAGTACTACTTATGATTGCAATGGTCACAACACCTGTAACAACACCCGAATTTATGGCATCAAAAGCAGCTTTTAAAGTAGTATAGTTTCCCCCTGTTCCAACCGTTATTGATGACAAAATAAAATTACTACATTCGTGATCCGTTCTTTCCCGCATTGCATTTGCTGGTAAAAAACTCAAAAGAAAAATAGACAAAAAAACAGAGGTAGAAATAGGTAGCTTATCTTTCAAAAAGGTACTAATTGCTTTTCCTTTACGTAAAAGAAGCACTAGATTTTTCATGATAATCAGAAGGGGAATTTAAGCATAGTGCAGGTCTGGTCTTTTAGATACCTTATCTTACAAGAAAATACACAATATGCTTTTAATCAGTCAAATGTATTCTTTTATCGACAGGTATAACTATAATGTTTATAAGTTTTTTCTTAATTCAGCAATATTAACAGTAAATACCTAATTATCAACACTTCCACTATATTAATTGTCTCAAAAATAAAATAATCATTTGAAATAGTTCTGATCTTAATACCTAAGCTTTTAATGTACAGCCAAAATACGATGACCTATTTATTCTAATTGTATTTCCTTATCAAACATTATTTATTTCCGCTGCCCACATAATGGATGGTAAAATGAAGCAAAAGAGCTCTGGAAATATGCATTATTGGAATCTGAAGCCCAAAACAAATAATGATAAAAATCCCAGCATCATTTCCAAAGAAAGGGAATAAGACTCTTTCAAAAGAAATCCAAAAAAATCATGGGCACAAAAAGGATTAAAAAAAAGGTTCGAGACCTATAAGCTCCTGAAGCTAATGGTCACTCTTATTTATTAAGGAGCACTCAATTTGAGAGTTTTTCCAAAGGAATATATTTTTTGTGATGCCGACAATTCTCCTCAGTAAGCCTATTATTTATATATCAACTTCGCCTCTTTAAACAAATAAACTTCGATAATTCTTCTGTCGAAGTATTTAGTGATTCAGCAGATTGGATAATCAGGAGTAAAATTTCTCTTAACTCATTATTTCCAAGATTTACATCTTCACACAACAATTTTGAAAGACCTAGAATGTTAGCAACCGACTTTCTGACCTTGTGAGAAATCGCAAACATCATCTGTTCTAAATTGCTATTAAATTCTTCCATATTCAACTCTTTTTCTGTTTCTCGAATGTTCAAATTTATATTAGCAATTTTTAAATCGCTAGTACATCTTTCCAATTCTTCATGATTAGAAATAAGTTCTTGCTTTGCTTTTTTTAACTTATCTAATATAATATCTTGATCCATAATTTTCAATTAATAAAGTTGTATTAAAAGTACAACATTTAAATTTACGTTAGAATGACAAGGATTGTCCGATTCTAACCTAATACATTTATAATCAACATCAATTTACGCTTTTTTGGCTGATTTAAAATTTTTTATATCCAAATCTATTTAGAATTTTATTCTTAATAAAACAAGGATCTTGTTTTATTTTACTGCTTAAGTATTTATATTGTCATTCTTTAAAAAATGAACGCTGCTTATAATTGATTTGATGTGCTTTTACCTGTATTTATTGTTTCTAATTTACAATTATTACCAATTGTCTTAATTCAAAAAAATGTTTTCGTTTCTCCATTTTTGATCTTTATAAAATCAATGATTTAAAAAGCCTTTAATGATAAAAGTTATTTTCAGATATGATAGAGCCTGAAAATTTAAACCTAAAAATTACTTGACAGGTATCAGTTTAAATTTAATGTTGTCAATCAAAGTGCCTTCGGTACTTCTTAAAATTTTAAATTCAAATGAAGTTGAATCAGTTGTTAATCCCATTTTTTCTAGCTTCATGGTATTAATTTTTGCTTTATAATTACCCGGTAATAATCCCAAATAAGAAAAATATCCATCAGCCTCAGAAGTTATTTCTGCAATATTTTTAGATTTATCATTATAAATAGTGATAACGATACCTGCAATACCTTTTTCGTCTTGATTATCCACTACAAAGACACGTCCCCCCACTTCTCCAAATACTGATACAGGTACTTCAATATTTTTTACAAAATTAGGTTCTACAACAACTGTATAGTTCTTTTTAACCAGGCTCCAGGCTACCCGTTCAAATCCGGAAGGATCCAATTCTATGTTTAAATTTCCATATGCTTCAAGATCTTTTATAAGTATGGAGCCATCTTTGGCTGATCGTTCTGTTCGTCCTGCATTTACTATTACTTTTAAACCTTGTACATTCGGCTCATCATTGTCTCTCCTCATATTACCGTTCATATCCAGATATGGAATCAATAGAACTGCTCCTTTGCCTATGCTGGTATAATTATTAAAATCTGTAATACCTGATCTGCCATCATGTATCAAGCTTCCGTTAATACTTTGCAGTGTTCGGTAAACATCGTTGGTTTTACGCATAGAGAATCGCGTCTGGGCAAAAGCAAAATCATAACGAAGGCCAAATTCAACGTAGCTAATCTCACTAATGAAATTTTTTTCATAAGAAAGATTTACATATCCATTTATGAAAATTCTTTTTTCTAATTCTGTTTTTATAGTCATCACCTTTTTACTGCTATACTCATACTGGAGCTGCTGTGTAATGAGCATATTTCTAAAAGATCTTATGCCAACAGCGTAATTAGTGTAAAGGTAACAGGCTTTGTTTGGAAAAAAAAGTCCAAAAGTATTGGCACTGGCATTAACATTCCCTACAACAGTTGAAAGCATCCATTCTGTAGCACTATAATGTGTATTTTCTAAACGAATATCCTGCCATGACAAACGGGTATAAGCAGCATAATGACGCCCTCTGAAGGGAAAAGAAAGAATTGCTTTGTGGTCTTCTATAAAGGTATTATTGATAGCTGTTTGTCCTCTTTTGTACCAGTAGTTGTACATCTCAAATTGTAGGCCTGATGCTAAATTATAACTCAATACTGCCTTGGACCTCACATTATAATCATACTCACCGGAGATTAGTAAATTTGGAAACAACCTAAAAGAAGTATTTACATAAGGGATTTCTGTTCCCGAAGTTATAGAAGACAGGTATTCAAACCCAGCTCCTACAGTAATATTTTTGTTAAATCCGTAATTACTGCTAAATCGCCCAAATCGGGTATTTTGTCCATCTTCAACAATACCTGCGCTGACTGTATATTCAAATTCTCCTTTCGGCAAAAAATTAAATGGAATATTTATATTTTCTTCGGTTGAGCGTTCTTCTCCAAACGGACCGTAGAATCGTAACTTGACAGCAGTATTTCCATAGACGAGAGGTACTTTAAAAGTATAAAAACCAGCCGCATCAGCTTTAATGTAATTAATAAGTACACCGTTAACGTACAATTCTACAGTCCAGTTTGGTTCTGTATAATTATTTATGGTATACGTCCCAAACGAGCGTCGGTAGATTGTAGGGGCATTAGTTACCTGCACACCAACTATAGGGGCATAAATAGACGAGATAGACTGCCCTCTTATATTTCCAGCTAAAAACTGTTTGGCAAAAGTCTGGTCATTATCTACATACCGCCACAAGAAATACTGTTGGCGATTGGAAAAAGAGATATTACTTTGGTAATTTAGGATCACATTTGTTTCGCCACCAGCTACTATACCGCCAACACCCAGACTTGCTCTGGTATCTGTAGGAGTTTCATTATTTCCAGCCGAAGTAACAAATGAATAGTCTGCTGTCCCAAAATAAAAGGATGGGTTTTTACGCCCCACAAATACATCTGTTTTAAAAACACCTTGCAATTTGTTTAGGTTATTTCTCATTTGTTCCAGTCTCATTTCACGCATTACAGGTAGTTCTAAGTCTGTACTAATAACTACCGAAAGACTACGAAAATTGAAGAGGCAATTCAACCCAAAAATCTCATAAAAATAATCTGAACGTAAATAAAGGTTAGTTGTAGTTCTAATCAGACTATTGGGTTTCAGATCAAAATTCTTTCCCTGATAAACAATACGATTATTAGGTACATCAAATAAAAATGCTGAATTTGGATGGATAAATGTTCCACTTAGAGCATCCAAATTCCTTGAAACTATATTTATCTTTAAAAAATCAAAGAGATCAACCACAGGTATATAAGCAATTTCATTATATATAAGAGTCGGCATTTCTGCTGTACCAACACGCTGAATATTGAATGATACTGAAATTTCATCATAGTCAGTTATGGTTTGGGCTTTACATGTCATACCCGATCCTGCCATTATAATCCATAAAATGGTAATCTTAGCCCAAAAGCATCTATGTAAACTAACGTTGACTGTTTGCATTGATTAGGGCTGAATAAATGTTACAGAAAAGGTACCGTTATAATTTCCCGGAGGGTTGACTAACGGATTACCTATGGTTAATGTGCCTCCTACTCTAATGAGGGTTCGTGAAGGAGAAGTGGCAGTAGCAATAAATGGGCTTGATGGGTCGGCATTACCTATACTTAAAACGATTGTTCCTCCATTGCTTCCGGTAAGAGTAACATCCGGTCCATTTACAATGGTAACCAATGTACCTGGCTCAGCGTCTACTTCAAATATTGCGGGAGAAAAAGAAAAACCCTGACTGGTTTGTATTATGCTGCCAGTTGTTGATCTTGATCCGTTTGGATAAACAATCACTGTACCTCCTGTACCTCCCTGATAAAAAGCTCCAAAATTCAATCCTTGTGCCGGATTTACATATATAATTACAGGTCTGGGAGGATTCTCCGGACCTTGGGCATTGGCTAAAAAACTCACAAGAAAAAAGGTGATAGAAAAAACAATCGCTGCGGATATTTTTCCATTAAAAGAATATTTTATTTTATTTTCCATCTTACGTCATTTTGATAATCATTCCAGCTATCATCGTTTATCTCTCAGTAGTGATTATTTTAACGGTATGCTTACTGCTTGAAGTAATAAAACTAACTAAGTACATTAAATTTGAGGTTAGCTGCTCGAGCTTATATTCCCCGTTCCCGCTTATTGATGTACTTGAGATTTGCTGACCTAGAATATTGTGAATGAGTAATGTACCAGACTGCTCATTTACCAGCTTAATTTTAATAAACATATCCACACCTGACCCATAGGCCATAAAAATGTTATCATTATTTTCAATAACGCCATCTGCAGCTGTGAAAAGCAAAAAGAAACGATTTTCTATAATTCCTTTTTTCAGATTTATGGTATAGACAGGATCTTTCTGCAAATCCTGGTTGATACCCCTTTGAGTATCTCTTAAATAGATATGAAGATTTACAGGTAGGTTTTCAAGATCCCGAAGATTAAAACTTATTGTACCATCTCGTTCCGTTTTTATTCCAAGAGGAATTACTGTTGCAGTATCCATTCCGGAAAGTCCATTGATTACTAATTTTGATTTATCGGCTGCTATGGAGTATAAATTGGGCAGCTGATCATCTATATTCATCAGTTTTATAGCATCATAACTCTTGTCAAAATTGGGAGTTGCCTCATTAGCCGAATAAACAACCAATGGGTCGGCTAACTGGCTATGATCTGAAAAATTGGCGCTCATTCTAATCAGAATTCTATCAGAATCAGACCGAGCAGTACGCATCGTCGATTTATGAAAGATTGGTGAAAGATCATTTATTCGTGTAGTATTATTGATGCCAAGAGTTGCGATAACAGGATAAACTCCATCACTAACGTGGACAAAGAAACCTTGCATAGAAGCAATAATTGGACTTGCAACTCCGTCGCTGGAAACTCCATTGATATAAGTGCTGTATGCCCCGGTATACTGGCTTACTGATCCGGAGTTAAAGAAATAAATAGCATTGTCTATGTTTGTCCTGTTCCAACCCGTTGACGAATCCCAATTGATAGGAGAAGGATATGGATTTCCAACTAGGTTAAAACCTTTGGTATAGGGTTGATTGTTGTTGTATAACGTAGTTGAAAGACTACCGTTATTTACAAGTCCGGTCATGTTTACCGTTTTTTGTATTGTACCAGATCCAAAGTCTGCGGCATAACCCTGCAAAGTATACAATGGATCTGAAGGATTAGTATATGAAGTAAACCCACTGCTTACCTTGTTTTCAATGTAATTATAAAAATTAGGAAAACTTGCATTTAAATCTACTGTTGATGCAAAACTGTTTACTGTAACATTCTGGCAAGGGGGACTAAAATATTTATAGCCAAATCCTGCAACGAGATAGCGCTGCATGGTAACGTTCCCTGAGACTGCCCCTGCTCCGTTTCCATCAATTAGAGCCGTCTTATCAACTGTTGAAATCAATGTAAGATTACCTGCAGAACTCAAAGTACCGGTGTTTACAAGCAATATTTCGGTCAGGTTTAATGAGCCTCCTAACCCAACACCTGCCGGGTTGGTAATGGTTAAATTTCTGATGAGATTCCCTGTAAAAGAGGATGCGGCGATAGTTTGCGGATTGGTTCCGTTCATTTCAACAGTTCCCTCATTAACAATAAAATTTCCGCTATTACTGATGTTTCCTCCTATTGCGATAAGCCTGTCATTAATATCCAATGTACCTGCGGTAACGGTAACATTATTTTTAACTGTTAAATCATTACTTACCAAAGGAACCGTAACACCTGCATTACTAACTTGTAAATTAAACAGTGGGTTTGTGGTATTAATACTCATGATCTGAGTTCCTACAGTAGCAGAATTTCCCATTTGAAGTGTTCCTCCAGTAAATCCTGTACCAGTTGTCGACAGGTTTTGATAGCCCAGATTCTGTCCTGCAGCTCCTCCTGAATTTTGAATTACGATTGTCCCTCCTGACACATTAAAAGCATCTGTGACAACATCCATATTAAAAGGAGCAATACTACTTACAGTACTGCCAAATGTATTTACATTTATGATTCCTCCCTGCATATCAAAATCCCATGCTGCGCCAGGGTTACTAATTGCTGAAGCTAAATTTAATGTTCCGCCTGTTACAGAAAATTGAGCCTGATCTTTAGGAATTACTATATTGTCTATAGCATTTCCCATATTCAGAGTTCCTCCTGTTACTTGTACAGATCCTGCAACAGTCCAATTCATTGCGGGTGAATCAACTGTTCCGGCATTTACCCATAAACCGGCACTTGAAGGAATTAAATAATGACCACTGCTAATATCTGCTACAAATGGTGTTATATTCAAACTTGCATTATCCAGTTTAAATGTTCCATTACTTAAAGTCAGGAAACCGTTTGGAACAACAAATCCGGGAGTAATTACATCAAGCGTATTTGTATTGCTGTATCCTTGGTTTACTACAATTTTATAAAAAGAACTAATCCCTGATCCGGATATGGTCTGGTTTCCATCTCTTATAAAATTCACAGTCGCAAGACTATTTGAGTCGGTAGCCATATCCAGTACTCCGTTACTGATTATATCTCCTGCAATATTCACTGAATGTTTAGCATCTGAAGATGCTGATACAATCAGTGATGCTCCACTGGCAATAGTAATATCGTCATAAACATTAATTTTATGCTCATCATTTGTACTTCCTATATGAACTGCCCCAAGACTTACACTAAAAACTTTATTGACAGTTACATCATGCAGCGTAACAATACCTGATGAATTCGAGGCATCAAGATTATAATAATTCATATCTGTAATCGTTTGGTCGGCACTACCATTATAACTAATAGTACCTTCATTGGATAATGCATCCGAAGTAATTGTACTTGCATTAATTAGACTACCGGCAATACTGGTAACACCTGTTGCAAAGGTTTTTATTCCTGTATTATCCAGTGTCAGATTATTATACGCAGTTGCTGCTATTGTTTGTGCTCCGGCACCATTATAGCTTACAGTACTTCCTGTAATCGTATAACTGTTCATCCCCGGGATAAATGTGTTAGCAATGCCAATTGTACCAGTTGATGCAAATACTCTGGCGCCAGTTGAAGTACTTACGAGATTATTATAATTATAAGCTGGTATGGTTTGTGACCCCAATCCGGTAAAGCCAACGGTTCCTGCAGATACATCAACAAGCCCTGTTATTGATGGGAATGTGCCAGCTATATTTAATGCTCCTGAGACCAGCGTTAAATCTCCTGAAACCGAAAGGGCATTTCCACCAATAATGCTTAAAACCAAACCGGGATCGCTTAACAAGAGACTCTTAGTTATAGCGGGAACATTAATATTAATAATATAAGGCCCTGTTAATTGCACATCGTCGTTCACTGTCGGAACACCATCAACATTCCAGTTGGCCGCATCTCCCCAATTGATCGTTCCTGCACCACCATCCCAGGTCTTAATAGAAATCGTTAATTGCCCAATTTGGAAATCTGCAAAATAAGTAATTCCCCTAGCTGTTAAGCTTGTAGTTGTTAAGGCTGCAATCATAGGATAATTCCAAGAACCACTATTGTATTCTCCTAAAACAAAAGCATTTGTAGCTGCACCTGGATCCACATCTGCTGCTATGTAATTAAAAGTGACATTAGCAGTACTAAAAGTAATTCCATTGTTATTTAATGTCCAATATCTGTTTACGCTTTTGGCAGAATTGATCAGTGAATTGCTTATGCTTGGCTGATCGCCTTCGATAGTAGATACTGTCAAATCTCCCGAAGTACTAATATTAGCAAAAGCCACAGAAACAGGAAGAAAGTTAGTCGAATTTCCTATTTCGAAAGTTTTAGTAATTACCCCCGTTCCTGTATTCTTCTGCAACCTGCCATATACCCAGCCCGTATTCTGTGCTGCTCCTGAAACTGAACCTGCTGCCGGTTGGATAACTACATAATTACCTGTTTTAATTTTTCCTGTTGTAAAACTCAGGGTATTATTAACGGTTATATTTGAAGACATGGTAACAATTCCCCCACTATTGTTTAAGGTAAGCCGATATAAAGGAGAGACGGAGTACATATCTTGAGTAGTGCTTCCGTTTAAAGTAAAAATAGAAGTCCCACTATTTATAGTGCCATTATTTAAAAGATTACCGCCAAGTAAGTAATTATAATTTCCGGCATTAAATACCGATCCATTGTTAATGGTAAAATTGTTTGTAATTGTAAGATTAGAAACAGAAGTAATACCTACTGCATTTGTATTTGAAATTAACACGTTTTGCAATGATGCTGGATTTCCGGCAAGCGTTATTGCTCCTGTGCCGCCAAAAACCACAGTTCCTGTACTTGAAAAATTAGTTCCCATATTGAGCATCACTGCAGACGCAGGAATAAAATTTAAAGTACCTGCACTTGTAATTGTTCCATTATTGGTAAGAGTGCCTAGCAGATTGTGTGTTGATATACCTCCATTAAAAGATGCACCGCTCCCTACAGTAAGGCCATAAGCAATGGTCCAGCCAACACTAGCATTAATGCCTCCTGTATTATTGATATTCAAATATCCGAATTGTGGTGCTGAAGTAGAGTTTAGTACTGGTGAAACAGAACCATTAAAATTAACTGTTATAGCCACTGTTGTGACTGCATTAATAAGACTAAGGGTCTGCAGAATAGTCCCCGTAAAAGTTGTGGTACCTAAAGTGTATAATATACCGCTGTTAATTAAGTCGGCATTAACAATAGTACTAATACTTGCACCGCCGCTGAGCGAACCAGAGCTGGTTATATTAAGTAATCCATTAAAAGTGACATTATTTAAAATGTTGTAACTTCCTGTAACAGTTACCTGATTGAATGTAGTGTCACCTGTTATGGTTTTGGTCGCACCTGTTAGCAATAGTGTACTTGCTGCAGGTACAAATGTTCCGCTGTTCATCCAATTCCCATTGAGAGTAATGGTATTTGCACCGGCATTAAAAATAGCTGTACTTTCTATAGTTAAATTATTTTTGACGGTAATTGGTGTGTACAATATTTTTGTTCCCGAATTTCTAAAAATTATATTTCCATAAACAACTCCTGGTAATAATAAATGTTGTGTCCCTGTTCCATTAAAAATAACACTGCTGCCGGTACTTAAAATATAATTTGAAAAATTATTTGGCGCATTGTCTGCTCCAATAATTAAGGTAGCATCATCATTTAATGTGGCAGTACCTCCCTGAGTAGTCCTATTGAAAAAAAACGATTGAATGTCAAGAGTACCTGAAGTTCCATTAAGGTTACCGTTGATCGTTACATTGCCTGTTAGTATAGCAAGAGTGCCCACAGGCTTATTAAAAACAAGATTATTAAATGAAGTTGTCGATATTGTTTGTGTTCCCGTCCCATTAAAAATGACGCTTGTTCCAGAATTATTTGATGTAAAAGATCCATTATTGTTCCAGTTACCTCCAACACTTACAGTACTGTTATTCTGAAAAATAGTTCCGGAAGCAACATTTACATTTCCATTAATAACACTGGCCGCATTACTATCAAATTCACCTGCTGTAATGTTCAGATCACCTCCAATATTTAAAGCACTAACAGCAATTGCATTAGCAGCCGCTTTATTAATCATGAGGTTATTATAATTTACTATACCCACATTCTGATTTGAACTGCCATTGTAGGTAACCGTTCCTGATCCGGGTGTAAAAATGCCATTTACATAATTAAAATCACCTCCAATGTTCAGATTTCCTGTTCCTGTAAATGTAATGTTGGCATTACCTTTTTCAGTTAGTGCTCCGCTAATATTTACTGTACCAGAACCAATATTCAAATTAATGGCATGGCCGCTGGTACCATCACTCAATGCCAGGTCACCATTAACACTAATGGTTTGTCCATTTACATTAAGCGTATGTGTAGCATTGGCACTCCAGATTCCATTCATGTTGGATGAAACAAGCGATCCTCCTGCAGCCATTGACAAGGTTACGGCCATTAGGCTGCCAAAATTAATATTTTTGACAGTTACCGCAGTACTTATAGTAGGTTGGTTCGTAAAAGTTGAAGTACCTAAATTCACTATATCAGTTGCCGCAGGAGGCGCTGAAGCCGAGCCTTGAGTCACTGTCCAATTAGCTGCAGTATTCCAGTCTGTACTAACACTGCCGTTCCACTGTACCGCATTTGAATTATCAGATATGGTCCAGCGATTTGTTATATTGAGTAACAATGTCTGCTCAATATAATTACTTGTTGTACTATTAGATGTTTTACCGCTAAAACCCCACGAAACCCCATTGTATCGCCATAAAGCCATGGTACTCTCATTATTACCGTTCAGCTCACTGTCTTCATAATGAAGGCGGAGTGTTCCATTAATATAAGTCCCTGACGGAATAGTAATAGCATATATACGATTTACTGATCCATTAAATGGAAAATCACTAATAGGGGCATTAACTACAGTTACTGTTACACTATTAACGCCCACTGCAAGAGTAAAAGTAATCAGGTTGTTAGGCCCTTCAAAAGCATAAGCCGTTCCAGATGAAAAGGAATGGTTTCTGGTTATTGTACCTAGTATAATACCATTACCTGTTCTTGTTGTTGTTATAGTCAGTGTATTGATTCCTGTAAGCACAGTACCACTTGTCATATTAATAGTAGCTACCGCAATATTGCTCAGCAAAGTAAGTGTTATAGCGGAACTGGTATTATTAAGTGTTACAATATTAAAAGTAGTGGCTCCACTAATTACTGAATTCTGGCTGCCCAGAAACTGTACCGTACTTGTTCCGGCAGTAAAACTACCGTTATTGTACCAGTTGTTGTAAATAGAATGTGTATAAGTACTGGCAATAAATGTGGTACCCAATCCTATTGTTATATCATTATTTACTGTTATTGCCCCGGCTGCTGTTTTATTACCCGCATTACTCGTTACCAAATTATTATAGGTAATTGCATTGATACTTTGTGTCCCACTACCATTAAAATTTACGGTGTTGGGCATTGCACTTACATTAAGTGTGCCCGCTGTAACAGTAAGCGCTCCGGCAACACCTAAGGTTGCATTTGCAGATAGCTGAAACGAGGTTCCATTGATTGTTACATTAAACAAATTAGCGATTCCGCTCAAACTAGAAGTTCCCGTAAAAGTTACTGTTCCTGCTGATGCCGTTAAACTTCCATAAACAAGTAGAACTGAAGAAATACTAAAATTTACAGCAGTGGTAACTGTGCCTGTAAGGGAAAGTATATAAAAAGTTTTAGTACCTGAACCCGATATGGATTTAGAGGTTCCACTCATGATAATAGTTCCTGTACTGGTAATAAAACTTCCACTCACTGCTAAATTACCAGTTAAGATAATAGATGAGGTAGTTGTCACTGATCCACTAATAGTAAGGTTATCGACAGAAATCGAAACTCCACTAATAATAGTACTTGTTCCCGTCATAGTCAAGGTTCCTCCAGATGCCTGAGTAAATGACCCTGATCCAGTTGTAGCTAAATTTCCTGATAAAGTAAGCCCTTCTGCTGAAAAACTGACCAAAGATGCGGCTACTGTAAGACTATTGAAATTTTGAGTACCCGATCCGCTTACTGCAGTGCCTGAACCTGTAAAAATTATAGTACCTGTATTACCATTAAATGTGCCGCTATTTATCCAGTTTCCTCCTATATTATGACTAAAACTGCCACCATTAAACGTGGTAGAAGCTCCAATTACAATATTTCCATTTATTGTAATAGCCGAACCTGCAGTAAATGTTACCGAAGTTCCGGCACCTATCAAACTGGTTAAGTTACCAATTATGGTTAAAGCTGCAGCGGGGAAAATTTTTACTGCTAAACCACTTGAACTGCTTAACCGCAAGTTACCATAAACCTGATTGGCAACTGTTTGGTTAGTACCTGAATATTCAACTGTACTGGCCGTAACTAGAGTATTAGTCGTATAATTTGAAGGATAAGTATTTGTACCTCCTATTTTTAGTGTCGCATTATTGGCTACGGTAAGTGTACCGCCGGCTGTCGCTCTGTTGGCTGTAAAGGCTCCCAAATCAAGAATTCCTGTATTTACAGAAAGATTTCCGGTAATACTGGTATTGGAAGCAAGACTAACCGTGTTTCCAACATTTGCTATGATAAGGTTATTAAAAGCGGTTGAAAAAGTTCCTCCAATAACTTTGGCTGTTGTACTATTAAATGTAACCGTACTTATACCTGCTGTAAAAGCTGTAGCCGATGCATTATTTGTCCAGTTCCCAGCTATATTAATATTGAAATTATTTGCATTTAGCAAACCCGCAGTAATTATCAGGTCATTATTAATAGTAATACCTGATGGTAATAACAATCCACTGCTATTATTTAGTGTAAGATTAAAAAATGAAGTAAGACCAGAAAAAGTCTGCTGACCGGTTGTTCCATTAAAATTTATGGTTCCTGTATTAGCAAAAGTACCATTGTTTATTAACGTACCAGCAATATTTAAAGTCCCCGCACCTGACAATGTTAAATTTGCTCCATTATTTACGGTAAGACTTCGGCTATTCACACTGGTACTAATATTGGGCATTCTGGCTGAGCCTGCTGTAATTACCACATCTGTAACAGCTGTTGGTAAAGTGCCACTACACCAGTTAGCAGCATTAGCCCAATCTGTACTCACGTTTCCAGTCCATTGTCCGCTTGTGGTAGTAGATACAACATTTGTATAGGCCGTTGTAGTAACAGCACATCCCGCTAAAGTTACCTGTACGGTATAAATACCTGCATATGCTGCTGAATATGTAAGACTTGGGTTTTGCAGCAACGAAGTAAAACCATTAGGGCCTGTCCATGAATAACTAGCTCCTGATGTGGTAGAAGCAATAAGGTTAAGATTGGCTCCGGCACAAACCGGAGAATTACTTCCCGCACCATCTGGCGAATTGTACAATACACTTACCTCAGAAGCAGATAATTCCCGGTGGTAAATCACCATATCATCTAATGTTCCCTGAAAAAAATAACTTGAAGATTCATTAGGCCATGTAGAAATATCACTATATCCTAATCGCCAATATCCAGTAGTGGTCTCAGCAGTTGTTACCGTTAAATCACTTGCAGAGAGTACACCATCAATATATAATTTCATACCTCCCGCTCCAAGGGTAGCAGTAACCATATGCCAGTTTCCATCGTTGTAAGCAGTGGTTGTATTGATGTATTTTTTTACTGCGCCCGGTGCTACACCAAAATATAATACTCCTGTACTGGTCATATAAATAAATCGGTCTCTGGTACCACCAACACCGGTTTGAAGACTCGAAAATCCAATCAATGCACCACCAATAGTGGTTGTGGTTTTAAACCAAGAAGAAACACTTACTGAAGCAGGGCTTACGTATAAATTTGGGGTAGAGATATAATTAGTGGTTCCATTAAAGGTATAGGCCTTTCCTGCATTATTAAACCGATCGGCAGACGCCGTAGGTGTGCCTCCTTGGAAAGTGCCGGAATTGTTACCTGTAGCATCAACTGCATTACCTTCAAACTTATAATAAGAGATTAAATTTGTTACTGGTAACTGAGATATTACGGGGCCGTTACAAGTGGTTGCCTGAGTTCCGCTAAGAGCGCTGCTCATTCCTCCTTCTGTAATGGCATATACCCTCCAGTAATAAGTTGTTCCTGTACTCAGCCCGGTTTGAGATGATAAGACAACTCCAGCTGCAGTCTGACTTACAAAAGAATAGTTAATCCCATCTGTAGAACGGTAAATAACAAAACCTCTCTCATTTGTAGAGAGGTCATTCCAGTTGAGTGTCATCGAAGAGAGCGTTATTGCTGAGAAACTAAGACTTCCTGGGGCAATAGGCATTGGCGGGGTAAATCCGTACGTTCTGCCGGTTACCCGTTTGGTGGTAATACTTGCTACAGTAGTAGAACTTACACTAGTACCTGCATTATTTACAGATAAATAATTCCCCGATCCGGTAGCTGTGGCAGTAATCCCAATAGCAGCAGAAGGAGCATTTACAGCAAAAGCATCAGAACGATAAACAAATTCAATTTTTCCACTAGTTTCATAAATATTTACCTGAAAAGAGCATACTGCACCTAGGGCTAAATAATTCCATTCTGCATTAAGGTATTGTATTGTAAATATTCTATTTCCCACTACTCCTGCTGTTCTATAGGTAACATTCGCCGTAGAAACAATATCAAGATCATCCCACAACGGTGCAATTACTGGCCTGGGTGACCCGGAAGCTGATAAATTATTGTTATAAACAAAATCAGTTGCAACAGTTCCCAAAGTCAGCCACCCGTTAGTAGTCGCTCCAATATTGGTATATCGTATACCCATATACCAAAAGTCAAATCCTATTGGGATAAGTGCAGATACAGCATCATCTGTAGACCCTGTCCATGTTGTTGTATTTCCGCCCGTAATTGGTGTAAAACCCGCCGCTGTAGTACCAACAAATGTATAATTAGTGATTGTTTGGCTAAAAAGCTTTGTACTAACAGAGAGTAATAAAAAAATAACAAGGATACATCTACACGATAAAGTAAAAATAATTTTTCTTTTCATGTGCTGAAGGGCTAAATTAGCGAGGATTGATTCGTTTGAAAGCTATTTCTAACTAAAGGAGATCAACTTGTGAAGAAGTGATTACTATTGGTTTTGTTTCTGATAAAGTACTGTATGTGATATTCAGTTTTCCTTTATGATAATCTATTCCTGAGTTCTTATCTAAATTAAGGGTAAAACTACGTACCGGATTAGGAGTGTAAATTGCAAAACCTTTTGCAATACCAACTTGTGTAGATCTTCCAGTTATGGAAACGTATTCTATCTTTATATCTCCGTAAACAGATATGTTACCACTTCTCTTAAATAGCATATTTAATTGAGGTATTCCATCTGTATTAATTGAAAACATTGATTTTTCAAGCTTAACATTTAAAGTTAAAGCACCACTTCTAATAATAACAGGGATAGCAATACCAAATGTGGGTACAAGTTGTACTGACATCGATTTTGGCGGCTTGAAAGCTTCTTTCTCTGGAGGCAGATTTTTTGTAACTGCCCTAAAATAAAGATGTGATCTATATTCACCTGATTGCAATTCATTTGTATTTATAGCTTGAATTTTAATAGTTTGCGATTCATTCGGGGCAAGTGTAACACTGCGTGGAAAAAACCTGAAATTTTTATCTGCAAAATGCTGTGCAGAATCAGGTTGAGCAATCTGCTCAAAAGCACCATTTTCCAGCATTCTATAATGTATAACAGAGATAAGATATTTTGTACTGTCGGATCCTGTATTAGCAACAGTCAATTCCTGAGTTCTTTTGTTTGCATCAAGAATTACCCTGCGTGGCATAATCATAAGATCACCCTGGTTTGTACTATCATATGGGGCAATAAATTGCCCCGCTGTAATAATAAATGATAGCGCAAAGAGAGTAACCCCAGCTTTCATAAAGAGGGTGTTATTCATAATACGAGAATAAAGTGTTAATAATCTAAAGTCACAACTCTAAATTTAGAGACAGTTTTTATAATTCTAATTAACGTACTTATTAATTGTAATTAACTGTAACTGCAAAAGGAGCTGCAGAAGTGTAAGATCCCTCAGCCTGTGAAGCTACGAGATTTAAGGTTGCTCCAATAGTTATGGTTTCTGAACCAGAACTTAATGTTCCTATTGTTGCCGGTGTACTGGTAAAGGTATCAACAGTCATTTGGTCAGTACCGCTCGCGATAATTACCGATGATGGCAAAGTTATGGCATAGGTATACGAACCAGAACCAGAAACTGTAAAAGCTGCTGCGGTTACCGTACCTGTAGCTGCTGGCAAGGTCACGCCTCCTGTAATAGTTCTACTATTATCCGGAGCCAAAACAACTGTACCAACAGTTCCATCCGTAGCTATATTTCCAAAATTCATATCAGAAGCATTGGAAATACTTATAGGTGTGACTATTGTAGCCGAAGCTGTAGCTGTAGCTGTGGCCTGAGCAAAAACAGAAGATGTAAACAAAATTCCTAAAAGGCATAAATTTGTTGGAGTAATTAAATTTTTCATAATGTAAGTAGTTGTAAAATTATTAATGTTAGATTGGGAAAATCAAAATCAGGCGCAGAAAAAGAGAATAAACAAACCATATAGTTTTAAATTATCTTCATATTTCAATGACTTATTTTGTCAAATGTATAACAAATACATTGCTAAATTGAAAATTATTAAATTTAACAATTTAAATAATTGTTTTGACCGCCTAAAACAAAAATTATTTCAAATTAGTTTGTTTTTTATTGCCAAGAAACTCAATGACAGCAAGATAAACTATAAATCAGCCATAAAAAAGTGAAGAAATACACCAAAATGTAATGACGTGGCTTATTTCTTCCTTTTTTAATTTAAAGCATATTATAAATCTTTTTATCTATGATTTTAATCTACATCTTCTTGACAAAAAAAAATGGTTTTGACTAAATGTTTGAGAATTCCTATTCTAGATTTAACGTGTTATTAAGTTAACCGAAATAAAAAAACTTAACAAAGGAGATACGTTTATCCGTTTTTTATTCTTCCAATATATAATGAATAAAGAAAAAGAATTTAAAAGGATTATCTATTGTAGATAACCAACAAACAACTGAAAAACTAGTCATAAGAGTCGTCGAAGATGCGAATAGCAATGATTATTTAGTTTTGATACAACTTATAATTCAAAAGATAAGTTTCCAATCCTCGTAAACATCCTCTTTGATTTCCATTAATTTCAGTAAAAAAAGATACTTGGCAATTGCACACAGTAAAAAGTGGAAATATTGTCTTGTCCCGAAATCACAGGACGATGTAAAATGACTCTTTCTAAAATAGGTTCCCAGTTTTACAATAAAATTTTATATCAATCAGTTTCTCTTTATGAATTTACTTATCGCTTTTGATTTATAATCCTAGATTTAATTTACATCAATACCAACCAATTTTGCCAATTTATCATTTACAATAACATAAAAAGTGTGTAAAATCAAAATGTCCTGCACCCAAAAGTTTAGAAGAATTTTATAATTATTATTTTTTTCAATCTATTGCCGAGACAATTCTGCTTCGGTATGCAGTACACAAACCCAATTATTATTTTTTATAATCCAGGTAGAAGTGCAGGCACATTTCATAGGGCTTTTTTGTTGATTGTCTACTATTCCTAATTCTATCAAGTATGCTATCACCGCAGCATTTTCAGCAACTAATTGCACTTCGACATCAGAAAAATTTAATACTCTTCTTATATCGCCATTCCCCGACTCAAACATCTTTTTAAATTTTGCCTCATTTATACTTTGTACACCATTTTTTCCGACTATAATACACGGAAAGCTAGTAAGTTTTTTTACCGTTTCATAATCGTGATTTTCCATTCCCTGCCAATACTTTTTTTCCAGTTCAATAATTTGTGTTTCCATAATCATCATTTATTAGTTTAAACAGTTTTATACAAAGTTCAAACTAATATTGAAATGCATGTGCGCCTTTAACATAGATTTAATTGAGACCCAAAAACCAGTTTGGTAATTATCAATTTTTGAAGTTAATCTTGATTAAGATAAAAACAATATTTGCCAACCTCACCGCGCCTTTGTAAATTTTTGGAATTATGACACTCACTATTTTTGACCATAATTATGAAAGTGAACCTAAATTTACCTTACGATTTTGAAAACCTGTAAAAGTCAGTGACTATTGTGATTAATACAAAGGTTAAGAACCTATAATATCTAAAAACTGCATTCAATTTAAGCTAATGAAAAACCTAAGTTTTTTCAAATCAACATGCGCAGTAAATACATTGAAGGAAAAAATTGAGAGATACTATTTCGTAGATCCTCTTTTAAATCAGGAATTCGCTGGATTTATTTTAAAAAAAATTAACGCCAACCTAGCGCTGGGGCATATATTTTAGTACAGACTGTAGTATATGCAAATTATAGTCAACGCCTAATGTGTTTGGTATGGTAAGTAAAAGCGTATCAGCTTCCTAAATAGCTTCATCCTGAACTAGCTCTGCGATAAGTTTGTTCGGCCCAGCGGCATAACTTTTTTTGAAGATTGCCCGTTTATCCCTTTCAATATTACCAAAACTACCTGATCCTTTACCCTGATTTCCAAAGTAATATTTGTCCTGATCATTGACCAGTGCAAAAATTGAGCGGCTTACTGAAACCAAAAAACATGATAATCTCATAACAAATTTGGATTTTCTCGTAAGATAAAATTCGTGATCTCTAGTAATTTTAATCTCAAAAACTAAAAGAATCGATCATGAAAAATTCAAACAATCAAACCACTGAAAAACTTAAAAAATGTCCCTATCCAGTTTTTGTGTACGGCGAAAATAATTGTGATATAACATATAGCACCTCTTACAAAGGGGACTGGGGACATTGGGACGAAGCTTGTGAAAATGACCCGAAAAACTCAAGTGATTCCAATACATCTGTAATAAAAAAGAACATAAAGTGTGAGCAAAACCAAAAAAAAATAAGCATCTACGCACAATTGTAAACCTTACGGAATTAATCCAATAAATATTATTCATTAAGCTTCACAATGTCCTGAAAATACATTTTGTTTTCGTATTTTATCTTCCCTAAATTGACATTTGAATCCTCAAATCAAAATCGAAATGGGAAAATTTGTAATTACCAAAAAACCTTGCGGGAAATATCAGGTTATTCTAAAATCTAAAGCTGGTAATACCCACCCCTTCAAAGTAAAATTCATTTAATAACTACTGATTATCATTGTTTTTAGTTTCGAAAAACAAAAAACACACTATTTATATATTACCAAACAATATTATATTTTTTTCAATCGAAACATCTTTGTTTCATGACTCTTCACTTTCCCATTCCATTTTTTTCCTTTACCAACTACTTTATGTTCCCACAAATCTTTGATTTCATAAGTTTCGTTTAATCCCAATTCGGCAAAATTTATTTTTGAGCTCTGGGTACTTCCTGAACGGTTTAGAATCGCTATGACAGAATCACCATTTGCCAAAGGCTTTACAAAAATGCTCCATAACTCATTCTTGATTTTACAAACTGCCTGTTTCCCTAAAACATCCTGATTAATAGCAATCACTTCATCATTTAATAAAATACGTTTGGTTTCAGCACTCATATTCCGAACATCATTAGTCGCAGCCAAAGGTGAATTTAGAACAGACCAAAGACTCATTTGGCTTTGGTATTCGGTATCGGTACAACCTACTCCGCCTAAATCGCCTGAAGGTCCTTTTTTTCCATACAGTCCAACGACCAGCATATCCATATCATTCCAATGTCCAGGTCCTGCATAGGATGCATACTCCCACGAGTAATCAACAATATCCAATATCCCGGCACCAGTTCCGTGCAGTTCACTCCTGTTTTTTACCGGTTTAAGACTTTTCCATTTATCTCTTACATCAGCGGTAGTTCGCCATAATTGCCCCCCTGCTTGTCCTCCCCAAAGCCAAGGTTGGCGTTCCCCCCATTCACAAATCCCTAAAGCAATATCATGCCCGCTTTTACGCAAAGCATCCGCTATTTTTTTGTAACGCGTTTTGGCAGTTTCCATATCATCAGGAGCGCCGCAATAATCGTATTTTAAATAATCAATTCCCCAAGAAGCAAAAGTATTCGCATCTTGTTCTTCAAAATTTAAACTGGCTGTATAACCTGCACAGGTAAGCATTGCCGCATCTGAATAAATCCCCAGTTTCAACCCTTTGCTGTGCACATAATCAGCAAGTGCTTTGATACCCGAAGGAAATTTTTTAGAATCGGCAATAATGTTATTTCTGTTATCACGACCACCTTGCCATCCATCGTCAATAAACAGGTGATTATAACCCAATTTCAGCATACCGCTGCTTACCATGGCATCTGCCATTTCACGTATTTCTTTTTCATTAATATTGTCGCCAAAATAGTTCCAGGTCATCCAACCCATGGGTGGTGTCGGAGCCAATAAAGTTCCGTCAATTGATTTGGTTTGTGCTTCTGCATTTCCACTACTGAAACAAAGTGTCATTACGAAAAGGCTAAGAATCTTCTTTTTCATTTTATATACAATTGTCTTTATTTATTTTCACCTAAAAGTGAAATTCAAAAATACAACAGCTTTACTCAAAACATACGCTAGTACCTACCAGTTATTAAAACTATAACATTCCATATAAAAATGCTCTATCATCAATTCATACGCAAAAAGTGCATACGCAAACAAAAAGCTAAAACTCTCTATCTTGTATACCGTGCACATCAGTCAAGAGATTTTCACATTAAACGGTATCATTTGATACTTCTCTACCTTGAATTTTACTTTTATGTTTTCTTCCCCAATCTCCCAAAATTGAAACCAAATTTTTAAGCGTTTCTGCATATTCAGTAGGCAAATATTCTACAATCACCGGAAAACTCTCTGAGTGTACTATTCTTTCAACCAATCCATTTAGCTCTAGCGATTTTAGCTCACTTGAAAGTACTCTTGCAGATATACCTGTAACTCTTCGTTGTAATTCATTGAAACGAGTATATCCGCTAACTAATGCAATAACAATTCGTAGTTTCCATTTACCACCTAGTACATACATAGCATCTTCAACCACAGCAAGGTTTTTAGCGCATTCTACCTCAGTATATATTACATTCTGATTTTTATTTTTCATAAAATAAATTATTAAGTAACCTAAATATTAGCACTAACCTTTTGTTTACTACTAACTTTTTAATAGCTAATATATTTAATTTTGCTTTATAAAATAAATATGAAATGAAAAAAATACTGCACATAAGCTCTAGTCCAAGAACAGAAAACTCATCGAGTAGAAAACTAGGACAAGAAGTAGTTAGAAAAATAACTGAAAAATACCCAAACAGTACAATCCAAAAATATGACCTCACCAAAAAGGAAATTCCACATTTAAGCGAAGATCAAATCAACTCATTCTTCATAAATCCCAACCAGCGTTCTTCAATGCAAAATTCTATCATAAAACAATCAGATCACGCTATTACACAATTACTCGAAGCTGATATTATAGTTATAGAGGCACCCATGTATAACTTTACTATAACTTCGACTTTGAAAGCTTATTTCGACAACATTGCCAGATCTGGCGTCACGTTCCGATATACGGGTAATGGTTATCTTCCTGAAGGTTTATTACAAAATAAAAAAGCATATATAGCTACCTCTTCCGGTGGCATATATTCTGAAGGAGAATTACAGCCTCACGATTTTGCGACAACTTACACTCGTTTCTTTCTCGAGCTTATCGGCATAACAGTAGCTGGTGTTTTTCGTTCAGAAGGACAAGCAATTATTGGACAAGAAGAAGCATTACAAAATGGAATTAATAGTATAATAATCGAATAATGAACTTTAGTTATTAGCATCATCCACGTCTAAACCTTAATCTTTTATCTTATTACAAGTTACTACTACTACCCTACTTATTATAATTAATTCAAGTTGCTAGTTGATTGCTTTATTTAACTGGAGTCCAAATACAAACAATGTCAGTTTTATCAAAAAACCTTCTAATGTTACTGCATGTATAGTTCTTGGAAACATTTTTTTTATGTCGCTTATTGTTGTTTCTACTCTTTTTCTCATTTTTAACTTTTCATTTTTTTGCTCTATTGTATCTGTTCGTTTAGCATTTGACTTTCTTTGAATTTTTAATAAAACACATTTTTTCATTAGGGCAAAATCTTCTAAACCGTAATCAGTATAAGCACTATCTCCATAAAT
>NZ_RCZH01000019.1 GCF_006438875.1 Flavobacterium pectinovorum
GCCCCTGAATTTTGACCTAAATGCTTTTATTTTTGCGTTGAAAGATTCTGCCGAAGCGTTGGTGCTTCTGTTGTCAAAATAATTCAATATGGTTTGATAATGATTTATAATTGTGCGAGAGATTGTACCAAAAGATTTAAATCCAGATTGATTTACTTTTTCGTGCCATTTGGCTAGTTTAGCAAAGCCTATGATTTTATCTTTTGTGTTCTCAAAGATTCCGCGGAGCTCTTGAGTTAGATTATATCCTTTTTGAATATCAGGATACAATTCAAATAGTATTGCAGCACGTTCTGTTTGATTTTTAGTCCATTTCGATTTTGTTTTGTACAAAAAATAGCGGCTTCTGGCTAGTAATTGTTTAAGAGTGTCTCCGTTAGGAAGTATCTTGGATTCGAAATTTACATTTGACTTCTTAGCGCTCTCTATGTTTTCATTTTCTAGATCTATAGCTTCCCAGCGATATTTAATTCTGATTTCCTGTAATGCTTCTGAAGCTAATTTTTGAACATGAAAACGGTCCGTAACGCGAACTGCATTTGGAAAACACTTCCTAGCAATCAATCCCATGTTTCCAGCCATATCCAAAGTGATTTCCTTGACTAGGTTTCGCTCTTTAACAGGGATTTTTTCAATAACTGCAATAACAGTTTCCGCTTTAGTTCCTGCAATCATAGCTATTATAGTTCCTTTTCTGCCTTTGCCGGATTTGTTGGTTAAAATAGTATATAGCTCACCATTAGAAAGGGAGGTTTCATCTATGGATAAACGTTTTCCAATATTTTGTGGAAAAACAAGCCATTTTTTTGCGTGGGATATTTGATCCCAGACTTTGAAATCACTTAGGAAATCTTTGTATTGACATTGCAAATTTCTACCGGAAACTCCATAAAAAGAAGCAATGGTATTGCAATCATTTGGACTGGAATCTATTGATCTCTTTTAAAAAAGACGCAAACTCCTGTGTTACACGAGTTCCGTCTGCTACTAAATTCCAATCTCTAAATACCACTTTTCCAGTATCTTCATTAAGCCATCTCCTACGAGTGATATGCAAATAAACTTGATGTCCACGAATAGGAAAATCCTGAACCGTTATCTCCTCAAAGAATCCTTTTGAACTTAATTTAGATTCTCTGTATTCTTTAGGTATTGAATTAATCTCTTTTAGATAAAGATGAAGTGTTTCACCTTCTTTTTTATAAGACGTGAGTTCAAAGTAGTCTACTATTATTTCAGGTAATAATAACTTAAGAAGGTCGATAAAAGAATCTTGCATTGGGGGTAATTTTAAAATACAAATATCTATATTTTAATATTTCTCCACAACAATATGTTTTGACCCAACTTATATTACTTATATGGTTCAATAAAAAAAAGCATGACGATTAAGTCATGCTCATTTGGTTATTATAGTTTGGTTTATGAATTATTTTATTTCTGCAAAAGTATCTCCTTGTTTAATATCTCCTGTTTTGAATCCTTTTTTAAACCAATACATTCTTTGTTCTGATGTTCCGTGTGTGAAGGAATCCGGAACAACATGACCTTGCATTTTGCTCTGAATTGCATCATCACCAACAGCATTTGCAGCGCTTAAGGCTTCGTCAATATCACCAGCTTCTATATATTGTTGGTTGTCATGTGCCCATACTCCTGCATAAAAATCCGCTTGTAGCTCCAATGCAACCGAAAGTTTATTGGCTTCCGCCTCGCTTTTTCCTTCTTGCGCCTGACGCATTTTGGCTGAGGTTCCTAACAGGGTTTGTACATGATGACCAATTTCGTGCGCAATAACGTATGCAATAGCAAAGTCACCACCTTTTGCACCAAATTTACTTTGAAGTTCCTCAAAGAAATCTAAATCCATATATACGATTTGATCTCCCGGACAATAAAATGGTCCTGATGCAGATGTTGCACCGCCACAATCAGTGTTTACAGAGCCTTTAAAAAGTACTAATTTTGGCTTTTTATAGGTGAGTCCTTTTTCTGTGAAAACTTTGTCCCAGGTGTCTTCAGTTTTAGCTAGAACAGATCTCACAAAATGTCCCATTTCTTCATCTTCCTTGCTTAAAGGAGCTGCTGCTTCAGTTTGCGTTTGTTGACCGCCTTGCAATTGTTCTAAAACAGGTGTTATCATTTTGGCATTTTCTCCACCAAAAACATTTACTAATAAAATGATAATACCAATGATTCCACCGCCAACGACTACTTTTCCACCAGAAACCCCTCTTCTGTCCTCAACATTATCACTTTCTCTTGTTCCTCTCCACTTCATAGTATATTGTATTATTGATTGTTATAAAATTTGTTGTACGAATTTATATATTTTTTTGAAAATATACTTCATTCAAACGATTAACTTTAATTTATTTTAACCATTTTGTCAATGCGTCTTCTACAGTTCCTTTCATGATTGGTTTTGAGATATAATCGTTCATTCCGGCTGAGATGCATTTATTTCGTTCCTCTTTTTCGGCTCCTGCAGTTACCGCAATTATTGGTATATCCCGACCATTAACGGTGTTTCTAATTGCTTTTGTGGTTTCGTAACCATTCATTATTGGCATTTGAATGTCCATAAAAACCAGATCAGGATTGATGCTTTCATATTGCTGTACGGCTTCGTAACCATTTTCACATTCGTAAATAAAAGCATTATTGTACAAGTTTTTAATTATAGTTTTCAAGAGCATCATATTGACTTTGTTGTCTTCTACGATCAAAAAAGTTATTCTTTTACTGTTTAATTCATTAGTGCAAGCAGATTTTGAATTTATCTTTTGTAGTTCGGCATTGTATTTTTCGTTAATGCTTTGGTTACTTGTTTTTAGATTTAGATCAAAATAAAAATTACTGCCAATATCTATTTTGCTTTCCAGTTGTAAGCGGCTTTCCATAAGGGCTAATAATTGGTTAGAAATGGTTAATCCCAAACCTGTTCCTCCAAATTTTCTCGTTGTAGAACTATCTTCTTGCGAAAAAGCCTTGAAAATCTTCTTTTGATTTTTTTCCAAAATTCCAATTCCCGTGTCAATCACAGAAAATCTGATGATGCAATTATTGCTTTTGTATTTTTCCAAAACCGAAACATTTAGCTTTATAGAGCCTACATTGGTAAATTTTACGGCATTCGAAAGTAAATTGATCAGAATTTGTTTGATTCTGACAATATCTGTCCAAATATATTTAGGAACATCCGGATCTACATTTAATTCTAATTGAAGGCTTTTTTGATTCGATTCATAAACAATCAAATCAAAAACCTGACCGAGCACTTTTTTAATATCATACAAATCGATAAAAAGTTCCAGTTTTCCGGCTTCAATTTTAGAAAAATCAAGGATATCATTTATAATCTCCAACAATGAATGTGCGGATTGATTAATGGTGGTCATGTATTTTTCCTGAATTTCTTCAAGATCCGTTTTCATCAATAGATGTGTAAAACCAATTATACCATTTAATGGCGTTCTGATTTCATGTGACATATTAGCCAGAAAATCTGATTTCGATTTATTGGCAGCTTCCGCTAATTGTTTGGCTTTTATGGCGTCTTCGGTTTCTTTTTTGTTTGTAATGTCAAAATAAATTCCACCAACAAATTCAATTTCATCACCTTTCTTGATTACATCACCAAATTCTTCTACCCAAATATACTCGCCAGTTTTTCGCTGAATGCGATATATGTTATGGAGCGGTGTTCCGCTTTGTAAATTATCAACCTGATTGTTGATTACTTCGTCTTTATCATTCGGATGAATTAGGGATAAAAACGATAAATTATTCTCAATAAACTCTGATTTTGAATAACCGGTTAAATTTTGAATTTCATCGTTCAGGAATATTTTGGTCGAAAAAGCATCAAATTTTGACAAATAAACGGTTCCGGGAATGTTATTGGCTATTAATTTGAATTTCTCTTCACTTTCAAGAATTTTATTTTCATTCCGATTTCGCTCTAAAGCAGATGAAATATTGTTGGCAAGAACCTGAAAAATATAGATTTCTTCTTCAGACCATCTTTTTTCATTTGTACAATCATCAAAACCTATAAATCCTGTAAAAATATCATTTATATACAGCGGTAAAATCAAAATCGATTTGATCTCATTATCAATTAATAGTTGCTTAAAAAAGGTGTTGTCAAGCTTTCGCGTAAGCGTATTAAGGATCTTTTTGTTTTTAGCGATTTCGTAAATTTCTTTTAAATTATCTTCTGTGAGTTGTGTTAATTTTGTGATTTGATGTGCAACTCCTTTTTTAGACCATTTGTATTTTTGACTGACAGTATTAGTTGTAAAATCTCTTTCGTAGTAATACATATGATCTACTTTTGCTGCTTTTCCAATTAAATCATACGTTTCCTGAAACATTTCCTGAGTCGTTTTGCTCAGTAAAAATTTCTCTGTACAAAGCGAAAGCGCATATAACAATTGACTTTTGAATTCTAATTTACGTTCCGCTTCTAAACGCATTTGCGACGAAATTGCCAGCGAAATAACATCAGAAATAGTTCGGGCATAATTGATATCCTCATTGTCCCATTCTCTTTGTTCTTCGGTACTTTCAAAACAAACAACGCCGGCTAATTGTCCGCTCAAAAAGATTGGAACATCAAGCATTGATTTAATATGATTTTTGGTAAAATAAAGCTTCTGAAATTCAGAGGTTTCCAGTTTATTAAAAACATCCGGAGCATTAATAATCGCTTTGTTTTTTAAAGTTTCAAAATAAATAGGATATGATTCCTTATCTAATATATTCTTGTCGCTTAAAGTTTGATTATCAAGGCTGAATAGGTTTTTACAAGTAATTAAATCTTTATAATATTTCCAGAAACTAACTCTGTTTGTTTGGCTTACAGTTGCGGCTTCCCGCACTATATAATCGATAACAGTGTTTAAGTTATCATATTTACTAAAATCGGTTGTGGATAGTTTTTTTGTCGAATTGTTGTAGGCTTCAATCTTTTCGAGACGTCTTTTTTTCTCGTTTTCTATGTTTTTAATTTCTGTAATATCTCTGGCAATTCCCGCAAATCCAATTGTTTCGCCAAGATCATTTTTACGAACAATAATTTTTTGTGAAATCCAGACTTCCAATCCGTTTTTCTTTATAACCGGAATTTCTATTGTTGGGAAATTATTTTCATTGATGACCAGATTTTCGTAAAAATCGACGGCACCTCTAATATAATTTTCGTGTATGAAATTTGAATAGTGTTTGGATATAATTTCATTTTCGGAATAGCCTAAAATTGAGAATCCAAATTCATTTACAAAAGTAAAGTGTCCGGCAGCATCAATTTCAAAAATGATGTCCGTGGCCGTTTGAATCAGATTTTTGTATTGATCCTGAACATTGATTTGTTCTGTAACATCTTGACCAATACTGATAATTAAGTCATCAGAGAATTTTTTGTCTTTCCATTGAATGTATTTATATTCGCCATTTTTACTTTTTAATTTCCGAATATAAAGTTTGTTTTCTTCATAATTTACAGGAAAATTATTTTCTATAAATCCTTCGTCTTTCGTTAATTTCCAGAAGTTAAAACCCATTACTTCGTCTGGTAAATAACCTAAAATTGGACTTATGGTTTCGCTGCAAAATAATATTGCTCCTTTTTGATTTGTAGCAATGGTCAATGAATTTCCTTTGTGAACGATTTCATTTGCAAACCTGAAATTGTCACGATTGTTTAATAAAACAGCATATTTTACCTGATTGATTATAAATATCAGAATGCAGAAATTAATTAATAATACAGAGGATTTTACGGGAATTAAATGTAAAGCAATTGTTGTAAGTAGAAATATAAATACCAGAGCAACGAAAAACCAGTAGATTTTTATTGGTTTTAGAATATTATAAGAGAAGAAAAACGAGATTAAAAAAACAATGACGGGAACTACATCATTTGAAAGATGGATAATATTGTAGCAAACATAGGATATATAGATAAAGAAGGAGAAAATAAAAATTTGCTGAATTCTATCTTTAAGCCATCTAATTTTGTCTGTTATTATATAAATAAGCAGAACTGAAAAACCTATGGAAACGTTTACAACTAGTAAACTTTTTGGTCTGATTTTAAAGATTTCATTAATAATTTCGATTAAAATGACTGCAATACCAAAGAACAAAATATACAATTGATATTCTTTGCCTGCAGTTTCGGCTTCTTTCTTTTTTTCAATAAAATAACCAATTCTGGCTTTTATTCGAAAGAACTGATAGACCAATAATGCAAGAAAAGCAAAGAGAGATAATCCTAAAGCAATGATTTTAGGATTGTTGTAAAAAATGATGTTGGAGTTGAAAACATACCAATTTGTTATAATTGATTTCAGGATATCGCTAATTAAGGCAATTCCTGAAATCAATGTATTGAAGAAACTATAGTTAACTACCATAGAATTCGGGGGGTATGTTGGTTTAGTAAAATAGCATTTTTGAAAAGTTCTAAAAAGAGTAGGTTAAGCTCTTTGTTTATTTAGAAATTTCGGTTTTATTCTAAATCTGATTGTCCGATTGAGTCGATTGCATCTTTCTTTTCTTCTTCACTAAAAATGGCGAAATAAGTAGCGTAAGTTATAGAACTATTAAAAACAACTGTAAATATTATTCCGATACAACATCCAAAAACACCTATAACTGAACCGACGAAACCGGTAACAAACAAGGCGAATATCAAAAATGGATTTTTACTTACTATAATTAAGCTTGATTTTATGGCATCTATTGCATTCAGTTTTCCAAAAACTACTAATGGAACAGCTAAAAATGTAAAAAAGGATATAAAGATTGAAATAGCATTTCCTAAAAGAATGATTCCAAGGCTGTCAATCGCAACTGAAATTGCATTACTGATCAATCCAATAATTAAAGTCATTGTAAACAACTGGGAAAAATACGGTGCTTTGTAATACGTAAACATAGTAGAAACATTGAACTCTTCATCTTTATCAGCGCAATCTGCCATTTTAAGAAATCCTGCTCCAAAAGGGGCTAGCAATGCTGCAAATGCTGAAAGAAAGGCTACTGAAAAAAGCTGCTCTAAATAGGTTAATTTCTGATTTTCGAGATTTTGAATAAAATCTTTACTCAAAGCCTGTACGCCATAGTAAGTAACAGCAACTCCCATAACCAGAACTGCCATAATTACAGAGAAGACCAATATGATAAGTCCGGAATAAAGGGCTATTTTTTTGTAGTTTTCGAAAGCGTAATTAAAAATGGTTCCAAAATCAATGGTATAGCCATTTTTTTTGATGTCTTCAATTTGGTCAAGTGTAGATTTCATTATATGTAAAATTGTTTTATATTTTTGTAATTTAAGCCGTTTAATCAGACGTAAATATAATATTTTTAATCAATTTCTAATGATAATCTACAAAACATTACGAAATCGTTTTTTTGTGCTTACATCCAGTCTAATAGACGTTTAATAGAAGCCAGTTTGTCTTTGTAAGGTGCATATCGCATTGGCAAATCAAGCCAGTTTCCTTTTTTTACGACAGCTTTGTGGTGAGAAAAAACATCAAAACTCAATTGACCGTGATAAGCGCCAATGCCACTATGACCAACACCACCAAAAGGAAGTCTTTTATTCGAAAAATGAACTACAGTATCGTTGATACAGCCGCCGCCAAAAGAATAAGTGGTAATTAGTTTTTTTGCAAATGATTTATTTTCGCTAAAGACATAGAAAGCAAGGGGTTTTTCGTAACGGCTAATTACGTTTTGAATTTCAGATTCGGTTTCATAAGTCAGGATTGGTAAGATTGGACCAAAAATTTCTTCCTTCATAACCGGACTGTCCAATGCTGGTTCTTCAAGTATTGTGGGAGAAATATACAGTTTGCTGGCATCTGTTTCTCCTCCAAAAACTACTTTTTCTTTTTCGATCATACTGTCCAGACGAACCCAGTTTTTAGTATTGATAATACGCGCAAAATCAGGTGATTTTTCTATTTTTTTGCCGTAAGCCTTGATGATTTCTTCCATTAAAAAAGAAAGGAAATTAACTTTCATATTTTTCTGAATCAGGATATAATCTGGAGCAATGCAGGTTTGTCCTGCATTTATGAATTTTCCCCAGACAATTCGTTTTGCAGCCAGTTTTAAGTTGGCAGTTTCATCAATAATGCAAGGATTTTTTCCGCCTAATTCTAATGTTATTGGAGTCAGATTTTCGGCTGCGGCTTTGGCAATGATTTTACCAACAGCAACACTTCCTGTAAAGAAAATGTAATCCCAGCGTTTTGCCAGCAATTTATTAGAAACTTCGACACCGCCTTCAAAAACTTCAACATGATTGACATGAAATGTTTTTTGGATAATTTTAGCAATTATAGAGGAGGTATTTGGAGTAAGTTCTGATGGTTTTAAAACAACTCTGTTTCCCGCAGCTACGGCAGAAATCAAAGGACATAACGCCAGTTGAAAAGGATAATTCCAAGGTGCTATTACCAGAACATTTCCGTACGGTTCTTTAAAAATATAATCTGTAGAAGGAAAGTTAAGAAGGGAAGGGAAAACGCGTTTTGGTTTTGCCCATTTATGAATATTTTTGATGGTGTCTTTAAGTTCCGAAATGACATAATTTGTTTCGGTTAAAACAGCTTCAAATTCGGGCTTTTTAAAATCATCGTATAAAGCTTTTACAATTAAATCTTCGCTTTTTTGAATGTTATACAACAATTTTTTGAGCGTTTCTTTTCTGTATCCGATGTCGTTTTTATAGTCCATTTTTATGATTCACTTGATTTTTGACTATGCAAGTTAATCGATAAAATTTAAAAAATTAACAATTGTATCATAAAAATCATAAAGCATTCCAAATTGTTTCGTCTGGAGTAGGCGCAATGATTGTAATGTTTTCTTTAGAAACAGGATGTACAAAAACTAATTTTCTGGCATGAAGATGAATTCCGCCATCAGTATTACTTCGGTCAAAACCATATTTTAAATCTCCTTTAATTGGAGATCCAATTGCTGCCAATTGCGCTCTAATTTGATGATGACGACCGGTATGCAAATTAATTTCCAGAGCCACATAATTTTGAAGTTCTTTGAAAACGGTATAATCTAAACTGGCGATTTTACTGTCCGGAACTTCTTTTAAATGTGCTTTTGAAGTATTGTTTTTTTCGTTTCTCTTAAGATAATGAACCAATTTGGCAGTTGTTTCCTGAGGTTTATTCTTAACAACTGCCCAATAGGTTTTTTGAGTTTCACGATTGCTGAACATTTCGTTCATACGTGTTAACGCTTTACTGGTTCTGGCAAAAACAACAATTCCGGTTGTAGGTCGATCCAAACGATGAATCACTCCCAGAAAAACGTCGCCAGGTTTATTATACTTGTCTTTAATGTATTCTTTTACAACATCAGATAATGGTTTATCTCCGGTTTTATCACCCTGCACAATATCGCCTACGCGTTTATTAACCACAATAATGTGATTGTCTTCATGTAAAATTTGTAGGTTTCCCTTGTTAGAGATGATCTTATTGGACAAAATAGATTTTTTTAGGATGTTGAATACTGAAAACTGCGACTGAAAACTGATTACTTAGTACTGTTCCCCTGCATTAGGAAAATCACGAGACTTCACATCAGTAACATATTTACCAATTGCCGAAGTCATTTGGTTGTACAGATCTAAATAGCGACGTAAGAAGCGCGGGCTGAATTCATTGTTCATTCCTAACATGTCGTGAATAACCAAAACCTGTCCGTCAACGCCACCTCCGGCTCCAATTCCGATAACAGGAATCGAAATACTTTCAGCAACTTTTTGCGCTAAATCGGCTGGTATTTTTTCTAAAACAATACCAAAACAACCAATTTTCTCTAATAGTTTTGCATCTTCGATTAGTTTTTCAGCTTCTTCCTCTTCTTTGGCACGAACGCTGTAAGTTCCGAATTTATAAATCGATTGTGGTGTTAAACCCAAGTGTCCCATAACAGGAATTCCGGCGTTTAATATTTTTTTGATAGATTCTTTTATTTCTTTTCCTCCTTCAAGTTTCACAGCGTGACCGCCGCTTTCTTTCATGATTCTAATAGCAGAACGCAAAGCTTCTTTTGGATCAGACTGGTAACTTCCAAAAGGTAAATCTACCACAACTAAAGCTCTTTCTACAGCGCGAACTACAGATGAAGCGTGATAAATCATTTGATCTAAAGTAATTGGCAATGTCGTTTCGTGACCCGCCATAACATTTGATGCTGAATCGCCCACTAAAATCACATCGACTCCTGCGGTATCAACAATTTTGGCCATTGTAAAATCGTAAGCGGTAAGCATTGAGATCTTTTCTCCGTTGCTTTTCATTTCGATTAATGACTTTGTTGTGATTCTTTTATAATCTTTTTTTGCTACTGACATTTTGAGTTTTTTTGAAGGTGTAAAAGTATTGAATAATTATAAATTGAAATCAGCAATAGAAGATTATTTCTACAGTAAATAACTTTCCGTCCCTGAATTCAATTGTAAATTCACTATCTTCTAATTGAATAGAATAAAAATGCGGTGCTTTTATAGAAGCACCAATATAAGTTCCGTATTTTTCGATAAAAGTTTTCTCAGACAAAGTGTTGTCTAAAAGTGCATTGGCATTAAAAACAACTTTATTGTTTTCGTTGATGAAGACTTTTGTAATTTCTGCCTGATTTTTGTTTTCATCTACAGAAGCCACTAAATCCGGATAATAATAAAAAAGTTCACTTAGATAAATGCCACATTCGTCACTTACAGTTGCTTTTTTAGAAGGTTTTCCAAATATCTTTACCAAATCTTTTTGAGTGAAATATAAAGATTTCGTTTTTGTGCCTTTCAGTATAAATTCTACTTTTTTGGTAAAAGCCGTAATTTCTTCCGGTTTTTTATGTTTTGACAATCCTTTGGCTATAGCCATATTCAGCTCCGTATCTGCAAGAAGTTTAGGATCGTTTAACTGTTTTACGACTTCGTAATATCTTTGATAAGCAGGCGTCAATGTTGTTTTGTCGCTATTCCACGCAAGTTCGACGATTCTTTCGCCAATGGTTTTGCGTTCTGTACTATTAGAAACATCCAATTTATCAAAATCTTTTACTAAAGCATTAAAATCAGGTCTTTTTCCGATGAATTTTCGAAGGGTAAATTGTGCATATTCATCATCAATACGACCATAAATATTGACCCATTCGTCTGGATTTTTAGGTAAATAATTTACAGCAACAGGATCTCCTGTATATAAAATTTCTCTGGTTTTTGAGTTCTTATCAGGTTGTGCTCTCGCTTTTAAACCGGCGACCAAAACAAAAAGATGATTCCCGCCATAATAAGCGTCACCGCCTTCTATAATTGGGTTTTCACTGTCTTTTATCTGCACATCTTTAGCATTTAATCTTTCGGCAATGAATTTTTCAGGAACATAACCTTCAGATAAATTATCTGCTTTTACTTTGTACCAGCCGTTTTCATTTTCTGAAAGTAAGCGGACTTCTGCACCGTATTTAAAATAACCCAAAAAATCACCCGAAGTACTTTTAGAAGTATATAATCTCGTATCTGAATTTAGAAAATAACGATCTTGAGAATGTAGTAAAACCGAGCAAAATAATAGTGCTAGAAGAAAGCAGTATTTTTTCATAAAGTAGTTTTTTTTGCCACGAATTGCACGAATCTGCACTAATTTTTATCTGCGGAAAGCTGATTTTAAATATTAATTCGTGTAGATTCGTGAAATTCGTGGCAACTTTTATCTTTTTAACAATCCGCCATATTTACGGCAATTGCCAATCCACCTTCTGAGGTTTCTTTGTATTTGGAGTTCATGTCTTTTGCCGTTTGCCACATGGTATCGATTACTTTGTCCAAAGGCACTTTTGCATTTTTAGAATCCGTTTCAAGAGCCAGTTCGGCAGCGTTTATGGCTTTTATGGCACCCATCGTATTTCTTTCGATACACGGAATCTGAACCAAACCGCCAATTGGATCACAGGTTAAACCTAAATGATGTTCCATTGCAATTTCGGCAGCCATTAAAACCTGAGCAGGAGTTCCACCCATTAATTCGCAAAGTGCTGCTGCAGCCATTGATGACGAAACGCCAATTTCGGCCTGACAACCACCCATTGCGGCTGAGATTGTAGATCCTTTCTTGAAAATACTTCCAATTTCTCCGGCAACCATTAAGAATTGTTTGATTTCTTTTTCGCCTGCATTATGATTTTCAATAACGAGATAATACATTAAAACCGCCGGAATTACACCCGCGCTTCCGTTTGTTGGCGCTGTAACAACACGTCCCAAAGAAGCATTTACTTCATTCACGGCAAGTGCAAAACAGCTTACCCATTTTAGGATCTGGCGAAATTTCACTTCGGTTTTTCTAATTTCTTCCAGCCACGTTTGCGGATTCGAATAATTGGATAAACCTATTAAGTTTTGGTGCATGTCAAAAGCTCTTCTGCGAACGTTTAATCCGCCGGGAAGAATCCCTCCGGTATGACAGCCAATGTACATACATTCTAACATTGTGTTCCAGATGCGCATTAATTCTGAATGAATTTCGGCCTCTGGACGCATTGATTTTTCGTTTTCATAAACAATCTCTGAGATCAATTTGTTTTCTGAAATCGTATAATTTAAAAGCTGAACAGCATTTTGAATCGGGAATGGAAAAGCACATTTTATTTCCTCTTTGATCTTGGCATTTGTGCGTTCTTCTTTAACGACAAAACCTCCTCCAATAGAATAAAAAGTAGATTCATACTCAGAATCATCTGCTTTATAAGCCGTAAATTTTAATCCATTTGCATGGAAAGGAAGAAACTCTTTATTGAAGACAATATCCTGAAGAAAATAAAACGGAACTTTATATTCGTTTGCCAGAACAATTTCGTTCGTATCTTCGATCGTTTTAATAATCCCGGCAATATTATCAACCGGAATATACTCAGGATCCTGACCACTTAAACCTAACATAACCGATAAATCAGTGGCGTGACCTTTTCCGGTTAAAGAAAGAGATCCGTACAAATCGACTTTTACTCGTTTAATCTGGTCTAAAATTGACTCGTCTTTCAGCTCTTCCAAAAAACGTTCTGCGGCTCTCCAAGGTCCTAAAGTATGAGAACTTGAGGGACCAACACCAATTTTAAGCATATCAAAAACAGAGATACATTCTTCCATTGCGTAATTTTTATTAAGACAAAGATAATTGAATAATGCAAAGATGATTTACTTTAAATTAGAAATCTTGCGATTTTGTTAAAATAAATATTAAATATTATTAATTTGGTAACGAATCAAATTTTATTACTTAATATGCGGTTTTCGTGAAAAGTTCGCATTTTTTTTAGGTATTTTTGTAATGAAGCAATCACTAGAGAATCCGATTTTTTAGTTTCGAACAAATCGGTAAATAATAACTTCTGAAATCTCATTTTAATTTGAAACTCCTTTCACGAAAAATTAAAATACATCAAGAAGATAAAATTATAATATGATAGAATTTTTCAAGCATTTCATACACGAATTCGAATTACCTCTTAGCAACCCAGTATTGATTTTTTCGTTGATACTTTTTATTATACTGTTGTCCCCTATTTTACTTAAAAAAATAAATATTCCCGGAATTATTGGACTTATTATTTCAGGAGTAATCATAGGACCTCACGGACTGAATATTTTGGCAAAAAACTCTGCTGTCGATTTATTTTCGACCATTGGACTTTTATATATTATGTTTATTGCCGGTCTTGAACTTGATATGAATGAGTTTAAAGCCAATAAAAATAAAAGTTTATTGTTTGGATTTTTCACCTTTATTTTTCCATTATCAATTGGTTTTCCGGTTTGTTATTATCTTTTAAATTACGATTTCAACGCCAGTTTTTTAACAGCTAGCATGTTTGCAACACACACTTTGGTTGCGTACCCAATTGTGAGTAAACTAGGAATTGCAAAAAATCAGGCAGTTGCCATAACAGTCGGAGGAACGATTTTAACCGATACTGCCGTTTTGATTATTTTAGCCATTATTATGGGAAGCAGTCAGGGAAATCTGAATCAGGCTTTCTGGATAAAATTAACCGTTTCATTGGCTATTTTCTCGGCGATTATGTTTTTGGTTATTCCGAGAATTGCAAAATGGTTCTTTAAGAAATTAGAAAGTGAGAAACATGCCCATTATATTTTTGTGCTTTCAGTTGTTTTCTTCGCAGCTTTTTTAGCCGAAGTAGCAGGAGTAGAGCCTATTATTGGAGCATTCGTTGCCGGTTTGGCACTGAATCCATTAATACCGCATTCGTCAGCATTAATGAATAGAATTGAGTTTATTGGAAACTCTTTGTTCATTCCGTTTTTCCTGATTTCTGTGGGGATGCTGGTAGATATTAGCGTGATTCTTAGCGGACCAACTGCTCTTATTGTTGCCGGAACTTTGAGTGTTGTGGCTATTTTTGGAAAATGGATTGCGGCATTTTTTACCCAAATTGTTTTTAAATATACGAAGACCGAAAGACAACTTATATTCGGATTAAGCAGTGCACACGCTGCGGCAACTTTAGCGGTTATTTTGGTTGGGTTTAAAGCTAAAATTCTGGATGAAAATATCTTAAACGGAACAATTATTTTAATTCTAATTACTTGTATCGTTGCTTCATTTGCCACTGAAAAAGCAGCTAAAAAGATCGCGATTTGCGAAGAAGAAGTTTCACATGAAGATGCACACAGCGACCAGATTCTGGACGAACATATATTGATTCCGTTAGCAAAAACTTCGGCGACAGCCAGTTTACTAGATTTTGCCCTTTTGATAAAAGATAAAAAATCATCTAATCCGGTAACTTTGTTAACGATTGTTCCGAATAACGATCAGGCGGAAATTAATATTTTGAAATACCGAAAAGCCGTTGATAAATTTGTAATTCAGGGATCTGCTTCAGAAGTAAAAATTAATACGATTGCCAGAATTGACCATAATCCTGCAAGCGGAATTGCCAGAACTTCTAAAGAAATCATGTCAGATATTGTAATTGTTGGCTGGCCTAGAAAAACAGGTTTCCTGGATAAAATATTTGGAGAAAACGTAGATTCAATCATCAATAATGTAGACAAAAGTTTATTCATTTGTAGGTTTCAAAAAACATTTATTGAAGAAAAAAGACTGGTATTTATTTGTCCGCCTTTTTCTGAAAGAGGAGTTGGATTTCATCTTCTGTTACAAAAAATCTGTCGATTATCACAGGAATTAAGCATTCCGATTGTGATTTATGCCGAATATAAAACGCACCAAACTATTCAGCAAATTGCAACTAAATTGAAGCTGAATGCCAAATTAGGATTTAAAAGTATTCTGGATTGGGAAAATTTTGATGCCATTTCAGATGAAATAAAACCAACGGATTTAATTGTTTTCAATTTATCCAGAAAAGGTTCTGTTTCGTACCAATCGATTTTTGATAAATTACCGCAAAAATTTGAAAAATTCTTCAACGATAATAACCTGATTTTGGTTTATGCGCAAGACGATCGCAAAGAAACTTCGATGGATGCTTATGAAGATTTTAGTGCAACACCATTAACAAAAGGTCTTGAAGCGATCGAGCAAATTGGTCGTGGTTTAGGGAACATTTTGAAGAAAGGATAGGTTTTGAACTTCCAATGAAAAAAGTACTTTTAATAGCTGCGGTCTTCGTTATTTTGATTTTAATATTTATGAATTCAATTCTTGGAAAGTTTCTAACGGGAACAGCAAGGATTATTGGTAAGGAAATTAAAAGCGAAATATATATTGATGGAAAAAGGGAAGATAAAGCTAAACTTTTTATATCAAAGTCAAATTTTGAAGGTAATGAAACACGGGATTATTTAATTTTATATTTGCGTGATGTAAAGAAAATTAAGGAATATCCTGTACTTGTAATTGATAGAAAGTATAATGATGTAATGATACCGAATGCAAGTAAGAATGATTACAATTTGGTTTTTAATTACTTATTTCAAAGTGATTCTGGGGCAAATGTTATGGTTTTTGTAAAGGATGATGTAAAAGGATTGGGATTTGAACCAGATTTGCGAATTGAAAATAATGTAATTAAATTTAAGATGTTATTTGCAAAAAAGCCTTCTGATATTATAATAAAAATTAGATAGTTTAATATAAAATAATTATTTAGAATTGAATTAATGACACTCAAGTTTCCCTTAATTACATTGCTGTTTTTAGCTTTTACAGTAACTGCACAAAACAAAATGAAAAGTGCTGAAGAACTTATAGATAAAAAAGATCCCGCTTGGGCAATTGTTGAAGACTGGATTAAAACGGCAAAAAACAAAGTTGAAATTTTACCAGCAGATGCATCAAAAGCAAAAGAAACATTATATAATACCCAAGTTACAACACATTCTTCAATGGGAGCAGTTATTTTCATGACTGGCGGAATTTTGGTTGATGACGGCTGGATTAGAATTTTGGGCTCGGGAAATTCAAAATTTAATCGCACACTTTCGGATTGGAACAAAGGAAAATCGTTTAAAGAGTTTGGTGAAAAACCTTCATTTGTATTAATTGCCGACGATGCAATTGGTGGTTTTTATCTTTTAAATGGTGGCGGATTAGGAACTGATTTGGGGAAAATTTATTATTTTTCTCCTGATAATCTAGAATATGAACCACTTGATATTACGTATTCTGAATTTTTAGGATTTTGTTTTAATAATGATTTAGACAAATTCTATGAAGGCAATAGATGGAATGGATGGAGAGAAGAAGTTTCGAAATTAAAAGGAGATGAGGTTTTTAATTTTTACCCGTTTCTTTGGACAGATGAAGGAAGTGATATCAGTAAAAATTCCAGAAAAGTAATTCCAATTGAGGAACAATATAGTTTAAATCTGGATTTACGAAAACAACTTGGTTTTGAGCAATAAACTTAGTTTTGAGATGTAATACTCAAATATAAAGGTAAAATAGAATTTAAATCATGGAAGATCTACAAGAAATAATTGTTAAATATAGTTTTCCTATAAGAGATATAAATACTTCTGTTACTATTTCTGAGGTTGAATCATATGCCAATTTAAAACTTCCTGAAGATTATATTTTTTATCTTGAAAACTATTTTGGAATCGATCAGTTTATTGGAGTTGAATTTATAAAACTATGGAGTTTAGAAGAAATTATTGAAGCCAATAAAAGTTATAATATTGTTGAAGAATTGACTAGAACTATTGGTATTGGTACTAACGGAAGTGGAGAATTTATTGGAATTGAAATCGATCAATTTGATAATGTGAAAATAATTCTCTCGCCTTTTATCGATTTAAATAGTAAATATAATACTGAAATAGGGACATCATTTACTGATTTTCTTGTCCGTCTTGATAATAAAATTGAATGGTTTTCTTAAATTTGATAGTCGTTAGAAACTTGGATATCAATCGTAAAATTCAATAAAATGAAACACAAAGCAGTATCAATCAGATCCTTTATTGGGGCCAAGGATTTTGAAATCTCCAGAAGTTTCTACAAAGATTTAGGTTTTGAAGAAGGAGTTTTGGACTCAAAGTTTTCTGTTTTTAAAACGGGAGATTTAGCCTTTTATCTCCAGGATTATTATGATAAAAGTTGGAATGAAAACACCATGATTTTCCTTGAAGTCGAAGATGTTGATTATTATTATAACGAACTTCTAAAACTCAATCTAACAGAAAAATACGGCGTAAAATTAACTCCAACTAAACATTTTGATTGGGGAAGCGAATGTTTTCTACACGATCCGTCAGGCGTTTTATGGCATTTTGGAAATTTCTCAGGGAAAGAGTATAAAAAATAGTTGCCACAAAGGTGCTAATTTTCACTAATTGTATTGGTGTAATAAAGATATTTACTTAAATTATCAAACATTTTAATTCGTGCTAATTCGTGAAATTCGTGGCGAAAAAACTAGATGTCAAAATATTCTAATTGAAGTGTATTTCTTTCTCTTTGATACCAATCATTATAAACCAATTCTATTTTATCAACCATAAATGTTCCGAAATCAAAATCACGGAATTTATCTGTAATTTCTATTAATTGTTTCGGATTTTGAAGTTTTTCCAGAAATCGCACAACCGTTAAATGTGCCGTTGAAATCGCATAACGTCTATCTATACTTTGTTCTAAAGTTGATTTTTTGAAATTCTCCCGCAATTTATCCCTTAGATTATTCAATGATTCATCTGTTGGAAAACCCTGAATCATTATAGCAGAAGGGGAAGCTGTAACACCTCTAAATTCGATTTTTATTTCGTTTAAATCAAGTAAACTTTTCCGGATAATTTCGACATATTCAGGAACCCAAATTTTATCTAAACTAAAACCTTCATAACACGAAATAATCGACATTACGGTAATATGAATGTCTGAATCAGGATAATAATATTGTGAAGGATCAATTGCTTTTAATTCGTCTAAAAATAACTGAATATTGGTTTTAATAGCTTCATTTGGTCGAATTAATAAGGTAATCCCAAAACGGGAATCTGTTTCGTCATTAATTTGAGAATCTAACGTGTATTTACCGGCTAAAATAATTTCAGAAGATTTTTTGTAGAGTTCGTTATAATGTTCTTGTAACTGCATTTAATCTTATTTGGTTTTCGCTTTTTCGAGATTTTCCTTTACCCTGAATTTTACAATTTTGGTGATTAACTCAAAAGGCATTGGTTCATTTAACGGAAATTGCACAGAACCTTTTCCGGATTTATATTTCGAAAGTTCTGCCGCAAAAGCTTCGTGACCGCTTGGCAAAGCATACAAACCAATATGATTTTTGAATGCAGCAAAATAAACTACGATTCCGTTTTGCTCAAAAGCCGGCATCGAATAACTGATTTTTTCTTTAGCATTCGGAGCCGCTTTCTGAATGGTCATTCGAATTTTCTCTAAAATCTCCTGAACATCATTTGGGAATGCTCCAATGTATTCGTCGATATTTTCTGGTTTTTTAGTCTCCATTATTATGCGATTTATTTTTAAAGTTACGTTAATGAATCTCTCGCAAAGTTTTTTTTTGTTTCACGCAGATTTAAAAAGATTTTGGCTGATAGAAGCAGATAATTATATAATATTAAAAAAAATCTGCTAAAATCTTTTTAAATCTGCGTGAAAAAAATCTTTCAATCCTTTTAATCTGTGGCTAAAAAATAAAACTTTTCGACTCTGCGGCTTTGCGATATTAAAGCATAAATAACTTAATTTATAATTTTTTTAAGCGAGACCTTTTGGAAATCTGTCCAGTACTAAATTTAATAGAATTTTATGTTCTAGGTAAGCTTTTGCTCCAGCTAAAACCAATGTAAAACCTTCAGTAGAATTACGAACCTGATCGATTATTTTATCTGAATCTCCTTTTAAACCGGAATTGGTAATGCTTACAAAAGTTTCATTTTCGTTTAACGGAGTAAAAATCCATTCGACTAAAGTTGACTCTTCCGGATTTCCCCATTCGAGTACAATCTTATGATTTTCCTGCAAAACATGAGTGGTAACGGTCAATGAAAAACCATACATTTCCCATGTCCATTCGGTTTTTGTGTCCTGTTCTAATTTTCCGGAACCTTTGGTAAACCAAAATTTACTTGTAATTTCCGGATCAATAAAAGCCTGAAAAACTTCGGAAACAGGTTTTCTAATTAGCATCTCGGCTTTTGCGAATTTATTGTTTTCTGTTTTCATTTTTTATGTGTGAAATGTTTGTTGTAAAAAGTAAGTTGTAAATACGAAATCAAAAAAAACTTTAATCTGATATATTTTTTCGGACCACTAATTTAAGAAAGAAATCTCAAATAGGTTTATAATAAAAAAAAATCCGAACAGTTTAATTCGCCCGGATTAATCAATGTTATAATTTATCTTTTATTCCCATATTGAAGTTTTGTTGTATAAAGCAATTTTCAGCTTAAAAATAATTACGATTCTTAGGACTTTTCTTTATCAATCCACTTTCCAACAGTTGGCGGTTCATAATTTCTCATCTGATTTAATAAATCGTCGATGTTATCACTAACCAGAAGCATTTTTTGATTGGCAGCTTTCAGTAAGCCTTTTTCAGTCATTGTTTGGGTTAATTCGATTAAAGAATCGTAGAATCCGTTGATGTTTAAAATGGCGATTGGTTTTTTATGTAAACCTAGTTGCGCCCAGGTCAGCATTTCAAAAAGTTCTTCCAGAGTTCCAAAACCGCCCGGAAGTGCAATTACACCATCGCATAAATCGTTCATTTTGGTTTTTCTTTCGTGCATGCTTTCAACCAAAATTAATTCGGTTAAACCAAGATGTGCGATTTCTTTCGATCGTAGAAAATTTGGAAGAACTCCAATTGCTTTTCCGCCTTCATTAAGAATGCCATCTGCAACAGCGCCCATTAAACCCACATTTGCGCCGCCATAAACTAATTCTATATTTTGTTTTGCAAGTGTTTGTCCAAGCAAAGTTGCTTGTTCTTTATAAATTTCTTCGGTACCAAAACTGGATCCACAGAAGACTGTTATTCTTTTCATTTTTTATTGTTTTATATTTTTTTTGCCACGAATTTCACGAATTTTCACTAATTTTTTTGCCATAGATTAAAGAGATTGAAAAGATTTTTATCTGCTGAATCTGCAAAATCTGCGTGCTGTTTTCAGCAAAGTAACCACAAAGTTTGTCATTTCGATCCTGAGGCTTCGGGAGGAGAAATCTTCGCAAGAAACTCCGTGCAGAGAATCGCCAATCTTTATCGATTCACGAGTGTGATTTCTCCTCCGTCGAAATTGACACAAAATGAGAATAAAAATCAGTTAAACCCGCCTAATCCGTGGGCAATTAAATTTGTTTAATCTGAATGCACGAAACATTCTCCATCTTAACCTCTTTTCCTATTTTTTTAAGCAATCCTGTTTTTGAATTTCTTTTAAAAACTACTACATTTCCTGTGATAACATTACTTGCAACCAAGAATTTTCCGCTTTCATCGATCGCAAAAATTCTCGGATGTTTTCCTAGAGTCGATTGATATCCAATGTTTTTCAAAAGACCATTTTCATCAATAGAAAAAATCGCAATATTGTTTTCTTTTCCTCTGTTTGTCGCATATAGAAATTTTCCGTCAGGCGAAATATGAATGTCCGAACTTTCAAAACCTTCGGTAATTTTATCCGGATGTGTATTAATGCGTTGAATTTTTGTCAAAACGCCATTTTGATATTGATACACGCTTATTGCTCCAGCCATTTCTTCGATGCAATAACCATATTTTTGATTGGGATGAAAAGTAAAATGTCTTGGTCCGGCTTCTAAATCTGTTTTTAGAAAAGGATGATCTGTTTCGACCAAAGGTTGTTTTTGAGTTTCATCAAAACGATAACAACGTATTTTATCTGCACCAAGATCCGGCATAAATAAGTAATCGTTTTGAGGCGAAAATACAGTCGAATGAATATGTGATCTGGCTTGCCTTTCTTTATGAATACTTCCGTCCATGTATTGAAAATTTTGAGCAATAGAATCTATTTTTCCATTTTCTAAAAGCGGATGAACCGAAACGCTTCCTTCTGTATAATTGCCATTTACGAGCCATTTCCCGCTTTTATGAACAGATACATAAACGGGATTCTCGCCACCACTTCTTTGACTGTTCAAAAAGGTTAAAGTTTTATTCTCCGGATTAAATTCAAAACTGCTGACACTTCCTGCATTTGGCGTTTTGGTATCGGTGCAGGCGTACAAGTATTTTCCGTTTGGAGATAAAGTCAAATACGACGGATTTACAATATTCTTTGCAGAAGTTATTTTGCTCAGTTTCCCATTTATGGTATCTAATTGATAGACCTGAATTGATTCTGCTGTTTTATCACGATTATAAGATCCCAGAAAAACATAGGTATTTTGTGAGAACACATTTATAGCAACCAGAAGTGCAATCGCTACGAAAGATATTTTTAGTTTCAAGGTTTTATAAATATTAGTTATGAGTCAATTTTTAATCTAAATCCAAAAACTGCCAATTCTCCCTGCATAAAATCTAAATCTTCGGATCTTTCAAAACCTAAATTTTCATACATTTTCCATGCATTTTTCATTGCCAGAGTAGAGTGTATTATAAGTTGTTGTCGTTTATAATCAGTTGCTTTTTTGATGCATTCTTCTGTCAGGAATCTGCCAATTCCTTTTCCGCGTGCCTTAGTATCAACGCCTAGCAATCGGAAACCGCCTGAATTTTGTTCCTGAGTTGCAATTCCGCCAGAGCCGTAATGTTTCATATCATTAAAATAAACAACGGCACCAAGAATCGTATTGTTTGCATCAACAGCGACTAAAAGTTCCGTTTCAGGATGGTTGGTAAAATCACCAATATTGGCCAGCATTTTATAATAATTGGGCATCTCATTTTCTTTCGGAAAACCTTCTAATTGCGAATAAACATTGATAAGCAATTTTCCAATTTCTTCAAATTCTGAAGGGAAAGCGTTTCGAACGATATAGTCTGATTGATTCATTTTTTGTTTTATTAGTGATATAATGTTGAATTTATTTCACGCAGATTTTGCAGATTAAAGCTGATTTTTATTCTCATTTTTGTCATTTCGATCGAAGGAGAAATCACATTACGGATTTAGGGTTCGTTGCTCTCTGGATGTGATTTCTCCTTCGATCGAAATGACAAACTCAGCGTGTTTCAATCTATATTCTATAATCTATAATCTACCTAACTCCTTTCCACCATTGTTTAAATTCTTGTTTTTCATTTTTTAGCTCCACTAATTCTCCAATCATTGGTGTGACTAACGGGATCGGATTTTGTGAAGCTGCGTTTAATTCTGTTATCTTAATCAAAGGTTCATCCCAGGGATGGAGCGATAATGAAAATTTTGACGAATGAACCGGAAAAACTCTTTTTGTGTTGAGATCTTTCATGGCTTTTATTACATCTTCCGGTAAATTATGAATGTATTTCCACGCAGGATTGTATTGACCGTTATCGATAAGAGCGATATCAAAAGGACCATATTTTGCGCCAATTTCGGCAAAATGAGTATCGTAACCGCTATCACCGCCTAAATACATTTTAAAATCTTTGGTTTCCAAAACAAAAGAAGTCCAAAGCGTATTGCAACGTTTAATGCTTCTGCCGGAAAAATGCCTTGACGGAGTGGTATAAAGCGTAATATTTTGATCGAGAGCTACTTTTTCGTACCAATCTTTTTCAATAATATTTTCAGTTGGGAATTTCCAAAATTCAAAATGTGAACCCACACCAAGAGGGCAGACTATTTTTTTGATTTTAGGTTTTAATTCCATTATAGTTGTATAATCCAGATGGTCATAATGATCGTGTGTAATCAGTAAATAATCAATTTCGGGAAGATCATCGGCGGTATAAATATCAGTTCCTTTAAAGGCTTTTGTGGTTCCGATAATTGGAGAGGCGTTGCCACTGAAAACAGGATCTATTAAAAAACGTTTTCCTTCAAGCTGAATGAAATAAGAAGAATGCCCAAACCAAACTAAAACATCTTCGTTAATATCAAGTTCCAGTAAATTTGTTTTTATAGATGGGATTATGTCAGTCGGAACTTTTCTGTCTACTTTTTTAAATAAAAAATCTGATATTACATCAAAGTAGCCATAACCTTCTGCAAGTTCAGGCGTAGGATTTATATTTTCGAATTTTCCGTTTTTATATTGCGGAGATTTTTGAATTAAAGCCAGTCTTTCTCCTGATGGCCTTTTTCCATATCTTGGATGTAGTAGAAAGAACGAAAGTATTGCGATTAAAATAATAAGTATTGTAATGACCATGGTGTCTTAATTTGAGGGATATAATTTATTTAAGTATTCAACTGAACGGGCAATCATTTTCTTAAGGATTTCAATATCTATATCGGCTACTTTTTTGATGTAAATGCAGCCTTTTGATGCTTTGTGTTTTCCAAGTTTCGAAAGCAATTCCTCCTTTTCATCAGCCGAAGCATAAGCATATAGTGAAATCGCTGTTTTTCTGGGCGAGAATCCTACAAGTGGTGCATCGCCTTCGTGTCCGCTCGCATATTTATAATGATAACTTCCAAAACCAATAATACTTAGTCCCCACATTTTGGGTTCAAAAGCGGTAACTTCCTGGATTATTCTAATGAGTTCAAAAGAGTCTTTTTTTTTAGTTTCATCATCAACAAAAGCACTTATAAAATCAATGACACTGCTTTCTGTTTCTGTTGTTTTATTTTTTGCCATGTCACTTATTTTTAATTCAGCAAATTGCTTTTCAGCAGCATATTTTTGATTTTAATTTCCGAAGTATAAAACAAATCACGATTTTGATTCATTTGGTTTTCTAAAATAATTAAACTTACATCGCTTTCTGGAAAATACAAATTTACTGAAGAAAACCCATCACCTAAACCAGTGTGACCCACATATTTTACAGGTTCATTATCTACGATTCTAAAACCATATCCGTAACCTATCTTTTCTTTTCCAAAGAAGCTATTTTGGGCAGTTATATTATACTTAAACAGTAGTTGATAACTTTCGGGTTTCAGCAGTTTTCCTTTATGGAGATTTTTATTCCAAATGGCTAAGTCGCCGGTGGTCGAAACAATTCCGTTAGAAGAAGTGCTTTCTAAAGTAATCATCGTTTTTGATATTATTTTAAAAGAATTATTGTTGTTAATATACCCAGTAACTAAATTTTTAATTGGCGCAGCAGAAAAGCAAAGTGTGTTTTTCATTTTTAGCTCGCTGAAAAATGCATTTGCTATTTTGGCATAACTTTTTTTAGTAACAGATTCAATTATTTTTCCCAGTAAACTATATCCTAAATCACCATATTTAAAATCAGTTCCAGGTTTAAATAGCAGTGGTTTTTGTAAACTGATTATTCCGTGCGTATGATTTAAAAGTTGATGAACGGTAACTGAGTCTGCCCAGGTTTGAGTAAGTTCCGGTAAATATTTTTTTATAGGTGCCTGCAAATCAATTCGTCCTTGTTCTACTTCTTTTAAGATTAAAACGGCGGTGATTTGCCTTGTATTCGACATGATTTCAAATTGACTGTCCGTTTTTAAACGTTTTCTGGTTTCAAAATTAGTAAAACCATATGCTTTATTATAAACTGTTTTTCCGTTTTTAGAAATCAGAACTACTCCATTAAATATTGGATCGCTAATTTTTATTAAACTATCAATTTGAACGGAATAATTGTCTTTTTTCTGAGCAAAAGAATTACAACTTAATAAAAGGAAAAGGAAGGAAAGTAAAGAGGAAATTCGAAGAATGGAATTCATTTGGTTATTGGTTGTTTTTTTAGTTTCAAGTTTTCAGTCTCAGTTTTCAGTCTCAGTTTTCAGTCTCAGTTTTCAGTTTTCAGTTTTAGCTGTGATTGAGACTGCGACTGAAAACTGAAAACCGCGACTAAATACTAAAACATTCCGTTTTCGTTAATCGTTTCTTTCGGAATAGGCTGACCTAAATCCCAAAGTTCTACAATTTTGTCTGATTTAATTTTGAGGATATGAACTACTGCAAAACCTAATTCGGCAGGTGTTTGTTTTAAGTGAGAATGTACAGCAACAAAATTTCCATCTTCAAGGATATGATGAATTTTAAAAACTTTGTTTGGGTTTGTTCGTGTTGATTCTTCCATTGCCAGCATTAAAGTTTCGGCATCACCTTTAAAATAGGCATTATGATGTTTGAAATTCTTGCCTACATAAAGTCGGAAAGCTTCGTGACAATGCCCTTTTGCTGCGAGTTTTAAAAATTCCTGGGCGATATCTTTCTTAGTCATGATTTTAGAATTTAAAAAGCTAACTAAGTTATGAAATTTACTTCTTGCAATAAGAAACAATTGTGGTTTTATTGGGTTTTATTTTTAGGATAGAATAAAGTCGACAATGGCTTCTGAATGGATTTTTGTGGTATCAAAAACAGGAACTGAAAAATCAGATTGATCGATTAACATCGGAATTTCGGTACAACCCAAAATAATGCCTTCGGCTCCTTGCGAAATCAATTCGTTGGCAATTTTAAGATAGTTTTGTTTTGAATCCGGATTTATAATTCCTCTTCCTAATTCTTCTTTTAGGACATATTGTATATAATCACGCGTTTCTTGTTTTTCAGGAATGAGTACATTCAATCCAAAACTTTTGAGGCGATCTTTATAAAAATCCATTTCCATCGTAAACGAAGTTCCCAAAAGTCCAATTGTAGTAATGTTTTTTTGAGTTATTGCTTTTGCCGTTTCAGTCCCAATATGAATTAGAGGTAATCCAACTTCTTTCTCTAATTGGTCTGCATAAAGATGTGCCGTATTGGCGCATAAAACAAGTCCGTCAACACCACTTTTTTTTAGACTCAAGCAGGCATTTAGTAAAAGCTCGTAAGAGTCTTGCCAGGTTTTTTCCTGTATATCGCCGAAGTTCAAGGAATAAATCAGGCATTCTGCAAATTGCAATCCGCCTAGTTTTTTATTGACGCCTTCGTTGATTAATTTATAATAATCGATGGTCGAAACCCAGCTGATTCCGCCAACAAGTCCAATTTTTTTCATTGATTTTTATTCGGATATATGAATGCCAAAGAGGTTTTATGATTTTGTTTTAGCAAATAATTTTATTGCCAGATATGCCATTGGAATATAAGCAAAAACTAAATCTACAATTGTAAACCAAAGTGGAGAAGGCAAGGTGTAAGTGTTTACAATACCACCTATTAAAAAGAAACCGCCAATTACGAATGCGAGTTTTGTTTTATGCGTTGAAGCAATTAAAACGGTAGCTATTGTACCGGCAAAAGTTCCGATAGCGTGTGCTAAAAATGGAAAGAGAAAGTTTTTTGGTTCAAATAGGGGCAGAGCAGTTTTTAAGCCTTCTGCTGTGGAAATGTCAATACCATTCGGAGCCGGAATAATAGAGATACCCAGTAAAAGAATGAACATATTTACAATACATCCCACAAAAAGGCCAATAATAACGGCCAGAACATTTTTAAAAATCGGATTCATTTCTTTCGTTTAATGGTAACGAATTTATGAAATTTAAAACTTGTATTTGTTGAAACGAGGTTTTAATTAATTAAAAGATTGCCTAAATTCTAAAGGCGAAACATTTGTCTTTGTTTTAAACAATTTGCTAAAGGATTGCTGATGTTCAAAACCCAGTTCAAACGCAATTTCACTGATCGATAAGTCAGTTGTCGACAGTTTTTCTTTGGCTTTTTCGATTAATTTATCATGAATGTGTTGTTGCGTGCTTTGACCTGTAAGCTGTTTTAATAAACTGCTTAGATAATTTGGCGAAACATTAAGGTTTTCGGCAACATATTGAACTGTAGGTAATCCATTTTTTGATAAAGAATCGTCTACAAAATAATCTTCTAATAATTTCTCTAAACGTTCCAAAATCTTATGATTGCTTATTTTTCTGGTGATGAATTGTCGGTTGTAAAATCGTTCAGAATAGGTCAGTAACAATTCGATTTGGGCAATAATCACGTCCTGACTGAATTTATCAATATTGGATTGATATTCGTGCTGAATGTTTTTGATGATACCAATAATCATTTTTTCTTCTTTATCCGAAAGATGTAAAGCTTCATAAACGCAATATCCAAAATACTCGTATTGTTTTATTTTCTTGGCAAGAGGCGTATTCCACAAAAAATCAGGATGGACCAATAAGGACCATCCTGTATGCTGAAGTTCTGCATTTCCTTCTATAGAAAAAACCTGACCCGGCGCAATAAATAGCAAAACACCTTCATTAAAATCATATTCCTGCTGACCATATCGCATAGTCGCATTTGCATGTCGTTTTAATGCAATCGAATAAAAATCAAGCATCAGACTTTTTGGTTCCGCTTCGTTCAGATGTTTAAGATCTTCAAAGTTATAAACGCTCACTAGAGGATGTTCAGGCTTTGGCAAATCTCTAAATTCATGAAATTCGCTGATACTTTTAATACGATGAGGTTGGTGATTTGCCATGCTGTAAGTTACTTAATTTTGATTGTATAAAACAGCAAATTCTTTTGCATATTCTGCCAGTTTTGTTTTTCCCATTACGGCAGGTCTGTTTTGGAAATAATCTTCGGCAAGTAAACCGTTATAAAGTCCGGCATACATTTCGACCAAACCGGCGGCAATTTTTGGCTGCATTCCAACTTTTACCAAACCGTCCAGAGTTTCCTGATCTGTTGTTAAAACCCATTTTAAATCTGGTTTTCCAATCGCGTTTCCTATAATTTGAGCTGTTTCATAACCTGTTAATTCCTCGCTTCCTACATAACGAATTTTTTTTCCGTCAAGCGGAGTTGTGATTTCGTCTGCAATAGCTTCGGCGATATCATTTGGAGAAACCCATGGAATCATTCTGTCTGCGCCATAATTTGCAGCAATAAAACCGTGATTTTTTATAACCGGAATATAGGCCAACAAATTATAAAAGAATGAGGTTGGACGCATAAAAGTAATCGCAACATCTGAAAGTTTATTCAAAACACTTTCAATCTCATTATAACGCTGAATTATTCCTGAATTTTTCTCTAAATGAGCACCAACACTACTTAGAAATACAACACGTTTTACACCTGAATTCGTAATTGCTTCTGCATAATTGTTTCCTATTTTGCGTGTAAAAGCATCTAAATCCATAGTAGGATCAAAATAGTTGGCTCGAGGAATCATGCAATAAACGGCATCTGCGCCTGTAAAAGTCTGCGTTAGAAACGCTGCATCTTCTACAGATCCAATTGCTGCTTTTGCGCCTAAAGTTTCAATTTCTTTTTGTTTTCCGGAATCGCTGGTAATTATCGTAACCTGATGTCCTTTTTGTGCCAATTCTGTTGCCAATGGCTTGCTGATGTTCCCTAAAGAACCTGTAATTATAATTTTCATAATTGTATTGTTTTGTTGGTACAAAGTTGCGTAACAACAAAACAATAGCTTTAGCCAAATCTACGATTGTCGTAGTCTAAAATAGGAACAAGACTATTTTGCCGATAATTTCTTTTCATTTTCTGTCTGGGGTTTTCCGTCTGCATTAGGTTCACCTTTTCCTGTTGTAATTAGCTTTTTTAAACTATTTTGAATGTAGTTTGTCCAGGCGCCTCTGCAAATTTCGAAACATTCGTATTCCGGAACCAAGCCAACATGTGTAAAACAAAGTTCGGTTTTACCGTCTTTTTGAGAGATCTCAAAAGTAGGTTTTGTACCGGTCCATTCGGTTTCATCTTTGGTCATTTTAAAATAATTATCTTCAACGAACCAAACGATTTTCTGATTCGGAATCACTTCGATTAATTTTACTTTACAGCGATGTATATCTTCATAATGATAGTTGAATTCGTCATTAAGTTTAGCCGTAGAACCTTCAATTTGCTCTGACCACCAACCGCGAACATTCGTAACAGCGTTAAAAACTTCCTGAGGAGATTGGTCAACGATTAGAGTTGTCGTAAAATCTGATGCACTCATAATTAATTGTTTTTAGAGATTAGTACAACAAATTTACGATCTAATTATCAATATGTTAGGGTGTTAAGCTGACAATTGTAAGGGGGATTTAGGACAGAATTAGGATTTTAGATTTCTGACTTTAGATTTTAGATTGTTGGACTCAATCTTGTCAGAAATGACAAAAAATGCGTTATAAACCTAACAGGTTTTCAAAACCTGTTAGGTTTGTCGTTGTAAAACTGTTAATCACAAATCATGCTTAAATTCTTCGTCCAAAGTTCATCTGACGATTTTTTATTTTTCAAAGTAATTTTTAATTTTCTCTGCAAGGGCATCAACTTGAGAAAAATGTTTTTCTATCACTTTCTCCAATTCCAAAGTTCCGCCCAAAATCAGCATTTCTTTATTTTCAAATCGTTTTCCAAGGCGATCTTCGAGCATAATGGTTTGCATGCTTTGCGCCATTTCTATTTCTTCGAGAAACTCGTTTGGATGTCCCGCAGTACAGATTACAATCCCAACCGGAATTGTTTTTATTTTTCTCGAAGTTTCATTTTGTCCGTAAGCATATCCAACGGAGTAAACACGATCAAACCAACCTTTTAGTTTTGCCGGACAATCGCTCCACCAAACCGGATATAGAAAAATAATACAATCGGCTTTTTCGATTTTTTCTTGTTCTGCTAAAACATCGCTGGAAATTGGGAGATCTGTTTTTGCAAATCCCTCTCTTTCGTATTCTTCTTCAGACATGTCGCTCTGAAAATTCATCGCATATAAATCAGAGATTTCAACGTTCCAGTTTTGTTTCGCCAAGACGGATTTCAGATGTTCTAAAACCTGAAAAGTATATGACTTTTTGCTTGGATGACAATAAACGATTAAAATATTCATATGTATGTTTTAAATTTAAAAGTACATCAAACTAATAAAGAGGTTTTTAAGTACCTTAAACGATTATTGAATTCAACAAAAATAAGAGATTTTATTTTTTTAAGGAGCAGAAAAAATAATTTCATCAAGAACACTTGTCCCGATTGAAACGATATCCTTTTTCCCGCTAAAGAAGCAGGAAAAAGGATATCGTTTCAATCGGGGCTATTTCAGAAATCTATCATTTACAAAACCTTTGATTTTGCAGCTTAAAAAGAAATTCTATTTTTCTTAATTGGCTTTTATCAGGAGTAATTTTCTGCCTTCGTTAATCATTCTCACACCATATGAAATCGTTGCAATTGCACAACCCAAACTAACCACAACGTTTGCAAGATTGACAGTCGTTGTTTTTTGCGTTATCAAATAAATACCGATAAAAGCGAATAGGCAAGTCCAGGTTCCCATATAATAATCGAAAGTTCGGTTGAAAATTTTTGCTAACGGAAAAAAGTGTAAACCCACAGCTAATGCAAAAAACGAAATAAACAATTCGTCATGATTGATGTTCATCAAAACATTCTTGGCAATAAGTATTCCCAAACCTTCTAAACCAAAGATGATTAAGAACCATTTTTCTTTACTTTTTTCTTCGGCAGTTTTTTCTTCGAAACTATCAGTCAATGTCTTTTGTACTTTGGTAAACGTAAAATAAAAGTACAAAAAAGCTGTAATGATAAAGCCTAAGAGAACTCCAATAAGTCTGTAATCTTTATTTTCCAGATAATATTCCGCTATAAAAGTCCAAATTATGGTGTTAATAATCATGAAGAATAAGCCTCCAATTGGTTTATCGATGTCTTTTTTGGTAATTGGTTTCATTTTGGTTACTGTTGGTTTTAAATGATATTTTTTTAATATATAGGAAAAATTTATATTTCGTAAAATATTTTAAATAGAATCTTTGAAAGTTGGACGTTTAATTTCTTTTGATATTACTGCATTTATTTTATTTTGAATATTTTTATTAATGCTATCGTTTGGTTCCAATTTTACTGCTTTTTCAATTATTTCCTTCGCAATTTCATCTTCTCCTGCAATTAATAAATTCATTGCATGATTTCCCATTAAGGCAAAATTATTAGGACTTCTTTGCAATGCTTCGTTAGAATATTCAATTGCTTTGTCAATTAAATTTAGATCCATAGCAACCAAAGAAGCTTCTTGTGGAAGATTATAATTTTCTTTTTCAATCTCTAACGCTTTTTCAAAATATAACAATGCTTTTTCATATTCACCAAAACGTTGATATATTTTACCAATAAAAAATAAACTTGGAAAATGCTCAGGGAAAATAGCCAAAGCATTCTCAAAATGGCGTATAGATTTTTTAGCTCTCCTCTTTTCAAAAAAACCGATTTTTTTTGGTCTGTAATTTTCTAAAATTACAATTCCTTCCATTTTTTTTATGGCAACTTCATAATTATAATTGAACTGATTTGCTTCTTGTTCGGTTAATTCCATATTTGTTATTGTGTAATTTATAATATTATTTTAGAGTTGAAATATTAATTATAATCCTTTTAATAATTCAAATAATATATATCCGCCATGCTCTGATTGCCCTCTTTCTACTGCGAAGAAACCTTTTTTTAGGTAAAATTCAACTGCTTTTGTGTTATTTTCGAGGCATTTTAAAGTAATTGGAAGTTTGGTTTTCTTAATCGCGGCTTTTAATAATTGAGATCCAACGCCTTTTCCCTGATGGTTTTGATCAATATACAAATGATGAATAAAATTATCCTTCATCCAGATCGAAATAAAACCTACAGGAATTTCATTAAGAATAGCAACCAAGATAAGTTCTCCTTTTGTATAGCGGTCAAAATCTTTTAGTTGAAATTCTAAAGGATCAAGCCAATAAAAGGTATTTTGGCGTTCTTTTAAAAATAAATTTCTTAAAGTATCGTAATCACTTTTTCTAATCGATACTATTTTTATTTGATGCAAAGGAATTATCTATTTTAGGGATTTTGATTCATTTTCGAGCATTTTTTCGATATTAAAGAAAATGCCATCTACGTTATATTTGCCTTTTTCGAAACTTAAATAATCGCAATTGCCAACGAGAGATTGCGATTTAGATTCGATTTCGAAAACATTTAGCAATACATATTCGTGTTCGACTAGTATAACATGAAAACCAGTTTCGCATTTTTTTCCATCTCCGGTAGAAAAAATAGCATTCATGATGTTATGGAATTTTAAGGACGTCATATCAGATGATTTGTCATCTCCTTTTAAATGATAAACATAGGTAAGAAAATTGAGTTGTCTTAAATCAAAAGGAAAATCACTTAAAGAATGATTGGCAAGTTTTATGATTTCGTCATAATCCTGTGGTTCGAGTTTTTGCTTGCTATAAAATTCACGAAGTTTTAATTCGTCTGGTGATTTCCAGAAAGCATTGTACTTAGGCTGAAAAACATAGCCCAGATATAAATGCTGATAATCATCTGTGGTCAAAAGTGTATCGTTACTAACAAATCGTTCCATTAATTTTGGATAATAAAAGGGAGATTTTTTGTCTTTTATCTCTTTTTCTATGGTTTTATAATTCGGGATTTTAAAATTATCTTCTTGTGAAAAAGATGTGATCGTTATTAATAATAGAGTTAGGAGTAAAATTTTTCTAATCATGGTTTGTGGTTTAGATTTTGACTGAAATAATACGTATTATCGAAGTTAGAAGGATTTTTGTCTTTAGTCTTTTGTTATTTTAATCTTTCTAATACTCCTTTGCGTTTTACGATGTTTTTATAATCCCATTGTATTTCTATTGCTTTTTTGAGCCAGAGTTTTAAGTCTTCATTGTTTATTTGTTCGGGAGCTGTATAACGGATTTCTGAAGCTTTGAAAGAGCCTTCATTTGCAAGTTTTTCTTCGTCAAAGGATTGTCCGCTCCAGAATAATAATCGAATACAATTTTTGAGTTTACTGTAACCTACAATTGGATTTCCGTCCAAAAACCAAACCGGATGTGCGTGCCAAATTTTGTTTTCGGCATCAGGCAGGTTTTCGTTGATTATAATTGCTAAATGATCGCAGATTTCCTTGTCTGAGCTACTTTGCGAATTATTATATTCTCGTATAGTAGGATTCATGATAATTGATTTGAATAATTAGCTTTTAACATGATTTTGAAAAGGTATTCTAATAGCTAAAATAGTCTTTTTTATTAAGAAAGTTTAATCTAAAAAGAGATTGTTTTTGTAGAAACGGCTCGCGTGAAGGATAGAGGCGGTATCCTTTTGTGAAGTGGAACGGAATAAAAGATATAGCCGAAAGCCTGACCCGGAGGGACACGCCCAAATAAAAAAAATCCGACTTGCTTTCACAAATCGGATTTGATATTTTATGTTGAATCTTGTTATTAAATTTAATTAGTAAACGAGATAAAAGTACGGGTAATATTGGTTACAAAATCTTTTGTGTATTGACCTGTTGGATCTAAATCCGGATCAAGAATTGTTATTTCCAATCCGCTTAGTTTTTTACTTTGAAATAAATAGGAGGTAAGTTCGTTAAACTCCTCATAAGTCAAACCATCCGGCGTTCGACTGTCTACACATGGCATTATAGAATCGTTGAGAACATCGACGTCTATATGAAGCCAGAAACCATCGAGATTTTTGTTTTCAACTTCAGAAAGGAATGATTTTATACAATTTATAATGCCTTGTTTTCGTAATTCGTGAAGGCTTATATAGGTCGCTGAAGAATTTCTGATTTCATCTTCGTATTCATCATCATATTCGCGATTGCCTACACACCAGAGATTTTCTTCTTTTATATAAGGAGATAAATTAAGAATATTGGTTAGTTTTTCAGGTCCGTTTCCGGTTACAATAGACGCTGCCATTCCGCCAATTCCGCCAGTTTCGGATAGGGAAACATCCATGAAATCAGTGTGTCCGTCAAGATAAAATAAGCCGTAATTGCCTTTTTGCTTTAACGCAATTGCAGGGCCTAAAAGAATGCTGCAATCACCGCCAAGTACAAAAGGAAACTTGTTTTGACTCAATAAATTATTAATTAAATAAGCTTGTTCTCGGGCATAATCGACTAATGAATTTGCGTTGAGAATTTGCGTTTCGGTATCTCTAATATTGGAATATTTAGGAGGATCGAGTCTTAGAATGTTTTTGGGATCAATAGCTTTATGCAAATTATGTTTCCATAACCAATCTGGTAATTTTTTTACTCCGGGTTCTTTTCCGGATTGAGGTTCTTTTAAACCTAAATTAGATGGAAATTCAACAATGCATATTTCTTTCATGACTTCTTATTTAGTTATAAAGTTATTAAAATATGATTTACATCTAAGTAAAAAAGAACTGACTTTTATAAAGGAAATAATCTCTTGTGTTTTTATTCTAAATTTTTGATTAACTGATGTGTACCATCCAATAAGCCTTTGTAGTAATCTCCTTTTTTTAATTCTGGAATTATATAAGCAGATACAATATCTTTTATTTCCTGATCGCTCATTTTCGTAGTTCTTTTGTCGGTTCCCTGAACTCTAATTTGTCTTAATTGTTTGCTAATCACAATTAAAACGGATGTGTCTATTTTTAAATTAGACATTAAATATTTGTCTAATTCTAACGAATAATCGGCCAGATCAGCATATGGAGTAATTGAAGAGGTTGTTACAATCACGATTTTATTTTTACTTTTTGTTTCGCTTGATTTTAAAAAATCGTTTAAAGTCTTGACCTGATCTGAAGTAAGAATTTTTTCGAAATCATTTACATAATTGTATGATTTTGCAAAAATAGTTGAAGATTCGGTTTTTGCTTGTGCAAGTAAGTTGTGGGATAAAAAAAGGGAAATGGCTAAAAAGAGCACTATTTTTTTCATGGCAGATTTGTTTTGGGCGTTGCAAAATTAGTGCTTTATTATTAAAAATCAGCTTTGAGATTATTACCATAATTAAATTTTTATTTTTATAGAATTGCATAAAAAAATCCGATCTGTTTTCAAAAATCGGATTTTTTCAGCACCTCTCAAAAAAAAGCTTATTGTGTTATTTTAAAAACTTATTGCGCACGAAAACGATATAGTAAAGACGTTAATTTGAAAGAAAATTAACTATGAGAAAATATTTATTTTTTATTCTTGTTAGTCTCGCTTCGTGCAGCGACGAAAAAAGTTCATCAGAAACTATTCAGCAAAATGAAGCCAATTTTGCTTTATCTAAAAATAGTGAACGAACAGTTTGGAACAATATTCAAGTAGGAGAAAGGGTAAAATTTGATGTTAAAATCAAAAACTTCGATTCGTCTACTGATGTAGTTTATGTATTAAAACCAATAACAGCAGATGCGACTAAACATCAGCAAAACAAAATTGACTATAATTTTCAGGAAGAAGTAAAAATTCCTTCCACAAATGCATCTGTAAAAGATAGTGTCCTTACAAAAAAAACGCAAGACAGCATTATCCTTAAAAAAGCAAATTCTTCTTTTTTTGTTTCGATTTTAAAGGCGGGAAATTTTGTACAGCAATACGAGCTTCGCAAAATGCAATCGAACAAATATGTTGCGGGATCAACACAGGAAATGTTGTTTTCTGCGGTAAAAATTGACGTATATACCAGAAATGTGCAAACAGATAATTCTACTATGTTTTCAAGTTCAAAGCATAGTCGTTACTATGAATTTACTATTGACGATGGAGATCAGACAAATGATGTCTATTTAACAGATAGTGATTCTAAACAAAACACCTATACAGCATTATACAATGGTAAAAAATACGACGGAAATATTGTTATAAATAATGTAATGACATTTAGTGAGAAAGTAAACACTGAAAAAGGCGCACAAATAGTACCTGACTGGATATTAGCTGAACTTAAAATAACACAAAAGAGAAATCATGAACCTGATAACATCATTTCATATTATAATTTGAATATTAAACAGAAATAATAACTTTTAAAATAAACTAACATGAAAGACCAAATGAAAAAAAATGTAATTGTGGCTTTAGCTATTAGCGCCGCATTATTTACTTCTTGTAGTAGTGATAATAATAAAGAGGCAGATTCTGCTGCTTTAGATAAATTACAACCTGTAGTTTTTGCAGCTAAACCGGATAATGTGCTAAGTTCTAAAAAAACCGGATTACAAGAACTAAATCCTACGACAGGTAATAATGAATATGTTTATCTTACAGAAGTAGAAAAACAAACAACACTTTCGCCTTTGTCCATCATAAACGAGGCAAATCTAGATGTAATTTATCCCGGAAGTATTTTGCGCGGCTCCAGTTTTATGAATGCAACTTATGATCCGCTAGTACTTAAAAATTCTTTTAAGCCTGTTACTTTATCAATGTCTTTAAGAGGAGATTTATCTGTTAGTGCACAAACGTTACCTATTCCTAGTGAAGTAAATACGGTTATAAATGGTTTAGTTAGTAAAAATAAAAATCTTATTGACTATAATGCTGTACCAACATATTATGAATATCAAAGTGATGAGATTACAACCGAAAATAGTTTTAAAAAAGCACTTGATGCGCATTTAAATGTAAACGTATTAGGTGGTTTAGTAAAGGCAAATTTTGGTTATACTCAAAATAGCGGTTCAAGCAATATCAAGTCTTATGTAATGGTAAAAGTGAGACAACGTTTGTATAGTATGACTATTGACCCAAAATATTACCGAGACTGGATTGACGGAGATATTAATGGAAACAATTTTGGAACTCATGAACCTGTTTATGTGAGTAATGTTGATTATGGCCGTGTTGCTTATATATTAATTGAAACTGCAAAAGATGAATCTTATAACAATATGATGGTTAAAGCGTCAGTAGGTGTGGCTTTAAAAGTTGTAGATATTGGTATAGACGTAAATTATTCTGAAGAGTTTAAAAAATTATTTGCTCAAAATAAAGTAAAGGTTATGATTGTTGGAGGACCTTTGGCTTTGGGAGGAAAAGTAAATGATTATAATAGTTTTGTGAGTTTTTTACAAGCTCCAAGTTCTTCAGATCTTGTTTCTTCATCTGCGCCAATATCATACAAAATACGTAGATTAAAAGACAATACTGAAGTAGAAGTAAAAGATATGTATACAGAACAATTTAAAGAATTAAAAGCAAATTAAACGAGTTAACATCATTATTAAAAATCCGATTTGTGAAAGCAGGTCGGATTTTTTTATTTAAAAATTTCTATTATCATAAATATTGGAATTTAATAATCTCATTTCTGTTCTTTTTCAATAGTAATAATCAGCTTATTTTTCTTTTGTTCGATGTTTATCATTTCCCCTTCTTTAAAACCGAGTTTTTTAAGCCATTTACCCTTCAAGTGTAATTACAGGAGTTGTGGTAGCTTTATAAATTCATGCTTTGTATTTTGTATGAATTTTTAGTTTTCTAGAATTTTTCATTGTCATATAATTACTTATTCTTTTTTAGCTCGCAAGCATGAATCAAATGTCAAATAATTTTGTGAGAATGTTGTCATATTAAAAGTTGACAAGTAAGTTTTTAATAATATTTGTAATATTTTGTGTTTGAAAATCAATAATTTGTATGTTTTTTTCTAAATACATTAAGAAATGATAGGAACATTTCCAATTTAAAAAATCCGATCTGTTTTCACAAATCGGATTTTTTAAATTGAAAATTATATAATCTCGAGAGATACGAAGCATTTATTTTAAAGGCGGATATTCTATTCCTGCTTCTTTAATAAGATCATATCCATATTTCATTATTACTTCGATTACCGGAATAGCTTTTTTTCCTTTTTCCGTGATATTGTATTCTACTTTTGGTGGTACCTCCGGATAAACGGTTCTATGAATCAATCCTTTACTTTCCAACTCTTTTAATTGACTGGTAAGCATTTTGTCTGTGATATGAGGAATGTCTTTCTTTAATTCGCTAAAGCGTAAAACATTGTTTTGTAATCTCCATAATATGGGCATTTTCCATGTGCCGCCAATATGTGCTATTGCAAATTCTATAGGAGTATAATAAAGTTTTCTGTCGTGAAAAAAATCAGGCATTTTTCTAAGTGTTTAAAAATCAATTAACTTTCAAAAGGGTAAGTGTATTACATAAATGTAAGTAACGTATAAGTTATTTATTACTGCTGCAAATTTGCAAAAAATAAATTTATGAAACGTATACATTATCTATTAGCCTTAGGAACATTTGGAATTGGAACAACTGAATTTGGAGTAATTGGAATTTTGCCTCAAATAGCGGCCGCTTTTTCTGTTACAATTGAAAAAGCAGGACAGCTATTGAGCTTGTTTGCTTTAATTGTAGCTGTGTCTGGTCCATTTGTAATGCTTCTAATGTCTTCAGTGAATAGAAAAAAATTGATGCTATTTGTCTTAGGTATTTTTGCTATTTCAAACCTTCTTTCTGTTTTTGCGACTAGTTTTAATATGCTTTTAATTGCCAGAATATTGCCAGCATTTTTACATCCGGTTTTTTGGTCAATTGCTCTTTCGATTGCTGCAAATAGCTTGTATGGTGAAACATCTTCAAAAGGAGTTGCTATTGTTTTTGGTGGATTTACAGTATCTAGCGTTATCGGAATTCCACTGGCAACCTTAATGGCTTCGGTATTTAATTGGCAGTCTTCTTTTGTGTTATGTGCTGTTATTAATATTTTATCTTTTGTGGGAATATTGTTTTTTTTGCCTTCAATTAAAATTGCTGAAAAACAAACGGTATCCTCACAAACTAAAATTCTGAAAAAGCCTATTTTATGGATTAGTTTTACTTTATCATTTTTGATGATTGCGGCGATGTTCTCCACTTATGGTTTTATGGCGGTTTTTTTAGCCAGAGTTACTAAAATGAACGGGACACAAATTAGCTGGATGCTTTTAATTTTTGGTTTAAGTGGTGTTGCGGGCAATTGGCTTGCAGGTTTTTTGTTAAATAAGAGTATTTTGAAAACCGCTTTTATGTTCATTATTGCTTTAATGTTAATTCATTTGCTTTTGTATTGTTACGGTTTGTATTTTGTTCCAATGATACTATTAATTGCAATTTGGGGTTTTGTGCATACGGCAGGTTTTTTAATTAGCAATGTGAATCTTACTTCATCAGCTCCTGAATCTCCGGAATTTGTAAACAGTATTTTTACTACTTGTGGTAATGCCGGAGTAACTTTCGGGACCATACTTGGTGGATATTTTATATCTGGTTTTTCTGTTCAAAATGTTATTTGGTCTAGTATTGGGTTACTTATAATGGCACTTCTGGTTTGGATTCTAAAAAGATTTGGCAATTTCGAATAGATTAAATAAAAAAAATCCGACTTGCTTTCACAAATCGGATTTTTCAAATTGAAAATTATATGTAACCGTAAAACGGTTTTGTATTACAAGTGAATTACTTCGCCGTAAGCATCAGCCACAGCTTCCATAACAGCCTCGCTCATTGTTGGGTGAGGGTGAATAGATTTTAAGATTTCATGACCTGTAGTTTCAAGTTTACGAGCTACAACTGCCTCAGCAATCATATCTGTAACTCCGGCACCAATCATGTGACATCCTAACCATTCACCGTATTTTGCATCAAAGATTACTTTTACGAATCCGTCCGGAGTTCCGGCAGCTTTAGCTTTTCCTGAAGCTGAGAATGGGAATTTACCAATTTTTAATTCGTATCCTTTTTCTTTAGCTTGTTTTTCTGTTAAACCTACAGAAGCGATTTCAGGAGTTGCGTAAGTACAACCAGGAACGTTTCCGTAATCGATTGGGTCTACGTGTAAACCAGCAATTTTCTCTACACAGTTAATTCCTTCAGCAGAAGCTACGTGAGCCAAAGCTTGTCCTGGAGTAACGTCTCCAATAGCATAATATCCGGGAATGTTAGTTGCGTTGTAAGCGTTTACTAAGATTTTATCTCTGTCAACAGCGATTCCAACTTCTTCTAAACCTATGTTTTCAATGTTAGTTTTAATTCCAACTGCCGAAAGAACGATGTCAGCTTCAAGAACTTCTTCACCTTTTGCAGTTTTAACAAATGCTTTTACTCCCGCACCCGTTGTATCAATACGCTCAACAGATGAGTTAGTCATAATTTTAATTCCGGCTTTTTTCAAAGAACGCTCAAATTGTTTTGAGATATCTTCGTCTTCTACAGGAACAACGTTTGGCATAAATTCTACAATAGTAACCTCAGTTCCCATTGAGTTATAAAAGTGTGCAAACTCAACTCCAATTGCACCAGAACCTACAATAATCATAGATTTTGGTTGTGTTGGTAATGTCATTGCCTGACGGTATCCAATTACTTTTACACCATCTTGTGGTAAGTTTGGTAACTCACGAGAGCGAGCTCCGGTTGCGATGATAATATGGTCAGCGCTATATTCAGTAACTTTATTGTCTTTATCAGTAACGTCAAGTTTTTTACCTGGTTTTAGTTTTCCAAAACCTTCAATAACGTCAATTTTGTTTTTTTTCATCAAGAACTGAACTCCTTTGCTCATTCCTTCAGCAACACCACGGCTGCGTTGTACAACTGCCGGGAAATCTTTATCGAACTCAGAAACTTTCAATCCGTAGTCAGAAGCGTGTTTTAAGTAATCAAAAACCTGAGCTGATTTTAATAATGCTTTTGTTGGGATACATCCCCAGTTTAAACATACACCACCTAAGTTTTCTTTTTCAACTACAGCTACTTTAAAGCCTAATTGTGAAGCTCTAATAGCTGTTACATATCCGCCAGGACCACTTCCTAAAACAATAACGTCGTATTTCATTTTTTTGGTTTTTAGTATTTAATATCGAAAATGAGGTTTAATTCCGAAACTCATTGATCGATTTATTCTTTTGTTATTTGTGATTGCGAATTTAAGGAATTATTTTAAAAAACACTTCAAATTTTATTTTTACCCACACCGATTTTGATCTTTTCACAGAGATGGGGCAAATTGTTAAGTGTTAATTGTGAATTATTAATTGAAAATTCAAATTTGGAAATTAAATCTGAAATTAAAATGTTTGTCAAAATACACGAAGCCGAAGGCTTTCGTATTGAAAACTCTTCGACTTCGTTTAGAATGTATGATAACATTAATAATTTATAACTAATAATTTATAATTAAAATTTAAACTTTAACATGTCCCCAGTTTTCTCCACTGGCGATTCGTCTGATTTGCATTTCGCTTACGCCAAATTGTTTCGCGATCATTTTAAGACGTGTTTTTTGTTCCGGTCGGGCAAGAATTTTCTTGATTAACATCACTTTTGTGGTGGTTAATTTTCGTCCGTCGGCTTTTAGGTTATGTTCGATAAGGTTCTTTTTAGCCTGAATCACTCGCGGACTTTTGCGGCTGTGTTCCATCATCTCCGCTTTTGTCGCCCAACGTAGGTTTTTTTCATCATCGTTACTTCGGTTGTAATCCATATGAAGGACATAAGTTTGCTCTTCGGATGTTTTCGGAATAAAATACTGAGCAACTAACTTATATAAAAAGAGGTATTTGTTGACAATTTTGTCATCTTTTTTTACTTTAAATCTAAAAGTTGGATATCCATCACTTAGTCCGCCTTTCAGGAGACGTCCGTTTTCCATTTCATCAGTGAAGCTTATTAATCTGCCTCTGTTCGAAATGGCATATCTAAGTTGTAATGAGGCGTTTATTTCTATTTCTTTGAATTTTTCGTCTGGATAAAATCTGTTTTGTGGCATTTTCTTTTGCATTTGAATTTTGTCTCTCAAAGATAAAAAATTCAAAAACCATAGTAGTTATATAATTTCGCTCAGATATTACATTTATGATTCCTATAACGCTAATTTAACTTTTTTAAGAAATTTTTTAGCATTTGAAAATCTAATTGGCGACCGAAAATTGCGAATCGTATAGATTTTTGTAATATCCGTCGATTTTATTAAGCAATTCGTGGTGCGTTCCTTGTTCCACAATCAATCCTTTATCCATAACTACAATCTTATCCGCATTTACAATTGTAGCCAATCTATGCGCAATAATGATCGAAGTTCTTCCTTTAGTAATCGTTTCTGTGGCGCGCTGAATCAATTCTTCAGAATAGGTATCAATCGAAGAAGTAGCTTCATCCAAAATTAAAATACTGGGATTACTCACATATGAACGTAAAAAGGCGATTAATTGACGTTGTCCTGAAGACAGCATTACACCGCGTTCTTTTACGTCGAAATCATAGTTATCCGGCAAGCTCATAATAAAATTGTGTACGCCGATTTTCTTGGCAGCATCCAAAACTTGCTCACGCGTAATCTCAGGATTGTGCAAAGTAATATTGTTGTAAATCGTATCAGCAAACAAAAATACATCTTGTAAGACTACCGCAATTTGTTTTCGAAGAGAAGCCAAAGTATAATTCTCGATATTATGACCATCGATAAAAATAGTTCCGCTATTGATTTCGTAAAAGCGATTCAGTAAATTAATAATAGTAGATTTACCTGCACCCGTCGAACCAACAATTGCAATCGTTTGTCCGGAAGCAACAGATAAATCAATGCCTTTTATTACTTCTTCTTCGGGAATATAACTAAAACGGACTTGTTTAAATTCGATACTTCCATCAAAAACAGGAGCTTCAAGCGTTCCCGTATCCTGAATATGATCCTGAGTGTCGATAATATCAAAAACACGATTGGCAGCAATCATTCCTAATTGCATCTCGTTAAATTTATCCGCAATCTGGCGTAATGGATTAAATAACATCCCAATAAACATCGTATAAGAGAACAAATCTCCGAAAGTTGTAAAATGATCTCCATTCAGGATTTTAAATCCGCCATAAACAACAACTAATCCCAAAGTAATAGACGAAATAATATCGGCAATAGGGAAAAATATCGAGTTGTAAAGAATCGTTTTGATCCACGCAACTCTATGTTTGTCGTTGATAACTCTAAAGTTTTCGGCTTCAATTTTTTCACGATTAAAAAGCTGAACAATTTTCATTCCCGTAACACGTTCCTGAACAAACGAGTTCATATTAGCAATTTGCGTACGCACTTCTTCAAAAGCAACTTGCATTTTGCGCTGAAAAATTCTAGTGATATAAACCAAAATAGGCATTGCAACCACCACAATCCAAGTCAGTTTCCAGTTCATGTAAAACATAAAAATAAGAACAACCAGCATTTTCATCAAATCGCTTATAATCATAAACAATCCCTGACTGAAAATACGTGCAATCGATTCAATGTCCGAAACTGATCTGGTAACCAATTGTCCAACCGGAACCAAATCAAAATATTTCATTCTAAAACTCAAAATATGCTTGAAAAGTTTGGTTCTGATGTCTTTTACAATATCCTGACCCAACCAGTTTGCCCAGAATACAAAATAAAACTGAGAGAAAACTTCGCATAATAGAACCACGCCCATTAATATAATGTACATCAATAAACCATGCTTGTCATGCGTCTTGATATAGCCGTCGACCGTTTGTTTTAATAAATAGGGGCGAAGTGCGGCAAAAATCGAAAGGGAAACTGCAAAAATAATAACGCCATAATAGCGCCATTTATAAGGTTTAGTATATTTTAAAATTCGTTTGAATAATCCGGTATCAAATGCTTTTGCTTTCATTTATTTTTTTTGGAGCTATTTCCTGCTTTCCGTTTCAAGTTTTTCTCAAAAATATGTTTTTGTATTATTTTTATAAAGCTTCCGTTGGTCGCTCTATAAAAATTACAAAAATTATATTTTTTTCAAAAAAGCTTTTCACTTCAATCAGGGCTATTTTATGATGTAATCGTAATCAATTTCGGTTAAATACAATCCGTGTGCCGGAACCGAGAACCCGGCTTTTTCTCTGCTTTTACTCGCGATGATATTTTCAAAATCAGTCAGAGAAATTTTGTGTAAACCAATGTTTACCAAAGTGCCCACAATAGAGCGAACCATATTCCGTAAAAAACGATTTGCCGAAATGGTAAAAATCAGCTTATTATTTTCGTGTTTCCAATAGGCCTCAAAAATCGTGCAATCAAATGTGTTTACATCTGTATTTACTTTCGAAAAACACTGAAAATCGGTATGATTCAGTAAGATTTTTGCAGCTTCATTCATCAAAGCTACATCTAATTTTTGATTAAAATACCAACTCAATTCCTCCAAAAACGGATTTTTAACAATGTTGATATGATATTCATACGTTCGCTTTGTCGCATCAAATCTACAATGCGCATCATCATGAACCGGAATAAGATCAAAAATTGCAATGTCCTTTGGTAAATACGAATTCAGTTTGTGCACTAAATTCGAAACATCAATAGGAGTTTCAAAATCAAAGTGACCGTACATTTCCTGTGCATGAACACCAGTATCCGTTCGTCCGGCACCCATAACATTTATAGGAGAATTTAATAAAACCGAAAGCGCTTTGTTTAAAGTTTCCTGAACAGAAGATGCATTAGGCTGAAATTGCCAACCATGATAATGTGTTCCGTTATAGGCGAATTGAATAAAATATCTCAAGGTGAAGGTTCATAGGTTCTGAGGTGCAAAGGTACAAAGATTTTTTTCTTTATAGGTTCAAAGTCGCAAAGGTGCAGAGGTTCAAAGTTTTTTTCTGTAGAATATACTAATACTCATCCATGTGAAATAGATGAATTACTAAATCCCTCCTGTTTTGTGTTTGTGAATAGAAACCTTTGAACCTTTGCCTCTCTGAACCTATGTACCTTCCTCTAAAAACTGTTAACGTCCAAAATACCAATCATAGTTTACCCAGCAAAAAATCGTGTCACAAATTGACAATTCCATCGATTTAATCAAAGGTTTTTTTTAACATTTTTTTTAAAAAATTGGCAAAAGTTAATTTTTAAAATATTTCATTTTAACAGGAAGTATTTCTATTATGTTTGTAGCTTAAATATCAAAACTATGAATGAAATTACTTCTTATTGGTGGATAATTTTAATCCTATTCTCTATTATTTTTTACAAATTTATTTTACGTGTTTTCTTCGGAATGGTGATGGTTCCGGAAGATAAAATTGGTTTAGTCACCAAAAAATTCGTTTTGTTCGGCGCAGACAAATCATTACCGGATGGTCGAATCATCGCAACAAAAGGAGAGGCTGGTTATCAGGCAAAAACGCTTGCTCCGGGTTTATACTGGGGAATGTGGATCTGGCAATATTCAATTGATATGTCTGGATTTACAGTTATTCCAGAAGGTAAAATTGGATTGGTTTTAAGTAAAGACGGAAAAGAAATTCCAACAGGACGAATCTTAGCTCGAAAAGTAGACAGTGATAACTTCCAGGATGCTACTTTTTTCTTAGACAATGGTGGGCAAAAAGGGCGTCAAACGGCTTTTATTACCACAGGTTCGTATCGTATAAATACGTTCTTGTTCGAAATTGTAATTGCAGACCAAATCAAGATTTACGAGAACATGATTGGTATCGTGACAGCTCTCGATGGAGATCCAATTCCGCAAGGACAAATTGCCGGTAAATTTGTTGAAGGTCATAATAACTTTCAGGATTTTGACAAGTTTCTGGACACTGGCGGAAATCGTGGTTTACAACCGCAAGTAATGTTAGCAGGATCATACTATATTAATACATGGGGAATTCAGATCGAACAAAACCCAATGACAGATGTGCCTATTGGATATGTAGGAGTTGTGATTTCTTATATTGGAGAAGACGGACAAGATGTTACAGGTGATACCTTCAAACACGGAAATATTGTTTCGAAAGGACAGCGTGGTGTCTGGATGGAACCACTTGGACCAGGAAAATATGCTTTGAATAAATACACGACTAAACTAGAAGCTGTTCCAACAACGAATTTAGTTTTGAACTGGGCAAATGCCAGAAGTGAATCACATGATTTAGATAAAAATTTATCTACGATTACCGTTCGTTCAAAAGATGGTTTCCCTTTTAATCTTGACGTAGCTCAGATTATTCATGTTCCTGCTGCCGAAGCACCAAAAGTAATTGCCCGTTTTGGAAGTATGAACAACTTGGTTTCTCAGGTTTTAGAGCCTACAATTGGTAACTATTTCAGAAACTCGGCTCAGGATAGCGATGTGATTTCGTTCTTATCGACAAGAAAAGAGCGTCAGGAATCAGCAAAGAGTCATATTAAGTTAGTTCTTGACGAATACAATGTAAACGCAGTTGATACTTTGATTGGAGATATTGTTCCACCAGATTCATTGATGAAAACTTTGACAGATAGAAAATTAGCTGAAGAAGAGCAAAAAACATATCAAACGCAAAGAATGGCGCAGGAACAACGTCAGGGAATGGAGAAAGAAACTGCTATTGCAGATATGCAAAAAGAAATCGTTCGCGCTTCGCAAAGTGTTGAGATCGCACAACGTACTGCAGATGCAACGGTTAAAAAAGCAGAAGGAGATGCAACCAGTTTAAAACTGAATGTAAACGCTGAAGCGGAAGCAACAAAAATGCGTGCAAATGCAGAAGCCGAAGCTACAAAAGCAAGAGCAGGAGCACAGGCTGAAGCTACAAAACTAAATGCAAGCGCAGAAGCAGAAAGAATCTCTAAAACTGGTCTTGCCGAAGCAGAGAAAATTATGGCAATTGGTAAATCTACAGCTGAATCGTACCAACTTCAGGTTAGTGCAATGGGAGGTGATAACTTTACCCGATATAAAGTGACCGAAGAAATTGGTAAAGGAAACATCAAAGTGATTCCGGATGTCTTAATTACTGGAAACGGTGGATCTGATGGTTCGATTAGTGGTTTATTAGGTTTGAAACTAATGGAAATGATGGATACCAAAGATTCTAAAGATGGTAATAAAAACATTAAAAAATAATAGTTATCAACGTGTTTAGATTTCCTAACAGGTCTCCAAGGCCTGTTTGGTATAATTGTAGATGTTCGTAATAAATAAAGAATACCTAACAGGTTTTAAAAACCTGTTAGGATATACAAATCCGGTCTGCATCAGTAGATCGGATTTTTTTATGTTTAAAAATAAAAGAAAACCTTATGAAAGACGCACTGCTGTGCGTCTCTACAGAAAAAACATTTGAACCTCTGTTCCTTTGCAACTTTGTACCTATAAAAGAAAAACTCAGAACCTTAGCAACTCAGAATCTTAGAACCTTTAAAAAAACCTTTGTACCTTTGCACCTCTAAGCCTCTACACCTGTAAAGAAAATGAAAAAAATCCTCCTCCTTTCCGATACTCACAGTCATATTGACGATACCATTTTAAAATATGTAAATCAGGCTGACGAGGTTTGGCATGCGGGAGATATTGGTGATTTGAATGTTACGGATACTATAAAAAAACTTAAACCTTTACGCTGTGTTTACGGAAACATCGATGACGCACAAGCGAGATTGGAATTTCCTTTGCATAATAGGTTTCTATGCGAAAATGTTTCTGTTTGGATTACGCATATTGGTGGTTATCCGGGTAAATATAATCCTGCGATAAGAGAAGAGATGGCTTTAAATCCACCTAAATTATTTATTTGTGGACATTCCCATATTCTGAAAGTAATTTTTGATAAAAAGAACAATTTGTTACATATGAATCCAGGTGCAGCAGGAAAAAGCGGTTTTCATCAAGTTCGCACAATGCTTCGGTTTGTAATTGATGATGATAAAATTAAAGATCTTGAAATTATTGAAATAGGAAAAAAGTAAAATTTAATTAATGAGGTAGAGGAACTTGTATTTTGATAGCGGTTCCTTCGTTTTCTTTTGAGATAATAGAGATTGTTCCTTTGTATTTTTTAATTCTTGCTCTAATTCGGTTTAAGCCAAAACCTTCGGCTTCTTTTAATTTTTGAGTTTTAAAACCTTTCCCGTCATCGTGAATCATAATTGTGAAAAGATTTTGTTTTTCGGACAATGAAATTTCGGCATTTTGGGCATCACTGTGTTTTATGATATTATTGAATAGTTCGGTTACAATAAAGTAAAGCTTCATTTCAAATTTTTCAGTATATCTTTTTTCGGTCGAAATGGTACTTGAGTACCCAAAATGAATACTCGAATTGGAGTTTCTTTCACACAAATCTTCTAAGGCATAAATCAATCCAAAGCGTAGTAATAAGGTAGGGACTTGCTCGTGTGACATATCTCGCAAAAGGTCATGAGCTTCTGCTAAGATACTTTTTGCTTTCTGAATTTCTTCAGATTTTATATTATTCTGCATCGTAAAAGCATTCAAATGTAGTCCCACAGAAGATAGTAAGGAATTAATATTATCATGTAGAAATGATGCGATTTTTTTTCGTTCAATTTCCTGACTGTCGATTCCGGCATTTATAACGTTAAGGAGTATTTTTTGCTTGATATCTTTCCGTTTAATTTTTTCTTTTAGCTTATTATTTTGATAATAAAGATAGAATAAGAATGATAGTATGATTACAAGTATAATTGATAAGCTTATTATTTTTTTATTACCTAATTGATTTATTTTTTGTGGTTCTGAAATATCGCTTTTATTGGAAATCTCAGTGGGGATATTGCGAGATTCTATGAAGTGATTTTGCTGACTAAACACAAAATTTCCATTGGAAGAAATAAACATTAAAAGCGTTATAAAAACTCTGAAAATAGACATAAAACGATAGGAGAAAAAAAAATTAGAATCAGATTAAGAATTAATCAAGTTGTTTTTTAGTGCATATTTTACAAGACCAATTGTGTTTTTAGTTTGTAATTTCTTCATGATATTTTTTCGGTGAGTTTCAACGGTATGGATGCTAATGAAGAGTTGTTCACTAATTTCTTTTCCACTGTATTCAAGTGAAATTAAAGTAATAATTTCGATTTCTCTCGAGCTTAAAATCTGATTTTCAGTATAGATTTTCTTATTTAATTTAGTATTGTTTTGTGTGAAACTAAAAAATATTTTTTCTCTTACAGCATCACAATAATATTCCTGACCCTGATAAACGGCTTCAATAGCTTCGATAATATTTTCGCCGGCACATTTTTTTGTGAGGTAGCCTTTAGCACCTAGTTTCATTACTTCTTTTATGATTTTTAAATCATCATAACTGGATAGGATAATTACTTTACAAAGAAATCCTTTTTGACTAAATTCTTTAAGTACTTCAATACCGTCCTTTTTAGGCATACTTATATCTAAAACTAAAACATCAGTGTTATTTTGCATAACATCCTGATATATAGTAGTGCCATCCTTAGAATTACCTATGACTTCAAAATTTTCGACTGTATGTAATAAGTTTGTCAAACCATCAATAAGTACCTGATGATCATCGGCAAGATGTATCCTTATTTTATGTTTCATTAGTGCTTTTTGGAAATAAACAGCAAATTTATCAAGGATTTCTCTTATGGGATTACCCTTAAAAGGTTAATTTATATCTTGATAGGGTAAAAACAAGGCACAAAAAAACCCGAATATAAAATTCGGGTTCTCTTCGCACAAAAAATTTAAGTTTATAGGTCTACCTCAAACGGTCTACAGATTTTACGAGATCTTCATCCTTCTTGATGGCTTTATTAGCTAAAACTAATAATACGATAGAAACAATAGGTAGAAACATCCCAATACCTTTCTCAGAAACCGCAGTTTCTCCAGATAAATTTAGAGATCGATATACAAATAATCCTAATAAAATTAAATTTAATATTATGTTCAGTCTGTTCATTACAAACTGATTTTGTCTTTTTTTGAATGAAATGATACTCACTATAGTAAGCATCGTACTTAATCCAACTATTACAGTATATATAGGATCTTGATTAAAATAAAATAATGCTCCGCCTTTTAATGTCCATAACGGAATAAAAAGCATCAAAACACTTGTTGCAATAAATGCAAGAATTAAATATATAGTCTGAATTCTTTGTATCATTATTTGAAATTGTTTTACAAAAATATATTTTCTTTTTTTAAAATACTATTGTATGATTAAATTTTATTCGTATTATTGCATCATAATACCGTAAGCACTTCATACTGCGGGCAATTGAAATAAAATATCTACCTATTCTTTTTACAGTATTTCCTTTAAAATAATTAAATTCATAGAACATTCATGTTTGATATTTCTGCATTAAAAGAAATGAAGCTTTCTGAGCTTCAAGAAATAGCTAAGTTAGCTAAAACTATAAAGTTTAATGGCGTTAAAAAAGAGACTTTAATAAGTCAGATTTTAGCACATCAGGAAGCGACTGTAGCACCGCCAGTTAATGCTGTGGCCGAAAAAGAAGAGGACGATAAGCCTAAAAGAGCAAGAATAGTTCCTGCAAAAAAAGTCGCTATTTCAAAAGCTGCTCCGGTTTTAGAATTTGATGAAGTAGAAGAAACTCCTGAAAAAGTTAAAACTCCTGCGATTTCAAAAGCAACTCCAAAAGCTCAGCAAGCTCCAAAAGCAGAAGAAATACAACAAGAAGAAGCTACACAAGAAGTTCAGGAAGTTCAGGAAGTTCAGGAAACTCCTGAAAACAATGAAATACAAAAAAAAGGACCAAAAATTGTAAAGTTTAATAAATCAGCTTACGAGAAAAAGGTTGCTCTGCAAAAAGAAAAAGAAGCTACTAAAGAAGTAGGTTCTGAAGAAGCTGGAGAAACAGCTCCTGAAGATCACAATACTGTAGGAGAAAATAAGGAAATCATAGAAAAAGCCGAAATTACTGCTCCGGTAAAAAAGATAAATCCAAATCAGAACAAAAATCAAAATCCAAACCAAAACCTAAATCAAAATCCAAATGGGAACGGAAATGGAAATGTGAGTAACGGAAATCAAAACCCAAATCATAAAAATAAAAAGAATAATTTCAGAGATTCAGACTTTGAGTTTGACGGAATTATCGAAAGTGAAGGTGTTCTTGAAATGATGCCTGACGGATACGGATTCTTACGTTCATCAGATTATAATTATTTAGCCTCTCCGGATGATATTTATTTATCAACTTCACAAATCAGATTATTCGGTCTTAAAACCGGAGATACTGTAAAAGGAGTGGTTCGTCCTCCAAAAGAAGGCGAGAAATTTTTCCCTTTAGTTCGTGTACTTAAAATCAATGGTCACGATCCGCAAGTTGTTCGTGACAGAGTTTCTTTTGAGCACTTGACACCAGTTTTTCCTTCTGAAAAATTCAAATTAGCCGAAAAAGGCAGCTCAGTTTCAACTCGTATTATCGATTTATTCTCTCCAATAGGAAAAGGACAACGTGGTATGATTGTAGCACAGCCGAAAACGGGTAAAACAATGTTGTTAAAAGACATTGCAAATGCCATAGCAGCAAATCACCCTGAAGTTTATCTTATTGTTCTTTTGATCGATGAGCGTCCTGAAGAGGTTACAGATATGCAACGCAGCGTTCGTGGAGAAGTTATTGCTTCTACATTTGACCGTGAACCACAAGAACACGTGAAAATTGCGAATATCGTTCTTGAAAAAGCAAAACGTCTGGTAGAATGCGGACACGATGTTGTGATTCTTTTAGATTCGATTACACGTTTGGCAAGAGCTTACAATACAGTTCAGCCTGCATCAGGAAAAGTTTTAAGTGGAGGTGTTGATGCAAATGCATTACAAAAACCAAAACGTTTCTTTGGAGCTGCAAGAAATGTAGAAAACGGCGGATCATTAAGTATCATCGCAACTGCATTAACTGAAACAGGTTCTAAAATGGATGAGGTTATCTTTGAAGAATTTAAAGGAACTGGTAACATGGAGCTTCAATTGGATCGTAAAATTGCCAATAAACGTATTTTCCCTGCAATCGATCTTACTTCGTCAAGTACACGTCGTGATGATTTATTATTAGACGAAAAAACATTACAAAGAATGTGGATTATGCGTAAGTATCTTTCAGATATGAACCCGGTTGAATCTATGGATTTTGTAAACGAACGTTTCAAGAAAACAAGAAATAACGAAGAATTTTTGATTTCTATGAATGACTGAAAAAAGGGACAAAGGTTCTAAGGTTTTTCTTTTGGAATCTATAAATATAAAAAGAGGGATGAGTTTTAAAACTCATCCCTTTTTGTTTTTGTAAACTTTAGACTTGTAATAGACTATTGTCTATTATATGTTGTTTTCAATTTTTTTGTAATTCCTGAGGATTAATAATCGACACAATATTGTCAGACTGAGCGAAGTCGAAGTCCTACAAAGTGATTCAGTATTCGAATATTCCTCTCAGACCTTTGCGACTCTAGAAAGACGCACTGCTGTGCGCCTCTACAAAAAAAACTTTGAACCTTAGCAACTCAGAACCTTATTTCTTATCAACTACAGGTCTATTTTCTCTATTTGCTAAATCCCAGGCAACAACAAATGCAAGTTGTGTTCTTTTTGTCAAAGCATCGTATTCTATTTTTTGAGGTTCGTCGCCTTTTCCGTGGTAATCTTCGTGAACTCCATTGAAGAAGAAAACAGCTGGAATACCATGTTTTGCAAAGTTATAATGATCAGAACGCTCATAAAAATGGTTTGGATCTTTAGGGTCGTTAAATTTAAAATCTAAATCTAATTTAGTGTATTTGTCATTTTGCGCTACAACAGCATTGTGTAAATCGGTAGATAACCTGTCAGCACCAATTACATAAACATAATTGTTTGTTTTAGCATGTTCTACATCACGACGACCAATCATATCAATATTGATATCAGTAATAGTATTCGCAATTGGAAACAATGGATTTTCTGAATAATAACGAGATCCGTGCAAACCGTGCTCTTCACCAGTTACATGAAGAAATAAAATAGAACGTTTTGGACCGTGACCTTGTTTTTTAGCTTTTGCAAATGCTTTAGCCATTTCCATAACAGCAACCGTTCCGGAACCGTCATCATCAGCACCATTATAAACCTCACCATTTTTAATTCCAACGTGATCGTAATGTGCTGAAATTACTAAAACTTCGTCCGGTTTTTCAGAACCTTCGATATAAGCCCAGATATTTTCTGAATCCTGTAAGTTTTCATTGCGCTTTGCGTTTAGGTATGCAGCGGGAATGTGTTGGTAATAATCAGTTGCTCCTTTAGGAAATGACACGCCATTTTTTTTGTATTGGTCAATCATATAAACACCTGCTTTTTTCTGACCTTTTGATCCGGTTTCACGACCTTCCATTTCATCAGAAGCTACGACATAAAGCATTTTTTTTAGATCTTTCTCCTTAATGACTTTTATGTATTTAGTCGGGTCTGAGTTATCTTTAGAAGCAACAGCTTGCATGTTTTTACAAGAAAACGCTGAAGCAACTAATAATAGAACTACAATTTTTTTCATTGATTAGTTTAGTGTAAGTTGATAAATATATATAGCATATAAAAAACGAGTAAAAATAGGATAAAATTAAAGTTTATAAAAAATAAGATTACACTTTTAACAAATGAAACTATTCTGCTTTCGCCGTAAAAACGATGATGTGCCGGATAAAAATAATAAGACATCCATATTATACCCACAAAATTGATAATATCAGTGACTATTGCCATTGGGCTGTCTTCTCCAAATAAGCCAATTACTTTGTTGACAATGAATAAGATGAGAAATATTAAAAGTAAAAAGGAGAAGTAATGCAAAGTAAAAATACCATGATCAAAATAGTACCATTTCTTTTTATTATGAAAAATCCATAAGAAGAAAGCGAAGAAAGGCATTATAATGAACAGAATTTTGGGGATATTATGAAGAAAAGATTCTATGAATTTTTCAATGATTTCCTTTTTAGTATTGTGTTCGGTGACATGAACAGCCTTTTCGTAAATCCAATATTGAAATTCTGTAATTTTTTCGCTTTCCTTACCATACTTTTGAATAGAGTCGATCTCTTTCATTGACTTTAATTGAAAGTATTTTTTATCGAGCTGTTTCATCGTTTTTTCCTGCAAGTAGTTTTTATCACGATGCTTTTCAGTTTTGTCTTTGCTGGATTCTTCAAAATTTGAACTAATTTCTTTTTCACCTTTGTTAAGATTCTCAGTTATTTTATTTGGAAACAAGGCAATTAAAAGAAAAGTAATAAAACTGATAAAAATATACAAACGAACAGGAGCCAGATAAGACAATCTTCTACCTGAAAGATATTCTTTAGTTAGAGTAGAAGGTTTAAAAAGTAAGTTTTTAATGGTTTTCCAGAATGCATTTTCATAATGCGTCAAATCTTCAAAGAAATGGATAAACAAATGATGAAATGTTTTTCGGCTATCAGTATTTTCCTGTCCGCAATTTGGACAAAATTTTTGTTCAACAACGTGCCTGCAATTTAAGCACGTTTTGTCTTTTCTAATCGGACTGTGTGACATTGGTTATTATTGATTGATTTGGTTTATGGTTTAGTTTATGTTTTTTTGCCCACGGATTTGACGGATTAAACGGGTTTACGCTGGTTTCTTTTTGCCACAGATTACACAAATTAGCACAAATTTTTAGAATAATAATCTGTGCCAATCTGTTTAATCCGTAACATCCGTGGGCTATTTTTTTATTTTTTCAATACTTCATTTAGAAATAATTGTAAATGCTCAAATGCTCTTTTTGCAGCAACGGGATTATACGCAGCGCCTTTAGAATTATCGCTTCCGGCTTCCGGATTTGTAAAAGAGTGAACCGCATTTGCGTAATAAATCATTTGCCAATCGGCTTTAGAATCGCGCATTTCTTGTTGAAAAGCGGTAATTTCTTCTTTAGATTCAAACGGATCATCAGCGCCGTGGCAAATCAAAACTTTGGCTGTAATAGGTTCTACAGGGCGACTTGCATCTCTGGCTAAGCTGCCATGAAATGAAGCAACTCCTTTTACATTCAAATGTCCGCGGGCAGCTTCAAGAACTCCAGTTCCTCCAAAACAATATCCAATAGCCACAATATTATCTGCATTTGCACCGGATTTTATTAATTCCTTTAAAGCTGCATCGATTCTTTTTTGGTATGCTGCAAAATTGGTTTTGTAAAAGCCAGCTTGTTTTCCGGCTTCCGAAGTATTTTTAGGATAGTTTCCTTCACCATAAATATCGGCGATGAAAACGGTATAGCCTAATTTTGATAAATTTTCAGCAATATCTTTTGATGCTTTGTCAATTCCCAGCCATGCAGGCAAAAGTAAGATTCCAGGGTTGTTACTGCTTTTTTTAGCAGCTTTTATAGATAAACCGTTTAATACCTGATTTCCATCGGCGTATTTTACAGGTTTTAATTGTGCGTTTATAGCGTTAGAAAATAATATAGTAGCAAAAAGTAGCAGAGCAGAATTTTTCATGATTTCACAATTTTTAACAAATATCAGAAATATTATGTTACAAAAAAACCTCAAAAGTGATTTCTTCTGAGGTTTATAACATTTGTTTTCTGAATTATGAATCCATTGGAATTTAAATTATTCTGAATGTTTTATAAAGTAATATTTCGCTTAAAAGCACATCCTAATTCTATCATAGAATCTGTTTTTGCAATGCCGGGAATATTATCAATTTTTTCATATAATATCCTACGCATGTGTTCGTGGTTTTTTGCCGTTATTTTTAGGTAAAGCGTGAAAGATCCGGTTACAAAGTAGCATTCGGTAATTTCAGGAATTTCTTTTAAAGCCTCAATAATTCTTTCAGAATCTGAATCTTTATTGAGCGTAATACCCGTAAAAGAAGCCCAATCGTAGCCAATTTGTTTTTCGTTTAAAATAGGTTTGATGCCCGTTATAATTCCTTGTTCAAACAAACGATTAATACGTTGGTGCACCATAGTATTTGAAATTTTCAAATTAGTAGCAATGGTAGAATAGGCAACTCGTCCATCTTTTTCTAATTCTTTTATAATTTTAATGTCAAACTCGTCTAAGATATCCATGCACTATTTTTTTCGTTTAATTTATGTAAAGATAAAAATAACTATGATTTGATGTTTAAAACCAAAAGATAAAATGACTTATAATTGTGTTAAAATAAGTTATTTTGTTTTTATAAAAGCTATTATTGAGTTAAAACATGTTGATTATTGCTTTTAAATAAATAAATTTTATATTTTTGCTTCAATAAAAATAAATTATCATGGGACATAAGCAAGAAGTACTTTCATCAAAGTCTGAGGTTTTGATCGAAAAAGAAAACAAATACGGAGCTCACAATTATCATCCACTTCCAGTTGTATTAGAAAGAGGAGAAGGTGTATATGTTTGGGATGTTGACGGAAAAAAGTATTATGACTTTTTATCGGCTTATTCTGCTGTGAATCAAGGTCACTGTCATCCTAAAATTGTAAAAGCGATGACGGATCAGGCACAGAAATTGTCTTTGACTTCGCGTGCTTTTTACAATGATAAATTAGGAGAGTATGAAGAATATGTAACCAATTATTTTGGTTTCGATAAAGTATTACCAATGAATACAGGTGCAGAAGCGGTTGAAACAGCTTTGAAACTTTGTAGAAAATGGGCTTATGAGGTAAAAGGAATTCATGAAAATCTGGCACAAATTATTGTTTGTGAGAATAATTTTCACGGAAGAACGACAACAATTATCTCTTTTTCAAATGATGAAACTGCCCGTAAAAACTTCGGTCCCTTTACAGACGGATTTATAAAAATTGAATATGATAACCTAACGGCTCTTGAAAAAGTTTTAGAATCGTCAAAAAATATAGCAGGATTTTTAGTAGAACCTATTCAGGGTGAAGCCGGAGTATATGTTCCGTCAGAAGGATATTTGGCGAAAGCAAAAGCATTGTGTGAGAAACATAATGTATTGTTTATTGCAGATGAGGTTCAAACCGGAATTGCCCGTACCGGAAAATTATTGGCCGTTCATCACGAAAATGTGCAACCGGACATCTTAATTTTAGGAAAAGCAATTTCTGGAGGAGTTTATCCGGTTTCTGCAGTTTTAGCAAATAACGAAATCATGAATGTGATTAAACCAGGTCAGCACGGATCTACTTTTGGTGGAAATCCTGTTGCTGCTGCTGTTGCAATCGCAGCTCTTGAAGTGGTTAAAGAAGAAAACTTAGCTGAAAATGCAGAACGTTTAGGAATCATTTTAAGAAAAGGATTAAACGAAATCAAAGAACGTAACAACCTGATTACTTTAGTTAGAGGAAAAGGTTTATTGAATGCAATTGTAATTAATTGCGGAGAAGATTCTGATTTGGCTTGGGAAATTTGCCTAAGATTCAGAGATAACGGATTATTGGCAAAACCAACGCACGGAAACAAGATTCGTTTAGCGCCGCCATTAGTAATGACAGAAGAGCAAATTCAGGAATGCCTTGAAATTATCGAAAAATCATTGGAGGATTTTAGAGATTAGTTGGTTATTAATTGACTATTACGATACTATTTTAAAAACATATATGGCTTTCCATATATGTTTTTTTTTGCCATGAAAAAAAATATTATTCTGATACAATTAGATCTTTTAGTGGCTATTATGAGCTCTTACGCAGTTTAATTTTGCAAAAAAATCAAATATTAACGATACATACCTTCTCCCACTTGTGTCGTATTTATTTGAATAAAAATGATGCTAATTTATTATGACTAAGATATGATAACAATAAGCCTGTGCATGATTGTGAAAAATGAAGAAGAGACATTGGCACAATGTCTTGACTCTATCAAGGAAATTATGGATGAAATTATAATTATTGATACTGGTTCTACTGATAAAACGAAAGAAATTGCATACTCATTTACAGATAAAGTCTATGATTTTGAATGGATAAATGATTTTGCAGCCGCAAGAAATTTTGCATTTTCTAAAGCGACAAAAGAATACCAACTTTGGTTGGATGCTGACGACATTATAATCGAAAAGGATAAGATCGCTTTTCTGGAACTTAAAAAAACACTTTCTCCTGCAATCGACATGGTTTTGATGAAGTATAATTATGTTGTTGATGAGAACAATAATCCTTCCTATTCTTTCCATCGTGAAAGATTACTAAAAAGAGCTAATAATTATCAATGGAGTGATCCTGTTCATGAATATATTGAATATGGAGGCAATTATTTAGTTTCTGAAATTGCTATTACACATAAAAAGCTAGTTTCCTTTTCAGATCGCAACTTAAAAATTTATGAGGAACAACAGCGAAAGAATTTACCTTTCTCTCCAAGATCTTTGTATTATTATGCCAGAGAGCTAAGAGATCACGATAAATACAAAGAAGCAATTGAATACTTTAATAAGTTTCTTGATACAAAAAACGGAGCTGTTGATGATAACATAAATGCCTGTAATGAAATTGGTAAAATTTACAAGAAATTAGGTGATACAGAAAACGCTTTAAAATACCTCTTTCAGAGTTTTATATTCGACATTCCAAGAGCAGAGGCATGTTGTGAAATAGCATCGATTTATAAGGCTAATGCAGATTATACAAAAGCCATCTATTGGTACGAGTTTATACTTACTTTGAAAATTTCTAACACTGACACCAATATGACTTCAATTGATTGTTGGAATTTTGTGCCAGCAATAGAACTTGCAGTCTGTTATTCTAATATAAAGAATATTGAAAGAGCAATATATTTTAATGAATTGGCAGGAAGATATAAAGTGAATCATGCTTCTGTACTACACAACCGGGAGTATTTCAATACATTCAAAAAAAATAAAGATTGTTTATATAAAGATTATATACATTAAGTATTGAAAACTTACAGTACAAAATAATAGTAAAAAGAAGATTATATAAAAAGGCGTTCGCTGTAGCGAACGCCTCCTGGTTATAATTACTTAAAATATCAAAAAAAGTAACTATTTCTTAGAGCCAATGTTTATAAAGCATTGGCTCTTTTTTTATTTTAAAACCTAACTTTTTTAAGTTCCCACAAGGTTTTAATAAACGTATCAACATCTTGTGTTGTGTTGTAAAATGCCAACGAAGGACGAACCGTTGTTTCAACGCCCATTCGTCGTAAAATTGGCTGCGCACAATGATGTCCTGTTCTTACGGCAACACCTTCTTTGTTAAGCGCTTGCCCAACCTGATCGTTTGAATATCCTTGCAGATTAAAAGAAAGTACGCTTGCTTTATCCTTTGCCGTTCCTATCAATCTCACACCCGGAATTTCTTTCAGCAATTTTGTAGCATATTCTAACAAATAATGTTCGTATTGCCCAATTGCTTCAATTCCTAGTTTTGTGACATAATCAATTGCCGCTCCAAGACCAATTGCATCGGCGATATTTCCAGTTCCGGCTTCGAAACGATTGGGTGCTTTGTGGTATTTTATCTCCTCAAAAGTCACATCCTGAATCATATTTCCACCCGCTTGATACGGTTCCATTTCGTTTAATAAATCTTCTTTTCCGTATAAAGCACCAATTCCGGTTGGACCAAATAATTTATGTCCCGAGAAAACAAGCCAATCCGGATTCAGATCCTGAACATCTACTTTCATATGCGAAACAGATTGTGCACCGTCTATTAGAACTTTCGCTCCGGCGGAATGTGCCATTTCGACTATTTTTTTAGCAGGAGTTACAGTTCCCAAAGCATTTGAAACTTGTGTAAAAGCAACCAAACGTGTTTTCGGATTCAGAAGTTTTGCATATTCGTCAAGCAAAATCTGACCGTCATCATCAACCGGAATCACTCTTAGTTTTAAGCCTTTTTTATCTGCCAGTCTTTTCCACGGAACGATATTAGCGTGATGTTCCAGATTACTTACAATGATTTCGTCTCCGGCAACTAAATTATGATCGCCCCAACTTTGTGCTACCAAATTAATTCCTTCGGTTGCGCCGCGAACAAATACAATTTCGTTTACAGAACCAGCATTCAGGAACGTTTTTACTTTTTCGCGTGCCGCTTCATAAGCGTCAGAAGCTCGTGCCGCTAATTCATGTGCCGCACGATGAATATTTGAATTTTCGTGTTCGTAGAAATAAGCAATACGATCAATTACCGATTGTGGTTTTTGAGTTGTTGCTGCATTATCAAACCAAACCAGAGGTTTTCCGTTCACGGTTTCTCTTAGAATCGGAAAATCTTTTTTGATTAATTCAGCATTAAAATTAGTTCCGGTAATGGCGCCAATTTCTTTAGAACCAAACGTATTTCCAACAATTGGACTTGGACTTTTTTTATCAAAAGCAAAAGGATTCTGATCTAAGAAATAATAGTTGTTTCCTGGTCCATTTCCATTTAATGGAGAAATGTCTCTCTTTTTAAATTGTGTGTCAACCGTTGCCAAAGCTGCTTGTAATTCAATTTCAAAAGAAGAATTCTCCGTTTGAAAAGGCAAATATTGATTGTTCAGCAGCAATTGAGAGAAAAACGAATCTTCAGTCAATTGTGGTGATGCTCCATTTTTTAAATTAGAATCATGAAAACCCGTATGCGGGTTATTGATGTTTAAATTATAATCTTCCTGAACTCCGGATGTTGTAACACCACTTTGCGGATCAAATCCGGCTCCGGCATTTGGATATAAAGCCGAAGCTCCTGTATTACTATAATTAGCAATTGTTGGAGTCGCCCCAAAACCGCTAAAGGAATTTGGATTTGGCTGAATATTCAACGGATCTTGTGCCGGAATTGGAGCTGTATTACCCAAATTTCCTGCCTGCAATATCGTTTCTGCAATTTTAGTTGCACGAGGATGTTCACTTTTATCCGGACTTAACGAAATTTCTTTCGGAAACTCATTAGGCAAAGTCCTGAACAGTTCGTTTGCCAAATTTTGCAAATCGTCAATATTAGGTAAACCGTTGTTGTTAGTATTTGTACTCATGATACTTTCCTATTTCTACATCTTCAAGAACAGCGATGGCGTCATCTACTAAAACTGCCAATGAGCAATAAAGAGATACAAGATAAGAAGCGATTGCTTTTTCGTTTATTCCCATAAAACGAACTGATAATCCAGGAGATTGTTCGCCTTGTAAACCTGGCTGAATCAAGCCGATAACTCCTTGACGGCTTTCTCCGGTTCTCAAAAGAATGATTTTAGATTTTCCGTTTACAATTGGCAATTTATCAGATGGAATAAGCGGAATTCCTCTCCAGGTTAAAAATTGTGATCCAAATAATGACGTTGTTGGAGGCGGAACTCCACGACGCGTACATTCACGGCCAAAAGCGGCAATTGCTAACGGATGTAACAAGAAGAAACCAGGTTCTTTCCAGACTTTAGTCAATAATTCGTCTAAATCATCCGGAGTTGGTGCACCAGTTCTTGTTTTTATGATTTGCGAAGGAGCAATATTGCTCAACAAACCATAATCTTTATTGTTGATTAATTCGCTTTCCTGGCGTTCTTTGATCGTTTCGATAGCCAAACGAAGCTGCTCAGAAATTTGATTGTATGGTTTACTGTATAAATCAGAAACACGTGTATGAACATCGACAATAGTCTGAACGGCAGCCAGATTGTATTCTCTTGGATTTTCGATATAATCCACGAAAGTATTTGGTAAAACTCTTTCGTCCCTTGCAGAACAGTCCACTTCGATATCGATTCCGTCTTTTACTTTATTCAAACGAAATACACCCGATTCTACCGGAACCCAATGCAAAAGATGCGTTAGCCAACGCGGAGATGTGTTTCCTATTTGTGGAACTGAACGGGTCGCAATTGCTAATTGTCTTGCTGCTACATCGCCTAATGCGGTTTGTTGTTTTTTTAATTCAGCCATGATTTAATGGTTTAAAGGTTATTTTTTGTTTATGATGTTAATAGGTTTCGAATTGCATAGACCTATTTTATGCTATAAGTAAATTTATGTTAAAAATTAAAGCTTCTTAAAATAAAGGATGTTTTATTTAGGTTTAAAAAACTCTTATGTTGTTGAATTTCAGAATTAAGAAAAGAATCCAAATAATTCTTCAACCGAAAGATATCGTTCTCCCGTATCATAATTAAAAGTCAGAATTACGGCATCTTTTGGAATATCTTTTAGCTTTTTAGAAACTCCCGCAAGAGCTGCTCCAGTTGAAACTCCGCCAAATATTCCTTCTTCTTGGGTTAGTTTTTTGGCGAAATTAAAAGCATCATTTTTTTCAACCGTAATTATTTCGTCAACATATTGTCTATTAAAAACTTCTGGAATAAATCCTGCACCAATTCCCTGTAAAGGATGCGGCGCCGGAATTCCTCCGCTTAAAACCGGCGATAAAGCAGGTTCTACAGCAATAGTTTTTAAATTTGGGAAATGTTGTTTTAAAATTTTAGAAACTCCCGTGATATGTCCGCCAGTTCCAACACCTGTAATCAGATAATCAATTCCATCAGGAAAATCGGCTAGAATTTCCTGCGCTGTTGTTCTTTCGTGAACTTCGACATTGGCAGGATTTGTAAATTGAGATGGCAAAAACGAGTTTTTAATCGTTGCCGCCAATTCTTTTGCTTTTTCAACCGCGCCCGAAGTTCCTTTTTCTCTTGGAGTCAAAACATATTCAGCGCCATAAGCTTCGATTATTTTTCGGCGTTCCACACTCATCGATTCCGGCATTACGATAATCACTTTGTATCCTTTTACGGCAGCGACCAACGAAAGTCCGATTCCTGTATTTCCCGAAGTTGGTTCTATAATAATCGAATCAGCATTTAAAAGACCTTTTTTCTCCGCATCTTCAATCATTGCCAGCGCAATTCTGTCTTTGATACTTGAGCCTGGATTTGATTTTTCAAGTTTAATCCAAACTTCGTGTTCTTTAAAAATTTTGTTCAGTTTAATGTGAGGAGTATTTCCTATTGTTTCTAAAATGTTTTGGTATTTCATGTTTGATATTTTTGATATTTTGGTTTTGGTATTCTTTATATCGAATAAAAAATAGGTTCCGGAAAAGGATTATTATCCTTGATCTTCATTTCATTTTTATGATAAACAACCGAGTTTGAAGGAATGGTATACGTGAGCCAGACATTCCCGCCAATAATCGAATCGTGCCCAACAGTTGTTTGCCCTCCCAGAATAGTGCTATTGGCATAAATAATAACATTATCCTCAATTGTTGGATGTCTTTTTATAAAAGCTTCTTCCTTTTTTACACTCAAAGCGCCAAGCGTAACGCCTTGGTATATTTGAACATTATTTCCGATAATAGCTGTTTCACCAATTACGATTCCTGTTCCGTGATCGATGGCAAAATCGTTTCCTATTTGTGCTCCCGGATGAATTTCTATACTCGTTTTGATGTGCGCATATTCTGAAATGGTTCTGGCAAGAAGTTTCAAATCCTGCTCCCATAACTGATGCGAAAAACGATAAACCGAAATGGCAAAAAACCCGGGATAGGAATACAAAACTTCTTCTAAAGTCTTTGCGGCAGGATCTTTGGCAAAAATGGTATGAGCGTCGTTTAGTGCTTTTTTATGTAAATATGGAATAGCTTCAAAAAACGTTTTGGTTTGTTGTTTGCTGTTTTCGTTTTTTGGAGCAAAATCTAAAACCAGTTCATCGAATTGCTTTTCTAATTCATCAATCTTGTTTTCGATAGTAGTCAGACAGCCAAAAGATTTTGAAGTGTTTGAAAATAATATGGCGAATAATTCATCAATAAATTTATGAATTAATTTCTTCTCCGGAAGAATTAATAATTGTTGATGCTGTCTTGCTATTTCCTGATAAAATGAATTCATAGTCGATTATTTTAGGATTAGAAATTTGCTTATTGTCTTTTTAAAAGTGCCCCGCCAGGCATTACTTCCGGTTTTAGTTTGAATTTACTGTATTCTACAACTCCGGTTTTATCTGCCCAGTCAAAATAAGAAGCCGAAAGTTTGTTTACAATTCCGGGATTTTGTTGTGCTACATTTGTGGTTTCACCTCTGTCAGTTTCGATGTTATAAAGTTCCCATTCATACGAAGGATAAGTCGAAACTAATTTCCATTTTCCATCTCTCACGGCTCTGTTTCCGGCTCTTTCCCAGAATAATGGTGTGCCTCGATCGACCTGCGAAACATTATTAAATAAAACAGGCAACAAACTGCTTCCAACCAAAGGGTTTGTCGTCACACCATTATATTCCTTGGGATATTCAATTCCTGCCAATTCGTAGAAAGTAGGAGCGAGGTCAATAATATGTCCGGTTCCCTTATCGATTCGGCCTGCTTTTATTTTTGATGGAAACCACGCAATAAATGGAGAACTGAATCCGCCTTCATGCATATTATTTTTATATTGCTGCAATGGTGTATTCGATAAATATGCCCAGTTTTGTTCTTGATAATCAAACGATCCCGAGGTTCCAACTGGTCCGTCATTTCGAACCAAACCACGTCCTAACGGATTATAAGTATTAAAACCACCTTGAGCGCCATTATCTGAAATGAAAATAATCAGTGTGTTTTTATCCTTTTTCAACGCTTTTAGTTTATCCAAAACTTTCCCCACATTCTGGTCCATATTATCGACCATTGCGGCATAAACTTCCATTTTGGCTTTCCAGAATTGTTTCTCATCATAGGTTAATTTATTCCATTCCGGGACTTCGGGATCTCTTGGCGCAACGGTTTGATCAGCAGGTAAAATGCCGTTTGCTCTAAGTTTTTCAATTCTTTTTTCTCTTAGAATATCCCAGCCTTCATCAAATTTCCCTCTATATTTTGCAATGTCAACAGGTTTTGCCTGCAAAGGCCAATGTGGCGCTGTAAAAGCCAAATACAAAAAGAAAGGTTTGTTTTCCTTGTTTTGTTCGTCTAAGAAAGTGACAGCATTATTCCCAATTTCATCTGTAAAATAATAAGAATCATCTTTTGGATGTAATTCTTCATTATTCCGAATCAATTTTACCGGATAAGGTGTTTTTCCGAAAGGCAGAGATTTCGTATCAAAGTAATTGGATGCGCCTTTCAAAATTCCGTAAAATTTATCAAAACCTCTTTGATTTGGCCATTGCGATTGATCTTCAGAACCTACGTGCCATTTTCCTGAAAGTAAAGTGCTGTAACCCCCAGAACGGAAAACTTCGCCTAAAGTTAAAGACTCTTTGTTTAAATATCCTTGGTAAGCTGGTAATCCCAAATTGACATCAAAAAATCCCATTCCCGCTTTGTGTTGATATTGTCCCGTTAACAACGATCCTCTTGTTGGGGCACAAATCGAGTTATTGTAAAATTCGCGCAATCGTAAACCTTCATTGGCGAGTTTATCCAAATTAGGCGTTTTAATTTCAGAACCATAATTTCCTAAATCAGAATAGCCCATATCATCAACCAGAATTAAAATAATATTGGGTTTTGATGTGTTGGTTTGGGCTTGACTAAAAAAGCCAAATGCGATTAAGAAATTAAGGGTGATAAATGCTTTTTTCATTTTGTTTTTAGATATAGTTCAGCAACTCTTTTGATACAAGTTTGTAACAAACAGCGTTTTATAATAGGTAATAAGAAACTTGAGGAATTTTAAGAAAGATTCGTTTTTTGGTTCTATTTTCAAATAAAAAAAAGATTGAAACGAAATTGTAAGAGACAGAATTAGCAACAGATAGACATATAACAAAAGGTGTTATAAGTGTACTTTTTAGGAAGAATGTAATACGATATGCTTTCTGTTGTTTTCAAAATTTAGTCTATTTGATTTAAATATAATATTAAACTCTACTAATTCTATAGACAAAGTTAAATTTAAATTAAAGATATCCAAATAAATATGTAATTATTTTTTTGAAGAGTAGGAGAGGATTGTGTTTGTGTTGGTATAATGTTCTGATTGTTAGTGTTTTGTTGTGGGTTTTTGAAAATTAAAAAAAGCAAATAAAGAATGCAATATTAAATACATTTCTTACTTGCTTTTGAATGTTTATTGTGGTTAAAAGGATTAATAAAGTGTGTTTAAAAAACAATCTCGCAAAGACGCAGAGGCGCAAAGTTTTATTTTTTTTACGGCTTTGCGACAAAGTTGTGTCATTTCGACAGAGGAGAAATCACACTAGAAGTTCCACATGCAGAATCGTCAATCTTTGTCGATTTACGAATGTGATTTCTCCTCCGTCGAAATGACAATATTGCGTCTAAACTTTGCGCCTCTGCGCCTTTGCGCGATTAATTAAAATCATCTGAATCTTTTTAATCTATGGCCATAATGAATTTATATCACTTACATGGTGAAAAAACTTATTTTCCAAATAACAAAAAGGCAATAATCAAAGTAATAATAACATTGAAAAATTGTGCCAATAAAAAAGCATACAACGGCTTTTTGCTATTATTACTCAATAAATCCTTAAAGTTAGTTTCCAGACCAATACTCGTAAAAGCCAATGCAAACCAAATTCCCTGAAGATTCTTCAAACTGTCTTTTACTTCATCCCGAACTTCAGGAGTAATCAGGAAAGAAAACACTAATGAAGCGACGATAAAACCAATAACGAACTTAGGAAAACGTTCCCAGATTACACCTAAAGTTGGTTTTGATGCTTTGGCTTCCGCCGAATTATTATGCGTGTAAGTCCAATAGACAGAAATCGCAAAAGCAGCGATTCCTAATAATACATTTTGAGAGAATTTTACAATGGTACTAATTTTCAAAGCAGTTTCGCCAACCAAAGAACCAGAAGCGACAACGGCACCGGATGTATCAATACTTCCGCCTAACCATGCTCCGGTAACTTCTTCGGGAAAGTTGAAATATTTGGCAATAATCGGCATGAAAATCATCATTGGAATTGCAGTTACCAAAACCATTGAAATTACATAAGATAGTTTTTTAGAATCACCTTTGATCGCGCCAGACGTTGCAATTGCGGCAGAAACGCCACAAATAGAAACCGCACTCGAAATCATCATTGTTAATTCGTCATCGACTTTTAGTTTTTTACACAACCAAAAAGCAAAATACCATACAGATAATACCACCACCAAAGCCTGAAATAATCCTAAAGCACCTGCTTTTAGAATATCTGAAAAAATAACACTAGTTCCCAATAAAACCAATCCGATTTTGACAAATACTTCTGTAGAAAGTGCCGTACGAAACCATTCCGGAAGCTTGAAAAAATTACCGATTGCCAAACCAATTATCAAACTGAAAATAACAGCTTCGAGATTTAGTCCTTTTATCGTTGTATTTCCTGCAATTGTCAATGCAAGAATGGTCAATATATAAACTATAGGAAACCCTAATAGAAAATTTTTAACCGATTTTCCGATTAAAAAAGCGCCAATTGTCCCAATAGAAATGAGATATATAAATTGTAACAAAATGATTTTTAAATTTCCGAAATCAAATACATCTTTTAGTAAATCTGTTCCGTTTGACCATTTGAATATTGGAACTTCAGGAAGAAAAATAAAGAGAGAAATCCCGATGATTAAAAATCCAAGAATTACGACTGTCCAATCTTCGTGGATGGTAATTTGTTTTGTTGAGGTTGACATTTTTATTATTTTGTTATCCTAACAGGTTTCTAAAACCTGTTAGGTATTGATTTGTTGGTTTTTTAATTTTTTTTGAATAGCCTCCAGTTTTAACTGGAGTAATTATTATGATTGACATTGGCTTTAGCCGAATAGTGTATAGCTGACCTTAAAACTAAATACCTAACAGGTTTTAAAAATCTGTTAGGATATCTAAATGTTTATTATTACAAATCGACAAAATATTTTTGTTTGCCAAAATCAAATTCGTAATGCGTTAGATTTGGCCATAAAGGTTTTACTAAACCTTTTTCCCAGTTTTGTAAAGCAACGTGTAATTCCTTTACTTTTCCCGGATTTTTTTGAGCAAGATCAGTTGTTTCCGATTTGTCATTTGCTAAGTTATAAAGCCATTCTTCGTGCGTTTTTCCGCTGATGATTAATTTCCAATCACCACTTCGAATGGCTTTTGCATCACCGGAACGCCAGTACAAAGTTTTGTGCGCTTCTTTATTTTCATTAACGGTGCTTACAAGATCTACACCATCATAAACCCTGTCTTTTGGCAAATCTGAATGTATCACAGCGGCAACGGTGCTAAAAATATCCAAAGTACTTACCGGAGTTTTATAAATAGTATGTGGTTTGATTTTTCCTTTCCATGACAATGCAAACGGGACATTGATTCCGCCTTCAAAATGTGAAAATTTCCCGCCTTTTAAAGGTGCATTTGTTGTAGCAAAAGTATAATCGGCGCCACCATTATCACTGGCGAAAAAGATAAGTGTATTATCTTCCAGACCTTCTTTTTTTACTTTAGCCCTGATTCTTCCAATCGCATCGTCCAAAGCGCTGATCATCGCAAAATACACTCGTTTGTTTTCGTCTTTCACATTCGGGAAACGATCGTAATATTTCCTACGAACCTGAAATGGCGTATGTGGTGCATTAAACGGAACGTAAAGCAAAAATGGTTTCGTTTTATTTTTATCAATAAAAGCTTCTGCTTCATCAGCAAATGTTTCCGTTAGATAAGCTTTGTTATGAATGATGGTGGTATCGCGACGAATTTGTCCAATTCCGACACGGCCATTTCCCCAAATCGTTTTATCTGTAAAATCTTTGTGATGATGGTTGATAATATCCGGATTGTCATCTTCGGGTGTGTAAAGAGAAAATGCCTGATAAAATCCGTAATGATAATCGAAACCGCGGTCTAAAGGAAAAAAACCTTTGTTGTGACCCAGATGCCATTTCCCGATAATTGCTGTTGCATAGCCTTCTCTTTTGGCAAGATCTGCAAACGTAATTTCAGATTGTGGCAAACCTTGTGTGGCTATAGACGCTTCATTTGGGTAATTTATTTTTGGATTTAATCTCCAATTATTGGTATTAATTAAATACTTGAAACCATAATATTCCAGGTTATTTTTTGGATATCGATCTCCGGGTTGAAATTCATGTCCAAAACGTTCCTGATAACGACCTGTAATCAAACCGGCTCTTGAAGGCGAACAAATGGAAGCAGAAACATAAGCGTCAGCAAAAGTTACGCCTGAAGCCGCGAGAGAATCTATTTGCGGTGTTGGTGTCGATTTTCCTCCATAAAGCGAAATATCATATTTTCCTAAATCATCAGCAAGAAGAATAATGATATTTGGTTTTTTGAATGAAGAATCTGTTGGGACTTTTTCGGATAAGAATTCTTTTTTTCCTTCGAGTAGTTTTGCGTTTGGTTTTATTAATGTTCCATCTGTATTGATGGGAAAGAATAGAAATACAGCCAATAGAAAAACAATAGCAACTATTGGAAGAATAATCTTTTTTGCTTTGGATAATGCCATGGTTTGGTTTTTGGTTTTTTGGAAATGATGTGTTTAACGACAATCTTTGTCAAAGTTAAAAACTTTTATAAAGATTTGCATAATAGGTTGTTATGATAATTTTGTCATTTCGACGAAGGAGAAATCACACTATCCCGAAGCTTCGGGACGCAAAGAATTTCGACAATCTTTGTCGAGCTAGATGTGTGATTTCTCCTTCGTCAGAAATGACAATGATTGTGATTGCAAAGCACAGATTAAAATAAAAATCTGCAAAATCTGCGTGAAAAAAAATCTAACAATGAATTTTATTTCGAAGCCAACGCCACATCAACATCATTTTTCAAATCGCCTAAACCGTCTTTTTTGAAAACAATTTTTCCGTCTTTGTATAAAATTAAAGTTGGGAAAACTTTTACTGTTTTTAGGTCAGCGATTACTTGCGGGCTGTCTTCCAAATCAATTTCTACAATTTTCAGATTGCTTCCGTATTGCGCTTTGATGGTTTCTAAAACTGGTTTTACTTTTTTGCAGGCACCACAATAGATTGAACCAATATCTACTAAAACATCATTATTTTCGGCAATTATTTTTTTGTACTCGGCTAATGTTAGTTTGCTTTTTGAATTGGCATAAAAAGGTTTTCCGTTTCCAATCCAGTTGGCGATTCCGCCTTCTAAACTATACGCTTCTTTAAAGCCTTTTTTTAATAAATCATCTGCCAGCCAAACACTTCTTCCTGCGCCAATAGAATAGGTAAATACGGGTTTTGACTTATCTAAAGCGGCAATGCGTTTGTCATAATCTTTTGATTCTAAATTAAAGTTTTGAGCACCATTTATATGATTCAAAGCAAATTCTTCAGGACCTCTGGCATCAATTATCTGCGGATTTTTTTCGCTTTGAATTTTTGTATAAAACACCTCTAAAGATACTGTATTTGAACTTTTTTCTTGTGAAAAACTTACAATTGTAAAAAGTAAAAAGACAATTGCGAAACGGTTATTTAATATTTTATTTTTCATGATTTTTTAATTTATGGGGTTACAATATTCCAATATGGATTTGCAGGCTCAAAAACGCTTGCCAATTCTTTGAATCTAAACGGATCTCCGACAAAACTAACACCTTCAGAAGTCAAAATATCTCTTGCCGTTTCTGGTTTGGTCAATAGTTCTACAAACTTGGCTTTTGGAATTGTCAGGGTAAATTCGGCTTTATCATTTGGATGGGTTTGACTTTGGTGTAAAACTCCGTTTTTAAGATAAACCAGAATATTTTTGTTCAATTCAGGGAAAATGAAACGTAATTTAACCTCTTTTCCGGCAGCTTTATTTCCGTCAACGGTAACAGACAAATAATCGAAAATAGCTTCAGGAGTTAAAGTAGATAAGAATCCCGCTGCGCGATTTACAGGATTTTTAGGAACAATTGTACCTTCGCGAAGTTCTTTTGCACCGGATAAATATAAATCTCTCCAGATTCCGGATTCGCTTTGATAGGCAATTTGTTCAAAAGCATCGGCTTGTAAATTTTTAGCGGCGGTATTATCAGGATTTGCAAAAATTACGTGTTTCAAAACTTCGGCAACCCAACGATATTCTCCTTTTTGATAGCTTTCATTTGCTTTTTTTAAGGCAGTTTCTTCACCACCAAACCATTCTACATATTTTTTAGCGGCTTCAACTTGTGGAAGTTTGTCGTATTCAGCGGGATTTCCGTCCCACCAGCCCAAATAGAATTGATAGGTTGCCTTGGCATTGTGTTTTACAGTTCCGTAAAAATCACGATTGTACCATTCTTTGCCTAATTCGGCTGGAAGTTTTATTTCTTCGGCAATCTCCTCTTTATTTAAACCTTTATTGGCTAAATGAACGGTTTGATCGTGCACGTATTTGTATAAATCTCTTTGTTTTTCTAAGAAAGTAATTCCTTTATCATGACCATAAACCGGCCAAGTGTGTGACGGAACAACAAACTCGGTTTTATCGCCAAACAAATCAATTGCTTCGTCCAGATATCCTGCCCAGGCTTTTGCATCTCTTGTTTTTGCACCGCGAGGCGTTAGAACATTATGATAGGTATGACTGGCAATTTCAGCAGAAAAGAAAACTTTTTGAGCAGGAGCAAAGACCGTTAATTCAGCTGGAGCTTCAGAATTCGGCGTAAGCTGAAAAACTAAATCCAATCCGTCAATATTAATCGTTTGCCCTGTTTTTTCGATTTCAAAATTAGGCTGTAAAAGCGAAGAACTTCCTCCGCCTAAAAACGGTTTTCCTAATCCAACATCAACTTGCCCAGTTGCGCTTCTTTCTAAACTTAAACCAAATTGATAACCGGCTCTTCGTCGCATTACGTTTCCTAAAAGCACGTTTTCGCTTACAGCTTCTTCATAAAAACCTTTTGGCGTAATGAATTTTACTTTACCTGATTTAATGTCTTCGGCAGAAACTAAACCTTGCAATCCACCATAATGATCGCCATGACTGTGGGTTACAATTACGGCAAGAATTGGTTTATCGGCAACGTATTTTTTTACAAATTCATAGGCTTTCGCCGAGGCTTCTTCAATGGTTAAAGCATCAATGACAACGTAGCCATTTTTGGTTTCGATAAACGAAATATTAGCCGCATCAAAAGAGCGAACCTGATAAACGCCATTGGTGATTTTAAACAATCCGTTGATGTTATTTAATTGCGCCTGACGCCATAAAGCTGGATTTACCGTTGCTGGAGCTTTTCCTTTAATGAAATCGAAATCAGTAAGATTTACGGCAACATTTCCGGCTTTAGAAAGAATTTTTCCGTCTGGCAAAGTGGCGATAAAACCACGTTTTGCATCAGTAAAATCGGCAGTATCATCAAAGTTTAACTTTGAATATACTGCCTCATTTGACTTTTGGGTAAAAGTTGATGCTTGTTTAGGCGCCTGTGCATTTGCTGCAATGGTGAAACCTATTAGTAAAGCACTTATTTTGTTATTTTTCATCGTATTTTTAAGATTGAGCCTGTTCGTAATAAACTGGACTCGGAGCAATATTTTCTGATTTGGCTTTTATTGGTAATGATAATACACCTTCGGCAAGAGGACTTCCTTCTTTTTTAGATTTGAATATTGGCCATAAAAATTGTGCGTACCATTCTTCTTGTTTGTATGATTTTGTGCCGTATGATTCCGGGAATTTACGTGTGATTAAACCTGTTCCGAAGATAACATCCCAAAGAAAAAACATGTTTCCGAAGTTGCCTTTGAAATGTCCAACACCATCACCGCTTGTATCTGCATGATGTGCATGATGCGTTGCCGGAGTAGAAATTAAACGTTCTAAAACCCATGCAACAGGATGTAAAACTTTGTATTTATAAAATGGTTTATCCCATGCAAGACTTGAATGTGCTCCTAATGTGATAATGCTTTTGATTACTAAAACAAATAAAGCCGGTAATCCTAAACCTAAATACGTTAATGTTGCTGTTAAGTAAATTTGAGAAAAGAAAACCGTATAAATAAAGTTTTGTCTCGAAGCCATCGCCATTCCCATATATGGAGCGGAGTGGTGTGTTCTGTGAAATCTCCATAAAAACGGAACCTGATGGTGCAAACGGTGGTACCAGTATTGCGTTAAATCATCGGCAATTGCGATCAGGAAAAATCCTCCCCAAAACGGAACCCATGAAAGTGTATTAGCCAAATTCGGGATCAAATAAGGCAAAGCTGTTAAGCTGAAAAAAGCAATCACGGGCGGTAAAAGCAATTTTGGCGCAAGGAAACAAATGATGTCTACTTTGCGTTCCTGACCCGTCCATTGATCGTCGTATAATCCTGCTCCAAATTCTATTATTCCTAAGACTAACATGAAAACGGTTAATCCCCAGGTACGGATATGTTCGAATGCGGGTTTGGAAAATTCTAAAAATGATGGTAATGAGATGTGCGATTCTGCTACAACACCATTTGTTAGTTTAAAATAAAGGAAAATTGCCAATACAGGCAAGCTGTATATTAATAAGCTGATGCTTAAATCTCTTGTTAGTTTTTCTTTTTGAACTATTGCCATGATTTCTTATTTTAAAAATTTACTAATTAATGCTAAACCTCCCGCCAATATGACTAGCGGAACTAAAAAAACGATCGTTCCCACGATGATTTTTTTTCCTATAATTTCATAGTCTACTCGTTTCATAATTTCTATTTTATGTGTGTTGTTGTGTTTTTTAATTTCTTTTAACTTGTTCGGATAGTTATATTTAAGCTAATAAAATGTAAAAATAAAAAATAAAACTTCTAATTCTATGGATATAGTAGAGTTTTATTTAATCTTTTTCAACAAAATTTGTTATAATCTTATTTTACCTTCTGAATTGTTGGAAGTGTTTCAACTGTCAAATTGTTTCTAAGCTCATCAGACGGTAAATACAAACGAATAATTAAGGTCGCTTTTTTAATATCGTTGATTGGCAGCCAATTTTCTTTTTTATCCGTTCCCGAAAGGTTGATTTTATAAGATGTACTATCAGCTTCATACTTTACATTTTCCAGATTATAGCTGTATTTGTTGATTGGATTTTTAATTAAAAAACCATTTTCATCATAAGCTGTAATGCTCCAATATTTAGCATCCAGTTTTTTTCCGCTAATAATATAATCAGCTTTAGGATCTAATGCATTTCCTTCGCTATCCGTACTTGTGCTTACGTAGATCACTTCTTTTTTTGTTAAAGCATAAGGTCCATAAACGGCAACTTGTGCGATTGTCAACAAATCTGCGGTACTAAGATCTTTATCTTTGTCAATCGTTTGCCAATTGCCAATAGCGCGCTGCGAATTGCTTTTGCCGGATTTAATATTGTAAACCCCAACGGCACTTCCTAATACGATAGCCAGAATGATCAACGCCACTCCAAGACCTATCTTCTTGATTTTTTGATTTAAAGCCATTTTTATTTTTATTTAAATTGAATGTTGTGTTTTTTTAGGAGCTAATCCCGCACCCGAGCCTGAAAGTGCGAACTGGCGAAGCAATCCATTCCAATCTTTTGTGGCGAACCCCGCCACAAAAGGATTTCCACTTCTATCGGGGCTAGGACAATCTTTGTCGAGTTACTTGTGTGCTCTTTGACAAAGCTGGTATGCGTATTTTTGTCATTTCGACCGGAGGGAGAAATCACATTAGAAGCTCGTCAAAGATTGTCGACATTGCTTGCGGAGTTACGAGTGTGATTTACTTCGTCTGTTCGCTTTCGCTCGGGTCTCCCTCTGGTCGAAATGACAAAGATTATGCTTACTTCGCCAATTTCTCTACCGTAACACCATGCTGCAATTCAGCCAATTTTGCTACCGGATATGCTTTTGAAACTAAATAACGAAACAGAATCAATCCTTTTGTAGTTGGACTATAAATGATTTTCTCTTTCGGAATATTTTTCAATACTTCTGCAGTGCTTCCTTCTGGTGCCAAATAATATTCGAATTTTGTTTTTACCTGTTCTTCATTCTGAACAAAATAATTGGTGGTGTTTTCCTGATATGCTGAAATTGACCAATAAGTCGAATCCGGAACAATTCCTGAAATTTTCAATACCTGATCTTTCAAATCATAATTGATTGTAGAATACAAAAAGTCAGGATTTGGTAACGGAATTACACGGCTGTTTTCAGCATTGGGCTGATCTCCAAATCGGGGAGTGTTGACGTAACCCAGACTTTTTTCGGCAAATTTATTTTGCACATAATAAGGAGTTACCCAAATGGTTAAGTAATAAAAGCTTACTGCAATTACTACAAGAACCAAGGCAAAAATGCCTTTTTTGATAAGTGGTTTTACTGCTGCCATAATTTACTTGATTTAATATCAGAGCCGTTATATCGAATGTTTAACAGCTCTGAATAGTTTTATTTTGAAGGTTATCCTGCAAGGTTTCCAAAACCTTGTAGGTATGTTGAAATCTATATTAGTTAGAACTTCCGGTTTTTCCCGTGGTTTCTGTATTGCCGCCTTTAGTTACTTGTTTTACTAAATCCTGAAGCGTTTTTCCTTTGTCTGCACCAGAATTATGAATTCTTCTGTTGTACACATCTTGCCAGTCAATTAGTGGATAAAGGTTATTTTCTTTGGCTTGTTCATCAAACAGTTTTTGAAGTTCGGCTAATTTTTCAGGGTATTTTTTAGCCAGATTGTTACGCTCGTTGAAATCTTCGTTTAGGTTATATAATTCCCAAACATCGGCATCAAAATTACTTACGGTAGGTTTTTCGTTTTTACCCAAAGTATTTTTTAAGGCAAAGGAATCCGGTAAATGTGCTGCTCCGGCTTTCCAGCCATCTTTGTAGATTGCTCTGTTTCCAAAAATATAGAAGTATTGTACTTTGTGTAAAGATTCCGCTTTAGCGTCATTTAGCGAAGCATATAAAGACGAACCCTGAATAATATCCTGTTTAATATTTTTGATATATTCCGGCGCTTTAATTCCTGCAATATCCAAAGTTGTAGGCAGTAAATCGGTTACATGACTGTATTGGTTTCTGATTCCGCCTTTTTCTTTGATACCTTTTGGATAAAAAACAATCAACGGATTGTGTGTTCCTCCTTCAGATTGTGCATCTTGTTTCCAGTTTTTGAAAGGTACATTTGTAGCTTGTGCCCATCCTAACGGATAATTGGTATTCAAACCTTTTGCCGTACCAATTTCGTCAATATTCGCTAAGTTTTTCTTTAGGTTTTCATCGTCAGAAGTTCCTTGAGAAAATAAACTTTGGTTGATTGTTCCTTCGGTAGTTCCTTCTTTACTGGCTCCATTGTCTCCAATTGCAACAAAAATTACGGTGTTCTCAAGTTGGTTTGTTTCTTTTAGATAATTTACCACTCTTCCAATTTCATGATCTGTATAACTAAGATATCCTGCGTAAACTTCCATGAATCTTGCATATACTTTCTTTTGATCCGAAGTTAATTTTTTCCAGTCTGCAATTAACGGATTACGTTCCGGTAAAACAGCATTTGCAGGAATTACACCTAATTTCTTTTGGTTTGCAATAACTTCTTCGCGATAAGCATCCCAGCCTTTGTCAAATTTCCCTCTATACGGATCGCTCCATTTTGTAGCTACCTGATGCGGTGCGTGAGCAGCTCCTGGCGCATAGTATAAAAAGAATGGTTTTCCAGGTGCGGCTTTTTGTTGTTTTTGAATGTAACTAATTGCTTTATCTGTAATTAGCTCGTTCAAATGACGTCCGTCTGGCGTAACATGAACCTGATCTTCTACTAAGTCAGGATTGTACTGATCCGTTTGAGATCCTAAGAAACCATAGAAATGATCGAAACCTTTTCCGGTTGGCCATCTGTCAAACGGTCCTGCATCTGTAGCATCTTCGTCTGGCGTAACGCCATATTTACCAACTGCAAAAGTGTTGTAACCGTTATCACGTAAAATCTCTGCGATTGTTCCTTTGTCAGATGGGATTTTTCCATCCCAACCCGGGAAACCTGCTGATAAAATAGTGTGTGAAAATCCGCTTACGTGAACTCTTCCTGAATTTCTTCCGGTTAAAAGTGCAGCACGTGTTGGCGCACAAATAGCGGTTGTATGAAAGTTGGTATAACGCAAACCATTATTAGCTAATTCGTCAAATGTTGGTGTTTGAATTAAACCTCCAAAAGCGCTTGAGGCTCCAAATCCTACATCATCCAAAAGAATCCAAACAACGTTTGGTGCGCCAGCGGGAGCTTTTACAGGTTCTGGCCAATATTCTTTAGAATCGGCTAAAGTTTTACCAATTACACCTTTAAATTCTTCTTGCTTTTCTTGTGCAAAACCAAGTTGTGCCACTAGCAATGCAGTAATCAAAAGCCCTTTATTAGGGCTTTTGATTTTTGAGTTAATTGTAATTTTTTTCATTATTTCTTTTTTTTAATAGTTGTTTGTCTATGGATTTAATAGAGTTTTAAGGTAAATTTTTTTACTTGTTTGCTTTGGTTAATAATTCCTGAGCAGATTTTCCTTCGGTAGATGGTGTTTTGTGTATTTTTCTTAAGTAAACATCTTGCCAGTCTATTAAAGGATATAGGTTGTTTTTCTTGGCTTGCTGATCAAAGAGTTTTTTTAGTTCGGCTACTTTTTCAGGATATTTTTTGGCCAGATCTTTTCTTTCGTTGAAGTCTTCATTGATGTTGTACAATTCCCAAACATCTTTGTCAAAATCACTTGGCGGAAGATTTGTTTTGGCATTCAAAGCTTCTTTTACTTCAATTGAATTTGGATGATGCGCTGCTGCTGCTTTCCAACCATCATTGTAAATAGCCCTTGATCCAAAAATGTAATAGTGCTGAATTTTATGCGCTGATATTGCTTTTGCATCATTCAAAGAATTGTAAAACGAATATCCCTGAATCGTATCTTGTTTAACTTCTCTGATAGATTCAGGCGCTTTTACTCCTAAAATATCAAGTGTTGTTGGCAAAATATCAATTACGTGACTGTATTGTGTTCTGATTCCGGGAGTTTTGATTCCTTTTGGATAATAAACAATTAACGGATTATGTGTTCCTCCTTCTGAATTGGCATCTTGTTTCCAATATTTAAATGGTGTGTTTGTTGCCTGCGCCCAACCTAACGGATAATTGCCATAGGTTTGAGGAGTTCCAATTTCACCAATTCGGTTTAAGTTATTTTGGAAAACTTTTTCTTCTGAATCACCATTTACATAAGTTAGTCTGTCAACGGTACCTTGAAGTGTACCTTCTTTACTTGCTCCGTTATCACCAATTAAGACAAAAACAACTGTATTTTCTAATTGATTACTTTCTTTTAAATAATTAACCAATCTTCCAATTTCATAATCAGTATAGGTTAGATATCCGGCATATACTTCCATGAATTTTGAATATACTTTCTTTTGATCCGGCGTTAGTTTTTTCCAATCTGCGATAAGTGAATTACGTTCGGGTAAAACAGCATTATCGGGAACAACTCCTAACTTCTTTTGATTTGCCAATGTTTTTTCGCGATAAGCATCCCAGCCATCATCAAATTTGCCTTTGTATGGATCGCTCCATTTTTGAGCAACTTGATGAGGTGCGTGAACGGCTGCCGGAGAATAGTATAAAAAGAACGGTTTTCCCGGAGCTGCTTTTTGCTGTTTCTGAATATAGCTGATTGCTTTATCTGTAATTTGTTCGCTAAGATGTCTTCCGTCAGGCGTAATATGCGCTTGATCTTCGATTAAATCAGGTTTGTACTGATCTGTTGCAGAACCTAAGAATCCATAGAAATGTTCAAATCCTTTTCCGGTTGGCCAATGGTCAAAAGGTCCGGCATCTGTAGCTTCTTCATCAGGCGTTACACCATATTTACCTACGCCAAAAGTATTGTATCCTTTGTCGCGTAAAATCTCTGCAACAGTTCCGTTTTTGGATGGTAATCTTCCATCCCAACCCGGAAATCCTGCCGACATTATCGTGTGAGAAAATCCGCCAACATGCACTTTATGCGAATTACTTCCGGTCAATAATGCCGAACGGGTAGGGGCGCAAATTGCTGTCGTGTGAAAATTGGTATAACGTAAACCGTTATTAGCCAAACTTTCTAATACAGGAGTTTCAATTAAACCTCCAAAAGCACTTGAAGCTCCATATCCTACATCGTCAAGAATAATCCAAACCACGTTTGGAGCACCTTTAGGAGGTGTAACAGGTTCCGGCCAATATTCTTTAGAATCGGCTAAGGTTTTGCCAATTACTCCTTTGAATTCTTCTGGTTTTGTTTGTGCAAAACCTAACTGTGAAAGAAGCAATGCGGTAATCAAAAGCCCTTTTTGCGGACTTTTGATTGCAATGTTATTTTTAAACTTTTCCATTTGTATTATTGTTACGTTATTACCTTTAATAATAGAATTATGTAATCATGTAATGCATAAAAAAAATTAAACACATAGAAACATAGAATTATTGAACTTAAAAAGGCGTTTCACTTGCATTAACACACATAGCTATGTGTGAGAAACAAGTTTCTTTTTGATTTACTTTTTTCAAAAACATAAAAATCTATGTTTCTATGTGTTAAAAATAATTATACCCAACGGGTTGTAATCACTGTTTTAACTATGCTATTTTATTTTATTCCAATCTTCGACACCTACTTTTACGGACCATTGCTGATGTAATTCAATCAGGGCTTGGAGCAGTTTTGGTTCTGATTTTGCCAGATTTTTTGTTTCTGTCCGGTCTGTAGCGAGATTGTACAATTCCCAAGGCTGATTGTTTTCGGCTACTGCTTTCCAATCGCCTTTTCGTATTGCTTTGCTGCCTTCATGTTCCCAAAACAAAGCTTCGTGTGCATCAGATTGTTGTCCTTCAAATTCCTTTTTTAAACTAATACCTTCTAAAGGAGTTAGCTTTTTTCCCTGAAAAGAATCCGGATAGTGAAAACCGGCATACTCCAAAAGAGTTGGTAAAACATCAATTACATGACTTACTCTGTTGCTTTGTGTACCTGCTTTAATATGCTTTGGATAATAAGCAATAAATGGAGAAGCAATTCCGCCTTCGTGAGTGTTCTTTTTGAATAATTGAAAAGGCGTGTTGCTCACATTTCCCCACGGACTTTCGTAACTGTCAATCGACGCAACGGAACCTGGAGTCCCATTTTTTTGTGTAACATAATTCCAGTTTTTCACATCATCGGCACTTCCTCCATTATCCGAAAGAAAAAGAACGATCGTATTATCTTTTTCTCCCAAAGCCTTTACTTTCTGCAGGATTTCTCCAATTCCGGCATCCATTCGGTCAATCATGGCAGCATAAATTGCCATTCGGGTATCCCATTTGTCTTTTTCTTCGGCACTTAGTTTTTCCCAATCCGGTACTTTTTCAAAACGATTTGATAAGTCCCAGTTTTTATCAATGATGCCTAGTTCTTTTAATTTCTTAAAACGGCTTGCTCTCAATTTATCCCAGCCATCCAAATATTTGCCTTTGTATTTTACAATATCTTCGGGCAACGCCTGAATGGGCCAATGTGGAGCATTATAAGCAACATATAGAAAAAAGGGCTTTTGCTGATTTCGCTGTTTTTCTAAAGAACTAATGGCGAAATTGGTAATTTCCTGAGTCAGATAAGTCGAAGTATCCGTGCGAATAATTTCTTTATCTCCTTTCAAAAAAGTGATTTTTCTACCATCATTATACAAAGGATCTGAGTTGAAATAACTGCTTCCATTGTTTTGTAAAGTAAAAGAATCATCAAACCCTCGATTAACTGCCCAAGCTGAAGGTACTAAACCAACGTGCCATTTTCCCGAAACTATGGTATTGTATCCTGCCAGTTTGAGTGCTTGCCCAATAGTGATACAATGTTCGTTTAAATATCCCTGATACGCAGGAAATCCCTTGTCCTGAACCATATCACCAACACCTGCCTGATGCGGATATAAACCCGTTAGCAAGGAAGCGCGTGAAGGACAGCAACGTCCGGCATTGTAAAACTGCTTGATAATAAGCCCGTTTTTAGCGAGCTTATTTAAGTTTGGGGTTTTAATTTCTGAGCCAAAAGCACCAATATCTGAGAAACCTAGATCATCCGCCAAAATGACGATGATGTTAGGTTGTCTTTTCTGTGCAGATAGCTGAAATTGTGCAACAACCAATAGGGCAATTATGAGCAGTTTTTTAATCATTTTATTTAGTCGTATGAAAGCTATTTATTAATAGCCCGGGTTTTGTGGCAAACCTACAGGATCGATATTTCTTTCGCTTTGCGGAATTGGATATAGATTATTACGTGCTGAAACCGAGTTTTTAGCAGTTACTTTTTTTACTTCGGTAACCAGAGTTCCCCAGCGTACTAAGTCAAACCAGCGTTGTCCTTCCTGAACAAATTCTTTTTTGCGTTCTTCCTGAATTGCAGCTCTAAATGTTACCTGATTTAATCCCGCTAAATCTATTGTTGGATCTGGCGTATTAATTGGTTTTGCAAAAGCTCTTCTTCTTATCTGATTAATCAATTCGTAAGCTTCCGGAGTTGGTGCGCCTTGTTCGTTAATCGCTTCCGCTAAAGACAATAAAATGTCGGCATAGCGAATAAGCGGGAAATTAATCGCTACGTTTCCTGGTGTTGCTAAATTGGTTAAATCCAAGTATTTTTTGAAAATCGGTTTTGGAAAAGTATAAATGTTTGCAGTTCCCGGAATTGGCAATGTCTTTGCATAGCTTACATCTCTACGAACATCTCCTGCCGCATAAATATCATAAAACTGTGCTACATCAGATATAATATCTGCTGGTTCTGTTGCTGTAAATCCTGTGAATGATGTTGCTTGAAAATTATTTCCGCTTGATCCGTTTCCTGCCTGATTTTGTTCAAATTGAACAGAGAAAATATGTTCTTTTCCATTCTTTTTGGATTTAGTGAAGATATCCTGAAAATTTTCAAAAAGGGCATATCCATAACCTCCATTAATAACTTCTCTGGCTTTTAAGATCGCATTTGGATAATCTTTTCTTGTCAAATATACTTTTGTCAAAATCGCTTTTGCAGCTCCTGATGTTGCACGCCCCGCATCACTTGCAGGATAAGTTGCAGGTAAGTTTTCGGCAGCATTTAAGTCTGAAATGATTTGTGTATAAACAGCATCAACAGTTTCTCTTCTCGATTTCAGGCTTTCTAATTGAATAGAAGTTGGCTCGTGTAAAACGATTGGAACTCCTCCCCAAATACGAACTGCCTGAAAGTATAATAAACCTCTAAGGAATTTGGCTTCATTGATTAATCTGGTTTTAATAACTTCGTTTCCAACTACTTTTGGAATATTGTCTATAGAAACATTTGCTCTGTTAATTCCAGCGTAAATTTGGCGCCAAGCTACCTGAACACGATCGTTTGTTGCATCGTGGGTCAAACTGCTCATTGCTCGTACCTGAGGATTTGTTGCAGAAACTCCTGCTGCAGCATAATCGGATCCCATATCTGTAAGGAAATATAAATTTCTTCCAAATAAACTTTGTTCTCCCGGATCTAAACTCAAAGAGGCATATGCAGCATTTATACTCGCAATAGCGTCATCTTGTGTGTTGAAGAATTTGTCTTCGGTTACAAAAGAGGTAGGCGTTACCTCTAAATCTGCGCACGACGAAAATAAACCGGCGCTTAGTAGTATTGTTATGATAATCTTTTTCATCTGTGTATATTTTTTACTTAGAAAGTTACGTTGACTCCTGAAATGAATGTTTTGGAGTTTGGATAAGAACCAAAATCAATTCCGGGATATAAATTATTTTGTTCATAAGAACTTACCTCCGGATCATAACCGGTGTATTTTGTCCATGTAATTAAGTTTTCGGCAGATACATAAAACTTGATGCTTTTTGTCCCCAGTCTTTGAGAAAGGCTTTTAGGTAATGTATATCCTAAAGTGATCAATTTTAATCTTAAAAAAGAAGCATCTTCTACGTAACGCTCTGAAACAATTCCAAGAGGAGAACTTGTTGCTCGCGGAACATCTGTATTTGTATTTGTTGGTTTCCAACGGTCGTCAAGCGTAACATTAGCATTGGTTCCAAGGGTAGAAATTTCTAATTGTTGATTTAATGCATTAAACACTTTTCCGCCATAAGATCCTTGGAAAGAGAAATTAAGATCAAAATCATGATAAGAAATCGTGTTGCTGAAACTTCCCACGAATTTTGGCTGGGAGGTTCCAAGATTTCCTTTGTCGAGAGCTGTAATTACGCCATCTCCGTTAGTATCAACATATTTTCTGTCACCAACTTTAGTATTGGCAAGGCTGTTTATTTTTGGCTGAGTATTAACTTCTTCCTGAGTTTGGAAAATTCCGTTGGTTCTGTATCCCCAGAAAGTACCTAATGGCAGTCCTACTTTTACAATTACAGGTTGTTGTTGTAATAATGAACCGTTTGGAACTACGGGAAAAAATTGATTAACACCATTTCCTATAGAAACCACTTTGTTTTTGTTGGCAGAGAAAACAAAGTTCGAATTCCAGGAGAAATTCTCTGTTTTTATGTTTTCAGTAATCAAACCAATCTCGATACCTTTATTCTCAACACCTCCAATATTTTGAAGTACTGTCGCATATCCTGAAGTCAACGGAATAGGTACATTTATCAATAAATCGTTTGTTTTTTTGTAATAAACATCAAATACAAAATTGATTTTTCGATCTAATAATGATAAATCCAGACCTATATTGTATTGATTTGTCTTTTCCCATTTCAAATCCGGATTTGCTAATCGGGTAGGAGCCAGACCTGTTTGCAAAGTACCGCCAAAAGCGTAGTTAACAGAACCCATTTGAGCCAGAGAAAGATAATTTCCAATTTCCTGATTTCCTGTCGTTCCCGCTGTAATTCTAAGTTTTGCTTCTGTAACACCTTTAATATGGTTTGCAAACTCTTCATCGGTAATATTCCAGGAGAAACCTGCAGAAGGGAAATAACCCCAAAGTGATTCTGATCCAAATCTGGAAGAACCATCGGCACGTGCTGATACAGTAAAGTTGTATTTTCCTTTATAAGAATAATTGACTCTGGTTAGCCATGATTTTAAGACACTTTCGAATGCGTCACTATAAGGTTTTACAGGAACTCCATCTTGTAAGGCGTTGTAGGTATTTGTGTCATTTACAAAAGATTGTGCGCCTGCATTAACAACTTCACCTTGAGTGTATTGAAGTGTATAACCTCCTAATGCTGAGAATTTATGATTTTCGCCAAAAGTAGTATTGTAATTCAACGTGTTTTCATTCAATACAGAACTTACTAATCGATCACCAACAGATCCTAAACCTTTAGTTCCGGCTCCTGTAGTAGTAGTTGATGGCGCATAATAATTTTGTTTGGTATTGATTACGTCGCCACTAACAGCAACTTTTGCAGTAAGTTTTTTAGTGATTTTGTATTCGCCAAATAAACTGGTCAAAATTCTGTTGATTTTGGTTTCATTTGTTGTACTAACCAAATCATTAATTGGGTTAGGTATAATACCATTAGTCGCCGTAGCGTAAGGGTTATTGGTTAGATTATAACTTCCGTCAGGATTTTTAATAGGAACTACTGGTGGTTGATACAAAGCTACAACCAATGGATTTGGCTGTCTTCCTGCAGCTGCACCGCCATTTGTACCAATACCATTTGCAACTGAATTGCTGTAGTTTGCATTTACGCCAAATTTAAAATTCTGAGAATAGTTTCTTTCATAATTAGCGCGAAGCGAAATTCTTTTGAAATCAGATGCAATTACAATTCCGTCTTGTTGAAAATAACCTGCCGAGATTGCGTAACGGGAGCGCTCGTCTCCACCTGAAAATGATAACTGATGATTTTGAATTGGAGCTGCACTTCTAAAAACGGCATCTTGCCAGTCATAACTTCCTGAAGTTTTAAAAGCTTCTATTTGAGCAGGGGTAAAAGAGGGTGCCTGACCAATACTTGCCTGAACATCATTGCGCAAACTTGCCCATTGACTGGCATTCATTAAATGTAGTTTTTTTGAAACATTCTGGAATCCAATATATCCTTGGTACGAAATGTTATCTTGTCCTTTTATTCCTTTTTTGGTAGTAATAATCACAACTCCATTGGCACCACGAGATCCGTAAATTGCTGTTGCCGATGCATCTTTCAAAACTTCGATAGATTCTATATCTCCGGGATTAATGGTAGACAAGACATTTACAGTTGCTCCGGCATTGGTAACACCTGCAGTACTATTATTATTGTCATTATAAATCAGGATTCCATCTACTACATAAAGAGGTTCATTTCCTGCTGTGATTGAGTTTCCTCCTCTAATACGAACACTTGAAGAAGCTCCGGGACGTCCAGAACTTTGTGTGACTACCACTCCTGGAATCGCACCGCGTAATAGATTATCTGCAGATGAGGTTACTTGAGATAAATTAGCCTTTGGAACTGATGCAACAGAACCGGTAATGTCTTTTCTCTTTTGAGAACCATAACCTACAACTACTAATTCATCCAGTTCCTGACGTTCTTCTTTTAAATTTATAGTAACAGGATTTTTGTCTACAACTATTTCTGCTTTTTTGTATCCTATATAAGATACAATTAAAGTATAAGGTAATTTTTGACCTGTTTGAAAATAAAATTTTCCTTCAGCATCAGTTTGTACTCCATGAGTTGTACCCTTAATAACAACAGATGCTCCAATAATTGGTTGATTTGTAACATCATCAACAACAGTTCCGTCAAGTTTAGATTGAATAAGCGGTGTGGTATTTTGGGCATTAATTCCTGCCGAAAATAACAGGACAAAAAGCAATGAGTATATGTTTAATATTTTTTTCATTTCTTTGTATTGGTTTTAAGTAATTAACAAGGCGCCCTGAAAGTTGAATTTTCAACTCTCTAATGGTGTTCTTGGTTTAGTGATAAATATTCTTTAGGCCTCGCCATTTCTGTTGCCGCAGAAATGGCTTTTTTTATTTACAGCAACAGCTTTGCATCTTTTTCATTTTAGTTTAGTTTTAGTTATTAGTCTTTTTTTAATTTATAGGTATAGTTTCAAGTATCTTTTTAATACAGATGATTGCATTAAACAGACTTTTGTTATTTTCAGTAATAGGGTATTTTGATCTATAAGAGATTCGATTTTTAAATCTGATTTGTAAAAAAGGAAATCAGATGACGAATAAATTGTGGTGGGAATTAGCAACAGAAACACATATAACATAAAGTGTTATAAGTATAGTTTTCAGGAAGAATGTTATACGATATGCTTGCGGTTGTTTTCAAAATTTAGTTTTTTTGGTTTCAAATATTATTTTAAACTCTACTAATCCTATAGACAAAGTTAATTTTAATATAATAAAATCCAAAAATTTCAGAAGTTTTTTTTAATAATGATGAATTCTATCTTCAAAATATGTGATTTTTTAGTATTTAAATAATTGATTTTCAGTTATTTGTGTTGGTTTTAAAAAACAATAAATATGTTAAAATAAAATAATCCAGAAGGCTTAAAATGTAGTATTTTATACTTAATTTTTCTCAATTTAATCCGCTACAGGCTTTTCACAAACAACCAAAAACGTCTAGTAAACACCATTTTGGAATTTAATCGAAGATTTTCGAACCTGAAAAAGATAATTTGAAAATTTATTGAATGTCATTAAGTTAAGCTTTTAAAAAATAAAATTATGGCAGATCAAATCCGTTTTTATCCGCGTTTTTACGAAGTAAATCTGTTTTATCCGCGTCAAAATTAGACGCTGAAATAGCAACAATGACCATTTTGCACAATTAAAGATAGATATGTCTTTTCGACATGATATATATCATTTTTTGTAAGAATTATAGACTTTATTTTTGCTTGTATAGTAATGAGAAAAGAATAACTCATTTTCAATTAAAGTAAACATTAGAGTTTTATGAGTAGCTTATCTCAATCCCACCGAATTTTATTTTTAAATACGTTAGCATTTACAATTTGTTTTGCCTGTTGGACATTAAATGGTGTTTTGGTAACGTATTTGGTTGATAAAGGAATATTCAACTGGACAATTGTTGAAACAGGCTGGTTACTTGGAATTCCTATTCTATCCGGATCAATTTTCAGACTTCCGATAGGTATATTAACTGATAAGTACGGAGGCAAAATTGTTTTTTCTATTTTATTGATGTTGTGTTCAATTCCGCTTTTTCTTCTTCCTTTTGCAGATTCCTTCTGGAGTTTTGCTGTATTAAGTTTTCTATTTGGTTTAGTAGGGACAAGTTTTGCAGTAGGAATCGGTTATACTTCGGCTTGGTATCCTCAAAACTGGCAGGGAAGGGCTTTAGGAATTTTCGGAATGGGAAATGCCGGAGCTGCAATTACCACTTTTATAGCACCTACATTATTAAATAACTTTTCAGAAACTGATCCTCAAAACGGATGGAAAATTCTGCCTGTTATTTATGGGACAGTATTGGTACTTATAGGAATACTGTTTATTGTTTTTGCTAAAAATAAAATCAATTCGGGAGTTTCAAAATCAATGAAAGAGTTAATGTCTCCACTTAAAAATATCAGAGTTTGGAGATTTGGAACTTACTACTTTTTAGTTTTTGGCTTTTTTGTAGCCTATTCACAATGGTTATTGCCCAATTTTATGAACGTTTATCATACTTCGTTAGTAATGGGCGGAATGTTTGCTACAATGTTCAGTTTGCCTTCTGGAATTATCAGAGCATTTGGAGGTTATCTATCGGATAAGTTTGGAGCCAGAAAAGTAATGTATTGGGTTTTAGGTTCATCAATTGTGATAAGCTTTTTATTGATGTTCCCGAAAATGGAAATTTTTACTGTCGGTCCCGGCGTTCTTTCCGCTACAAATGGTATTGTTACCGAAGTTTCTGCAGAAGCGATTACCGTAAATGGTAAAGAACATAAAATCCATAAAAAAGAAATTTCCAACAACGACGATAAAGCAATTTTTCCTGTAAAAAACTCCTGGCAGGAAATCGTCGTAAAACAAAATCAAGAAGTAAAAAAGAAAGAATTATTAGCTCAGGGCGTCACTCAAATTAAGTTTAGTGCCAATCTCTGGGTGTATGTAATTCTGGTAATCCTTATCGGCATTTCGTGGGGAATTGGTAAAGCGGCTGTTTATAAACATATTCCGGAATATTTTCCCAATGAAGTTGGTGTTGTAGGAGGAATGGTTGGTTTAATAGGCGGATTAGGAGGGTTTATAGGTCCCATAATCTTCGGTTACCTTCTTAATTATACCGGACTATGGACCAGTTCATGGATCTTTATTTTCATAGTATCAATTCTCTGTTTGCTTTGGATGCATCGAACAATTATAAACGGAATGAGAAAAAAATCACCGGATTTCACCAGAGATATAGAACACAATCATTAAAAATTAAACAAATACAATATATGAAAACTTGGTTAGACAAATGGGAACCCGAAGATGAAGCATTTTGGAATTCTACCGGAAGTAAGATTGCCTGGAGAACTTTAATAATAACAACATTAACATTAATATTATCTTTTGCCTCCTGGTTTATGATGAGTGTTATTGCCGTAAAATTACCGGGATTAGGTTTTAGTTTTACTAAAGATCAACTTTTTTGGTTAACAGCAATTCCCGGATTAGCTGCCGGATTCTTAAGAATCATACATACTTTTATTCTGCCAATATTTGGAACACGACATATTGTATCTTTTGCGACAGCAATTAAATTGATTCCCGTAATTGGGATTGGTTTTGCTGTGATGGATATAAATACTCCGTTTTGGATATTTGCACTTTTAGCTTTTACGACAGGTTTTGGAGGAGGAGATTTCTCCTCGTATATGCCAAGTACAAGTTTGTTTTTTCCTAAAAGACTTAAAGGTACAGCACTTGGAATTCAGGCAGGAATTGGAAATTTTGGTGTTTCGGTAGCACAATTTGTGACACCGCTTATTATCAGCGTTAGCATTTTTGGCGCAGCATCAGTATTTACAAGTATCGATCCTAAAGAAACACTAATGGTTTTTCAGAATTCGAGTATAGAAAAGCAAAAAGAAGTTTTTGCAGCACTTGATACAGAAGTGCAAACTAAGATATTATCTAATGTAAAGAAACCAATAATAGATTCCGTAAGTGCAGCCGTTCGTTCTTTGGATAATACGATCATTTTTACATCATTGCCCATAAAAGTAAAGGCAAAAGCCATCGCTAATGCAAATCCGAAATTGGCAGAAAAAATATTAAATGATATCAGTCCGAAAAATACAGCAGTTAAAAACACAGAAATATACCTGCAATCGGCAGCATTCTGGTATGTTCCTTTCTTAATCATATTATCAATTATAAGCTGGTTCTATTTAAGAAGTATTCCTATGAAAGCGTCTGTTAGAGAACAAATGGACATCTTCTCTAATAAACATACCTGGTATTGTACGATTACTTACGTTATGACTTTTGGAACATTTGCAGGTTTATCTGCGGCGTTTCCATTAATGATTAAATTTTTATACGGAGATTTTCCTAACGCACCGGATCCTTTAGTATACGCTTTTTATGGTCCACTTATAGGATCAGCGAGCAGGATTGCTTTTGGTTTTGTCGCCGATAGAGTTGGTGGCGCAATACTGACTACAATTACAGGATTAGGAATTTTGGCAGGATCGATTCTTTTAGTTACCGAAGGATTGGTAGCACCAACAAGTATGGATCAATTTCCGCTATTTGTAACCGTGATTTTAGGAATGTTCTTTTTTACAGGAATCGGAAACGCTGGAACGTTCAGACAATACCCAATTATTTTTGCCGAAAATCAACGTCAGGCAGCAGGAGTTATTGGTTGGACGGCGGCAATTGCAGCTTTTGGACCCTTTATATTTTCAAAATTAATTGGAAATAACCTTTCTGCAAATGGTACAGTAAATCAGTTTTTTATAGGAGTTTCTGTTTTTACTCTTTTGGCGACAGCAATAAATTGGTGGTTCTATAATCGCAAAGGTTGTGAAAAACCAAGTTAAGAAGTAATCATTAAATTAAAATTAAGGATGAAAAATAAAACGTTTAATACCAAAGCTTTACTTGTTGCAACTCTGGTTTCGGCATTAACTATAGTATTAGTTTTTTACGGATCCAGACAACTGCAAAATTTTGATGCAGCATTAGTTACCTACTTGTTTGGAACAATATTCGCTTTCTTCGGAATTGTATATCGTTATACAGTTTGGTTGCAGCGTCCGCCAACATGGATGTATTTTAAACGCAGTCTTAAATTTCTTTTTACGGGAAAAATAATCCAACATTTGTGGTTTTTAGGCAAGGAATCTGTTGAAAATATAGTCGTTCAAAAATTCATTTATCCACGAAGTAAATACCGTTGGGCAGCCCATTTTTGTATTGCATTAGGATGTATGTCAGCATTTGCAATTACAATTCCGTTAACCTTCGGGTGGATTCATTTTACATTGGCACAAGATTCCATTTCAATTTACGAAGCACATTTCTTTGGTTTCAAAATGATGGATTTTAAGATTGGGTCATTCTTGGCATTTTTAATCTTTCATGCCCTAAACTGGTCTTCGTGGTTAGTAATATTTGGATCTGTTTATTATTTAAGAAGACGATTAACAAACCCTGGTTTAATTGCAACTCAATCTTTTGAAGGTGATTTATTGCCACTTATTCTGTTGATAGCAATATCAGTTACAGGTTTGTGTCTTACCTATTCTTACCAGTTCATGAAAGGATTTGCATATGATTTCTTAGCAGTAATTCATGCCGTAACCGTAATCATGTTTTTGATATGGATTCCTTTTGGGAAATTCTTCCATATTATTCAGCGTCCGGCGCAGATTGGAGCGCATATTTATAAAAAAGAAGGAATAAAACAAGGAATGGCAGTTTGTCCCCATACAGGCGAAGAATTTGCGACTAAACTTCATATAAACGATTTGAAAATTGTCACCAAACAATTAGGATTTGACTTTACTCATGAAGATGGAACGTCACATTTAGATTTAAGCCCTGAAGGAAAAAGATCACGCTTGGCGCAGGCGCATCTAAAAGCAAGATTAGAGAATGGTGGGAAGTTATTTGGATAAAAAAACACAGTTTTCAGTCACAGTTTACAGTGACAGTTTGTACATGGCGACAATAGTTTACAGATCTATTTTGTAAATAACGATGATAGTTTACACGCTGAGACTGAAAACTGAGACTGAAAACTAAGAACTAAAAATAAAAATATGGCAAAATTACCCGTATCAACTGAAAAAATTATTGAAGATTTTGGTCCTCATTTAAATTATGCACCCAAAGATGGTTATGTAGGTAGAGATGAGCCGGATAGTTTAGTAAAAACGCATTGTTGCTTTTGCGGAATGCAATGTGGAATTCAATTATCAGTAAAAGATAATAAAGTAGTTGGTTTTGAACCTTGGATGGAATTTCCTTTCAATGAAGGACGTTTATGTCCAAAAGGAGTTCAGCGCTATTTGCAAAATAATCATCCCGATCGTCTTTTGCATCCCATAAAAAGAGTAGAAGGAAAAGGATTTGAAAAAACTTCCTGGGATGAAGCAATGGATAAAACAGTATCTGAAATAAAAAGGATTCAGGAAAAATACGGTAAACATGCTTTCTCAATGTTATCCGGAGTATCATTAACCAATGAAAAAAGTTATCTCGTTGGAAAGTTTGCCCGAGTAGCCTTAAAAACCAGAAATCTGGATTATAATGGTAGACTCTGCATGGTAAGTGCGGGAGCAGGAAATAAAAAAGCCTTTGGTTTAGATCGAGCTTCAAACAATTATTCTGATTTAGAATATGCCGAAGTAATCATTGTAGCCGGAGCAAATATCAGTGAAACTTTTCCAACATTAACCCATTGGATTTGGAAAGCCAGAGATCGTGGTGCCAAATTAATTGTCATCGATCCAAGAATGATTCCGTTAGCCAGAACCGCCGATGTGCATCTTGATGTAAAACCCGGAACAGACTCGGCATTATATGGAGCAATGCTTAAGTATCTTGTAGATCACGATATGCTCGACCATGATTTTATAGACAATTATACCTCAGGATTTCAGGAAACAATAGATGCCGTAAAAGAGTATACGCTGGAATGGGCAGAAGAAGTTACAGGAATTGACAAAAATAAAATAAAAGAAGCTGCCGAATTATGGGGAAAAGCTAAAACTAGTTTTCTACTTCATGCACGTGGAATCGAACACCATTCAAAAGGAGTTGATAATGTTTTAGGTTGTATAAATCTAGTGCTCGCAACCGGAAGAATTGGCAGACCATATTGCGGATACGGAACAATAACAGGACAAGGAAACGGACAAGGCGGAAGAGAACATGGACATAAATGTGATCAATTACCCGGAAATCGTGATATTGAGAATCCGGAACATAGAAAATATATTTCGGAGGTTTGGGGAATCGATGAAAAAGATATGCCCGGAAAAGGATTAACGGCTTATGAAATTATAGAAGCGATTCATAGAGACGAAATCAAAGGATTAATTTCTATTTGTTTCAATCCATTAGTTTCATTGCCCAACAATAATTATGTACGATCGGCCCTTGAAAAATTAGAATTTTACGTTTGTATTGATTTCTTTTTGAATGAAACGGCCCGTCATGCTGATATTGTTTTAGCCGGTTCTTTACAGGAAGAAGAAGAAGGAACAACGACATCTGCAGAAGGTCGTGTAATACGTATTCGTCAGGCTGTAACACCTCCGGGAGAAGCAAGAACTGATACTTCTATTTTGTTGGAAATTGCCAAGAGATTGGGCGAAGAAGATAAGTTTACATATGATAATAGTGAAGCTATTTTTAATGAATTGCGTGTTGCTTCAAAAGGTGGAACAGCAGATTATTTTGGAATATCTTATAAAAAAATAGAAGATAATATGGGCGTTTTTTGGCCTTGTCCAACAGACGATCATCCCGGAACACCAAGATTATGGGAAGATAAAAAATTTGCGACACCGGACAAAAAAGCACACTTTAATCCGGCACCTTATAAATTACCGGGCGAAGTTACAGATGATGAATATCCTGTTATTTTAACCACAGGTCGTGTGGTTTCTCAATATTTAAGCGGAACCCAGACACGGAGAATTGGTAAATTGGTAGACCAATTTCCTGAACCACTTTTAGAGATTCATCCGGAACTGGCTTTGAAATATGGAATCAAACAACACGAATTAGTAAGGGTTGCAACGCGACGTGGAGAAGGGATTTTCCCTGCAAATATCGTAGAAACCATTAGAAAAGATACCATTTTTATTCCCTACCATTGGCCTGGAGCCAAATCTGCAAATCAATTAACAACAGGAACTTTAGATCCAATTTCAAAAATTCCGGAATTTAAAGTTTGTGCCTGCTTATTAGATCCGTTAGGAGAAATAGCACCATCATCAAAAGAATCAGAAGCATATGCAAGTGTTTAAGCTATAAAAACGAAATTATGAATTGGACTAATTTTAATAGAAATGAAGAGTTTTTTGTAGATCTGCAACGCTGTATTGGTTGTAAGGCCTGCGAAATGGCTTGTGCTGAATGTGAAACTAACGGACAAGAATCATTGATTAGTGTGAATTATGTCGAGCGTTCTTCAACAATTCAAACCACTGTACAAGTTTGTATGCATTGCGAAGATCCGGTCTGTGCAAACGTATGTCCTGCCGATGCCATTTCGCAAGACGAATTTGGAATTGTTCATACCGCAAATACAGAAAGATGTATTGGCTGCTCGAACTGTGTTATAGCATGTCCGTTTGGAGTTCCTAAAAAAATGGAAGAATATGATTTGATGATGAAATGTACCATGTGTTATGACAGAACAAGCGTTGGTAAAAAACCAATGTGTGCCACTGTTTGTCCAAGTGGAGCTTTGTTTTATGGAACAAGAGCAGAAATGGAAGAAATGAGACCTAATAGTTCCCCAATCAATACCTTCATATTCGGACAAGAAACAGTAAATACCAAAGTAAACATTATGATGCCAAAAGGCAGTAATGAATTAAGAATTTATTAAATCTAAATCCATGTCAAAAGAAGATAACCTAAATGAAAACTGGAAAAAAGATTTCCCAATAAAAAAACAAGAATCTACCCAAGTAAGCCGACGTGACTTTGCTAAATTTCTAACTTTTGTTTCCGGAGGATTAATGGCAGGAAGCGGATTTGTTGCGGTAAAAGCTTTTTTGATACCAAAAGAAGGTGTACAAGGAGAACATTTTATATGCAATATCGAAGATGTGCCAGTAGGAGGAACTCGTGGATTTGTAATTGAAGGTAGTACAATACCTTATATTTTAATACATCTCGAAAGCGGAGATTTTAGAGCTTATGAGCAAAAATGCACCCATTTATCTTGTTCTGTTTTCTATAAACCCGGAACCGGAATCATACATTGTCCTTGTCATGAAGGCTCATTTGATGCCATGACCGGCGATGTAATTGCGGGACCGCCGCCAAGAGCTTTACCGCAATTAGAAGTGTTTTTTAAAGACAATCAAGTCTTTGTAAAAGCATATGCAGAAAATAAAAATAGTTAGATAAATCCTAAAAATGAATCGACATGAGCACTTTTAGAAAAAGTCAAAATCGCGCAAATCCAAATAAGTTAAACAATATACTTTCGACACTTATTTTTATTTTGATATTAAACGTAAGTATTCAAATTTGGCTGTTATATGCTTCCCTGAATAATGCACTTGACCATAACAATGAAATCTTGTTACCGGCATTTATAGCTTCGGCAATTCTGTTTTTTATAGGTTTTTCATGGTTATATTACTTGCCAACCGGAAATTTTCGAAACAAATAATTTGAAGCTTCCATAATTTTAATGACTTGTAAAAGCTATTTGATTGGTTTTTCTGAATTAATTCAAAGAATTAAGCTTAAATTTATAATCTTTTAAAAATTTAGACTACCAATGATTTTAACTAAGTATAAATACTTATATTTGTAATAAGTATTTATCGCGATAAATAAAATAGCAACCATGATTCAAGTTGAAGAAGCATTATCAATTATAGCAGAGAATAGCACCAACATGCCAATTCAGAAAATAGCAGTCAGTAAAGCACTTGGCTACGTTTTGGCAGAAACAGTTTATTCTCCTATCAACATGCCGCCTTTTCGTCAGTCGGCGATGGATGGATATGCTTTTATTCACAGCGAAAGACATCAGTACGATATTGTTGGTATTTCGCAAGCCGGAGATCATTCCAATTTAAAACTGAACCCGAACGAAACAGTCCGCATTTTTACAGGTGCTTTTGTGCCTGATAATGCAGATACAGTAATAATGCAGGAACATGTAATGGCTAATGATAAATCAATTTTGATTACTATTATGCCGGAGCAGTTTGCAAATGTTCGAAGTAAAGGAGAACAAATTCAAAAAGAAGAGGTTGTCTTTGAAGCTAATACTTTAATTACACCGGCAGCAATTGGATTTTTGGCTTGTTTGGGAATTACAGAAATTGAGGTTTATAAAAAGCCAAAAGTTACCATTTTAGTAACGGGAAACGAATTAGTAGAACCCGGAAAAAAATTATCTAAAGGAAAAATTTACGAAAGCAACTCCGTTATGCTGGAAGCAGCGCTCCAAACAATTGGAATAAAGAAGACAAAAGTTTACAAAGTAAAAGATAGCCTGAAAGCGACTAAAAAAGCACTAAAAAGCATTTTAAAAAAAAGCGATATAATATTAGTTTCCGGAGGGATTTCTGTTGGGGATTATGATTTTGTAAAAGAAGCTTTATTAGAAAATGGAGTAGAAGAACTTTTTTATAAAATCAATCAAAAACCCGGAAAACCAATGTTTTTTGGATCTAAAAATGAAACTTTGGTATTTGCGTTACCAGGAAATCCGGCTTCGTCACTTACTAATTTTTACATTTACGTTTATCCTGCAATCAAAAACAGAATGGGTTTCTCAGATACTCATCTTCCAAAATTAGTTCGAAAATTAAACACTTCATTTACCAATACAACCGGAAAAACATTGTTTTTAAAAGCATTGTATGATGAAACAAATGTGACAATTTTAGAAAGCCAGAGTTCAGCAATGCTCAACACATTTGCAATTGCAAACAGTTTGTTAATTGTTCCATATGATACAGAAAACCTTAAAAAAGGTGAGCTTGTAACTTTATTACCAATTGATTAGAGCGAATTTTTATAATTAGAGAATTAGGCAATTAGAAAATTAGATAATTAATTTGAAATACGAAATGCAGTATGTAAAATTAAACATACAGCATAAACTTGAAACCTGAAACAAGATTCTTTGAAACTTGACACAAAAATAAACCTGAAACAAAAGAATAAATGCAGTTACTGAGTTCTGAAAACATCTTATTATTTAGCTTTGCCTTAATCGTTATTGCTTTTTTGTATTCTAGTGTTGGACATGGCGGAGCATCGGGATATTTAGCTTTGATGACCATTTTTGCTTTTCCGATTTCAATAATGAAACCATCGGCTTTGTTGCTTAATTTGTTTGTTTCGAGTATTTCGTTTCTGTTTTATTACAGACAGAATTATTTCAAGCCAAAGCTCTTTTACCCGTTTGCAATTGCATCGGTTCCAGCGGCATTTATTGGTGGATTTGTAACGTTAGATAATGCTATTTATAAAATTATTTTAGGAGCTGTATTAGTTTTTGCAGCATTAAGATTGTTCGGAATATTTAATTTTAAAGAAAAAGAAGCAGTTCAGATAAATTTACCTTCTGCATTAGCGATAGGTTTTATAATTGGATTATTATCCGGAATGCTGGGTATTGGCGGAGGAATTATTCTGAGTCCTATTTTATTATTTTTAGGTTGGGCTACGATAAAAGAATCGGCTGCAATATCAAGTTTGTTCATATTTGTGAATTCATTTGCTGGAATGTTGGGTTTCTTTTTAGGAGGAAAAACAATTCCCACAGAGAGTTTTTATTTGGTTCCGATTGCCGTTATTGGAGGAGTTTTAGGCGGATTTTACGGAAGTGGATATTTCTCTAACAGAACTTTAAAAATGGTTTTAGGCGTAGTGATTTTAATGGCAAGTATAAAATTGATTTTTCCATAGATTAATAATTTAATCTACGATAGATATTTATTGACACGAATTTTTTTACCACAGATTTCACAGATTACAATGATTAATTTTTTTTAATCCTTTAATCTGTGGCAAAAAAACAAGATTAACAAAAACCTGAAACCTGAAACAAAAAACTAATAAAACAGTTTGATATGGAAACACTAACCGTATTTATCCTTTGTGGAGGAAAAAGTTCTCGAATGCAATCAGAGAAAGGATTAGTATTGTTTCAGAAGAAGCCATTTATTGAACATATTATAAAGGCTATTTTGCCTATAACAGATAAAATAAAATTAGTAACCGCAAATAAAGAATACGACTATTTGCCGTATGATAAAATTCCGGATAGAATTACTGACAAAGGTCCTTTGGGGGGAATTTATACCGCATTGACACATTCTGAAACCGAATTTAATTTGATTTTAAGCTGCGATATTCCGTTAATTTCAACCGAATTATTATCAGAATTAATTTCAAAACATAATGAGGAAGCCGAAATTACAGTTTTTGCTTCTGAAAGCAGAATGCATCCTTTGATAGGGATTTATTCGAAGAAATTATTATCCGTTATCAAAAGCGCAATTGATAATGATGATTTAAAAATGATGAATTTAATTGAGAACATTCCGCATCAAATCATCACAATTGAAGAAAGTGAAAACTTTCATCTCACAAACATTAATTCGGTTGACGAATTAAATGACCTGAATATCAATTTAAGTTAAAAGCTATGCGAAATTTAAAAACACCAAAATTAACGATTGTAGGCGCAGGTCCGGGTGATGTTGAATTGATTACCTTAAAAGCAATAAAAGCATTAGAAAATGCCGATGTAGTTTTGTATGATGCCTTAGTCAACGAAGAATTATTGCAATACGCAACAAACGCAGAAATCGTTTTTGTAGGCAAACGTTTGGGTTGCCACGCTTATACGCAGGACCAAATCAATGAATTGATTGTTTCGATGGCAAATCGTTATGGTCATGTAGTACGACTAAAAGGCGGTGATCCTTTTATTTTTGGAAGAGGAAGCGAAGAAATAGAATATGTAGAAAAATATGGTGTAGAAACGGCTATCGTTCCTGGGATTTCTTCGGCTTTAGGAGTTCCTGCTTCGGTTGGGATTAGCTTGACACAACGCCAGATTGCCGAAAGTTTTTGGGTAATTACCGGAACAACTTCTAATCACAAATTGTCGAAAGATATTCACCTAGCATCAAAATCTGCTGCAACAGTTGTCATTTTGATGGGAATGCATAAATTGGATGAAATTATTGCAATATATCAAGAGAACCGAACCGATGATTTGCCTATCGCGATTATTCAAAACGGTACAAAAAATACAGAGCAAAAAGTGGTTGGAACTATAAGTTCAATTGCTAAATTAGTGTCTGAAAATAAAATATCATCTCCGGCAATTATTGTAATTGGAGAAGTGGTGAAAAACACTTCAAGATTGACGTCTTATTTTCAGGAACATTTTGATGACGAATTTATTTTTCAGAATTTAAATTTAAAATAATGATTGAGATTAAATATTTTGGAGCTGTCGCTGAAAAAACGAAATGTGAGTTTGAGAAAGTTTCTTTTTCGGATAAATCATTGCAGGAATTAATGCAGGATCTGGAGATTAAATACCAATTTGAAACCCTTTCTTTTAGTGTTGCGGTCAATCAAAAAATAGTACCCAAAACAATTGATTATAAATTGCAAACAAGTGATGTTGTCGCTTTATTACCTCCTTTTGCGGGAGGATAAATGACTTTTTATGAATGATTCAATACGTTATAACCGACAAATAATACTTCCTGAAATAGGAGAAACGGGTCAGCAAAAATTATCAAAAGCAAAAGTTTTAGTAATTGGCGCAGGCGGTCTTGGTGCTGCCATATTGCCTTATTTAGCTGCCGCGGGAGTTGGAGAAATAGGAATTGTTGACGATGATGTTATTGAACTTTCGAATTTGCATCGTCAGGTAATTTATAAAAGTTCGGCAGTTGGAAAATATAAAGTCGAAGAAGCTAAATTGATGATTTCTGATTTGAATCCGTTAGTGAAAGTCGATGCGATTACAGAGAAATTATCAGGGAAGAATGCCATTTCGTTATTCAAAAAATATGATATTATTGTAGACGCAACAGATAATATCGCCATAAAATATTTGATTAATGATGCTTGTATAATTACAAACAAACCAATGGTTTACGGATCTATTTTTAGATTTCAGGGACAGGTTTCGGTTTTTAATTATCAAAACGGACCTACATACAGATGTTTGTATCCTGATGAAAACACGCAATCTGCCAATTGTGAAGATGCAGGAGTAATTGGAATTTCAGTTGGAATTATAGGAATGCTTCAAGCCAATGAAGTCATCAAAATGATTCTACAAATAGGAGAGGTGTTGAGTGGTAAAATACTGGTGTATAATATTTTGAATAATGAACAACAAAAGTATGACTTTGAAAAGAATACTGATGTTATCATGAATATAGAAGCTTTTCAGAAAAAATATAATAATACTGAAAATCAGATTGAAGAGATTTTAGTAGAAGAAATTTTAAATGAAATTGATAATGATGAGGTCTTGTTTTTAGATGTTAGAAATAAAGAAGAACTCCCAAAAATTAATTTCAAAAATGGAATTCAGATTCCATTGATTAATTTAGAAAATGAAATCAAAAAACTGAACCCAAATCAAACTATTTACGTTTATTGCCAATCCGGAATCAGAAGCAAAATAGCTGTTAAAATGTTAAAAAAGCATCAGTTTAAAAATATAAAAAGTATTGCCGGCGGTGCTTTAGCATTAAAACAATTATTAAAAGAAAAAGTATAGCCACAGATTTCACAGATTAAAATGATTTAAAAAGAAAGTTATACCAAGATTTGTTCGCCACGAATTTTCACAAATTAAAATGTGTTATTAATGAATTATTGTAGTTTTATCTTGTCATTTCGACGAAGGAGAAATCACATAAAGTGGCTCGACAACAGTGCGTTCATCCCGCGTGTGATTTCTCCTTCGTCGAAATGACAAAGCTGGATAAATTAGTGAAAATTCGTGTAATTCGCGGCAAAAGAAAAATCCTTTTAATCTGTGTAATCTGTGGCAAAAAAAACAATAACAATGAGTAAAAATGTATTTGTAGAAGGACCAATTTCTCCTGAATTTATAGCAGAATCTATTGCCAAACACCAATCTAAACATACGATTGGAGCGCATAATATTTTTCTGGGTCAGGTTCGTGCCGATGTAATTCACGACAATACAGTTGTAGCAATTGATTATTCGGCATATACGGATATGGCGAACGAAGCTTTATATGCAATTCGTGAAAAAGCTTTCGCTAAATTCGACTTAATCTGCATGCACATTTATCACAGTTTGGGCGTGGTAAAAGCGGGCGAAATATGTTTGTTCGTATTTGTTTCGGCAACACGACGTAAACAGGTTTATGAAGCTACAGAAGCCATCGTAAACTGGATAAAAACCGATGTGCCAATTTTTGGTAAAGAAATGTTTGAAAACGATACATTCACTTGGAAACAAAACAATAATGGTTGATATTACGCATAAAATAAGCACTTTAAGAGCCGCAACGGCAACAGCAATTGTCAAAGTTAGCAAACAAGAAACAATTGATGCTGTGGTGAATAATTTGGTTCCGAAAGGGAATGTGCTTGAAATGGCAAAAACAGCAGGATTATTTGCGGTGAAAAACACGCATTTATCGATTCCGGATTGTCATCCGATTCCAATTGAATTTACTTCAGTTGAATATAAAATTGAAGGCTTAACAATTCACATTATTTTCAATGTAAAAACCGTTTACAAAACCGGAGTTGAGGTTGAGGCGATGCATGGCGCATCAATTGTAGCTTTGACAATGTACGATATGCTGAAACCAATTGATAAAGAAATTGAGATTTCGACAATAAAATTAGTTAATAAAGAAGGTGGAAAATCGTCTTTCAAAAATAAATTTCCAAACGTTATAAAAGCTGCAGTTTTTGTTTGTTCTGATTCTATTTTTGCGGGTGACAAAGAAGATCGCTCCGGAAAAGTAATCGTTGAAAAACTAGATTCTTATGGCGTTGAAACAACGCATTATGAAATTATTCCGGATGAAATTGATATTATTCAGGAAAAAACGAAGGCTTTCGCCAAAGATAATCAGTTGGTTATTTTTACAGGCGGAACAGGATTATCGCCAAGAGATGTAACACCCGAAGCTTTGTCGCCATTGTTAGAAAGCAGAATTCCGGGAATTGAAGAAGCGATTCGTAATTACGGACAAGAACGCATGCCATACGCCATGTTATCAAGAACAGTTGCAGGAACATTAGGAAAAAGTCTGGTTTTGGCTTTGCCGGGATCAACCAATGGAGCCAGAGAATCCATGGATGCTGTTTTTCCGCATTTACTGCACGTCTTTCATATTTTAAAAGGAAAAAATCATGATACCCTCTAAAACCATTTTAACGGATGATTTTGGACGAAAACACAATTATTTGCGGATTTCGTTGTTGGAGAAATGCAATTTGCGTTGTACGTATTGCATGCCTGCTGACGGAATTACGTTATCTCCAAAAGCCAGTTTAATGACGGCTGATGAGATTTTTGCTTTAGCTCAGACTTTCGTAGAAAATGGAGTTGATAAAATAAGATTAACAGGCGGAGAACCTTTATTGAGAAAAGATTTTCCGGAGATTGTTTCTAAATTATCAACTTTAAAAACATCACTTTCAATTACAACAAACGGTATTTTAATTGACCGTCATATTGATGTTTTAAAACAATCTAATATCAAAAAAATCAATTTGAGTTTAGACACTTTAATTGCTCCTAAATTTCATTCGGTAACACTTAGAAATCAGTTTGAAAAAGTAGTTGACAATCTGCATTTACTTCTTAATAATGATTTTCAGATAAAAGTAAATGTGGTTTTGATGAAAGGTTTTAATGATAATGAAATAATCGATTTTATTAAATTAACGCAGTTTTTGCCCATTTCAGTTCGGTTTATTGAGTTTATGCCTTTTGCGGGAAATGAGTGGGACAGAAGCAAAATGGTGTCGCAAAATGAGATTTTATCACAATTAGAAACTTCGTTTTCATCCGAAGAAATTCAGAAACTGGAAGACGAAAAAAACTTCACAGCCAGAACCTATAAAATAAAAGGTTTTCAGGGCGATTTCGGAATCATAAGTTCAATTACAAATCCATTTTGTGATGGTTGCAACCGAATCCGCCTAACAGCAAACGGAAAAATTAAAAACTGCCTTTTCTCTAATTCCGAAACGGATTTGCTAACACCTTTTAGAAACGGAGAATCAATTACAAATTTGATTTCAGAATCAATCAAAAATAAAAAGAAAGTAAGAGCCGGAATGGTTACAGTTTCTGAAATCGACAATCCGGAACTTCACTTTGGTAATCGCAGTATGATTGCGATTGGAGGATAGTCCTTCGACTTCGCTAATAATGATATTTTTATTTAATGTGTTTAAAATAAAGCTTTTATAAAAATATTGATATCAGAGTAATACGTTATTTATATTGCTTTTTTTGAAAAAAATTAAACTTCGAAAACGGCAATTTTGTGGTTAATTTCTCTATAATTTCTATAGCTCCGACGGAGCGTAATATTTATAGCAATTATATTTTTTTTGGCATTAAAGCTCCAGAGGAGCGATATCTATGCCACCCCGCTGGGGTTCTTTTTCTCTTTATCAAAAATTAAATTTCTATAAATATAACGTCCCTCTGGGACTTACGATATTAACTCAAAATTAAAATTAATTTTAATCTTTTATTTCTTTAATCTGTGACTAAAAAACATTAAAAACACAAATAAACACAATAAACTACAAACTACACGAATAGAAAGTCTTTAAACAAAAAAAAGGTTCAACTCCTTCAAGTCAAACCTTTCTTTCTAAACTATTTTTTCTTTTTAGCTTTTGATTTTTTTTTGCGCTTTAGCTTTCTTTTTAGCTATTTTTTTTGCTTTAGCTTTATCCTTCGCTTTTTTGGCTTTTTCTTTTTTCTTAGCAGCAGCTTTTTGCTTTGCTTTTTTAGCTTTCTCTTTCTTTTTGTCTTTTTTAGCTTTTTCTTTTTTCTTAGCTAATTTCTTTTTCTCTTTGTCCTTGTCTTTGTCTTTCACTTTTTTCTTCTTTTTATCTTTTGATTTATCTTTCGTATTTGCTTCTATTGTTTCCGTTGTACCGTAAGTTTTATTTTCTGAAACGCTTTTCTTTTTTGGCTCTTCGATAATTACTTTTGGAGTTGTTAGCTCTTCCGTTTTCTCAATAACAACTGGAGTAACTTTTCTTGCCGGAGCAGTTCTGGTCGTTCTTTTAACTGGAGTAGTTGTAGCACTTTTTACGGTAGCGGTCGGAGTCTTTTTTACTGCAGCCGTAGGAGCTTTTTTTACAGTGGCAGCAGGAGTTTTTACTGGTGCAGGTTTTTTTACAGTCTGTGCTGCGGGAGTAATGGGTTCTACAGGCGTAGTTACAGGAGTTTGTTCAGGACTGTTTTCTGATGTTGGTTGTGTCATATCTTACAATTTTTTATTAATAAAACATTCGGCAGTTAGTTAATCTCCATGAAGTTAGATTTGGAGGTTAAGAAATTGTTAACTGTCGGTTACGTAAATGTAAGTAATAAAAAACTATTCCAATGTTAAGTTTTTCTTTAAATTAAATGTTTAAAATGCTGATTGTTAGTTTTTTAATTTTTAAACAAAATTCAAAAACGAAAATCTCTTAACAATTATATTTTGAAATGCCTCAAGAATAAAATGCAATTGTTTTAGTTAGGTACAATTTCCAAAATTTTAAAATTACTCTTTGGAGATTCGCACAAAGAACAGCAATAGGTTTCAGGTAAATCAGTAAATAAAACACCTTTAGAAATTCCCTGGCTTTGATCTCCATATTCAGAATTGTAAAGTGTTAAACATTCCTGACATTGGTAAATATCCAATTGAGGTTTTTCTTTTTTCTGAGGATTTTCGGCTGCTTCGGGAATAGAATTTCCGAGTTCATCGAAATATTTCCGACTCAGTTCGATTAAAATAGTAGGTAATTCCAGTTTATCAATGTCTTGCGAATGAACAATATATTCTCTTGTATTTGGGTCGAAATTCTTCGCAAATAAAACATTATAAGTATCTCTGATTTTGATCGATTCAAGATCTTTGGGTAATTCATTTTTTTCAACAACAACTGATGTAAAATAATGTCCATCACGATTGTATTCAGATATTCCGAAGGTTAATCCATAAGTACTAATATCAAACTGATCGAGCGTTCGAACCAGAAAAGTTTTAAGATTCAAAGCCCATTCCATTGCAACCGGCAAATGCCAATTCAGTTCTAATAAAGAATGACGGACATTGATTCCTTTCTTGCCCAGGAATTTCTCCCATTCGAGTTTTCGGTCTTTTGGAATTCCTTTTATAATAAACGATTTCCAGGGCGTAATACATATTTTTCCAATTTTACAATCAAAGCATAAATCGCACATTTGCTTTAGGAAATCCAGATCATACAAATTATTTCTCCAGTACAATCCCAGCCAGTATTGATCAATTCCCATTCTATTCATACCCTCGTAATACGGAAACGGGTAAAACGGAATGTTTAACGGTTTGTCAATCGTTCTGTTATTAGTGTCTAATGCTTCGCTGACTAAACTAAAAAGCACATCGATATCATAAGATTCCTCGTTTGTGATTTCTTCGATTTTATAATAGAATTTTGCAATATCCCAGCTGTAGATCAAAACGGGATAAAGTTCCATGCGCTCCCATTTTGGCAAACGAATGTATAAATACCAATAATCTTCGTGTTCTGAAGCAATAAAATTAAGATGACCTGTAAACAACGGCACAAGTTGCTGCTTTGGATCGTTTATGTTAACTTTTAGTTTTGGCTGTTCTTTAAATTGCTCTAAAACGTATAAAAACTTGTTTCCGGTTAACCAGTTTGTGTTTCTGAAAATATCTGTAGAAACATAAGAAGAAACGATATTATTGCCGCTTTTTTCATTTGGAAGAACAAAATGATGCTTGCCTATTTTTTCTTTGTCTAAAGATTTTAAACCTTTCGGGAAAATAATATCCTGTCTTGAACCAAAGGAAATCGAATCTAAACCTTGGTCCATAGCTATATTAACTACTTCTCGTAATTCCCCAGGCGAAATCACGCCTCCTTTTACTATTAATCTCGTTAACTCCATTTTTTCTATTTTTAGTCTCAGGTTTTTTTTGTTTTAGGTTTCAGGAGCTAATCCCGCTATCCGTTTCAATCTTTTGTGTCCGCCGCTGCGGACACAAAAGGATTTCTCCCGAAGCTTCGGGACTATCGGGGCTATGGCACTCATTTTCATAAGAATATTTTCGTTTAGTTTGTCATTTCGATTTCTATGATGAAAATCAAATATTTTTCGTTTCAACGGGTTAATCCCAAAGCTTCGGGACGTTGATACAATATAAAGCATTCCTCCGAAATTTTTTTGAGCAGTTCCGTAGGAACAAAATATATTGTAGGGATGGATTTTAATCCATCATTCGCAATCGGAACCCAATCTTGTCATTTCGACGGAGGAGAAATCACATAAAGTGGCTCGCCAACAGTCCGTTGCTCTCTGGATGTGATTTCTCCTTACGTCGAAATGACACAAAGGAGAGAACCTGAAACTTGAAACAAAGAAAACTTGAAACAATTTTTAAACCTTACACTTCGCTAAAATCTCTTTAACTTCTGTTTTACAGCTTCCGCAGCCTAATCCTGCGCCCGTTTTTTTGCATAAATCCGTGAAATCATTTACACCACTTTTTATAGTTTCTTCAATGTTTCCGACTCCAACCTGACTGCAGGAACAGACTAACTTTCCGAGAACAGGTTTTGCGTTCGAACTTCCTCTTAATAATGAATTTCGCTTGTCAGATAATTCGATTTTGCTTTCGATCATCGTTTTAAATTCGGCAAACTCATTTTTATCCCCCATTAAAATCGCTCCAACAAGCAAATCGTCTTTTACAATACATTTTTTGTAATACCGTTTTTTCAAATCGGCAAAGACAATTTCTTCATATGAATCATCGTTTTCAGGAATTGTAAGATCTCCAATACTGCATAAATTTATATCTTCTAATTTTAGGATATTCATTAAAATCGAGCCTTTATAAAAACTACTGATATCGCCCGCCATAAAATTGGCCAGAATATCAGCCTGTTCTTCCGCGGCAGAAGTGATTCCGAATAATTTATTGTTGAATTCTGCTATTTCTCCAATAGCATAAATGTCAGGATTTGAAGATTGTAAATACTGGTTTACTTTTACGCCACGACCACAGGCAAGTCCCGTTTCGCGGGCAATTTCAATATTCGGAATTGTTCCGATAGTATATACAATCGCATTTGCTGTAATTATTCTACCGCTTTTCAGTGCGATTTCTATCTCATTTGGATTTTCGGTTTCAAAAACGGTACTAACTTCATTATCAAAATAAATCTGAATATCACGAAGCTGAACTTCTTCGGCTAATAATTTGCTCGAAATTAAATCTAACTGACGTTCCATTAATCGGGAAGCGCGCTGAATTATAGTAGTTTTTACTTTTTTATGTTTTAATGCCGCAGCCAATTCCAAACCTAATAATCCACCGCCAATAATGACAACATGTTGCTCTTCCGGAGGTAAATTAGTGCTGTCAAGATGTTTTTTTAAACGATCGGCATCTTCTTTTCGTCTCACAGTAAATCGTCCGGGCAAATGAAGCTGAGCATTTTCAGGAACAAAAGGACGGCTTCCGGTTGCCAAAATTAGCGAATCGTAAGTATGTATTTCGCCGAGACTATCTGTTATTGTTTTTTCATTCGCATTTATTTTGTCAATCGCTACGCCGGCTTTCATAGTAATTTTAAGCTTACTTAATGCTTCACCATCTTTAACTTTCAAAAGCTGTTCCCAGGTAAATTCGCCTGTCATGTATTCCGGAAGCAAAACACGATTGTAAAACGGATTCATTTCATTAGAAAAAACAATAATTTCATCGGTCGAATTAAATTCACGATAATTCTGAATAAACCTGAAAGAAGCGGCTCCGGCACCAACAATCGCGATTTTCTGAAAAGGTTTTATATATTTAGAAATCGCAACCGTCGTATATTTAAAATCGGGTTCTTTTGAAACTGGATCGACAACTGTATTGGTTAAATTATTGGTTCGGTTCAAGTCATTTTCGAGTTGTTTTCCCCAATGCATTGGCAGAAAAACGACTTTTTCTTTTATAGAATCTGTGACTTTTGCTTTTACGCGAACTTCCCCATTTTTACTGGAAACAATGACAATATCTCCATTTTTAATATCATTTTTATAAGCATCAATTGGATTAATTTCTAAAACCGGACTTGGTGTATGCGTCATTAATCGCGACACTTTTCCGGTTTTGGTCATCGTATGCCATTGATCGCGAACTCGTCCTGTTGTTAATATAAACGGAAATTGCGGACTTGGCTGTTCCGAAGTATTTTCAATAGCTGTTGGCAAGTTGAAAATTGCTTTTTGCGAAGGCGTATAGAATTTTTTATCGGTAAAAAGGCGAGGAGTTCCCGGATGTCCGTAATCAGGAACTGGCCATTGAAAAGTACCTTCGTTTTTTAGCCGATTATAATTTAAGAATGAAATGTCGATGTTGGTATTTTTGGTCAACGCACAATGCTCTTTGTAAATTTCTTCAGCGCTATTAAAATTAAAACCGTTGAAATTCATTTTTTTAGCAAACCGAATTAAAATCTCAATGTCCGGAAGTGCTTCTCCGGGCGCATTAATTCCTTTAGGTAAATAAGAAATTCGACGCTCAGAATTGGTCATTGTCCCTTCTTTTTCTAACCAACCTGCGGCGGGTAATAGTAAATCGGCATATTTTGAAGTATCCGCATTATGCGAAATATCCTGAACAACTACAAATTTGGCATTTTGCAGTGCTTTTTCAATCCGACGTGAGTCAGGTAAACTTACCATAGGATTGGTGCAGATAATCCAGATAGCTTTCATTTTTCCGGATTCTAAAGCTTCAAACATTTCGGTTGCCGTTAAACCCGGTTTGTCCGAAATAGAATCTACACCCCAAAAATCAGCAACTTCTTTTCGATGTTCCGGATTTGCAATGTCTTTGTGTGCCGCGAGTAAAGTTGCCATTCCGCCCACTTCACGTCCGCCCATTGCGTTGGGTTGTCCGGTTAATGAAAAAGGTCCCGAACCCGGTTTACCAATTTGTCCCGTTACTAAAGATAAATTTAGCAAAGCCGTATTTTTATCAACGCCCACAGCGCTTTGATTTAATCCCATTGCCCACAGCGAAATAAATCCTTTTGCTTTGCCAATAATATCTGCTGCAAGTTTAATATCGTTTACCGGAATTCCGCATAGTTTAGAAGCTTTTTCAAACGAAGTACTTAAAACAAGGTCTTTATATTGTTTGAAATTCTCCGCATTATTTTTTACAAAATCGTGATCTACATTACCTTTTTCAATGATGCGTTTGGCGATTGCATGATATAAAATAATATCTGATCCCGGAATAATCTGCAAATGCAAATCGGCGAAAGCTGCCGTATCTGTTCGTCTGGGATCTACGACAATGATTTTTATTTTCGGATTTTTCTCTTTGTGTTTTTCAATTCTTCTGAATAAAATAGGATGACACCACGCCGGATTTGCTCCGGTAATCAGGAAAGTATCAGCAAGTTCGATATCATCATAAGCAATTGGAACAGAATCTTCACCAAAAGTCTTTTTATAACCCACAACTGCCGAACTCATGCAAAGTCTCGAATTGGTATCGATATTATTGGTTTTCAAAAAACCTTTTACCAATTTGTTGACCAAATAATATTCCTCGGTCAAACACTGACCAGAAATATAAAAACCAACACTATCAGGACCATGTTTTTTTATGATGGAAGTAAAAACAGCTGCAGCACGATCAAGTGCAGTATCCCAACTCACACGTTCCAGCGGATAAGATTTGCTGCCTCGCATTTCAGGATATAAAATTCGGTCTGAAGTATCATTAACAACATAATGCAAATTCATTCCCTTAGAACATAACATTCCTTTATTGACAGGATGATCTTTGTCGCCCGTAACCATCACGCCATTTTTGGCATCATTGGTCACAATAATTCCGCAGCCAACGCCACAGTAGGAACAAGTAGTTTTGATTTTGGTATTTTGCATTACAACTTTTTTTGAATACGAAATATGAATTTACTTGTCTAAGCTAATTCACGTATATTGATGTAAACAAAAATACGTATTTTTACGTATAAATACGTAATTTTTGAATTTATTTTTAGATAAAATAAAAGAAGAAAAGTTGGATAGGGGAGTTTTTTGTAGAGACGCACAGCAGTGCGTCTCCACGTAACGTTTATGCGTAATTTATTTTTTTCGTCCAATAAATCGAATCACAGAACCTTTTGCGTTATGGAATACACCTTCGTTCAATTCGATTTCTTTTTCTTGTAATTCAATGATTTCATAATTTGGAAAATCAGCCTGAATTTCTTCAATAGAAAATAACGATTCAATATCTTTTGGTCCGCCAACTTTGTCGTTTATGGCAAGATATTCTAAATGTTTTTTGCTAAAAGCTTCAAAAATGATGATTCCATCTTTGCGTAAATAAGTTTCAAGGGTTTTATGAATTGCTGATTTTATTTCTGCCGGAAAATGAGCATAAATCAGGGCAATTGCATCAAACTGTTCCGTATGATAATTTAAGGTTTCTAATTCGCCAACCTGATAATCAATAGCTACATTGCTGGCTTCGGCAAGTTTTAAGGCTTTATTTTTTCCTTCTTCACTAATGTCAAAAGCGGAAACTGTCCAACCTAATTTTGCGGCATAAACAGCATTTCGACCTTCGCCTTCGGCAGGGAAAAGGATAGTTCCGGTGTTTAGTTTCTCGATTTGTTCTTTAAAATAATTGTTGGGTTCTTCGCCGTAGGCAAATTCTTCATTGCTGTAGCGGTCGTTCCATCTTTCGGTCCACGAATTGTTCATTGTTTATATATTAAAATCAATTATTAAAGGTGTGTGATCGCTGTGTAAAGTCCAGTCTTGATAATTTCCAATTTCGACGCTTTCCATAATTTCAATGAAATCGCTCGAAGCAAAACAATAATCAAGATGATAAGGTTTGTTTTCGTGGCGATACAAATGCAACGTCGGATGTTCTTCTTTGCCCTGTACTTGGTTGTAATATTTGTGATAGGTACTATAAATTTTTTTGGCTTCGAGTTTATTTACAACAGTCGAGTGATTTCCTTCTCGTCGTGGTTTGTCCCAGATTGTATTACTGTTGAAATCTCCAATTAAAACGGTTTTATTTTCCTTGATGAGATCTTCATAATAATTAATCGCTTTCCAAACCTGCGTAACATATTGTCCGTCTTTGTCTTCGGGATTATTAGCCCAAATAGCAAACATGGTAAAATCAACTTTTCCGCCAGTTACGGCTATTGGCAAAATGTTTTTGAAACTTGGATTATGACAATCCAGCAATTGAAATCTATAATCACTATAAGAGAAAACGCCAACTCCTTTGTGCGGATTTGTACCGTACCAAAGTATATCTGTTGGAAGTTTTGTATCAATACCAAATTTCAATTTTTCCGGATTTTCACACTCAGAAATTACAGCAATATCAGGATTAAAAGCTAGAATAAATGGAGCTTTTTTTCTGAATGCCATATTACAATTCCAAGCTATGATTTTCATTAGACGAGGTTTTATATACAATTTTGATTAAATATTTCGTTATGTTCTTTTAATCTGAACCCACAAGTTTTGTTTTACCATTAGTGATGTCAACTTCTACAAAATCATGTTTTCCAATAATAACCAATAGTTTATTTGTACTAAATCCTACATATCTAATTTCAGGCACGCCAACACTTGGTTTTCCACAAACAGAGATTACATTAGTTTGCCATTTTAACTTGTTTTTCTTGTAAGCAGATATTGTCTGTAAATCTTTTTCAACATAGTAAATGACATTATTGCTTTTAATTCCTCTCTTTTGTGTTTTTGCAAAATTTATCTTTGAATCTTTTGAAATTAAATTCACATCATATTTTTGTGCAAAACTTGATTGTGCTATAATGAAAGTGAATATAGATAATTTAAAAAAGTGCTTCATCGATAATTTTTTGTTATGTTGGATTTGCTTTAGATAGTTTCTTTAGAATAAAGTAATTTAAAATTTGAGATGAAATTATACTAAATAAAGCAATAAGACGATAGTTTACATTTTGATGATGATAATATATGTCTTTATCAACAGTTGTGGTATATTTTATAATTTGAGATTCGGAAAAGCAGTAAAAGAGATAAAATAACACTACAAGACCTGGAAAAATTAGAATGGAAAGGAGGTCATTTCTTTTTTGTTTTTGGGATTTTGAAATAATGAATAATCCAATCGGAATTAGTGTTAATATGAATCCTAAATCAGGAATAAATAATCTAATTTGTTTTGCTCCGTAATAACTCAAATCGTAATTGGCAATTTTTAAAATAAGTGTTCGGGTTAAAGTTCTGTATGGCATATCATAAAGTAATCCAATCAGGAAGAATAGAATTATTGAAACGAATAAAATTATTATGCTTTTAAATTTCATTAGTTTTTTATGGTATTTGAAAGTAATAATGTTGAGATGATATTGTTTGATAATTAAGTCAAATATACCTATTTTAAAGGATAAAATGTATTTCAATTACGTTCTAAAAAAATACCCTTTTCCAAAAATGAAAAAGGGTAAAATATATAAGAAAGTTTAAAATTTATTTCTTAAAACTAAAAATTCGGCTTTTAATCTTAACCAACAAGTCTTGTTAGACCACTATTTATGTCAACTTCTGCAAAATTATGCTTTCCCATAACAACAAGTAGTTTGTTTGTATTAAATCCGACATATCTTATTTCAGGTTCACCGTTTTTTGGTTTTCCACAAATAGAAACTACATTTGTCTGCCATTTTAGTCTGTTTTTCTTGTAAGCAGATATTGTTTGTAAATCGTTTTCAACAAAGTAGATAATGTTGTTTTTTTTAATTCCTCTTTTTTGTGTTTTTGCAAAATTTATTTCTGAACCTTTCGAAATTAAGGTATCATTATATTTTTGCGAAAAACCAGTTTGAGTAACAATAAAAGTTAGCATCGATAATTTTAAAAGTTGTTTCATGGGATAGAATTTGGGGTTCGTATTCGATTCAAATATAGTTAATTAAAGCATTAAACAAGTTTTCTGGAAGATAAAAAAAATACCCTTTTCCGAAATAGGAAAAGGGTAAAATTTAAAGGTTAAATTTGAAGGAAAACTATTTTTTCCAGCTAAAAATTCTAGGATTCACAGAAATCATTAGCCAAGCCCAATTGTTCGTATGTCCGGCATCTCCCGGAGCTTTAATAAACTCCATAGTTTTAGAACCAAACATTTGAGAATAACCACCACTTACCACGATATCTTTTTTAAAGTTATAGCCAAAAGTAGCATCAATCTCAGTTCCTAAATAAGAATCCAGTTTTTCGTTTAGTGGCGTAACTACATCAGCAGCAGCTAAAAATACATGCGGAATCAAAGCAAATTGCCATTTATTAGCATTGTAGTTTAGTTTTAAGAAAGCATCTTGTAAACCAACGCTGTTTAAGTGATTTCCAACATAAAAATAATCCATATAACCGTTAAAACCATGATTGGTTCCAAAGATTGGGTTGAATGATTTGATTACTTTGCTTCCGTCATTTGTAGCTTTTCCGGATAGAAATTCATAACCTAAACCGGCCTTAAAAGAATCGGTAATATTATATCCAAAGTTTACTGCTGCATCCCAGGCACTAACTTGCAGGTCAATACTTTTTCCGGTTTGACCGTAGAAACTTAAGTTTGTATCTATTTTGCCTGCTTTGTAGGTTAAATAAGTTCCGAAAGTTTGTTTGTAATCTATTATTAATTCAGGATTGTTTATTCTTGAAAATTCATAACCTGTATTTAATAATAATAAACTTGCTCCAATCTTATCAAAAGTAGTGTGATACCAAGCATATTGCATCGCTTTGTAATTGGCTACTGTATAAGGTGTTTGAAAAGTGTTTTCGGCATTTGAGTTGTACGCTAATCCCATATCAAGCTGATGGTTTTCCGGATGAAAAGAAACCATTAATGCATCGTGACTTTGCCCTTGTTGTGCCCAGTCCATTTCGCCCATAATACGTTGATTATCGTATGAAAGTACCTGACGTCCCATTCTGGCGCTCCATTTTTTGGTTAAATCGTATTGTGCCCAAGCTTCAAAAACTGCTACTCCATTTTTGTCTGCAGTTGCTGTAGGAGTAACATCGCCCCAGGTTCTGGTATTTTGAAAAGTTAATTTTACGGTTAACTCATCTTGTTTATAGTTAAAATTCAATCGTGAACGTTGTGAGATTTGGGAAGTTCCTTTCTGACCTTCCGGTAAAAGCGTTTTGTATCCGTTTCTGTATTCGAAACGGGGTCTGATTTGTAAATTTACATCTAATTCCTGTGCCTGAATATCAAAGCTTATTCCTGCTAATAATAAGAATAGAATTATTTTTAATTTTTTCATAATTGGTTTTTTAATAGGACAAATTTATAGGAAAAACACCTCATTAAGAATGATAAAAATCATTAATTGTTTTTTTATCAAAAAAAATAATTTTAAGTTATTGTGTGTCAATTAATCGGGACAATTTAGGCTGTTTTTCGTTCATGATTTTAGTAATAGTATAATGCATCCAAATTAAACAAATGGAAGAAAATACTAAAATAAAAATCCATGAGCTTGACCAAATTCCGGTTGCTGTAAGCAAATAACTAAAGATAATTGGACCAAAAAAACCGCCTAAACCGCCAATCATCCCTACCATTCCGCCAACTACGCCAACTTCTGTTGGGAAATATTCCGGAATATGTTTGTAGACAGCCGCTTTTCCAATTCCCCATGAAATCCCAATAAGAATGACCAGAATCAGAAATACCCACATATTGGCGTCGAACTTAATGACAGTAATTCCTTTTGCAAGTAATTCTTTCTTTTTTACGGTTTGGTTTTCTTCAACTACAACTTGCTGCCATGAAGATTTGGTTGGGAAAATGGCGTTTTCATTTTCATTCGTTTTTCTTTGAGCCACTGCGAAATCAGTATCTCCAATTTTAATTTTTTCGTTTGAAACTGCCGTTATTATTCCTTTTTTAGTAGCTAAAACTCCAGGTCCGGTTGTTGTAATTTCCATTTTTGGAATCATCAGTAAAGCACTTAATATAACGGATGAACTTAAAACACAATACATGACTTTTCTTGCTCCGAATTTATCTGATAAATAACCGCCAAACGCTCTGATTACACCCGATGGCAAACTAAAAAGCGTAGCAAACAATCCGCCCATAACCAGACTGGTTTGATAAACGTTCATGAAATTGGGCAAAAGCCATTGAGAATAAGCGACAAAACATCCGAAAACTAAAAAATAATAAGCTCCAAAACGCCATACTCTGGCTGATTTTAAGGATTGCAACATTTGAGAAACAGTTTTGGTATTGTTTTCTATTTTTTTGTTTGTGGCAAAAATTAAAAAGGCAATTCCAATAATAACTAAGGCAATTGCATAGATAACCGGAAGTGTTTTCCAGCCATTTTGAGGATCATTTATGGAGAAATGATTTAATAATGATGGTGCCAAAAAGGTTGTAATTGCAGCTCCGGCATTTCCCATACCGAAAATTCCGAGCGCGCGCCCCTGCCATTCTTTTGGATACCAAATTGATGTGTAACCTATTCCAACAGCAAAACTAGTTCCAACCATTCCGAATAAAAAACTTAATACGGCAAACGTAAAGAAGCTATCAGCATAAGGCAATAAAAATAGAGGAATCGAGCAGAGCAGGAGTAAAAGCGAAAAGACATATTTTCCGCCAAATTTGTCTGTAAGTATTCCAATTGGCAAACGCATGATGGAGCCGGTTAAAATTGGAATTCCAAGCAGCCAGCCAACTTGTACAACACTCCAATGAAAAATGCCATTGTCTACTAAAAAAGTTACCAATACACCGTTTAATGTCCAACAAGCAAAACATATGGTGAAGGCTAAAGTATTCAAAAATAAAATCTTGTGTGATTGTGATAAAGAGTTTGTATTTTTCATAGTACTTAGATTTGTTTTACCAAATGTAAATACTTATAAGTATTAATACTTAATTTTATCTAAGTATTTTACTTTTAAGAAGTCGATTTACCAACATCACAAAATTGATTCTCTATTTTATTAAAATACTATTTTTAAAGGCGATTTTTATCGTTTAGTCACAATTATAAAAGGGAATATTCTGTTGCTTTGTTCGAAAGTTCCATTAAGTTCTTTACTTTTAGTTTTTTCATCAGGTTAAAACGATGAACTTCGGCAGTTCGTTTGCTAATTTCCAGTGCTTCAGCGATTTCCTTGTTGCCTTTTCCGGATAATAAAAGGGTCAGGATTTCTTTTTCTCTTTTAGTAATCATCATTTCCTCGCCTAAATTTTGTTTAGGTTCAAGCGAATTTGAAGTATTAGTAAGTTGACTGATTAATATTGAGGAAATATCTCCGCTAAAATACTTACCGCCTGCGGCAACAGTATGTAATGCCTTCAGGAACTCTTCTTTACTTGAACCTTTCAGTAAATAACCATCGGCTCCGGCCTTAATAGATTTCAATACGTATTCTTCAGATTCATGCATCGAAAGCATAATAATTTTTACAGCATTACTTTCGCTTCTAAGTTTTTCTACCACTTCGATACCTGTTAAGTTTGGCATACGAATATCTACTATAAGTAAATCTGGTTTACTGGCCGCAACTACTTCAAGTGCATCGCTGCCATCAATAGCTTCGCCTACAACCTCAATGTTTGCTTCGTTTTCCAGTAAAGATTTTATGCCATCTCGTACAAATACGTGATCATCTGCCAGAACTACTCGAATAGTATTACTCATGATTTACTTAATTTTAATTTTGAATATTTACGTATATTCATCTATAAAGATTAGGCTAAGATACGTAATTTTTTAAATTAGAAAATGGGGTAATTAGAGAATTAGATAATTTGTCAATTAGAAAATTATATAATTGGGAATTGGATGTAGACTTTTGTCTATGTTCCTTTTGAAAGACAATTGTTGTGATGTTTTGTCATTTCGATCCCGAGGCTTCGGGAGAGAAATCACACTAGTATGTCGACAAAGATTGGCGATTTTGATTGTAGAGTTTCTTGTGTGATCTCTCCTGCGTCGAGATGACAAGATTGCGGTAACCTTTGTCAAAGTTTTAAACTTTGACAAAGGTCGCTGAGTAAATTATCTAATTATCTAATTGACAAATTATCTAATTACTAAATCGGTACATTAAAAGTAATCCTCGTTCCTTCGCCTGGAATTGATTTGATGAAAACGCGCCCGTTGATGTATTGTATTCTTTCTTTCATGAACAACAATCCCATTCCGGATTCGCTGTTACGTTTTTTGTCGACGGACTGTATGTCAAAACCTTTGCCGTTGTCGTCTACGATAATGCTGAGCAAAGTATTACTATGCGAAAGTTGTACAATAATATGCGATGATTCGGCGTATTTTATCGCATTGTTGATCGCTTCTTGTGTGAGACGATAAATATTAATTTCGATTAATGAATCTAAACGTTGGTTGAAATCAGTTTTGTTGTAAAACAGAATTTCTTTTCCGGTTAGTTTAGAAAGTTCCTGTGTAAGTTTTGCAAGAGAAGAAACAATTCCGTGATCGCTCAATTCCGGAGGCATTAGATTGAAAGTTGCGGTACGAACACCTTTGATAATATCAAGCGATAACTTTTTAAGGTATTCGATTTTTTGTGCTGATTTTTCTTTGTCATCAAGATTAATGCTTTCCAGACTAAACTTCAAACCCGTAAGCATTTGACCAATTCCGTCATGGATTTCTTTGGCAATTCGGTTTTGTTCGTTTTCCTGATTTTCGACAATTCTGCTCGAAATAACCTTTTGCTGATTGATTTTTTCAGTACTGTTTTCGATGTTCAAGCGTTCAACTTCGCGTTGCGCTTTTTTGCGTTCTGTAATGTCGAAACAAATAATTAAAAGTTCAGATTCCTCTTTTTTAATGGTTACCGGAACCATGGATAAATCGAGCCAAAAAGTCTGGCCTTCTTTGTTTATGATTTTAATTTCGCCAGTCCAGCCACTTCTTTGTTTTTCGAAAATAATTCGGTCAATATTGAGCTGTTCTTTTTCATCTGTGGTTAAAACTTCGGAGAATTTTTTATTGGATGAAAACTTGGTGTAATTGATAAGTTTGGCAAATTTTTCACCAACATGAATAATCGAACCATCGGGAGCAATACGGCAATAAAGCAACGTATTTTCCATGGCATAGTTAAGGGATTTTAATTCTTTAACCGAGTTTTCCTTTATTTCGCTTATAATTTCAGTATCGTAAGCTAATTTTAAAGCTTTCTTTTGAGAGGATAAAAGCTTAGCGATAAGTTTCTCGATTTTTTTATTGGTAGGTTTGAAAATGAAGAAAAACTCCATTAGTAAAACAAATAAAGTAAAGGCAAAAATCCAATATTCTATTTTTCGCTGTTCGGTAACTTTTTCATGCGCTTCAAGATCGTACTGAGTTACAATCTGATTCATTTTCGAAAGGAAAATACCTTCGTTTTTGAGGATAATCTGTACCAGTTTTTGATTATTGGCTAAGTTATTTTTCTGTTCCAGATTCAGCAGAAATAAATTAGTTGTTTCTACAATAGTATAGAAATTAGGATTTACTTCCAGATATAATTTCGTGAGTGTTTCGCTTTTTTCTTTTGGAAAAGCCAAACTATCGTTGCCATTTTCCAGAGCATTTTGATTGATTTTCCAAAGAGATAAAACTTCTTTCAAATGCGAAATTTGTTTTGCAGAAGCATCAGCAGAAACATAATGCAATATCAAAACTTCCTTGACAATTTTCTGGCTCAGCATTCTTTGCTTTCCCGAAATATTGATGATTTTCGAATCGCTTAATTGTTGGTTTAAGTTGTATTGAACTAAAACCTGACTGAGTATAATCGTGATAGCAATAGTCAGGAGTGCAAAAAAATACAGTCGGCGTAAATTTTTGAACGTGATTTTATCGGCAGCTTCCTGATTGTTTTTTTTCATTCGAAGATATTTTTCTTATATCGGAAAAATCCAATTACAACCCTAAAGAAGCTTTTATTAGATTTAAATTTTCTTCAGAATAATTGATTTTTAAGGCTTCCTGATGTCCTTTATCCGACATTTTATCCCAGGTTTTTTTGATGATATTTTTTAGTTTTTCCTCGTCATGTTTGTGTACGAAAGGATCTAAATAATATTCTAAAAAAACCAAGCAAATAACATCTTCAAGAAGCTGTGTTTCAGCATCTTTTTTAAGTAATTTCTTTTCGATTAAAAACGAAACACGATCAATAAATTCGGATGTATAACCTGCTTTTTCTAAAATTTCGGCGGTAGTTTTTGCGTGAAATTTTTTAAGTTCTTCACGCCATTTTAGATAACCAACACGATCCATTGGATAGGATTCTCTTGCGACTTTCCATCGGCAAATGTGCTGTGCTTTTGAAGCAATCTGAATTTCTTCTGAAGCTTCGGGTTCAAATTGTATAAGCCTTTTGTACATCCTGTTAGAATATAATAATTCCTTTGGATATTCGATATTTTGATCGGTCTCGATATTTGGATCCTGAGCATTTTCAGCATCAATCCACTCGCTTGCTTTTTGAAAAGGTGTAGTCATTGTTGGTAAATAATAGATTTCAAAGATACATAAATTAGTAGAAAAGTCTAAAGTCTAAAGTTGAAAGCCGAAAAGAAGATGAAAGAAGCAAGAAGCAAGATTTGAAAAACTTTATCGTCTTGCTTCTTGCATCTTGCTTCTTAAAAATCTAATCCACAAAACCAACAAATACTTCGTTTTCAATTACTTTAATCGGGTAAGTTGCAATTTTAAGATCGTCACCATTTAGGTTAGAACCATCCACTAATGAAAAGGTTTTTTTATGCATTGGGCAGGCTATTTTCGGAATATCATCCGTCGATCCGGTCATTCCTCTTGCGAGCACCATTTCCATTTTATGCGGACAGGCATTTTGGCAAGCGTACCATTCGTTGCGGCGTGCAAAGTTAAAAATGGCAATTTGTTTGTTTTTGTATTTAATGCACCCGCCACGATTTGTTGGGAAATCTTCTACTTTTCCGGCTTTAAACCAAATTGTTGCATCACTTGGGTGAACGGTTTCATATTGATTTAAGATTTCTTCCATTTGATTCAAATTTTTGTTTCCTGTTTCTTATCCCTCTTTTTACAATCATGAGAGTTAATTATGATGGCGCAGTAAAAAAGAGGGTAAGAAGGACAGCAAACGTTAGTGATATTTTTTTCTTTTTTTGGAGCTTAGTTTTTAATTAAAAATTGAGAATTAAAAATTAAAAATCTTTGAAAGCTATGTGTGTTTAAACTAAGTGAAACGCCTTTATTCACTCCTAATAAACTATGTTTCTATGTGTTTAAAAAAAATGTATTTATAAAGTTACGACCACGCTTTTGGTGCTTTTTGATCTCTTAAGGGTACAAAAACTACATTATCATCTTTCTCTTCAGAGTTTACAAAATGATTGAAACGTTTTAGTAATCTTGGTTTTTCCAGAACCTGTTTCCATTCGCATTCAAAAGTATTGACCAAAGTCTGCATTTCGGCTTCAAGTGTTTCACAGATTCCTAAACTGTCTTCGATAATTACTTCTTTTAGATAATCGAGACCACCATCTAGTTTTTCTAACCATGTTGCAGTCCTGATTAGTGGACCAGCCGTGCGGATGTAATACATTAAAAAGCGATCCAGGTATTTGATAACCGTCTCTTTGTCTATTTTTTCAGCTAATAAAACAGCGTGTTTTGGATTGGCTCCACCGTTTCCGGCGATATACAAATTCCATCCGCCTTCAACCGCAATTAGCCCAAAATCTTTTCCACGAGCCTCAGCACATTCGCGAATACAAGCCGAAACGCCACCTTTTAGTTTATGCGGAGAACGGATTCCTTTGTATCTGTTTTCTAATTCTATGGCAAATCCGGCACTATCGTCCATTCCGTAACGACACCAGGCATTTCCCACACAGCTTTTTACGGCACGAAGTGATTTTCCGTAAGCATGACCACTTTCAAAACCATTATCGATTAAGATTTTCCATATTTTTGGTAAATCACTCAAATGAGCGCCAAATAAATCAACTCTTTGCGCTCCGGTAATTTTAGTATATAGTTCGAATTGTTTTGCCACTTCGCCAATTACGATAAGTTTCTCGGCAGTGATTTCTCCTCCGGCAACTCTTGGTACTACAGAATATGTTCCGTTTCGTTGAATATTGGCTAGAAATCTATCGTTGGTATCTTGCGTTGTAACATGTTTGTTAGCCGTATCATTATAGATACTAGAGAAAATCGAAGCTACGACAGGTTTGCAGACCTCACAGCCATCACCTTTGCCGTGATGATCTATTACATCGTAAAAATTCTCATATTTATTGATTTTAACCAAGTCGAATAATTCCTGACGGGTATAACTAAAATGCTCGCAAATAACATCTTTTACTTCTTTTCCAAGTGATTTTTGAGTGGCTTTTACCAAATCAGAAACCATTGGTTTACAGCCTCCACAACCAGAAGTAGCTTTGGTATGTTTGACAACATCTGAGAAACTGGAACAGGTTTCATCCAGAAGCGAACAGCAAATGGAGCCTTTAGTTACATTTTCGCAAGAACAAATTACAGCGGTATCCGGCAGATCTAAAACGCTGCCTAAACTTGAGCCTTCTGAGCCATCTCTTGAACCTAAAATCAAATCTTCGGGGTTTTTAGGCAAAGCCATTGCATTGCTGAAAATTTGAAAAAGAGAATTATAATCGCTGGAATCTCCCACTAAAATTCCGCCTAATAAAGTTTTAGAATCTTTGGTAACGTTGATTCTTTTGTAAATACCACTTAGTTTATTTTCATAAATAATAGCGGTTACGTTATCATTTTCGATAAAAGGATCACCAAAACTCGCAACTTCAACACCAATCAATTTCAATTGTGTCGACATATCGATGGTTTCTCTCATGGTTTTTGTGCCATTTAAGATTTGCTCAGCGGCTACATCAGCCATTTCGTAACCTGGGGCAACAAGTCCGTAAATGTTTTGATTGTAAAGTGCCACTTCGCCAATCGCATAAATAGAAGGATCTGATGTTTGCATTTGATTGTTTACCACAACACCGCCTCGTAATCCGACCTCCAATCCTGAAACTCGAGCTAATTCGTCGCGAGGTTTAATTCCGGCAGAAATAACCAACATGTCAACTTTTAACAATTCATCCTCGGCAAACATCATTCCCGTTATACATGCTGCTCCGTCAATATATTGTGTGGCTTTATTAAGATGAATTCCAATATTTAATTCTTCAATTTTAGATTGAAGCATATCGCTTGCGCCTTTGTCCAGTTGTCTTGGCATCAAACGTGGTGCAAATTCAACTACATGCGGATTTAATCCCAGATCCCGTACTGCTTTTGCGGCTTCAAGACCTAATAATCCTCCGCCTAAAACTGCGGCTTCTGTTGCTCCTTTTTGTTTTATTTTTTTGGCGTAGGCCATAATTGCATTAAGATCTTCGATGGTTCTGTAGACAAAAACACCTTCTTTTTCGACGCCATCAATTGGTGGCACAAAAGCCGAAGATCCGGTTGCAAGAACTAAGTAATCGTACGTATGTGTTTTTTCCAGATGTGTATGTATTGTTTTTTCTTCCCGATTAATATCTGTAATTAATTCAGAAGTATTCAGAGTAATATTGTTTTCTAAGTACCATTCAGTAGTTGACAACGATAAGTCATCTGCCGTTTTTCCTCCAAAGTATTCGCTTAAATGAACTCTGTCGTAAGCGCGTCTTGGTTCTTCACCAAATACGGTAATCTGATACTTTTCCTGTCCTGATTTTGCAATGAATTTTTCGCAAAATTTATAACCAACCATGCCGTTTCCAACTACTATTACTCTAATCATGATTTCTTTAATTAAGTATTACTATGCAAATATAAGTATTTGTACTTATTAAAATACGTAAAAAATATGTTTTTTTGTTATAAATACGTTTTTTGACTACGTATTTTATCTTAATATTAGACTTAGTGCGGTTTATAAGTCCTTTTATATTTTAGTTTATTTTTATAATTGTGTTATTTTTCTTAAATTTATAAGTGTTTTTACATAATAAATGCATAAAAAATAAGAGCTAGTGATTTTTGGCTTGATTTTTTAGAGTGTGAAGTCGTATTAAATATTAAATTCATTTTAAAAACAAACTCATGAAAAAAGTACTTTCACTATTGTTATTATCCACTTTGATAATTAGCTGTAAAACAGCAGCAACTAAAAATTCCGATACAAAAGAAACAGCCAATTCTAGAGAAGAAGATATGACAGTTTATTTTAAAGCAACCGGAAATGAGCCTTTTTGGAGTGTGACAATAGGTAAGGAGAAAACAACTTTTACTTCGCTTATTCCAGGTAAAGAAAGTTTGATTTTTGATTCAGTTGAGCCAATTAAGGCTATGGATGCTAATGTCAAAATGTATAAATTGAGTAATTCGACTGCGACTGCTACAATTACGATTCAGCAATTAGAATGTCAGGATTCAATGTCTGGCGCGATTTCGCCTTATAAGGCTGTGGTTGAAATTAAGTATAATTCTGAACTTGAACTTAAAAAGTTGGAAGGCTGTGGTAAATACATTACTGATTATCGTCTTCATGATATATGGGTTTTAGAAGAACTAAATGGATTCAAAGTTTTTATTACCGATTTTCAAAAGGAATTGCCGAGAATTGAAATTAATTCTTCGGAGAATAGTTTTATGGGATTTGGTGGTTGCAATGCTATAAGTGGTAGTATTTTTTATGAAAAAGACTTGCTGCGATTTTCAAAAGTAATTTCAACTTTAATGGCTTGTCCTCCGGGAAATAAAGAAGACCAATTTATTAAGGCACTTCAAAGTACTACGACTTATTCTATTGGAGATAATAGATTGACACTTTCTAATCCATCAGGAAAACTTTTGGTTCTAAGAAAAGTAGATTAACTTACAAAGCCGAAAAATGTCTTATTTTACTGTAAAAAAGACATATAGTATTCTTATTAGATTTAACGTCTGGATATTTTTGTAAAATAATATTTATAAAATAATTATTTTACATGAAAAAGATTTTAATGTTATTTATTGCAGTTTCATTAGTGTACAGCTGCAAATCTACTAAGGATGCAAACGCATCAACGAATACGGCTGAAAAGTCAATTGAAAAGAAAATACAGCAAAGTTGGGTTTTAGAAAATTTGAACGGGAAACCTGTTACAGAAAAGGATTTTTCAAGCCTTCCAAAGATCGAAATGAAAGCGTCAACTTTTTCTGGCTCTACAGGATGCAATGCTATTAAAGGGAATTTGTTTTCTAAAGATGCAGGACAAATTCAGTTTTTGAATTTCACTTCGGAAACTAAAAAATGTGAAGCAAAAAAAGAAGGTGAATTTGTGCAGTTGTTAAAAACTACTAGTGGTTATTCAATAGAAAATAATAAGCTATTGCTTTCCAATCAGTTTGGACCAACAATGCTTTTCAAAAAAGGAAAATAAAAAATATCCTAAAAAAACTAAAAAGGCTTCTACTATATTTAGTTGAAGCCTTTTTTATGGATTATTGTCATTGTGATTTATAAAATTATTTTTTAGGAGCTAATCCTGCTATCCGTTTCAATCTTTTGTGGCGAACCTCGCCACAAAAGGATTTCCACTTCTATCAAGGCTATGGCAATCATTTTCATAAATAGATTTTTTTTTGCGCATTCTTGTCATCCTGACGAAGGAAGGACCGCACTAGAAACTCCGCAATCAAAATCGCCAATCTTTGTCGAGTTAATTACGGAGATTTCTCTCCCGAAGCCTCGGGATCGAAATGACAAAAATGACCAGAAAGTTTGGAATTTGGAGTTTAGAATATTGGAATTTCAAAAAGTTTATTCCAATTCCTTAGGATCTTCTTCTTTATCATCCTCAATAAAATCCAGTTCCAAAGCTCTAACGGTCTGAACGGCATTTCCGGCAATACCACGAATCGAGCCGTACATTCCCAATGTGTTGTGAACTACTTTTTCAATTTGTTTTTCGCGTTGTTTCCAGATACGTTGCATCGCTCTTTTCTCAGCATCAAGATCGCCTTGCATTTGTGTGAAACCTTCTACGATTCCCTCAATTTGTAAACGAAATTCATTGCTCGTTAAAAAATCATACAGCATCGACATTTTATCACCTTTGTTTTCCTGTGCCTGAACAGCCTGACTTACCTGAATCAAGGACTGACGTAAAACAGCGCTTAAACCTTTAAATTCTTCATACGTACAAATCCAGATTCCGTCACGCATTCCCATACGGTCCATTCCGGCAGGCATAACTTCGGTTACCAGAACGCCAATATTGGCTCTTTTAGTTCTAATATCATTTTTGAATTTCTCAATCCACGCAGGCTGAAAGGCTTTTGTACGCTTGCTTTCATAATAAATAGATCCACAGTTTTGTAGTTCGCGTGTGTTTACAATTTGCAGGCAATCGGCACCATTTGCGCCTTTTTTAATTTCGTCAATAGTGTCTAAAGGAAAGTTATTTGCCAGCCATTCTTCAATCGCCAGTTCCATTACTTCGCCCTGTAATTGCATAGAACCTTGTTCCTGCTTGCGTTTCATTTCTTCGATCAGCTTTTTTTGATCGTCGGATTGTTTTTGGTATTCTTTGATTTTTAGTTCGTTTTTTTCCTCTTCCTGTTTGCGGATTTTATCACGTTCTAAAACTAAAGTTGCATTAAGTTGTTTTTGGGCTTCGGCTTCGATGGCATCTTTCATTTCCAGTTTTTCACGTTGAAGTTTTGCAATTTCGCCGGTCATTTTATTAAGTTCGCGAAGTTTCTCTGATTTCTCTGAAAGTTCTTTTTCCATCGAAAGCATACGATCTTTATTCTCTTCGTCGAGTTTTGTTTTTAATTTTTCGGTAATTTCTTTTTCGGCTACTTTTTTTTCACGCTCCAAACGTTCTGCAAAGAGTTCGTTTTCCTGTTTCTTTTTGGCTTCAAAATCAGATTTGGCTTTTTCGAATTGTTCGTTTTTAAGTTCTAATTCTTTAGTTTGAGCATTGGCTTTTTGCTGATATTCTTTACGGATATTATCTTCTAACTGATGTTTCAGTATATCATTTACATCGATAGTTGTTCCGCAATTTGGACACTGAATTGATGATTGCTCTGCCATTTTTATTGATTTTATTTAGTAGAATTATAATCTGCTAAGATATTTAAAATTTTAAGGCCTTTTGCCACGAATTTCACGAATTTTCACTAATTGTTTTGCGCTGAAGCTTAATGCTGGAGCAATTTTCATTAAAGTTTTTAATTTTAATTAATCGCGAAAAGTCGCAAAGACGCAAAGTTTTTGTTTCATTTCGATTTCTATGATAAAGCCAAATTTTAAAAGAGTCCGGAGGAACAAAATATATTATAGGGATGTTTCGAGGCTTCGGGATTAATCCATCTTTCGCAATGTAACCGTAATCTTGTCATTTCGACCGAAGGGAGAAATCACACTAGAAGCTCCGTACAGATAATTGTCAATCTTTGTCGAGTTACAAGTGTGATTTCTCCCTTCGGTCGAAATGACAAACAGTGCGGATAATCAATAATAATAGTAATCTTTGCGAGATTATTTTATAGTTTGCAATTTAAAAACTTCTTTTGATTAACTTTTATGGATTTCCATATTAAAATTAATTCGTAAAAATTCGTGAATCCCGATAGCTATCGGGAGTGGCGAAAACTATTTAGAAAAATCCAATAAAAAATCAACTGCGGATTTCGTGATTTCAGAATCGTCTTCTTTTGACGTTATTAGGGAAACATCCGTAAATAAATTGACTTTTTTCAGTTCGATGAAACCTATTTCCGGATCGGGATTATTTTTGGCAATATTAGACGGGACGATTGAAATTCCTAAACCATTTTTGACTAATTGTACAATCGAATTGATATTGTTTGATTCGTGAACTACCTTTGGCGTAAAGCCATAAAAAGCACAAAGTTCTAGTAAAACTTCATGATAATGCGGTGCATAGTCTTTATTGAAAAACACAAAAGTCTCATCTTTTAGATTCGGAATCTCTTCTTCGGACTTAAGTTGAATTGTACTTTTATTATAAACTACTGAAAATCCGTCCTGAAACCACAATTGCGATTTTATTCGGGGTGATTTTATAGGAGAACGAATAATTCCTAATTCAATTTTTCCTTGTTCTAAAGCATCAATTTGTTTTGTTGTCGAAACTTCAAATAATTTGAAATTTACATAAGGAAACTGCTCTTTGAGATGTTTTATCAATTCTGAAATATTAGAAGAATAGATAGAACTTATATAAGCGATTCTAAAATCACCGGAAGCATTCTCGGCAATTTTCTTAGTCTTTAATGTAGCGCGTTCCAGATTCTGAAAAAGTGCTAATACCTCTTTTTCGAAATATTTTCCGGCTTCGGTCAATTCGACTTTTTTATTATTTCGAATGAAAAGTTTCGCCTGAATTTCGTTTTCTAATTCGATAATCTGACGACTTAAAGGCGGTTGCGAAATAAAAAGTTTCTCTGCGGCTTTGGTAAAGTTTAATTCTTCGGCTACAGCCAAAAAATATTTTAAGTGACGTAATTCCATAAATACCTATTAAGTATTAATAATTGACAAAATAAGTATTTTTGAAGTATATATGAAAGGAATACTTTTACAAAAAAATATTTGTTTCACGCAGATTTAAAAAGATTTAAGCAGATTTGTTCAGATTAATTTTTTATCTGAAATGTTAGTTAAGGAGTAAGAATGTAAAATCATTTTAATTTTAAAAGAAAAATCATTTTTAATCGGCTTAAATCTTTTTAAATCTGCGTGAAAATAATTTAAAACAAAAAACTATGAAAAAATCAACTATTGAAGAAATTAGAGAACGTTTTGATAATGATGTCGAGCGTTTTTCTAATTTGGAAACCGGACAAGTTGCAACTATAGACGCGACTATATCTTTAGAATTAATCACAGAAGCTTCTAAACGAATCGTGCCGAATGCGGTTAATGTTTTGGATATTGGTTGTGGTGCAGGAAATTATACTTTAATGATGCTTACTAAAGTGCCGAATTTAAATTCAACTTTGATTGATTTGAGTATGCCGATGTTGGATCGTGCTTTTGAAAGGGTTTCGGCCGCAACAAACGGTAAAGTAGAGGTGAAGCATGGAGATATTCGCGAGATAGATTTAGAAGAAGGTCATTTTGATATTATTTTGGCGGGAGCAGTTTTACATCATTTAAGAGACGATGAAGATTGGGAAACGACTTTTACGAAAATATTCAAATTATTAAAACCTGGCGGATGTTTTATGATTTCGGATTTAATAACTCAGGATACGGAATTATTGAATGAATATACGTGGCAGCGTTATGGTGATTATTTAGAAGGAATTGGCGGAGCAGAATATCGTCAGAAAGTGTTCGATTATATTGAGAAAGAAGATACGCCAAGATCTATGAATTACCAATTGGACTTGATGAAAAAAGTGGGTTTTAGTAAAGTAGAGATTTTACACAAAAATATGTGCTTTGGTGCTTTTGGCGGAATTAAGTAATTTTTTGAATTTCGATTGTTTTACAAGCATAATTCGGCTAAATTTTCAGTATAAGCTGCCTCAAAAGGGCAGTTTTTTTGTTTTTTATGATTTATCAAAGGGACTAAAACTAGATAATATACAATTGTTTTACAATAAGATAATATCGATTATTTGGGTGTGAATTAAATATTTTTATCAAAATATATTATTGGAAATAATTTAAGAATATAATTGCTTTTTAAGCTAAAATTTTTGATTTATTTTATGATAATAATTTATTTAAAAGAACAATTAACCTGAAAAAACAAATTATTATTTTGAGAAAAACCTACTTTTTTACAGCAGTTTTTATACTGCAATTTTTAATTTCCTTTGGGCAAAACCAAAATCTAATTGGATGCGGAACTCAATTGTCTCAAAAGGAAGAAGCTGCTTTTGCGAAATCGCTTTCCAAAATTAAAACCTGGAAAAAAAGCAATACGCGAAAGACCGCTACAACTCCTTACATTATTCCGGTGGTGTTTCATATTCTGGCCGATGGAACAAATATTAATAATGTGTTTACCAAAGAGCAAATGAAATGCAGGATTGATGATGCATTGCTTACGGTAAATAAAGATTTTAATGGTTTATTTCCGGAGTATGCAACTACAGATCCACGTTTTGATGCTGTTAAAAGTAAATTGAATATTCAGTTTGTTTTGGCTACCGTTGATCCGGACGGGAATCCTTTGGAAATTGCCGGTTTAGACTGGCATACTGATGCGCATATTGTTGATGGTTACGATAACAGGATTTACGATTATATATGGTACGGAAAGAATAACAGGTATTATCTAGATGTTTTGGTTGTTGATGAGCCAAATACGGGTCAGGGATCTGTTGGTTCCGGACATGCTTTTTTACCTATTCAGGACGCAATTCCTCGTGTTGCTTACAATCACAGATATATTGGGAGTACTTGTGGGTCCAATGCCAGTGCTACTTTTGCAAAAGTAATGACACATGAGTTTGGTCATTATTTTGGTTTAAAACATACTTTTCAGGATGATTGTGATCCTGTTAATGATGGTATGGCTGATACTCCGCCAACTAAAGTTGCAGAAGGCTGTACTCGAAATGTACTAAATAGCTGTGGTGTTTATGCGAATGCTGAAAATCACATGGATTACAATACAGATTGCCAGAATATGTACACCAGAGATCAAACGAATGCAATGACGTATTGGTTAGATGATATGACGGTTGCCAAATATCCTCGTGGTGTATTATGGCAGGAAAGTAATCTTAGTTCGGTTGGAGTTATTGCCGCTGCGCCAATAGCTAACTTCAGCAGTAATACGACTTCTATTTGCTCCGGAAAAACAGTTGCTTTTAAGGATGTTTCTTTAGGATTGCCAACTTCAAGGGTCTGGACTTTTCAAGGTGGATCTCCGGCAACCTCTACAGATTTGAATCCGAGTGTGACTTATGCTGCAGCAGGAAAATATAAAGTGACACTGGAAGTAACTAATTCTCTTGGAACAAATACAAAAGAAATAGTAGATTATATTGAAGTCGATCAAAAATCGAACTCAAACTTAGCAGAAAATTTTGCAGGAGTTTTTCCTCCGAAAGGTTGGGAAATTACAAATCCCGATAAAGGATTGACTTGGGAAAAAAGAAAAGATACCGGACATAATGATAGCTCTTGCATGATTATGAACAATGCAGATAATGCGGTTGTTGGAGCGTTGGATTATATCAGATTGCCTTATTTTGATTTTACGGCTGGACAAAATAGTCAGCTGTTTTTTGACGTTGCTTACACAAAATTTGATGATGCGAGCCCAGATGTTTTAAAAGTGCAGGTTTCTACAGATTGCGGACTTACCTGGAATGATGTGTATTCTAAAACGCACAACATTTTAGAAACGACACAAGTTCCTACAGCTTTAGCCAATAACTGGATACCAGCTACTGATGCTAATTGGAGAAAAGAAGTTGTAGATCTTAGTGCTTATCAAGGGAATAATAATGTTTCTATTCGTTTTGCAAATGTGTCCGGATATGGAACCAGAATCTGGATTGATAATGTAAATGTTGCTATTGTTCAGGCTGCTACTCCGGTTTCAGATTTTGCTTCAAATACAAGAGGTACAAGATGCACAAGTATTGCAGTTCCTTTTTTGGATGTTTCAACTGGAAATCCAGCTTCATGGAATTGGTCTTTTCCAGGTGGTACTCCGGCAAGTTCTACAGAAAAAAATCCGGTTGTAACGTATAATTCGCCAGGTGCTTTTGCAGTGACTCTTTCTACTTCAAATACTAACGGAACAGGAACTACGCTTACTAAAAATAATTATATCACAATTGTTGATCCGGATAGAATCTCTTATACAGAAGGTTTTGAAGATTCTTTTCCTCCTCAACAATGGGAAATAGTGAATCCTGATACTAAACTAACTTGGGAGAAACGTGCCGATGTTGGACATAATTCTCCATCAAGTATGGTAATGAATAATGCCGACAATAGTAAGGTTGGAGAAATTGACGAAATTATTTTGAAACCGGTTGATTTATCTGTCGGAATCACAGATTTTTCATTTGATGTTGCTTACGCGAAATTTGATGCTGCAAGTCCGGATGTTCTTGAAGTTTTGGCCTCAAAAGATTGTGGTCTTACCTGGGAAAGTGTTTATTTAAAAACTCATACACAATTAGAAACTTTTGTTAGTACAGATCCAAATAATTGGGTTCCAACATCAGATTCACACTGGAGAACAGAAAGAATTTTATTGTCTAATTATAAAGGTTTGTCTAATGTTTTATTTAAGTTTAAAAACACTTCAGGATACGGTTCAAGGATTTGGATTGATAATTTGAAATTCACTTTTGACAGTAAAGAAACTCCATTTTCAGAATTTGCAATAGAAAGCCAAAGATTGTGCAGTGATTTACCAATTGCATTTAAGGATAACTCAACAGGTGAACCTACATCATGGTCATGGTTGTTTCCAGGTGGAACACCTTCTACTTCTACAAGTAAAACACCGTCTGTTGTTTATGATACTCCGGGAAATTATGATGTAACTTTAATTGCTTTCAATTCTCATGGTACGGGATCTACGATAGTAAAAACAGGCGCAGTTGTTGTAAAAAGCAAAAACAGCCTTCCTTATGCAGAAAATTTTGAGTCGGCATTTCCAATTCAGGATTGGGAAATCATTAATCCTGATCAGGATGCCATAACATGGGAGAAACGCTCAGATGTTGGTAAAGGAGATTTGTCGTGTCTGGTTATTAATAATGCTGATAATCCTACGGGGAAAATTGATGAACTTGTTTTCAAATCATTGGATTTTACGACTGCTTCAACACCTTATTTGTATTTTGATTTGGCGTACACACAATATTTGAATTCCGGAAATACGGATCCAAGTGTTTCGGATGCATTTGATAAAATAGATATTTTGGCCTCTTCAGATTGTGGTGTTACCTGGACGAGTGTTTATGCTAAAGACAATGTTGCTCTGCAAACCGTATCACCGCCAATTATGGATGATCCAACTACAACTCAAAAGAATGAAACTAACGATTGGACTCCAACCAAAGTTTCTGACTGGAGAGTTGAAAAAGTTGACTTAAGTATTGTAAAAAATCAAAAGAATGTTTTGTTGAAAATTAAAAATACTTCAGGATATGGAACCAGAATATGGTTTGATAATTTAAAAGTTATTTCAGATAATAAACCGTTTTCAGATTTTCTAATTGACAATAAAAAACAATGCAGCGATTTGCCTTTGGCGTTTGTTGATCAATCTGTTGGAGAACCAACTTCTTGGTCATGGACATTTCCGGGAGGTACGCCTTCTTCGTCTACAAGTCAGAATCCTGCTGTAGTTTATGAGAATGCAGGAAGCTATAATGTAACATTAGAAACTTCAAATTCTAACGGAACGGGTACAAAAAGCCTAAAAAAGAACTTAGTGGTTATTAAGGAGAAAAACAGCATTCCTTTTTCAGAGAATTTTGAAGGTACTTTTCCAATTCAGGATTGGGAAATTATTAATCCTGACAAAGATGCCATTACGTGGGAAAAACGTTCAGATGCGGGCAAAGGAGATTTGTCTTGTATGATCATTAACAATGCCGATAATCCTACGGGCAAAGTAGATGAGCTGATCTTAAAATCATTAGATTTTTCTGCGACAACAGCACCATTTTTATACTTTGATTTGGCTTATACACAGTATTTAAACGCTTTAGATCCTACGCCGGCTCCTGATAAAATTGATATTTTAGTTTCTTCAGATTGTGGTGTTAACTGGACTAATGTGTATTCTAAAAATCAAATACAATTACAAACTGTTTCTCCGGCAATTCAGGATGATCCTGCAACAACGGCAGCAAACGAAACAAACGACTGGATTCCGACTAAAGATGCTGATTGGAGAAAAGAAAAAGTTGATTTGAGTATCGTAAAAATGCAAAAGAACGTTTTGGTAAAAATTAAAAATACTTCAGGATATGGAACCAGAATTTGGTTTGATAATTTAAAAGTAGAAAATGGTCCAAATTTATCAGTTTCTAAATCAAAACTGCTGAATATCTTAGCAGGAGTTCAGGTTTACCCGAATCCGTCAAGTAATGTGTTTCATTTGATTACGCCTACTTCTACAGATAGTTATACTGTAGTTATTCATGATATTTTAGGCAGAGTTATTTATAAAGAGACTTTCTCTGGCGATAATAATAATGACAAGACTATTAATTTATCCGGTAAGGCAAAAGGAGTATATCTTCTTAATGTAACATCTTCTGCCACGAAGACATTTTCTCAGAAAATTATAAAACAATAGGTTATTTTTTTGTAGATAAAAACAGGCTGTCTCTTGCGGGACAGCCTGTTTTGTTTAATATTATTTTATCTAAAAATATTTATAGATAAATAAAAAAAAAGAATTTATTCTATTGCAGATACATCTTTGAATTCCGGTGCGGAAAATTTATTTTTAAAATCAAAAACCAAATGCGACGGTCCGTTTTGTTGTAAATAGTCTAATTTTTCAACAGCTTCTTCAAGAGTTGGAATATGTCCTTTTGGAATCCACCACATCGCTGTAGCTGCTTTTCCGAATTTCAGAAACCATTCTTTACGGCGTTTTAAAAAATCGCTGTGAAAAGTTTTGTACATATAATGTTCCAGCGTTTCAATATCTTCCCAAACCGAAACATTTACAATAATCTGTTCGTCATTATAAGGGTTCAGATTTGTGGCATTATAACTGTCGTCTTTTAATCTCCAGACAAATCCTTCGCTTTTTTCAGCCAGCGTATTGATGAGGTCCAAGTTGTCTACAAATTCTTTCATGATTGGATCGTTGATATCAACGCCTTTCATTTTGGCAATGTTAATTTCGGCAAGATGATAATTGCTCATGTTGGTATGGTTTTGAATATGAGGCAAGTTAGTTTTTTTTGGAGTAAATTTTAAAGCATATTCTTAACAATAACCTTTTTTAATGTGAAAAATTCATCAGATTTTGTTTCCAGAATCAATATGTAATCAAAAAAGCCCATTAGGACAATGTTATTAAGTTAAGCTTTTTTAGACAATTATGGTTAAAAAAAAATCGCGCAAAGTCGCAAAGCCGCCAAGTTTACATTCTTTGATCCCGAAGCCTCGGGACTGCGACTTTGCGCGAGATTTATTCGGTATAATATTAAAGATGCTTTTTAACTTAATGACATTGTTTATCGGGACAAAACGTCGGTAAAAAAAGTCCCGTTAGGGACTTAATGTTGGTAAATTACATCGACAGCAATTCTTCCAACCGCTGAACCGTCACTTACGGCTTTATGAGCTTCCATTGCGTTGTCTAAAGTAAATTTTCTGGGATCTATAAGTGGTTTTAATTTTCCTTCTTCGAATAGTTTTGCAGCTTCGGTTAGAATATCACTATGGTGTTTTCTTCCTTCGCCACTGATTGCCGGGTGCAGAACAAAAATACCATGAATACTGGCAGAACGAAGCGAACTTGTTGCTAAAGTATGTGTTCCGAAAGCGTAACAGCTGCTAATTTGACCGTAATGACGAATAGCTTTTAAGGAATCATCAAAAGATTGTCCGCCAAGAGTATCGTATATAATATCAAAACCTTTTCCGTGTGTAAATTCATTTACGTAATCTTCGACCTGAGCATTCTTATCTATAGGAGTTGCTCCATAGGATTTTACAATAGCTTCTTTTTGCTTAGAAACGGTTGCATAAACTTCAGCACCGAAAATTTTGGCAAGTTGAACCACCATGTGACCAACACCGCCTGCACCTGCATGAACCAAAACTTTGTCACCTTTTTGTACTTTGGCTCTGTCAATCAAACCTTCCCAAGCGGTAAGTAATACTAACGGAATTCCGGCAGCTTCTTTCATGGTTAGGTTTTTTGGTTTTATGGCTAATAAATCAGTGTCGACAGCAGTATATTCGGCTAAAGTTCCCTGAAGACCTAAAACTCCTCCGGCAAGTCCGTAAACTTCATCACCGACTTTAAAGTCGGTAACGCCTTCACTAATTGCTTCGATTACGCCGGCAAGATCAGTTCCTAAAATGGCTGGTAAAACGGGCGATGCATAAGGCGAAACTCCTAATCTGATTTTATTATCGATTGGGTTTACGCCGCTTGCGTGTATTTTTACTAAAACTTCTCCTTTTTTAGGAGTTGGTTTTGCTGTTTCTGTGGTTACAAAATCAGATTCGTATGTGTTTGTGAAAAGTGCTTTCATTTTTTTGATTATAAAATTTGAACTGTTTTGTAAACCAGAATTGGTACTGCAACCAGAGTTTCGCTTTTGGCAACGAAATCAAGTAAATACGGTTGATTGTTGTGTATATCAAGACCGGATTGATCTTTCCATTCTTCCCAAATGATGAAAATATTTTCAGATGCGTGAAGGTCGTAACGAACACAGGCAGCTTCTTTTCTGGTTTCGGTAACCAAATGATTTAGCATGCTTTGGAATTGCTCGATATTTTCTGGTTTGCTTTTGAATATTGCTGTAATTGATATCATAATTGTGAAAAGTTAAAGGTTAAAAGTTAAAAGTTTTTTCTAAATGTTTGGTGTAGTTTTCTTTAAAGATGTCAATGTTTTCTGCAGTAGCACCTTTTTCAACGTCATGAAAATGGAAACTGTCTAGTTTTTCCATACCTGTAAATTTATTCATTTTATGGAAACCAAACATAGCTCCGTCATCTACAGATGTTTCTTCGAAGAATTCTCCCGGAAGTGTAAAAGCAGTTGCTGGCGCATTCCAACTTGTGGTAAGCATGTATTTACGTCCGTGTAATTGTCCGCCGGTTCCGTAATTAATGTCTGGGTTTGTTCTGGTTCTTCCGTCGTTTTTGTAAATTCCTTTTTGATGTCCGGCTGTAAAAACGTCGTCGATGTATTTTTTGAATTGGTTTGGCAATTGAAACCACCAAACTGGTGTGTGATAAATGATTACATCTGCCCAAACGAATTTTTCTACTTCTTTGTCTAAGTCGAATTCTTGTTTTATATCGGTTGTTTTTATTTCGAATTGTTTGCTGTTTGTTAAGTATTCGATTGTCCAGTCTGTAACGGTTTGGTTGAATTTTCCGCCTGAATGCGCGAAATTTTGACTTCCGTTGATGATAAATATTTTCTTCATAATGTAAATGTTCTTGTTGATTCGTGGGTTTTGTGTGAGGGATAGAAGTGAAAATCCTTTTTTATAATTTTTTTCTATTTATAAAAAAGATTGTAACGAATAGCCCGACCCGGAGGGGCACACCCAAATTCTTATTATTGTTGAGTATAATTTTTTAAACACATAGAAACATAGGTTTGGAAGCTAGTTTCTTATATACAGTTCTCAAAGTTTGTCATTCCGAGGCACGAGGAATCTTCGCAAGTAACTCCGTGTAGTGAATTGCCAATCTTTGTAGAGTTTCTCGCGAAGATTCCTCGTTCCTCGGAATGACAATATTGTGTAAACTATGTTTGTTACTATGTTTCTATGTGTTTAAATATTATTTATTTTAATTTTGAAATGGCCTGATTAATGAAATCTAATTCTGAACCAGATAAATCAAAATCCATTGTTTTTGCGTTAGAAATGGCTTGTTCTGCGTTTCTTGCTCCGGCTAAAACAATTGTGATTCCTTTTTGTAAAGTGGTCCAGCGTAAAACCAATTGTGAGATCGAAATGTGTTTTGCATTGGCTAAAGAACTCAATTCTTCGACTAAGGTTTTTACCTTTTGAAGATCAAATTGTCCGAAATAACCATTTCTATGATCATTGTCTTTTAGTTTGCTGTCTGTAAAATATTTTCCGGTTAATAAACCTCTTTCCATTGGGCTGTAAGCGATTATTCCAATATTCTCTGCAATCGTAAGCGGAATTAAATCGGTTTCGATATTACGATTCAACATACTATAAGGAACCTGATTGGAGGCTAACTGAATTGTTTTTTGTGCTTCCTGAATTTGTGCAGGACTGTAATTACTTACTCCGGCTGCTCTAATTTTTCCTTGTTTGATTAAGGTTTCAAGCGCTTCCATTGTTTCGTAAATTGGAGTAGTGGAGTCTGGCCAGTGAATTTGCAATAAATCGATATAATCGGTTTGAAGACGTTTTAAGCTTTCTTCGACTTCTTTTATAATGCTATTTTTTGAAGCGTATTTATAAACTGGGATTTTTTTTCCGTTGTCTTCGGCATCAAAAAAGAATTCGCCTTTTCCGTTGTTGCTTCCGTCCCAAACTAATCCAAATTTAGTCAATAATTGTACTTTTGATCGGTCTTGGGTTTTTAAAGCTTCACCAATCATTTCTTCGCTTAAACCAAATCCATAAAAAGGAGCGGTGTCAATTGTGGTAACACCATGATCGATTGAAGCATGAATTGAAGCGATTGAATCTGCTTTTTCGTTTCCGCCCCACATGTTTCCGCCAATGGCAAATGCGCCGTATGTAATAGTTGATAATTCGAGTTCGCTATTGCCTAATTTTCTATATTCCATAATGTTGTATTTTGATGCTTAAAATTTGTTTGGCAAAATTATACCATATTTATGAGTGTAAAGTTGTATATATTTGTCTTTTTTATGTAAATTTGCAACTTCAAATAAAATTAGCATTATGAAAAAAGAAAATTTATACGAGCCATTTACGGTTTCTTTTGAAACTCTGGATGAATATCCGGATGTTGGAGATCGTCATAATTTCTTTGAATTGGTTTATATTTTAGACGGAACAGGAAGGCAGTGTATTAATAAAAATGTATTTGAATATGATGCCGGACATATGTTTTTATTGACGCCTGAGGATTGTCATAATTTTACGATTGAAACCAAAACAAAGTTTTTCTTTTTGAGATTCAATGATATTTATTTGAAAAATTCAAGTCTGCAAAACGAGAATATTCAGCGTTTAGAATATATTCTTCAAAACGCAAATCATCAGCCGGGTTGTATATTGAAAAATCATGCCGATAAATGTCTGGTAAAAGTGATGGTGGAAGCTATTATTCGCGAACATCAGGATAAAGATGTTTATAATAAAGAGTTGATTCAGCAATTAGTAAATACTTTGATTATCGTTGTTGCCAGAAATATTGCCAAGTATTTGCCAGAGCAGGTAAATCTTGGCTGTGAGGCTAAAGCGATGGATATTTTGCAATATATTCAGAATAATATTTATTATCCTGAAAGAATTAAAGCGGAATCCCTTAGTGAGTATTTTGGAATTTCGAATACGTATTTAGGGCGTTATTTTAAGAAACATGCAAACGAAACCATGCAACAATATATTAGTAATTATAAAACGAAACTGATTGAACATCGTTTGCAGTTCAGCGATAAACGCATCAACGAAATTGCGTATGAATTTGGCTTTACGGATGAAAGTCATTTCAATAAATTCTTTAAGAAACAAAGAGGGAATAGTCCGTCTGAGTTTAGGAAAGTTATTCGTATTAGTGCGTGAAATTAGCACGCGGATGACACGGATTCGCAAGCGAAAACTCGGATTATCGCGGATTTTTTTATTATAGATTAAAGAATAAATAATTAAACACGAATTACACTAATTTGCACGAATTTTTTTGCCACCGATTTTGCTACGTAAGTTCGCTATCGCTCGGGTTACAAATTAAAAGAATTTTTTAATCTGTGTTAATTTGTGAAATTCGTGTTTAAATGATCTTCTTGATTACACGTAGTTTGTGCGTGTGTTTGTTTAATTCTGGATTGTAAATTCCTAAATGGTCTAAACGGTCAATGCGGACTTTTCCACTGGCGTGAATGATGTAGTTATTGTCCATTATGATGCCGACGTGGATGATGTTTCCTTCGTCGTTGTCAAAAAAGGCTAAATCTCCAGCTTCGCTTTCTTCAATAAAACTTAAAGGTTCTCCGTCAAGAGCTTGCTGTGAGGCATCGCGATGAATTTTATAGCCGTTTAGTTTGTAAACCATTTGTGTAAAACCGGAACAATCGATTCCAAAAGGTGTTTTTCCGCCCCAAAGATACGGAGCGTTCAAATACATAAAAGCAGTAGTTATTAAAGCGCTTTTAGGTTTTATACCGCTAATTTTTGTGCCTTCGAAATCAAAGTTGGATGTGTTGATTTCGCTATTATTTAAAAAAGATAAAGAAGCACCAAGCGGAATTGGTAATAATAAATTATCAGGTGCACTGATATAATCAATCAAATCAGCATTAAGAATAATGGCTTCCTTACTTAGCTGATTATAATTTGCTTCAGAAATTACCTGGTATTGTTTAGAATCTACCCAACCTTCATAATCATCAAACTGAATTTTTATTCGCGCCCATTGATTTTGGCGTTCTAAAATTTCGATGTGTTCGCCAAACAAAAGTTGTGTAACGATTTCACTTCTGTCACTTGGCTCAGATCGAACGGGTACTATGGCTAGATTGCAAATTCCGAACATTTAGGGTAATTTATAAGTTGAAAATTAGGAGTTATCGTTTTATGGATAACTCCTAATCTAAATATTGTTTAAGCTCTTTCGATAACAATTGCAGATGCACCACCACCGCCGTTGCAAATTGCAGCAGCTCCGATTTTAGCATTGTTTTGTTCTAAAACATTTAGCAAAGTTACGATGATTCTTGCTCCCGAACATCCTAGAGGATGTCCTAATGAAACTGCTCCACCATTTACGTTTACTTTATCGTTATCTAAGCCAAGAATTTTTGAATTTGCTAATCCAACAACTGCAAAAGCTTCGTTGAATTCAAAATAATCAACATCACCAATTGCAATTCCTGCTTTGTCTAAGGCTTTTGGTAATGCTTTTGCCGGACTTGTAGTAAACCATTTTGGCTCTTGCGCAGCATCGGCATAACTTTTTATGTAGGCTAGGGGTTTTAATCCTAATGCGATTGCTTTTTCTTCAGACATTAAAACCAAAGCAGCAGCTCCATCATTTATTGTGGAGGCGTTTGCAGCAGTAACAGTTCCATCTTTGGTAAAAACAGCAGCTAATGAAGGGATTTTATCCAGTTTTACGTTTGTGTATTCTTCATCTTTTGAAATGATGATTGGTTCACCACGTCTTTGCGGAACTTCAACAGGAACAATTTCGTTGTCAAATTTTCCAGCGTCCCAAGCTTTTGCACTTCTTTCGTAAGATTGAATAGCGAAATTATCTTGTTCTTCACGGCTGATGTTGTATTCTGATGCACATAAATCAGCGCAAACTCCCATTGCGTTGTTATCGTAAGCATCTGTCAAACCATCTTTTTGCATTCCGTCAAGCATAGTTGCAGGACCAAATTTAGTTCCGTTGCGCATTTGTACGTAATGCGGAATCAAACTCATGTTTTCCATTCCTCCAGCCACAACAATTTCAGCATCACCGCAAGCGATTGCCTGTGCGGCGAACATTACAGCTTTCATTCCTGAAGCACAAACTTTGTTTACGGTCGTAGCGGCTACTTCTTCAGATAAACCGGCAAAAAGTGCAGCCTGACGTGCTGGTGCTTGTCCAACTCCGGCTTGTACCACATTACCCATAAATACTTCATCAACTAATTTTGGGTCTAAGTTAATTTTTTGTAGTGCTCCTTTTATAGCGGCAGCACCTAATTTTGGTGCGGGTACGGTAGATAACCCTCCCATGAAACTTCCGATAGGTGTTCTAACGGCAGAAACGATAACAACTCTTTTGTTCATTTTCTGTTAATATTAGTTAATCAAGCAAATTTACTCTTTATTTGAATAAATTCAAATTTTGGGGCAATTCGATTGGATTTTAAATTTAAGATGAAATTTTTGCTAATTCTATTTGTTTGATTGTGAAGTGATTTAAAAAAAAGATTGAAAAAAGATTAAAAAAACAGCAAAAATAGTTGTGAGATATGGAATGTTGTCATACCTTTGCCACCGCAAAACAGGACATGTTTCCTTGAGCTGGAGAGTTGCCTGAGTGGCCGAAAGGACTTGTTTGCTAAACAAGCGTATGGGTAACTGTACCAAGGGTTCGAATCCCTTACTCTCCGCTTAATTTTTGCTTTTCGGATTTTAAATTAATTCGATAAAGTGTCCCGATTGAAGATAGGGAATAGTACAAATAAAATCTTCGGGGTGTAGCGTAGCCCGGTTATCGCGCCTGCTTTGGGAGCAGGAGGCCGCAGGTTCGAATCCTGCCACCCCGACTAAAACTTTGCCATTAAGTTTAAAAACAAATGGACGCATAGCTCAGCTGGATAGAGCACCTGCCTTCTAAGCAGGCGGTCGAAGGTTCGAATCCTTCTGCGTTCACATAAGAAGCCATTCTATCGAGTGGCTTTTTTATTTAGCTTCGTTAGATAAAATTATAACTTTGCTAGTAAAGTTTAAAAATAAATGGATGCATAGCTCAGCTGGATAGAGCACCTGCCTTCTAAGCAGGCGGTCGAAGGTTCGAATCCTTCTGCGTTCACTTAATAAAAAGTCTATTTCATTACGAAATAGACTTTTTTTATGGGATCAACACGAAAATTAGGAATGAATTTGGATCAGGTGCAAAAGTTGGGGATTAGGCAAAAAGATTAGATAATCTGAACAAGAAGAAATCTACTTTACGCACTCCTCTAAATTGACTTCTAAACGCTTTTACTTTAGCATTGAATGATTCTGCAGAAGCATTAGTACTTCTATTGCCAAAATAGTTTAAGATTGATTGGTAATTAACCGTTATAGTATTTAAAAGGATATTAAAATTTTTAAACCCTGAATCTTCTACATTCTTGTACCAATGTGCCAGTTTGGTCATCGCAATGTGTTTATTGTTATGATTGTTGTAAATACCT
>NZ_RCZH01000002.1 GCF_006438875.1 Flavobacterium pectinovorum
AACAGAACGTGCTGCAATACTATTTGAATTGTATCCTGATATTCAAAAAGGATATAATCTAACTCAAGAGCTCCGCGGAATCTTTGAGAACACAAAAGATAAAATCATAGGCTTTGCTAAACTAGCCAAATGGCACGAAAAAGTAAATCAATCTGGATTTAAATCTTTTGGTACAATCTCTCGCACAATTATAAATCATTATCAAACCATATTGAATTATTTTGACAACAGAAGCACCAACGCTTCGGCAGAATCTTTCAACGCAAAAATAAAAGCATTTAGGTCAAAATTCAGGGGCATTAGAAATATAGAATACTTCCTTTTTAGACTAACTAATATTTATGCTTAATTTTTGCTACTCCACAGGTTTTCGTCTTGATCCCTTTTTTCTTTAAATGAACTTATATTGGATCAATCTCAAAACCTGGGGAGGAAATGTCAAAATAAAATAAGAACTTTGTAATCTAAGAATTTTATATGACCCCTATAGAACTTTTGAAGTTTATGCTTCCTGATTTTTTAGTAGAACATTTTGAAGTAGTTTCATCTACTAATAGCGAAGAAATATTACACCTCTATTTTGAAGAGAATTCTAAACCTCCAGAAGAGTTTAATAATCTTCAATTAGTATCAAAGGGTTTTCAAGATGAGATTACAATTCAGGACTTTCCTCTGAGAGGCAAGTTGGTGTATTTACATATCAANGGATCAATCTCAAAACCTGGGGAGGAAATGTCAAAATAAAATAAGAACTTTGTAATCTAAGAATTTTATATGACCCCTATAGAACTTTTGAAGTTTATGCTTCCTGATTTTTTAGTAGAACATTTTGAAGTAGTTTCATCTACTAATAGCGAAGAAATATTACACCTCTATTTTGAAGAGAATTCTAAACCTCCAGAAGAGTTTAATAATCTTCAATTAGTATCAAAGGGTTTTCAAGATGAGATTACAATTCAGGACTTTCCTCTGAGAGGCAAGTTGGTGTATTTACATATCAAAAGACGTCGCTGGACAAATAAAGATACAGGTGAGATCGTTAAAAGAGATTGGAATTTAGTTGCTAAAGGAACCCGCATGACTCAAGAGTTTGCGGCTTTTTTAAAAGAAATTAATAGATAAAACCGCTATCGATTGTCGAACTATTGGAGGTTTCTTCGGAGTCAATGGGAAAAAATTACAAAGACAATACAAAAAACATCTAAGCTCCTTTAGTACGTGGGCTCCAAGAGAACATGCGCACCAGTGGATTATTTATCCTGAAAATATAGGTACCCACTTGTCAATTGATGAAGTAGCTTTGTCTCAGGGTGAGCTTTTTACTATTGTAACCAATAAGGAAGCTAGAGGTAAAAAAGGTTGCTTAGTTGCTATAGTTGCAGGGACAAAGGCAGATCAGGTCATTGAACATATCTGTAAAATTGATTACAAAAAAAGAAGTTATGTCCAAGAAATAACACTTGACATGGCTAATTCCATGAAGTTGATCTCCAAAAGATGTTTTCCAAGAGCGGTACAGGTTACCGATAGATTTCATGTTCAAAAATTAGCTCTAGAAGCATTACAGGAGATTAGAATAAAATATCGTTGGGAAGCGATGGATATGGAGAATCGATTGATATTACAAGCGAAAAGAGAAAACAAAACCTATGTCCCAGAGCTTTTACCTAATGGAGACTCTGTAAAACAGTTGTTAGCCAGAAGTAGATATGTTCTTTATAAATCCCGCGATAAATGGACCGAGAAACAAAACGAACGAGCCCAATTATTATTTGGCTTATATCCAGATATTAAAAAAGCCTACAGTTTAACCCAACAACTACGAGGTATTTACAACAATCATAACAATAAACACATTGCGATGACCAAACTGGCACATTGGTACAAGAATGTAGAAGATTCAGGGTTTAAAAATTTTAATATCCTTTTAAATACTATAACGGTTAATTACCAATCAATCTTAAACTATTTTGGCAATAGAAGTACTAATGCTTCTGCAGAATCATTCAATGCTAAAGTAAAAGCGTTTAGAAGTCAATTTAGAGGAGTGCGTAAAGTAGATTTCTTCTTGTTCAGATTATCTAATCTTTTTGCCTAATCCCCAACTTTTGCACCTGATCCNAGGTATTTACAACAATCATAACAATAAACACATTGCGATGACCAAACTGGCACATTGGTACAAGAATGTAGAAGATTCAGGGTTTAAAAATTTTAATATCCTTTTAAATACTATAACGGTTAATTACCAATCAATCTTAAACTATTTTGGCAATAGAAGTACTAATGCTTCTGCAGAATCATTCAATGCTAAAGTAAAAGCGTTTAGAAGTCAATTTAGAGGAGTGCGTAAAGTAGATTTCTTCTTGTTCAGATTATCTAATCTTTTTGCCTAATCCCCAACTTTTGCACCTGATCCATAATTTTCCTTTCTGTTAGGTATTTAAAAACGTTATTATCAGTAATCCAATTTCTGTAGGACATGGCACTGGTTAACCCTAACCAAATAAAATCAACTCAGTGACCAATTTTCCTAAGAATCCCAACACCAATCATCAATGTGGGGAATTTGCTCAATGTTCCACGATCGAGCGCCTACAAATTAAAAAAAACATGACTAAATTCTAAAAAAGGCTATATTGTAATTACTTCTAAAAAAGTTAAAAATTAACAACAAAGACGAAGCGAATCACAAATACCCGGCAACGTATCCAAAGGACAAGTGCCTCCTGTTGGTATTAAAACACATCCTGCTTCAATCGCGTAAATCCAACATTCAGGAATTCCTCCCTGCATTGTCTTTTGCTCATTTTTGGTGATTCTCTGAGCATTTTCCAGATTTAAAATTTTCTTTAACATCTTATACTTTATTTAATGTTATTTATCTAATTCTAGCAAGCATCACCTACAATTGAGCATTTATTATTCCCTAAATATACTGGTCTGTAATAAGGGTCGTAGTTCAAACAAACCACTTCACTTGCACTCCATGTAACGTTTCCACAAATTGGCTCGACTGGATAAGAACCACCATTAATACTTTTTTTCTCAAAAATGCTTAATTCCTGAGCTCCTTCTAAGTTTAAAATGTTTTTTAACATAATCTTCAATTTTTAGTTCTCCTTCATTTATTCAAAACAACAACTTATTTTTATTCTTTCATTCTTGTGAAATGCAGAGAAGCTTTTAAACTTCTCCACACGGTTTTCTTTTTACGCGCATTTATAATATCCTCTATCAACATTCCAACACATTCCAACTTCAGGGAAGGTTCCGCCTGCAGTATTTTTTTGTTCTTCTTTTGATAATTTTTTAGTACCTTCTGTTTTTAAAAATTTTTCTAACATGATTTGTGTTTTTTGTTTCTTAATAATAGACCTTCAATCATTTTAAGACACTTGAAGCTTATGTCTATCCCTGCGCAGGAATTTATTGGTGCCGCTAAGCTATTTTTTCCAAAACTTCAACTTCTTCAACAAAATCGTTCAAAAAGTATTTCAGTTCGCTTAATTCATATTCGTTTGGAAACAATTTGTCATTTACAATTTTAACTGGTGTATAATTAAAATTATTCTTAGAACACCACTCGTATTGTTTGTTTATTTCCTGTGTTATCATCATGCTAACAGAATCAACGTGCCATTTTTTCATCCATTTCTTTAGGCTCATTTTTTTAATATGCCAGTCTGAAATCGCTTCAACCGTTTTTCCCGGGGTTGATCTGTTTATTGACAAAAGTCGTTCTACAATAACTTTATATTGATTATCTGTATTTTCCGGATTGATATTGAACAGGACATTCAAAAATATCTTGTCAGGAAATCTTAAAACCAAATCAAATGCTTCCTGAAACGTTTTATGACAATGTCCGCAACTTGGACTTATTATTATTGACAGCTTTACAACGGCATTTCTATTTCCAAAATTTAATCCTCTTAAATCTTCAAACCCTTTAGGATTAGGCACTTTCTTAGCTAAAAAATTTAGTAAAGAATAATTTCTTTTGAATTTCTTCAATTCTTTTAGCGAGTTTTCATTGTCCAGTATATTCTTTACCGTTGATTTAATCACATACCAAATTGGTACAAGAAGCAACAATGAGAAAAAGAAAGGAAAAACATTTTCAAAACTAAAACTCAACGTAAATAAATCTGATGAGAACCAAACAATGCTTTGTGAAAAGATCAAAAATGAAACGATCAAACACATTACACACCATTTTTGAATTTCAAATTTTTGAATCCAAATGGAAGAAACTATAACAGGAATCGCCAATAAGCTTAAAAAGCCAATAAATATTGCTGAATTTAAAGGTTGAATTAAAATTGCTATATAACTTGCACTAAAAAAAAGTAGTGGCAAATCTGAAAAATTAATCCATTTATTTTCACTTCCTTCATTAGCATTTATAACTGAATCACAAGAAGAGTTAGAACTTAGATTGCAAATTTTTGAAATTATACTATTTTTAAAACCCAACTTTTCCTGAACTATAAAAACACTCACAACCAATCCTAAAATTGATGTTGCTAAAAAAATAAGACTAAACCAATTATATGTATTATAAAAAAATGATAATCCTGTTAAAAGTAAAAGAGGAAAAAAATATTTTAACCAATTGTATTCTAATTTCAAATTTTCTCTCTCTACAATATTATTTGGCTCTATTGCCACTATTACTCCATTCCAGTCTAAAAGGAATTTTTCATAAGCCATTTTATAGTTTCTTTTTTTCTGACTATTAATAAGGACAAAATTTTTAGCCTTTTCTACCAATATAAGTTCTTCTTTAAAATAAGCTAAAAAATTTGAAGGCAAATCAACAATCTGCTCTTTTGAAACTCGCACTGCAGCATTCTCTATAGACAGTAAATCAAAAGAATCTGTTATTGCAAATAAACTTGGGTAATTAGGATGAGAAAGGAACAGATCTTTAAACTCATTTTTAATTTCCGAGTATCTATTTATTTGGAGAAATTTTTGGACAAGTTTTAACATCTTTTCGGCTGTTTAAAATCATAATTACAATACAAATATTGCTGTTTTTATTCGAAAAATAATCACAAAAGCAGACATTTTATCAATTATACTACATACAATTTATAAATTATATAAGCCACAATAATCTATTTAAAATATTGTAAATCAAATAATTACACTGATTAAAGTTTTACTAAAACCCGTAAAAGGTCATTCTCGATTAAGGGTTTTGCTTTTTGTCTAGTTTTGACAAAGTAATAACCCTAACACATAAAAACATGGCAAATCAAGCATCAAAATTAGAAGATTTCGGAGCACAAAAATTATCAAAAAATCAACAAAAAATCGTTCGTGGAGGAGATGGTAATCCAGTTACTAATCCAATTCCACCAGCGCAAGAAACAGAACCTGGAAAAGGTAGCGGAGCTGGTACAGGATGATTTTTACCTTATCTAAATAGAAAAAAGTTTTTTTAATTAAAAATTAAATATTATTCGCAAACTGAGCCGGAGATACTCCGGTTCTTTTGCGAAATGATTTTGCAAAAGAACCTGCGTTTTTAAATCCTACACTTTCTGCAGTAGCCTGTGTAGATTTTTTTCGATATGTCTCACTGGTGATCATCTTATTAATTGCATAATTAATTTTTAGTTCATTGGTATATTCTCCAAATGATTTTCCAAATCGTTTATTGACTACATAAGATAAATACGTTGTATTTGTTTTGATTTTTTTGGCGACATAAGCCAATGTAAAGTCTTTATTAAGGTATTCTAAGTTGTTTTCAAGGTCCAAAAGCTTTTCAACTATTTCATTTTCTTTAGCCAGATCAATAGATAAACTGGAACTTTCCGTTTTTAATTCAACTTTTTCAGATTCAAGTAATTTCACTTTAGCAAAAGCGTTATTTTCCTTTTCTATATTCGCTTTAAGTTCTTGTATTAAGGCACTCATATTTTTATTAGCCTTGTTTTTATCTCTGTTACTTTTTACCAATAGCGTAATAATCCCTATAATTAAAAATATATAAAAACCTTTCAGGCTCTTATTTAAAAGCATGTCTTTTTTATAATTTCGTTCAACCGAAACCATTTCTTTCGTTAGATTCCCTATCCCTTGCAATTCATTTACTGCTAATTTTTCCTTCTTTAATTTTGCATCATATTTTCGTTTACTATTCAGGTAAATTACTGAATGCCTGTAAGCTAGTTCCGGTTTTTTAAGAAGAGCATAAACTTTTGATTGATAATAATTAGATTTTAGATAATCTAACTCGTTTGAATTACTTAAAAGTGCAAGCGAATCTGTATTTTTATAAAAAAACAATGCTTTATCATACTTTTTGAGTGTATAATAAATATCTCCTAAATTAAAATTAGCAGTACACAATAACTCTTTTTGATCATTTTCCTCGCAAAGAAGTACAACCTGATAGTATATTTTTTCAGCATCTTTTATATTGCCTTTCCAATTGTAAACATTGCCTAAGTTTAATTTTGCTGTAATTTTATTAAAAAGATAATTATCCGAGTAATCAATGGTCTTCTTATAAAAATACGCTGCCGAATCTAACAAATATTTCTTGTTTTTATTTGCCTTAAAGTAATCCTCATAAGAGCCTCCTAAACTTAGATTGATGTTACTTTTTTTATTTAGAAAACTTTCTTTATCGAATAAATCTTTATTCTCATGAAGAAAACGATCCAGTTCTCTTCCGTTTTTAATCGCTAATTGATAGTTCCCAATTACTTCGTTAGCCAAAACAATATTCGCCTTGAAGTTTACCATTTGGTTAATATCTCCAATTTGTTGTGAAAGTTTGATTCCCTGATGAAACTTTTCAAGTGCAGCACTAAAATTTCTTCGGTCAAATTCTGCTAATCCTCCGTAATTATAGATGTAGGATTTCAATTGTATCTTATCCTGAGAGTCAGGTACCTTATCCAGATAATAAAGTGCTTTTTTATATTTTTCTCTAGATAATTCTGTTTTTCCTTTATTCTGCCATAAAACAGATAATGCCGCATTTGCAAAAGCCAAGTGTTTATTATTATTTGACTTTGCCATTTGATTCGCATATACAAGAGAACTGTCCGTATTTGCATTAAAATTTTGCCTGATTTTATGTCTCAAAATAGCATACTCTTCGTCAGTCATCGTATTTGCATGTTGAGCAAATGTAGTATTGAAAATAAAGAAGAGCAGAAAAAAGGCAATCGACCTCATTGAGTTTGTTTTTGGAATTTCAAAAATAACTTATTCATTATTTCTAAACTAGATATTATATAACAGATTGTCAAGACTTTCACCAAAATTTTGATAGATTTTATATTTCAAAATTGTATATTCATCTTCTGACATTGCTTTTTTTATCTTGAGCAACTGTAGTATTAAAAACAAAAAAGGCTAAAAAGCAGATAATAAACCTCCTATAATTCGAAAATCAAAGTAGTTCACCAATAGTACCAAATTAAATATTACTTGCAAACTGAGCTGGAGAAACTCCAGTTCTTTTGCGAAATGATTTTGCAAAAGAAACCGCATTTTTAAAACCTACACTCTCTGCAATAGCTTGTGTAGAATATTTTCTATACATATGATTGGTAATCATCTCGTTGATCACGTAATTAATTTTAAGTTCATTGGAGTATTCTCCAAATGATTTTCCAAATCGCTTATTGACAACATAAGACAAATAAGTGGTATTTGTTTTGATTTTTTTGGCTACATATTGTAACGTAAAATCAGCATTTAAGTATTCTAACTTGCTTTCCAAAGCCAGCAATTTCTCGACTATTTTATTTTCTTTAGCTTCATCGATACTTAAATTGACATTTTCTTTTTTGAGATGAACTTCTTCCGGTTCAAGCACAAGTTCTTCTATCGTTTGTACCTCTTCTTGCTCAAAATCAGGATTATTTCTCTTCTCTATATTTGCTTTGAATTCCTCAATTAAAGCATTCATTTTTTTATGGGCTTTATTTTTATCCCTGATATTTTTTATGAGTAAAAATACAATTACAACAAAAATAAGTACATAAAAGACTTTCAATCCTCTATTTAGGAAGACATCATTTTTATATTTCTTCTCAATCGTAACCATTTCATCCGTTAGATTGCCAACTCCTTGTTTATAGTTTACTTCTAATGCCTGATCATTTAATTTTGTTTCGAATTCCTCATAATTATCCAGATAGATTTTGGAATGTTTATAAGCTAATTCTGGTCGCTTGAGTATATTATAAATTTTGGCCTGATAGTAATTAGACTTTAAGTAATCTAATTGATTTATGTTTGTTATAGTGGCAATTGAATCGCTTTTTTTAAAAAATACAAGTGCTTTATCATATTTTTTAATGGTGTAATATATATCTGCCAAATTATAATTTGCCACACACAATAAATCCTTCTGATCATTCTGCTGCGATAAAAAAACAACATCATAATAGGTTTTTTCAGCATTTACATAATCCTTTTTCCAATTGTAAACATTGCCTAAGCTTAATTTTGAACTGATTTTATTATATGGATTATTTTTAGAATATGTAATCGCTTTTTTGTAAAAATATTCTGCTGAATCAAGCAAAAATCTTTTTTTTTGATTTTTTACAAAATAACTTTCGTAAGAACTACCTAAATTGACACTAATATTACTTTTTCTATTTAAAAAATCTTCTTTGCTGAATAAATTTTCATTTTTATCAATAAATATATCTAGTTGTCTCATGTTTTTAATGGCCAATTGATAGTTCCCAACTGCCTCATTAATTACGGAAGTATTCATTTTGAATTTGATAATTTGCATTACATCACCTATTTGCGAAGAAAGCTTCATTCCTTTCTGATATTGCTCAATGGCTTCACTAAAATTACCTCTTTTCCATTCTGCCAATCCTCCAAAATTTAGAATATATGATTCTAATTGGGTTTTATCCCTTGATGCTGGAATTTTACTTAAATAAACAATCGCTAGTTTATAATTTTCWTTAGACTCTTTTGTTTTTCCCTTTAATTGCAAAGAAAAAGCTAATGATCCGTTAGCAAATGCCTTATGTCTAAAATCATTAGATTTAGCCATTTGGTTAGCATATACAACAGCACTATCGACATTTGCATTAAAATTAAGTCGAATTTTATCCTGCAATATCAAATACTCCTTTTCTGTCAAAGCACTTTTTTGAGCAAATGCGGTATTCAGAACAAAAAAGAGTAAAAAAGAGATGATCAGCCTCATTTATTTTGTTTTTGGAAACTCAAAAATAGCTTATAAATTATCAATAAACTATAATTAATTTGTCTTATTACTAATTTTCTTCTTTTTGTTTTAAAAAATATAACAATTTATACGCGTTTTGTTATATTTATATTGCGTAAATTTGTTTTTGCTAAACTATCAAAAAATGAAGCCAGATTTATTTCAAGCCCCGGATTATTACAACCTTGACGATTTATTGACAGACGAACACAAACTGGTTCGCGAATCTGCACGTGCATGGGTCAAAAGGGAGGTTTCTCCTATTATTGAAGAGTATGCTCAAAAGGCAGAATTTCCAAAACAAATCATAAAAGGACTTGGAGAAATTGGCGGTTTTGGTCCTTATATTCCTGTTGAATATGGAGGTGCAGGTTTGGATCAAATTTCCTACGGTTTAATAATGCAGGAAATTGAAAGAGGAGATTCTGGTGTAAGATCAACTTCATCAGTTCAATCTTCATTAGTCATGTATCCTATCTGGAAATACGGAAACGAAGAACAAAGAATGAAGTATTTACCCAAACTGGCAACAGGAGAGTTCATGGGTTGTTTTGGTTTGACCGAACCAGATCACGGTTCTGATCCCGGAAGCATGATTACCAATTTTAAAGATAAGGGAGATCATTATCTTTTAAACGGTGCCAAAATGTGGATTTCGAACGCTCCATTTGCAGATATTGCTGTAGTTTGGGCAAAAGATGAAACAGGAAGAATCCACGGATTAATTGTAGAACGCGGAATGGAAGGTTTTACAACTCCTGAAACTCATAATAAATGGTCACTTCGTGCATCATCAACCGGAGAATTAATTTTTGATAACGTAAAAGTTCCAAAAGAAAATCTTTTACCAAATAAATCCGGATTAGGCGCACCACTTGGCTGCTTAGATTCTGCTCGTTACGGAATTGCGTGGGGAGCAATTGGAGCAGCAATGGATTGTTATGATACTGCTTTGCGCTATGCAAAAGAAAGAATTCAGTTTGGAAAACCAATTGGCGGAACTCAATTGCAGCAGAAAAAACTGGCAGAAATGATTACCGAAATTACTAAAGCCCAATTATTAACCTGGCGTCTGGGTGTTTTGAGAAATGAAGGAAAAGCAACAACGGCACAAATTTCGATGGCAAAACGCAACAATGTCGATATGGCAATTCATATCGCACGTGAAGCCAGACAAATGCTGGGCGGAATGGGAATTACAGGCGAATATTCGATTATGCGCCACATGATGAATCTTGAAAGTGTGATAACTTATGAAGGAACTCACGACATTCATTTATTAATTACCGGAATGGATGTAACTGGAATTTCGGCATTTAAATAAGAAAGAACTATTAAAATATATACAAAAACAATACAAAAAGCTTCTTCTAACCGAGAAGCTTTTTATATTTGCAAAAAAATTACGCAAATGAATATTGAAACTATAAACAATAGCATTCAACCTCAAAAAGAACAACTTTTACAACATTCTTTATACAATAAAATTCAAAGTATTGATGACTTACATAGTTTCCTGGAAACCCACGTTTTTGCGGTTTGGGATTTTATGTCATTATTAAAAGCTTTACAAACCAAACTTACTTGCACAACAACACCTTGGTTTGCGACTAAAAATCCTGAAACCAGATATTTAATCAATGAAATTGTTCTCGCCGAAGAAACAGATTTGAGTATTGACGGAAGAAGACAAAGTCATTATGAAATGTATCTTGAAGCAATGGTAGATTGCGGTGCAGATATAAACGGAATTAACAGCTTTTTATCTGAGGTAAATTCATTGCACAATATTTTTGTTGCCATTAAACAAAGTTCATTACATCCAAATACAAAAGCATTTTTAGATTTTACTTTTAGAGTTATCGAAGAAGGAAAACCACACGAAATTGCTGCCGCATTTACTTTTGGAAGAGAAGATTTGATTCCGAGTATGTTTACTGCAATCTTGAAAAACTTTCAAAAAAATCTTCCTGATACTGATTTAAGCAAACTTCTTTATTATTTTGAAAGACATATCGAATTGGATGCCGATGAACATGGACCAATGGCAATGCAAATGATTACCGATTTATGTGAAGAAGATGCCCAAAAATGGAAAGAAGTTGAAGAAATTTCAATTCTGGCATTAGAAAAACGAATCGGACTTTGGAATGCAATTGAAGAAGAAATTGTGATGAAAGCAGAAATGGTGTAAAAACCAAAGCAAGTTATTTAACGTAACTATTTGTTTAAAATGACCCGAAACTTAATTTTCCTAAATTATGAAATCACATTTCAAACAAATAGTTACTGCTGTTCTCTCTATATTTCTGTTAAGCTGCAGTAGTGACGGATCATCCTCTGAAACGCCATCTCCGGCTACTCCTCCAACATCAGAAGTTCCGACTAAACCTATTTCAGGTTCTGTAAATTATCTTGCCTTAGGCGACAGTTATACCATTGGTCAAAGTGTTTGTGAAACTTGCCGGTATCCGGAACAGCTAAAAGCAGTTTTAAAAAAAACTTATCCTGACACTAATTTTTCATTAAACATAATTGCCCAAACTGGCTGGACAACTTCTGACCTGATCTCGGCAATAAATACTGTAAATCCTGATTCTAATTATGATTTGGTAACACTTTTAATTGGTGTGAATAATCAGTATCAGCACATGAATTTTTCTGTGTACGAAAAAGAATTTCCACAATTACTAAACAAAGCAATTGCACTGGCAAAAGGCGATAAAAACAATGTACTTGTTCTTTCGATTCCTGATTACACCTACACTCCGTTTGCTTCAAATTACACAAGCGAAAACCAAAATAGAATTTCAGGTGAAATAACCCGATATAATAATTTCGCAGAAAGCATGTGCATTAGTAAAGGCATTAGCTTTATTTCTATTACTGATATTACACAACAGGGTTTGAGCAAACCTAATTTGGTTGCTTCAGATGGTTTACATCCGTCCGAGTTGGCTTACAAACTGTTTGTTGATCGCATTTTTTATAAAATAAAAATGATTCTTCAGGATTAAGTTTTTTATTATTTCTAAAAAATCATTCAAATACAGCACTTTTACTTTAAAAGCAGTTTTTCTTATCTTTACTAGTAGTAAACTGCAGCCGAAATGAAAATTGTAGATTTTATTCCAACAGAACAATTAAAACCATTTATCAGGACGTATAGAATTATCGAAAGTCAGGAAGAATTGGTCAATCGTGTTTTGCCGGGTACATCACTTACGATTGCTTTTCGATGCCAGGGAAATGTCAATTATATCAAAGAAAACAATCAGGATAATTTACCTGTTTCTACAATTTCGGGTATTCGAAAATCGGCACGTTTAATCAATTACTCCAAAAATACGACTACAGTTGTTGTTCACTTTAAAGAAGTTGGAACCAAAGCCTTTTTTAAAGAACCACTTCATGAATTATTTGAAGAAAGTGTTTCTCTGGACAACTTTTTTCCGAAGCAAAAAATAGCCATTATCGAAGAACTTTTAGCCGAAGCAAAAACCAATAATCAAAGAATTGCCGTAATAGAACAATTTCTTTTACCAAGATTACACGATTACAAACCCGATGAATTAATCTCGACCGCAATAGCTATAATTCAAGCTAAAAAAGGGATCATCAAAATAAAAGAACTAGCGGATATGCTTTATATCAGCCAGGATGCTTTCGAGAAAAGATTCCGAAAAACAATTGGTTCATCACCCAAACAGTTTTGTTATGTAGTCAGAATAAAATCGATTATCGATCAAAAACAAAACAATCAAAATCTTATCGAACTTGCGTTTGATGCGGGATATTTTGATCAATCCCACTTCAACAAAGACTTCAAATTGTTTACAGGACAAACTCCGTCCGAATTTTTTAAATTTCCCTCTTTCTGGTAAATCAATGATTTTTTACAATTTATTGGTTTCTATAATCTTGAATTTTACATCAACAAAAAATCAAGCATTATGAAAACAAATCTTTTAATCGGAATTATCTTTTTGACATTGTTTACTTCTAAAACAAATGCGCAATCACCAATAATTAATTCCCAAATAGAAACCAAAAAATCAGAAAACATGAAACAAATTTTTATCGATAAATTTATCGTTCCGGAAAAATCAAAGCAAGAATTTTTAGCAAGAGTAAACATCAACAGAAACTTTATTAAAAAATTAAATGGATTCGTAAAAGACGAAGCTTATGAACGCATCGATGAACAAGGAAATTTAATTTTTATGACTATTGCCGTTTGGGAAAACGAGGCAGTTTTAAAAAAAGCAAAAGAAGCAGTTCAGGCTTCGTATAAAAAAGAAGGATTTGATATTGCCGAAATGTTTACCAGATTAAACATTACAATAGAAAGAAATATTTACAAAGAGTATGAAAAACCATAATCGGAAAAATATCCTTAATTTTGTCAAAAGCTGGGTTTTCAATATTTAAACAATGCAAGTTTCACCATCAAAAGAATTATCGCCTTATATTAAACATTATCTTTTTTTAGATAATGATGCAACTGATATTCAAAAACTTCGATTGTTTTCTGATGGAAATACTGGCATTGTATTTTCTTTTAAGAGCAAACTTATTTCGGGAATCAGCAATTATGACGCGAAAAACTATTTGCCAAATTCTTTTTTATACGGACAGCTCAATGGTTTTAAAGACATTTATTCTAACGATGAAATCACTTTAATAATTGTAGTTTTTCAGCCTAACGGAATTCATCAATTGTTGGGAATTCCTGCCAATGAATTTCTGGATGCTATCGTTTCTATTGAGGATGTTTTTGGAGAAAACGGATTAATTTTTCAGGAAAAATTATCTGAACAATATGACAATCAAAGAAGGATTGCGCTTTTAAATTACTTTTTCAGCAATCAGATCTCTAAAAAATCCCAATCCAATCAATTGATTGTAAACAGTTCGTTAGATTTTATAATTTCAAACAAAGGGCTTTTTTCCGTCTCACAATTGGTTAAATACACCGGTTATACCGAAAGACATTTGGRAAGAAAGTTTAAAGAATCTATTGGGTTAAACCCGAAGAAGTTTGGCAACGTTGTACGGCTACATCATTTTTTAAAATTACTAAAAAACAAACCTGCCAATGCAAATTTTACAAGCATTTGTTATGACGCAGGATTTTCAGATCAATCGCATTTGATCAAAGATTTTAGAAAACATACCGGAATTTCTCCCAAAGAATATTTGTACAATAGCGGGAAATTAGCCAATAATCTTATCAAAACGTTTCCTGCTACTATATCTTAAATGGAATCAATAGGAAAAACTTTGGAGGGAGAAAAAAAATTACCACGGAGAACGCAAAGTTTTTTAAATATGCTAAATTTAGTAAAACACAAAGTTCACAAAGCTTTGCGGACTTAAATTTTGTAAACACAACTTAAATCTTAGTGAACTCTGCGAAAAACCTTTGTGTTCTCTGCGTTAAAAAATAATTAAGGAATATAATTTTTTAACGTTTCTCCACAACTTTTAGRATTGATTCCTTAAATGTCGGTTTTGTACAATTTATAGATTGTTCTGAATGCTACTTTTGATTTCAATTAATAGCATTAAAAATGGAAAATCTAAAAATAGCCACTGCTCAGTTTGAGAATAAAAGTGGTGATAAAAAGTACAATTTATCTGTAATCGAAACGCTTTCGCGAAAAGCTGCCAATGAAGGTTGCGATGTAATTTCGTTTCATGAATGTTCTATAACCGGATATACTTTTGCGAGACATTTATCAAAGGAACAAATGCTGGACTTGGCAGAAAGTATCCCGAGTGGAGAAAGTGTTTTAAAACTTACTGAAATTGCCAAAAATAATAACATTGTAATTCTTGCCGGACTTTTTGAAAAGGATGAAAACAACAATCTTTTCAAAGCTTATGTTTGTGTCGACAAAAATGGTTTGGTTGCAAAATATCGAAAACTGCATCCGTTTATAAATCCATATTTAATTCCGGGAGATCAATATTGCATTTTTGAAATTAAAGGCTGGAAATGCGGAATTCTAATTTGCTACGACAATAATATTATAGAAAATGTACGCGCCACAAAACTTTTGGGCGCCGATATTATTTTTATGCCACACGTAACAATGTGCACGCCTTCTACCCGACCAGGCGCTGGTTTCGTTGCACCTCAGCTTTGGGAAAACCGCGAAGCAGACCCAACTTCTTTAAGACTGGAATTTGACGGAATGAAAGGCCGTGATTGGTTAATGAAATGGCTGCCTGCAAGAGCTTATGACAATGCTATTTATGCCGTTTTCTCCAACCCTATTGGTATGGACGACGATCAATTAAAAAATGGATGTTCGATGATTATCGATCCTTTTGGAGATGTTTTAGCCGAATGTCGTTCTTTTGATGATTCTTTTGCAACAGCAATAATTACCCCTGAAAAATGTATTCAGGCTGGAGGAAATCGCTATATAAAAGCAAGAAGACCAGAATTATACCGCGATATTATTGGACAAAACCACCAATCAGAACAAAATGTGGTTTGGCTAAACTCTAATGAAAAAAGTTAAAACTAATATAATTCGTCCCACTTTAATCCTCTGAAAATTTATCTTTACAGGATTGATTAATCAACAGAATACATCCCAAGAATGGAATTTTTTAAAACTACAAATGAAGATATCGATGCCGTTTTCGATATTTATAATGAAGCAACTTCTTATCAAAAAACAGTCAACAATAAAAGCTGGAGAGGTTTTGAAAGAACTCTTATAGAAACAGAAATTGCCGAAAATCGTCACTTTATAATCAAAGAAGGAGATGAAGTTGCTTGTACATTTGTACTTACTTTTAATGATTTAATTATCTGGAAAGAAGCCAGTAACGATCCCGCTGTTTATTTACATCGTATTGCGACAAATCCAAAATTCAGAGGACAATCGTATGTTAAAAAAATCATTGAATGGGTTAAAATATACGCCAAAGAAAACAACAAATCATACATTAGACTTGATACGCACAGCGGAAACGAAAGAATAAATAAATACTACACAAGCTGTGGTTTTGAATATAAAGGCATTAGCACGATCGAATGGACAAGCGAATTACCGGAACATTACAAAGAAGGTTCTTTTAGTTTGTTTGAGATTAAATTATAGACTGAGTCATAAGTTAATTAAGTTTTTTTTTACCGCAGAGAACGCAAAGATTTCATCTAAAGCATCTTCAGAAAACACAAAGTTCGCAAAGTTAGAAATCAAAGCTTTGTGAACTTTGTGTTTTTATAAACCAAGTATGTCTAAAAAACTTTGCGTCCTCTGCGGTAAAATCACTCTATTTCAAGTTTTAAGTCGAAAAAAACATTCTTTAAATACTCTCCAGTTTCTTTATTTGTTCCTGAGCATTTTTATTTTTTGGATTTAATTGAAATGCTTTTTTATAATTTTTTATAGCTTCTTTTTTATTCCCCAAACTAGCCAGTGTTTCTGCATAACTATCATATGTGTTTCCGCTTTGTGGATAAAGATCTACATTCAATTTGAAGATTTTTAAAGCTTCTGGTTGTTTCTTTTCTCCCAATAATTTGTATCCAAAATCGTTTAATTCATTCTCTCCCAAATTAAATTTAGAATCAGATTTTTTTAGACTTTCTGCCGTTTTCAAAGCATTATTATATTCTTGCTTCATTAACTCTTTTCTTAATTTTTTTAATGAAGGAGATAATCCAAAACCGTTTGATTCTTTCATATCAGGAATATAATAACCCGCAATTTCATCTATAAACCATTCCGGATTTGCTCCTTGAAGATTCGTTAGAACAACTATTGAAAGATCATCGTTTGGATAAACAAAAAATGCCGATCTCATTCCTCCAATTGGTCCTGCCGCAGGATGTTCTTCCCTGCTTACCGTTGGCCAACCCAATGCATATCCGTTTACCAGTTTATTAAAACCTCCTACACGTCCGTTATTTAAAATTGCAGGCTGCCAAAGCAAATCTAAACTTGATTTTTGTTTTAATAATGTACCATTTTGCACTGCAATAATCCATTTTGCAATTTCATCAGATGTTGAAATAATTCCTGTAGCTGTTCTAAAAAATTCCGGAAACTTCACAAAACAATTTTTTACCTCATTTGTGGTAATCCAATCTCCGTTTATATTATCCTGAGTTGTATAAGCTCCGGCTGAATTTGGAATAACATCATAAGAATCTCCAAAACGAGTGTGTTTCATTCCTACAGCTTTAAACTGACGCTCTTCTATGAATTTAGTAAAATGCATTCCGCTCACTTTATTGATAATTCGACCAATAATAACATAACCGGTTTGATTGTAACGAAAATGATCTCCTGTATTAAACTCCATAGGCAATGTTTTAACTTTTTCCCAAGAAGCGGCTTCCGTATTTCCTAATAAGTTTTCGTATTCATCAATAATATTTGGAAGTCCTGAAATATTAGAAAATAATTGTTTCATGGTTAGTTCTTGCCACGCAGAAGGCAAATCATCTAGATATTTTGAAATAGGATCATTAATATTCAGTTTTCCCTCTTCCTGAAGCTGCATTATAGCAACACCAACAAATGCTTTTGTACAAGAATTAATAGAGAACATACTTTCGTTTGTTGCACTAACCGAATTTTCGATATTAGCAATTCCGTAATTGCTGCTTTTAATTATTTTTCCGTGTCGAACAACGGCAAGCTGAAGCGCCGGAATATGAAGTTTTTGCATTTTCTCTTTCAAAAAAAGATCTATACTATCGTTAATTGGTTGATTTTGCGAACTAACTGTAAAACTCACTGAGCTCATTAAAAGGAGCATTATTACTGATTTAGAAAATAAATTTCTCATGATTATGATTGACGTTTTTTGATTGATGATTGAATGCCGGGTCTTTTTACTTTTTGGTCCTTTTTGTAAATCAGACAATTCGAGCATTTTAAATCAAGACGATGGTAAACTAAAAATGCTACATTGTTTCGAAATTATTTTCGGGACTTAAATCATATAAAATTATGTAATCCCAGTAAAAATGGTATTAATTCCCCTTTTTTTCTTAAAATAAATTTTAATAAAAATCTAAAACTAATTTAAAAAATAAGAAAAAACTTAAATTTAAGAAATACAGATTCTGAGCATTAACGTTATTTCATAGATTATATTTCCAGATATTATATTCAAAACAAAGCAATTAAATTCAGTTAGATTATATTTGGATAAATGCGCTGGAAATCATGACCAAAAAAAAGATTATTCTACCTGAAAATACCACTTTTCCAGAACGGAATAAGACAAATCATAATGATGAATTGCTGCTGGTAAACAAAAGGCTGGCACAACAAATAGAAGAGCGAAAAAAGCGTGCCGCAGAATTAATTATTGCCAATGCGGAACTGGCTTATCAAAACGAAGAAAAGGAAAAACGTGCTGCCGAACTTGTAATTGCCAACACAGAACTCGCCTATCAGAATCAGGAAAAAGAAGATCGTGCTGCCGAACTTGTGATTGCCAATAAAGAATTAACCTTTCAGAACGAAGAAAAAGAAAAACGTGCTGCTGAACTTCTTATAGCCAATACAGAACTCGCCTATCAGAATCAGGAAAAAGAAGATCGTGCTGCCGAACTTGTTATTGCCAATAAAGAATTAACCTTTCAGAATAAAGAAAAAGAGAAACGTGCTGCTGAATTAGTAGTTGCAAACACAGAACTCGCCTATCAGAATCAGGAAAAAGAAGATCGTGCTGCGGAACTTGTAATCGCTAATAAAGAATTGACCTTCCAGAATAAAGAAAAGGAGAAACGTGCCGCTGAACTTTTTATAGCCAATACAGAACTCGCYTATCAGAATCAGGAAAAAGAAGATCGTGCTGCCGAACTTGTTATTGCTAATAAAGAATTAACGTTTCAAAATAATGAAAAAGAGAAACGTGCCGCTGAACTCCTTATTGCCAATACAGAACTCGCCTATCAGAATCAGGAAAAAGAAGATCGTGCTGCCGAACTTGTTATTGCTAATAAAGAATTAACGTTTCAAAATAAAGAAAAAGAGAAACGTGCTGCTGAACTTCTTATAGCCAACACAGAACTCGCCTATCAGAATCAGGAAAAAGAAGATCGTGCTGCCGAACTTGTTATTGCTAATAAAGAATTAACGTTTCAAAATAAAGAAAAAGAGAAACGTGCTGCTGAACTTCTTATAGCCAACACAGAACTCGCTTATCAAAATCAGGAGAAAGAAGATCGTGCTGCGGAACTTGTTATTGCAAATACGGAACTTACTTTTCAGAACAATGAAAAAGAAAAACGCGCTACCGAATTAATTCTCGCAAACAACGAACTTGAAGCTTTTACGTATATTTCAAGTCATCATCTTCAGGAACCATTGCGAAAAATACAGGTTTTTTCGGACCGAATTTCAACAGATGAACATCAAAATTTAACAGAGAAAGGAAAATATTACTTCGACCGAATTGAAGTTGCGGCCTCGCATATGCAAGCGCTTATAAATGATTTATTGAATTATTCCCGTACAAGTGTAACCGAAAAGAAATTTGAAAAAATTAGCCTTAACGATCTCATAAATAAAGTTCTGGAAGATTTAAAAGATGAAATAACACTAAAAAAAGCAACTATAATATTATCCGGGAACTGTAAAGCTTATATAATTCCGTTTCAGTTCGAGCAGCTTATAAGCAATCTAATCAGTAATTCTCTTAAGTTTTCGAAACCGGAAATAGCGCCACATATTAAGATCGAAAGTTATTATACCAAACCCAATTCTAAAAACATTCCTTTAGACAACGATTATTGCCATATTACAATTAGCGATAATGGGATAGGATTTGATTCGCAATTTGAAAATCGTGTTTTCGAAATGTTTCAGCAGCTTCACAGTAAAACAGAATATAAAGGAACCGGAATTGGTTTAACAATTGTAAAAAAGATTGTAGAAAACCATAAAGGATTTATTACCGCAACAGGCAAATTAGATCACGGAGCAAAATTTGATATTTATATTCCGGTATCAAAATAATGAAAACCGTATCTTACAAAAACAAGTCTGTTTTTTACTAAAATGTATTTTTCTCTAAAAATTTTAAATACCTTTGATGTATGAGCGCAACAATCAAACCATATCATATAGGGCGAAAAATAAGCCGTATTCGTGAACTTAAAGACATGAAACAAGAAGCACTTGCACAGGCTTTGGGAACAAATCAGCAAGCAATCTCGGCTATAGAAAACAGCGAAAACATAGACGAAGAAAAACTTAAAGAAGTAGCAAAAGCTCTTGGAGTTTCTGTTGAAGCAATTAAAAACTTTACGGAAGAAAATATGATTAATTATTTTAATAGTTTTTATGACAGTAGTAGTGGAAACGGAGTCGTTAACGCTACTAATTATGATTGCACATTCAATCCTTTAGATAAAGTTGTTGAACTTTACGAACGTTTAGTTCAGGCTGAAAAGGATAAAAATGAATATTTGGAGAAATTGTTGAAAGGGAAATAAACCTTTTATAAGATATAAGTTATTATAGTTTAGTCCTATAACAACAAAAGCCTGCTAAATAAAATTAGCAGGCTTTTGTTGTTTAGATAATTAGTTATAAATATAATCTCCAACTATTTTAACGACAATCCATTTATTGTTCTCTTTTTTTCATAAAAGCATCATTACAAATTTTGTAATGATGCTTTTATTTTATCATTTTTTTTGCTTTCTATTCTTTATTATTCTTTACCACTAACCCTAATTCTGATTACAGTAAAGTTACCGTATTTCTCCGCATCCTCTTTCGTCCATATAAACTCTTTTTCTTTGGGTCTTGTACCATGACTCCATTCTTTAATATCTTCTTTTACATAAACATAGAGTCCTAAAACATTCCCGTCTAATGTCTTACGACTCATTTCTTCTCGACTAATGAACCTAAAAGAAAAATAAGATGGATAATCTAATGTTCCATAAGCAATTTTAATCTCAGGTTTTATTTCTTTAAGAAGATTTTTCAATGGTTTATTCAGAAATTGGTGTTCATTAGCTTTTAATTTATAAATATCACTTGGCGTTTGCACCATTTGTTGGGCTTTACAACTGCTGTTTATAAATAAGAATAGAATTGCAAATGTTTTTAATATAATTTTCATGTTACTTGATTTAAATAAAGCTTTTTAAGAAGATATTAGATGAAGGAAAAGACAAATACACCTTTCTAATAAGAAGTAGGCTTAAAATCGGTTTTCAGTCAAAATAACTAAAAAAACAGAAAAGCAACATCACAAAATATAGTGATGTTGCTTGTTTTAATATAGAAGGTTCTTCTAAGACTTAATAATAAATATAATCTCCCATTATCCGAACAATGCTCCATATTCCTTTTTCTTTTTTCATAATAACAAGTTGCGGTTTTGTATCTCCAAAAAAAGAAACTTTATTAAAATAAAACATAATATACTTCTTATCCATATAATACATCGGTTCGGAAAGCATTACAATTGTTTCTATTCTGGAATTTAGATAGCGATTCATAAAATCTAATTTTAGTAAACCATTCTTATCTTCCAAAATGAAATTATAAGCAGGAAAATCCTGTTTCTTCCAATATTTAGATATTGTATCCTGCGCATATTGTTTATACATTTTTTTCCAATGTTTTTCGACGAATAAACCGTCTGTGTAGTCTATTGGATCTGTTGAATCAATAATATGCTCAGCGCCCTCTCCACCATTAAACAGTCTTAAAGCTTCTGTATTATTTATTTTTTCACGTTGCAAAATATACTCTTTTCCTTTTTCTAATTTTTGTGTCTCAAGAAATACATTGATCGGGTCATAACTTTCTACATATTGTGCACTAGCACAAGACAAAGTAAAAAAAGGAATTATTATAAGTGTGTTTTTTAATTTCTTCATGTTTTTACTTTTTACACGGTGTTCCTATTGGTGTATTTACTCCATATTGAGATCCTAATCTTTCTGTATTAATTCTCGCTAAAATTCTTTGGCGATCTTTATAGTTTTTGTTATTTGGATCATCAGGATAGTTTTTATTGAAAATGTAAGTTTTATCAAGTCCCCCCCAAGCCATATCGAGATAGACCTGTTTGGGAAAACCTGAGGTAACTGGCTGTCCAGTATGAAACTCCTCAATTGTTGACGCAATTGCATTGACATAATCATTAGCAATTACCTCATGATGTTGTTGTACTGTTAAATTCTTATTTTTGTCTTTATCGATTTGTTGCTTAACATATGCATCATAAATTGTTGCGAAATCACATATACCAGCGCATCCTCCTGATTTATACTCTTCAAGCTGACTAATTAAATATGCATGGATAATTTCATGCGTCATTGTGGTGGCAACCGATAGATCTGTAGGCGGAGCCAAATTACCTTTTCCAGAAATATAATCATTACTAAAAACCATATTTATATCAGTGCTAGAGCCTGACATAGGTTTGGTTTGTGCTAAATCAGTTGTAATAGTTACCGCGCCTGTTGACATATGAATAGTGAAAATAGATCCCCCCGCATTAAAACGATTAATCATTGCAGCAATATCTCCTTGTTTTAAATTTTTAAGTTTATCTAAAACTCCTTGCGTACATGGATCAAGATTAGTACCATCGATTTTCTTTTCTAGTGCTGCTGCAATTTGCTCATTTGTTGGGGCTGTAATACCACTGCCACCACCGCCACCACCTGTAGCATCCCAAGTCACTCCTGACGCACCGCCCACAGGAGCCCAACCCATACTTGACCCCGCACTTCCCCATATCGCGTCAAAATCAGTAGCGTTTACGGCATTTACGGGTTTTTTGTAATAATATATAATAAGTACTCCTCCTTCTCCGTCCTGAGGATTTTTACTTGTTTTTGAATTACTCTTTTCCTTTAGATATTGACCTATATAAATACCATCTTTTGCTCCGTACCCAGTAATAAAATCACCCTGGAGGGAGTAAATAAACACTTTTCCAGAAAATCGATCTTGAGTAGAATTCTCGTCAGGTTGCATACTAAAAATAACACTTCTAATTTCATCGTCTATCTTCATTACCAAAACACGATCGTTTCGAACTTCGTTATTTGTTGCAAGAGGAATTGCAGTCAATAGCTGATCGCTACCGTTTAATTTTTCCTGTGTTGCTTTATCAAATTCAAGGTCGCCTATTTCACTACTCGCTAATTTAGCAGAAGGACTATTACTTGACCTTGTTAAGAATGCTGTAGCATCATCTATACTTACGGTCTTAATCCTGCTTTGTTCTTCTTTTATTGGACTTTCACTATCTTGACAATTGGTTAATGCCAATGTTAAAACAAAAAGAAATATTCTTTTTGTAAGGTTTAATTTCTCTGGTTTGTTGGTTGCCATAGTTATACTTCAGTTTTTTCTTTCGAAAACCAAAAGTATACATTTTAGCTATTTAAAAACAATTGTTTAGGTATTTCTTACTGAATTTTATTAAAAAGAAGGATTCCAACCCTCAATACAGTTTTACCAACTTCATCTTTAATTATACCGAATTCGGTATAATTAAAGATGAAGTTTATACTTTTAATCATTTTTCAGTTACAATATCTTGTAATTACCACATTTTATGTCAGTTAAGAAAATATATTCATCCTTTATCTTAGAGTATTTTTATATTTTATAAAAAAAAGTATATTTTAGTTAACCGTTCATGAATTACTTTGTGCAAATTGGGTCTTAGAGAAAGTTAATAAAAAACCCCGAAATACAGATTTCGGGGTTTGGTATTATTTGTTAAAAATTTGCAGAGAGGAAGGGATTTTATTTTCCCAAAAATCAAAAGTTAATTGTCAGTATTTCAAATAGTTACAAATCTAAAAAACGCTAATTTTTGACGTTGTTTGACACAAATTTAACACAGGATAAAACCTGAAAAACATTATATATTACAGTGCTTAACATACGATTAACAATAGCGAAGCGGTTGTATAAAAACTCGTCAGATAAAATAAAGAGGGCTTTTTGTGAGTTGGTTTGCGATCAGCAAACAAAGGAACAAGAAGCCCTCTTTATTTTATCTGACCCCTTATTCAACACCCTTGTACTGTAATTATTCAACATTCCTATTTTACACCCTCGGACGGTAATTATTATTCAAAAGCTTTATTTTAATAGCTTGGAAAAAAGATCGTTCAGCAAATTGTCTGTCCGCACTCGTACGGTGATTTTTTTACCCCCGCCCCCTTTTTTTCCTTATAACTACCGATTTTTCGTCCTTTTACTTTTTTCCTTTATATCCTATATTCTTTCTTTTATAAAAAAAATATAAACATTATAAACAATTGTAAAATAAGCAACAAAATAAAGGCTTTAAGGCTGTTTATAAATTTGTTTACATATTTTTTTGTTTACAAAAAAAATGTAAACATTTAAAAAAGGCAAAAAAATAAGCCAAAAACTAAATTTTGGCCTTATCGGGAAAACGGTTATGTTTTTTTGCAAACTGTCAATTCATATTATACGTTAGATTTACTATTTTCCAAAGTCTTCTTTTCCTCTTCGCATCGCTCCAACTCTTTTTCCAGTGTCCTAATTTTAAAATCTTTCAACTCGTTTAATTCTTTTTGCGATGGTGTGGCGATAGTGTCTTCTTTATTGAGCAATATTTCGCCTTTTCCAGTTAAAAGCCAGTCGAAATTAAATTCGATATTTTCGTAAATTTTAATGATGAAATCAATTTTAGGAAGCGTTCCTTTCCTATAATTTCTAACATTTGCCTCATTTACTCCCAACTTCTGGGCGAATTTTGAATTATTGCCATCAAAAAGCTTTTCAATCAATTCATTGATTCTCAACGAAATAGGATTCATAAAATTTTAAAAATTAAATTAAATCGAAATAAGTTTCGATTTTAGTATTATTATTCGAAATAAGTTTCGATATTTGTTCTCGAAAGCGGATTAAAAACCACTTAAAAACGGATCGAAAGCAACCTGCAATATACAAATTAATAGAGTACAGTACTCTAATTAAAACGTAATGCAAAACGAATGCCATGTTTTAGCAAAATTGGTATAGTTCATTGAAATACTGGAACCCTTATAAAACAAAGGCGGAGCATAGCCCCGCCTAGTTTTGTTACTTGGTAATTAGATAAATAAAGAGTTTGGCAAAAGCTTCACCCAATCTATATTCTACTGACCGTTTTACTATCGGTAAAACTGTAACATTCTTAACATTCACACAAAGTGGTATTTGTATTTCCATGTTCATTCATGGCGTTAAGATTGATTCGCTTAACGCCAATCAAAACGAATATAAGGGTTTCTTTTTTCAAAAAGTAGATTTTTTTAGTAACCGGTAGTTTCTGCAGAAAGAAGCGCATGCAAAAAAAGTCTACAAATAATTAAAGGATCACAATAATCATAATTAACCAAAAGCAATTGATATGTATTTAGTAAAAGAAAACGCTGTCTACATACGTGAGCGTGAAACACAATTTACCCTGAAAGAAACAATCACGTTAAAGCAACCAAATAATATGATCTACGAAAAAGAGGATTACGACTGGTACATGTCTGTAGCCTTAGAAAAGGTGGACAAAGTGACCCAAAACAGACATTTATTAACGGCTGAACTAATACTTCGTTATCGCTGGGCGATTCGCGAAGGATATAATCATGAATTAGACAAAAATTTGAAAAATAAATATGATCATCCTCGAAATCAAAATACGGTTAGTGCTATTCAAGCTTACATTAAAAGAATTGAAAATGCTTCGGATGCTGAAATGAAGGGTTAACCACTGAATAGAACTATTTACATGACAGTTTAATTATGATTTCAGATAAAAATAAATCCAAAATATACAGACTCCAGTCTAAAATAAAAGGGATTTATCGCTATGAATCCAAAACAAAAATTATTTACGTTCCGTCCACAGATGATCTTACGAACAAATATTTACGGGAATTATACGAAAATCACAACTATTCAATTCAATTTGAAATACCATCATAAATGATAACCTGCGATCAAAAAAAGACCATAATAGAAATACTTGGAAAACAATATTCTCCAAAAATAATTTCTCATTTATCAAATAAGAATATATATAACTCGGACGGGCATATTTACTCTACAAGTTCTATTCAAAAAATTGTCTCAGGAAAGCAACCAAACGACACTGTCGAATTAGAAATTGCAAAGCTTGTTACAAAGGTTAAAAAGCAAAAAGAAACTCTAAATAAACTTCTAAAATAATGGCAATATTCACCCCACTACAATTGAAAACCTACGTCGAAAGAGTTGAATTACAAAAAGATCTTTTGCCACTTTCCCCAATTTTTACCTCAGACCAAAAAACAGAATTAGACAGCCTCTACGATAAAATATTAGAAATCTGTTACACATCAGTCATTAAGGAAAAAGAAGTAATTGAACCTATCATTTTACAATGATTTCGGTAAATAATTACGACTAACAAACTACACCAAACCTACAAACCGTATAATGGCTAACTATAAATTTAACGTAGAAACACTTTACGAAAAAACGGATAACGGTCTTGATATTATAAAAAAATATCTTGACAATTGCGACGGTTTCAGTAAAGCGTTAGAAAATGACAAAAACGCTTTTAGATACAGAGATACAGATAAATCTGCATCCTGCTATTTAGTAAAAAATGATAAAGGTCTTAAAGGTAGCATCGGGGTTAATTATTGGCGTGTTAAGGATTTTGGAGGTGATTTTTTCACGCCTATAGGAATTGCAATGGAGCAAAGCGGTTTAGATTTTTACCCTTGTTTAAAAATGTTGTACGAATGGTTTAATCTTGATGGGAACAACACTTTTTTTACTGCTACAGTTGAAATAACAACCATTGACGACAAAGACAAACGCCCGTTAGACTGGTTTAACGTTGTGACAAAAGAACATACACAGCTTGATATAATTGGTACTTATATAACACCTGAATTAGCCAAGGAATACGATTTTTTCAGCGTAGAATATTATGAAAAAATCTTCATCAATAAAAAGACAAACCAAAAAAATCATATCAAAGTTTCGGCAACTGAAAGTTTTCCGATATTTTGTTATATGCCTGAAAAAACATGGTGTAAAACCTATGCCCCATTTTCAAAAGATAAAAGTTTCAAACATGGTTATTTAGGCAAAAAGCCAGTTCGACACGTGTACGGATTGCAAAAAATTATCAATAAATACAATTCTAAAATTGATGATTTCAACAAGCAAATAAAAAAATCAAAAGACGATAAAACTACCAATAGATTAATTGACGAACGTGACGCTTACAAAATACCAAATTGTATTGTTGCCTCGGGCGGTACTGATGGCTTAAACGTCGCAAGTTTAGAATATGATTTGATTTGGTATAATTCAGAAAGTGAACAAATCAACTATGCAGAATACAGCCAGTTGAAGGAAATTTGTAAAAACATATATAATCTTCCTGACATTGACGAACAGGGAATTAAGTACGGCTATGAAGTTGCTGAGAAATTTTGGAATATGAAAAGTATTTGGTTGCCAAAAGAAAAACTCGGTACAAACGGAAAAGATTTCAGGGACTGGATGAAATTCTACAAAAAAGCTGATTTAAGTGCTGTAAAATTCCAGTTTGGAAACCTTCTAACAGGTGCACTAAAAATGAAATTTTTCGAAAAAAATGAAAAATCAAAACGCTGGTCTATAAAAACGTCTTATCTGCATTATTTCCTTAAGATAAAAGGATTTCACTTGTATTACCCTGAAAAAAAGTACACTGAAAAAACAGGAGTTCAGGAATTTATTTTTATCAGAATCAACGAGCATATTGTAGAGCAATATTTTCCTAATGATATACGTAAATTTTCAGAAATGTACCTGATTGAAAAAGGGCAACCCATTGACGTTATTGACCTTGTTAAAAATACCGAACAATTCAATGAACCTAAGCTTTTATCAATGGATAAAATAGTTTTGGATTTCAAAAATTTCACAGAAGAAACACAAACATTCTTTTATAAAAATCAGTTTGCTACCATTTCAAAAGACGGTATCGAATTGAAACCGTACAAAGATTTGAAAAATTATGTTTGGGATTACAGAATAGTAAATAAAAACATTTTTGCAGAAAAACAAAGCTTTAGACACTACAAAGACGACAATTGCAACGATCGGGTAGAAATTTTGCAAAAGGATTGCGACTTTATGAATTATCTAATAAATGGCTCTCGCATGTCTTGGAGAAAAGAGTTAGAAGAACCTTTCGGGGATTTTTCAAATAATAAGGAGCTAAAAGAAGCCAAACAAAAATATCACAATGAAAACCGCTTTAATCTTTCTGCTGAATGTTTGACAGAGAGTGAGCGATTAATACAGGAAAAACATTTCTTAAATAAATGTTTTGGAATTGGCTATTTATTGCATCGTTACAAAATTGAATCATTCGCAAAATTCATCTATATAATGGATGATGCGCCCAAAGAAAGTGAAGAGGATAGCAACGGGCGTTCCGGTAAATCAGTTCTATTAAATGGCATAGATAAACTATTGAACAATCATTATTACATCAATGGTAAATCTAAAAACATTACCACAAATTCGCATTTACTGGACGGTTTTACAAAAGAAAACGATTATTTGAGAATCGAAGATATTGACCAATATTTAGGAGTTGAATTTTTCTATAACTGGGTAACGGGTCCGATTTCTGTAAATCCAAAAACAAAGAAGCCTTATAATGTTGAGTTTCACGATGCGGGAAAAATGGCTGCAACTTCAAATTTTGGTATCGGTAAAATAAATCAATCCACATTAGGGCGTTTGTTCTTTATTTCCTTTTCTGATTACTATCACGTAAAAACAGATAAATACAACGAAGAGCGCAAAATCTCTCATGATTTTAATAATAAGGATTTGTTTTCAAGCTATTGGGATGAAAAGCAATGGAATAAGTTTTATTATTTCTTAATGGAGTGTTGCCAGTTGTATTTATCAAATAGAGACAACGAATTGCAAGCCCCGCAAACTAATATTCATTTGACCAATATACAGGCTTCTATGGGTGAAAATTTTATGAATTGGTGTGATAGTTATTTCACCCTTTCCATGATTGATGAAGACAGCGCAACAAAAGAAATTGTACACGGGACGTTAAACCGATTTTTATTGCGTGATGAAGTTCAAAAAGCGTACACCTCACATGCCGGAGAAAAATACAAAAAGACAGCCACGAACTTTAAAAAGAGTTTGGGAGAATATTGCAAAATGAAAGGTTGGACTTTCAACCCTGTTGAGTATTTAAGTGCTGATAAAAAAACAATCAAAAAACCGCACACCAATGAAAAAGGAAACCGTAACATTCTGGAATTTTTCTACGTGCGAACTAATGAAATTGAAGTTACAATACCAGAGCAAAAAGAATTGCAATTAGGCGAACGTCCTGACGATTTGCCATTTTAAAACCAACATTATGGAAAAAATAGACTGCAACAAATTATACCAAGACCTATCCAAATTTGGAAACGTAGAAGTAATGAACGCAGGAATTGTATTTACAGTACTTATCACTGGAACAGACTTAACTCACTCCGTTTTTAATGTCATAGGAATTATAAATAATTGGCAAAAGGGAAAATTTCCAATGGTGGAAATTTTAAGGAATACCGACAATTTTATACTTGTTATTTTAAAATCTTAAAACCTATCAATATGGAAGTATCTGAATTTTCTTTTGAATTTGATAATGACGCTTTTTTGTCAAGTTCTTTAATGTTACAAGAAAACACGACGTTAAATATTTTAGAAGCAAACAAATTAATTGCTTCTGATTTAATTCGTTCGATAAGACATGATTATGAAGAATTGCACGGAAAGCGTAAAGGTAAAAAACTAACAAAAAAGTTTTTACGCTCTGTGATTAGAACAAAACTCATAAAGCTATGAAACGATACATATTTATGAAAATTCGAATAGCCAATAAAGATGATTTTGCAGACCAATGGGGGCGAAAAAAAATAGGGGCAATTTATTTCGAACAATCGGTAACAGGTGCTATTTGTACACAGCCTTTTTATTTTACAGAGGAAACAGATTTGGGGAAATTCAAGGAGTTATACACACATAATCAAATATACGTGCCGTTAGGGCTTTTTGATGAAATCGAAGTAGTAGAAGAAAAACAAGAACTAACACAATAAAAGTTGCAACTATGAAAACATCACGATTACGCAGGTTATCTATTTGCATAACCGATTTAGAAAACATACCGCCTGAAAAAATAACAATTGCAGGAAATGGTAAAAAATACACAAGTTTAACCACTTGGGATTATGGAGACGACAACACAAACGATCATGATTTTAGCGTATCCATTACAAGAACATCGCAAGAAAAACAAGACGGGATTCCAATTACATATATCGGAGGCGGTCTAATAATTGGCTATTAAAATATAAACTAACCCTTAAAAAAGTAGATTTTTTTGTGAACCTGGAAAAGCTGCAGCTGCGGATCTATTTAAAAAAAATCTACAATTCAACAACATGATAAAGAAAAGTACTTATATCCGAAGTTTTACACCATTACAACAAAAGCAACTTGAAAAGGTTGGAAAAGAGCAGGATTTTAAAACTACTCCTGAAATATTATTTTTTGCACTTGATAAATATTTCGAGCAGAAAAAAGAAATCGAAAAATTGAATGGAATCATTAGTACAAAAAAGGACGAAATTTTTCAACTCAATTTAAAAATTGATTTTTTTAAATCAGCTTCAAAAAAAATACATGAATTAAGTGAGTTTCTGAAAAAGGAAAAAAAATAAAATCATCAATCAAAAAACGAGCAGTAAATCAAATCTAGCAACTTTTCAAAACCTAAATATTTATGAATCTCAAAACTTTAAATTATATAAGAAACAAAGCTCAGTTACAAGACTTATTTATCAGCCAATATACAGCCGATTATATTCGAAAAGAAATACACGAAATTTTAAAAGAGACCCGAAAAAATGCAACTGAAGGCGCTAGGCTTTTTGCAAAAAACATTTCTACAAAAGAGCTAATTATCTTCTTGGATAGAAATGGAAAACCTGACGGTTATATATTATCAGATGAATTAAAAATTATGCTTCAAGATCACAGAGAAGATGAATTTAAAATTAGAAAACTTCAAAATCAACTTTAAAACTAATGGCAAAGAAATCAAACAATCCGACAAACGCATTAATAAATCGAAATTTTATTATCCGTGTTTTAGAATTTCCAAAAGAAAACCATGTCAAAAACACCAAATTAACTTCTGCAAACAAACTTTCGAACTACTTAGATGACGAAGAAATCAAAATAAAGCTATTTAACAAGATATTAGACGGTGGTAAGGACAAATATACTTTCCTGATAAGAAGTAGGCTTAAAATCGATTTTCAGTCAAAATAACTAAAACAAAAAAGCAACATCACAAAATATAGTGATGTTGCTTTTTTGTTTTAGTCATGAATGTAATATACTTTCTTACTGAAAGTAAACTTTATAATGTGTTTCTGCTCTGTCTATTTTTTGCTAAATAAAAAATAGTACCAACAATCAGAATTGGTAAAACAAAATAATAATATCTCACAAAATGATAATTGCCATTATCAATAACTAAATAAAAAGATTCAGTAAAGTAAAGATAGCTAAACGATAAAAGACAGATTGTCACAAAAACTAAATAATTTCTAGTTCTTTTTTTTAACTTGAAATATAAATTAGGCTGTAAAAAAAACAATAAATATCTTAAATATCTATCTTTAGATTGCTCTACCCTAGTTTTTAATTTTTCTATTAAAATTTTCACTAAATAAACGATCGTACCGATAATAAATATAGGCAAAGCAAAAAAGAAATAACTTATTACATAATAAGTGTCGTAAAAATTGATCGTAAAAAAATATTGATTAAAGTAAAAAAAGACAAACAACATAATGCAGATTGTCACAAAAATCAAATAATTTCTAGTTAATGTTTTCATTGTTAAAATTTTCATTATTAAAAAAAGCATTACACATTTTGAAATGTCCTAAATATATTCCTTGAAAACTAATATCATCTAACTAATTCGTATAAGCGACTAGCAATGTAGAGGACTAAAGAAAATAATAATACAAATGTAGCAACAGGTTTATAAGTAAATGCATAATAAGTATCTTTAATATTGATATCCAAACAATATTTAGTTGGATAGATGTAACCATAAATCAATAATCCTATTCCTAAAATTAAAAGTGCGTCAATAAAGTATTTCATAATCCTGTATAATATTCATCTAAAAAGGATGCATTAAAAAAACAAAGTAGCACCACTACTAGTCATACAATGGTGCTTACTCTTTAATTATAGCAAAAATTATCGTTAACTATTTTTGCAATTAACAATTTATTGCTTGGTTAAAACAATTTGATCTATAGGCATAATTTGTTGGGAGACACCTTGAGGGCAAGAACTAGGCGAAATCATTATTTTATCAGGTAATAAGAACAGTTTCATTTTAGTATTATTACTGCTTTTTAAAACCTCTATATATATCGTTCCTAGCTGTCCACATGTACTTTCTCTCCCAGAATAATTTAAATGATAGGTTGATCTCTGAATATAATCTCCTATAATTACCAAATAATTATCATCGGATAGTGTTGTTGTATTTTCAATCTGTGTTCCATTAGCATTTGTGATAATGTAACGCATTAATAAAACATCTTCTTTAGTACCCCCCGAATAGTTGTTTACAAATTTATCAATTTTAAATTTATAAGTTTTATTGTTATAAGTACCTATCCAAGTGCCAACAAATTTATCCAATAAATTATTAATATCTTTAAAGTAAGTATTATCAGGAATTCCATTTTCTGCTAATCGGTAATCTATAGCTTTTTCAACAGGAATAATTTGTTGTGCTTTGCAAGATAAGTTTGCTATAATGATAAGACTTAGTATTATTATTTTTTTCATGTTATTTACTATTGAGTTTATTGACAAGGTGTCGAATTTAATTTGTTATTTGCATTTAATGTTTTGTTTTCACTCTTCCCATCTTTTTTAATTTTATACAAAGATATTCCATTGATGCCTATATTATCTTTTAAGAATTTTAGAAAGCCTAATTCTTTTCCATCTTTTTTGATAGCAGCTTTATAGATCTGATCAAATGAACCCCAATTCTGATCTGTTTTTACATCTGCAATATTACCTGTAAAACGTAGACTATAATCTCCCGAACTTGAAACCATAGTACCAAAAACATTCTCGACAGGAATTCCGTTGGTTTTTGCATTAATTAATAACAATAGAAATTGTTTTACATCTGCAGGAGAAAACATTTTTATAGGTGCACTTTCTTTAGGATTGCCATCTTCATCCAATTCATCACTTTCATAGGGATCTATATGCACATGCATAAATCCAACCATGTCAGGTTCAATAATAAATTCTAATGAGTTTATATTAGTTCCTCCACTGCCGTTTTGTAATTCTTTAAATGATCCATCTTTCTTTTGTGCATATCCACTTTCTTTTTTCAAACTTGTTTTTGCTTTTAAAGCATCCATTTTTGCTTTGAATGCAGGATTTACAGCTTGGTCACTAATACTTTTACAAGGGTCATTTACAGCAGGAGGAGTACTGGGACTACCGCTACCTCCGCCACCTGTAGAATCCCAAGTCACTCCTGATGCGCCACCCACAGGAGCATAACCTATACTTGAACCGCCACTTCCCCAAATCATATCAAAACTAACAGCATTAGTCAGTTTAGGCTTAGGACCAATAACTACTTCTTTCAATTCTCCACCATCTATTGTTTTAGAAGTTGAAGATGTTGTAGAGTTACTCTTTACATATTGAATTTCAATAATTCCATCTTTTGCTTTGTATCCGTTAATAAAATCACCTTCGAGTGAATAAATAAGCAGTTTTCCAGAAAAACTACCTTGGGTAGAATTCTCGTCAGGTTGCATACTAAAAATGACGCTTCTAATCTCATCGTCTATCTTCACTACCAAAACACGATCATTTCGAACTTCGCTGTTTGTCGCAAAAGGAATTACGGTCAATAACTGATCACTACCGTTTAATTTTTCCAGTGTTGCTTTATCAAATTCAAGCTCACCTATTTCACTGCCTGATAATTTAGCCGTAGGATTATTAGCTGACCTTGCTAAGAATGCTTTAGCATCATTGATGCTTACGGTCTTAATTGTGCTTTGTTCCTGCTTTGTTAGGTTTTCATTGTCCTGACAATTGGTTAGTACCAATGCCAAGGTAAAAAGAAATATTCTTTTTGTAAGTTTTAATTTCTCTGGTTTGTGGTTTCTCATGGTTATATTTCAGTTTTTTCTTTCGAAAACCAAAAGTATACATTTTAAGTATTCAAAAACAATTATTTGGGTATTTCTTACAAATTTTTTTTAAAAAGTAGACAAAGTTAGTTATAGCCTACCCACTTCAACAAAGAAGCGTTTTTTTTTGCAAAGCCGTTGCAAAAGCTTTGCGAAACCTTTGCAATTGTAAAAGATCGTAATACATCTTCTGCGAATCTTCGCAAGCTTTAAACGGTTACTTTCTTCTGTTTCATATTTGTAATCGAAAAGCCTAACAACCTAATACAAGAACGAAAATGAAATAAATGGATATTGATAACTTGTTACAAAGGAACATCTTAGGCGGTCAAGAGTACGAACCGTTGTTTCCACGTGTTAGCTGTGATAAGACTAAACTGGGCAACGGTAATACTTTTGATACTGTCAGAATGATTAAGCAAATGGTTGTGAAATACAACTATCAGACAAAGGAAGTTGCAAAGGTTTTGCAACAAAGTTCATTGAAAGAAACGTGTGATAAGATTTATTGGTTTTTGTACAATCTCATTCAGTACAAAGCCGATGGAATAGAACAAAATCTTAGAAGTCCTGCTTGCGCTTTCAAGCAAAGAGTATCGGGTGTTGATTGTAAAACCTATTCCATTTTTGCCAGTTGCTTACTTGCTAATATGGGTATTCGCCACTATATCAGGCAGATTAAACAACCGAGTTTTCGCCCAGATCTATATACTCACGTTTACGTAATTGTGCCTCTTAACCAAGAAACAGGCGATATAAAAGACGGCTATTTTATTATAGACGGTACAACAAGTAATAACCGAGAACCAATATATACTATGGCACATGACACCGATGTTAATTTACCGCATTACGGGCTTAATGCTCCTATTGCAAAGGGTAAGCGCAAAACTATTGCAACAAAAACTACAACCGTTGCAAAGGAATCTAATAAACCAGTACTTCTAGGGATAGGAGCATTTTTAACGGGTTTATTTCTATTTGGGAAATCTAATTAAATAATGAAATATGATACATATTAATGTAAATGATGGGGGACTAGGAAAACCCTTTTGGAAAAAGATCAGAATTAGAGATGTCAATTTAAAAAACGTTACTAAAGCAACACTTGCACCGCATTTGCTTCTTTCTAAAAAAGCGCAAGGTACAATTGCAAAGACAGCATTTGCACCGCATTTGTTGCTTAAAAATAAAAACAAACGTTTGGTAAGATCAAACCGAGCAAAATCAACAACAATTAAAAGACAGGCAAATGGAGTATGTACTTGTAAATAGTGGGCTTGGAAAGCCTTTTTGGAAAAAAATAAGAATCAAAGATGTGAGCTTAAAAAATGTGGTTAAGGTTACTAAAGGTGTTTTACCAATTGCTACAAGTCTTATACCTGTTGTGGGTAATGCGGGATCAGGTCTTTTGTCTAAAGTCCTGAAAAATTCAAATGGTTCGGCAAGTTTTGTAGGTCGAATTGCCAACAATGCGACAACACTTTCAAAAAGCACAGTAGGAAAAGCAATTGTAAATACGATTAAAAGCAATGCACGACCACAAGTGCAAGCCGTAAGTAGCTTGAAACCTGCGCCAGTTGTAGTAAACCCAACATCTAATACAGATCAAAACGATCAGCCTGTAGGTGATTTAACACCAGTTACCCCTGCAATGGCTTCGGAACTTTTGCAAAGCCCTAAAAAAGATAATACTGCTTTATATGCTGTTGGTGCGGTTGCTGTATTGGGAGGGATTTATTTAGCAACAAAAAATAGTTAGTAATTAAATTAATCAAAAATGAATAAAGAAGTAGTAATTATTGGAGGAGGGGTACTAGGCGGTATGGTATCAAATGGAGCAAGTACGTTATTACCTGCATCTGACAGCCCGATTATGAATATTGCCTTAGCGGGTGTTTCCGTGTTTGGGGCAACAAAAGTAAGCGGAACAACAACCAAAGCAAACTTGCTTAAAGGTGCATTGATGGGAAGCGCTGTTGTGCAAATCTTATTGGCAGTTAAAAAAGTTTCAGCCAAAAGTTTAGGCACATCCCTTTCAGGTACAAGCAAATTTTCACAATTCGCAAAAGGTGCTGTTGGTTTGGGTTGTCCTGATGAAAGTGGTTTAAACGGTCAGTTTGTTGGGGCAGACGGTCAACTTTATCAATTTGACGAGCAAGGCTTAAACGGTCAATTTGTTGGGGCAGACGGGCAACTTTATCAGTATGACGAGCAAGGTTTAAACGGTCAGTTTATGGACGAAGCAGGAAATGTTTTCGAATTGGTAGACGATGGTTTACATGGAGCCGAGGAAGACCTTTATTTAGAAAACGGATTAAATGGAGCGGAACAAGTTTACGGAGAAGAAAATGGATTAAATGCTCCTGAAACAGAAATCTACAACGAACTGTACCAACAATAAAAATCAGCAAGGCTCAGAACTTGTATTAAAAATCAATCATCAATCAAAAAACAATTAAAATGAGAAATCAACAATTAGCTTCTGCAACTGCAACAATTAAAGCCAAAGCAACCGCAGGAATCCCAAGAATAGGAAATGTAGCCCTGACCGATAAAACGCTTTATTTAAACGTTGCAATCAAAGGACAAGGTGGAACTGTCGATATTATCGACGTGAATACAAAACGTGAGGTAGGAATTACCAATTTAGACGGTAACAAATTAAACTCTGGACGTGATTATGTTATTGATGGCGTTAGAGTTTTGGTTGATTCAGCTTCAAAAGCAGACATTAAAACGTCAACATGGGTTCCTGCCAATGGAACAAATCTTGATCCGGCATTTTTAAATGCAGAATTCAGATTAAAACAAGAAGGAAATGTGCTTATTGATATGCCAATTACTGATCTTTCAGGAGAAGGTGATATTCACAATTTGTTCAGAGCAATTTCAACTTCTCCGCTTTTGCGTTCAAACTTAGAGTTTGAAATGGAAATTGAATACCCTAAAGGTGTTCCAGTTGACAATGTAACAGCTCATAACGTTCGTTTTGAATTCAGAGCAACGCAAGCCAAACTATAATCAAACAAAATTTTTTCTAAATCTAAAAAAGCCGTAAAACGTAAAGGTTACGGCTTTTTTTAAATAATCAATAAAATGGCAGTAAGAGAAAAAGTAATCAATTTGGTGTTAGCAGTCGGACAAACAGAAGTCGATTTCACAACCGCACTGGATTCAGGTTTTATCCTTGGCGCAGAATTACACACCAATCATATAAATGTAGATAACTACGCTGAATTTGGAATTTTTGATGATAGTGGTGTAGCCTTTTCAAAACCGACACCAATCGATCATTGGAAACGTAGAGAGGGTTCAGGTTTTGCCGATAGTTACAAACCGTTGTTATTTGAAACGGAACACAAAACTTTTCAATTCAAAGTAAAAACCAAAGTACCTGTTATAAAAGAAACCTATTTCGCTTTGATTTTGATGTACAAAATTAAACCTGAATGTAAATAAATCACGATCAAATGACACAAGGCATTATTACTAAAATTACAGGAGTTGTTTTTTTAAAACTAAAAGAAGATAAAGAAATATCGGTCGATAATGTGACTACTCTGCAAGTTAGAAATAACGGTGTTGTTAGTGTCTTTGTCAATGAATTCGAAATCGCAAGCAAAGAAACTTTTGTTCTGGTTACTCCCGATGGGTCGCAATCCAAAATCGATTTAAGCATTCGGTTTGGCGATACGGAATCAGGAGATTTTCAAAATTCAAGTTGGAATAAAAGAGAGTTAGATATTATTTATAAAAAGACATTGAGATGCAAGAATTAGACAACCTGATAGAGAAATTAAATACCGATAAATATTCGGCTGTTTCGGTTTTTGATTTAAAAGCAGACAGATGGATTTTTAGAAATAAATCACATCAGGAAATTAAGAATGATTTTGAAAGTGCCGAAGATTTCTTTGAAGATATTTTTGCAAAAGGACATCGAAATTTAAACCTGACTTTGAAGCGTAAAAACGGAAGCACTTATAAAATTGACGGTGAGCCTTTCGATGTGAATTTTTCAACTCAGAACAAACCGCAGGTTGTGGAAGTTCAGCAGGCAAAACCAGTTCAGACACCCGATATTTTCTCTAATTCATTTGGTCTTGGCACTCTTGATGTTATGAATTTAATGGTTGCCAAAAATGATGCATCCCGACTACACACAGAAAACGAGTTTTTGAAATCCGAGAATAAGGAAATCAAAAAAAAGTATGAAGATATCAGGGAAGAACAATTGGCTTCTAAATATGATGTCAATAAAAGTAAAGGCACTCAGGAAATGTTAATGGGGGCAATTCAACAATTACCAACCCTGATCAGTTTTGTGAAAGGCGTTCCTGCTGTCGGGCTTTCCGCACCAGTTGAAACCTTTGAAAGCGAAGTAAAACAACATTTTGCAATGACTTTGCAACACCTTGACGATACTGTTGTAGGAGTTCTGAACAGCATTAACAAAGGGCTTAACAACAATAATGAGTTTTCGGAAGAATTAGCACAACTATTAAAAAAATACCATTTATGGGAAGCGTAAACACCCCAATTCAAATTGAAGTAAAAACGGCAAATCTTTTTGCAAGAGAAGCCAAAACAAAAGCTTTGACAGATTTAGCACAGCTTGATAATGATGTGCTTTTAAAACTGGCGGAACTCTCAAAAAGTCCAAAAGCCATTGAGCAGTTAAAAACCAATTTTCCCATGATTAAAGGTTTTTTGTCTAATTAAAAACCTTACACAATGAAGCAAAAAGGTCTAAGAAATCCCGCAGTTATTGCCAGTGTTTTAACAAGTCCACAGGGGCAAAAGATGATCGGAAAATCACAAGAAAAAACCGAAAAAGCAATCAGTACAGGATTTACATTTTTAAAGGTTTTGCTTGTGGGTGGAATCGTTGCAGTGATCTATTTTAAATTCTTAAAAGGATTTACCAAGATAAAAGAAGATACCCGCTACAAACCAAGTAATATTAATGTTACCCAAGCAAGAGCGAGAGCCGAAGCCATCTACACTGCTTTACTGGGATTTGGAGCAAATTACAGCGCTGTTGAAAACAACCTAACAGGACTTAATCACAACGGATTTATTCGGGTGTACAATGAGTTTGGAGAGCGTCGAAGTGCAACACTCAGTAAAATGAATTTGGTGGAATGGCTACAGGATCAGTTCAAAGAGGATGATATAGCCAAATTAAGATTTTTAATAAAAGGATTTTTCTAATGATGACAACAAAGAAAAAGATAGTTATAGTAACCGCCTCAGTGGTTATTTTAGGTTTGGGAGTTTACTTTTTGACCAGAACCAATTCAAACGGAAAATCTGTTTTAGGTGGCAATAAAAAGTATATCGATGAAGGTGACATTAATACGGTTCCTGCTTTTTCTGCCAGTCAAAAAGTAGCCTTATTGTACGATGCCATGAATCGCTACAATGGTACAGATGAAACCTTGATTTTTGAAACTCTAACAGGAGTAACACAGGCACAATTTGGACTTATTAATAAGGCATTCGGGCTAAAAAATTACAATCGTTTATTAGGTTATAATACCATCGGAGGCACAAAATTACCTTTGAAAACTTGGCTAAAAGAAGAACTTAACGATTCGGAATACAGCCTTCTTAGAAAAAAATTCCCGCTCTATTTATAAACTCAAATGTAGATTTTTTTGCGTGCCTGGAAAAACTGCAGCTGCGGATCTGAGCAAAAAAAATCTACAATTTAAAACAGGAAAGTATGAAATTGAAAAATGAAGATAAGTTATTGATAGGAGGCGGAATAGTTGCGTTAGGAACAATTGGATTTCTATACTGGCAAAAAAAGAAAAAAGAAAAAGACAATGATCTGCTCTTAGATGATATTCCCGAACCGCCAAATGTTATAGATAATCCTACCCCACAAGCAGGGGCATCTTTAGACAGAAACAAAGTGTTGTCAAAAGGTAGCAAAGGTCTTGAAGTAAGAGAATTGCAAAGGCTTTTAGGGGTTAACGTTGACGGAGATTTTGGAGCAAACACCCTAAAGGCTTTGCAAAGTAAAAAAGGAGTTGTAAAGATTAGTTTAGCCAGTTACATTACTACTAAACCCGTTGTAAACAAAGTAATCAATGCTATTCCGACGGCGCTTGTTGTTCCTAAAGTCGGTCAGAAATTAATGGCAAACATGGATAAGGTTAGTCTTTTCAATGCCAAGAGAACCGCAAGCGGGGTTTATTTCAATGACGGTACAAAACCCTTTTTTAAAAACTCCCTTAATTATGGTCAGTACATCGGAACTTTTGTAGCTTCTAAATTAGGCGGGCAATATTTAATCAAACGTGACAATGTTTACTATTTCGTAAACGCAAATGCGGTAAAAGCGTATTAAAATGCCAACAACGACACAATCAACCTTAATGATAAGCGCACTAGCAGTACTGGCAATTGTACTGTTATTGCCGAAATCTGAACCTAAAAAAGTGATATTATAATGAGTTTCATTTTAGACAATAGCAATGTATTTTTAAAAGCATTTTTAAAATATAACATCAATAATCCGCTGAGAATTGCGCATTATTTAGCACAACTTTCCCACGAATCGGGGAATTTTACAAGGCTTGTAGAAAACCTGAATTACACCCCTGAGGGACTTGCAAGTACAAGTCCATTTAATAGCCGTATGACCGTTGTACAAAGGAATCTTTACGGGCGTACGGCTTCACATCCCGCCAATCAAATAATGATCGCCAATATTGGGTATGCCAATTCAAACGGTAACGGAAATGTTGCCAGTGGTGACGGTTGGAGATTTAGAGGACGTGGTTTGATTCAGCTTACAGGAAGAGCCAATTACGAAGCCTACAAAAAGTACTCGGGATATGATGTTGTTACTAATCCTGATCTGCTTTTGCAGGTCGGTATTGCCATTGATTGTGCAGCTTGGTTTTTTTCTGTTTATAAAGACCTTAATTCTTTGGCAGATGCCAATTTAATTACCAAGATCACACAGAAGATCAACGGCAAAACCAATGGATTAGCCGACAGAATAAGCAAGTTTAAATTTTACAAAGCTCAAAACATCACCATTGAGTTATTAAAAAAAAAAGCGAAACCCTTACCTAATTTTAACAGTATCCGCACTTACGCTTTTAATTGGCTATCACCTTTTAACAACACGAAACAATCATGAGAGAACTATTATTTGAGTTGAAAATTTGGAGAGATTACATTTTACTGGGGATAGTTATCCTAATGGGAATATTTACCAAAATCTACAATGCCACACAAAAAGGAAAAAAGGCAACACTTAGTTACATTTTAGCCGAGGGGATTGTTAGTGTTTTTGTTGCTATTTCAGTTTATGTTATCACAAGTGAGTTTTTAAATCTTAGCAAATTTTTGACTTTCGTGCTTTGTGCGTGGGGCGGTTCGCTTAGTACTTTAATCCATAGTGAAGTCGAGCAATTAATAAGTAGTTTTTTCAACGGACTAAAAATTTTAATCAAAACAAAACTAAAATAATGAAAACAAATCTATATCATCATGACCCATTTAAAGGATTTTTAAGAATCCTGTTCATACTCTTACTTTCTTGGTCACTGGCGTTTGTATTTTCCCGCTGTAGTTCAAAAAAACCTAATCCGGTGCATACCATCGAACGCAGTGTAGAACATAAAACTGACAGTGTAAAAACTACTGAAATAAATCGGGCAATTTTAGACAGCCTTATTGTAAAAGTGGCAAAGGTCAAAACAGCAAAACCCGAATGTGACAGTATTACTCAGGCAACACTCGATCAGGTTTTAAGGCAACTCAACAGTTATAAAAAATCAGGAAGCAACGAAGCAAGTGTTCGGTACGATGAAGCCCTAAAACAAATTGTAGTGCTTCTTAAACAAGCTGAGACAAAAGCGCAAATCACCTCTGTAAATAAAGTAGAAAAGGAAAAAGAAAAGGAAGTAGAACCCATTATTATAAGGGAAAAGTACATCCCTGCATGGGTTAAAATATTTGCTTTTATCGGAGGTTTAGCAATCCTGTTTTTGGGTTGGAGAATTGGTAGAATTTTCATTTAAAAAATTAGAAAATGAGCGTTAAAAAAATAATTATCGGAGCGGGAATAGTTGCAATTGCAGGTTATTTTTTTATTGAATACAAAGTACAGAAGATCATTGAAAGATTTCAATTTGTAAAAATTTATCCAACTGCGATAAAGAAATTCAATATCAAATGGAATGAAGGATCTCCTTTTGTGACGTTTAATTTGGATATAAAATTAGTCAATCCAACATCGGAGGTTTTCTCGGCTAAGATTGTAGCTGTTAAACTCAAGAGAATTATATTTTACGATAAAAACAATATTCTTTTAGGTACTGCAACGGTAAACACGGATGCTATAACTATTCCCGCCAATGGAAGCACAACGCTTTTCGATATTCCAATTCAGTTAGAACTTAAAACGATTGCCAGTACAATTATATCAGCAATTCAAAACAGTTTTAATTTAAAAGACATTAGAATTGAAAGCGTCGTAAGCATTTTAGGCACTGAACATAAAATTTAATTCCATGACCCTAGCCCAAGAATTTAATAGTTTAAATGGTTTGATCGTTTCTCGCAAAACCTTAGAAGATTTACTTATTAAGGCTGAAAAGGAAAAAAACACGATCATATCAAAAAGAGTAATTAAGGTACTTCAGGCATTTAAAGATGATACTTTTTTGATTGAAATAAACAATCTTGTTGAGCCATACGGTTTAAATGGTGTTAAGAAAGTCACTAAGAAAACACCCCTTAAAATCCCGATCACAAATCTGTTTGAGGTTTATACAAATAAAAACAAAAAACGTACTAAAGTCATAAAAAAAGCGCCAGTGACCAAAGCTGTTACAAAGCCCATGATAAAAAAGAATACAGTTGTAAAAAGTATTGCAAAGCCCATTGCAAAGGAAAAAATAGTTGTTGCAAAGCCAAATCTTAATAAAAATTCCTTAGCCTATAAAATGGCTAACAAACCTAAAAACGTTAACTATTTCAAGATTGATAATAAAGATATATCAGACTTTTTAGGAAAAATTGAAATTCAGGAAAAAGAAAGCGTTGTAATCACATTAACAGGCGGTCAGGGATCAATGAAAACGAGAATGTGTTTTCAGTTCATTAATACTTTTGCTCAAAATTACAAGGTGGGTCATGCCAGTATCGAAGAGCATCCCGAAAGTACATTGTATTATGACAAAGCAAATGAGTACCTGAACAATCAGGCTTTGATTGATACCGAAGCACCTGTAATAAAAAGCGTTGCAGATTTAGATAAACTGATTAGAAATAATGATGTCATTGTAATTGACAGTTTCTCTAAAATGCAGGAAATGCAAAAAGGTTTTGAAGTTGACAAGGATTTAAGAAAGAAATACAACGGGAAGTTATTCATTGTCATTTTTCAGCAAACAACAGACGGTAAAATGCGTGGAGGTTCTAAAAGTCAATTTGATGCAGATGTTGTTTTATTTACGGAAAAGAAATCAGACTATAGAGAGAATTACATTTTTGCGGATAAAAACCGTTACCAAAGCAAACCGCTTGACACCTTAAAGTTTAATATTTTCAATAAAAAACTTGTCTCGATTCAGGCTGAGAATCGCACAGAATCAAAAACAAAGAAGAAATTATCGTTCACGGTAAATTAATAAAGTAAAAAGTAGATTTTTTTTTAATCCGGATGCTCATTTCTCCATGTTAATTTCAATAAAAAATCTACAATTCAAAAATAATCATCAACTAAATCAATCAAAAAACATGAGAACAACGAAAAGAAAAACGACAGCTAAAAGAACAACTGCAAAAAAGCCAACTGTTAGAGGCTTAAAGAAAATTTGCAGTGGTGTTGTTAAAGCCACTGGATTAAAAGCAGATGGCACACTCAAAAAAGGTTACAAATACATAGCAGGAGGAAAAATTGTAAAAGTAACCCCGAAACCAGTTGCGAAAAAGAAACCAGTAGCAAAGAAAAAGACCGTTAGAAAAACTAAAAAAAGATAAATGTCTGCTATAGTAAAATTCATAAAGGATGAAAAGGGAAATGTCTTGGTGTATAAAACCCAAGACAATTCCCTTTTGTGGTCAATAAACCCTGCGCAAAATGTGGTAAAAGACCCATCTAATAAAGAAACGTTTAAGATTCAGTCTGACGCTTCTTTTGGCAGGAATCCTTTTGTTTTAAAATACAAAGAGGTAGATTGCTTATTGTGTGAGCCTCCTATTGTCGCAACAAACTTTAATGATTTTTTGATAGAGCTATCAAGAAACTTTTTTTTTTGAAATAAGCGAGAATGGGCAAAGCTTTCAGGGCGTTCCTATCTTTCAAAAAGTAGAAACATTTTCCGAATTGATCTTAGGCGAAAATGTAGGCGACATATCCTATGTTAGACAATCGCAAGGTACTTCTTGGTTGCCAAGTTCTTTAGGCGGTACATATTACCCCGAAGGTTGGTACTCTTGGGATGGTGTAAAATGGATTTCTGATCGTAACGCAATAGCTAATGCAATCCATGAAATTATTTTAAAAAATGATTTAAGCGATTATTCTAATTTGTCGGTCAATCCTTTCTTGAGACAAAATGATTTATCAGGAACTTTGCCAATTAGCATTACAGGAAATGCAGAAACAGTAACTACAAACGCTAACTTAACAGGAGATGTTAGCAGTGTTGGCAATGTTGTTTCATTGCCCAGTACTAATGTTACCGCAAAATTATTGACAGGTTATCTTTCAAGTGCGGGTACAATAACACCAAACGATACCATTTTACTGGCGATAAATAAGTTAAACGGCAATGATGCTTTAAAAGCGCCTTTAGCTTCTCCCGCTTTTACAGGATCACCAACATTGCCAACGGGAACAACAGGCGTTACCCAAGCAACTGGAAATAACACAACGGCTTTGGCGACAACTGCATTTGTTAATGCTGAAATAGCCAATGACACGCCAAGTAAAACAGGTGCGGGAGCGTCAGGAACTTGGGCGATCGGAATCACAGGAAATGCGGGAACGGTAACTACAAACGCTAACTTAACGGGTGATGTTACCAGTGTTGGCAATACCACCTCTTTAGCGAGTTCGGTTGTTACCTCGAAATTGTTGACGGGTTATGTTTCGGGTGCGGGCGTAATTGCATCAACCGATACGATTTTACAGGCTGTAAATAAATTAAACGGTAATGATGCTTTAAAAGCACCTTTAGCTTCTCCCGCTTTCACAGGAGCGCCAACATTGCCAACAGGAACAATTGGCGTTACCCAAGCAACAGGAAATAATACAACGGCTTTGGCGACAACGGCATTTGTTAATGCTGAAATAGCCAACGACGCACCAAGTAAAACAGGTTCGGGAGCGTCAGGAACTTGGGCGATCGGAATCACGGGAAATTCGGGAACGGTAACTACAAACGCTAACTTAACGGGTGATGTTACCAGTGTTGGCAATACGACTTCACTCGCCAGTTCAATTGTTACCTCAAAATTATTGACGGGTTATGTTTCAGGTGCGGGCGTTGTTGCACCAACCGATACGATTTTGCAGGCTGTAAATAAATTAAACGGTAATGATGCGTTAAAAGCGCCTTTAGCTTCTCCCGTTTTTACAGGAGCACCAACATTGCCAACGGGAACAATTGGCGTTACCCAAACAGCAGGGAACAACACAACGGCTTTAGCGACAACAGCATTTGTTAGTACGGAAATTGCTAATAATACTCCAACTAAAACGGGTTCGGGAGCGTCAGGAACTTGGGGAATTGGGATTACTGGAAATGCGGGAACAGTAACTACAAACGCTAACTTAACGGGTGATGTTACCAGTGTTGGTAATACGACTTCATTAGCCAGTTCAGTAGTGACCTCGAAATTATTGACAGGTTATGTTTCGGGTGCGGGCGTTGTTGCGTCAACCGATACGATTTTGCAGGCTGTAAATAAACTAAATGGTAATGATGCTTTAAAAGCTCCTTTGGCTTCTCCCGCTTTCACAGGATCGCCAACATTGCCAACGGGAACAATAGGCACTACCCAAACCGCAGGAAATAACACAACGGCTTTAGCGACAACAGCATTTGTTAGTACGGAAATTGCGAATAATACCCCAACTAAAACAGGTTCGGGAGCGTCAGGAACTTGGGCGATCGGAATCACAGGAAATGCGGGAACAGTAACTACAAACGCTAACTTAACGGGTGATGTTACCAGTGTTGGTAATACGACTTCATTAGCCAGTTCAGTAGTGACCTCGAAATTATTGACAGGTTATGTTTCGGGTGCGGGCGTTGTTGCGTCAACCGATACGATTTTGCAGGCTGTAAATAAACTAAATGGTAATGATGCTTTAAAAGCTCCTTTGGCTTCTCCCGCTTTCACAGGAGCGCCAACATTGCCAACGGGAACAATTGGTGTTACCCAAACAGCAGGAAATAACACAACGGCTTTGGCTACGACTGCATTTGTTACTACAGCCAATAATCTTAAAGCGCCTGTAGCTGATCCAACATTTACGGGAGTAATCAAGATAAGCGCTTTGAATACTGCTCCTGCAAGCGCAATAGCCACAGGAGTACTGGGCGAAATCAGAATCACAGCAACTTTTATTTATATATGTACAGCAACCAATACATGGGTAAGATGTGCTTTAGCAACTTGGTAATTAATAAAAATAAACAAAAATGAGTGTAAATATTTTAAAATTTATAAAAGACGATCAGGGAAGCGTTAGGGTTTACAAAATAGCGGATAATACGTTATTAGCTTCATTAAATCCTGCCTCAAATATTATTAAAGATCGATCCCAAAAAGATTTCTTTATAATTCAGAATGAAAACGGGGAAAATCCTTTTGTTTTAAGTTACTTAGAAATTAGCAAATCATTATGTGAGCCTGAAATTTACGCTGAGAATTTTAATGAGTTTCTAATTGAATTAGCCGATAAATTCTTTTACACTTCTGAAGGTTCTTCTAGTTCAATTCCTTCTCCACTGGCTGTAAATGTAATTAATTTCGACCCTTATTTGCATAAATATAAAAATCCTTATTTATGCGACGCAAGCTACTATGAACCAACCTACAATCCTTTTATTGTTAGGCTTTCTATGATTTTTGACACGTCAATTAATGCAGATAGTTACAAGGTAATTAATAATGATTCTTTTAACAATCGAAGTATGCATCAATTCAGTAATTTGAGTTATCCAGCCACACGAACGTATGATTTTTATACCTTTTTCAGATTCATGGATATGTATATAAAGTTTGCTCCACGCCCTAATAATTTAGCAATAGTAGGAACTGGAAAAAGGATCACAGTTGAAATTTTTTTAGATGTAAGGACTAATGAGTTTTTTATAGCGCATCATCATACTAATTTACCTCCACTTCAAGCCCCAAATTTTGAAATGCCAAAATTAAAGCAAGATGTAGCAAGTCCCGCAGAGAACGGAATAGAAATAAATCTCCCCGAATATTATTTGACTATAATGTTTGAATCTCCTTCGCAGGTTTCATAGTTTTTTGTTTTTAGTTAGAAAATCGTGTTACAGAAATGTAATGCGATTTTTTTTGTTTAAAAAATAAGTGAAAAGTAGATTTTTTTGCTTGGCCAAAAGATCTGCAGAAACGAAGCTCGTTAAAAAAAGTCTACATTGCATTTAATAGGTAACTAATTAAATGTAGATTTTTATTCGTTTCTGGAAAAAGCGCCGGCACGGATCTGAGCGAAAAAAATCTACATTACGTTTGCTTGGTAATTATTTAAATGTAGATTTTTTTGTGAACCTGGAAAAAGATCCGGAGCTGATATCTTGATTAAAAGTCTACATTTTGTTAATTTTAAGACCCTTATTTTTACCCCCCTATCCCCCAATGTTTATAAATTTTTTAGCCAATGTTTATAAACAAAAACAGTCAAAAATTAGTTTGTAAACGTTTTGTAAACAGATTAAAACATTGACTAACAGCCATTTGTGTAAATAAATTCAATTGTTTACAATGTTTACATTTTTTTTGTATACCGTACCTTGGCGTGTTACTAATTAATTTAAAATTTCACTTTTGCGTCTTTGATTGTTGCATCACATCCGTTATTCCTTGGCGTGTATAATTCAGTTATTTTAATATCATAATGCCGGGCTTGGTCACGAACTTTTATTGCCGGAATCCCGCTGTTTAATAAATCTGTAATTCCTGTATCTTTTAAAGAATAAAATTGATACTTACTTTCAAGACTCAAATCCTGTCTTAATTTTTCCCAAGCCGTTGCAATTTTTCTTACTGGCATTTGCACCGAACCAGATTTAAAATTGTCGCTAGAAAAAAGGTAATCATTAGGCTTTGATTTTTCAAGGTGTTTTATTAAAAGAGGCAAAAACTGAGAAGGTATTGTTATTGTTTCGTCTTTTTTATTTTTAGAGATTTCCTCCGATAAAAAAATTGAACTATCTTCCAGATTAATGGCACTTACTTTAATTTTTCTTAATTCTGTATTTCTTATTAGACAAAAATAGGTTGTCATGCATAAAGTGTAAAAACTGTTGTCGTAAGACTGTAGTTTTTCCTGAACGGCATTTTTGATTTGTACGGGTAAAATATTCCTCTTTTTAGGCGGTGATTTCATAGGCTGAATACCTGCCGTTGGATTTTCACTTAAAACGCCTCTACTGACCAAAAACTCACAAAATAGCTTTATAAAATTCAGATGATTGTTTCTTGTGCGTGGAGAATTATTTCTATCAACATATCCCCAGTCCAAATACTGCACGCATATTTTTTTATTTATCTCTATCGCAAAAGTAATTTTAATATGTTTTTCAATAAAAAACTGTTGAAATAAATTTAGATTAGAACTGTAGGTTCTCACAGTGTCTTCCCTTATCACATTATCTTTTAGCTGCTTTTTTAATTGTTTCAAAAACGCATTGATTACATCCTGAAAAGTTTTATAATTCTTTCCAGTTTGTTCAAAAAATGGCGACCACCCGGCCGACAACTTATTGTTTATTTCAAGAGTTATTTTTTTACCGTGTTTAAGTCTCTCGGTCTTATTACTAATTACCGGAACTCGCAAGCGTTGCAATTCCAATTTTCCGTTTACTGGGTTCTTTGCGTAATACACAATCACCCAATCTTTATTAGTTCGAAGTTCTGCGGGTTTATAATCTATAAAAGCAATGCTTTTATTACGTGTGGGAAGGTTTTTTTTTGAATTTGGCATTTTTTTTTATGGCTTAAAAAACTCTCGCTTTTTAAACTATAACAATTTGACACAAATTTGACACGTACTTTTAAAAAAAAACTCGTTAACGCCATATATTATTGACGTTAACGGAGTTTTGGCAGAGAGGAAGGGATTCGAACCCTCGATACAGTTACCCATATACTAGCTTTCCAGGCTAGCTCCTTAAACCACTCGGACACCTCTCTAATTAGGTTTGCAAATAACATAAAAAAAACTGAGGTAGAAAAACAAAATCAACATTAGTTTAGAAGACTTTTGATTTTATTTTTCGCCACGAATTTCTGTTTTTTTGCCACGACCCGAGCGATAGCGAACAGGCGAAGCAATTCCACGAATTTACACTAATTTTTATATGTTCAAGCTAAGAAATTCGAGTAAATTCGTGACCCGAGCGATAGCGAACAGGCGAAGCAAATTCGTGGCAACCTTTGGTCTTTTACATACTTTTTCTAAATTCTTCCATAAACAGTTTTACTGCCTTTTTTTGATAAGCTCCTTCAATCGTCAACATGAAGGATTCTCTTTGGGTAGGAACTCCCGTAATCGCAATTGCTTTTAGATTATCCCAGCCTTTTAGGGCTTTCTCGGTTACAATTGTAACCCAATCACTTTCTTCTACCAATTGCAAAAGTGCATGAACGGCGTTTAATTCTATTGAAACTTTTGGCTTCATATTATTTTTCAAAAACAATTCGTCCAGAAATTCCCTCGAACTAAATCCTCTTACGGGCAAAACAAGCGGATGATCTCCTATTTTTTTAAACGAAATTTTATCCAAAACCGCCAATGGATGTGTTTTTGCAACTGCCATAACCAGATTTGAAGTAAACAATGGAATCTTCTGAATGGTTTCTTTTATTTCTTTAGACGAAATTACCAAAACCAAGTCTAATTCATTATTCAATAATTTGTGTTCTAACGGTTCTGTTGAGCCATATTCTACGACGATTTTTAAATTCGGATACTTTTTTGCGAACAAATTGACAATTGGCAAAACCAAAAGTCCAAAAATATACGTCACGCCAATTCGCAATTCTCCGCCAATCATTTCGTTCAAATCATCAATAGCTTGTTTACCACTTTGAACATTTTCGATGACTTGTTTGGCATGAATCAGGAAAACAGATCCCGCTTCTGTAAGCTGAACTTTCTTGCCAATCCTTATAAACAAAGGCATTCCGAGTTCTTCTTCCAGTTTTTTTATTTGTTGCGAAAGTCCGGATTGCGTTACAAAACACAATTCGGCAGCTTTAGTAAAATGAAGAACCTCAGCCGTTTTAATGAAATATTCTAATTGATAAATTTCCATATTGATAAGTTTTACTACTTATTATCAGTAAAATTATTAATTTTTCTAATGAAATCATAATCCCGAACTTTGTAAAAAAATATCAGGCATCATGTTTAAAGCGTTAAAATCAAAAAACTTCAAATTATTCTTTTATGGACAATCTGTTTCTGTAATTGGAACCTGGCTTCAAAAAACAGCAGTAAGTTGGATGGTTTACAGCGTTACGGGTTCTGTTTTTTTACTTGGCTTAACCACCTTTTTAAGTATGATTCCGTCTTTATTTCTGGCGCCTCTCGCCGGAAGTATTATTGGACGTTATGACCGACACAAAGCCATGATTTTATTACAATCTTTGGCAATGCTTCAAGCCGGTGCTTTGGCCTTATTGATTTACTTAAAAATTTACAACATCAACTTTATTCTTGCCTTAAGTCTTTTTCAGGGAATCATAAACTCTTTTGATATGACTTGTCGCCAAACGATGATGATTGATATTGTCGATGATAAAGAAGATTTACCAAACGCCGTTGCTTTAAACTCAACCTTAAATAATTTTGCCCGTATTGCAGGTCCTGCTTTGGCGGGAATTATTTTGCACAATTACGGTGAAGACATTTGTTTTATTGGAAACTTCTTAAGCTATATCCCGGTTTTGATTTCTTTATTTATGATGAAAATTACACCGCATATTAAAGCAACAAATAAAATGAAAATGCTGGATGATTTTATTGAAGGTTTGGATTATGTGAAAAAAGAAACCGAAATGGCAAAAATGCTTTTAATGCTTATGTGCAGCAGTTTGTTCGTTATTTCTTTTAATACTTTAATGCCCGTTTTTGCCAAAGATATCTTTAGCGGAAATGCGCAGACTTTCAGTTGGTTCGAAAGCGCTGCCGGAATTGGTTCTATACTTTCCGCTATTTATCTTGCCAATCTTAAAAAAGCCGATAATATGGGCAAAATAATGATTTCTGCGAGCTTATTAATGGGCTTTAGCATTATCATACTTGCTTACTCAAATAGCTTAACTGTTGCGCTTATTTGCATGGCTTTGAGCGGCGTAGGAATGATGGCACAAACCTCATCGATAAACATTTATGTTCAGACGCAAAGTACTGTAAATATGCGATCCAGAAGTATTAGTTATTATTTAATGGCCTATCAGGGAATGATTCCTGTGGGAAGTTTGATTATTGGTTATGTTTCTCACATTATAGGAACAAGAAATACGGTTGCAATTCAGGGTATTATCTGTATTATTTCGGTAATTGTGTATGTGTATTATAAAAATCGTAGTTCTCAGGAAGATTTGGAAACTTGTCAGGTTCGTTATAAAGATTGATCTTTTCCACCATATAAGTGATATAAGAAATTATAAGTCAAGCTTAAAAAACTCAGCATTGTGCACAAACTTGTCATTTCGACAGAGGAGAAATCACACTAGAAACTCCGTTCCTAAAAGCAAATCTTTGTCGAATTACGAGTGTGATTTCTCCCTTCGGTCGAAATGACAAGATTGGGTTCACATTGCGAATGATGGATTAAAATCCATCCTACAATATATTGTTCCTACGGAACTCTAAAAAAAATCCAGAGGAATAATTTATATTGTAACAACGTTCCGAAGCTTCAGGATTAATCCATTAAACGAACAAATAATTTTTATCATAGAAATAACAAAACTACCTCAAATTCATTTTTAAACTCAAACTAATATGAACTTATATCACTTTATAAGATAAAGAAAAACCACTTATATGGTAAAAAATTTTAAAGTGAAATCTCTCCACGCAAAGACGTTTCGAAGACGTTTTTAAACTCATTTTGAGGAATATTATGTCCCAACAAATACATTAGTTTTGTAATTGCGGCTTCGGTTGTAATATCTTTTCCTGAGATAACTCCCAGAGATTTTAAAGCAGTGCTGGTTTCGTATTGCCCCATATTAACGCTTCCGCCAGAACATTGCGTAACGTTCACGATGTGTAAACCGGACTGAATCGCTTTCTGAATTAAATTCAAAAACCAATCTTCTGTTGGTGCATTTCCGGAACCGTAAGTTTCTAATACTATTCCTTTTAAATCTTTAATGGCAAGAATTGACGATAGAACAATTTCGCTCATTCCCGGAAACATTTTTATTATGGCAACATGACTGTCTAAGTTTCTATGAACAATCAAGTTTGCATCTGTTTTTACAGGAAGAAATAAATGTCTGTTTAATTTAAGATGAACTCCAGATTCTACCAATTCAGGGTAATTTGGTGCTGTAAAGGCTTTAAAATGTTCTGCATTTACTTTCGAAGTTCTATTTCCTCGGTATAATTTATATTCAAAATACAAACAAACTTCGGTGATTACCGGCTTTCCGTTTTCCTGAAGTGAAGCAATCTGAATTGCCGTAATCAGGTTTTCTTTAGCATCGGTACGCAAATCACCAATTGGCAATTGTGAACCTGTAAACACAACCGGTTTTGTCAAATTCTCTAACATAAAACTCAATGCAGATGCAGAATACGACATGGTATCAGAACCATGAAGCACTACAAATCCGTCATAAGCAATGTAGTTTTCTTCAATTATCTCCGCAATTTTTGTCCACATTGCAGGATTCATGTTCGATGAATCTATGGGGTTTTCAAATGAAACTGATTCAATTTCACAATCCAATTGCTTGATTTCCGGAATTTTTTGTAATAATTTACCAAAATTGAACGCTTTGAGAGCGCCAGTTTCAAAATCTTTACTCATACCGATTGTTCCGCCGGTATAAATCAGCAATATTTTAGCTTTAGATGACATCTTGGTATTTTAATTTATTGACAACAGGATTTGCATACATGCAAAGGAATCCTTGTCTTGTAACTGGATTATCACTTCCGATACGCATTTCTAAACGACGCTCAAATAATGATTTCTCATTTTCTTTGTATAAATGAGCAAATTTATCTGTTTGGTTTAAGATGTCGTAAGCGATAAAATTAGTTGGCCATAATTGATAATTCCTCAAAATCGAATCGTCAATAACTTGTGCCAAAGCCTGAATTTGTTTGTTTGTGTTGTCATTTTCAGCCACAATCTGATCAATTTCAGTATCAAGAACATCTCCAACAGAAATGTGTATTCTTTTTTTAGTTCCCATGATACCACTTAAAATGGTCATGAAATCTTCGTTTTTATCTTTAACGTAAACCTCATTGTTTGCTTCTGCCATTAACTGTGGCATTTTCAGAACATCTGTAGGATCATATTCATATGAAATCGAAACCGGAACAATCTTTAATTTTTTGAAATAATCCATTAAATTAGCTTCATCAGAACCCATTCCAATCATTTTTAAAACACCTGGATTAGTTTCGTCATTTCCGTCTTTGGTACGTCCTTCTCTTTGTGCAATCCAAACCGAACGATTTTCGCGAAGCAATAATTGCCCCATATATTCGGCCAGCAATTTCGAACTTTGCAACATTTCTCTTGGCGTTAAACCTCTAAGAACCAAAAAGTTTCTGTTTAGTTTTGCCAATGTGCTTAAGAATGCTTTTTTAACCAAATTATCACCAATTGCAGATGCTGTCATGACTAATCCGTGCTCAAAAAGACAAACATTTAATAAGGTTGTATCTAAAAGAATATCTCTGTGATTAGAAATAAACAAATAAGAAGTGTTTTTCTCCAATTTCTCAAATCCTGAAGTCGTAAGTCCTTCAGAACTTTTCTCCAAAACCCTTTGTATCGTATTATAAATAAAGTTGCATTGAAAATCACGAATCGAATGTGTTTTCTTAAGTTGCTCTTTCCAAACCTCATCTTCTACTTCCGGAAAAGTAAAGTTCATCATGGTTTTCATCATCGGGTGATTGACAACATCATGAAGTGCTTCATTTATTTCAGAATCATAAAACGGTCGAATGGCATCAAATTTCTGCATTATTAATATTGGTTTTAAGTGGGCAAAAGAACAAAAAAAAAATTAAACTATTGTAAGGTAAAAATTAAATCCCAAAAACGTCTTTAGAATTTTGTGTTGTTTTTTCTGCTATTTCTTCTTCGGAAACGTCATATATATCGGCTAATTTGCTAATAACATTCACCAAATAACTGCTTTCATTACGTTTACCACGATACGGAATTGGCGCTAAATATGGCGAATCTGTCTCTAAAACGATATGTTTTAGATCGATTTGATTTAAAAACTGATCGATTTTTCCGTTTTTAAACGTCACAACTCCTCCAATTCCCAGTTTCATATTGTAAGATATCGCCTGAAGCGCTTGTTCGTGCGTTCCCGAAAAACAATGAAAAATTCCAAACAAATCATCTGATTTCTCTTCTTCCAGGACTTCAAAAATTTCATCAAAAGCTTCACGACAATGAATCACGATTGGCAATTTGTATTGTTTTGCTAACTGAATTTGTCTCTTAAAAGCTATTTGCTGTTCTTTAAGATGCGTTTTATCCCAGTACAAATCGATTCCGATTTCGCCAACGGCATAAAATTTTCTTTTTGCCAGTTCAGTTTCTACATGTTTCAACTCTTCTTCGTAATTATCTTTCACGTAAGTGGGATGCAAACCCATCATTAAAAACACATAATCTGGATAATTTTTTTCTAAATCATACATAGATTGCGTTGCAGCGGCATCAATTGCAGGGATAAAAAAACGTGTTACTCCGGCATTTATTGCTCTTTGCATCATTTCGTCGCGATCCTGATCAAATTCTTCTGAATATAAATGGGTGTGCGTATCGGTAATTATGGGTGTTGAATTCAATTTTTGTAATTTTTAAAGGCTCAAAATTACGACAATAATAAAAACTTTCCCAATTTGTGTAAAATGGCTCGCGGATGACACGGATGCACTTCATGAAAACGCGGATTTATGCGGATTTTTTTTCTTCGTGTTAAGTCTATTAAAAACGGAAACCTTTGTCGAAGTTTAAAAACTTTGACAAAGGTTTGAACTCAAACTTATCATTCCGAGGAACAAGGAATCTCCACAAGAAACTAACACAACGTATTCCCCAAAATAGTCGAGCTACTCGCGAAGATTCCTCGTTCCTCGGAAAGACAAAAAAACTAAAATATTATTTTCCTGTTTCAATAAATAGTAAAGCACGATCCATAACCTCGTCTTTTCCTTCCTGAATTCCTTTTATAGTTTGTTTTACTTCAATATCCGGAACGATTCCTATTCTTTGTGTTTCTCGTTTGTCCGGATAAAAAACGCCAATTCCGGAGAATAATGTGCGAAATCCTTTGAAATCAAATACAGAGACATTTCCATCTGCTCCCGAGGTCTGACTTCCAATAACAGTAGTTTTACCTGAAGCCTGAAAACTCATCGCTGTCCATTCTGCATGACTTTGAGTCTTCTCGTTAAGTAAAACAATTACTTTTCCTTTGTAATTATCCTTGTTATCAAACCCGCTTGAAGTTCCGTTGCCCCAAGTAAATCTTCCGGGATAATTCAAATCCGGAATCGTATAAATGGCAAATTTTCTTTCCTGAGAATTTAAAAAATTTGATATTTCCCTACAAGTTCCTTTCGGATAATTTCTTATATCAAAAACAATTGCTTTAGTGTCTTTTAATGCTTCGATCATATCAGGAATGTTTTTCTCCGTTATAATTCCCATATCAACATAGCCAATGTTATTCTCTAATAATTTAAATCTCTCTTTCTTTTTCTTTGCTCCTTTCTTAAATTCATTTCTATGAGAATCATGATAATCAAACCATGTCATTGTTCTTGTACTGTATTTACCCTCTTTAAGAAACTCAACTTTAACAGTATCCGATTTGCTTACTAACATTTGCCCAACCAGCTTGTCTAAATATTTAGAATTATTAGAAGCACAATAAAATTCTCTGTTTTCTGCAATAATTTCTTTTATTGTTTTATCATTTACTTTCGTAATTACGTCGCCAATTTTTATATCATCTGCCTGCGCCAGACTATCGCCTAAAATTTCGGTCACAACTATTTTATCATCGATTATCTTTCCATCGGCAGGAAAATATTTATTAGGCACTACTACAGCTGAAGTTGGATATACATAAACTTCCGTGTGGCTGTCATCAATTTTGGACATCAATTTTCTTATCACCAAAGAAAATTCAGCTGAATTCTTAGACGCAATAACTAGAGGAATTGTTTTTTCTAAGGTCGTATCCCATTTCTGATCCATTTGATATTTGTACGGAAAATAATATTCTACTAAATTCCATAACATAAATATCATTCGAAGTTTTGAATTTTTATCTGTAAAATCAGGATTATCATTGCTTTCGTTTTTGAGACCAACATTCCCAACACTTTCTGCAGCATAAATATAAAATTGTTCCCCTTGAAATCTATTGTCTTCTATAAATTTCAATTTCTTAGAAAGTTTTTTCGAGAACAGCTTATTGTTAAACCAACTTAAATCAAAGTTTTTATCAAAATATTCCGTGTCTTTTGGTTGAGCAATTGGCGCTATTTCTTTTATTGTACCAAGACTGTCTATCCAGTCTTCGAGAATCAATGAGAATTCTTTTTGGGTTTGTTCTTTTTCAATTTTAGGTAAAATATCAAGAAGCTTTTGATCCCAATTAAAATCGCCATTGGCTACTTTTGGATGATAATATTTTAGGAAACCCCAAACTTTGCAGGTTGCGGCAAGCTTTTCGGTTTCGTTAATTTTGGCTTGGCCAAAGGCAATTTGTGTAAGAACTAAGAGAAAAAAGAGGGTAATTTTTTTCATTCAATAATGGTTAGAATTGTAGATTGGTTTTGGTTAGTTTTTATAAAATTGAAATCGAATTTAGAACTAAAATTTCAAATTTAATTACGGGTTTACGTAAAAGAGAATTTTGCAGGTAAATGGCACACGGATTTAACGGATTCACTTCGTGAAAACGCAGATTAAAAACGGATTTTTTTTATTGTTATTTTAAACAATCTTTTGTCAAAATTTAAAACTTGACAAAAGTTTGGACGCAAAAAAAATTCGCAAAGCTTTTAAAACTTTGCGAATCTCTGTGTAATTCTTTATGCATTGTGCAGATTCATATCTAATCTAAGTCGTCCAGAAGATTCTGAACATCATCGTAATTTTCATAATCCTGAGAAATTGTCTGAAGGGTTTCTTTGCATCCTTTATAATCTTTTTGTTTTAATTTGGATAAGGCAAGATTCCATTTAGCTTTATCTTTATAGACAGAAGTTCCGGAAATTAATTCATTAAAAACCGTTTCGGCTTTTTTGTAATGACTTTCTTCTAATAAAGAAATACCATAAAAATACTGAACTTCAGGAGTTTTCTTTTCTTTTAAAATGGACTCAAAAAGCGGAATTGCTTCTGCATATTGTCGCTCATTAAAAGCAGTTTGTGCTTGTTGCATTGTTTCCTGTGTTTCTCCTCTCTCCGTAAAAGAAGCTTGTTCCGGATGGTTATAATCTTCAAAAACCGGATTCTGATTGTAATTAAAGAAGAACAATCCAAATAAAATCAGCACAGATGCCGCTGCCGCAAAATACCAGGCATTTAATCCTATAACTTTTGGTTTACTGGTGTTGAAGTGTTTGTCTGAAATGGTTTTCAAATTGGCTTTAAACGCTTCTCTTTCTTCTTCATATCCAAATTTATCTTCCAGTTGGACATGCAGATTTTTGAAAGTCTCAAATTCAGCTGCCATTTCGGGATCTTGAGATAATTGATTTTCAAAACCATTTCTTTCATCAACCGTTAGTTCGCCTTGAAGATATTGATCGAATAATATATAGCGTTCTTCGTTCATGACTAATTATTTTTTAGAGATTTAAAATTTTTGGCTTCTTGAATCCACTGTGTTAATTGACCAACGCATAACGATTTTTTCTTGCGGACATAACCGTACGTTACGTTTAGTTTCTCGGCAACTTCTTCCATTGATTTAATGGTAAAACTCAACTTCAACAATTCCTGACATTTTTCGCCCAGTTTCTGGAACATGGTGTCAAAAAGCTGTTGTTTTTCGTCAAATTCTTCTGTTTGCCCAATTAATTCCAGTGCAGATTCATTCATAGATACCGCATCTTCATTTATTGTTACCCCTTTATTTGATGTTTTTTTCAATTCGTTGAGCCATTTTCTTTTACACAATAAAAAAAAGTAAGCATCAAACGGACAAGTCAGTTGTAGTGTATTGGCTTTGGCCTGATTAAAAAGCAATATCATGACTTCCTGAACCACATCCTGTGCATGCTCTTTATCGCCGGAATTATTCATAATGAACATAACGACCTTAGGAACAAACTTTTTGTAAATCGTCTGAATGATTGCCGAGTCATTTGCGGCAAGTCCTTCAATATACATTTGGTCAGGATGAATTTTACTTTTTCCCATAAAAAACTTTTTGTTAGCTAATTTAAAAAACAATTGTAAATAAATCTTACATAATAGGGTAACAATTAACAAATCAAGTTGATATAACGTAACAAAAGTCTTTTAGCATTAATAAAATGCAATATAAGAGATGGCACACGGATTAGACGGATTGAACCGATTTACACTGATTCTTTATTTATTAATTCGTGCTCATTCGTGCAATTTGTGGCAAAAGAAATGGCACACAGATTAAACAGATTGAACAGATTCACACCGTGTTTCATTAGTTTTCTAATTTAAAATTTGCGCTAATTTGTGGAATTTGTGGCAAAAAAGAAATGGCACACGGATTTCTTGATTTAATAATTCGTGCTCATTCGTGAATTCGTGGCGAAAAAAACCTTTTGACAAACAATCAAAAATTAAAAGAAATGGAAACGTATCAATTTACAAACGAAAAAACCTTAAATAAATTTAACGAAATGATTGCAGCCAAAAAACGCAATGGTTTTGTAATCATTGAACATAACGAAAAATTACCCTACGTGGTTTTATCCAAAGAAAAAAAGACTATTAATCATTTCTTTCACCTCTTTCTTACCTGCATCACATTTGGACTTTGGACAATTGTCTGGCTGTATTTGATTGTTACGCTTTCGCAGAAAAAAAACATTCTTGTTGCTGTAGACGAAGACGGAAACTTGTTTGAAGACAAATGCCTTTCGGAATAAATTAAAAAAAAATAAAAAACCGGGGTAACAATTTTACACACCAGTTGATATAGCAATATAAAACACGTTCAAAAAATAATTTCAAAAACAAGGGTAACAATATCAAACCCAAATTGATATAACAACATAAATACAATTAACAACCAAATCTGAAAAACCGCCTGATAGTAATCAGGACAGATTTATAAAAACTAGAAATCATGAACACAAATTTCAAAAAATTAGGAGTTTTATCTTTATTAGTAATCACTTTTGCAAGTTGCAGTACAAGCGACGGCGACGATAACAATCTTGTTCTTCCTCCATCTGGAGCGGCGTTTAAAGGAATTACCGAAAAGGGAATTAAGAAAAACACGCAAAACTTTACCATTACAGCCGGAACAGGTGTTGTAACCATAACATCTGCAAAAGGGGTAAAACTAAACATTCCGGGAGACTGTTTAACTAAAAACGGAATTGCCGTAACCGGAGCTGTTGATATTGAATACATCGAACTTTTTGACAAAGGAAATATGTTGATCACCAACAAACCAACAATGGGAATCACGGCTGACGGAAAGAAAAACTTACTGATTTCGGGCGGAGAATTCTTTATCAAAGCCACGCAAGGCGGAGTTGAACTTAAAACTACTTGTTACATGACCATGGTTGTTCCGGCAGCTTTAACAGATGGTGTAGACAATACAATGACTTTATGGAATGGTAAAGTTGATGATAGAGGAGAATTGGCCTGGGAACAGCCTAAACCAAACGCTGACGGAGCTGGAGGAAAAGGAGGCGTTCAAGGCGAAGGATCTAATTATTATGTAACTTTTGGAAACTTTGGATGGACAAACGTAGACCGTTTTTACAGTGATCCAAGACCAAAAACAACTCTTCTTGCAGACGCTCCTGAAGGTTACGACAACAACAATAGCGCAATTTACTTATCATACGATGGCGAAGGAACAAATGCACTTGCTAAACTGGACACTTATACGCCTGCTGGATTATTTAGCGAACACTACGGTCAAATCCCAATTGGTTTAGCGTGTCATGTGATTTTCGTTACCGAATCTAATGGACAATGGCGCTATGCAATCAAAGCTGTAACCGTTGCTGCCAACGATGTTTACACCTTTACTCTTGCCGAAACAACAGTTGGCACAGAAGCTCAACTGGTAGCAGCGATCAATGCTATTCAGTAACTTACAAAATACTTTTAAGAAAAAGTGATGATTTGCTCATCACTTTTTTTTACATTTAATCCAGTTTTCAAATTAATTCTGATGATTTTCAGAAGCTAATCCTGCTATTCGTTGCAATCTTTTATGCCGAACCCCGGCACAAAAGGATTTCCACTACTATCAGGGCTAAAAAACCTCTAGTTATGAAACCACTATCGTCTATTTTCTTTATTCTATTCTCTATTCTCGCAATAGGACAAACCAAAGTAAAAGACACCATAACCCGAAGAGCCAATATTGGTTTTATCCAAAACGGAAACGTTGTTACTTATAAGCCGGAAACTCCGCCATTAATTCCAATTGCGGGCGCGCCAAAACCAAGTTATTCTTATTTATGGGAACTTGGTGACGGACATTACAGCAAAGAAGCCGAACCGAAACATGTCTATAAAAACAAAGGAACATACACCACAAGACTTGCCGTAACCAATAATTACGACAACGGAAAACCTCCTGCAACGCGACCAAAAAAAGTTGCCATAAACGACATTACGGATACTAATTATAAAGACATTGCATCGATCGAAGATCAAAACGGATTTGCAATCCTAAAAAACTGCGATCCAATTCCGGATCAGGAAATGATAGTTGTAGTAAGTTATCAAAATCTCGAAAACTATGTTTCAAGCGGAAAGCTTTATCTTTTTTACAATGAAAAACAATTCAAAACTAACAACTTCGAATTAGTCGATTTTCGAACCTATGCAAATGAACGTGAAGTACAAGAAAAAACCGTCGCTTCTGTAGACGATTTAGACGATAAAAATTCCTATTTGGCTTCAGCCGAAAACAATTTCAAAACCAAAAAATACAGAAATACAACTACCGAAGAAGATCTTGACGCTTCCTTATTAGAAGCCAATAAATTATATCATAATGTGTCGGTTCTGGAATTTGACGATGCAAACCCAAGCGAAACCCGAAATGTATTTTATACTTTTAAAACTACTCCCGAAATGATTAAAGATACCAGCGCAACAGTTACCATGCGCGGAATTTTTGTCCCAAACAGAAGTTATAAAAACCACAAAATAAAAAATCTCGAAATGGAAATTGTAACTTCTCACGATCCCAACAAAATGGGTTCTAACGGAAGTTTTATCAATTATAGATTAGTTCGTTTTAAACGAGTGAATTTTAAAACCCGTTTTCAGAACAACGGCGAAGGTCCGGCGAGAATGATCCGGCTTGAAACAGATATTCCGGATATGTTTGACAAAAAAACATTTCAGGTAGAAGATATGTATCCCAAATGTCCAATTTGTCCAAAAGGCGAAGAACCAACCGTAAGTTGTCTTGATACCATTATCAAACAAAAACAGATTTTCTTTACGTTCAAAAACATTTATTTGCCCGGAAGCGAACAAAAAAATGTACACGAAAAAGACAGCACAAAAGGTTTTGTCAAATACTCCATGAAATTTACTGAAGACTTTCATAAAGTAAAAACCAGAAGCCGTACCTCCATTATTTTTGATAAAAACGAACCTATAATTACCAATTATGCCACTACCCGATTTTTACCCGGAATTTCGATTGGTGCAAAAGCGGGTTATAATCTATATCCTAATTTAGAAAAATCAACGAGTTATTTTGTGGGTGCAACCATTTCGCCTTTTAAATCATATCGCTTTTACTGGCAAGCCGAATGGTTAAATGCGTTGAATAAATACGACAGTGGCACCACTATAGTTAGTCAGAATGTGGTAAACCCAAATGGCGTAAAACAATTTCAACGCACCACAACGACAATCGAAAACAAAAATGTAAACTGGGAAATTCCGCTTTTACTGCGATATAATATTAATACCTATATTGGAATTGGCGCGGGAATTCAGGCGAATTTTGATGTTTCATCTGAACAAACAAAAACTAAAAAGATCGAAAGTTTTGAAGGCGGAACGGATCAATTTTTAATGGATACCCAGACAAAATCAAACTCGGTTAAAAACTCCTTTGGCAATTTAAAAACAGGTCTTTTGTTTGATTTAACCGCTGGTTTTGCCCGAATTGGTCCAAGTTTAGGCGCTCGTTATGTGATTAATTTCGAACAGAATTTCAACTATTTCCAGCTTTACGGAATCTGGAAGTTTTAAGAATTATACAAAGACAAAAGTTCGCCACGAATTTCACAAATTTTCACAAATACAGGCGGCTAAATAAAGCGCAAATCAAACTAAAAAATAATTCGTGAAAATTTGTGAAATTCGTGGCGAAAAAACTTTAATATGATAAAACTATATTGCTATATTTTATTCTTTTCAACTCTAATTTCATTCGGGCAGCGATCTGCTTCGGAAGAAGATAAACTCTATAATGCGGTTGATGCTTTTGTGTCGAATCCTTCGGCGAAAGCCATAGAAAACCTGAGCAATATTGAATCTGATTTTTGGAGAAATTCAAAATCTAAAACCAAAGACGAACTTCTTGCCATTGTGGTTTTAAACTGCAATAAAGCGTATTATGAGAATCAATTCGGGCAAACCGAAAAAGCCATTGCGAGTTATGAAAAAGCATGGCAAATTTATCAGAAAAATAAACTCGCAAATTATGATATTATCGAATTTTGCCTGAAACCTTTAGGTAATTTATATACAGTTTTGGGCGATTATGATAGCGCTGAAAACACGATCAAGCAATACTTTTATATTATAAATACTTCCAAAAATTATCCTGATGCTCCAAAGCAAAAATTTGCTGCGATTCTTAATTTGTCAAATGTGTATCAGAGTTCCGGCAAGATTTCTTTGGCAATCGAATTATTAGAAAATACTCTGAAAACAGAGAAACTATCGAATGCGCAAAAAGGAATTTTATGGAATAATTTGGGAAATAGTTATTTGTTGAGTGCTACAGGAAATTTAATGAGACCTGAAACACATCAAAATGCCCAAAAAGCATTTATATCGGCTGTTTCATATCTCAAAAACGAAAAAAATCAAACAGAAACTTTATCCAATTCTTATCGAAATCTCTCCGTTCTTAACCGCCAAAGGCAAAACTTTGAAATTGCCAATTCTTATTTAGAAAAAGCAGAAAGGTTATTTTTAGAAACGAATAAACAACCGAGAAAAATAGCAAAACTGTATTACGAAAAAGCTTTATTGTTTTTTGATGAACAAAAATATGAGGAAAGCGAAAAGCTGATTCTGACTATTTTTAAAATTCTGATTCCGAATTATAATTCAAAAAATAAGCTTCCTAATCAAAATGAATTATACGCTGAAACTGTTTTAATTGATATTCTGGATTTACAGGCAGAAATCTTCTCTAAACAAAATCAACCCAAAAAAACACTTGAAGCTTATAAACTTTCCTTTTATATCGAAGATTTATTGATGAACGGATTGATTTATGAAAATTCCAAAATCATATCTCAAGTCCGCGCCAGAAATCGTACTGAAAAATGTATTTCTATTTATGATCGTTTGTATCATGAAGAAAATAAAACCGAATATCTGGAACAAGCTTTTCAATTAGCAGAAAGAACAAAATCAGGGATTTTAAAAAGTTACCGCTCGAATATTAAAAACGCTTCCGCAGAAGAGAAAAAGCTTTTACATGAACTTCAAACTTTAAATAATAACATTTTAAAAGAGCAACAAAAAGGAAATTCTGCTAACATTTCGAACATCAATAAAGCCATAAAAAAGCAAAATGAATTGATGCTTTCGCTGAAGAAAATTCAATCTGAAAATCCAAATTACATTCCTGAAAATTGTGATTTTAAAATGCTATTATCAAAACTAGAAAAAGATAAAGCCATGATGCTTTATTACCTAATGGGATCTGAAAATCTGTATTTTTTCATTTTACAAAATAACCAAATTGCTTTAAATCATATCAACATCACTCATCTTGCAATTCCTAGAATTGTACAGTTTATAGATTATTTTAATAGCCCCGATGCTATTATAAATGACATCTCAGGTTATAATCATTACGGAAACGACGTTTATAATTTATTAAAAATGCCTGGTAATTCTGTTTATCAAAACCTCATCATTGTTCCTGATGGAATTTTGAATTTCCTGCCTTTCGAAGCTTTGATTACTCAGGAATCTTCTACAACAAATTTTGCAAAAATGCATTATTTATTGAATGATTTCAAGATTGGATATAATACTTCGGCGAATATTTATCTGAATTCTAAACCTAATTCAAAATCTGAAAAAACAGTTTTGGGCGTTTTTCCTATTTTCGAAAAAACACCGTTTGAATTGGGTTATTCTAAGAATGAACTGGAAGCTATTAAAAGTAATTTTAAAGGGAAATATTTAGAAAATTCAAATGCAACTTTTAGCAATTTCAAGAAGAGTGCAGATAAATATTCTATTTTACATTTAAGTACACACGCTTCTTCGGGAGATATTGAAACACCGGCAAGTATTAAATTTTACGATCAGGAAATCTTATATTCGGAATTGTACAATTTAAATATCAATCCTGATTTAGTGGTTTTAAGTGCCTGCGAAACCGGAATTGGAAAACTCTACAAAGCCGAAGGCGCAATGAGTGTTGCAAGAGGTTTTCAGTTTGCAGGAGCTCAGAATTTATTGTTTTCTTTATGGAAAGTAAACGATTATACAACATCGGTTTTTATGGCTGATTTTTATAAAAACATTAAAAATGATGTTCCTTATTTTGAAGCTAATACAAATGCTAAACTTGATTTTTTAAACGACAAATCTATTTCAAATGCTAAAAAATCGCCTTACTATTGGAGTTCTTTCGTTTATTACGGTTCAATTTCATCAGAAGAGAAATCAACAAATTATATCTTTTACATCATTAGTTTATTGACTGTAATTGGTTTATTTTTGATTTTCAATCCCTATCGAAAATGGAAAATCTTCACGAGGTTCTCAAAAAAGAGAAATACAAAAAAATAAAATTCAAAGTTACCAAGACGCAACACCTTTTAGTAAAAGCCAAAATCAATGGCGTTTCAGGGAACTTTATTTTAGATACGGGAGCGTCGAATTCCTGCATTGGATTTGAAAGCATCGAACGCTTTGAATTGACAGCAAAAAAGTCAAAAACCAAAGCTTCGGGCGCTGGAGGAACCGGAATGAAAACACAGATTTCAGCACATAATAAGTTAGAACTTGGAAGTTGGAAAAACACGAACTTTGGTATTGTAATTTTTGATCTTTCGCATGTCAATGAAGCTTTGGAATCTTTTAAGGCAAAACCTGTTCATGGTATTATTGGTGCAGATGTTTTGCTACAAGGAAAGGCAATTATAGATTATTACAATCATTGTTTGTATCTTAAAATATAATTGTAAATACCATCTTCAAATTAAGAGATTAAGGGTCATAGAACTAAATTCTTTGATTTTTAACAATAATAACTTTATATTTATTGACATTGGTTTTTTTCTATATATTTGTTAAAACATTTTAACAATCCTATACGTATGAAAAAAACTTTACTTTTTTTTCTTTTACTGTTTACTAATTATTTTTATGCTCAGGTCAATGATATAGAGCATTGTTATCAAAATACCCAATTTGATTTAACCGTTAACCAGTCACTTTTACTGGGTAATTTAAACCCTGCAGAAACAACAATTAGTTATCACTTAAGTTCTGAAGATGCAACTGCCAACATAAATGCAATTGTGCAGCCAACAGCTTATAGTAGTTCAGCATTGTCTAAAACTATTTATGCCAGAATAGATAATCAAGGAACTGTTACAACAAAGTTTTTTAATATAAAAGTATATCAAGAGTTAACTTTTACAACTCTTACATCATCGGTTCATTGTAATGGACAAAATGACGGTTCTTTAACTGTAGTTCCGTCTGGAGGTAAAACTCCTTATGCTTATAGTTTGGACGGCGGTCCTTTTACCGTTTATATCGGTAATCCAATTGGCAATTTTACTAATTTATCAGCGGGTACTCACAATATAATATTAAAAGATGCTTTGGGGTGTCCATCGATGAGACAAATTGTTCAAATAACAGAACCAACTGCTTTAATTGCAACTACTGCGGTTTCTAATCAAAATGTAATTGTTACCGCTACAGGGGGAACTGTGCCGTACCAATATTCTTTGGATGGAATGAATTATCAAATTAGCGATGTTTTCCAGGTTATCACTCCCGGAAATTATACTCCCAGGGTGCGAGATTCTAATGGTTGTATGGTAATGGTACCAGTAACTGTTCTGCCACCTTTAAATGCTACAGTTGCTGTTACTAAAGAAATTGATTGTAATAGCGGTGCTATACTTACTGTTACTGCATCCGGAGGGCAACTTCCTTATCAATATTCTATAGATGGAGGAGCAACATTTCAGACATACAATGTTTTTGGTAATCTGCCTGGAAAAACTTATAATATAGTAGTCAAAGATGCTGTAAATACAGTCTCAAATGGAACTCCAATTGTACTATATCCGCCTTTTCCAATTGGTGTAAATACTATTGTTTCACCTATAAGCTGTACTAGTAATGCAATTATAACTGTTATACCGACCGGAGCATACGGGCCATTTTTTTATTCTCTCGATGGTGGAATAAATTATAGCTCTAATAATACTTTTTCTAATCTTCTTGCCGGCACTTATCGTGTAGTTGTAAAAGATCAAAAAAATTGTGTTTCTTCAATCTTTAATGTTACAATAAATCCGTTTATACCTGTAAGCGGAACTGCTTCAAATACTCAACTAGTATGTGCTCAGGATAGTGCTGCATTAACGGTCAATGCTAATGGTGGTCAGCTTCCATATCAATACTCAATAAACGATAATCCTTATACAACTAGTAACGTTTATACAAACATTAGCCCCGGAACTTATAATATTAAAGTAAAAGATGCTAATAATTGTTTATACACATTCGTATATAACGTTGTACCACCACAAAATATCATTGGTGCTATAAATATTGTAAATCAAACTGTAACTGTAACTAATGTTATTGGAGGAAGCGGGTCTTATATGTATTCTCTAGATAACGGAAGTTTTCAAATTAATCCTGTTTTTACAAATTTAACGCCTGGAACACATCTGATAAAAATAAAAGACTCAACAGGTTGTGAATCAACGTATGCAATTAGTTTTATAATTGAAGATCTAAATCCATTAACTTCTACAATGACTATTACCAAATCAATAGATTGTATGAGTAATGCGGTAATTAGTATTGCTGCAGCGGGAGGTCAGGTACCTTATACCTATTCAATAGATGGCGGGACAACTTACCAAACCAATAGTATTTTTAATAATCTTGTTGCAGGAACTTACACTATCGTAGTGAAAGATGCTGCTAACAATACAAAAATAAACACTTTTATAATTCCTCCATATTCTCCTCTAATAAGCACTTTTAGTTATACAAACGTAAGATGTATAGGTTCTAATGATGGATCTGTAGAAATAACGGCAACAGGCGGAAAAGCTCCTTATGTTTACTCCTTAGATAATAATCCTTATAGTTCAAGTAATATAACCAGTAATTTAGCGGCTTCAAATTATACTATAAATGTAAAAGATGCTAATGGATGTCTGTTTACATCCATGGTAACAATATCACAACCAGATGCTTTATCAGCTTCAACCACAGTGAAAGGCACTTCTGCTAATACTAATGACGGAGAAATAACGGTTACTCCTTTCGGTGGCGTTGCTCCATACGTTTATTCAATTGCCGACAATACTGGATTACCAGTTGGTCCTTTTCAAGTATCTAATGTTTTTACAGGACTAAAAGCCGGATCATATATTGTTAAAGTAAGAGATGCAAATGGATGCGAGTTTAATTCAGTTACTATAACCGTTGAAAGCCCTAGCCCTTTAACTGCAAAAGCCGTTATTACAAAAAAGTTAGATTGTATTAGTAATGCAACAATAACAGCAACTGCAACCGGAGGGCAATCTCCTTATACCTATTCTGTAGATGGAGGAGCAACTTACCAATCTGGTAATATTTTTATTAATCTCGTTGCGGGAACGTATAATGTAATTGTAAAAGATGCTGCAAATACAATTTCAAACACAAATACGATTGCAATAAATCAACCTCCAAAGTTAGCCGCATTTGTTGCTGTATCAAAACCACTAGATTGTAATACGAGTGCGATAATTAGCGCTATTGAAATTGGCGGAACTGCTCCATATTTGTATTCAATAGATAATGGTCCATATGGTTCCAGTAAGACCTTTAACAAAAATGCAGGTACTTATACTGTAAATATTAAAGATGCAGCCGGATGTATTGTTTCAAGTACTGTAACTGTGGCACCATATGTTTCTTTATTTTCAACCATAGCAATTGCAAATGTCAAATGTCCTGGTGGTAATGATGGTTCTATCGTGATTTCGGCAAGTGGCGGGGTTTCACCTTATACTTATTCGATTGGATCTGGATTTCAAGCCAGCAATATATTTAATAATTTAGTTGCCGGTAATTATGTGGTTTTAGTAAAAGACAAACTAGGATGTGTTCTTTTGAGATCCATAAAAATTATTCAACCTGCAGCTATTACTATTACAGCAGATATTACCAATGCAACCTGTTATGATTCGACAACTGGAGAAATTACAATAAATGCTTCCGGTGGTACATATCCCTATACTTATTCTATAGATGGTAATGTTTATTCGCAGAATAATACTTTCACTTATTTAGCAGCCAAAGTTTATAATTTATACGTTAAAGATAACAGAGGATGTATTGCTTCATTTTCGGCAACAATTACTCAACCTGATGCTTTAGCGCTCGATATTGATGTTAAATCTTTAAATAATGATGGAGCAATTGGCGGACTTATAAAACTAAATGCTTCCGGAGGGAAAGCTCCTTATCTTTATTCTGTACGAAACGACACGCAAGGCACGCAAGTATCCTTAAATCAAAACATCAGATTATATAGTGGCATGTTTGAAGGTTCTTACACCATTAGCGTTACAGATGCGAATGGATGTAAAATAACTAAGACTAATGTAATTGTTGCAATAACAAATCCAATTGTACTGAATGCTGTTAAAACCCCTATTAGCTGTATAAAAAATGCTTCTTTGGTTGTAAATGCTTCCGGAGGCGTTGCTCCATATCTTTATTCTTATGATAGCGGTGTCACATACACAAGTAATAATCCCGGACGAACCAATTTGACTCCTGGCACTTATTCTATGTTATTAAAAGATGCTATTGGTAACGAAGCCCAATCTTATATTATTGTAAAACCCTATGTTCCTGTTAAAACAACTGCCACAGTTTCATATGAAACTGCTGACGGTTATGTCGATGGAGTAATAAAAATGAGTTCCAGTAACGGTGTTGCTCCTTATACTTATAAAGTTAAAGATAGTGCTACAGGTAAAGTAATATTTGACAATTCGCTTTCAGTAGGTTATGTCGGATTACCGGAAGGAACTTATTCTATAACTGCTAAAGATGCTAACGGTTGCGAGTCTCAAAGTGTCGACGCGACGCTTGTGCTTCCTGGTCCAATTTCGATAAGTATAAGCAATATTAATCCTATTACTTGTCAAAACCCTGGGGAGAGTTTAACTCTTAACGCATCGGGAGGTACAGCACCATATCTTTATTCGTTTAATGCAGGTGTGACCTATAGAACAATTAATAGCGTTGCAAATTTACAATCAGGCTCGAATTATATTTTTTATGCAAAAGATGCTATTGGTAATACAAGTAGAATTACTTATAAAGTAAAAACATACGTTCCGTTAACGCTTGATCTGACTAAAAGCGATGTAAATTGCAACGGAGCTCAAGATGGGACAATAGTAGCGAATGTAGCGGGAGGAACTTCTCCTTATACTTATTCTTTAGGAGCTGTATTTACATCTTCTAAAATTTTTAGTAATTTACCTGCCGGATCATATAATGTAACTGTTAAAGATGCTACAGGATGTACAACTATTTCCAGCGTAACAATAACACAACCTACTCTTTTAGCAATATCAACAAGCATTGTAAATGCAACGACTACTAACGGCGGAAAAATTACAGTTACTGCTTCGGGAGGAAATCTTCCTTATACTTATTCGCTTCAAAACAATAATGGAAGCGTTGTAATGCCGTCACAAACTTCTAATATTTTTACCGATTTAACACCAGGATCGTATTCCGTAAAAGTGACTGATTCACGTGAATGTATAATTTTACAATCGGGAATTAATATTTCATCACCATCACCTCTTGTGGCAACCTATACTGTAATTCCTATAAGTTGTGATAATCCGGCGATGATAATGGTAATTGTCGCTGGAGGAACTGCTCCTTATACATATTCTTTTGACAATGGAAATACCTATTCAGCTTCGAACATATTTTCTACTTTCACACCTGGAAATTATGATATAAAAGTACGTGATGCCCAAAACAATATCACTTCGCTTGTTGCTGTCTTATCGCCGTTAGATCCTTTAAGTATAATAGCAAACGTTGTGTCATCAGTAACTTGTTCTCAAAACGGAATAATAGAATGTACTGTTTTTGGTGGTCGTGCTCCTTATGAATACTCCTTAAATGGCGGGGTATTTCAAACCAGTAACACTTTTAATGTCCCAGCAGGTTTTTATACTATATCTGCCAGAGACACTAGTGGGTGTATTGTGATGATAGTTGTTGAATTAAAACAACCGGAACCTCTAGTTGCTTCTTTGAATGTAGAAGATCATACTGCAACAATTACTGTTGCCGGTGGTTCTGGTCCTTATTACTATGCTATTTCGCCAAATCTGGCTGTATTTACAGGAAATAATACGTTCACCAATTTAGCAGTTGGTAATTACAGTGCAATTGTTCAGAATAAATATGGCTGTTATATGATATTCAGTTTTGTTATCGAACCTCCTGCTCCTTTGTCCGAAGGAAAAAATGCAACAACTTTTGAATTTAAGCCGGGACAAACTTTAGCAGATTTAATAGTTGAAGGAGAAAATATTCAATGGTATAGCAGTCAAAATCCTTCTGGTGGCAAGAACAACAAAGCAAATGAAACTCCACTGCCTTTAACAACAGCTCTTGTGGATGGAATCACTTATTATGCTTCTCAAACGATCAACGGAGTTGAAAGTAAAGAACGCCTTGCTGTTACGGCTAAATCAAACGGATCGCTTTCGACACCGGATTTTGTACTTCCAAATTTCAAGTATTATCCAAATCCTGTGAAACATCTATTGACAATAAACAATACTGCTGTGATTGATGAAATCGAAATATATGCTGTTTCCGGACAAAGTATTTTATCTAAAAGAATCGATAGTGATCATGCTGAAATTGATTTATCAAATGTTTCTGCAGGATTGTATTTCTTAAAAGTAAAATCAGAAGGACAGGTAAAAATTGTGAAACTTGTGAAGAAATAACGAAAATTAAATTCCAATAAAGAAACTCCAAATTCCAATCTTTCCCGTCCTGAAACTTCGGGACGGAATTGAGAAGAATCAATAAAAATCCAAATTCCAATGCCGAACTATCGGTAGGAGTTTGGATTTTTTATTGGCTGTTTAAAAGAAGCCAAATGTTTGAGGCTAGCCCTGATTACTTCACTTAACATTTATTTTCATAGGAGCTCAGTGAACTTCGTTTAAGGTGGTATCCTTTTTTGGCGATTTTTATTCGTCGCAAAAAAAGATAAAGCCGAAAGCAGGAACAATGTTTATTTAAAAAGCGAATTGTATTGCTTCTAAACTTTATAAATTTTAATTTCTTCTCCAGCTCGTTCACACTTAATCTAAATTCTAGTTCCTAGACCTTAATTATGGCTTAAATACTAGTCAAAAAAAAATCCCAAATTCCAATTAAGGATTTTGGGATTTTTCAATCTAAAATTAAATCAATTAATGGGTATGTTTAGGATTAAAACCGTCCTCACTTACTTCGGCTGGCGTATAATCCGCAACCATTTCAGCTTCGTAATCGATTTTTTCTCCTTTAGATAATCTTCGAATAATACCTTCCATTATTTGGTAGATCACAGGAACTACAATCAAGGTTAGGAATAACGAAGAAATTAATCCTCCAATAATTACCCAAGCCAATCCGTTTTTCCATTCAGCTCCGGCTCCAGATGCTAATGCAATTGGGAACATACCAAATACCATCGCAATTGTAGTCATCAAAATCGGACGTAAACGAGCGTGATTTGCCTGAATTAATGCTGTTCTGATTGATTCTCCGGCAGCCCTTCTTTGGTTCGTATAATCGACCAACATGATCGCATTCTTACACACCAGACCAATTAACATGATGATACCTAAAATGGTAAAGATATTTAATGAGTTGTTTGTTAATGCTAATGCTAATAAAGCACCAATAAACGATAATGGAATAGCAAATAATACAACAAACGGGTGAACGAAACTGTCATACAAACTCACCATTACAAGGTAAACTAAAATAATAGCGGCTAATAAAGCGATTCCTAAAGTACCAAATCCTTCCGATTGGTTCTCTTGATCTCCACCCCAAATATAGTTTACTCCTGCTGGTTTTTTAAGCTTGTCTAACTTCGCCTGCCATTGTGTAACAATTGTTCCTGAAGGAACTCCAACGTTTTGTCCTTTTACAGTTACAGAAGCAGATTTGTCTCTACGCTCTAACTGGCTAGGTCCTGAACCTTCTGTAATATCAGCAAATTGAGATAACTTAATTTGTTGTCCTGCTGCATTTATGAAAATCAAATTACTTACATCAGTAATACTTTTTCTGTCGAATGCATTGTATCTGATGTTGATATCGTACTCGTATTCTCCAGCTCTGTATTTACCATCTGTGTTTCCACTAAAAGCAGTTTGCATGGTTAAACCAACTGTTTGAAGTGTTAATCCTAAAGCGGCCATTTTATCACGATCTACCTTAACGTTAATCTCAGGGTTTCCGTCTTCAACTGTTAATTTAATCTCTGTTGTTCCAGGAATTGTGCGCAATTCAGCTTCAGCTAATTTTGCAAATGCCATAGCGCTTTCTGTAGATGGACCTGTTACGATCAATCCTAATGTAGCATCTTCGGCAGTTCCTAAGATACCTACAGGAACGGTTTTTACTTTTGCACCAACTAATACTTTTTCTAATTTACGTTTGATTTTTGCTGCGTAAACGTTAGCATCATCAGTACGATCTTTTTGTTCGATCATTTTTACGTCAATCTCTGCTTTGTAAGCTGTTGCTTGCGATGCTCCAAAACCTTCACTCGTTTGTCCTACTGTTGTAATTTGACTGTGAACATATTCTTGTGCTTTTAAGTAAGCTTCGGCTTTTTGAGTCATGAAGTTCGTTTGTTCTAACGAAGCATCTTTTGGCATTTCGATTTGTACTAAGAACTCACCACTATCAGAAGATGCGAAAAACTCTCCTCCAATAAAACCTCCAAGTCCAAAAATTGATCCAAAGAACAATATTAATACAAGAACAATTGTTTTTCCGTAATTATCCAAACACCAGGTTAACAACTCAGAAATCCAGTTGGTAAAACGTGTTAAATAACTTTCGAAACCAAGTATAACTCTTCCAAAGAAATTTTTTCCTTCAATGTGCTCTAATTTACCATAACGAGATGATAACCAAGGAATAATAGTAAATGAAGCTAAAAGTGATAGTAAAGTTGATATAATTACGGTAACACAAAACTGTGTAATGATATTAGAAACCAAACCAGAACTCATTGCAATAGGCAAGAACACTACCACAATTACTAATGTGATCGAAGTTACTGTTCCACCAATTTCGGCAGTACCGTCATAAGAGGCACGAATTTTATTTTTACCCATCTCCATATGTCGATAAATATTCTCGAGGACCACAATCGCATCATCGACCAGAATACCTACAACAAGAGATAATCCTAATAAACTCATTAAGTTTAAGGTATATCCCATTAAATAAATACCAATAAACGTAGCGATCAACGACGCCGGAATAGACACCATTACAATCAATGAGTTTCTAATACTATGCAAGAAGAATAACATTACTAATGCTACCAGAACTACCGCAATCAATAAATCGTGAACCACAGAATCTGCAGCTTCTAATGTAAAGACTGTACTATCTTTTGCTACTTCAAGTTTTAAATGATTTATTTTATAATCAGCTTCAAGAGTCTTAATCGTTTTTAATAATTGCTCACTTACCGCAACTGCATTCGCATCAGATTGTTTTACGATTTGCAAAACGATTGCACTTTTTTGATCTACACGTGATATTTTTTCAGCAATTTTTTGAGTATCCTGAACATCGGCAATATCACTTAAACGAACCTGAATTCCGTTTTGAGAAGAAACTACTAAATTTCTTAATTCTTCAACACTTTTATATTTACCCGCTAAACGAATTAATATTTTTTGATTACGGGTCTGGATGTTTCCTGTTGGGAAATCTAAGTTCGAAGTCAAAATATTTTGTTGTACCTGAGGAACAGATAATCCGTAACCCTGCATTTTTAGAGCATCAAGATTCACTTGAATTTCACGCTCAGAACCACCAATAATATTTACCTGGGCCACACCTTGTACACGAGATAAAATAGGTGCTATTTTTTTGTCAATTAAGTCATAAAATTCGGCTTCATCCATTTTTCCGTTGGCACCAAGTGTCATAATTGGTAAATCACTCAGCGAGAATTTAGTCAATGCCGGGGTTTTTACATCATCCGGTAAATCACTAATTATGGCATTTATTTTACGCTGTGCATCATTCAATGAAAAATCGACTTTTGCATTTGATGTTAATGTAATCGAAACGATCGATAAACTTTCGTACGATTTTGAGTCAATTTTCTTGACATTTTCTAAGGATGCAATCGCATCTTCAATTTTCTTGGTTACGGTATTTTCTACCTCACTTGGAGAAGCTCCCGGATAAACTGTAGAAATTGTAATAACGTTTTGTTCAAATTTCGGGATCAGCTCGTAACCTAACTGGCTGTAGCTGAACAATCCACCAAGTATTAGAATTGTAAACAGTACAATTACTAACGACGGACGTTTTATGGATATTTCGGCTAATTTCATATATTTTGCTTTAGGCTGTAGGCTTTAGGCAATAAGCTTAATGCTTATGGCGTATAGCTTAATGCTTTAAATTATTTAATAATTTCTACTGTATTACCGTCTTGTAAGTTAATTTGACCTGTAATAACTACAGTTTCTCCGTCAGACAATCCATTGATGATTTCTACCTGATCTCCTAAAATTCTTCCAGCTGTTACTTTTCTTAATTTTGCAACACCGCCTTTTACAACAAAGATTTCGTTACTGCTCACACTTCCTACGAAAGCATTTCTAGGCACAACCATTAAATGTTGTTTTTGTTGGTTTGATGCAAAATTTGCAGTTCCATACATACCCGCTTTTAAGTCATTGTTTGTATTGTTTGTGATTTCAATTTCAACTGGGAAATTCAAAGATTCGTCTGCTTTTGCAGCAATAAAAGTAATTTTTCCAGAGAAAGTTTTATCAGGATAAACACTTGCCGATACATTAATATGGTTTCCTACTTTCAAACTAGCTACTTGATTTTCGTTTACTGTAACTACTAATTTTAACTTAGAAACATTTACAATATCAAACAAAGCAGTTGCAGGCATTCCTGTTAGGATAGATCCCGGCTCAATGTATTTTTTATTGATGAATCCGTTAATTGGTGCTTTTACTTTAGTATCACCAACATTAATGTTAGCTTGTGTTAAACTAGACTGAGCATTTGTTAAGGCTAATTTTGCCTGATCTAATTGTTGTTTTGTAACTCCTCCTGTTTTAAATGCATTTTCATATCTGCTGTAATCAGATTTTGCATTTTGATAAACTGCCTGAGCTTGTTGAGCATTTACATTGATAATGTCACCTCTCATTGTCAATAAAGTCTGACCTACTCTTACGTAATCACCTTCTTTAGCCAAAACACTAATTACTTTTCCTGATTTTTCAGCGGAGAAAGTCAATTGTTGAATAGGTTGAAAGTTTCCATTTGCAACGAAATCCAATGAAATTTCTTCTGTTTTTACGGGAGTTACTTTAACTGAAACTGCAGCATTTTTCACTGCTACGATATCCGTTTTAGCTTTGTTTTTTTTCTTATTATTATTTAAGACAAATCCAATCAGAGCTAAAGCTGCGATTATGATTACGATTGTTATAATAGTTTTCTTCATTTTATTTTAGTTATTTAATAAGAGTTTTTAGTTCGCCTTTTGATTTGATTAATGATACTTCCGCTATTTTATAATTTAAAACTGCTCTTGTATAATTATTTTGAGCTGAAAGTGATTCGTCTTCAGCATCCAATAAATCTGTTAATGATGCTAATCCCTGGAGATAATTATTTTTTGTATCGCTTAAGATTTCCTTAGCCAAATGCATATTTTCTCTTTGATTATTGATTGTTACAAGGTTATTATCAATATCAGCCATTGCATTTCTATAATCTAAATCAAGTGAAAGTTTGGTGTCTTTGATATCTTCCTGAAGCGATCTGATACTTACATCAGCTTGTCTTACTCTTGAACGAGTTCCAAAACCTGTAAAAATCGGCACTTTTAAGTTCAATCCAATTCCTGAATAATCAGACCAATAAACACCTGAAGATGGTTTTTCGAACCAAGGAAATTCCGGACCCTGACCAATATAATTGTAACCTGCAGTCAAAGAAAGTGTAGGATAATATTCTGCCTGAACAGATTTCTTTTTGAACACTAACAATTCTTCTTGTTTTTTCAAAAGCAAATATTCTGTTCTGTTTTCAACATTTGGAACTTCTGTTAATGCAGCAGGAACAACTTCAAATTCTTCTTTTGGCAATATAATTTGAGTTTCAATTGGCATACCCATATAAAACTTCAAAGCATTTTCCTGTAAAGTAATCTGATTTTTAATTTGTTGACGTTCTGTATCTATGTTTGACATTTTTACAACAATACGGTCTAAGTCAATTTTTTTAGCCAGACCATTGTCAAATTGTCCTTTTACGATATCACGAACTTTACTCGTGTTAACATAATTACTATCTAATAAAATTAATCTCTCGCGTTGTACATAAACCGAGTAATAGTTATTTGCAACTCTTTCAATTACTTGTTCTTCCGTTAATTGACTGTTTATCTGATAAAATTCACGAGTAGATTTTGCAGCTCTTAATCCGGTAAATACTGCCTGATCAAACAAAGCCTGAGTTAAAGAGATTCCGGCTCCTGATGTCCATTTTTGACCAAAAGTTGCCTGAATAGAAGTTCCCGGTTGTCCAAAACTTGCTCCGTCAATTACACTTGTCTGTAAAATTGGATTGTACGTTAAATTTCCGTTTCCGGTAATTTGTGGTAAGGCTCTGGAGCGTATTTCCTGAATTTGGTACTCACTATTTTCTATCTCTAATTTTGCTTTCTTAGCATCGGCTTTATTCTCAAGCGCATAGATAAGAGCATCTTTTAGAGTTAACGTTTTGACTTGTGCGTTGGCAGACAAGCCAATTGTACACAAAAATATAAGAATTATTCTTTTCATAGATTGATGATTAAATAGTAATTTTTTTAAGTTGCTTTTCTAGTTCAATTATTCCTTTTTCGGTTGCCATTGCTCTGGTGTGATATTCCAGCGCTTCTAATTCTATTTTTTGTGCTTCTCTCTCTGAAACAGTAGTTTCGTTGATATGAAAAATCAATGTGTAATAAAACTTGACATAGATATCTATATTTAAGTCCTTACGATACAAACCGTCACGGATTCCTTTTAGGATATTATCTTTAAAATAATGATTGCATTGCTCTATTTCATGTGTCATTACGTTGTGATAGATTTCAGGATAATGCTTTTTTAACTGATAAAGCGGTGAGGTATCTGTGGCGTTTTTAAACATATCACGAAACGTTTCTCTGATTTCAAAATTTTCGTGAATTGCATTATAATCTTTTGCTACAATGGTATCGATAACTTCATGAACCTGTTTATGAACTGTAGATGTACTTTCTTCAATTAAAACTTCTTTGTTACAGAAATATTTGTAAATCGTTTTTTTAGAAATACACATTTCGCCTGCGATATCGTCCATCGTAACGCTTTTAAAACCAAGTTTTAAAAATAACTCACTTGCTTTTGATATGATTTTTTCTTTCATTTTAACTTTCAAATTGCATTACAAATATACTTAGGAAACTAAAACCAAAAAAATAGTTTCTGCGATATTTGTAATAATTTTACATTAATTTATTCTTCATGTAAGATTTATATACTAAATTCAAGATTAGCGATAAGCTTAATATCTTTTCCTAAAGCTAAACCTCCATTATGATTAAATGAGTTATAATCTAAGCCAAAATCCTGACGTTTGATGTCTCCTTTAATTTCAAAAGCAACTTTTCTTTCTCCATTGTATGTGTTGATTCCAATAAACTCAGCATCAAGCTCAACCACTCTGGTAACATCTTTTATAGTAAGATCACCTTTAAAAAAATTGATGTTATTGTTTATCTTTTGAAATGAAGTCGATTTAAAACTAATAATCGGATGTTCATTTACATCAAAAAAATCCTGAAGCTGTAAATAAGTATCGATTTGCTGAAAACTATCTTTTTTGTTATTGATATCTAATGAAAACTCTACAGATGCATCTTCAATTTCATTGTCTTCAATATTCACGTAGCCATCAAATTTATTAGTCGTTCCTCCCATATAAGCAATTATCGAATGTCTCATTTTAATTAAAACATCTGATTGGCTAGAATCTAAGGTCCATGTTGTTTTCATAAATATCTGATTTAAGTGAGTTTAAAAATTATTAAAACTCGTTACGGAAACTTTTACAGTGTTTAAAGTTTCCAAATAACGATGCAAATATAGACAGGAAACTCTAAACACCAAAAAAGTTTCCGAGTTTTTTTAAAAATAATTTCAATTCCTTTAAAATGAGGGGATTTGCGGTCAATTTTAATGGAAACTCATCATTTAAATTTTAAAAAAGAAATAATTAATAATGAATTGTATCTTTGAGGCTCGCAATTCAGATTATATTTTATGCACGATATTAGCCAATACCAGGATTTTTTTATAAATTATTTAGAAAAACAAAGCATCAGCAAAGAGCCTAAAAACCTTTACGCACCCATTGAATATATTTTGGGCCTTGGTGGAAAAAGAATGCGTCCTGTGCTAACTTTAATGACTTCAGAAGTTTTTGATACTGATTATAAAGTGGCTCTTCCGGCAGCAATGGCTGTCGAAGTTTTTCATAATTTCTCACTGGTTCACGATGATATTATGGATGATGCTCCTTTGCGCAGAGGGCAAGAAACTGTACATGAAAAATGGAATCTTAATACCGGAATTCTTTCGGGAGATGCAATGCTTATTTTGGCATATCAATATTTTGAACAATACGAACCAATCGTTTTTAGAGATTTGGCGAAGTTATTTAGCAAAACTGCTCTTGAAGTTTGCGAAGGACAGCAGTGGGATGTTGATTTTGAAAAGAGAAGTGATGTCACAATTCCGGAATATCTTAAAATGATCGAATATAAAACGGCAGTATTAGTTGCCGCTGCCATGAAAATGGGGGCAATTGTTGCTAAAACTACTGAAAAAGAGGCTGATTTAATTTATGATTTTGGATTAAATTTAGGTTTGGCTTTTCAACTTCAAGATGATTTTCTAGATGCTTTTGGTGATCCTGAAACTTTCGGAAAACAAGTTGGCGGAGACATTATCGAAAACAAAAAAACCTATTTATACCTGAAAGCCCGAGAATTTTCATCTGCTGAAAAAACTTCTGAATTAGAAGAGTTATTCAATTTGCAATTAGAAAATAATACAGCGAAAATAGAAACTGCAAAAGCAATTTTCAACGAATCCGGTGCCTCAAGCGCCACGCAAGAAGCAATAGAAATGTACACTTTTAAAGCTTTTGATACTTTAGAAAAAATGAATATTAACGCTGAAAAGAAAAATATCCTGAGAACATTTGGTGAGAACTTAATGGGCAGAAAAGTTTAGTTTTTTCGCCACGAATTACACTAATTGCACTAATTTAATTATAAAAAAGAATTCGCGGAGATTCGTGTAATTCGTGGCAAAAGATTTTTCCTTTATGGATAGTAAATCTAACAGGTTTTAAAATAATTCATCCGGATCGACTATATCTGATAATTTTTGTTTTAAATCATCTTCTAAAATTGTCAATCCGTATTGATAAGAGGCGTTCATCCAACCGAAACCTTCTTCGGTTATATAATCAAACTCAGTTCCTACGTTTCCATATTCTGCAAAGATTTTGTGCGAACTGATAGACAAATCAAACTTCTCTGGAATAGTCCCGTTATAATCGACCGCATTTCTGGTAATCAGCCAAAGCCAGCGATATACCATTTCCTGAGCTTCTTCATTAAAATTATAATTGAGCAAACCTTCCCATAAAAGCATTTGATGCGGCGCCCATCCAAACGGGTAATCCCATTGCCTTATTGGTGCATTTTCATCTACATCAGCAATTGATTCTTTGGTACATCCTGCAATTCCACCTTTCATTTTAAATCTTGGCAATGTCTTTTTTACCAAAATTTCTGCTTGTTCCTGCGTACTTATTTTTGCCCAAAGCGGATAAAACGTTGGAGCAGCTTCAAAGAAATGCTGTTCTTCTGTCACAAAATTGTAATCCATATAACATCCGTATTCACGATTCCAGCACATTTGATTGATTTTTTCTTTTCTGGAATCAGCTTTCGAAATCCAATATTCACTTGAATACGATTTATCTTCAAAATACTGAAATTCATTTTTAAAGTACTTTTTAATCAAAAAAGCAATGTCTGTTTCGTATTTATAAAGTAAACTATTAATTGCCACCGTATTTAAATTGGCACAAATTCCGACCAATCTATTGGTCGTGTCATGACCACTTTCGCGCATGCTGCGATCGTGAATAAAATACTTATCAAGTTCTTCGTCAACCACTTCTCTTTCGAGATATTTCTTTTCGAATTCACGTGTTGACAAATTGTACTTTGGCGCGTATTGCTCCAGAATATCATCAAAATGCCCTTCTTCAACTTCAAACGGAAGTCCGATTCCTTCGGCTTTATAGCGATTTAATCCATTTGCGGTAAGTCGTTTACCTTCTTCCATCCAAACGGTTTTGTATTCTTTTATAGCGGTTTTTAAATGTCGTTCTATCCAGAAAATATTAGGATTTGACTTTTCCAAAACATCTATAATAAGCGAAGTATAAAGCGGTGGTTGCGTTCGCGTTAAATAATAACTTCTGTTTGCGTTTAGAATTTTTCCGTAATGATCAATTTGATATTTAAAGTTCTCCGCAATCCCTAAAGCAAGTTCAATTTTATCATCTATCAAAAGTCCTTTGGCAATAAAATAACTGTCCCAACCGTACATTTCATTGAATCTTCCGCCCGGAACTACAAACGGAACTCCTGAAATTTCATTGTTTTTAATTTGAAGTGCCAAAGCTAAAATTCCCGGCTGCTTATTAAGTGACAAAACATACTCAGGTGAAATGTTTTTAGGCATTTGTACCACTTTTAACTTTGGAGTTGTAGCTTCTAATTTCTTGAAATAATCAAAAACAATTTCGTCTCCAAAAGGAACATATAAATACGAAATAGCATTTTCGATCTTATTGTCTTCCAGAATTTTTTTTACGCCATTTGCATCAATTGTTCTTGTTAAACCTTTCCAATACAGGTTTTTTATTTTTCTTGAAATTCGTTTTACGGGATCTTCGGTAATTTCACTCAGATTGATTTCGGCAAATTCAGTGTTGTTTTTTTTAGCCAAAGCAAGTTCCTGCAATAAGTTCGAAAGCTGATAAGTTCCTTCAATAACTGCCGGATTCCCATCTTGATCGTACAACAGAAATTTCTTTGGACCATTGTCATCAATCGTTATTTTTTTATCGCCATCAGTATCTTCCTGAGCCAATAATTTTTCGATGGTTTGGATTATATGTAATTTAAATTTCATCTTTTGCAGTTATTTTTTTAAGAATAAAAAAGGATATTAATAATAAAGACATTGGAATTAAAGTAAAATAAAATGCGTTTTCCGGTCCTTCATTTTTAAACAGCCAACCTGTTATTCTGGAACCTAATGTTCCACCAAGAGCAGAAAAAATCACGATTAATCCCGTCATTGAACTTTGTAGATTTTTAGGCAAAGCACTTAACACAATCGAATTTAATAATGGATAAATTGGTGCAATAAATAATCCGATCAAAGGAAATGCGAAACCAATTAAGGGAATATCTGAAAGCGTATTAATATTCTTAACTTCTAATCCAACTGTTTTTGGAAGTACAAAAATGACTATCAACATCGCCGAAAAAATGCAGAAACTTAAAACCCAGATCCAATTGACTTTTTTAGTTACAATTCCCGCAATCATTCTCCCTATCGCTAATGAAATAGCCAGAATACTCGCCATCATAATGCTGATATTCTCGGGTAAATGAAGCACTTTTGTATTGAATGTAGGCAACCAGGAAAGGATTCCCTGTTCGATCATTACAAACAAAAAGACGCTAATTACAAAAATAACGGTAAGCAATTTTGCCATTAATTTGAACATTTGCATGAAATCGTCTTTGAGATTGGCTCCTGCTGAAACTTCCGGTTCTTTGAATTTTACAAAAAATAAAAACAAAAATGACAGAAACGATAATCCCGCTAAAAACCAATAAACATTCAACCATGAATTAGAATCTTCTTCATTATTAAAAGCCGGAAATAAAAAGTAAGCCAACGCAATCCCAACCATAAAAAAACCTTCGATACTGCTCATTAAAGCATTGTGTTCTTTTTTGGTTTCGGTCACTGTTCCTATTAACGAATAAACAGAAACTTTTATCAGGGCAAATGAAACTCCAACAGTTGCAAAAAGAATTTTAGCATTGTCAAAAGAGTTTCCAAAATACATAGAAATACAAGCCAAAGTCACCAAACCCAAACCTATAAGCATCGATTTTCTATAGCCTATTCTTGGTAAAAAAGAGGCTATAAAAAAGGATACAATAGCAATTGGCATGTCTTTGAAAGCTTCCAGAATACTAGCCTGAACTTCATCTACTCCATAATTTCTTTGCGATTTTAAAATCACAATACCTACGCTATTCAATAGAATTGCGAAGACAAAATAATTGAGGTAAAGAGAGATTTTAATTCCTATGTTTTTCATTTTTTGGATGTGATTTTCGTTGTGGTTACGGTGCGGAGACGCACTGCTGTGCGCCTCTACAATACCGTATCTATATTATATATTGAATTTATTAAAAATTAATCGCTACCGAAAATCTAAAGGCACGTCCTAAAATAGGTCTTGCCATAAACACATCGCTTGCCGCAGAGGTTGTTTGTCTTGGATCTCCTTCTGTTAAACCAATTTCGTTGAATAAGTTCGAAGCATCAACTGCAAAACGAAGATTATTATACGTATAATTCAACCCTGCTCCTACTTCTTTATAAGCTGGTAAAACTTGTTTGTTATCCTGATTCGTGAATTTTTTATCAAAATAAGAGAACTGAACATAAGCGGTAAGATCTTTTGTAATATCTACTTCAGGTCTTAGATTACAGAAAAATTTAGGGATTCTTCTAGCAGTATTTCCGTTAAAATCAAACGTAGAACCATCAGCATTTGTACCTGTAAAATTATCGTATTCCGGTTTTTGAACCGTAAACGTAAAATTCAATTTTACGATTTCATATCTTGCATTGGTTTCTACCTCAAGACCAATATTGTTTACGTCAGCAAATTTATTCTCAGAACTTCCGTCAGATAAGATATCAGTAAAGGCAACATTTTTTAATCCCATGTGGAATAAATTGGCATTCACGTTAAAGAATGAATTAGAATATTTGTAACCCAATTCTATTTGATTTACTTCTGTATTCTCCAGTTTGCTTAAGTTTGCAGCATTGTCATAAAATGACTCTTCGATTGGAGATCTAAATCCATGACTGTAACGAGCATAAGTAGCCATGTTATCATTGAATTTGTAATTTGCAGCACCCGTATAGGACCATTCGCTCACATCATATCTCCAATACGTGTATGGATTCCCTTTTACCGTTGTTACTGCATCATCAGCCGTATTATTATCCAGAATTCCTAAGTTTTCAGAGAAGAATCTCGCGTTGTCTCTGTAACCTGAGTATTTGTCTTTATTGTATCTTAAACCAGCGTTGAAAGTCAGATTATCTGTCGCTTTAATTTCTGCGTCAGCGTAAACATCATTCAAAACTCCTTTGGTTTGCGCGTCTCTCTCTAACCATGTGATTCTTTCTACGCCATTCCAGGTATGATCAACTCCGGTTGTATTGTCTTTTACATTTAATAATCTTGGATTGTCCGAAACATTTACCAAATAAGAATTCCAGTTCCAGTATTGATTCGATTTCCAGTTTGAATAGTAGTAACCCGCAGTCAATTTTACAGGATCTAAATCAAAATTAAAAGAGAAATTATTCGCAAAATTGTTCATCTTTTTGTCAATATGCCAAAGGTCAGCTCTCATAATTAAAGCATTTGGATCCAATTTTTGTCCGTTATCTACATAAGAATAAGTCAGATTGCTGGCTGTTGTATTTTGAACGCTTGTCGCATAAGCATCTTGTGTCCACGGACCTCCATTTGGAAAGATCGCGTTATAATTCAAATCAATATTCGTGTTTTTGAAAGCATTTTTGAAAGTTACTTTCTCCGATATTTTCTTTTTGAATTCAGCTCCAATGGAGTTGATAACCGGATGAGAACCATCTTCTAAATCTGCGCTAAAAGTTCCGCCGCCATATTGAGGAACATTCAAATGACTGAAGTTTACTGAAGTCAATGTTCCATAATTTGGATTAAATCCTGGGATTCCTTCAATTTTTCCGTTATTGCTTTTTAAAGGAATTGGTAAATAGAATGTATTTCTGTCATCAAGGTGTTTAAAATTCACTCTTAAATAATCGTCATCATCAAATTTATAGGTAATATTTCCTTTTATCTGACCTCCTTTATTTGCTGTAAATCCAGTATTTCTTACGCCATTATCAGCTCTGTAAAAACCTCCAACATTAAAAAATAATTTATCCTTAATTAAAGCACCTGATAAATTAAGATCCGTTCTGAACATTCCGTAATCTGAAGTCGTGAATTTTGCTCTTCCCATAAATTCATTCTGACCCGTTTTTGAAATAAAATTGATGATCCCTCCAGGAGCATTGTTGGCAAAAATAGATGCCGAACCTCCACGAACTGCTTCCATTTTACTCACGGTTTCATCAAGTCTGTAAAATGTATCAGCGTTAGCAAATTGCAATGCTCCATCTTCAAAAACTGCTAATCCGTCTTCCTGAATTTGTACATATTCATAAGCTCCCGCAGATGGAATTCCTCTTGCGAAAAGGTTATTTCCAATTTCTCCTCCAGATGCCTCAACTACAAATCCGGGAATTGTCTGCAATAAAGCCGCCGTGCTTGATGGTGCTCTGTCTTCGATTGCTTTTGCTCCCATTGTAGTAATCGCAACGCTGGATTCCAATTTAGATCTTGGAGCTGATGATCCTGTAACCACAACTTCTTTCAAACTTTGTGATTCTCCTTCCAGAAGTAAATTTACCTCTAAAGATTCTCCTTCCTTTATTGCAATTTTTTTCTCGAAGGTTTTATAACCCACATTTGTTGCAATAATGGTATAAGTTCCGGCTTCGATATTAGAGAATGAATACCCTCCGTTTTCATCCGTAATCGTACTTTTTCCTGTTTCCTTAAGAGATACATTGGCTCCGGGAACCGTTACTCCGCTATCGTCGAGTACTTTTCCTGAAATTGTATTGGTATTTTGGGCAAACCCATTATTTGGTAAAAAAAATAGGCAAAACATTAAAAGTAATGTACCTAAATACTGGTGTAGCTTTTTCATTTTTTTGTTCGGTTAGTTAGTAATTATGGTTATCACTGTCAAACTTAACAACTAATAATAAGGAATATAGCAATTTAAAATCGAAAACGTTTTCGAAAAGACCTAAAACGTTTTCGGAACTTAAAATTTTATCAATGCAGTTTATTTTTAGTACTTTTATTTCATGAATGACACAAAATTAATAGATATAGCCTCCGCGTTAGGAATTTCGGTTACAACGGTTTCAAAAGCACTAAAAGGTTATACCGATATTAGTAAAGCTACGCGCGCCAGAGTTATTGAAATGGCTGAAACAATGAACTACATCCCAAACTCTGTCGCGGTAAATCTTAGGACTAATGAAACCAAAACTATTGGTGTCATTATTCCCGCTACCGTGCATCATTTTTTTTCCAGTGTCTTAAATGGAATTTTAGAAGAAGCGGAAAAAAGAGGATATCTTGTCATTATATTACAATCGAATGAAAAATACGAACTCGAGAAAAAACAACTTGCTTTATTAATTCAAAAACGGGTTGACGGCGTTTTAATGTCACTTTCAAACGAGACAGATGATTTTACTCATATTAATGAAGCCATCCGAAAAAATACTCCTGTTGTTTTGTTTGATAAAATTGCCAAAAGAGTTGATTGCTCCAAAGTAGTTATTAATGATGCAAAAGCGGCTTATGATGCCGTTACCTACCTTATTAATAAAGGATATAAAAAAATCGCTCATTTTAGAGGTTCTTATGTTCCGCAAAACTCGATTGATCGCTTTCTTGGCTATAAAAGAGCTCTTGAAGCACACGGAATTGAGTATGATTCAAAACTGGTTTACGTTTGTGATAACAATACCGATTTTGAAGACGGCTACGAAAATGCTCAAAAGATAATGACCGAAAATCCGGATATAGACGCCATTTTTGCGATTACAGATTTAGTCGCTATCGGAATTATTAAATATTTTAATGAAGCCGGAATAAAAACTCCTGAGCAGGTTGCCGTTTTTGGCTTTAGTAATTGGTTTATGAGTACTGTTATTTCACCTAAATTAACGACTATTGATCAGCCCGGATTCGAAATGGGACATCAGGCAGTTTCCCTTTTGATCGATGAAATTATGGATATAAAAGAACATCGTCCGGTAACACATCAAATTATTGAACTTCCTACAAGAATCATTGAACGAGAATCGACAGTTAAATGATTTTTTAGTTTTAACTTTGCCTCAATTCTTAAAAAGCATCAATGTTTCCAATTCCTGAAAATACCGATTTTTTATTGGCTGATGCCGAAAAAGAAAACTTATATCTAAGCTTAATTGAACAAATTAATAAAGACTTTAATTTGGCAAACGAAGGCATAGATTTTCCATTAAGTATTTCTCCCGATGAATTAAAAATTCAACTTCACGAAAAAATTTATCGAATGATTCAGTACAAATTTGCTGAATATCTAAACCTGCTTTATATTATCGATGTATCGGAAAGTGAAATAAAAAAACTAGATGGTTCTGATTTGGTAATTCTGGCTGAACAAGTTTCTTTTTTAGTATTGAAAAGAGAATGGCAGAAGGTTTGGTTTAGGAAGAATTTTAAGTAAAAAAGGGACAAAGGTTCAAAGTTGCAAAGGGACAGAGGCTTTTTTCTTGAGGACATTTCTACAAAACAAATCATTCCGAAGGAATTTTTTAAAGCAGTTCCGAAGGAACAAAAGATATTGTAGGGATGGATTTTAATCCATTCTACGCAATCATAATCACATTTATAACCATAACCGCAATCTTGTCTTTCTGAGGAACGAAAAATCTCCGTAAGAAACTCGACCACCTATTTTCAAATCTTTGCGGAGGTACTTGTGGAGATTCTTCGTTCCTCAGAATGACAAATTGGGTGGATAAAACAATAAACGACAAACCCGACAGGTTTTAAAAAACCTGTCGGGTTTACTGTTTCGTATAATCTGTATTTTCCAAAAGAAAAACTCTCTATAAACTTTTTTTTGCACAGTCCTTTTTCAACCTTTGAACCTTTGCCACTCTGTAACTTTGAACCTTTCAAAAACCTCTGAACCTTTTAGAAATATACTCTCACAAAAGGCATAAACCCAGACCCGTAAAGACTTGTTTGTGCATTGTACAAAACATCATAACGTGCACCAATAGTCACACTTCCGGTTCTGTAACCTGCACCAAGATATAAGGCAGTATTCCAATAATTATCAGAGTAACTTGGTCGATATGGCGTCGAATCATAACTTGTATTTACACGCACTTGTTCTAACTCTGCCGACAATTGAATTTCAGGAATTGGATTTACAAGTGTAACCAAACTTCCGCCGTAAACAAAGGAGTCATAATAGTTTTTTGAAGATAAATAACCAAATTGAAGACCAACTCCAACCGCCAAAATTTCATTTACATTGTAGATTGCGCTTGGCATAACCGAGATATCCGTATAACCGGAACCTATTCCTAAACCAAGACCACCACCAAACTGAACTTTATCCCAAAAATGATTGCTGTTATCGATAACGTACTTTTGCTGTGCAATTGCCGAACTTGAAAAGAAGACTATCAAAATCACAAAAAATGTTTTGAAAACGATTGAAATTTGATTTATATTCATAGTTGGATCTATTTTTAACAAATTTTTACGTAAAAGTACGTAAAAAAAAGATTTAAATAAATGCGATTGTTGTACTTTTGCCATTCTATTTAACAAAAAGTATATTCACTAATATTATGGATAGGTTTTCATTTTTAAATGCAGCGCATACAGAGTTTTTCGCACAATTATATGATCAGTATTTAGTAAATCCAGATAGCGTTGAGCCAAGCTGGAGAAGTTTCTTTCAAGGTTTCGACTTTGGACAAACGACTTATAATGACGAAAATCCAGTTCAACGAATCGTTGAATATGTGACTAGCGACAACACAGATTGTAGTCTTGTTTCAGAAAAACTACAAAAAGAATTCAATGTACTAAAATTAATCGATGGATACCGCACCAGAGGACATTTGTTTACAAAAACAAATCCGGTTCGTGACCGTAGAACATCGTCTCCAACTTTGGATATCGAAAATTTTGGATTAACAACTGCTGATCTTTCAACAGTTTTTGATGCTGCTCAGACTATCGGAGTAGGACCTTCGACATTACAAGACATTGTAACACGTCTTAAATCTATTTACTGCCAGCATATTGGTATTGAATACATGTACATCAGAAATCCTGGCGTTGTAAAATGGATTCAGGATAAATTAGCTGTAAATGTTAATCAGCCTAATTTCTCTTCTGAAGAAAAGAAAATTATCTTAGATAAATTAAATCAAGCCGTTTCTTTCGAGAACTTCTTACATACTAAATATGTTGGTCAAAAAAGATTCTCACTAGAAGGTGGTGAATCTATCATTCCGGCTTTAGACGCTTTGATCGAACAAGCTGCTGAAAAAGGTGTTGAACAATTCGTAATGGGAATGGCTCACCGTGGTCGTTTGAACGTTTTGGCAAACATCTTCGGAAAATCAACTCAAGATATCTTTGGTGAGTTTGACGGTAAAGATTACGATCAGGAATACTTTGATGGTGACGTAAAATACCATTTAGGTCTTACGGCTGACAAAAAAACAAGAACAGGAAAAAATATCAATATCAATTTAGCACCAAACCCTTCTCACTTAGAAACGGTTGGAGCTGTAATTGAAGGAATTACAAGAGCTAAGCAAGATAAATATTATGCTGACGATTTCTCTAAAGTATTACCTATCGCCGTTCACGGAGATGCTGCAATTGCAGGTCAGGGTATCTTGTACGAAATCATTCAAATGGCTCAGCTTGACGGTTACAAAACCGGAGGTACAATCCATATCGTAATCAACAATCAGGTTGGATTTACAACCAATTATTTAGACGCTCGTTCTTCAACTTATTGTACCGATGTTGCCAAAGTAACACTTTCACCAGTATTACACGTAAATGCTGATGATGCTGAAGCTGTGGTACATGCAGTATCTTTTGCATTAGATTACAGAATGCAATTTGGACGTGACGTATTTATCGATTTATTAGGATACAGAAAATACGGTCATAACGAAGGTGACGAACCTCGTTTTACACAACCGGTTTTATATAAAATCATCGCAAAACATAAAAATCCAAGAGATATTTATGCAGAGAAATTATTGTCTGACGGCGTAATTGATGCTTTATATGTAAACGCTTTAGAAAAAGAGTACAAATCTAATATGGAGGAGAACTTAGAAGCTTCCCGTAAAAAAGATTTGACAATTATCACTCCATTCATGAAAAACGAATGGGACGGATTTGTTCAGGTAACTGATACACAAATGCTTCAAAAAGTAGATACTGCTTTTGACAAAAAAGGATTGGATTCTATCATAAGCACAATCTCGACTTTACCAGCTGACAAAAAATTCATCAGTAAAATATCTAAAATTGTAACGGATAGAAAAACTGGATACGACAATAATACTATCGATTGGGGAACAGCAGAATCTCTGGCTTACGGTTCTCTTTTGACAGAAGGATTTGATGTTCGTATTTCAGGTCAGGACGTAGAGCGTGGTACATTCTCTCACCGTCACGCTGTAGTTAAAGTAGAAGATTCTGAAGAAGAAGTAATTCTATTGGATGCTATCGAAAACAAAAAAGGAAAATTTGGTGTATTCAATTCTCTTTTATCTGAGTATGGAGTTCTTGGTTTTGATTACGGATATGCATTGGCAAATCCAAATGCCTTAACGATTTGGGAAGCACAATTTGGAGATTTCTCTAATGGAGCTCAAATTATGATTGACCAGTATATTTCATGTGGTGAAGATAAATGGAACAACCAAAATGGTATCGTTTTATTATTGCCTCACGGATATGAAGGACAAGGTGCAGAACACTCTTCTGCAAGAATGGAGCGTTACTTACAACTTTGTGCAAGACAAAATATGTATGTAGCAGATTGTACAACTCCAGCCAATTTCTTCCACTTGTTGAGAAGACAAATGAAAACGAATTTCCGTAAACCTTTGGTAGTTTTCTCTCCAAAAAGTTTATTGCGTGATCCAAGATGTGTATCTACAGTTGAGGAATTAGCAAAAGGAAGTTTCCAGGAAACTATTGATGATAATGCAGTAGATAAAAAAGCAGTAAAAACGTTAGTTTTCGTTACCGGTAAATTCTATTATGACATTGTTGCTGAGAGAGAAAACAACGGAAGAAATGATGTAGCAGTAGTTCGTATTGAGCAATTGTTCCCATTACCTGTTGAGCAGCTTAAAGCAATTATTGCACAATATCCAAATGCAGATGATTATGTTTGGGCACAAGAAGAGCCTAAAAACATGGGAGCTTACAGCTTTATGCTAATGAACTTTGATCTTGTAAAATGGAGATTAGCATCATTAAAAGCTTACGCTGCACCAGCATCAGGAAGTTACACACGTGCAAAACGTCGTCATGCAGATGCAATTAGAATGGTATTCGATAAAAATTTATTCAGATAGTATGAAAAAAATACTAATTCTGTTTTTTGCAATACTATCGATTACAGGTTATTCACAGGAATTAAGAAAACCGGCTGAAGGGAAATCAATCGTTTATTTCGTAAGATCTTCAGGAGCTGGAGCTTTAATAAATTTTAAATATTTTGATGGAGAAAAATACTTAGGTAAATTCAACTACGGTAAATATTTAGTTTACGAATGCGAACCAGGTAAGCATATTTTTTGGTCGCGCTCTGAAAACACAGACTTTATTAATGCAGAACTTGATCCCGGGAAAATTTACATAATTGATTCTGAAGGTCAAATGGGCTTTATAAAAGCAGGAGTAGTATTAGTTCCGTTTAGTCCTCATCCAGGGAGTTATAAAACACCCAAGAAATTTGAAAAAAAGAAGGCTGCGATCCTTAAATCAATTTCAGAAAATAAAGAATACATTGCTACGGATGTCGATTTGAAAGAAGGTGCCCAAGAATATGAAAGCATCATTAAAAATTCGATAGAAAAATACAATAAATTAACAGCAAAAGGAGAAGTGTTTTTAAAATTACTTCCTTATATGTCATACACAAATTAGATAAAAAGAATGTTTCAAGTTTCAATCCCGATAGCTATCGGGACTGAAACCATAAAAACCTTAAACAAAAAGTAAGATGATTTTAGAAATGAAAGTCCCATCACCAGGGGAATCAATAAAAGAAGTTGAAATTGCAACTTGGTTAGTAAAAGACGGAGATTATGTAGAAAAAGATCAAGCTATTGCTGAAGTTGATTCAGACAAAGCAACTCTTGAATTACCGGCTGAAATGAGCGGAATTATTACGCTAAAAGCAGAAGAAGGTGATGCAGTTGCTGTAGGAGCTGTAGTTTGTTTAATTGATACTGACGGTGTAAAACCAGCAGGAGATGCTCCGGCAGCACCAGCGGCAGAAGCTCCAAAAGCCGAGGCACCTAAAGCTGAAGTAAAAGCTGAAGCACCGAAGGCAACACCTGCTCCGGCAGCAGCGCCAACAACTTACGCCTCTGGAACTCCATCTCCTGCAGCAAGAAAAATATTAGACGAAAAAAATATAGCACCAGCAACAGTTTCAGGAACTGGTAAAGGTGGAAGAATTACTAAAGATGATGCTGTAAATGCAGTACCTTCTATGGGAACTCCAACTGGTGGAAGCCGTGGATCTGAGCGTTCAAAATTATCAATGTTGCGTCGTAAAGTAGCGGAGAGATTAGTTGCTGCTAAAAACGAAACTGCAATGTTAACGACTTTCAACGAAGTTAACATGACTCCAATTAACCAAATCCGTAATGAATACAAAGATGCTTTCAAAGCAAAGCATGGTGGTTTAGGATTAGGTTTTATGTCATTCTTTACAAAAGCAGTTACAAGAGCTTTACAATTATATCCTGATGTTAACTCAATGATGGATGGTGATTATAAAATTGCTTACGATTTTGCTGATATCTCTATCGCAGTTTCAGGACCAAAAGGTTTAATGGTTCCTGTTGTTCGTAATGCTGAATTATTAACTTTCCGTGGAATCGAAGCTGAAATCAAAAGATTAGCACTTAGAGCACGTGACGGTCAAATTACTGTTGACGATATGACTGGTGGAACTTTTACAATTACTAATGGTGGTGTTTTTGGAAGTATGTTAAGTACCCCAATTATCAATCCTCCTCAATCAGGAATTTTAGGAATGCACAATATTATTGAGCGCCCAATTGCTGTAAATGGTAAAGTTGAAATTCACCCTATGATGTATGTGGCTCTTTCTTATGATCACAGAATTATCGACGGACGTGAGTCTGTTGGTTTCTTGGTTGCTGTAAAAGAAGCTTTAGAAAATCCGGTAGAATTATTAATGAATGGCGATGCTAAACGTGCTTTAGAATTGTAATTGTAGTAATTTTCAACAATAACAAAAAGCCTGCTTCTTAACTGAAGCAGGCTTTTTTTCTTAAGATTAGCTTAAATATTGCTTAAGTTGTTAATTTTTTAAACAAACGTAAATTTTACCCTTTAAAAATTATTTTATTTAGAATAAATAAGAATAGCTTGTATGATTGGCGTTCAACGCTTAGATTTGCACTATTAAAATCAATTCTAAATAAAAATGAAATATAAATTCACAATTTCTTTCTTAAGCTTTTGTTTTTTTCTATTAGCAAGTACATTTGTTTCTGCACAAGAAAAGGCGAGCGTTAAAGGACAAATTAGTTTATCAAACAATCAGGCTGCAGACAATGTTTCTGTTGTTCTAAAAGGAACTAAAATAGGAACAAATACAGATAGTAACGGTTTTTACGAAATTAAAAACCTTAAACCGGGAAGCTATGTAATTAAAGTTTCTTCTGTTGGACATTCATCAAAAGAAAAAAGTATTTCACTAAATGCCGGCGATGAAATAATAGAAGATTTCACAATTAGTTCAAATTCTGAACAATTAGACGAAATTGTAATTAACGGAAGTGGTAGAAAAAATCCATTAGCTCGTAAAGAAACTCAACAAGTTTCAAGATTACCACTTAAAAATCTTGAAAATCCACAAGTTTACACTACTATCACAAGCGAATTATTAAAAGAGCAAGTAGTTAGCAATATTGATGATGCACTTAAAAATGCTCCGGGATTATCTCCGCTTTGGGCTTCTACTGGACGTGGTGGTGACGGTGCCGGATATTTCTCTCTAAGAGGATTTGCTGTGCAGCCAACAATGACAAATGGATTACCTGCGTTGAATAACGGAAGTATAGATCCAGCAAATATTGATAAAATTGAAGTTATTAAAGGACCTTCTGGAACTTTATTCGGAAGTAGTTTAATTTCTTACGGAGGCTTAATCAACTTAACTACTAAAAAACCGTACGATCACTTTGGCGGAGAGGTAAGCTATACCGCAGGAAGCTATGGATTAAACCGTGTAACTGCAGACATTAATACTCCAGTAGACGATGAACACAAAATTAATTTCAGAGTTAATACTGCATATCATACAGAAAACAGCTTTCAAGATGCTGGATTTAGAAAATCATTTTTCTTTGCTCCATCTTTATCTTACCAAGTTAGCGACAGACTTTCGTTCTTTATTAATACAGAATTCATGAACAATAAACAGACGAATCCTACTATGTTATTTTTAGACAGAGGTGCACCGTTAAGAGTTCATAATATGGATGAATTGGGTTATGATAACAAACGCTCTTATACAAGTAACGAACTTGCGATTGAAACTCCTTCTTACTCTCTTCAAGGACAAATGAATTACAAAATCTCCGATGAATGGACTTCTCAAACGGTTCTATCTAGAGGATCATCTCAATCTGAAGGATATTATACTTATTTATATGAAAGCACACAATTTTTCCCTGCACAGGTAAATCAAGGAATTGTTTTGGGGCGTTCAATGAATTATCAAAATACAACAACTTTAACAACAGATATTCAACAAAACTTTATTGGCGATTTCAAACTTGGAAATTTAAGAAATAGAATTGTTGTTGGTTTAGATTACTTTAACAGAGGTCAAATTGATAATGGTTCTGGATACGTATCTAATGGAAGGGTTTATATTGGAAATTTAGATTTAGCAACTGTAAACCAATATGTATTCGGCATTACAGATCCTGCAAAATATATTACAAATGGTGACAGTGGTAACCTAACAAAAGCTGGTTCTGATAAACTTATAGCAGAAACTACTGCAAACAATAACAAAACAAAACAAGAAGTTATTAGTGCTTATGCATCAGATGTAATCAATATTACTCCTGCATTATCTGCAATGGCAAGTTTACGTGTAGACCGTTTTATGACTGCCGGTGATGTAACTACAAATGCTGATGATTTTAATCAAACTTCTTTTTCACCTAAATTTGGTTTAGTTTATCAGCCAATTATTGACAAAGTTTCGATTTTTGCCAACTATATGGATGGTTTTACTAACACAGCTCCAACAAGTGATATTGGTTTAAGCGGCGCATCTATTCCAAGAACTTTCAAACCAGAACACGCTAACCAATTTGAAATCGGAACGAAATTAAATGTTTTTAAAGACAAACTTTACGCAACATTTAGCTATTATGACATCAAAGTAACAGATCAGGTTTATACTGTTTATGGTTCTACAGGCGGAGTACCAACTCAAACTTCTTTTCAAGATGGAGAACAAAGAAACAAAGGTTTTGAAGCAGAAATCGTTGCAAATCCAGTTGCTGGTTTAAACATTGTTGCTGGTTACAGCTATGTAGATGCTGTCTTAAATGCTGGAGATCCTTCGTTCGTAGGAAACAGACCTGAGAGTTCAGGACCAAGAAACACAGCAAACTTTTGGGCAAGCTACAAGTTTCCTCAAGGAGATTTACAAGGTTTTGGTTTAGGTTTTGGTGGAAATTATGCTGACAAAAACTTAATTATGAATAGAAATGTTGTAGGTCAGTTTGCAATCCCTTCTTATACTGTTTTAAATTCTTCTATTTTCTACGGAACAGAGAAATTTACATTGACATTAAAATTAGACAATATTGCTAATGTTGATACTTACGATGGTTGGTCTACAATTCACCCAAAAAACATGAGAGCTGTTTCTGCGAATTTCTCATACAGATTTTAATAAAAAACATTCCAAACACCTTTCTTTTAGGAGAAAGGTGTTTTTTAAATTCTATTAAATTATGATAACAATAGCTAGCCTTATCGTTTTTTTAGCATTTTATACTTTGTACTATACCTCAAAAAGAGCAGTTCTGTCTTATGATTTAGGTTTTGAAAAATGGATGAAAAAAAATCCTAAACAAACCAAAATTACCGGATTAACACTTTTGCTTTTAGCATACTCGTTATGGCTTTTTACACAATCATTGGGTTGTGGCACATTGATGTTTTTTATTCAGTTAATGACTATTGGAAGCTTAATTATCATTTTAAAACCATTAAAAAAAATCAATATTAAAGTTCTCTTAGCACTTTTTATACTAATTGCTTTTTTAGAATTCTATTACAACTAAACCATTTCTAACCAAAGTATGCCAGCAAATCCAAAATATTTAACCCAATCAAAATGGCAACGATTTGCCAAAATAACTGCTGCCATTTTAGGCGGCTATTTTGTTTCAGTCACTTTTCATTTGGCTTTAGCATCTTGGTTTAACCGCGCTAATATCTTAATGACAATGGCTTTTACCGGATTTATTCTTTGGGTTGCCTTAATGATAATTGCTTTTTTAGCCAAAAGCGGATGGAGAATCTGGGGCATTTATCTCCTTCTAACGTTACTTTTTTGTCTTTTCATTTACTTGGGTCAAACCTGCAATCCGATAGCCAGCTAACTTATGAATAACCGTAATTATAATATCTATTTTCATACACATACCGTTAGCGGAATCGTGATCAGTGTCGTACTATTTGTGATCTTTTTTGCAGGATCATTTTCTTTTTTTAGAGATGAAATCATCAATTGGGAAAGAAATGAATCTACTGCAATTACAAAAGAAATTCAATTAGATTACAACACTACTTTAAAAAAGCTAGACAAAGAATATGTTTTACACGGAAGAAATATTACTATTTCTAAACCCGGTAATGAAAGAAGAGTTGCTGTTTATTTAGAAGGCACAAAAGATACTTTGGCTCCAGCCAAACAAAAAGAAGGTTCGTTTTTTTATCTGGACACAAAAACCTATAAATCTTTTACTTATGAAGAATCCTATTCATTAGGGGAATTTTTATATCGTTTACATTTCTTAGCTCAGATACCTTATCCGGTTGGATATTATCTTTCTGGTTTTACGGCGTTATTTTTTCTATTTGCTATTGTAACCGGGCTTTTGCTGCATTGGAAAAAAATTGTTTCTAACTTTTACATTTTCCGTCCAAAAGAAAAATTAAAAACATTGTGGACAGATGCTCACACGGCATTAGGAATGATTGGTTTGCCTTTTCAGTTTGTTTATGCAGTAACAGGAGCTTTTTTTATGATTAAACTTCTAATCGTTGCGCCGGCTGTAATGGCATTGTACAAAGGCGATCAGGACAAATTGTACAAAGAATTAGAATACAATGATCCCGATTATAAATTTGACAATAAAAAATTAGCCACACCTTTTAACATTGATCAATTAGTTGCAAAAGCAAAAAGCAACTGGAAAGATTTTGAAATCACCCGTGTTTTTATTCAAAATTATGGAGATTCAAACATGCACGTTTTGGTTGAAGGCGAAATGTTAAGTGACAAAAAATTTACAGGAATTGGAAAAGTCGTTTACCGAATCTCTGACGGGAAAGAAATTGCCAGGAAAAATCCAATCACACAAAACAACTATTTAGATGTTGTAAAAAATGTTTTATACCGAATCCATTTTGGCGATTATGGAGGTTATGCCTTAAAAATAGTGAGTTTCATTTTAGGAATTATCACTTGTTTTGTGATTATTTCGGGTGTAATGATTTGGTTGGTGGCAAGACAAAAAAATAATTTACCCGAAAAGAAAAGACGTTTTAACGCCACTGTTGTTCGTATTTATTTGGCCATTTGTTTAAGCATGTACCCAGTTACAGCACTTGCTTTTATTGCTGTTAAAATATTTTATCCTTTGACTCAGGACAATCTGTACCTTGTTTATTTTGGAATATGGTTAATACTTATCGTCTTTTTTATTCTTAAAAAGAACGATGCATTTACAAATAAATTTTGCCTGATTTCAGGAAGTATTTTAGGTTTTCTAATCCCAATTACAAACGGAATAGTTTCCGGAAACTGGTTTTGGAATTCGTTCATGCAAAATAAAGTTCAGGTTTTCTTTATTGATGTTTTCTGGATTGGTTTAGCTTCGATAACACTTTATGTTGCTTATCATTTAAAACCGAAAAAAGAAGTTGTCGCACAAAAAAGAGCCTAAAATTTTTCCACCACGAATTTCACAAATCTCACGAGTTAAATTCGTGGAAATTCGTGAAGTTAGTAGCTAACTCTCCTTTACTTATAAAGCAATAACTTAAAATAATCTAAATAACTTGCCCCTTATAGATTTAGCGTCTATTTTTACGTTTTTATTCAAGAAATRGGGTTCAAAAAACAAATACGTTTTCTACATAAATGGCTCGGATTAATTTCCGGGCTTATTGTTTTTATTATAAGTATTACGGGTTGCATTTTTTGTTTTCATGATGAAATAAAAGACATTACCAGAAAAGAATGGCGATTTGTTGAACCAGAAAACAAACCGTTCTTATTACCATCTGTTTTACAGGAAAAGGCAAAAGAAATTCTTCCGAATTATAAACAATCAATGGTTTCATATTATGGAAAAAATAGAGCTGCAATTGTCTACACGTATTCTGATACTGAAAATCGATATCTTTATTTTAATCCATACACGGGGAAATATCTTAAAACCGAAAATCCTAAAACAGACTTTTTTATAATTGTCGAATACATTCACTTGTATTTACTTTTGCCCGATTATATTGGTAAACACATTATTGGTGGTGCAACAATCCTCTTTATTTTATTACTGATTTCAGGAATAATTCAATGGTGGCCAAAACGAAGAAGCGATCTTAAACGAAGTTTTAAGGTTAAATGGTCTGCAAAATGGCGAAGAGTAAATTATGACTGGCACAACACATCCGGATTTTATATTGCAATTATCGCTGCGATTATCGCCATAACCGGTTTAACTTTTACGTATGAATGGGTTGGTGACGGAATTTACAAAACTTTCAATTTTGGTGGAGACAAAGCTGCCGAAACAAAAACTCCCGTAATCGATACTACCAAATTTAATAGCAATACGACTATTGCAATCGATCGTGCTTTTATTGAAACCATGAAACTTCAGCCAAAAGCCGAAATGTGTTTTGTTGCTTTTCCACAGCAAAAAGGAGACATTATTGGCACAGGAGCATATCCGCATACTTTGAGATATGATCATCAAAGCAACTATTATTTTCATCCTGGCGATGGAAAATTAATTCAGAGTGATCCTTACCACAAAAAAAGCTTGGGTCTGCAGGTTGTCGAAATGAATTATGGAATTCACACTGGTCAAATTCTAGATTTACCCGGAAAAATTATCGCTTTTATAATTAGTTTAATTGCGGCGGCTCTGCCAGTTACAGGTTTTGTAATTTGGTATGGAAGAAAAAATAAATCTTGTAAAAAAATCAAGGCATAAAAACTTTTAACCGCAAAGGCCGCTAAGATTTAATTTTACTTTACACATAGAAAACACAAAGTCCACAAAGCTTTGTGGACTTTGTGTTTTCTATGTGTAACAAGAGATAAAAAAACTTTGTATTCTCTGTGGTTAAAATAACTAGCTAATACAAAATACTTTACAACACAATATATCTTGATCAAAAAAAAACCGCTGAATGAGCGGTTTTTTTTATGTTTTTGAAATCTTATTAATTTCTATTTGCCAAAGCATTTTTTTGTAAATTCTTAACTGAGCTTACCTGACTATTTTCGTAAGCAACTTCGCAAAGACTTTTTTCATTGAAGAAAATCCATTTTCCAGTTTTCATTCCGTCTGTGTACTCTCCTACAGCCAATTTATTTCCCTTTTCATCATACGATACCCAAACGCCGTCTAATTTACCATCTTTAAAGAAGCCTTCTTGTTGTACATTACCATTTTCATAATAATAAGTAGCTTTTACTTTATTCCCAACAACTTCTAATTCAGGTTTTACCTCTTGTGCAACTAGAATTCCAGAGAACAATATTGCAACTAAAATTACACACTTTTTCATATCTTTGGTATTTAATGTTATCAAATCGTTATCAAATATAGTTAAATGTTTACATTAAACAAACTTTTACTTAACAATTTGGTAACATTGAATAAAAACTTAACATTGGGGAATTCCATAAAATAAAAAAACCAATGCCGATGCATTGGTTTTACTGGTATTTTAGTAAAAATACAAACGTACTATAACGTTATAAATTTGATAAATAAATTACTTCAATAATGCGTCTAACTGCGTTTGAAGCTCTGGAGACGATGGTCGTTCTGCATCTGGAGTTACGATATTTCCTTTTGGATCTATCAAAATAAATCTTGGAATTCCAGTCACACCATAATTTGTTACAAACTCAGATTCCCAATCTTTATCTGCAAATAATTGAGTTCCTCCTAATTGTTTATCTGTTACAAATTTTTTCCATTTTTCATTATCTTTTGCTTTATCAATAGAAACGCTCACGAACTCAATATTCTTTCCGTGGTATTTCTCTTCGATTTTTTGCAAATATGGAATCTCAGCTCTACATGGCGCACACCAGGTTGCCCAAAGATCGATATAAACATACTTTCCTTTTAAATCAGAAAGTTTTGTTTTTCCTCCTTTAAAATTCTCATAATCAAAACCAGGTGATTCCTTACCAATTAATTTCTTTGCCTTCAAAGCTCTTTCGTATTCTTCAGAAGCATATTGATTAAAGCTTTCGAAATTATGTTTTAAAGCTTCTTTAAATTCAGGATCAAAATCTCCTTTTTCCAGATTTTCTAAATCTGTTTTTTTCTTTTGCTCCAATAAATTAGCAAATTCTACTGCTTCTTTTGAAAAAGCCTCATTCTGAAATTTTTCATCTTTTAAAGCTTGTTGTGCCAGAAAATTACTTTCWTTCACACCTTTACCTTTATAAACAATCGTTTCATCAAATTCTTTCGCATTCATTGTTAAACTCACATCTGAACTTGGCTTCAAATACAAACGGGAAGATTCTGTACCATCAGAAAACACATAAAAACCTTTTGGAGCATCAAAAGAAGCCACAAAAAGCTGTTTTTTATCGATAGGAATTACTTGTTTAAAGTTATTTTTTCCTTTAATGACAAGAGTGTCACTATTTCTATTCTCAATTTTAGCCGTAAATTTAACTTGATTTTTGGCTTGACCGATAACATTCAAAGCGCTAAAAATCAACAGACCAGTTACAAAAAGCTTGTTCATATGTATTAAAGTTTGTTTTTAGTGATTCAAATCTAAAGAAATTACGGCGGCAAAATTTAAGAATTAACAAAATATTTCAAATTAAATGAGCATCAAGTTGTCACTTTACTATATTAATTTGAATTTTGTTGTTTACTTTTGCAGTCTAAAATTTTGATCATGTATAGAAGTCATAATTGTGGCGAGTTAAATGCCTCAAACATTAATACTGAAGTTACACTTGCAGGTTGGGTTCAAAAATCACGCGATAAAGGATTTATGAATTGGGTTGATTTACGCGACCGTTACGGAATTACTCAATTAATTTTCGACGAAAGTCGTAGCGATAAAACTGTTTTTGAATTGGCAAAAACTCTTGGTAGAGAATTTGTTATTCAGGTAAAAGGAACTGTAATTGAACGTGAAGCTAAAAACAAAAATATCCCAACTGGTGAAATCGAAATTTTAGTTACTGAATTAACGATTCTGAATGCTGCTTTAACACCTCCATTTACTATTGAAGATGAAACTGATGGTGGAGAAGATATCAGAATGAAATATCGTTATTTAGATATTAGAAGAAATCCTGTAAAAAACAGTTTATTATTCCGTCACAAAGTAGCGATGGAAGTTCGTAAATATTTATCTGATTTAGACTTCTGCGAAGTTGAAACTCCTTATTTAATCAAATCGACTCCGGAAGGTGCGAGAGATTTCGTTGTACCAAGCCGTATGAACGAAGGACAGTTTTATGCATTGCCACAATCGCCGCAAACTTTCAAACAATTATTGATGGTGGGTGGAATGGATAAATATTTCCAAATCGTGAAATGTTTCCGTGACGAAGATTTGCGTGCAGACCGTCAGCCTGAGTTTACACAAATCGATTGCGAAATGGCATTTGTGGAACAAGAAGACATTCTAAATGTTTTTGAAGGTTTGACAAGACATTTACTAAAAGAAATAAAAGGTATTGAAGTAGACAAATTCCCAAGAATTACTTACGACTATGCCATGAAAACATACGGAAACGACAAACCGGACATTCGTTTTGGAATGGAGTTTGGTGAATTGAACGAATTTGCACAACACAAAGATTTCCCAGTATTCAATGCTGCCGAATTAGTAGTTGGAATTGCAGTTCCGGGAGCAGGAAACTACACTCGTAAAGAAATTGACGGATTAATTGACTGGGTAAAACGTCCACAAGTTGGAGCATCAGGAATGGTGTATGCTAAATGTAATGACGACGGAACTTTTAAATCATCTGTAGATAAATTTTACGATCAGGATGATTTAGGAAAATGGGCAAAAATTACAGGAGCAAAACCTGGCGATATGATTTTTGTACTTTCAGGACCGGCTAATAAAACGCGTACACAACTTTCGGCACTTCGCATGGAATTGGCAACTCGTTTAGGATTGCGTAAACCGGAAGAATTTGCACCTCTTTGGGTAGTTGATTTCCCATTATTGGAACTTGACGAAGAAAGTGGCCGTTACCATGCAATGCACCACCCGTTTACATCTCCAAAACCGGAAGATATGCAATTATTGGAAACGGATCCTGGAAAGGTTCGCGCTAATGCATATGATATGGTCTTAAACGGAAATGAAATTGGCGGAGGATCGATTCGTATTCACGATAAAGCGACTCAACAATTAATGTTCAAATATCTAGGCTTTACTGAAGAAGAAGCGAAAGCACAATTTGGCTTTTTAATGGATGCTTTTCAATTTGGAGCACCACCTCACGGAGGATTAGCATTTGGTCTTGACAGATTAGTTGCAATTTTGGGAGGTCAGGAAACCATTAGAGATTTTATTGCATTTCCTAAAAACAATTCAGGACGTGATGTTATGATCGATGCACCTGCAAAAATTGACGATGCTCAATTAAAAGAATTACATATTAAACTTGATACAATATAAATTCATCAGAATTTAAAATATAAAAACGGCAGCTAAATCTTTAGTTGTCGTTTTTTTATACCTTTTCTTCTAGCCTTAACGTTAAAAAAATCCAAATTAAAAATTACTAAACTAATAAACACAAGTATTCTCCTATAGAAATGCAAAATACCTAAAACGTTTTTGCATAATGTACAAAATTTTTGTAAACTATAAGCTACTTTTTTAACATTTATTTTAACTATTACCAATTCTTAAATAAAATACTTCCATATCAAAATTGATGCAATATAAATAGCGAAAACACTGTGAATCAATAATTTTTACAAAAAATTAACACCTTATTGTCTTTTGTATGAATTTATATATTACATTTGCTTCATTATAAATTATTATTACAATTACAATGCGTACAGGTACAGTAAAATTTTTCAATGAATCTAAAGGTTATGGATTCATTACAGACGAAGAAACAGGAAAAGATATCTTCGTTCACGCTTCAGGAATTAACGCGGAAGAATTACGCGAAGGTGACCGTGTAAGCTACGAAGAAGAAGAAGGAAGAAAAGGGAAAGTTGCTGCTAAAGTAGCAGTAATCTAAGAAAAATATAGCAATTTATTTTTTTTGCCTCTGAATGGTTTTGAAAACGTTTCGATTAATTTCGAAACGTTTTTTTTTGCTCAAATCTTAAAAAAAACTTAAAAAGGGAAGTTATTATTTATAATGAATAAAAATTACAATTATTGACCCTTTAGTGATACACTTAAATCCTTTTTTAGCTTGTGATTTACAGAGTTGAAAGTTATCTTTGTGGCTTATTCTTTAAGTAAAAACCCTAAGTTTATGCAATCTGATCAATACAGTTACATTCCTATTTTAATGCAAGCAATTTTAGCAATTGGTTTTGTAGTAGGAACTATTATTATTTCTGGAAAATTAGGTCCAAAAAGAACCTCTGAAGTCAAAGATAAAAACTTTGAGTGTGGTATCGAATCTGTTGGTAATGCACGTATTCCTTTTTCAGTAAAATACTTTTTAGTAGCCATTTTATTTGTATTGTTTGATGTAGAGGTAATTTTCCTTTATCCATGGGCAGTAAACTTCAAAGAACTAGGAATTGAAGGAATGCTTAAGATGATCGTGTTTATGTCACTTCTTTTAGTTGGCTTTTTCTACATCATCAAGAAAAAAGCATTAGAGTGGGAATAAAAAGATTTTAGACTTTAGATTGGTGATTTTAGATTTAAGAATTTATCTAAAACAACAATTTAAAACTTGATTTCTTCAAATTAATATACTGATTTAAAAAAATTGATTTTAACTTTTATGATTTCCCAAATCTAAAATCTAAAATCAGAAATCTAAAATAAAATGAGCGATTCAAATGTAAATATGGTTGCGCCGCCGGAAGGAGTTGTAGGAGAAGGTTTCTTCGCTACAAAACTAAATGATGTTGTAGGTTTAGCAAGAGCCAATTCATTATGGCCATTGCCTTTTGCAACTTCATGTTGTGGTATCGAATTCATGGCTACAATGGCTTCACATTACGATTTAGCACGATTTGGTTCTGAGCGTGTGAGTTTCTCTCCTCGTCAGGCGGATATGTTAATGGTTATGGGAACAATTTCTAAAAAAATGGCACCTATTTTAAGACAAGTTTACGAACAAATGTCTGAACCTCGCTGGGTAATTGCAGTTGGAGCTTGTGCTTCATCAGGTGGAATCTTCGATACTTATTCAGTTTTACAAGGAATTGACAAAGTAATTCCGGTTGACGTTTACGTTCCTGGATGTCCGCCAAGACCAGAGCAAATAGTAGATGGAGTAATGAAACTTCAGGAATTGGTAAGAAGCGAATCTGTTAGACGCAGAAGCTCACCAGAATACCAAGAATTACTAGCTTCATATAACATTTCATAAGATGGCTTTAGAAAATACCCTGATTCAAGATAAACTTACAGAAACATTTGACACAAATGTTTTCAACTTTCAACAAGAAAGAGATATTTTTTCACTAGAAACTTCTGCTGATAAAATTACAGCCCTGATTCTTTTTTTGAAAAACGATTCTGATTTACGTTTCCATTTTTTAACCGATTTATGCGGTGTACATTATCCGGACAACGAATCAGAGCGTCAGTTTGCAATCGTCTACCATTTACACAACTGGTACGAAAACAAACGTATTAGAATCAAAGTATTCTTAAACGGTGAAAAACCAGAGATAAAAACCATTTCAAATATTTTCTTAAGTTCAAACTGGATGGAAAGAGAAACATACGATTTCTACGGGATAAACTTTATTGGACATCCGCAATTGAAACGTATTTTGAATATGGATGAAATGGTATCGTTCCCAATGCGAAAAGAATTCCCAATGGAAGACAGCGGAAGAACAGATAAAGACGACAGATTCTTTGGAAGAACAACAACAAATTGCTAAATCAAAATGAAATTAATAGAACAAAATAAACAAGAACTCAACCAGCTTTGCGTGAATCACCATGTACAGCAGTTATATTTGTTTGGTTCTATTTTGACAGATCAATTTAATGACGAAAGTGACATTGACATGTTAATTCAATTTTCAACTATTAAATTGGAAGACTATTTTGATAATTATATGGATTTTAAAGAAAAGCTTGAATTGTTATTCGAGCGCTCTGTAGATTTAGTCGAAAATCAAGCAATCAAAAATCCTGTTTTCAGGAAAGTTGTAGATCAGGAAAAACAAATGATCTATGGATGAAAGAATCTTAAAATCATTATTTGATATAAAGTTGGCTATAGAAGAGATTGACAGTTTTCTTTTAAACGAAGAAAAAACATTTTCTAATTTATACTAAAAACACTTTATTAAAAAGAGGGATTGAAAGAAATTTAGAAATTATAGGCGAAGCAGTAAGCAGAATTTTGAAAGAAAACACAGAATTTGAAATTACAAATGCACGTCGAATTATTGGTCTAAGAAACCAAATCATTCATGCTTATGACAGCATATCTGATGAAAACATTTGGAGTATTGTTATAAAACATCTTCCAAATCTTAAAACTGAAATTGAAGAAAAAATAAATAATTCAACATTATAAAATGTCAGAACTATTATTACCACCAGAGCATCGATATGCTAAAATAATTAAGGAAAAACTAAATGAAGACGGAAGCGAGCTTTCAGTACTTAATTTAGGCCCTACTCACCCGGCAACTCACGGTATTTTCCAAAATATCCTGTTGATGGATGGAGAAAGAATTCTTGAGGCTGAACCAACAATTGGGTACATTCACAGAGCTTTCGAAAAAATCGCCGAAAATCGACCTTTTTATCAAATTACTCCACTTACGGATCGTATGAACTATTGCTCCTCTCCTATTAACAATATGGGATGGTGGATGACTTTAGAGAAATTACTAAATATCGAAGTTCCTAAACGTGCTCAATATTTAAGAGTTATTGTAATGGAATTGGCTCGTATTACAGATCACTTGATTTGTAATTCAATCCTTGGTGTTGACACGGGTGCATATACCGGTTTCTTATATGTATTTCAATTTAGAGAAAAAGTTTACGAGATCTACGAAGAAATTTGTGGTGCTCGTTTAACAACAAATATGGGAAGAATTGGTGGTTTCGAAAGAGATTGGTCACCAGAAGCTTTCCGCAAACTTGATGTGTTTTTACAAGATTTTCCTGCCGCTTGGCAAGAATTTGTAAACCTATTCGAAAGAAACAGAATTTTCCTTGACAGAACTGTAGATGTTGGTGCAATCACAGCAGAGCAAGCAATGGCTTACGGTTTTACAGGTCCAAACTTGCGTGCAGCTGGTGTTGATTACGACGTTCGTGTTGCACAACCATATTCTTCTTACGAAGATTTCGATTTTATAGTACCAGTTGGGAAATCAGGTGATACATACGATCGTTTCTGTGTTCGTAATGCTGAAGTTTGGGAAAGTTTAAGCATTATTCGTCAGGCATTGGCAAAAATGCCGGCAGGAAACGAATATCATGCTGAAGTTCCAGATTATTACCTTCCTCCAAAAGAAGATGTTTACACTTCGATGGAATCTTTAATTTATCACTTTAAGATTGTAATGGGAGAAGTTCCTGTACCAGTTGCAGAAATTTATCACCCGGTTGAAGGAGGAAATGGAGAACTAGGATTCTATTTAGTTACAGACGGAAGCAGAACTCCTTATAGATTACATTTCAGAAGACCTTGTTTCATTTATTATCAAGCATATCCTGAAATGATCAAAGGTTCTTTATTATCTGATGCAATTGTTATTCTATCAAGTTTAAATGTTATTGCCGGAGAATTAGACGCCTAAAAAATTGCAGATTTTAGTCCCGAAGCCTCGGGATAGATTGCAGATTGAAAAATCTAAGATCTAAAATCAGAAATCTAAAATAAAAATAAAGATTGCAGAATGTAGATTATAGATTGCAGATTGAAAAATCTAAAATCAGAAATCTAAAATCTAAAATTAAGAATGGAAAGAAAACATTACAAACAAGAAATAAACATGACTGAAGCATTGATGACTCGCATCAATGAATTGATTAGTCATTATCCTGAAGACAAAAGAAAATCAGCTTTGTTACCGGTTTTGCACGAAGTGCAGGATGCTCATGACAACTGGTTAAGTAGTGAGTTGCAGGATAAAGTTGCTGAAATTTTACACATCAAACCAATTGAGGTTTACGAAGTGGTTACTTTTTATACCATGTACAACCAAAAACCAATTGGAAAATACATGTTCGAATTCTGCCAGACTTCTTGTTGTTGTTTAAATGGTGCCGAAAATTTAATGGATTATACTTCTGAAAAATTAGGCATAAAAATGGGAGAAACAACTCCTGACGGAATGTTTACCATTGCCGGCGTAGAATGTTTAGGTGCTTGCGGATATGCTCCGATGTTGCAGTTAGGCGATTTCTACAAAGAAAAATTGACAGAAGAAAAAATCGATCAATTAATCGCTGATTGTAGAGATGATAAAATAATATTACACGATAAATAAGATGTCACAGAAAATATTATTAGATAAAATAAATGTTCCGGGTATCAAAACCTACGAAGTATATCGCCAAAATGGTGGTTATGCTTCTGTAGAAAAAGCTTTGAAAACACTTACGCCAGACGAAGTTGTTGAAGAAGTAAAAAAATCAGGACTTCGTGGTCGTGGTGGTGCAGGTTTCCCTGCAGGAATGAAATGGAGTTTTATTGATAAAAAATCAGGAAAACCAAGACACTTAGTTTGCAACGCCGACGAGTCTGAACCAGGAACTTTCAAAGATCGTTATTTGATGGAATTTATCCCTCACTTATTGATCGAAGGAATGATTACTTCTAGTTTTGCCTTAGGCGCTAATCTATCATATATCTACATTCGTGGAGAATATATGTGGGTTTATAAAATATTAGAAAGAGCAATCGCCGAAGCTAAAGCTGCCGGTTGGTTAGGAAAAAATATATTAGGAACAGGTTACGATTTAGAATTATACGTTCACTGTGGAGCCGGAGCTTATATCTGCGGAGAAGAAACTGCACTTATTGAATCATTGGAAGGTAAAAGAGGAAATCCTCGTATCAAACCACCTTTTCCAGCGGTTTCAGGTCTTTGGGCAAATCCAACAGTAGTGAACAATGTTGAAACTATCGCAACTGTGCCTTGGATCATCAACAATTCTGGTGATGATTATGCTAAAATTGGTGTAGGTCGTTCAACAGGAACTAAATTGATTTCTGCTTCCGGACACATTAAAAATCCTGGAGTTTACGAAATTGAATTAGGTTTAAGCGTTGATGAATTCATGAATTCTGACGAATATTTAGGGGGAATGTCTTCTAGCAGACCTTTGAAAGCATTTGTACCGGGAGGATCTTCAGTGCCAATTTTACCTGCTGAATTAATTTTTAAAACAGCAAATGGCGAAGATCGTTTAATGACTTACGAATCTTTAAGTGATGGTGGTTTTGCTACCGGATCGATGTTAGGTTCAGGAGGATTTATTGTTTACAACGATACTGCATGTGTAGTAAGAAACACTTGGAATTTTGCTCGTTTCTATCACCACGAATCTTGCGGACAATGTACACCTTGTCGTGAAGGAACCGGTTGGTTAGAAAAAATATTGTGGAGAATCGAAAACGGTCAGGGCCGTGAAGAGGATATCGAATTGTTGTGGAGTATTCAAAGTAAAATCGAGGGAAACACAATTTGCCCGCTTGGAGACGCAGCTTCTTGGCCAGTAGCAGCAGCGATTCGCCATTTTAGAGATGAGTTTGAATACCACGTTCGTTTCCCGGAAAAAATAAAAAACAGAGATCACTTTGTAGCCGAACCTTTCTCGCAAGTGAAACATTTAGTAGGCGGTAAAGTAATCGTATAAAAGTTAAAAATAGTTTCAAGTTTCAAGTTTTTTTTAGTTTCAAGTCCTACAACCTGAAACTTTAAACCTGAAACTAAAAAAACAAAAATAAGAGATGAAAGTAACCATAGACGGTCAAAGTATAGACGTAGAGCCAGGAACAACGATCCTGCAGGCTGCACGTATGATTGGTGGAGATTTGGTGCCGCCAGCCATGTGCTATTACTCAAAATTAAAAGGCAGCGGCGGAAAATGTCGTTGTTGTTTAGTTGAAGTTGCAAAAGGAAGTGAAGCTGACCCAAGACCAATGCCAAAATTGATGGCATCTTGTGTAACAGGCTGTATGGACGGAATGGAAGTAAACAGTAAATCTTCTGATCGTGTAACAGAAGCTCGTAAATCTGTAACAGAATTTTTATTGATCAATCACCCGTTAGATTGCCCTATTTGTGATCAGGCTGGAGAATGTGATCTTCAAAACTTAAGTTTCGAGCACGGAAATCCAAAATCACGTTTTATTGAAGAAAAAAGAACATTTGAACCAGAAGATATTGGTCCAAATATTCAACTACATATGAACCGTTGTATCTTATGTCAAAGATGTGTGCAAGTTGCAGATCAATTGACAGACAACAGAGTTCACGGAGTATTAGATCGTGGTGATCACGCAAATATTTCAACCGGAATCTCAAAAGCTATCGACAATGAATTCTCAGGAAACATGATCGATGTTTGTCCAGTTGGAGCATTGACTGATAAAACTTTCCGTTTCAAATCGAGAGTTTGGTTCAACAAACCATACAACGCACACAGAGAGTGTACAACTCCGGGATGTTGTGGAAAAACTACCGTTTGGATGTTTGGTGGTGAAATTCAACGTGTGACTGGTCGTAAAGATGAGTATCATGAAGTCGAGGAATTTATCTGCAACAGCTGTCGTTTTGAACACAAAAATGTAACTGACTGGGTTATCGAAGGACCGAGAGAATTTGAAAAAGATTCTGTTATCAACCAAAATAACTACACTCAAAAATTAGAGAAAGTAGAAATCGATACTGAGAAAACTATCCTTATGGGTAGAGATATTGACCGTAAAAAAATTAGTATGGCCGAAATTCCATTAAACACTAACAACAAAAATTCTTAATGATGGTAGATAGTACATTTATTATAGAAAAGAGTGTTGTAATTGTTGTAGTTTTCGCTATCACAATGATTATGGCGATGTATTCTACTTGGGCTGAACGTAAAGTTGCAGCTTATCTTCAGGATCGTGTAGGACCAAACCGTGCCGGATGGGGAGGATTATTGCAACCTCTTGCAGATGGTATGAAATTATTCTCAAAAGAAGAATTTTTCCCAAATACACCTAACAAATTTTTATTCGTTGTAGGACCGGCAATTGCAATGAGTACGGCTTTAATGACAAGTGCAGTAATTCCTTGGGGAGACAAATTACATATTTTTGGTCGCGATGTTTATTTACAGGCAACAGATATTAATATCGGTATTTTATACATTTTTGGAGTGCTTTCTATCGGAGTTTATGGCATCATGATTGGTGGATGGGCTTCTAATAATAAATTCTCTTTGATGGGAGCTGTTCGTGCAGCTTCGCAAATGGTTTCTTATGAAGTTGCAATGGGATTATCAATGATTGCTTTGTTGATGATGACAGGAACTTTAAGCTTAAGAGAAATCTCACTGCAACAACAAGGAATGAACTGGAACGTATTTTACCAGCCTTTATCATTCTTGATTTTCCTTATTTGTTCGTTTGCAGAAACTAACAGAACTCCTTTCGATTTAGCGGAATGTGAATCAGAGTTAATTGGAGGTTACCATACAGAATATTCATCCATGAAAATGGGATTTTATTTATTTGCTGAATATGCAAGTATGTTTATCTCGGCTACTATTATTTCTGTTTTATTCTTTGGAGGATATAACTACCCTGGAATGAGCTGGATGGTAGAACATGCAGGAGTAAATATCGCCAATCTATTAGGAATTGCAGCATTGTTTGCAAAATTATGTTTCTTCATATTTTTCTATATGTGGGTACGTTGGACAATTCCGAGATTTAGATATGACCAATTAATGAATTTAGGATGGAGAATTTTAATTCCGCTTTCAATCATTAATATCATGATTACCGGAGTTGTTATTTTAAGACATGATATCGCAGCATATTTTGGATTTTAAAATAAAATTGCGTCTAATCTTAGGTATCGCAATTTGCGACACAAAACAAAAAAGAGGATGTGAATTACACCCACCGCATAAAATAATGAATGAGTGAAGAATTAATTATTACGGAAGAATTCATAATTAGCAAAATATTGCTTATTCGAGGACAAAAGGTAATGCTTGATTCAGAATTAGCAATACTTTATGGAGTAGAAACTAAGCAACTCAAAAGACAGGTTCGTAGAAACATAGAAAGATTCCCAGATGATTTTATGTTTGAATTGACTGAAATTGAAAGCGAAATCTTGAGGAGCCAAATTGGCACCTCAAGTTGGGGAGGCACACGATATGTTCCGATGGTATTTACTGAACAAGGAGTTGCAATGTTATCAAGTGTTTTGAATAGTGCAACTGCTATTAGAGTTAATATTCAAATTATTCGTGTTTTTACAAAAATCCGTCAGGAGATTTCGGAAAACTTGAATATGAAATTGGAAATTGAAGAGATAAAAACAAAATTATCGAATCAGAGTAAAAATATTGAATTAGTCTTTACTTATCTTGATGAGTTAATGGACAAACAAGAAAATAAGATTGAAAGAACAAAAATTGGTTATAAAAAATAAATTTGATTAATACCAAAAATGCCATAGCCCTAATAGAAGCGGTATCCTTTTATTTTTTTGTTTAAAAAATAAAAGATATAGCGGATAGCAGGATTAAGCTTCAAAATAAAAATTAAAAAAATGTCAATAGAAACTATATCATTATCGGGTAGAAAAAAGATGGTCTCTAATAAAGAGATGACTTTTTGGGAACGATTGTATCTTGTGGCGATTGTGAAAGGATTATATATCACACTTAAACACTTATTCAGAAAAAAAGTGACCATTCACTATCCTGAGCAAGTGCGTGAAATGAGTCCGGTTTATCGTGGTCAACACCAGTTGAAACGTGATGAACAAGGTCGTGAAAACTGTACAGCTTGCGGATTATGTGCTTTATCATGTCCTGCTGAAGCAATCACTATGAAAGCTGCAGAACGTAAAGCAGATGAAAAACATTTGTACAGAGAAGAAAAATATGCTTCGATATATGAAATCAATATGTTACGTTGTATTTTTTGTGGTTTATGCGAAGAAGCTTGCCCGAAAGATGCCATTTATCTGACTACTTCAAAAGTATTGGTTCCTTCCAGCTATGAAAGAGAAGATTTCATTTTTGGAAAAGACAGATTAGTTATGCCTCTTGACGTAGCTATGAAAAATGCTCAACTTAATAATGCTAACTAAATGATACATATTCCTGATTTTGCACACGCAACAACTGTACAAATTATATTTTGTTTCTTAGCGTTTATTACGGTAATCACCGCTTTCTTGACCATTTTTAGCAGAAATCCAATTCACAGTGCTATTTATCTAGTGATCTGTTTTTTCTCGATTGCTGGTCATTATTTACTATTAAATGCTCAATTTTTAGCTATCGTACATCTTATAGTTTATTCCGGAGCAATTATGATTTTGTTTCTGTTTACGATTATGTTGATGAATCTTAACGAACGCCATCAAGTACACAGACCTAGAATTACACGTTTAGGTGCGATTGTTTCTTTCTGTTTGATTTGTGTTGTATTGATTGCCATTTTCATTAACTCTAAACCAATCGTTGGTGAATACGACTCAACTGGTGAAGATTTTCAATCAATCAAGGTATTGGGTAAAATATTATTGAACGAATATATGGTTCCGTTTGAATTTGCTTCGATCTTGCTTTTAGTAGCAATGATTGGAACTGTATTATTGTCTAAAAAAGAAAAATTAAATAAATAATGGGTAATATATTAAATCAAATAGGTATTGAAAACTACATCTTTTTAAGTGTTGTACTTTTCTGTATTGGTATTTTTGGTGTATTGTACAGACGAAATGCTATTATCGTTTTCATGTCTATCGAAATCATGTTGAATGCTGTTAACCTTTTATTTGTTGCTTTTTCGACTTATCATCAAGATGCACAAGGACAAGTCTTTGTATTCTTTTCGATGGCAGTTGCTGCAGCTGAAGTTGCAGTTGGATTGGCTATTTTAGTTTCGATCTTTAGAAATTTAGGTTCGATTAGTATCGATAATTTAAAAAATTTAAAAGGATAAATGGAAATGGATACCAATTTAGCTTTAGTTTTAGTATTAGCTCCTTTTTTAGGATTTTTAATCAATGTTTTCTTTGGAAAAAGCTTGGGGAAAACAGTTTCAGGAATCATCGGTACTGCTGCCGTAGTAGTTTCTTTTGCTGTTACGCTTTACTTTTTCAATCAAATAAGCCAAACAAAACAAGCGATTCAGGTTACTTTATTTGACTGGATTCAAATTAGTAATTTACATATCAATCTTGGATTTTTATTAGATCAATTATCATTGCTTTGGTTACTTTTTGTAACAGGTATTGGTTCATTGATTCACTTATACTCTATTAGTTACATGCACGATGATGAAAATATGCACAAGTTTTTTGCGTATTTAAATCTGTTCGTTTTCTTCATGATTACTCTTGTAATGGGAAGTAACTTATTAGTCTTATTTATTGGTTGGGAAGGTGTTGGACTTTGTTCGTACTTACTAATTGGATTTTGGCATAAAAACCAGGATTACAATGATGCTGCGAAAAAAGCTTTCATCATGAACAGAATTGGAGATTTAGGTTTATTAATCGGAATGTTCATTATTGGTTCGATGTTCTCGACTTTAGATTATGCAACTTTAAAAACTGCAATCGCCGGAGCAACAAACTTGAATTTACCATTGCTTTCATTAGCTGCATTATGCTTGTTTATTGGAGCTTGTGGTAAATCAGCACAAATTCCGTTATACACCTGGTTACCTGATGCGATGGCTGGACCAACTCCGGTTTCAGCATTGATTCACGCTGCAACAATGGTTACCGCTGGTATCTTTATGGTAACAAGATTAAACTTTGTATTTGATTTAGCTCCGGATGTTCAAACTGTTATTGCTGTAATTGGAGCTATCACTTCATTAGTTGCTGCAACAATTGGATTAGTTCAGACAGATATTAAAAAGGTTTTGGCCTACTCTACCGTTTCTCAATTAGGATTAATGTTTTTAGCGTTAGGATTTGGTGCTTATGAAGTAGCAGTTTTCCACGTAATTACTCACGCTTTCTTCAAAGCTTGTTTATTCTTAGGATCAGGATCTGTTATTCACGGTTTGCACGGAGAACAGGATATGCGTAAAATGGGTGGTTTGCGTAAAGCAATGCCAATCACTTTCTGGACCATGTTAATCTCATCATTAGCAATTTCCGGTGTTCCATTTTTCTCTGGTTTCTTCTCTAAAGATGAAATTTTAATGACAGCTTTCCACCATAATATTTCACTTTATGTTGTTGGATCTATCGCTTCAATCATGACAGCTTTTTATATGTTCCGTTTAATGTTCTTAACTTTCTTTAAAGACTTTAGAGGAACTGAAGAACAAAAACATCATTTACATGAAAGTGACGGATTGATTACTTTCCCCTTAATGATTTTGGCAGTTTTGGCTACTTTCGGCGGACTAATTAGTTTACCTGGAAATAGCTGGTTAAATGAATATTTAGCGCCTCTTTTCACGAAAGTGGCAGGTGAAGAACATCACTTAGGGACAACAGAATATACCTTAATGGGAGTTGCCGTTTTAGGTGGATTATTAGGTATATTAATTGCCTACATCAAATACTTCAAACAAGACAATGTTCCGGAATCAGACGAAAATATTACAGGTTTGACCAAAGTTTTATACAACAAATATTATGTAGATGAAATTTACGATGCAATATTTGTACGCTCAATAAATGTATTATCAAGATTTTTCAGAGACACTGTTGAAACAGGTTTATCTGCACTTGTTTTTGGATTAGGAAAAGTAACGAATGAACTAGCTTTTCAAGGTAAAAAACTGCAAAACGGAAGTATCGGATTATATCTTTTTGCTTTTGTTTTAGGGCTTTGTGCCATTGTTTCTTATATATTTTTAGCTAAATAATTTTACAACTATGAACGTTTCTCTTATATTAATTATTCTTCTAATTGGTGCATTTGTCACTTATTTTGTTGGTGATAAACTAGCATCAAAAGTAGCTTTGTTCTTTAGTTTGGCGGCTTTAGGTTGTTCAATTGTTTTACTAAATCATTTTTGTGCAGGCGAAAACATTAGTTTAATCAATGCCTGGATTACACAACCTAAAATTTCATTTGCATTAAATGCTGATGGTTTAGGTATGGCAATGCTTTTATTAACCGTAGCTTTAACACCAATTATTATATTCTCTTCTTTTGGAAATGAATACAAAAATGCTAAAGCTTTTTATGCTTTAATTTTATTTATGGCTTTTGCTATGACAGGAACTTTCCTTGCAGCAGATGGTCTTTTATATTATATTTTCTGGGAGTTAGCACTTATTCCTATTTACTTTATTGCACTTATTTGGGGTAATGGTGATGCTGAAGAACGTAGAAAAGCTGTAGTTAAATTCTTTATCTACACACTTGCAGGTTCATTGTTCATGTTAGTTGCTTTCATTTATCTATACCAAAAAGCTGGAAGTTTTTTAATCGAAGATTTATACAAATTAAATTTATCAGCTTCTGAGCAACTTTGGATATTCTTAGCTTTCTTCTTGGCTTATGCAATTAAAATTCCAATTATTCCTTTTCACACATGGCAGGCAAATGTGTACCAAAAAGCACCAACTGTTGGAACTATGCTATTGTCTGGTATCATGCTAAAAATGGGATTGTATAGTGTGATTCGTTGGCAGTTGCCAATTGCACCATTAGCTGCAAAAGAATACATGAATGTTTTTATTGCTTTAGGAATTGCCGGAGTTATCTACGGATCAATTGTGGCATTAAGACAAAAAGACTTAAAGAAATTATTAGCTTATTCGTCTCTTGCGCACGTTGGATTAATTGCTGCAGGAACTTACACGCTAACTATTGACGGTTTACGCGGAGCTGTTTTACAAATGATTGCTCACGGTTTTGTCGTGGTTGGATTGTTCTTCGCTGCTGAAGTTATCTATAGAAGATATGAAACCAGAGAAATTTCGCAATTAGGTGGTATTCGTACGCAATCACCAAAATTCACTTCTATGTTTTTAATTTTGGTATTGGCTTCTGTAGCTTTACCAAGTACTTTTAACTTCGTTGGAGAATTTACAGTTTTGTATAGTCTTTCTCAAATCAATATTTGGTTCGCTGTTTTAGGCGGAACAACTATTATTCTGGGAGCTTATTATATGCTTAAAATGTTTCAAAATGTAATGTTGGGAGAAACAAATTCAAAACCTTTTGCAGATGTTTCTATTAATGAAGGAATTTCATTCGTAGTAATTATTGCGGTTTTAATTTTCTTCGGATTTTATCCAAAACCAATTACAGATTTGATTACACCAAGTTTAGAGACAATTCTAAACGTTATCAATAAGAATTAAGATTTTAGAATGTCGATTAACGATTTTTGATTTCAGATTTTATCTGAACCTTAAAAGTTAAGCTTACTATAAATTAAAAATATATTTTAAATAAAAATAAATTAGGGCATCATTAGTTTTAGATTTCCTAAATCAAAAAAACAAAAATGAATACATTAATAGCTATAACAGGATTGGGTATTTTCTGCCTATTGTTTGAAATTCTTAATTTAAGAAAGGCCATTGTTCCAATTACCATTATTGGTTTGTTGGGTGTTTTGGCACTTAATTATTACGAATTTGGATTAGAGCAGAGTTATTACAATAATATGATTACAGTGAGTAAATTCTCTACTGCGTTTTCGTCATTGTTTATTGTTTTAACTATTTTCTTAGTAGCATTAAGTCATAATTTTTACGAAAATCACCCAACAAAAATCTCAGATTTTGTTGCTATAAAAGTATTTTTATTAGCTGGTGGAGTTGCAATGGTTTCTTTTGGGAACTTAGCCATGTTTTTCTTAGGAATCGAAATTTTATCAATTGCACTTTATGTTCTTGCAGCAAGTGAGCGTTTGAATTTAAAAAGTAACGAAGCTGGTATGAAATATTTCCTAATGGGATCTTTCGCCTCTGGAATTATCCTATTCGGAATTTGTTTGATCTACGGAGCAATGGGAAGTTTTGACGTTGCAGAAATTCACGAAAGTTCACTATCAGCAGAATTACCAATCTGGTTTCCTATCGGAATGATTTTAATGACTATCGGAATGTTGTTTAAAATAGCAGCCGTTCCTTTTCATTTCTGGGCTCCGGATGTTTACGAAGGATCTCCTGCGTTAACAACTGCTTTAATGAGTACTTTGGCTAAAGTTATCGCAATTGCAACACTTTACAAGTTAGTTTCAGCATTAAATCTGGTTCCATCTTTAGATAATCAGGATCTTCTGGGAACTTTTGAAACGATTATAGTAATTATTTCAATAGCTTCTATGACCGTTGGAAATATAATGGCATTACGTCAGGTAAACGTAAAACGTATGTTGGCATTCTCAGGAATTTCGCATGCAGGTTTTATGTTGATGACACTACTTACTGTTGCAACATCTGCAGGTGTATTGTTATATTACACCGCAGCTTACGCATTAGCTGGAATCGCTGCTTTTAGCGTTATTTTATATGTATGTAAAAATCAGGATAACGAAGATATTACGAACTTTCACGGTTTAGGAAAAACAAATCCTTTATTGGCTGCAATCCTTACCGGATCCTTATTATCTATGGCGGGTATTCCGATTTTCTCTGGATTCTTTGCTAAGTTATTCTTATTCAATCAAACAATTCAAGCCGGATATATTGCTTTAGTAATTGTTGCTGTTATCAATTCAATTATTAGTGTTGGATATTATTTCAAACTAATTTTGGCAATGTATTCTAAAGAACCAAATCAGGAACGTACTGGAAAACCTTTCCTTATTTATGCTGTTGCAATTATTTCAATTGGTTTAAATATAGTACTAGGTTTATTTCCATCTTTAGTTTTAGACTTATTGAAATAAATTTCAATCAAAATAAATACAAGTCCATCAAGAGTTTCTTTTGATGGACTTTTTTATTTAAGAACGGTTTTTACAGAAGAAAAAATCATGTTAAAAATTTGACGAAAACTATAGGACCTCGAAAAAACTCCATATATTTGGATACAATTAAATGTATTAGAACTATGAACTTCAATTCAAAAAATCCATTTTTAAGCGACAAGCGTTTTTCATCAAATGCTGTTTCAAAAGCTGAAGAAGTACACCATGCACAGATTATTGATTACAATCAGGAAATGACTTTGTCAGGTACTATTAATAAAACAGCTCTTTTATTTTTAATATTATGCGGATCTGCAATGGTAACATGGTGGATGGCATTTAACGGGATGAATGCAATGTTACCAACAATTGGCGGCGCTATTGTTGGGCTTATTTTAGTTATAATTTCAGCATTTAAACCGCAACTTTCTCCTTATTTGGCTCCAGGTTATGCTTTATTTGAGGGATTATTTATTGGAGGAATTTCTGCAATCTTCGAAGCCATGTATCCTGGAATTGTAGTTAATGCTGTTGGAGCAACTTTAGTTACTTTTTTAGTTTGTTTGGGTTTATATAAATTTAAAATCGTAAAAGTTACGGAACAATTCAAGTCTGTAGTTATTGCAGCTACTTTAGCAATTGCAACTTATTATTTAATTTCCTGGATAGCATCATTAATTTTTAATTTCACTCCTGTTCATTATGGAAACGGAATGATGAGTATCGGAATTAGTGTTTTTGTAATTATCATCGCAGCTCTGAACTTATTCTTAGATTTTGATCGAATCGAAAAAGGAGTTCAGGAAAGAATGCCGAAATTTATGGAATGGTACGGCGCAATGGGATTAATGATTACCTTAGTTTGGCTATATGTTGAATTCTTAAGATTATTATCAAAATTATCGAGCAAAAATTAATTTGTTTTTACCATAATATATGAAGCCTTTTTGAAATTCAAAAAGGCTTTTTTTATGCTTTACTTTTAACTATAAAATCATCTTTTTTTGATTTTTTTAATTCAATACTTTTCTCTTTATAACTATTTCTAAAGACTCAAACCGTACTTATTTTTTCTTAAAAAGGCTTTTTAAAGATTACATTCTTGTCAAAAACATTCCTTAAAATGATTTTTTACTTGGAAAATATCTGAGTAATCATAAAATTTAACAATACAAATCTTATTTATAAAAATTGATTTTAAAAATAAATAAAATGATACTAATTTGTTTTTATAAGTAAAATTCTACGAACTCGATTTCCTGAAAAACCATAGAAAACAAGACTTGACAATGTTTTGACTAATTATGTAATAAATTACAATTAATGCAATTTATTACATAATGACTAAATTAATTGATATTTTTTTACAGTATTTGTTTTTTTATGATAAAAATAATATGAATTCAAAAATAATATATATTTTTGTGTAATCGATTACAATTTAAAATTGCAATTTTAAACATGATTAAAAAAAACCACTTTATTAACAACTTTAACCACAACAATTATGAAAAAAAACCTACTTTTCCTGGCTGTGTTCCTACTAGCGTTTCAAACGTGGGCACAGCAGGTTCAAATTAACGAAGCCTCAGGCTGGCTTGAATCAGCTTTTGTAAAATGGCAGCCTGTTAGCAATGCTCAAACCTATAACGTTTACTATACAGGACAAGGAATTACAGACCAAAAAATTGATGATCAACTTATCCGAAGCTATGGAAGTTATTTCAGAGCTGATATTCCAGGACTTAAAGCCGGAACGTACACCATAAAAGTAAAACCCGTAATATCCGGTACCGAAGGAACTGGTTCTACAACAAGCAACTTAACTGTTGTAGCTCAGGACCGAAATGGTTTTGCATTTGATGGCGGACGTGTTCCGGGAGGATACAAAGCTGACGGAACTCCAAAAGACGGTGCCGTAATTCTGTACATCACACAAAACACAAAAAATACTATTTCCATGAACATTACCGGAGCTAGTGCAAATCCATGTGTTGGTTTACAAAATATTCTATATGCCATTAAAAAAGGAAAAGACACCAGACCGTTTATCATTCGTTTAATCGGAAATATTACCGATATGACCGTAATGGAAGGCGGAGATGTTGTGATTGAAAATGCAAACAATGCTTCAAGTTATGTAACTATAGAAGGTGTTGGAACTGATGCTGTTGCAAACGGATGGGGAGTACGTCTTAAAACAGCTTCGAATATTGAAGTTAGTAATCTCGGTTTTATGAATTGCAATAGTACAGCAGGAGATAATGTGGGAATGCAACAAGACAATGACCATATTTGGGTTCACAACTGTGACTTGTTTTATGGAAATGCAGGCAGTGACGCTGACCAAATAAAAGGTGATGGAGCTTTAGACAACAAATCTTCTACTTACATAACCTTGTCGTACAATCACTTTTGGGACAACGGAAAAGCAAGTCTTTTAGGTTTGAGCGAAGGAACTACAACGGGTTTGTACATCACGTATCACCATAACTGGTTTGACCACTCAGATTCTCGTCATCCTCGTGTTCGCTATTACTCAGCGCACGTTTACAACAACTATTATGATGGTGTTGCAAAATATGGTGCAGGATCAACTATGGGTTCATCTTTATTTGTAGAAGGAAATTATTTCCGTAATAGCAAACACCCAATGCTAACTTCATTACAAGGATCTGATATTTGGGATGAAGCTAATCAGGTAAATAATGCCGGCACAATGGGAACATTCTCTGGTGAAGCTGGAGGAACTATCAAAGCGTTCAACAATACTTTTGATGCAGATAATGCTACTAACAATATGCGTTTTGTTGCTTATGGCGATACGAATCCTTTATATAATATCTCAGGGAAAATTAGTTCTACCACAGATTTTGATGCTTATGTTGCCACAACTAGAGGCGAAACTGTAAGTAGTTCTGTTAAATCTAAATCTGGCGCAAACACGTACAACAACTTTGATACTGATGCTGCTTTATATGTGAAAAACTTAATTATAGACCAACCTACTACTGCTAAAACTAAAGTAGTTCAATATTCCGGACGTGTTTCCGGCGGAGATTTAAAATGGACATTCAACAATAGCGTTGACGATACATCATCACTTGTAATTACAGCGCTTAAATCTGCGCTTACAAATTACACTGGTACACTAGTTGCCGTTCAGGGAGAAGGTAATCCGCCAACAAGCACTCAAACATTAACTTCAACAACTAACAATAACCAAACTGTAACAAGTGGTTCAGCAATTGGTACTATTGTATTTACCTGGGGCGGAGACGCAACAGATGCAACAGTGACAGGATTACCTGCTTCAGGAATTAGTTTTGTAAAAAATACTGCAGCTAAAACGATCACAATTACAGGAACACCAGCGACTACTGTATCTTATTCTATAGCTACTACCGGAACCGGAACCGCTGCTACAGGATCTGGAACCATTACAGTTACAGTTGCAGGAACGCAAACACTTACTTCTACGTCAAACAACAGCCAAACTGTTGCAAGCGGTACAGCAATTGGTGCAATAGTTTTTACTTGGGGTGGAACTGCTACTGATGCTACAGTAACAGGATTGCCAGCTTCGGGAATTAGTTTTGTAAAAAATACTACAGCTAAAACAATCACAATTACAGGAGCTCCAACAGCAAACGTTTCTTACTCAATTGCCACAACCGGTACAGGAACTACAGCTACAGGATCAGGAACACTTACAGTAACAACAGGAACTCCAACCGAAAATGAGATTCACAATTTTACAACATCCGGAAAAACAAGTTCATTCTATTCTATCACCGGAAACATGAATTCTACTGCCGGATCCGTAACTTATGCAGGATTAACTTTGACAGCACGTTTAAAAATCGAATCAAGTACGTCAATTACTTACACCACAATAAGCGCATCAACATTAACTTTGGTTTTTGATTCCAATTTTATAGGAACAATTAAAGTAAACAATGTGTCTTACACTGCTTCTGCGGGAATCGTTACCGCATCAATCCCTGCGGGAACAAATACGATCACCAAAGGATCTGTTGCAAATCTTTTCTACATTAGCACTGCATATAGCGAAGGAAGTACATTGCGTATGGCGCAAACTGCTGAAGTAGCAGCAACTACAGAAACTACTAAAGCAGTTTTATATCCAAATCCTGTTGCAGAAACTTTGTACTTATCAGATTCTGACCAAAAAGTAGAAAAAGTTGTACTCTATAATATGTCAGGAACATTAGTTCAAACTGCACAAAAAGGAATTCAAAGTATTGATCTTGCAAGATTAATTCCTGGAACTTATTTGGCAAAAATTTATACGGCTAATGGTTCTTTCAATCAGACAATTTTAAAGAAATAACAAATTGTTATAATATTACAAAAGCAAAAGGCTTCCAAAATTTGGAAGCCTTTTCTATTTTTTATCATATATATTTACAAAAACTACCAACTTGGAGACGGAAGACTCTCCAAAATTCTATCCGGATTATCAATTGTAAACAACATTTCTCTCTTCAACTTAAACTTTTCGATTTGATGTTCACTTGGCCAATCTTCATGTAATGTATTTGTTACTTCATGGTCAACGTCAGCAGTAACAAGATCATATTCACTCGAAACATCAGAACCCGCTCCCGAATGAGAAGATACTATCTTTACGAGAACTAATTTGTCGTTTACATATTTATAAATCGCTTCTCTTGAACCAACCGGTCCCATTCCTGCAAGCATAATATGCAATGCCCTATCTTGATCTATAGAAATTTCTCCAACATCATAAAATGCACGACCATCTTCGAAATATTCCGGCTCTACCGCTTCCCACGAAAGTTCCTGCAATTTATACCCTCCTGTTTCTTGTTGTAAAAGAACCAATGTTGCGCGCGAATCGGAATTGTTGTTTTCATTCTGCAAAACAATTACAATATCTTTAAGATTGTCGTCATTTAAAAAACCTTCTGCCCGCATTTTTATTTCACAAGGCTCCAGAACAAAATCTTCCGCATTGTTTCCTGTTGCAGGAAATTTAAGCTCTTTTAAAGTCACTACTTCAGCTTCACTTTCATATTCTTCGTCAAAAACTTCTTGCTTTAAAGTATCTTTTTTTGACACTACTGCTTTTACATTTTCCTTTTTATTACAACTAGCGATAGAAATTGCCATTAACAGCAAAAATACTTTATGATTCATTTATTAGAAATTTTGATCAAACTTAAGTAAAATACTATAAAATAACGCATAAAAAAACCACTTTTTCGAATGAACGAAAAAGTGGTTTTCAGTAGAATATTCGTTTTACAAATCAAATTTAATTCCTTGTGCCAATGGCAAACTTGTGGTATAATTTATTGTATTTGTTTGGCGACGCATATAAATTTTCCACGCATCAGAACCTGATTCTCTACCTCCACCTGTTTCTTTTTCTCCACCAAAAGCACCGCCAATTTCAGCACCGGAAGTTCCGATATTTACATTTGCAATTCCGCAATCAGAACCTGTGACCGATAAAAATCTTTCGGCCTCGCGAAGATTATTCGTCATGATTGCTGATGATAATCCTTGTGCAACACCATTTTGAACATCAATCGCATTCTCTACTTCTCCTGAATATTTAATCAAATATAAAACCGGAGCAAACGTTTCGTGTTGTACGATTGCAAATGAATTTTGAGCTTCGGCAATTGCAGGTCTAACGTAACAGCCACTTTCGTAACCTTCTCCTGAAAGTACTGCACCTTCAACCAAAATATTTCCACCTTCGGCTACTACTTTATTCAACGCCTGAGCATACATTTCAACTGCATGAGTATCGATTAGCGGACCAACATGATTATTTTCGTCAAGCGGATTTCCGATTCTTAATTGCTTGTAGGCAGCCACCAAAGCATCTTTTACTTTATCGTATATACTTTCATGAACAATCAATCTTCGTGTTGATGTACAACGTTGTCCTGCAGTTCCAACAGCTCCAAAAACAGCACCAATAACGGTCATTTTAATATCTGCATCCGGAGTGACAATAATCGCATTATTTCCTCCTAACTCCAATAATGATTTCCCTAAACGACCCGCAACTGCTTGTGCCACGATTTTTCCCATTCGGGTCGAACCTGTAGCAGAAACTAGTGGAATTCTGGTATCAGCCGTCATTAATTCACCTATTTTATAATCGCCATTTATCAGACAAGAAATTCCTTCCGGTAAATTATTTTCTTTTATAACCTGAACAATAATATTTTGACATGCAATTCCGCAAAGTGGTGTTTTCTCAGAAGGTTTCCAAACGCAAACATCCCCTGAAATCCAAGCCAAAGCTGTATTCCATGCCCAAACTGCAACCGGAAAATTAAATGCCGAAATAATTCCAACAACTCCTAATGGATGATATTGCTCATACATACGATGTCCGGGCCTTTCAGAGTGCATTGTTAAACCGTGTAATTGGCGTGATAAACCAACAGCAAAATCACAGATGTCAATCATTTCCTGTACTTCTCCATAACCTTCCTGCAATGATTTTCCCATTTCATAAGAAACCAATTTACCAAGAGCTTCTTTATTTTCACGTAACTTTTGTCCAAACTGACGTACAATTTCTCCGCGTTGTGGCGCAGGAATTAAACGAAATGTTTTAAAAGCTTCTGTTGCTGCACGCATTACTTTTTCATAATCCTCTTGTGTGGACATTTTTACCGAAGCAATTAATTTTCCGTCAACGGGTGAAAAACTATCCAAACTTTCTCCTGAAGCAAAGTTTTGTGTTCCTGTTGATGTCCCGTCATTTATCAATTTAATGCCCAATTTTTCCAGAGCCTCATTCATTCCAAATTGCGATGCTATTGTTGTCATTGTAACTTTTTTAGTTAAAATTGTTGTATTTTTATGTAAAGATATTATTTCGAGTTGAATCTAAACCCAAATGCGCTGTTAAAATCAAAGTAAATTTAGGGTTAATTAATAGCATTTAAAGAAATACACTATAATTTATTCGGCTTAATTCAGGAACTTTGCAGTAACAAAATTACTTAAATATGACCATTTTCAAACGTTTTTTGATTTGCTTCTTTTTAATTACAATAAATACTTTTGCTCAAAAAGAACAAAAAACGGCCTTTCAGGTTGTTCCTCTAGGAGTAAAAGGCGGAATTGACGAAAAAAATCTGTCAGCTTATTTAGTGGCTGCAACAAACAGCAACGATTATATCTGTCTGGATGCAGGAACTATAAATGCAGGAATTGAAAAAGCGATCGAAAACAAAGTTTTTAAAATCTCAACCAGTGAAGTTTTACGAAAGTATATAAAAGGATATTTCATTTCACACGCACATCTAGATCACGTTTCGGGATTGATTATCAACTCACCAGCCGACTCTTCAAAAACGGTTTATGCAACTGAGAAATGTATGGAAATGATGGAAAATCACTATTTCAACGATCAAACCTGGGCAAATTTTGGAGACAAAGGTCCTGGAACTCCATTAAAAAAATATCATTTTCAAACTTTAAAAATTGGCGAAGAAACACCAATTACAAACACCACAATGACGGTAAAAGCTTTTCCGCTAAGTCATGTTAATCCGTTTGAAAGCACTGCTTTTTTAATTAAAAATGGAGATTCGTATGTACTTTATCTAGGAGATACAGGACCTGATTCCGTTGAAAAAAGTGATAAATTAAATTCCCTTTGGACAGCAATTGCTCCTCTTGTAAAAAGCAAACAACTGAAAGGAATTTTTATTGAAGTTTCGTTCCCAAATGAACAACCGAATCAGTTTTTGTTTGGACATTTAACACCAAATTATTTAATAAAAGAGCTTCATGTTTTAGCTGATCTTTCAGGAAAAGATACTTTAAAAGGCTTTAATATTATCGTCACGCACTTAAAACCGCCAACCAAAAATATTATCAAACTTAAAGAACAATTGCATAAGCAGAATGATTTAGGATTGAAGATTATTTATCCTGAACAAGGGAAAAGATTTGAGTTGTAAGAGGGCTTTGCTCACGGATTTTACGGATTGAACAGGTTCTTTTTACTTTAATAAAAATCAAATAATTATTTTGTAAGTTTATTTTTATAAATTTGCGAAATGAAGACTATTTGGACAGCAGAAGCAAAATACACTTTTTATAACAATCGAAATTATTTATTACATAAGTGGAGCTATGAAACATCTCGAAAATTCGTGGAAAATGCTCTACACACTATTAATTTACTTATTAAAAACCCACACTTAGGTAAATACAATATGGCACTAAAATGTAATGTAGTATTAATATCAAAACACATTTCTCTACATTATGAAATAAGTAATGATTGTATTGCACTAATCATTTTTTGGGACAATCGGCAAAATCCACAAAATCAGTATTTATAATTAAATTATGTTCTTGCTTTTTAATTCAAGTAACATTTCTTCATGTGTAATAAAGTTACCCTCCCTGAAGTCTCGCTTCCCTTGTTCGATTCCTTTTATTAATTCTAATCTAAAATTTTCTTCTGGAGAAAGTATTTTTGCAATAGAAAGCATCTCATCTGGAGTAAAAGTTTGAGTTTTTAGTTTTCTATAAAAAGTAGGACTTGGGATGCCTACTTTTTCAATAATATAAGTTTTTTTAAATGGAGAATTATCCATTAAATCCTCAATACTATTTACTATATTCTTATATGTGATAATTTCTTGTATCATTTTTGATTTAATTTTACGTCATTTATGATACAAATATATTGATTTTTCCCCTTTAAAGAACAATTTTTCTTATAAAAAACGAGATTCCTAGCCCCGATAGTCCCGAAGCTTCGGGAGGAAATCCTTTTTCTGGGTTTTCAGCCAGAAAAAGATTACTTCACTTAATTTTTATATTATTTCGGAGTTCAGTGAACTTCGTTTGAAACGGATAGCGGGAAATAGCTCCTAAAAAAATTAAAACATAAAGAGATTAAGAAAAATTAAGATTCTATACTTGACTAACCTTAATCTCTTAATGGTTTAAAAATATTATTTTTTAGCAACAAATCTTGGATCAGATTCCATTACGGTTCCACAATTATCGCAGGTTCTAAGTTCCAATGAATTATAGAAATGTTCGAAATGTGGCAGGAAGTCTTTTTCGATATTATGAAGTTCAAAAAATACTTCGTAAAGTTTGTGATTACAATTATCGCAATGCCAAAGCAAGCCATCTGTATATCCTTTTCCGGCACGTTTGCGCTCAATTACCAAACCTATTGAACCTTCTGAACGAACTGGAGAATGTGGAATTTTGGCGGGATGAAGATACATGTCACCGGCATTTAATTCCATTTCTTTTCGCTCACCATCTTCCTGAATAATTACTTTTATACTGCCTTCGAGTTGGTAAAAAAGCTCTTCGGTTTCGTTGTAATGATAATCTTTTCGGGCATTCGGACCTGCAACAATCATTACGATGTAATCGCCGGAATCAACATAGAGATTTTTGTTTCCAACAGGCGGTTTTAATAAATGACGGTTTTCGTCGATCCATTTGGTAAGATTGAAAGGTTTTGCTATTGACATTTTTTTAAGGTACTAAGTTTCTAAGTAGCTAAGTTAGTGAAAAGTTTTCAGTCACAGTCGCAGTTTCCAGTTAGTTGTGACTGTAAACTGTGACTGATTACTGCGACTGATTACTACGACTATCTCATCTCTTTTATCAAATAAATATAAACCGGAAAATGATCACTAAAACCAACTTCGGTCAAACTGTGACGTAACGGATATCCTTTATATTGTCCGGAAGTTTGAATTAAATAAGATCTGCTAAAGATTCCTGCTTTCCAATATTTAAAGGTAGAGAAATCAGGTTTTATGAGGGATTTAGTGATTATAATTTGGTCGAAAATATCCCATGAATCTCTAAAAGCGATTGTCCCCATTCCTTTATTTGCCATTTCTTCAAACGGATTGAAAACACCAAATTCCGGAACGTCACTCTTTTTTGACTTGGCTCCAAGTGCAATTTTTACGCTTTTATTAAAAGGTCCGTCGTTTAAATCGCCCATTGTAATCACTTTTGCATTTGGATTTATCTGCTGTAACGAATCAATAATTCTCCGGTTTAAATTTGCGGCTGCTTCCCGAAAAGGACTACTGGCTTTCTCTCCGCCTGATCTGGATGGCCAGTGATTGACAATAATATGTATTTCTTCGTCTTCCAAAAAACCTGTTACTAATAGCTGATCCCGTGTAAAAATTCGATAGTTGTTTTTAATTTTATGTTCAAGTTCATCATCAGTTTCTTCGTTTTTACTTTCTTTTTTATCTTCTTTTATTGGCAGTTTATTTTTATAGATATATAAAGGAATGTTGGAATAAGAAGTAGGTTTGAAATGTTTTTTCTGATATAATAATGCAACATCAATTCCGCGTTTGTCAGGAGAATCAAAATGGATGATTCCGTAATCAAAGTTTGCCAGTTTAGGTTGTTTGATTAGATCTTCGACTACTCCACGATTTTCGATTTCAGAACCTCCAATAATAGTTGGCGCATTGGGATTTTCCGGTGTTCCAATTTCAGACAAAACCCGAGAAAGATTTTTTAATTTCTGTTCATATTTTTCGTGCGTCCAATTCTGCGCTCCAGTTGGCGTCCATTCGTCGTCGTTTGTATTTGGGTCATTTATTGTATCAAAAAGATTTTCGAAATTATAAAATGCAATAGTATGAATTGCGTATTTTTTTGATTGTGCTTGTACAAATGACAATGAAAAAAAGACCATTATAAAAAACTTAAAGAAGAGTATTCGCATAGATATTTTTTAAGAATGCTCAATTTAGGCAATTAATTCTTTTTTGTAGGAAATTTCTAATTTATTTTTCAAAACATTTTTTTGATTATCGGAGAATGTCCTGTAACTTGCTGACTCAAATCACTCTTTTCTAAAAATGAAAAAAATATTTTTCTCCTTTTTATTTCTTGTTCTTTTCAATAACACAAATGCGCAAAAAAACATTTCGTTTATTGATAGTATAAGGGTAAAACACAATATTCCCGAACTAGCATATGCAGTAGTTTCTGCTGATTCTATTTTAGAAATTCAGGCTTTAGGATATCAACGAATAAACTCAAAATACAAGGCTAAAATTGACGATAAATTTAGATTGGGATCTATTACAAAAACAGTCACAGCTTATCTCGCTGCACTTTTGGTAAAGGAAGAAAAAATAAAATGGGATACTAAATTCTTTGATTTATATCCGGAATTAAAAGCCAAAAGTAATCCTGCGACTTACAATTTTACGCTACAGGATTTTATAACTTTTCGGGCAGGAATCAATACTTGGTCGTACGGAAATGATACACCAACTCAGGAAGAAATTAAAGGCAATAATCAGCAACAGCGTTATGAATTTATCGCTTGGTTCCTGCAACAAAATCCTGCTACAGAAAAGCAATCAGTATCTTGGTCAAATCCAAGTTATGTTGCCGCGGGACTTATGCTCGAAAAAGCAACTGGCAAAACCTACGAATTATTAGTAAAGGAATTAGGTAAAAGCCTAAATATCAATTTTGATTTTGGTCAGCCAAATTTAAAGGACAAAAACCAGCCTTGGGGACATGACGAAAATCTTGAACCCGAAAAACCGGCTTTAAATTATAAATTAAATTGGCTTTCATCAGCCGGGAATATTAATGTTAGTTTACCTGATTATTGCAAATTTATTCAAATGCAGCTTCAGGGATTATCAGGAAAATCAAAAGTGTTTACCAAAGAAGAATTCGAATATATGCATTATGGTTTACCCGAATTTTCTTTTGGATGGAACTCGGAAATTAATGAAAAAAGTAAATTAAAATATTCTTTTCATAACGGAAATCCGGGAACTTTTTTAACCAAAGTGTATATTTGTGAAGCAATCAACAAAGCTTTTATTCTTTTTGCCAATGTACAATCTGAAGAAGCTGATAAAGGACTTCTTCTACTATTAGAAGAATTGCAAAACAAATATGGCGGCTGATTCTTAATCTAAAGCCTATTTAAAAAATAATTTATAATTTTAAGCAAAAAGAAAACATGAACACGAACAAACTCCAGAACTTCAGAAAAAGCTTTGCTTTTGGTACATTCGTATTTCTTATTTTTGCTTTACATTCATTTACCTGTCAATCCCAACAAAAGATGATTACACCACCTTATTTACAAAAAGGAGATACTGTTGCGCTTTTAGCAACAGCCAGAAAAAATATTGATGACAATTTAAAACCTACAATAGACTTACTTCATAGTTGGGGTTTAGAGGCTGTTGTTGGAACTACAATCGGGCTTGATTTTAATCAATTGGCGGGAACTGACGAGCAGCGTGCTGCTGATTTTCAGCATCAGTTGGACAATCCTAATATTAAAGCAATTTGGTGTGTTCGCGGTGGATATGGAACGGTAAGAATGATTGATTTATTGGATTTCACTAAATTCAAACAACATCCAAAATGGATTATTGGTTTTAGCGATGTAACCGTTTTACACAATCATTTGAATACGATGGGTTATAAATCTATTCATGGTGTTATGCCCGTAACGATTCCACGTGCTACTCCGGCGGCAATAAGTTCTATGAAATCGAGTTTGTTTGGTGAGCCACTTTCCTACTCTATTGGTCCAGATAAAATGAACCGTTTTGGAAAAGCAACCGGCGAACTAGTTGGAGGAAATTTATCAATTCTTTATAGTTTATTGGGTTCACAATCGGCAATTGATTGCAAGGATAAAATTTTATTTATCGAAGATCTTGATGAATACTTGTATCATATTGATCGTATGATGATGAATTTGAGACGCAACGGATGTATTGAAAACCTAAAAGGAATTATCATTGGCGGAATGACAAAAATGAAAGATAATGAAGTTCCATGGGGGAAAAATGCGCTTGAAATTGTAGACGATGTTACTAAAAAATACAATATCCCTGTAATCTTCAATTTTCCCGCAGGGCATATTCAGGACAACAGAGCTTTAATCATGGGAAATACTATTTCTATTGACGTGAACGAATCCGGAAGCACTGTCATTTTTCAAAAATAATATTATCTAAAGATTTCTTTTCTCCAAAGGATTCTAAATACCACACATCATAATCACGCAAAGTCGCCAAGACGCAAAGTTTTTTAGTTTCACGCAGATTTGGCAGATTGAGCAGATTTATTCGATTAGTGTACTATAAATCTGCGTAAATCTTTCACCTTTTTTTGATCTGCTCAATCTGCCAAATCTGCGTGAAAAATAATTCTTTCAGCATTTTTCATCATATCGGAGAGTCCTCAAAGATATACGTAGAGACGCACAGCAGTGCGTCTTATTCGCATACAAGTTTTTTGCTATAAATATTTTAAAGTAAACTTGTAAAGATTCTAATTCTTTGTGTTAGATGCACTGCTGTGCATCTCTACGGAAAAACTTTGCACGTGCAAATTATTCACAACAGCAACAAAATTCATAACTCATAATTAATAATTAATAATTCACAATTCAAGACATGGCTGAACACAACGAACTCGGGAAAAAAGGCGAAAATCTTGCTGTAGAATATCTTCTGGAAAATGGGTATAAAATTCTGGATAGAAACTGGACTTTCCAAAAAGCAGAAATAGATATAATTGCTCAAAAAGAATCCATTTTAGCCATCGTTGAAGTGAAGACAAGATCGAGCTTAGATTTTGGTTTACCACAAGATTTTGTGAAGCCAAAAAAAATTCAGTTACTCATAAAAGCAGTAAATGCCTACATAAACGATAGGGAAAAGGATTTTGACGAAGATTGTGAAATTCGTTTTGACATAATTGCAGTTCATAAAAGTGGCGAAACATTTGCAATTGAACATCTTACCGACGCTTTTTATCACTTTTAACATAATTTTTTATTGTTATAATTGTAACAAATTGTTTTTTTATTTATATTTGCCTAGATTTATAACATCACTATTAACTAAACCAACCCAATTAAGTTACAAAAAAAAAGAAAAAAAATTATGAAAACCGTTTCTTCAATCGTCGAAAATTACATCAAAACAAAACCTTTTTTATTAAACGCGTTATCGCTCGGAATCATCAACCTTACTTCTCTTTCCCGGAATATTATGAACGAGTTAGAAAGTGAATTTGGTAAAGAGGTAAAACAGGGCGCTGTTGTTATGTCGCTTAAACGGCTCACGGAAGAATTGGATTTTAAACTCAACCATAAAATCAATAAAGTAATTAAGAATATTGGCGAAATCACCGTTCGATCTGAATTGACGGATTATACTTTTGCCGCATCAGAAACGGTTTTAAACAAACAAGCTGATTTAATCTCTGATATCAACGCTTTATCTGATATTTTTTACACCTCATCTCGTGGTGTAAATGAAACTAATATTGTAGTGAGCAGCAGTGTAAATCATTTGGTTGAAAAACACTTTATGCGTGAAAAACTGATTCAGAAATTAGATAATTTAGCTTCAATTACTGTAAAATTACCTAAAGAAAATATCGTAGTTCCCGGAATTTATTACTTCATTTTCCAACGTTTAGCCTGGGAAGGAATTATCATAAACGAGGTAATTTCGACTTCAAATGAATTTACAATTTTAGTTGGAGAAGATCAGGTTGATGTTGCTTTTAAAGTAATAAAAGACTTGAAAAACTAATCAAAACAACTCTTAGAATCCCTCTGGAGATTCTTTCATTATAAAATCCTTTTATCTTTTCATTATAAAGATAAAAGGATTTTTTCTTAGACGAAATCTATTGTCAAATCATCAAACTTTACCTTTTAGAATAAGAATATTCTCAAAAAAACAACCACTGAATTGTTAATTAACAAAATATCAGTTAAAAACTTATCGACCTGATAAAAAGCCGTTTACCTAGGCTTTTAGTGTTGTTGAGCATAAAATCAGTTAAAAAAAACATAATTAAGTTTTTTTGGATAATATTTGTTGAGAATAATATTTTTATATATTTGCTAATCAGTCAACATATTAGACCACGCATTTTGACAGTATCATAATATAATTAGAATTAAATAAGAACTAATTAAATTAATGTTGGGAACAAACGATCATAGCGACAAATTATTGGTGAGTGAGCTCAAAAATGGCAACGAAAAAGCATTTCGTTCTCTTTTTGATTTATACTACCAAGATATCTATGGTTATAGCATAAGTCTCTTAAAATCAAAAGAGGCAGCCGAAGAAAACGTGCAGGATGTTTTTATGAAGGTTTGGCAAAACCGCGAAAACCTAAATCCGGAGCAATCCTTTAAATCTTATATTTTTACTATTGCCAGAAATCAGGCTTTTAATTCTTTGAATAAAGCAGCAAATGATCTGGCGTTAAAAGAAGCTGTTTTTTACGAAAGTCAGAAATCACATGAATATGGTGATTATTCTATTCGAGAAGAAGATTGTAAAAAACTTCGTAAACAAGCGATGAAACAATTGCCCCCCAAACGAAAGCAGATTTTTAAAATGTCCCGAAAGAAGGGAATGAGTTATGAAGAAATTAGCCAGGAACTCGGCATCTCTATCAATACAGTCCGGAACCAAATGAGTAAAGCATTAGAATCGATGCGAGTCTTTTTTCAAGTTCATGACGAGATTATCTAAACCAAAAAACCACATTAACCATCAAAATCACTCTTCTCGGGTGATTTTTTTTTGTTTTTAATTTAACCGCAAAGTACGAAGTACGCAAAGGATTTATGCAAAGTTTGTCATTTCGAGCGAAGGGAGAAATCACACTCGTAACTCTACAAAGATTGGCGATTTTGTTTGCGGCATTTCTGGTGTGATTTCTCCCTTCGCTCGAAATGACAAAAAAACCGTTTATCAAAATAAAAATAAAAATTTAAAATATTTTTTTTTCTATAAACCTCAACAAAATCAATACTTCACAAGGTTTATCGCTTTACCTAAATGTTAAAATTTAAAAATTTACAACGTTTGAGTAGTACTCAACTTGCTTTCAACTGTATTATATAAAACCCCGACCTAAAATCAGTTCGTAATGAATTCAAATTCTGAAATAAAAAGTCTTTTACAAAAGTTTGTTTTAAACCAATGTACCCCCGAAGAAACAAACGAGGTAATTGCCTATTATAAAAAAAATAAACTTACAGATGATTTTCCTTCTGTAGAAGATATTCAGGCGCTTCTTGTTGAAACTCCAAAAATGGATAAACAAACTGCCGATGATATTTTCTTAAATATTCTATCTGCTTCTAAAGAAAATGAAACTACGATTGAAATTGCTCCTGAAAAATCAAACTTCAGAAAATACATTTCGATTGCGGCTTCTGTTTTAGTTTTATTAGGCGTTGGTCTTGCCTACAAACAAGGTGCTTTTACTAAAACTGCTGAACAAAAATTTGATTTTAAAAGCAACGACATTGTTTTGCAATTAGAAGACGGAAGTGTTCAGATTATCTCAGAAAGTAATTCTGCTCAGGTTAAAGACAGTAAAGGAAAAATTGTTGGAAATCAAAACGGGGATAAAATTGTTTACGAGAACAGTTCTGATTTAGAGAAAACAACTTACAACACAATCAAAATTCCGTATGGGAAAAAATTCAGATTGCAATTGTCTGACGGAACTCTTGTTCACTTAAATGCCGGAACAACTTTAAGATATCCTGTAAAATTTATTGCTGGCGAAAACAGACAGGTTTTCCTTGACGGGGAAGCTTATTTTGAAGTGGCAAAAGATAAAAAACACCCGTTTATTGTAAATGCTGATGAATTGAATGTGCGTGTATTAGGAACGCATTTCAATGTTTCGAATTATCCCGAAGATGCCGCTACTGATGTTGTTCTTGTTGAAGGATCTGTTGGAATGTATCGTTCTAATGAAGAATTTGACGCTGCGAAAAATACAATTCTAAAACCTGGCTTTAAAGGAAGTTTCAATAAAGAAAACACACAAATTTCTACTAAGGCAGTAATTACTGATATCTATACTTCGTGGATAAACGGTGGACTTACCTTTAGAAATATGACTTTCAAAAATATCATTACAAAATTAGAAAGACGCTATAATGTTACCATTGTAAACAAAAATGAAAAACTGGCAAACGAAAAATTCAATGCAAGTTTTAAAGAAGAATCTATAGAAAATGTGATGAGTTACTTTAATGACATCCACGGCATTAATTACACTATAAAAAACAATCAAATACTAATTAAATAACCACTAACCAATGAAAAAAAATGAAGAAACAAAAGTACTAGAATAAAAAAATCGGAAAGAGCTGCGAACAATTTCCGATTAACTAAGTGATTGAATATAACGAATTAACTACAATCAATTAACAAAATTATGAAAAAAAAATCAAAGAATACTGGGTTTTTATACCGAGTGTTCCAAAATGACCTAAAATTGAAACTAACTACACTACTTATTTTGGTCGCCATGTTTAATATTAGAGCGAATACTTATGCCCAAAAAACAAAAGTAACCCTTGAATTAAACAATTCAACAATCGAGAAGGTTATTGAGACCATAGAACAAAAAACAGATTTCAGGTTTATTTACAAGCTGAATGACATCGACTTAGATCGAACAATTTCAATTTCTGTGAAAGACCAATCGATATATGTTGTTTTGGATAAACTTTTTAAAGGAACTCCAACTGAATTTAAAATTCGGGATACTCAGATTATCCTAAAAAAGCCAGAATTAAAAACAGAAGTTATTCAGTTTCAGAAACAAACGGTTTCCGGAATCATCACGGATGAAAATGGTTTACCATTGCCCGGAGCATCTGTTTTTGAAGAAGGAACTAAAAACGGAATGGTAACTGATTTTGATGGTAAATACAAACTTACCGTTGAAAGTAGTACAGCTGTAATTGTAGTAACTTTTATTGGATATAAAGAGAAAAAAGTAACGGCAAATCAAAGCGTTATCAACATTCAACTTCTTCCTGATGCCACAAACTTACAGGAAATTGTTGTAGTTGGATACGGTACTACAGCCAGAAAAGATGTTACAGGAGCTGTTTCTTCAATAGCTGCAAAAGACATGAATCAAGGTGCAATTGTAAATCCGCTATCTTTGATTTCAGGAAAAGCAGCCGGTGTAAACATTACTCAGGTTGGTAGTGAGCCAGGTTCAGGACCAAGCGTTCGTATTAGAGGAATCTCATCTTTGATTGGAGGAAATGATCCTTTAGTTGTTGTAGATGGAATTCAGGGAAACATGGATTTATTAAATCAAGTTCCGCCTAGTGAGATTGAAAGCATAGATGTTTTAAAAGATGCCTCAGCTACTGCTGTTTACGGTTCCAGAGGAGCACCTGGAGTTATCATTGTAACTACTAAAAAAAGTAAAGCTGGAAAAACTACTATGGAATATAATGGATATACTTCTATAGATTTTATTCCAAAAAAGTTGGATATGCTTGATGCTAACCAATGGTGGCAAACTGCACAAAATGTTGGTGTTCCAGCGTCTTCAAATCATGGTTCAAATACAGATTGGTACGGTCTTTTGACTCAAACAGGAATCACACAAACTCACACATTATCATTTGGTGGAGGAACGGATAAATTTAATTACAGAGCATCTATCACCGCTATTTTGCAAAATGGTGTAGTAATTAATTCAAGCAATCAAAAATATATTGGTCGTATTCAGGCAACACAATTGGCTCTTGATGACAAATTAAAATTGACGTTTAATTTAAATTCAGGAGTAAATAATGTAACAAGCAGTATTGGGAGTATAGGAACTGTAGGTTACACTTCAAACCTAATTACAAATGCATTATTGGCAAGACCAACAGATCCTGTTTTTAATACTGATGGAAGTTATTTTACAGATTCAACTGTTTTTCATTATTTAAATCCTTATGCAGCTGCACAAGAAGTTACAAACGAAAGACAGGAAGACAATCTATTTGGAAGCTTAAAGGCTGAATTAGATTTAGGCAAAGGTTTCTCTGCAAACTGGTTTGGAAGCTGGAGAAAGACCAACAAAACTACAGGATATTATATGCCGGCAAAATCAACAGACGCCAATGCAGTTGAACAGAACGGTTTTGCTAATATCGAAAATAACAGACAAAACGAAAAATTAACCAATCTTAGTCTTAACTACAAAAAGACTTTCGGAATCCATAGCTTTAATGCATTGGCTTTATACGAATGGCAAAGTCAAACTTATCAGGGTAATTATACTCAGGCAAGAGGTTTTATCAGTGATGAAGCTACTTACAATGCGCTTCAATTTGGCGATTTGTCTAAAGTAAGAACCGGAGATATTAAATCCTATAAAAATGACCGATCTTTGGCTTCTTATTTAGGAAGACTAAACTACTCTTTATTAGACCGTTATTTACTTACAGCTAGTATCAGACGAGATGGTTCATCTGTGTTTGGAGCAAATAATAAATGGGGAAATTTTCCATCTGCATCTGTAGCATGGCAAATCAATAAAGAATCATTTATGACCAATCAGAATTTGTTTTCTGAATTAAAATTACGCGTAGGTTATGGTGAAACTGGTAACCAACAAGGTCTTTTGCCACAAACCTCATTGCCGCTAGTGGATAGTGCCGGAACTATTTATTTTGGAGGTTCTCTTATTACTAATTTTGGTATTTCTCAAAATGCAAATGCTGATTTGAAATGGGAAACCAAAAAACAAACCAATATCGGACTTGATTTTGCTCTTTTTGACAATAGATTAAGAGGTAGTGTAGATGTTTATGATTCTAAAACAGATAATTTATTATTCAACTACACTGTACCGCAACCGCCTTATCCATACGATCAAATTAAAGCAAACGTAGGAAGTATTTCAAATAAAGGTTTAGAGGTTGCTCTGGCGTATGATGTTATAAAATCAGAGAACAGCACACTTACATTAGCCGGAAACGTATCTTTCATGAAAAACGAGGTCCTTAATTTAAGCGGCAGCATTAATGGTATTCCTTTAAATACGAATTATGTTGGCTGGGGTGCACCAAACTCCTATTTAGTAAAAGGACAACCAATTGGTTCATTTTATACTTTAGAGCATACCGGAGTTAATGGCAATGGTGTCGAAACCGTAAAGGATCGTGATGGAAGCGGCCTTATAGATCAAGGTGCCAGAAGTGCAGATCGATATAATGCAGGTTCAGCATTACCAACTTATACATTTGCCTTTAATCCAACTTACAGATACAAGAATTTTGATGCATCTATGTTGTGGAGAGGTTCTGGAGGAAATAAAATTTACAACACTCTTAACCAAAGATTGAGCATGCTGGAGAATACGGGTAGTTCAAATATTTTACAAAGTGCTGTAGACAAAGGGATTCGTTCTTCTCCATACGGATCTGATATATGGTTGGAAGATGGTTCCTTCATACGTCTTGATAATGTTACGGCAGGATATACTTTCCGTTTTACGGATAAATATGTAGACAATATTCGACTTTCTCTTACAGGGAACAATTTGCTTCTTATCACAAATTACACAGGTGTTGATCCGGAATTGAACGTAAGCGCAAATAATGAAGAAACTTTTGGTGGAGATAAAGGTATTTACCCACGTACCAGAAGTATTGCATTTGGTTTGACTGTAAAATTTAAATAGTAAAAAGAAATGAAAATTAAAAATATAGTAATAGCAGGAAGCGCATGTTTCCTAACCCTTTTTAGCTGTTCTGATATCAACGAAAATGTATACGATAAATATCAACCTGACAGTTTTTATGGAACGCCTGAAGGAGCAAATCTTGCCTTAGCAAGTGTTTACGCAGAAATTCCTGGCGATTTTGAACGCAAAAGTGTACCAGGTGTTGGTTATGCAGGAGCAGATAACGGCTGGTATGACATGAACTGTATGTCATCAGATGAGCAGGTAATTCCGCATAGAAATGATGGTAACTGGCAACAGGATTTTGCACGTTTGCACAAACATGTTTGGCTTCCAACGGAATCCATTATTAACAATACCTGGAGATGGTTATACAATGGTGTTTTTAAAGCCAATTTAGCCGTTGAGTTATTAGAAAAATCAAATGCTGATCCTTCAAAAATTGCCGAAGCAAAAGTAGTACGTGCCTTCTTTTATTATTTATTAATAGACGATTTTGGAGATGTACCTTTTTATACTGATAATAATACTACAGTAGACAAAATTCCTCAAACAAGCCGTAAAGTAGTATATGATTTTATTGTAAAAGAATTGACAGAAAACGTAGAATTGCTTTCAGTAACAAAAGGAGGAAATTATTACGGGCGATTCAATAAATGGGCAGGATATACCTTATTAGCTAAAGTGTATCTAAATGCAAAAGTTTACACAGGAGAAGCGAAATGGAATGAATGTTTAGCAGCTTGCAACAAAGTAAGCGAAGGCGGTTATACGCTTCACTCAGGTGATGAAAATGCTACAAGTCCGCTAGGAAATAAATATTACGAATTATTTGGAGATGTATTGCCGGATGATGAAACTATTTTACCTATTTATGCAACTCTTGATGTTGTTTCTCGTAATATTTATACCAATCGTAGTCTTTATGGACCGCATGGTAAAGCTTTATTTGGATTTGATACTTGGAACGGAACTATAGTTCCTAAAGATTTCTTCCTAAAATATGCCTTAAATGATATTCGAAGAAAACAGTTTTTAGTTGGAGAACAAAAAGGCGGATTTAATTATACCCTTGATGTTGCTTCCTTAGATGATCCGGGAGCTGATCCTCAGGCTGGAGTTCGTAACATTAAATTTTATCCGGCAGGAGCAACATCTGGTGGAGGAGCTTCAAATGACTTTCCAATTTACAGATATGCTGACGTAATTTTAATGATGGCAGAATGTAATGTTCGTTTAGGAAACCCTGGTGCGGCAAAACCATTTGTTGATCAAATCAGAATGCGTGCAGGTTTAACAGCTCTTGACGCAAACCCAACTCTTGATAATATTTATGACGAAAGAGGATTTGAATTAAACTGGGAAGGTCACAGAAGACAAGACATGATTCGTTTTGACAAATTTTTATTGCCAAATGAATTCAGACCAGAATCTCCTGCTTACAGAAAATTGTTCCCAATTCCAACATCTGCATTAGATGCTAATCCTGGACTTAAACAAAACCCAGGTTACTAAAAACAAAAACTATTATGAAAAAATATATAAATAAATTATTCGTACTAGGCAGTTTGCTTTTTTTAGCTGCTTCCTGCGAAACTGATGGACAACTAACAACTTTAGCGACAGTAACTTTTCCGTCTGCGATTGAAGTTTCATCGAGTACAATAGTGCTTAAAGAAGATGTGTCTGATCAGCAAACGTTACTTGTTTCATGGCCAAAGGTTACTTACCCAATCGCTGCGCCTGTTACGTATGCCCTGCAATTTGATTTAACTAATGATATCAAAGGAAGCGAGGCTTGGGGAAAAGCTAAACGAGTTGAAGTTGGAGAAGATGTTTTAAGCAAAGCTTTTACGGTCTTCGAATTGAATAAAATCGCCACAGAATTAGGTCTAAAACCTAATGTTGCCGGAGAACTAGTAATTCGTGTAGAGTCTACTATGGATCATAGAATTTATTCAACTCCTGTTACAATAACGGTTACGCCTTACGAAAAAGTAGTAGTGTTTGGCGAAATATATATGCCGGGAAGTTATCAGGGCTGGGGTATAGAAACAGCAGCTGCATTAAAAGAAATACAAGTAGGAATATTTCAGGGTTATATGACTTTACCTGAAGGTGCAGGTCCTGGATTTAAAATAAATAGAGAGAGAGGCTGGGCTCAGTTCTTTGGTGCCGGAGCTACAAACTCTGATTTAAAAAACATGAGTGATACTGATCTTACACTTCCGGGAGCAGGTTCGTATCAGATCAAAGTAAATTTAAATACTTTAAAATGGACTGCTACTGCTTATTCTTGGGGAATTGTTGGAACAGCAACAGCCGGAAGTTGGGATGCAAGTACTCCAATGAGCTATGATCACCAAACCAAAACATGGAAAATCACAACCACATTGGCACCTGGGGCCTTAAAATTTAGATTAAATAATTCATGGGATGTAAATTATGGTCCTGCAGATTCTTCAACAAATACGATTAACCTTGGTAATCAAGCGTCTTATAGTATTGGAGAAGCAGGAACTTATGAAGTAACCTTTACAATAAACGAAGTAGATCCTGTTAGTAATGGTTATCCGGCAACTGCAACTTGTACTATCGTTAAAAAATAATCTAACATTAAAATAAGCTAGATTAGTTTGAGTGATACCTGCCTTTCTTGAGCAAAAGGCAGGCTATCTTTAAACTTCGCGCTTATTAAACAAATTCAAAAAATATGAAATCAAATATAAATATCGTCTATACTTTAGTACTTGCATTAGCATTTGTATCGTGTAGTTCATCAGATGACAATTCGGCTCCGGCTTCTCCTTATCAACAATATGGAGCATCATTTGACAAAATGCCTAAAAAAGAAGATGCCATAATTTATCAGGTAAATATTCGTGCTTTTAGTCAGGCAGGAACCTTAAAAGGTGTTCAGGACAGACTTACACAAATTCAGGAATTGGGTGCAAACGTTGTCTATTTAATGCCCGTTTATCCTGTTGGAAAAATAAAAGCTTCCGGAGAATTAGGTTCACCTTATGCAGTACAAGATTACAAAGCTATAAATCCCGATTTTGGAAGTTTACAAGATCTTCAAACTTTAGTTGAAGAAGCGCATAAAAAAAATATGGCGGTAATTCTTGACTGGGTTGCCAATCATACTTCTTGGGACAATGCCTGGATTACACAACATCCAAACTGGTATCAAAAAAATGATAAAGGAGAAATTATCATTCCTCCAGGAACAAATTATACTGATGTTGCACAGTTAGATTTCAATAATACCGAAATGAAAGACGCTATGATCGACGCAATGTCATACTGGGTTTACAATGCGAACATTGATGGTTTCAGATGTGATTATGCTGATTTGGTTCCTCAGAATTTTTGGACTGATGCAATCACAAAATTAAGAACCATCAAAAAAAATCAAAACATCTTAATGCTTGCTGAAGGTACAAAAGCGAGTCAATTTGTTTCTGGTTTTGATTATACATTTGGATTTAACTTTTTCACGACTTTAGAAAAACTATTCAAAGAAAACAAACCCGCTACAACTATTCAGGACTCAAACGCAACTGAATACGCTACTAATTATAAACCCGAAAATAGAATTGTAAGATACACCAGCAATCATGACGTAAACCTTGCCGAAGGAACTCCTTATGAACTTTTTGGAGGTAAAGAAGGTTCTATCGCTACATTTGTTGTTGCTGCTTATATGAAATCTGTTCCAATGATTTACAACGGACAAGAAGTTGGGTATAATAAAAGAATCAATTATTTCGCAAAAACTCCAATTGACTGGACTACTTCAGATGCATCTGTTTTGGCAGAATACAAAAAAATTATCGCTTTTAGAAGTTCAAGCAATGCTATAAAAACAGGAAGTTTTACTGGATATAGCAGTAATGCAGTAAGTGCTTTTACAATGATAAAAGATGCAGAAAAAGTTCTGGTTCTTTCTAATTTAACTAATTCAGAAGTTAAATATTTAGTTACTCCTTCATTAAAAGGAACATGGAAAGATGCTTTTACTGGAGCTGCAGTAACTGTTGGTGCTGACTTAACACTACAACCTTTTCAATATTTAGTATTGAAAAACTAATACCTGCGCCACTTTAAAAACAAAATTAGGTTTGCTAAAAAACTAAATAACATGAATTTTCAATCCCAAAAAATGCTGTTCCAAATTCGTTTGGGCAAAAAAGTAGCGCTTTTACTTTTTGTTTGTGCAAACTCGTTATGGGTTCAGGCTCAGGAAATAACTTCGCCAAACAAAAATCTTTCTTTAAAATTTGAATTAAAAGAAGGTGGAATCCCATCTTACCAATTATCATATAAACAAAAGCCAGTTATTAAACCAAGTTCTTTGGGCTTAGAACTGCAAAATTTGCCTTCGTTTTTGGATGGTTTTACCGTTACAAATACAGCACAATCCTCTGTTGATGATAGTTGGAATCCAGTTTTAGGAGAAGAAAAAACAATACGCAACAATTACAACGAACTGGTTGTCACTTTGGCGCAAGCCAAAAACAACAACAGATATATTCGCATTCGTTTCCGTTTATTCAACGACGGATTAGGTTTTAGATATGAATTTCCGAAGCAAAATGATTTGAATTATTTTGTAATTAAAGAAGAACGTTCTGAATTTAATCTGGCTGGAAATCATAAAATTTTCTGGATTCCGGGAGATTATGATACCAATGAATATGCATATACCACTTCGAAAATTTCTGAAATTCCTTCGTTGATGAAAAAAGCTACGATCGAAATCAATTCGCAATGGCCTATTAAGGAATTAGCGGTGCAAACGCCATCAATGATGAAATCTGATGATGGTTTATACATCAATATTCACGAAGCAGGATTAATCAATTATCCGGCAATGTATCTTGAAGTTGATGCTGTAAATTATAAAATGAAAAGTCATTTAGCGCCTGATGCCGTTGGTGCCAAAGGATATATGCAAACAGATGCACAATCGCCTTGGAGAACCATTGTTGTAAGCGATAAAGCCACGGAAATCTTGGCTTCAAAATTAATTCTGAACCTCAACGAACCAACAAGTTATAAAGATGTTTCATGGATAAAACCAGTGAAATATATTGGGATTTGGTGGGAATATTTTGTTGCCGGAAAAAGTACATGGGCTTTCGGAAAAGAAACAAACGTAAAACTGACAGATGATTTTACCAAACTTACGCCAAACGGAAAACACGGAGCTACAACTGAAAGAGCAAAAGAATATATTGATTTTGCTTCTAAAAATGGTTTCGATGCCATCCTGATCGAAGGTTGGAACATTGGTTGGGAAGACTGGATTAACAACTGGAAAGAAGAAGTTTTTGATTACGTAACCGCTTATCCGGATTTTGATGTAAAAGCAGTTCATGCTTATGCCGCTTCAAAAGGTGTAAAAATTATCATGCACCACGAAACTTCAGGATCTGCAACCAATTATGAGCGTCGTTTAGATCGTGCCTTTCAATTTATGAATGACAACGGTTACGATGCTGTAAAAACAGGTTATGTAGGTAAAATTATTCCGCGTGGCGAACATCATGACGGACAATGGATGGTGAATCATTATATAAATGTAGCCAAACGTGCTGCCGATTATAAAATCATGATTGATAGTCACGAAGCGGTTCGACCAACAGGTTTAAACAGAACATTCCCAAACTGGATTGCACAAGAATCTGCTCGCGGAACTGAGTTTGAATCTATGGGAGGTTTAGCGCCGGATCATACTACGATTTTGCCATTTACCCGTTTAATGGGCGGTCCAATGGATTATACTCCGGGGATTTTCCAAACGGATCTTTCGTATTATGGAACCGGAAGTACGCAACGTGTCAATACAACTTTGGTAAAACAATTGGCGTATTACGTTACGATGTACAGTCCGTTGCAAATGGCAGCAGATATTCCAGGGAATTACGAACGTTTTCCAGATGCATTTCAGTTCATTAAAGATGTTGCTGTAGATTGGGACAACAGTTATATTCTGGAAGCTGAACCGGGAGATTATATCACAATTGCCCGTAAAGCAAAAGGAAAAGACGCATGGTTTATTGGAGGAATCACTGATGAAAATGCCAGAATAGCCAACATTACTTTTGATTATTTACCAGCAGGAAAAAAATTCATCGCTACAATTTATGCTGACGCCAAAGAAGCTAATTGGAACGAAAATCCACAAAAATATACTGTAACTAAAGTTGTTGTAACCTCAAAAACAATTTTAAAACAGTATTTAGCTCCGGGCGGAGGTGTTGCAATTAGCATTAAGGAAGGAAATGCTACAGAATTAAAGGGATTGAAAAAGTTATAATTTAGGGTTCTAAGGTTCTGAGATACTAAGTCTCTAAGCTTTTTGCCACGAATTTCACGAATTGACACGAATTAAGACTGCAGATTAAAATTTGTGCTAATTCGTGCAATTCGTGGCGAAAAAAACTAAAGTCCATTCGTGGACAAAAATTAAAATTTTACTACTTAAAACTATTTAACCACAAAATGTTTGTCAAATTTAAAAACAATGCGAATGAGAATGAATTTTAGTTAGAGATGCTGACAAGCATGCAAAAAACAAAAATTATGAAAATCAAAATTACCACTAGATTATTTCATTTCACGAAAACAATAGTCTGTTTTCTATTATTATTTGCAAGTTCAGTTTATGCGCAGGATCCCGCTCAATATGGCACGCCATATACAGGAGTACCAGATCCAAGAGACGCAAATATTTATCAGGTACATATTCGTCCGCACAGTGCTTCCGGGACTTTAGCCGCCGTTACTTCTGATCTGGACCGAATTAAATCACTTGGTATCAACGTACTTTATTTAATGCCGATTTATCCTTACGGAACGGATTCAAGAAGCTCAAACTCACCTTATTGTATCAAAGATTACAAATCTGTAGGTTCTGAATACGGAACACTTACCGATATGCGTAATCTGGTAGATGCAGCTCACGCCAAAGGTATGGCAGTAATGCTCGATATTGCCGTTAACGGTACTTCCTGGGATCATCCCTGGACCGTTTCTCATCCGGAATATTATCAAAGAACTGGTACAACAATCAATCAGTTAGCAAATTTCTCTGATATTGCAGCGCTTGACCTTAACAATACTGCGCTTCGTGCAGCAATGAAAGATGCGATGCGTTATTGGATTTTTGCAGCAAATATCGATGGATATCGTTGTGATTTTGCCAATAATCCTCCTATTGATTTCTGGACAGAAATTATAAGCAACTTAAGAGGTATCACTTCTCATAACTTATTAATGCTTGCAGAAGGAGATCGTTTACAAAATTTTCAAGCCGGATTTGATTTGAATTTTGGAGATAAATGGTTTTACGATGCGTTGAAAAACGTGGCAGGCGGAGGTCCGGTTTCTACAAGATTCCAAACCACAAATGACATGGAATATACGTATGCAACAGGAAGTCAGCAAGAAGTGAGATGGACCGCAAATCACGATTCCGAAAACAACAGCGATACAGCTCCTTTTACCGTATTTAAAAGTAATGCCGGAGTGGTTGCAAATTTCTTAGTTTCGGGTTATATGAAAGGGGTTCCTTTTTTAACCAGCGGACAAGAAGTAGCCTTCAATCAGGTAATTCCGTGGCCTTATACTACTGTCAAAATCAACTGGAGCAATACCGCTGCTACACCAGAATTTGCCAAAATCCTTAACTTTAGAAATAGTAGTGCCGCCATCAGACGTGGTACAATGACACCTTATGCAAGTGATGATATTTGTGCCTTCACAAAAACATTAGGAACAGAGAAAGTTATTGTAATGACCAATCTTAGAAATGCCAGTAAAACATTTGTGATTCCGGCAGCATTGGCAGGAACCTATAAAGATGCCTATACTGGTGCTACAGTAACATTGGTTTCGGGGGCGACACAATCTTTTAATGCTTTTCAGTATATTGTTTTAACCAATACAAATGTAGCGGTTGTAGCTGTTACAGGAGTTTCAGTTAGTCCAACAACGGCAACTGTTGGTTTGGGATCTACTCAGCAATTAAGCGCAACTTTGGCCCCTGCAAATGCAACTAACCAAAACGTAACCTGGACATCCAGTAATACTGCTGTAGCAACTGTAAATGCAACCGGATTAGTTTCAGCGGTTTCGGCAGGTACAACAACTATTACAGTTAAAACCGTAGACGGAAATAAAACAGCAACATCGGCAATAACAGTTGCAGCAATTCCTGTAGCTTCTGTAAGTGTTACGCCTGCAACAGCAAGTTTATATGCAGGAAACACACAACAGCTTTCTGCAACAATTGCTCCTGCAAATGCAACAAACAAAACAATCACGTGGACTTCAAGCAACAATGCTGTAGCTACTGTAAATTCGTCTGGATTGGTAACAGCAGTTTCGGCAGGAACAGCGACAATTACAACAACAACCCAAGACGGAAACAAAACGGCAACTGCAACTATTACGGTAAATCCGAATACTAATTTTACGGTTTATTTCTACAAACCATCTGCTTGGGGAACCGGAATCAAGATTTATTATTGGAGCGCTTTACCAACAGGAATCTTAGCTGATGCATCATGGCCTGGAGTAAACATGACCGATGCAGGAAATGGCTGGTACAGTTATACATTCACCAATGTAACTTCGACTAATTTAATTTTTAATGACGGAACAAGCCAATCTGCTGATTTAAACAGAAACAAAACCGGTTGGTACATGAATACAACTTGGTACGATACAAACCCGGGAACTGTTGTAGCAGTAACAGGAGTTACATTGTCACCAACAACAGCAACATTGTTAGTTGGTGCAACACAACAAGTAACGCCAACAGTTGCGCCTGCAACAGCAACGAATAAAACTGTTACTTATAGCTCTAGCAATACAGCCGTAGCAACAGTTAACTCAACTGGTTTAATAACTGCTGTAGCTGCAGGTTCTGCAACAATTACAGTAACGACTCAGGATGGAGCAAAAACTGCAACTTGCGCAGTAACTGTAAATGCATCAAATGTAGCGGTAACAAGCGTGAGTTTAAGCCCAGCATCGGCATCATTGTCTGTTGGCGGAACACAGCAATTAACACCAACGATTCTTCCTGCAAATGCAACAAACAAAAACGTTACCTATAGTTCAGGCAATACAGCTGTGGCAACGGTAAATTCATCAGGATTAATAACTGCTGTAGCAAATGGATCAGCAACAATTACAGTAACAACTGTTGATGGAAGTAAAACAAGTACTTGTGCCGTTACGGTTTCGACTGCGACAGGAACATATTATACAATTAAAAACAGATGGACCGGAGCTTATTTATCAGATGCCGGAACAAATGTAGGTTACGGAGCAACGGCTTCTAACAACAGTTACAAATGGCAAAAAATTGCTATTGATGCCACTTATTTTGTGCTTAAAAATTTAGCAACAGGAGAATTGATTAATATTGAAGGTCAAACAGGATCTGTTCAATGTAATATTACAGATACTACTTTTTGGAGTGCACAATGGTCTAGTGATTATATCGACGGAACTTGGGTTAGATTAAGAAACAGATGGCAAACCGGAAACATTATTCACGTAGAAAACCAAACAGGATCTGCTCAATATGGCAATTCTCAGGATGGTTGGTTCAGTGCACAATGGCAATTGGAACTTACAACTGCTTCAACTTCTAAATCTGTTACTAAAACACAAGAACTTCTTGAAACCGAAAAAGCAATTGGTATTTATCCTAATCCGTCTAGAGACAATCAATTTCATGTTTTATTACCGGAATCAGAAACTGGCGATGCGACTACAATTACGGTTTCAGACATGAACGGAAGAACTGTTTTAACAGAAAAACTTTCGACTTCAGGACAAATTAATCATCATTTAGCAGCAGGTTTATATATCGTAAACATTAACTCTAAAGCATGTAATGTGACTAAAAAACTGATTGTTAAATAAGCTATTTTTAATTTAAAAGTAAAGGCGTATGAAAATTTCATACGCCTTTTTTATTTGTAAATAATTCTAAATATTCTATTTAAATGTCACCATATTTAACATTTACGGAATTATAGCAACCAAACAACTACTAAAAAAAATCTTATACTAAAAAATATTTAAACGGCAAAGCCCGCTAACGAATCATTAGCGGGCTTTATATTTTAATACTTATAAAAGATTATTTCCCTTTGAGGGAATTCTCTAAATATTCATTTTTTTCTTTTTCAGCTTGCAGCAAACGTTCGTAAAGTTTTTTATTTTCTTCGAAAGCTTCAAGTAATTTATCCAAAGGATTGAATGTACACGCATTGCTGTTGCCAAAATTTGTGCCTTGACTATTACTGAAAGCATTATCAGCGAAGGTATTAAAATAGTTAATCATGTTTTCTTCCGAGAAATTTTTAATAGCTTCAACACTTACACCAAGAGCTTTGGCTACTTCTACAAGTTTTTCTTCGTCAATAGTTTCGCTATTCTCTATAGCAGATATAGCCTGTTGGTTGGTTCCTAAAGCTTGCGCTAAGGCTTCCTGTTTCATGTCTTTTAATTCACGAATGCGGCTAATTTTTCGCCCTATATGATTTGGTTTTGTTAATGTGCTCATAGCTCAAAGATAATAATTACGACTATACTATTACGTGAAATGTAAAAAACAGATTGTATATGTACAATATCTAATAAAACATTCAGCAATGCAAAATTGTATTGCGTAGATATCAATTTATAAAACAAAAATACAATTTTTCAGACAAGTACAAATCAAAGTAGCATGCCTTTTAATCTTAAGAAATGGCAAAACAATAAAAAAATACAAAATACTGAACATCAACACCATAACGCCAACTTCGTTATAAAATATATTTCCATGCAGCATTTAGAGTATAAACTAAAGCACCAACTCAATCATACTAAAGCAAACTTTAATTTATAAGGAAACAAAAAGAGATTATTTATTTAAAAATTAACAAGTATAACATACAATATTTGTACGTACAAATGTAAATAATTAAGAAAATTAACACATAAAAAACATTGTAAAATATTGATTATTAGAAAATTAATATATATTTGTAATATTAATCCACTAAAAAATTAATCTTATGAAAAATGTTAAAAAAAATGTATGTGTAACTGTTGTTGGCACATTATTGTTGGTTCTTAGTAGTAGTTTTAGTTATGGAAATAACTTAAAACAAAATTCTCGCCCTTATGATTTAATTTTTCAATTGCTTGACTTAAATCACAGCGGGTACCTTGAAGGGAACGAACTTGCGCCTCTAACTTCACTGCTCAATGTAACCACTGACGTCGTACCTATTCTTATATCCCTGGCGGATGAAAATCACGATGGAAAAGTTAGCGAAAACGAGTTTACAATTGCGGGAGGAGTTCAGGGTATATTGGATTTATACAGAACCTATTTTCCAAATTAATTAATTCAAAGTACTTTAGAACAATTTTTTAATCGAATACAAAACCTGTTAACACTTAGTTATCAGGTTTTTTTGTTTTCCTAAACTCTCAAAATATGGAATTAAAGAGTTCTAAGCGAAAACCCAATAATAGCAAGAAAATGGCGCATGATAATTCACTTTTCATACGCCATTTTTTATTTTCTCAATTTATATTTTTTAAGAAGCAGCCATTTTTTGCAAAGCAGCCGGATAACGATCTCCTTTCATGGCCCCAATTGCAAAAGTTGTATTTAGCAAGTTCATTTCTTCTGCAGAGAATTCGATAGAAAGAGCTGCTATATTTTCGTCTACACGTTTGGGTTTGCTCATTCCAACAATCGGAATAATATCTTCCCCCTGATGTAAAGCCCAGGCCAAAGCAAGCTGACTTGCAGATACATTTTTCTGAATTGCCATATCTTTCAAAAATTCAATCATTTGTAGATTATGAGTTCGGTTTTCTTCCTGAAATCTCGGAAGCATATTTCTGTAATCTCCTTTAGGCAAAGGAAATTCCAAATTGCCCGTAAGTAAACCATAACTCAAAACAGAATAAGGAACTATACTCACGCCCAATTCTCTCGCCGTTGGCAAAATTTCATTTTCTATAAATCGGGTGGCTAATGAATATTCAATTTCTAAAGCAGCAACAGGATGTACTTTATGGGCACGAATCAGTTGTTCAGCATTTGCTTCTGAAAGTCCTAAATAACGAACTTTTCCTTCGTCAATTAAATCTTTTATGGCGCCAACAGTTTCTTCGATAGGAACATTTGGATCAATTCGGGAAGGTTGAAGCAAATCAATTTCGTCAACTCCTAATCGGGTTAAAGAATAAGCACAGAAATTTTTAATCGCGTTAGGTCTTCCGTCCAATCCTAGAAAATGTCCTTTATGATCTCTTAAAGCTCCGGTTTTAACACTTATAAAAGCTTTATCTCTACGACCTTTTATGGCTTCGCCAATAATAAGTTCGCTCATTCCCATTCCATAAAAGTCGGCGGTGTTTAAAAAATTTATTCCGGAGTCGATTCCGTATTGTAGTGTTTGAATCGTTTGTTTTTTTACCATTTCTAGTGTTGTCGGATCATCGATTATTAATCTTGATCCCATTGATATAGGGGAAACTTCGGGTCCGTTTATTCCTAATTTTCTCATTTTCATAATACTTCGATTTAATTAATTTAATAAAACAAAGGTATTGCTCGCAAAGAAGCGAGAGAAGGTCTGAATAGCAGGTAAAGTGTTCTAAATGTCGTATTTATCAAAACAAACTTTTTCGATATTCTAAAGGACTCATTCCTGTATTACGCTTAAAAAATTTACCGAAAAAAGTGGGTGTAGCAAAGTTTAAATGTAGTGAAATCTCAGAAATGTTTAATGATTTTGTTTGCAGTAAAACTTTCGACTCAAGACAAACAATTTCATTAATCAATTCACTTACAGTCTTTCCAGTTTCATCCTTTACCACTTGAGAAAGATGTTTTGACGTTACAAAAAGTTTTTCGGCATAAAAATGAACCTCTCGGTGTTCTTTGAAATTTTCCGATAGTAATTCCTTAAATTTCTCTGTCAGATAGAAAGATCTTGAATAAGGGTTATGCTCTTTTTTGGTCTTTATGTCGTATAATCCTTCAATTTCCAAAAGTAAAGCCCGCAATAAAGCCTGAATGCTTTCTAATTTATTAAGTAAACCAGAATTCTTCTTGTTTTCTATTTGATGCAGTAAGGTTTGAATTATTGCTAAATCATCTGAATTTAAAGGAATATAATGTTGTCCGCTTCTTTTAAAAAAAGGAAACTTCTTTAAAAATAAAGTATCAACCAAACCAGAAATAACAAAATCTTCCGTAAAAAAGAGGCTCTTTGTTTCAATCGCTCCATTTTTAAGAATCCATCGCCTAACTTCATCGGGCGCAACTACAACTATACAAGGAACTTTAAGCTTATACATTTCGAGTCCTACAATAAAATCTGCTTCGCCTTTTAGAACAAGACCAAGACTATACATTTCTGATCGATGTGGCTCAAGATTACGAATAGAAGTAATTTCCTGAGGTTTAAAAATGAAATCTTTAAACTCTGAGTCTAACCCGAATTTTTCATTAATATCAACAATCCCCAATTTTTTAATTTCTTTCATCGCAGATTAGTTCAGAAAAGATTCCGTTTAAATTATAATTTTAAGTAACATTATTCTTCAAACAATTTCATATTATAAAGGTATAACATCTTAAAAAGAATATATACAAGCGAACCCAAAATCAGATTTTAAATTTTCATTTCTGAAATTCATTACAGACTTAAAAGCTAATTTATCGCTTACATTAAATTGAGACAAGGCCGCATCAATATTAGCATCAATAATATTCAAAACATAAAAACCAACAATAAACAAGGCTGATAAATCTCTGTTTCGTTGAAATTGTTTTTGGGCAGAAATTAATTGACTATCACTTAAGCTCGCCAAAAATTCAGAACTACTTGTATTTCCTGCCAATCTGCTTTTGTATTCGTTCCGATAAATAGTATAGTTTTTCTGGGTATCGATATAAAAATAAGCACTCACTCCAATTGCTCCATAAACCAAAGGAAGTTTCCAATATTTCTTATTATAAATCTGTCCTAAACCAGGAAAAATAGCCGAATAAAATGCTGCTTTGGCGGGACGCAAAGGATCAATTTCTTCGGATTTAAGTTTATCAGTTAAAACGACTTGCTTCTTTTCCTGAGCAAAAATTGAGGTTAATCCAAAAAATAAAAACAGCAGAATAAATTGATATTGCATAGAGAAGTTTGCTTTAAAATTTCTCTCAAAGAAAACTTATTAGTTCTAAGCTTTTTCCTAAGTAAAAGATAAATAAAACTTAAGATTTATATAGTTTTTTTTGCCACAAATTTCACAAATTAGCACAAATTTCTATGTTATTGTGCGAACTTTTAATTCGTGTTCATTCGTGAAATTCGTGGCAAACTTCTTAAACATAACAATAAAAACTTTTAATTTGTGAAAATTCGCGGAATTTGTGGTGACCTTTTCTAACTACAAAATACGAACTTTTAATTCGTACTAATTCGTGGAATTGCTTCTATCGCTCGGGTCACCGATTAGTACAAATTTTACGTTGATTTTTTTTGCCACAAATTTTTATGTTGGTTTTTTTCGCCACGAATTCCACGAATTAGCACAAATCTTTAATGTATCGTTCGAACTTTTAGTTCGTGTAGATTCGTGGAATTCGTGGCGAACTTTTTCTAAGCATTACGATAAGAACTTTTAATTTGTGGAATTTGTGGTGACCTTTTCTAGACGTAACGATAAGAACCTTTAATTCGTGTTAATTCGTGGCGAACTTTTTTCTTTTACTCCCCTAACATTTCCATCAATTCCAAAGCTCGTTTTGTAGATTTTACATTCTCGAAAGTCAATAAAAGTCGTAAGCCGTTTGGAGTTTGTTTTTCTTTCATGGTACAAAGTGAGGTATATTTTTGTACAAATTGTAAAACCTTCCTAAATTTCGACGATTGATAATAATCAGATTGTTGATCCGAAACAAAATAACCAATCATTTTACCTTTTTTCATCACCAGTTTCTCAATTCCTATGTTGGTCGCAATCCATTTAATTCGAATACTATTCATCAACGCATTGGCGCGCGGAGGCATTGGTCCGAAACGGTCAATTAATTTATTTTGAAAGATTACCAGTTCCGCTTCATTTTTCACAGAACCCAATTCGTTATATAAACTTAGACGTTCTGTAACATTATTGATATATTCATCAGAGAATAACAACTCAAAATCAGTATCAATTTGTAAATCTTTTACGTATTCCTTCGTTTCAATATCATTCTCTGCCGGATATAAATCTTTGAATTCGTTTTCTTTTAATTCTTCGATGGCTTCGTTCATGATTTTTTGGTACGTGTCAAAACCAATTTCATTAATGAAACCACTTTGTTCTCCGCCTAATAAATCTCCTGCACCACGAATTTCAAGATCTTTCATCGCAATGTTAAAACCGCTTCCTAACTCGCTAAATTGCTCCAAAGCCTGAATACGTTTTCTGGCATCTTCGGTCATCGAAGAATAAGGAGGACAGATAAAATAACAGAATGCTTTCTTGTTACTTCGCCCTACACGTCCACGCATTTGATGCAAATCTGATAATCCAAAATTGTTGGCATTGTTGATGAAAATCGTGTTGGCATTGGGTACATCCAAACCACTTTCGATAATGGTAGTTGCCACCAAAACATCAAAATCTCCGTTCATGAAACCCAACATCAATTCCTCAAGTTTGGCACCTTCCATTTGTCCGTGACCAATTCCGACTCTTGCATTTGGCACCAAACGCTGAATCATTCCGGCAACTTCCTTAATATTTTCAATTCTATTATTGATAAAGAAAACCTGTCCGTTACGCTGGATTTCATACGAAATTGCATCACGAATAATTTCTTCATTAAAACTAACCACATTTGTTTCTATCGGATAGCGATTTGGCGGAGGCGTTGTAATTACAGATAAATCTCTTGCCGCCATTAACGAAAACTGAAGTGTTCTCGGGATTGGCGTTGCCGTTAATGTCAATGTATCGACATTTGCAGCAATGGTTTTTAGTTTATCTTTTACGTTTACGCCAAACTTTTGTTCCTCGTCGACAATCAATAAACCAAGATCTTTAAAGACTACATTTTTATTGACTAATTGATGTGTTCCAATGACGATATCCAGTTTTCCTTCGGCTAAATCTTTTAAGGTTTGTGCTTTTTGTTTTGCCGTTCTAAATCTATTTAAATAGCCAATAGAAACCGGCATATCTTTTAATCGTTCTGTAAAAGTTCTATAATGTTGGTACGCCAAAATAGTGGTTGGAACCAAAATTGCAACCTGTTTACTATTGTCAACGGCTTTAAAAGCGGCACGAATTGCAACTTCCGTTTTCCCGAAACCTACATCTCCACAAACCAAACGATCCATTGGGCGATCGCTTTCCATGTCGGCTTTTACTTCTTGCGTCGATTTCGTTTGATCCGGCGTATCTTCATAAATAAACGAACTCTCTAATTCGTTTTGCAAATAACTATCGGGCGCAAATTGGAAACCTTTTTCCAATCGTCGTTTTGCATACAACTGAATTAAGTTGAAGGCAATATGTTTGACGCGCGCTTTGGTTTTTTGTTTTAAAATTTTCCAGGCGTTCGATCCTAACTTATAGATTTTTGGAGGCGTTCCGTCTTTTCCGTTGTATTTCGAGATTTTATGAAGCGAATGAATGCTTACATACACAATATCATTATCGGCATAAACCAACTTTATAGCTTCCTGAGTTTTGCCTTCGACCTGAATTTTTTGCAATCCGCCAAACTTTCCAATTCCATGATCGATGTGTGTAACATAATCGCCTACAGAAAGCGAGGTTAATTCCTTAAGCGTAATATTCTGCTTTTTAGAATAGCCGTTTTTAATGTTGAATTTATGATAACGTTCAAAAATCTGATGATCTGTATACGCCGTAATTTGATTTTCTTCGTCAATAAAACCTTGGTACAAAGGCAATACAATGGTATGATATTGTTTGCGGATATTCTCTGAATTGGCTTCGTCTAAAGTTTCGAAAATATCATGAAAACGTTTTGCCTGCGTTTCATTCGAACAGAATAAATAATTTTTATATCCGTTAAAATGATTCTCACTCAAATTATTCAACAACAAATCAAATTGTTTGTTGAAAGATGGCTGTGGCTGAATATGAAAATCAAAGGTTTTAGTCGTTTTGAAAATTGGTTTTGATGCCAATTCTACAACCGAAAAATCTAAAGCACGTTTAATGAACGAAGCCTGATTTAAGAATAATTGCTCTGGTTCTGCGTGTCTTATTTCTCCCGAAAGTTTCGAAAATGCTTCTTCGGCTCTTGCAAATTGTTTGTCTAACTGACTAAAAAGTCCGTCGGTATTTTGAATAAAAACAACTGTTTTCTCAGCAATATAATCTAAGAAACTTTCGCGATTCTCCTGAAATATCTTGTTTTCAACATTTGGGATAATCGTGATTTTTTTATGGGTTTCGACAGATAATTGTGTCTCAACATCAAAACTTCTGATACTGTCAACTTCGTTTCCAAAAAATTCAATTCTATACGGATGATCGTTTGAAAAAGAAAATACATCGACAATACCTCCACGAACCGAAAATTCTCCCGGTTCTGTAATAAAATCGACTCTTTTGAATTCGTATTCGAACAAAACTTCGTTGATAAAATCGATCGAAATTTTATCATTCAAAGCGACTTTCAAAGTGTTTTTGTCTAATTGCTGGCGTGTAACTACTTTCTCGAAAAGTGCTTCGGGATAGGTAACAATTATCGCTGGTTTTTTGCGGGAATTAATTCGGTTTAAAACCTCAGCACGCAATAAAACATTCGCATTATCTGTTTCATCAACCTGATACGGACGGCGAAATGACGCCGGATAAAACAATACATCTTGTTCCCCTATCATTTGTTCGAGATCGTTCAGGTAATAAGCAGCTTCTTCTTTATTGTCTAAAACAACCAGAAAAGGCAACTCGGTTTTTTTAAAAACAGCGCGAATAACAAACGAAACTGCAGATCCCAACAATCCGTTAAGATGCATTTTTATTTGATTTTGCTCTAGTAATTGTGTGGCAATCTGCTGTGATTTTGGCAGATTATCATACGTAGTATATAAGGCGTTTTTACTCAACTGTTGGTAACTTTTTATTTATATTCTGCACCTGAACCGGAACGGTATTCGAATTCGGAATGGCGCGTGTTGTATCTAGCATTTTCAGGAAATCTTCTTCTCCTTCTTCTTTCGGAATTTTACTTTTTACCACAACCTGATCCATTTGTCGTTCCAGCGAAACCAATTCTTTATTAATCTCTCCAATCAAGAACGTCACTTTCTTATCCGGAATTGTACTCAGATTAATAAATAAATCCATCATTTTGACTTTAGTAATCAAAATTGAAATTCGGCTTTTTATTTGTGGAACATTAAACTCAACAGGAATATTGTTGTTTAAAGCCAGTGCTTTCTTTGAAATCGCAGCTGATTTTTTCTGAAAAGCTCCAATTGTTTTTCTTGGTTTATCTCCAAGTTCTTTCAAAAAATCACGCCATTCATTCCAGGAACTTACCTTTTGTTCCGCAGCTTCGTTGATTGGCTCGTCAATAAAAGTCCAGGCTTTATTTATATTATTAAAAATAATTTCGTTTTTCTTAACTTCTTTTTCATTCTCAGCACGACGTTTTTCATCTTCATTTTGACATGAATTCAGCACAAAAATTAAAAGTAGAAAAAGAGATATTTTATATTTCATTTGGTAAAACATTAAGCTACAAAGTTACAAAGTAATTTTACAATTACGAATTCTGTTTTCGGGATAAAAAGAAAGCATGAAATACTGTTTTTTCGCCACGAATTCACGAATTTTTTTCTTCTAAACTTTATAAATAAATTTTACGAATTCTCGCTAAAATAATTTGAAAATTCGTGAATTCGTGGCTGAAGTTTTACCGCAAAGACAAAGTTTTACCTTGTATTTTTTTTACCGCAGAGAGCACAAAGGTTTTTTAAATTAAGCAGTTTTACAAAAACACAACGTTCACAAAGCTTTGTGTTGAGCCAGCTTTGTGAACTCTGTGTTTTCTATGCGTAAAGTAAAATTAAATCTTAGCGTACTCCGTGGCCAATTTTTTTTTAATTTCAATCTGAAGTTTTTTTACCACAAAGGGCACTAAGTTTTTCAAATTAAGCAGTTTTATAAAAACACAAAGTTCACAAAGCTTTGTGTTGAGCTAGCTTTGCGACCTTTGTGTTTTCTATGCGTAAAGTAAAATTAAATCTTTGCGCTCTCTGCGGTAAAAAACCCATTTCCGTAGCGAAATTCATGTTTAAATGAAGCCTTGTATTAATGCTCTCACAACGAATAATCCAAAAAAGCATCTTCATCGTTGTTAAATTTATAATTTGTTTTTCTAAAAAGTAATAATATTTGCGAAAACGTTATATTTGCGTCTCTAAAAACTATTCAACATGAATCCAAAAATATTGATCATTGGCGCTTGCGGTCAAATTGGGACAGAACTGACTCAAAAACTACGTAAGTTATACGGAACAGAAAATGTAATTGCTTCTGATATTCGAAAATTAAATACTGATGTTGTTAATTCAGGTCCTTTTGAAGTGGTGAATGCTTTAGATTTTAATCAAATTGAACATCTTGTTGAATTGCATAAGATTACAGATATTTATTTGATGGCGGCACTTTTATCGGCTACAGCTGAGAAAAACCCTGCTTTTGCCTGGGATTTAAATATGAATTCATTATTTCACGTTTTGAATTTGGCTAAAGCCAAAAAAATAAAAAAAGTTTTCTGGCCGTCAAGTATTGCCGTTTTTGGACCAACAACTCCAAAAGAAAATACGCCGCAATATACCATTATGGAGCCTTCTACAGTTTACGGAATTAGTAAACAAGCGGGAGAAAGATGGTGTGAATATTACCATAATATCTATGGCGTTGATGTTCGAAGCATCCGTTATCCTGGTTTAATTAGCTGGTCAACTCCTCCTGGTGGCGGAACTACAGATTATGCAGTTGATATTTTCTATAAGGCTATTGCCGATAAAAAATACGAATGCTTTTTATCCTCAGAAACAAAAATGCCAATGATGTATATGGATGATGCTATTGACGCAACCATTAATATCATGAAAGCTCCGGCTGAGGAAATCAAAATACATTCTTCATACAATTTAGCTGCAATGAGTTTTACTCCAACTGAAATTGCGAATGAAATTAAAAAACATATTCCTGAATTCACGATTACTTATGAGCCTGATTTCCGTCAGAAAATTGCCGATAGCTGGCCGGCAAGTATCGACGATTCTCAAGCGAGAGAAGATTGGGGATGGAAACATACTTTTGATATTGAAACTATGACTAAAGATATGTTGGAACATTTGGGATAACAAAAAGTCACTATTGATTACAAGCGTGTTATTTTAAAAATAACACGCTTTTTTTGTGAATTATATTTTCAGATAAAAACAGATCGTTTCAAAATTTTCTTACTTTTGACGCTATTAGAATAATTTCAAATTTATCTAAAATCATCAATCAAATCACAACAAAAACGTTAATCAAATGACAAATTCTTATCATCCCGTCGAACAAAGCAAAAGAACTGCTATTGTTGACATTCTTAGAGGCTGGGCTCTCTTGGGCGTTGCCATTGGCAATTATTCTGATTTTCTGCACATTGGTGTAGAGCACAAAATCAACAATAGCATTATATCTGATATTCTGCTTTATTTTAATCGCTATTTTTTCGCAGCAAAATCCTGGACTTTATTAACGCTTTTATTTGGCTATGGTTTTGCTATTTTAATTAACAATGTAGCCGCTAAAGGAAAAAATCCAGTTACCTTTTTTGCCTGGCGAATGATTTTGCTTTTTATTTTGGCTTTTATCAATTCGTCGTTTTGGCTTGGAGACATTCTAAAAGACTATGCTTTTTTAGGTCTTTTAATGTTGTTATTTTATAAAAGTTCAGCAAAAACTTTAAGCATTATTTGTGCAGTTCTTGTTCTTACTATTCCTTTTATAATGGCTTACGTAAATGGATTTAAAGTTGAACATCCGGAAATTACCACAAATCCGGAGTATTTAAAATTGTATCATTCCGGAAATTGGGCAGACTTTTTTAAATTCAATTTATTGGCTTCTTTTTACGAACAAATCATTATTCCCGGTTACGCCATTACAGCTCACCTGGTAATGCTTGCCTGTATGCTTTTTGGGTTTCTTCTTCAAAAACTAGATTTTTTTAATCGTTTAAACGAACAGAAAAAGTTATTGAAAAATACGCTTTGGATCAGTTTAGTTACGGCTATTATTATTGGTGTTGCCTTCAATTTAATAATTTCTTATAAGGTCGATATCCTTAAAGTCTTTCATCCGCTTTACTGGTTAGTTTTGAGCACAATGATTTTTATTGCAACGGGAATTTCCTTACTCTATACCAACGGAAAACTAAAAACAATTTTTAGTTATTTTAGTGCTGGCGGTAAGATGACCTTAACCAATTATATCGCTCAAAACATTCTGGCAGCTTTAATTTTTTCCGGAATTGGTTTAGGAATTGCGGATACTATGCCTTATTGGTTTTACTTTTCATTAGCCGTTTTTGTCTTCATTCTTCAATTATTCATTAGCAAATGGTGGTTGGCTAAATATAATTATGGACCAATTGAATGGTTGTGGAGATCGGCAAGTTATCGAAATTTATTTCCATTTAAAAAAATACAATCTGAAGTTGTTACTGAAATAAAAACGGTATAATCTTCCTTCACTAGATAAAATTTGAAAAAGAAAAAGCCCTTAAAAATAGTTTTTAAGGGCTTTTTTATAAAATATATTTTTTGCTTATTTCACTTCATAAACATTATTTGACGCTTTAATATCTGCCATTAATCCACTTGGATCAATTGTGATTTTTTTAATCGTCGTTTTGCTTTTATCAATTGTAAAACTATAGTTTGACATTGCCCAAGCCCAATCTTCAAGAACTGTTCTTTTTACGTTAAGGTTTGGATTTGGTTTAATGAAATTCATCATTCTTAACGGAATATAAAAACTCTCCGTTGTTCCGTCAGTATATTCTACCGTTAAATCTATTGGCATTGGCATTCTACCTATTCTTTCTAATGAAACGGTTGTTTTTCCTGCATTATCCGCAACATCTTTAATACCGTAATCAATTGTGTTTAGGGTTTCTGTCCAATCAATTAAATACCAATCCAGTTCTGCACCAGAAACTCTTTCAGCCGTTCTTTTGATATCGTTTGGAGTTGGATGTTTGAACTTAAAATCGTTATAATATCTTTTTAAAGTTGCATCTACATTTTCTTTTCCAATTACATATTCTAATTGCGACAAAAAGATACTTCCTTTTACATAAGATGAAATGCTGTAAGGTCTGTTCTCGTCATAACGATCTCCATGTGTAGTTTGCGGCTGTTCTTTTCCAGATTCTACTAATTTGTAATAAGCGGCATAATTTCCTTTAAACGGATTTTCTACTTTTTTATCTCCTTTTAATTCATTCAAAGCCATGTCTTCAATGTACGTTGTAAAACCTTCATCCATCCAAGGGTGTTTTGATTCATTTGAAGCTAAAATATGCTGAAACCAAGAATGTCCCATTTCATGCGTTGCGGTTCCCAAAATACCTTCAAGAGTTCCGTTTCCTAGCATTAAAGTACACATTGCATATTCCATTCCGCCATCTCCACCTTGAATAAATGAATATTGCTTGTATGGATATGCTCCTACTTTATGGTTGTAAAAATCCATTACTTTAACCATTAATGGCTCTAACTTTTTCCAGTTTTCGACTGTTTTCGGATTGTTTTTAAAGAAATAATGCAACTCAACATCGTTTGGGCCTTTTACAATGTCATGCACATATTCTTTGTCTGCAGCCCAGGTAAAATCGTGAACATTTGGTGCAATAAAATGCCATGTCAATGTTTTTGTTTTCTTTGGATAAACAACTGTTACTCCGGCATCTTCATAACCGTGACCAATTTGATTTTTATCTTGTAAATATCCTGAACCTCCAATTGTATAGTCTTTATCGATTGTGATTTTTACATCAAAATCACCCCAAACTCCGTGAAATTCTCTCGCAATATATGGATCTGCATGCCAGCCTTCAAAATCAAATTCGGCCAATTTAGGATACCATTGTGACATTGAAAGCTCAACTCCTTCCGAATTATTGCGTCCTGAACGACGAATTTGAACCGGAACCTGTCCATCAAAATCCAACGTAAAGGTAGTTTTTGAGTTAGGTAAAATTGGCATAGCCAAAATAACTTCCAGAATAGTTCCTGAGGTTCTTGTTTGAGCCGTTACACCATCTTGTTTAAGGTTTGTAATTTTTAAATATCCTGTTTCATTTGGCTTTAAAGTTTCAATTCGGCTTTGTTTTACCTCTTTACCATCAGCGCCTTTTACTTTAGTTACCATTCTTCCGTCAGGATCTTTTATAGCATGCAGGCGTGCATCCATTTCGCTTCCCGGCTGAAACGCATTTGGATATAAATGATAAAAAACTTTTCTTAAAGTATCTGGTGAGTTATTGGTATAAACCAATTCCTGTTTCCCTTTGTACTGATAGTTTTTTACATCCATTGATACTTCCATTTTGTAATCAACATGTTGTTGCCAATACGGAGCATTTTGTGCAGATACTGAGTTTAAACCGAAACTCAAAAAGGATAGGAATATAATTTTTCGCATGATTGTTTTAATAAAAATGGAAGAGTTGCCACTCTTCCATTAGATTAATATTCTATTTTTTATTTATTTCTTTGACATTTTCTCTGCCATTAATAAAGCATTATAAGCATTCACCATTTTACCCGTTTTTGATGATTCGGCAGATGAAACCGGCACTGGTTTTTGAGTTGGATCTGGATCTTCACCTAAAAAAATCATTGATGGAAGTGCTACTCCGGAATCCATTAAAATATGTTTTACCTGAGACGCTTTTAATTTTGGATAATAAGAACGAATCAAAGCTGCCACTCCGGCAACATTTGGCGATGCCATTGATGTTCCTTGCAAATATTTGTATTTATTATTTGGAACCGTTGCATAGATTTCTTCTCCCGGTGCGAAAACGTCAACATTTATTTTTCCGAAATTTGAAAATGAAGCTACTACATTTTCTCCGTAAGCTTTATTGATTGCTCCAATTGTAATTACGTTATCAGCAAATTCTTTGATGTTGTCTGCAGAGTCATTTGGGTAATTGATGTTTTTTGTTTCATCGATATTGTATCCGTCATTTCCTGCTGCGTGCACAATTAAAACATCTTTTTTGGCAGCATATTTAATGGCATCGTAAACCCATTGTTTGTGTGGAGAAAAGCTTTTTCCGAAACTTCCGTTAATTACTTTTGCACCATTATCTACTGCGTAACGAATTGCCAAAGCAATATCTTTATCATACTCATCTCCATCAGGAACAGCTCTTACGGTCAGGATTTCAACATTATTAGAAATACCATCTCCTCCTAAACCATTTCCTCGAATTTGCGCAATGATTCCGGCAACGTGAGTTCCGTGAAGTGCTTTTTCTTTATCAGGACCAAAAACTACATTATTACCATAATGGTTGTTTTTAATGTCTTCAGGATTATCTCCTACGATTTTTCTTCCGTCATAATCTTTATTTAAATTATAATTGAATTCATCGTAAACTTGTTCTCTATACTCTTCAAAATCAACTTCTGGGTTAAAAGTTGGACCCGCATTAGTAAAGATTCGAGTCATGATTCTTTTATCTTCCAAAACTTTTGGGTCAGTTGAAGTAATCTTGCTTAAATCTTCTAATTTATAATCTGTTTTATTTAATTCTTTTTTTATGGTATTATGAATATCTAATAAACCATCTATTTGTTCTTTATCTTCTTGTAACTTAGCTCTTCTTTCTTCGTATTGTGCTAAAGCATTTTTATATTCGGCAGAACCGTCATCGGCTTTTTTAACGATTCTTGTCATTTCAAGGTTTTCGTGAACAGCATCACCCAAAAAGTTCCATCCATGAACGTCATCGATAAATCCGTTTTTATCATCATCGATTCCGTTACCCGGAATTTCTTTAGGATTTGTCCAGATCATTCCTTGTAAATCCGGATGTTCAATATCAACACCTGAATCTACGATACCCACAATTACTTTCTTGCCTGTTTTTCCTTGTAATAATTCGGCGTAAGCCCTATCAACACTCATACCTGCAATAGAATCTTTGATTAAATCAAGATGACTCCATCTTTTCAATTCGTTTTCGCTAAGAGGTGCTTTTTTAACTATTGCCAAAGGTGCTGTAATCGCAACTTTAGAAGTTGAATTTTGTGCTTGCAAAGTAGCGCTGCAACCTGCAAGTACAAGTAATGCAAAAGCAGATATGGTATTTATTTTTATAGGACTCATATATCTATTTTTGATAAAAGTTAAAATATGGGCCTAAATTATGATTTTTTGTTACATAAAACTAACGATTAACACTGTCTTATGAAATTACGATGTTTTTAAGTCATAGTTCTTAAAAAATTAAAGAAAATTTATCTACAAAATTTTATTTCTTAATTGAATTCTTATTCAGTCCTCAACCTTACAGTTGGATTATATAATAAAAAAATCTGCCATTTTTATAGCAGATTTTCGACATTAGAAATTAATTAACATGAATAACAACCTTCAAAATATACATAATATTCAAACCAATCTTCAGGAGTCAATTCGTATGTTCTACGAGCCGGTCCGCCAATTCCTCCAGTAACTTCTTTCAATTGATCAGATTCAAGTGCTACTACACCTAATTTACTTGCATTTTCAATAAAATCATCTAAATTCATAATTTATAAAATTTATGTTCACCTACTCTTTAGCTTTTCGGCATCCGCTTATTATTTGCTAATATATAAAATAATACTTACAAAAAATAATAAAAATAAAAGTAATGCCTTATATAAATTAAGATATTTAAAATTTCTGATTGTAAATAATTTGTCTTACGAAAACTATTAAAATATATTTCCACAAAACAGTTTATCAGTTACGTCTTCCCGTAAGGAAACTCCATTTTAATTGTTTACTATTGCGCGACTGAATCATAAACTCAATCTATGAAAACAAAACTACTCTTGTTGCTGTTATTAGCAAATTTTTCCATTTATGCACAAAACACCGTAATTCCAGATATTAATTTTGAAAATAAATTGATTTCCTTAGGTATTGATTCTGGTGTTGCTGACGGACAAGTACTAACAAATAATATTTCTGGAATAAAATCTGTTGATGTTTCAAATAGTTCAATAACAAATTTAACCGGAATCCAAGATTTCATAGCTTTAACGACTTTAAAATGCGATGATAATCCTTTAACTTCTGTAAATATATCGAGTAATCTTGCATTAAAAGATATCTCTTTTACAAATACAAAAATTACGAGTATAAATTTATCTGCAAATATAGATTTAGAGAGAGCAATTTTTATTAGAACTCCCTTGGCAAGTATTGATATCTCTGCTAATATCAATCTTACAGAACTTAACATATCTCCCGGAGGATTTACTGAAGGACAAGATGGCCCCGGAAATATAACTAATCTGGATCTTTCTCATAATCCTAATTTAAAAATATTAAATTGTTCGTATCATAGAATTATAAATCTGGATTTAAGTTTAAATCCATTACTTGAAGTGCTGAATTGTGGAGGTAATAAAGAGACGAATCTTGATCTGTCTAAAAATACTGCTTTAACGAATTTAAATCTTAGTAATTCATTTCTACCTACTATTGACCTTGCAGCAAATGTAAATTTAACAACTTTAAGCATTTACGATTCCCATATGGTAAGCATAGATCTTTCAAAAAATACTGCCTTACAATCTTTAGATGCGAGATACGCTGTTTATTTAAAAGAAATAAATTTAAAAAACGGAAAAAATAATTTAATAACATCATCAAAATTATATTTAACTAAAACACCCGGTTTATATTGCGTATTAGTTGATGATGTTGCATTTTCAGAAACAAATTGGGCAAGCAGCAAAGACAGTTGGCTTAAATATTCTGTTGTATGTGAAAGTCCAAAATATACCTTAATTCCAGATGTTGAGTTTGAAAAAATACTAATCTTAAAAGGTTTTGACGGGCCTTTAGATGGGAAAATCTTAACTTCAGCAGCAGCAGCAATTACAGAACTTGACTTAAAATACAGTAATTACCAAGCTATTACTGACTTAACAGGTATTGAAGATTTTGCTGCCCTAGAACTTCTAACCACACCAGGTAAATTAGGAAAGCTTAATGTTACAAAAAATATTGCTTTAAAAAAATTAGATTGCAGTAATGCAGATTTGACCACATTAGACGTTTCAAATAATGTCAATTTAATTACTTTAGATTGTAGTTTTAACAAATTAAATCTTTTAGATGTCTCAAATAACAAGTTATTAAATGAATTAAATGTTGGTTCTAACGATTTAACAAATCTTAATATTTCTCAAAACAAGGCATTAATCAAATTACTTGCTTATGATAATCAATTTACAAATTTGGATTTTTCGAATAATCTAAGTCTGGAAATAGTAAATTGTGGAAGAAATAATTTAACAACAGTTGATTTTTCTGTCAATACAGAGTTGACTGAAATTTTATGCTATGAAAATAAATTAACCAATTTAGATCTGACTAATAATCTTGCTTTAAAAAGTCTAAACATATATAAATCAGATTTATCAACTCTGGATTTATCTAAAAATACACTTTTAAAAACTTTGCAGGTATATGACAATTTAAATTTAACTGAACTTAATTTAAAAAACGGGAATAATAATGCCATTACAACAGCATATTTATTAAACAACACAAGTTTAAGTTGTGTACTGGTTGATGATGTGAACTATTCGAATACAAATTGGAAAAATAAAGAAAACTGGACTACTTACAGCTTAACTTGTGTTGCTCCAGCCTATACATTAATTCCTGATATCGAATTTGAAAAAGCTCTAATTTCCCAAAAATATGACGCCGTTTTAGATGGTAAAATATTAACTGCAAGAGCGGCTGAAGTAAAGACATTAAGCCTTCAAAATTACGCTGAGATTACAGATCTTACCGGAATTGAAGATTTTACTTCGCTAGAATCTTTAAGTACTTATAGTTCTCCTGGAGGTAAATTAAAATCCTTAAATCTTACAAAGAATATATCTCTAAAAACTTTAGCAGCAAATTATACACAAATTACATCCCTTGACCTTTCTAAAAATATAGTATTAACTTCTTTAAATCTTTCCAGAAACAGTAGTTTGAGTGAATTAAATTTAAAGAATCAAAACAATGCTTTACTTACTAATGCAAGCATCAATTTAACAGGTAACAAAATTTTAACTTGTATTTTAGTTGATGACATTACTTTTTCAAATACAAACTGGGCTGATAAAAAAGACCTTTGGGCTACTTATTCCGTAGTTTGTGGTGCACCTCAGTATACACTAATCCCTGATATTGAATTTGAAAAAGCCTTAATATCTGACGGAATAGACAACATTCAGGACGGAAAAGTTTTAACTGCAAGAATTGCAGTTGAGAAAAAAATCGACTATAGATATACTTCTTATCAAGCTATTACCGATTTAACTGGTATTGAAGATTTTACTGCTTTAGAAATCTTAAATACACCTGGTAATAAAATAGGAAAATTAAATACTACCAAAAACACAGCCTTAAAAACTTTAAATTGTAGTGGTGAAAATTTATCTTCCTTAGATCTAACGAATAATAAGGACTTGGTTTCTTTAAATTGTAGCAGCAATAAATTTGCGACAATCGACGTCAGCGCAAATTTAGCGCTTGAGAGTTTAAATCTTAACAGTAATGTGCTAACTAGCTTAGACATTCAAACTAATACAAATTTAACTTCTTTAAATATTGGTTTTAATACTAGCTTAAAAACTGTTAATCTAAGTAAGAATACTAATCTAGTAACTTTGAGTGCTTTTTTAACTGGCCTGGAAAACTTAGATGTTTCAACAAACCAAAAACTAACCAGCATATCTTGTAACAGTAGTAAAATAACCCGTTTAGATGTTTCAAACAATACAGCATTGACTACTCTAAATTGCCAGAATAACTTATTAAAAAGTCTAAATTTACAAAACGGCAATAATGCTTCTTTCAGCACAAGCCTTAACTTTAAAAATAACCCGAATCTAACTTGTATTCAGGTTGACGACATTGCTTATGCTGATGCTAACTGGGCTTCTTTTAAAGATTCTACGGCAAAATACAATTTAGATTGCGCAACCTATACTTTAATTCCTGACTCAAATTTTGAAGACAAACTGATTCTATTGAACATAGATAAGGATGGAAAAAATGGAAAAGTAAAAACGGAAAGCATTGCTTCTATTACTTCATTAAACGTATCTGATAGCAATATTAGTGATCTAACAGGACTTCAAGATTTTACTAATTTGACTGAACTAAATTGTTCTTCAAATTCGCTTGTTGCCTTAGATATTAATGCAAACAAAAATTTAAGTCTTTTAAACTGTAGTACAAATCAACTGACCGCTTTAAATTTAGATAATAATACATCTTTAACTGATGTAAACTGTGCATACAATTCAATTACTAGTCTGAGTGTAACAAAAAATCCTTCTTTGATTAAAATTGATTTTTCAAATAATGCATTAAACATTTTAAACTTAAAAAATGGTTTCAATACCAATTTAGATTGGTTTAGCGTTAATTTTACTAAAAATCCTGCTTTAAGCTGTATTCAGGTAGACAACGCTCAATACTCTAATGACAACTGGAATGGAAAATTAGACAAAACTTCTTATTTCACGGAAGACTGTACTGCTTTTACATTAATTCCTGACAGCAATTTTGAAGATAAATTAATTGAATTAAAAATCGATATTGATGGTAAAAATGGAAAAGTTTTAACGTCTACTATTTCTAAAGTTACTGATTTAAATGTTCAATTAAGCGAAATCAAAGACTTAACCGGAATAGAAGGTTTTACTGCTCTTGAATACCTAAATTGCCAGTTTAACACTTTATCATCTTTGGATGTTTCTAAAAATTTAAAATTAATAGAATTATATTCCCATGGCAATGATTTAACAACTTTGAATGTTTCTGCAAATACAGAACTTACAACTTTACAATGTAACAAAAACCAAATAACGAATTTAGATATCTCTAAAAACACAAAATTGGTTTATATCAATGCTTCAGAAAACAACCTAAAATCTCTAAATTTAAAAAACGGAAATAACACTAATTTTCAAGGTGCTTTATTGTTCAAGAATCCTGATTTAAGTTGTATTCTTGTAGACAATCAAGCTTTCGCAAATACTAGTCCTAGTATATTTTTTAAAGACGAAGCTGCAAATTTTAATGATGTTGAATGTATTTTATATACGTTAATTCCTGATGTTAATTTTGAAAATAAATTAATCGCTTTAGGAATTGATTCAGGAACGCCAGACGGAAAAGTTGCTACATCTAAAATTTCTGCTTTAACTGAATTAAATCTTTATGGAGCCTCTATTTCTGACTTAACAGGTATTCAGGATTTTGCTTCATTGACAAGTTTGAATTGTATGTCTAATCAATTAACGACACTTGACATTTCTCAAAATTTAGCTTTAACAGATCTAAATGCTATGTATAATAAATTAACAACTTTAGACACTTCAAAAAATATTGCTTTAGAAAATTTATCCCTTTCTTATAACGAAATAACAAGTCTTGATCTTTCTAAAAATGCTAATTTGAGTCTTTTATCTTGTGCATCAAACAAATTAACCAATATTGATGTTTCAAACAATAAAACACTATCTACATTATGGTGTCCTTCGAACGAATTAACAACTTTAGATCTTTCTCAAAACACCTCTTTAATTTCTATAACATGTTCTGAAAACAAATTAACAAACGTAAATATAAGAAATGGAAAAAACAGCTCTATGCAACTGGCACCTTATGTTATTGATTTTACAAAGAATCCATTACTAACATGCATCTTGGTTGACGACGCTCTGTATTCTAATAAAAATTGGGGAAGCTTTAAAGATTCTTCTGCATCATATTCTACCGTAGATTGTTCTCAGATTATAGCTATTCCTGATCCTGCTTTTGAAGATAAATTAATTGCTTTAGAAATTGATAAAGACGGTAAAAACGGATCTGTTTTAAACAGCAGCATTGTAAACATAAGTTCTTTAAATGTTTCTTCAAGCACTATAAAAGATTTGACTGGAATAGAAGGATTTACTAATTTGACAGTTCTTGATTGTTCAGGAAATCTAATCTCAAATTTGAATTTGTCTCAAAATAAATTTTTAGCAACTTTAGATTGCAACAATAACAAATTATTGAGTTTAAACGTAAAGAACGGAGATAAAACTAATTTTTCTTCAGGATCTAATTTTAGTAATAATACAGATTTAACTTGTATTCAGGTTGAAGATGCTGATTATGCAACTACTAATTGGACAAGCATTAAAGATGCAACAGCAAATTATAATGTAGATTGTAATGCTTATACTTCAATTCCAGATTCTAATTTTGAAGATAAACTAATTGCTTTAAACATCGACAAAGACGGAAAGAATGGAAAAGTTCTAAGTGCAAATATCAAAAAAGTTACATATTTAGATCTTTCCAGTTCTAATATTTCCGATATGACGGGAATTGAAGATTTTATCGCATTAACTGAGTTAAACTGTACTTCCAATACTATAAGTAATATTGATGTCACTCACAATAAATCATTAATAACATTAACGTTACACGATAACAACCTAACAACATTGGATCTTACAGCAAACACTGAATTGTTCAACGTAATGTTCAGTAAAAATCAAATTGAAACAATTGATTTATCTCAAAATAAAAAGCTTCATTATTTAGCAGCAGACGATAACTTATTAACCGCTATAGACGTTTCTTTAAACACTGAGTTAGAATCCTTTTATTGCATTAATAATAAGATCACAACAATAGATGTAACGAACCTGCCTAATTTATTGGATTTATCAATAGGTCTTAACAAAATTTCAGAAATAAATCTTTCCAAAAACACAAAACTAGCTATTTTTCAATGCTTTCTTAATAATTTAAGCTCTTTAGACCTAAGTCAAAATGTTCTTTTAAAAAGATTAAATGCTGCAAATAATCAATTAATATCTTTAGACTTATCGCATAATCCACTTTTAGAACTTGTTTACATTGTATTTAATCCTCTAACAACATTAAATTTACAAAACGGAAATAACGAGAATTTTATATTGCCTTCATCAAGTGGCACAGACAAAAAAAGTGCTGTTGACGCTTGTAGCTTTTTAAACAACAAAAATCTTTCTTGTATCCAGGTTGACAATGTAGAATTTTCGAATGCAAAATGGCAAAATATAAAAGATGCAACAACTAACTATTCTAATACTTGTAAAAATTTAGGTATTGAAGATTCTGTTTTTGATAAAGTTGTAGTATATCCTAATCCAACAAAAGGAGAAGTAACTATTAGTAATGCAACTTTAGAAAAAGCTACCGTTTATAATACTTTAGGTCAGCTTGTAAGATCTTTTACTTTAGACTCTGCTAATACAAATAATACAATTGATTTATCAGGACTTCCAAGAGGAGTTTATTATGTATACTTAATCAATCAAGATGCGGCTTCTGCCAAAAAAGTGATTGTAGAATAATTACAATTAGTTAAACTAAAAAATCCCATTTTCGATATAGTGAAAATGGGATTTTTTATGATTTAAAATTTCTTTTAAAGGATTTCTTCGCAAGTAAAAACTTCTTTCAATCGAACACCTTTCTCGGTATGTTCAACCGTTATAATCTGATTGTGTGCATCATGCTCCAGAAACAAATAATGATTATGATCTGCCGCCGCATTTAGAAATTTTGCTTTCTCGGGCATTGTCAATAAAGGTCGCGTGTCATAACCCATAACATATGGCAACGGAATATGTCCTGCTGTCGCTAATAAATCAGCGCAAAAGACGATGGTTTTATCTTGATATTTAATATGTGGAATCATTTGTTTCTCCGTATGACCGTCAACATAGTAGATTCCAAAATTTAATTCTTCACAGAAACCAAAATCACTTTCAGGACGTTTTATAAAATTCAATTGTCCGCTTTCCTGCATTGGCAAAATGTTCTCTGACAAAAAGGAAGCTTTTTCTCGAGGATTTGGTTTTATTGCCCATTCCCAATGATTCTCGTTGCTCCAATATTTAGCATTTTTAAAAGCTGGTTCATAGCCGGTTTTATCCGAATTCCATTGAACACTTCCTCCACAATGATCAAAATGCAAATGCGTCATAAAAACATCGGTAATATCATCTCGGTGAAAACCATATTTTGCCAATGATTTATCAATAGAATGAGAACCCCAAAGCGAATAATAACCAAAAAACTTTTCCGATTGTTTATCCCCCATTCCCGTATCAATCAAAATCAAGCGATTTCCATCTTCAATAAGAAGACAACGAGCTGCAATATCAATTAAATTATTGGCATCAGCCGGATTAGTTTTGCTCCAGATTGTTTTGGGCACAACTCCAAACATTGCACCTCCGTCTAACTTAAAATTTCCGGATTCTATAGGGTAAAGTTTCATAAGAGTATATTTCTAATAAGAAAACAAAGCTAGGAAATCCAATTTCTTTATGCTAGGCATTCACTCATAATGTTTTTTCATGCTTATATAAAGTTGCCCACCAGATTAAACTGATTTAACAGATTTTCACTGGTTTTTTATTCCCACGAAAGGCTTGAAAGCTTGGTTAAACTAAAAGTAATCTGTGTAAATCAGCAAAATCCGTAAAATCTGTGGGCTAAAAAGTCAAGTATTATTCAAGCGTGATTGATGCGCTTCCCATTATTTCTTGTTTGTCGAAGAAGTTGACAAAATAAGTTCCTTTATTGAATGGATTTTCATCAGAATTTAAAACTCCATAAACATTTGCAGGTTTACCCTGAAAATCTACTGATACAATAAAACTGTAAACTAAAGCTTTATCGTTTCCAAATTCAATCAATTTATTATCGCCCAAAACAGTATTGTTTTGATCCAAAACCTGAATATAAAAAACTTTTTTTCCTGTTTTAGCAACGGAATTTCCATTGATAGAAAAACTAACTTTAAGTTTTTTTGTGCTTTTTGCTTTATCAGTTTCCTGTTCTTTTCCTGATTTTTTTTCTCGAAGTGCAATCACTTTAAAGCTATTCAGTGATAATCTCGAAGCGTCTTTTAAAGTGGATTCTAATTGTTTTTGTTTCGAAATCAAAGTATCATTTTCTGCCTTTTGTTTATACATGACAACATTTTGGCTTTCAATCTCCGTTAACAAACTTTTATTTTGAGATTTTAAATTTTTAACTTCTATTCCTTTCGATACCAATGAAGCATTCATATCTAAAAGTTGTTTTCTATAGATATGTATTTGTTCAACCGAAGGATTTTTAGAAGCTTTAATAATTTCCATCAAATTTTCAATGTTCTTTCTTTCGATTTCTAATTGTTGTGCCAATGCAGTTTTCTCAAGTATAGCCGCATCATAAGCCAATTTTAAATTCGTTAAGGAATCTAAAATATTCTCTTGGGCAAGAGTTTCCTGACTTAATTTTTGATTTTTTTGATTTTTTGATACCTCTTCAGTCTTCTCAAAACTTTCATTTGACTCTTTACTAAAAATAAAGACTGTAGCACCTATTCCAAAAACAAAAAATACCGCTAAAAGTGCTTTTAACCACTTGCTTTTATACTGTTTTTTCATAATTACTCACAATTTTTTGCAAAAATACTAATAATTTATCAGCGAAAGCAGGTATAAATACGGTTTTTTTAACTTAAAAATTATGAAACACTCGGTCAAAAACACGAAATATTACAATTTCATTTCTTTTTTGTCCATATCTATCAAAATAAGTTCTATCTATTTTAACATTTGTTATAATAATGTGAAGCGTTATGGAAAAAGGTTTTTAAGTCGTATCTTTGCAGATAATTTCATTTCAACATTGAGTAACAGCACTTTAAAATGTAATAATAAAATTACTATTTTAACGAAATTCAAGTGAAAGCAAAAATAAATACCATAAACAATGATAAAAGTTTCTGATACAGCTAAAAAGAAAATCATCGATTTAATGAAAGATGATGGTTTTGATGCCGCACATGACTACGTACGCGTAGGAGTGAAAAGTGGTGGATGCTCTGGTTTGTCATATGATTTAAAATTTGATAAAACCAAAGGCGACGACGATAAAATATTCATAGACAACGACATAACAATTGCAGTTGAAAAAAAATCATTTCTATATTTAGCCGGAACAATTCTAGAATTTTCTGGCGGATTAAATGGAAAAGGTTTTGTGTTTAACAACCCAAATGCGAGCAGAACTTGTGGTTGTGGAGAATCCTTTTCGTTATAAATTAAAGTCTAAAAGCAAAAATTTAAACGCTTAAGATTTTAAATTTTAAGCGTTTTAAAAAACTAAAAAATGTCAAAATATACTGAAGACGATTTAAAAATCGAACTCGAAACCAAAGAATACGAATACGGATTTTATACCGATATTGAATCGGAGACATTTCCTATTGGCTTAAACGAAGATATCGTAAGAGCTATTTCTCTTAAAAAAGAAGAACCTCAATGGATGACCGATTGGCGTATTGAGGCTTTTCGTGCATGGAAAGAAATGATTGAGCCAGAATGGGCAAATGTTCATTATGTAAAACCAGATTTCCAGGCAATATCTTATTATTCAGCTCCAAAACAGGTAGATCCAAATAAAACTTTGGATGATGTAGATCCGGAACTTTTAGAAATGTACAAAAAGTTGGGAATCTCTGTCGACGAACAAAAAATGATGAACAATGTCGCTATGGATATTGTTGTCGATTCTGTTTCTGTGGCTACTACATTCAAAAAAACATTGGGAGAAAAAGGAATTATTTTCTGTCCTATTTCAGAAGCTATAAAAGAACATCCTGAATTAGTTCGTAAATATTTAGGAAGCGTTGTACCTCAAAAAGACAACTTCTATGCTGCATTAAACTCAGCAGTTTTCTCTGACGGAAGTTTCTGTTATATTCCAAAAGGTGTTCGTTGTCCAATGGAACTTTCAACTTATTTTAGAATCAACCAAGCAGGAACCGGACAATTCGAAAGAACTCTTGTTATTGCTGATGAAGGAAGTTATGTTTCATACTTAGAAGGCTGTACTGCACCAAGCCGTGACGAAAATCAATTACACGCTGCTGTAGTTGAATTGATCGCAATGGATGATGCTGAAATTAAATATTCTACCGTTCAAAACTGGTTTCCTGGAAACAAAGAAGGAAAAGGTGGAGTTTATAACTTCGTAACCAAAAGAGGTTTATGCGAAACAAACGCTAAAATTTCATGGACACAAGTAGAAACTGGTTCTGCTGTGACTTGGAAATATCCTTCTTGTGTATTGAAAGGAGATAATTCGGTAGGAGAATTTTATTCGATCGCCGTTACCAATAATTACCAACAAGCAGATACGGGAACTAAAATGATCCATTTAGGTAAAAACACTAAATCGACTATTATTTCCAAAGGTATCTCGGCTGGTAAATCACAAAACAGTTACCGTGGATTAGTGCAAATCAGTCCTAGAGCTGAGAATGCAAGAAACTTTTCGCAATGTGATTCTCTTTTAATGGGAAACAATTGTGGAGCGCATACTTTCCCTTATATCGAAAGCAAAAATCCATCGGCTAAAATCGAGCACGAAGCAACTACAAGTAAAATTGGAGAAGATCAGGTTTTTTATTGCAACCAAAGAGGTATCCCAACTGAAAAAGCAATTGCCTTAATTGTAAATGGTTTTAGTAAAGATGTCTTGAACAAACTTCCAATGGAATTTGCTGTTGAAGCTCAAAAATTATTAGAAATTTCTTTAGAAGGATCTGTAGGGTAATAAAAAACAAAGCGATATGGATATCATCTTAAAAAATGTAAAGAAAAAAGATTTCCCAGTGTTTCAATCACTGGCAAAATCTCTTGGTTTTGAAATTATAGAAGAAAATGAAAAACCATATAATCCAGACTTTGTAAAAGAGATTCTTGAAGCTAGAGAAGAACTTAGACAAGGTAAAGGCATAAAAATGACAATAGAAGATATTGACAAACTATGGAAATAGTTTTTTCAAGAAAAGCAGAAAATGATCTGGAATTTTGGAGTAAATCGGGAAATAAGAAAATTTTAAAGAAAATTTCTGAATTATTACGAGCAATTCAAGAAAGTCCTTTTGAAGGCATTGGAAAACCAGAACAATTAAAATATAATCTATCTGGTGTATGGTCACGAAGAATTGACCAAGAACATCGATTAGTTTATGAGATCATTGATGAAAATACCATTGAAATACTAAATATCATTTCATTAAAAGGACATTACGAATAAGTATTAATGGAAAACAAGAAAGTAATCATTTTAGGTTCATCCAGAAAAAACGGAAATACAACCAGAATTGTAGACGAGATTTCTAAAGAAACCGGAATTGATGTAATTGATTTAAGTGATTATAATATATCTTATTATGATTACGAAAGCAAAAACAGAGAAGATGATTTTTTACCTTTAATAAGAGGTATCATCGAAAAATACGACACTTTAATTTTTGCAACGCCAATTTATTGGTATAATATGAGCGGTATTATGAAGGTTTTCTTTGATCGTATTTCGGATTTAATCCGAATTGAAAAGGAAACTGGACGAAAACTAAGAGGAAAGAAAATTGGTGTGATATCAAACTCACATGACGATGAAATCGAGGAAAGTTTTTACATTCCGTTCAAAAAATCAGCCGATTATTTAGGCATGGAATATTTAGGACACGCGCATTTTAATGCCAACATCCTAAACCAAACAACAAAAATAGAATTGACATTTATATAAAATAAAAGAAAACAATGTTATCAATAAAAAACCTTCACGCCTCAATTGGTGATAAAGAAATCCTTAAAGGAATTAATATAGAAGTTAAAGCTGGCGAAGTACACGCTATCATGGGACCAAATGGTTCTGGAAAAAGTACACTTTCGGCTGTAATTGCCGGAAACGAAAATTACGAAGTTACTGATGGAGGTGTTTTCCTTGACGGAGAAGATCTTGCTGATTTAGCTCCGGAAGAAAGAGCACACAAAGGAGTTTTCCTTTCTTTTCAATATCCTGTAGAAATTCCCGGAGTTAGTGTTACTAACTTTATGAAAACTGCAATCAACGAAACTCGTAAAGCAAACGGTCAAGCCGAAATGCCTGCGAACGAAATGCTAAAAGTAATTCGTGAGAAATCTGAGTTATTAGAAATTGATCGTAAATTTTTATCCCGTTCTTTAAACGAAGGTTTTTCTGGTGGTGAGAAAAAAAGAAACGAAATTTTTCAAATGGCAATGTTAGAACCAAAATTGGCAATCCTTGACGAAACCGATTCAGGTCTTGATATCGATGCTTTAAGAATTGTAGCTAACGGAGTAAACAAATTGAAAAGCGAGAAAAATGCCATTATCGTAATCACACACTACCAACGTTTATTAGATTATATCGTTCCGGATTTCGTTCACGTTCTTTACAACGGAAAAATTGTAAAATCTGGTGGAAAAGAATTGGCTTACGAATTGGAAGAAAAAGGATACGACTGGATTAAAGCAGAAAACTAGTTTACAGTTACAGTTTACAGTTTACAAAACTCATAACTTATAACTCATAACTCATAACTACAGAAATGGATTTAAAAGAAAAATTAGTATCGTCTTTTATGGCTTTTGAAGAGCGTGTCGATGTACATTCAGATTTACATGACATTCGCACCAAAGCACTAAAAAACTTTGAAGATAAAGGTTTCCCAACCAAAAAAGAAGAAGCTTGGAAATATACATCGCTAAACGCCATCTTAAAAAATGACTTTACGGTTTTTTCAAAGCAGGAAAATGCAATTGAATTTAATCATGTAAAAAAATACTTTTTACACGAAATCGACACTTACAAATTAGTGTTTATCGATGGTGTTTTCAGTTCACATTTATCTTCTACGACACACGATGGAATCGATGTTTGCTTAATGTCATCGGCATTGACCAAACCAAAATATAAAATGATTATTGATAAATACTTCAATCAAATTGCAAGCAAAGACGAAAGTTTGACTTCGTTGAACACTGCTTTTGCAAGTGAAGGAGCTTTTATCAATATTCCGCAAAAGAAAGTAGCTGATAAGCCAATTGAAATCATGTATTTCTCAACTGGAAACGAAGCCGCATTATTGGTTCAGCCTAGAAATTTGATTATTGTTGGAGAGAATTCTCATGTTCAGATTATCGAACGCCACCAAAGCTTGAATGAAAATCCGGTTTTAACCAATTCGGTTACAGAGATTTTTGCTCAAAAACGTGCTATTGTAGATCACTATAAAATTCAAAACGATAATCTTGAGGCGAATTTAATCGACAATACTTACGTTTCGCAACAACAAGAAAGCCATGTTTATGTGCATACTTTTTCGTTTGGAGGAAATCTAACTCGTAACAATTTGAACTTTTATCACTTTGGAGAAAGATTAACAAGCACACTAAACGGAATCACAATTATTGGCGAAAAACAACACGTTGATCATTATACTTTAGTAAAACATTCAACACCAAATTGTGAAAGTTTCCAGGATTATAAAGGAATTTTCTCTGATCGCTCGACAGGAGTTTTCAACGGAAAAGTTTTAGTAGAAAAAGAAGCTCAAAAAACAAATGCTTTCCAAAAAAGCAATAACATTTTATTGAGTGATAAAGCTACAATCAATGCAAAACCACAATTAGAAATTTTTGCAGATGATGTTAAATGTTCTCACGGTTGTACTGTTGGACAATTAGACGAAACAGCGATGTTCTATATGCAATCTCGTGGTATTCCAAAAAAAGAAGCCAAAGCTTTATTGATGTACGCATTCTCAAATGCTGTTATCGAAAGCATTAAAATACCGGAATTAAAACAACGGATTACTAAAATCATTGCCATGAAATTAGGCGTGAATTTAGGATTTGATTTGTAGAAAGTTTATAAATACAAAAAAACCACTCAAAAGAGTGGTTTTTTTATTTTTTAAAAAGAGCTTCCCAGATTTTTGTCCTGTCTTTTAGACTTCCCAGAGTATTATCCTGCTCTTTAATACTACAAAGGTATTATTTTTCTTGCCTTTACATCAAAAAAATCGATACTTTTTTTCTATTGTAGTACTGATTACAATTCAACTATTCTATTCAGTAAAGATATTCATCAATCAAAGTTTCATTACCTCTCACTTTAAATATTAATTTAATTTCTTCTAAATCAAAAACGATCCCATATTGACCATCTGACAACGTAAAATTTTCTTTTCTTAAAGCTGTAATTACCGTCACTTCGTATAAATTAAGTTCTATAAAATTGTATTCAGCAATAATGTTTAGAGTTTCATTATTCTTAAAAATCTGTTTTAAAACTAATCTTAATGGCCTAATCTTTTTAGGGGGAAAATTTACAAATCGGAACTTTTCATTTTTAAAATTAAAAAATTTCAGGATTTTAAAAGATTTATTTATAACCTCTTCCACTGTTCTTATATCAATTCCTTCTCTTTTTCCAAAATCATCCCCATGTTGATCCCTAATAGAATAATGCTTATCAATCCAAAATTCCGTAATTATATTTTCAGAAATGTCATTAATTTTTTTCGCACTTTTAGAACATGCATTTTCAACATAAGCGTCTTTATCAATAATAACTTCTTTATTTTCTTTTTTAATTCGAGGCCTTTTACTTTCAGACATTAAATAAATATTTCAACAAAAATAGTAATCTAAATCTTATATTTTAAAAATATCGAAACTATTTCTTCACACTATCAATTATCCCTTTCAAAAACCCATTAAAATCAAATCCTGGTTCTTCTTCTTTCACTCCCATTCTAACAATTACCATATCTAAAGACGGAATAATCGCCACCATTTGTCCTTGATAACCGCTGCAATAAAACATATCACGAGGAACATCCGGAAATTTTCCTCCGGCGTTTAGCCAAAATTGTGCACCATATTTTCCTTCCGATGTATTCGTTGGAGTAGATGTATATTTTACCCAGCTTTCGTCCAAAATTTGTTCTCCATTCCAATTTCCTTTGTGTAGATACAACAATCCAAATTTTGACCAATCGCGTGGAGTCGCCCATCCATAAGACGAACCAACGAAAGTTCCCGACATATCTTGCTCAACAATCATAGAATTCATTCCTATTTTGTCAATTACGGCGCTGTACCAAAAATCGAGATATTCTTGTTGGTTTTTAAATTGTGCTCTTAAAATTCGAGATAATAAATTAGTAGTTCCTGAGGAGTAATTCCAATGTGTGTTTGGTTTAAATTGGGCAGGTTTATCCATTTGAACTTTTCCCATATCTTCAGCCTGGAAAAGCATTTTGGTAGCATCACAAATCGTACTATAATTTTCTTCCCACTCTAAACCGGAATTCATGTGAAGCAAATCATTTATGGTGATAACTTTACGATCGTCGTTTTTCCATTCGGCAATTGGTGCCGGTTTATAAATGTCAATTTTTCCTTGTTTGGCCAACACTCCAAAAGCAGAACTCGTAATACTTTTAGTCATTGACCAGCCTAAAATTTTACTGTCTTTATTAAAACCAGTATCGTATTTTTCGGCTATTAATTTATCTTTATACAAAACCACAACAGCACGTGTACGTTTTGTTTTTCCTCCATCTTTATCAAAAGAATTTTCAACAGCACTTTTCAATTTCGTATAATCGATGTTTGAAAACAAAGTATCTTTTGGCGCATTATTCCCATAAGGGAAAGGAAGATTATTGACTAATTTAGTTCGTTTTGGAAGCAAATAGGGTTTCGAAATATCAAAATCATCATTGATTAACGTTGCGCCTAAACCTTCACGATAAATCGCTTTTCGTTCTTTTAAACCATAAACATTTGAAACAGCAAATTTCCCGGCATCGTTTATACTATTCGTTGCCAAATCAATCATATCGATATCATTGTCTGTTTTTTCAATTAAGTCTTTCGATCGATGATCTAAGAAATGTCCCGAAGCAACACTTTTGGCTGAAAAGCCGGAAATCAAATCCAATTTTGGATATGTTGTAAATCCGAAATACAAAAATGTAAGAACTAAAACAAGTACAAGTAATTTGAGAAATTTTTTCATATTGTTAAAAGATATTTTTACTGCAATATAATTAATTTATGTTCACGATATTATACCTCTATTTAGATTTAAAATTCATATAATTTACAAAACGAAACAAATTTTTAAAGAATCAATATTCAAATCTACAATTGATGGCACCATAAAAGGAAATTATAGTTTTGATGGATAAACCAATTTAGTTTTAGTACTTTTGTAGATAGAATTTTTCTAAATAAGACATGTTAGACATCCAAAAAATAAGAGCTGATTTTCCGATACTTTCGGAAAAAGTAAACGGAAAACCTTTGGTTTATTTCGATAACGGAGCAACCTCACAAAAACCACAAATTGTGATCGATGCGATCGCAAAATATTATCAGGAAATCAATGCCAACATTCATCGTGGTGTTCATACACTAAGTCAATTGGCAACGGATGCTTACGAAATTTCGAGAGTAAAAATCCAACATCATATCAATGCTAAATTTTCTCACGAAGTTCTTTTTACATCAGGAACAACATTCGGAATCAATTTAGTAGCCAACGGTTTCGCCTCTATTTTAAAACCTGGCGACGAAGTTATTGTTTCGTCTTTAGAACATCATAGTAATATTGTGCCTTGGCAAATGTTGTGTGAAAAAACCGGAGCAACTTTAAAAGTGATTCCAATAAATGAAAATGGCGAATTAATTTTAGAATCTTTTGATGCTTTGCTTTCAGAAAAAACTAAAATCGTTACTGTAAATCATATTTCAAACGCATTAGGAATCGTTAATCCTATCAAATATATTATTGAAAAAGCACATGCTGTTGGTGCAGCCGTTTTAATCGATGGCGCACAGGCTGTTCCCCATTTAAAACCGGATGTTCAGGATTTAGATTGCGATTTTTACGCTTTTTCAGGACATAAAATGTGCGGTCCAACCGGAACTGGAATTCTATACGGAAAAGAAGAATGGTTAAACAAATTACCTCCTTATCAAGGTGGTGGAGAAATGATAAAAGAAGTTACTTTCGAGAAAACTACTTATGCAGATCTTCCTCATAAATTTGAAGCCGGAACTCCAAATATTGCCGGCGGAATTGTTTTAGGAACTGCTGTTGATTATTTGAACAACATTGGTTTTGACAATATTCAAAAACAAGAAGAAGCATTACTGGCACACGCTACAAAACGTTTATTAGAAATTGAAGGTTTGAAAATTTACGGAACCGGAAAAAATAAAGCTTCAGTAGTTTCGTTTAATATTGACGGAATTCATCCTTATGATATTGGTACAATTATCGATAAATTAGGCATTGCAGTGAGAACCGGACATCATTGTGCACAACCTATTATGAACTTTTTCTGCATTCCGGGAACTATTCGCGCTTCATTTTCTTTTTACAATACAATTGAAGAAATTGACACAATGGTCGAAGCAGTTAAAAAGGCAAAAACTATGTTAAGCTAAAAAAAACTTATTTATGAGAATATTATCTTTATTGCTCTTGACGATTTTCATCGGAACAAGTTGTTCCAGTCAAAAAATTACCGATATGACAACTACACAAATGGAATATTCTGCGGTGTCTCGTGGTCTTTACAAAAAGATACTTGTTCAAAATAAAACAGTTTCTATCATTAATGGTAAAAATACCGATGCGGTAGTAAGCAAAATAAGTGATGCAAAATGGAAACAGATTGTAACGGAATTTTCAAAAGTTAATTTAGAAAGTATTCCAACTTTAAAAGCTCCAACGGAAAAGCGCTTTTACGATGGTGCCGCAATTGCAAATTTAAAGGTAGTTCAGAATCAGAAAACATACGAAACTCAAGGTTTTGACAACGGCAATCCTCCAAAGGAAATAGAAAAACTGGTAAATTTGCTGCTGGATTTTACGAAAGAATAATTATGACAATAAAAGAGATACAAAACGAAATAATAGACGAATTTTCGATGTTTGACGATTGGATGCAACGTTATGAGTACATCATCGAATTAGGAAAAAGTCTTCCGTTAATCAAAGAAGAATACAAAACGGACGAAAATTTAATCAAAGGGTGTCAATCTAAAGTTTGGCTGCAAGGGGAACAAAAAGACGATAAAATTGTTTTTACTGCTGATAGTGATGCAATTTTAACCAAGGGAATTATCGCCATTTTAATTCGCGCTTTCTCTAATCAAAAAGCAGAAGACATTATAAATGCTGATACTCAATTTATAGACGATATTGGTTTAAAAGAACATTTATCAGCAACTCGTGCAAACGGATTGGTTTCGATGATTAAAAACATCAAAATGTACGCTTTGGCTTTTGATTCAAAAAACAAAAATTAAAAAAGACGTATTTGACCATATAAGTGATATAAGAAATATAAGCTTGTGTTTACTTTATAAACTAAAAGAACATATAAGTTTGCTATTAAATGAACTTATATTACTGATAGGGTAAAATATTACTTAAGTAAGTTTTATCTTTCTTTTTTATTTGTTATTATTGCTAAAAAAGTATAATGACAAAGAAATATTTGACTGATTTAATTTATCAGGTAAACGGAGCGGCAATTGAAGTTCATAAAAATATTGGAGCTGGACTTTTAGAAAATATTTATCATCAATGTATGATTAAAGAATTATCTCTAAGAGGAATTAATTTCCAATCTGAGTTGGTAATTCCAATTGAATATAAAGGCATGGAACTTGAGTCTGATCTAAGATGTGATTTGTTTATCGAAAACTGTTTAGTTCTTGAATTGAAAGCGGTCAATCAAATCATACCAATTCATATTGCAAAGTTAATGTCATACATGAAGCTTTTAAAATCTCCAATAGGATTAATGATAAATTTTAATGTCACAAGTATTTATCACGAAGGTCAAAAAACATATGTCAACGAATTGTATCGATGGCTAGAAGATTAAAAATAAAAAATAACCATACAAATAAGCGCAATACTTAAATGAGCTTATATAACTTATATGGTAAAAACACAAAAAAATGGAACAAGAAATAGACACAAACGAATTAGGAGAATCAATTGTAAAGGTTTTAAAAAGCATTTATGATCCGGAGATCCCTGTAGATATTTACGAATTAGGATTGATTTATGACGTAATGGTAAATACTGATTACGAAGTAAAAATCTTAATGACTTTAACGTCTCCAAACTGTCCGGTTGCGGAAAGTTTACCAAGAGAAGTAGAAGAAAAAGTTAAAACAATTGAGCACATTAAAGATGTTGATGTTGAGATTACTTTTGATCCGCCTTGGAGTAAAGATTTAATGAGCGAAGAAGCAAAATTAGAATTAGGAATGCTTTAAAAAAGTTTTCAGTTTTCAGTTGCAGTTTTCAGTGATCAACAAGAGCTGAAAACTGCTACTGAGACTAGAAAAAAATTAGAAATACTTAAGAAAAGTATACAGTTTACAGTCTCAGTTATAGTGCTCATCTGCGACTGAAAACTGAGACTAAAAGAGTGCTTTAAAAAAGTATGCAGTTTATAGCAATGCTCAACTGAGACTGAAAACTGAGACTGCGACTTTTTATACCTGAACACTAAAGAAAATGGAAGAAATCATCAATAAAGTTACCAATAGTGTCTTAGAAGTTTTTGATCTTGAGGATTATTATCCAAAAGGAACGCGCGTGCAAATAGATATTTCGCAGTGGCTTTTGGAAGGTTTTTTATTAAAAGAAAAAGACTTTAGAGAACATCTAAAAAATCACGATTGGTCACAATATCAAGATCAGTACGTGGCGGTTAATTGTAGTACAGATGCCATAGTTCCGGCTTGGGCATTAATTTTAGTAGCAGTACAATTGGCTCCATTTGCCAAAAAAGTAGTCAATGGAACCATAGAAGATTTAGATGGTAGTTTATACGAAGAAATCTTACCTGCAATTGATTATTCAGTATACAAAAATAAACCTGTTATTGTAAAAGGATGTTCTAGAAAACCAGTGCCAATGCGTGCCTACATTTTGGCTACAACTTATTTACAGCCATTTGCAAGAAGCATTATGTACGGCGAAGCATGTTCAGCAGTACCTTTATATAAAGAGTCTAAGAAATAAGTTTCTTTTACATACAATAAAACCTACACCTTTTGGCGGTTTTTAGTATATTTGTTAATACACTTAAACTAAAAAACCATGAGAAAGCTAGCTTTATTACTCTTCGTTTTAGCGAACTTAACTTTTGTTCAAGCCCAAAATTCAGAAAAAGAATTAATTCAGAATACTGAAAAAGCAGTCAAGAAAATAAATGACACTATCGAGGGAGAAGGTTGGAAAGCAAAAGGAACCGTTTCTCTTTTACTAAATCAATCAAGTTTCAATAACTGGATTGCCGGAGGTGAAGATAGCTTTTCAGGAACTTTAGGAATCAACTACGACTTCAATTACAAAAAGGACGATATTACGTGGGACAACAAAGTTTTGGCCTCTTACGGACTTTTACAAACCAAAAACGCCGACTATGAAAAAAAGACCGATGACCGTTTGGAATTCAATTCAATCGTCGGAAAAAAAGCTTTTGGTCAATGGTATTACTCTTATTTTCTAAATTTCAGAACGCAATTTTCAACAGGTTATCTGTATGGCAAGGATGAAAATGGAAAAGAAATCAGAACCGAAAATACAAAATTCATGTCTCCGGGTTATCTTACAACAGGTCCTGGTATTTATTGGACAAAAGATGATAATCTAAAAATAAACTTTGCGCCTTTAACTTCTAAATTTACTTTTGTAGATGGTGCTTACACCTCAGGAATCGATCAGGCAACTGGTTTACCATATGTAGATGAGAGTTATTTTGGAGTAGGTACTGACAAAACTATGCGTTATGAATTGGGTTTCTATGCCTCCATTTACTATAAATTAGCTATCATGACCAACGTAACGGCTGAAAATACTTTGAATTTATATTCTAACTATTTAGAAGATCCTCAAAATGTAGACATCAATTATTCCCTAAATATTATCATGAAAGTGAACAAATTTCTATCTGCCAATTTATCCTTTCAGGCAATATATGATGACAATGCTTTTCAGGGTTTTCAAACCAGAGAAGTATTTGGTTTAGGAGTTAATTTCGGATTCTAATTTGAAACAGAAAACTGCTTATATTTTACCGCAAAGAATGCAAAGTTTATATCAATTAGATTCTATAAAAATAGAAAGTTCGCAAAGCTATATGTAGATTTAGCTTTGCGAACTTTGTGTTTTATGAAGAGACTTTAATACAATCTTTGCACTCTCTGTGGTAAAACCCTCCTTTCAACCTGACGTTTTTTTACCACAGAGAGTGCAAAGTTCTTTATAATTAGTGGTTTTATAAAAACACAAAGTTCACAAAGCTTTGTGTTGATCTAGCTTTGCGAACTTTGTGTTTTATGAAGAGACTTTAATACAATCTTTGCACTCTCTGTGGTAAAACCCTCCTTTCAACCTGACGTTTTTTTACCACAGACAACGCAAAGTTCTTTATAATTAGTGGTTTTATAAAAAACACAAAGTTCACAAAGCTTTCTGTTGATCTAGCTTTGTGAACTTTGTGTTTTCTATCGTAAAGTAAAATTAAATCTTAGCGTGCTCCTGCGGTTAAAATCTAAAGTTCTATTCCTGTTCTTCTTCTTTTTCAATTGCATCTTTATAATCCGGATACAAAAATTTATTATAAGGAAATCTGGTTATGTGAATCTGACGAACAGCTTCATAAACTCTTTCTCTAAATTCCTCAAAATTTTCTTTATTCGTAGCCGAAATAAACAATGCATTATCTTCTCCTAAACGATGCATCCAAGTTGATTTCCATTCATCAAGTGTATAATGTCTTGGCGTTTTTTCCGTCATTAAATCATCTTCATCAATGGTCAAATGTTTATAAGCATCAATTTTATTAAAAACCATTATAACAGGTTTTTCATGTGCTTTTATATCCTGCAAAGTCTGATTTACAGATGCAATATGATCTTCAAAATCAGGATGTGAAATATCTACAATATGAAGCAACAAATCGGCTTCGCGAACCTCATCTAAGGTACTTTTAAAAGAATCAACCAATTGTGTTGGCAATTTTCTAATAAAACCTACTGTGTCCGAAAGCAAAAATGGCAAGTTTTTAATAACCACTTTTCTAACCGTGGTATCAAGAGTTGCAAATAATTTATTTTCAACAAACACATCACTTTTTCCAACCGCATTCATCAAAGTCGATTTTCCAACATTCGTATATCCAACAAGAGCCACACGTACCATTGCGCCACGATTACTGCGTTGAACACCCATTTGCTTATCAATCGTTTTGATTTTATCTTTCAACAACGAAATTCTGTCACGTACAATACGTCTATCTGTTTCGATCTCCGTTTCTCCGGGACCACGCATACCAATACCACCTTTTTGGCGCTCAAGGTGTGTCCATAATCCAGAAAGTCTTGGCAATAAATAGATACATTGCGCCAACTCAACCTGAGTTCTTGCGTATGAAGTTTCAGCTCTTTGTGCAAAAATATCCAGAATCAAATTGGTTCTGTCTAAGATTTTACAATCTATAATTTTGGAGATATTTTTTTGTTGCGATGGTGATAATTCGTCATCAAATATTAAAGTCGATATCTCATGTTCTTTTACAAAAAGATTGATTTCTTCTATTTTTCCCGTTCCCACAAAAGTCTTCGGGTTTGGACGTTCCATTTTTTGCGAAAAGCGTTTAATAACTTCACCACCAGCGGTAAAAGTTAAAAACTCCAGTTCATCCAGATATTCGTTAAGTTTTTCCTCACTTTGATTTTGAGTCACAATACCAACAATGGCAGTTCTTTCAAAATTTATAACTTCTTTTTCTAACATAGCTTTGAATAAGGTGCAAATTTAATGATTTGTAAGGTACTAACACTTATAGAATTTCTTTTTTAAGTTCTATTTAGGAAATTAGTGGTTATCTTAAAAAGATAAACCATTTAGAAAATGAAGATAATTAAGACTTTAATCTTAACAAAACTTCATTTTTAAATGGTTTTGAGTATTTTTTAAATAGCTGATTTATTCGTAAATAAACGTTTTTTCCGTTTTTACGATTCCGTTTTCCTCAATTTGAGAGCATGAGATTGGGAAATTCAATTTATTGTATTTGTATTTTCTACTTACAGCCACCAAAACTGCAGACGATGGACTAAAGTTTACTTCGTTATTATATGAGATTGCTTCAAAGCTAAATTCCTCTTCATGATAAGAAATCATAGGTACAATTACTTTATAATTATCACCAAAAAGACTTTGAACAATTAACTGGTCTACAGATTTTTTATCATCAAAAGTGTAGGTTTTAGAAATTTTATCTCCAACCAAACCTTTGTGTTTTACCACATTATCATTGGTGTAAACATATTCTATTTTTCCAATTATTGCTTTATTTCTATCACGTGAAGTACGTCTTACAATAATACCATTTTCGACTATATATTCAATATCATCGAGTAAATTCTGATGATTTGTACTTTTTTTAGTCGTTACTTTTATCCTTGCTCCTTCATAAGCAAAAGTTACTACTTTAGTAATATAATCCGGTCCTTCCTGATATTTTTTGACAAATTTTATAATGTTGTTATCCGCATCATAAGAGTAATTCACAACTTCTTTCCAATCACTTCCAACTTTGTCTTTTACGGTCATATCCAATAATCCATTGGTATTGTAAAAGAAATGCTGAATAACATCTGAAGTGGTAATAGTCTGGATCTTTCCGTCTTTAAACAAAACCGTTTTATTGACGATTTCTCCATCTTTAGAATTTTGATAATTTGTTTTGACAATGTTGATTTGTTTTAATCGAACAGGTGCTGTGTCTTCGTTCTGACTGTGCAGCAAGCATGGTAATACCATCATCATGATGGCGATAAAGTAGGTTTTCATGTAGTATTTGTATTAGTTTGGGATGACCAAAATACAAAATTCTATCAAATTTTAACAGTTTAAATCTCAAAAACAGCACACTATTAAATTATTGTCTAAAAATCAATACATTAAATATATTTTTAAAGAAAACACAACCTACTTTTCACCAAAAATCCGAACATCATCAACCATAAAAGCACCATTAAGAGTCTTATCTTTCCCAGATCCAATGTACTTAAATGCAATATGAACATTTCCTGAATACGAAGACAAATCGATTCCTCCTGAACTTATAAATTGTCGGGACGGCGTTGACAATGATGGGAAATTCGCTTCTAATTTTGTCCAATTTGCTTTAGTGACACTTGATCCATCAAAATTTGTTGATATATAAACCTCTAAGGCGTTCAACGGAGAATCGACTTTTAAATCATGCTGGGCACTTCTAAAAGAAAATATTACATTTTTATAATCACTCAAATTGATTTTTGGCGTTACCAGCCACGCAATGTTTTCGGCCGCTGTTGTACTTGTTGAATTAAACTCTGCATAACCATTTCCGGCATATAGCATACTTTTCCACAATTTTGAAGCTTTCTGCACAATATTGCTCCAACCCGGCAAAGCAAAATTTACATTGTTCTTTACCGATTGAAAATCTTCAGCAAAAAAAGGAACATTTCTCTTTCCATTCATTACAACATCTTTTTCTGACCTAATCATTAACTGATAATCTGTTCCGAATTTTGTCAATATCCCCCTAACTTTTCCGCTTCCTTCCGGTACAAAATGATCTGCAAAACTGGCATAACCACTTGTTCTGAATATAATTTGATTACCTGTATTGTCCCTTAAATTCCAATTTGTAGAACCGCCCACATTATTCGATTCTTCAAAATAATGGCGCCCTATTGCAGCTTCTGTAAATTGCACATTTGTTAATTCTATTAATGTGTTGAGTTTATCATCATTCAATGCTTCTTCAACAGAAACTGCCTGAACTAATTGGTTTTCATCAATAACAGCACAAGAAGCATTTAATACATTTTTATAATCATTTTGCGAAACCCTTCCAATCGTTGGATCGCCAGAATTACTTACATAGAGACTTCCAATTCGCATGCCTCCAAAATACAGATCTGTAAATTGATTTTTAAGTTTTATGTAAACTTTATTCCCTACACGAAAATCAATATAGGAGTTTGAAACATCGACGGGAATATTAAATCCTATTGCAGGTGTTTTGTCTGTTGCCAAAGTTTGAAAAGAAATTGCCTTGAAAAAATTTCCTTCTTCATCACTCGATACAACATAAGCTTCAATTACATCATTGTAACCATATTGTTTAGGAACGGAACCTGAGATATCCTTAACTTTTTGAACGGTTTGATTTACAGTTAAATCAGGCTGTGTACAAGCTAATCTTGGAATTTCGACTTCGTTATTACAACTACAAAAAAAGACAAATAACAATGCGAAAAAGGGAATTAAAAAGCTATTTTTCATTACAAATGTGTTTTAAATTTTTATAAACTAATGGTCAGATTTACGAAATAAGTTCGTCCATATCCGTAAAAATATTTGGGACCAAATGATGGTGTTCCACTGGAAACATCTTGATTAAGTGCTCTAAAATTGGCATTTCTGGCTTGTTCAAAACCACCTGTTTTATAGGTTAAATCCAGAACATTATTTATACTCGCAAAAAGCCCAATATATTTGCGCGAGAACCGCCAGGACTTGCCTCCGGAAATATTTAATAATACTATTGGATCAAATTTTTCTTGTTTTAATAATGTCAATGCATGCTCTTCTGTCGCTTCGGGAAAAACAAGACCACTTATCGAATTTTTATAAAAACGGGCTGTTCTGGCAATAGGCGAAACATCGATATAACTTTCGGTCATGTAATTAATATTTGATGCAAGCCACCAATATTTTGGATCTCTATATTCCAGTCCTAATGAATAGGCTTGTTGTGGCATGCCTGATTGCTTGTAATTTTTAAGGTATGATTCTCCAAAATCAAAAGTTGCTTGTGTGTCACCATTGGCTACATTTGCATCATTTGTTATCGAAACATTTGGATTGCTGTTGTAGGTGTAATTACCGTAAGCGGCAGATAGAGTCGTTTTTAATGTTAATGAGATTTGATATTCAAAACTCAATTCAAGTCCAATGTTTTTCTTATCTAAATTGGTTAAAGTCTGGCTCACAAAAGCATCTGTACTATTGTAGCTTGCTCCTCTGTCAAAAATTCCTTCTGCATAAAAAAAGGAGGTTTTTGTAGTGTTTTTAATCAAAGTATAATAACCTGTAAAACGCATTTTTAACTTTGGCGAATGAAAAACATAATTCCCTTCGGCACTACTGATGTTTTCGTTTTCGATTCCGTTAACTACTGAATTATTCAGACGTGAATTTGAAAATGTATTTCGAAGCGATGGCGCTCTCGTAAGATGCATTCCATTAAAAAACAACCATTGTTTTCCTGAAATCTTATAGGTAAAACCGCCTTTGAAACCAAAATTTTCAAAAGTCACTTTCTGGCTTTTACCAAATGAAGTTATTGGATAAATTCCGTTTTGATACAATCCATCTCTTTGATAATTTGAAACAGAATAAGATTGTCCCAAGTAAAAATCAACCTTATTGTACGAGAATTTAAATTGGGTAAAGGCATCAATTGTTGTGGCTAGAAAATTATAATTATAACCATAAATATCTCCTTCCTTAACTTGGCGATTCGGGTTTTGTAAATCTGACTGAGCTTCATTTCCGCTGTAAAAAGCATCTATATCTTCAAAATACTGACCTCCAAGTAAATCTGTAAGATATTGAAATTGATGTGATTTTAAATTTCTAAAAGTAATTCCACCATCAAATGCGCTATTTTCTGAAAGCTGTATATTTAAATTTGAATTTGCTGCAAGTGTGTTATCGTCCGTTCGATCTTCATACAAAACATAATGACTTTGCGCAGCTTCATATCCTGTAATCACTCCATTAGAATTTAGAATTGGGCTTTGATTTGCCTTATACATCGCATCCCAATCTATTTGAGGTTTTTCAAGAAACAATAGTTTGCTTTTCTCGGCATTTTGGTAATCTGGTGTAAATTCTCCTGAAAATTCTCCTTTGTCTTTTGCATAAAGTGAACTATAATAACTGGGTAATTTTCGATAATAAGTAGGATCCGGGCTGTTTGCGCTTTGATAATCTATAGTACTGTTTCCTACTTTTCCAAACTGATACATTACGCTCGAATTAAGATTTATTTTCTCGTTCAGCTTAAAATAATGATTTAGCATCAGCAATGGTTCCTCGACTTTTTTGATTCTGGCATTTCGTTTTTCGTCATTCTGAAAACCCCAATATGAGTTGTACTTTTCGTTTGTTAATTGTATTACTTCATTAGTATTAGCGGAGTTTTTTGCACGAATACTTGGTGTATAAAATCCCGTAAAATTCAAAGATTGTCTTTTGTTTAATTTCTTTTCTACACTGATAAAAAAGGATTCGGCATCAAAACTTGTCCCTTCAAAATAACCTTCACCAGCCCAGCGTTTTCCTGCCGAAATCGCGAATGCCCAACCAGAACCATTCATTCCAGAAATATAAGTGCCAATTGCCCGTAAATTATAAGTTGTATTGCTTCCTGAAAAGGTAAGTTGCGTCCCTTTTCTATACATTGAAGCACGCGTAGATATTTGCTGTGTTCCTAAAATACCTCCAAATGTATAGTTTGAAGCTGCTGCTCCTACAGAGAATTCCTGATTTCTAAGCACATTATTTAAACCGCCCCAATTGCTCCATTGTGGTCTTCCGTCATAGATTTTATTCATCACCATTCCGTTGAGCATCATGGTTCCGTTTTCACTATCTAAACCACGAACTCTAAATCGGGCTTGTCCCCAATTGAATGCTGAGGCTTGCATAAAAGCATCTTTTGAAGATTGTAATAAACCTGAAGTCATTTCAGATGAACTATTATCGTCAGACAAATCACTTTCCAATAAAGAAATCAAAGCTGCCGGTGTTTCATCTGAAAACCGATCTTCTAATTGAAGTATTCCCAAGTTTACTTGTTGCCCGAAATTTGACTGTACTTTTAAAAGCAAATCTCTATATCCCTGACTGTGCAACAAGAGTAATTGTTCTCCTTTTATTACAGAATGTAATTCAAATTTTCCGCTTTTGTTTGTGAGTTGTGTTATCGCAGAATTTTGAATACTTACGACGATATTCTCTAAAGGATTTTGCGTTTTTGCGTCAATCACCAATCCTAAAAAAATAGTTTCTTGTTGTGCAAACGCAACTTTAAAAGACAGTAAAACAAAAAACAATATGTATTTCTTCCCCATGAAAACTCTAATTTATTTTGATTAATAGTTCTCAGATTAAAATTGCTTTGGTTTTCAAAACATTTTAATCCTTACATCAAAGAATAAAATTGGTCTCTGGAAAAGAGTTATATAAAATTCAAATCAATAAAGTAAAGACTGATTTGAATTCAAATATAGGCAAAAAACAATACTAAAGTAATTTCTTGTTAATTAAATTTTAAAATAAAAAATAATAGTGGCGTTTTTAGCGCAGATAAATTAGTCGTTGCAGAAGATGCAAACTTTATTTTCTCATTTTATGTCATTTCGACTAAGGAGAAATCCTCGTGAGAAGCTCGACAAAGATTAGACTCTCGTTGCGGAGTTACTCGCGAGGATTTCTCCTTAGTCGAAATGACAATAATACGATTAACGTATTTAATAAAACTTTGCGACTCTGCGACTTTGCGAGATTAAAAACCTACGTTGTTCTAATTTTAGACACCATAAAAGCAATCAAAACACCAAAGATTCCGATAAAGGCAAATGAAAATTGTAGTCCGAAATTTTGGGCAATATGTCCGATAACTGGAGGTCCCATTAAAAAACCCAGAAAACTTACACTGGAAACAATCGTCAAAGCTTCGCCTGGCGGAACGGTCGGATTCTTTCCTGCCATACTATAAACGGTAGGAACAATTGTCGCAACTCCCAAACCAACTGCCATAAAAGCAATTGTACAAGGGATAATATAAGGGAGAAAAACCGCTGTAAAAAGTCCTGCCGAAATCATGATTCCGCTAATTTGCATCACACGCTCACGTCCGAATTTATTGATTAGTCCATCGCCTAAAAATCTTCCGCTTGCCATCATAATCATAAACGAAGTATAGCCTAAAATCACCAAAGGTCCGGGCGCTTTTACGATATCTTTAAAGTAAACTCCGCTCCAGTCAAACATTACTCCTTCACTTGCCATACTGCAAAAACCAATTACACCAAGCCAGATTAAAGCACTATCAGGTTTTGCAAATAGCTTTTTCTTTTCTCCTGTTTTATGTTTTATTTTTTCTTTGGCTTTGACCAAAAATTTAAAGTTAAAAACAACCATTAAAAGCACAACTCCTCCAACAATCAGAAAATGATGAAATGGCGTGAGATTTAAAGCTAACATTCCTAAACCAACTAAAGCTCCGGTAAATCCGGCAAAACTCCACATTCCGTGAAATGATGACATGATAGTTTTTCGAAAAAGGACTTCGGTATAAACGCCTTGCGTGTTAACCGCAATATTGGCTAGATTTCCGAATAATCCAAACATACATAAACCCAGAGATAATTGTAATGCTGTTGTAGCCAAACCCAAATTTGCCAAACATAAAACATACATTATTAAGGAGAAAATTAAAATGCGATGACTCCCGAATTTAGTTACCATTTTTCCTGAAAAAGGCATAATTACCAATTGCCCCATTGGAAGCGCAAAAAGTATCGACCCCAGATCTCCTTCGGTCAAATGTAATGCCGTTTTGATGTCCGGAATTCTACTCGCCCAGGTTGCAAAACTCAAACCCATTCCGAAATAAAACATTCCAACTGCAAAACGAATTCGGTTTAAATAAGATGCTTTTGCCTCTCTGTAGACTTTCTTGATTTTCCCCTTAGTTTGGAATAATGATAATGGATTGAAATTTATCAAAGTGAATGCATTTTAGATTTAATACTATAAAAGTACTAAAAAGCAATTTTATAGACTATAAAACCCTACTAGTTCCTGAATTTATAACGTTGTATGTTTATAATTTTTTTGAGTTGCAAAGGTTCTGAGGAACAAAGGGGCAAAGGTTTTCTATCTATCCGCATAAAAAAGACGCACTGCTGTGCGTCTCTACGTTTCAAATAACCTTGTTTTTTGCCCACGGATTTTACGGATTAAACGGGTTTTCGCGGATTTTAATTTTTAATTCGTAAAATTCACGGGCCTATAAATTCGCAAAAAAAAGAGACGCACTGCTGTGCATCTCTACTATTTAAATTACGTAATATATTAGAAAAAAATCTGTGTTAATCTGTTTAATCTGTAAAACCCGTGCGCAATTTTTTCTACAGATTAATTATCTTTTTTTGTGCATTACTTGCGATTGCAGCTTCGATGATTTGCATCACTTTTACACCATCTTGAGCTGTAACCGGTTCTGTTTTATTATTTGTAATAGAATCGTAAACACCATCAAAAAATGAAAAATAATTTCCCTGAAGCGTTGGGATTTTTTCACGAATTTCTTTTCCGTCTATTTCAGTATGTAATAATCCTTGCAAAGTTTCAGATTCAGTTCCCCAAGATTCTAAATTTGGTTTCTTTCCCAATTTCAATTCATCTTCCTGAACATCACCTCTAGGTTTTAAGAATGATCCTTTTTTTCCGTGAATTGTGTATGCCGAATTTGCTTCTCTAACAAAGAAACTTGCTTTTAGTCGCACCCTGAAATTTTCATAGATCAACAATAAATCGATCCAGTCGTCGACCAACGAATTTTCTCTGGTATAACGAATATCTCCAAAAACCGATTTTGGCGAACCAAATAAACAAACGGCCTGATCAATTAAATGCGGACCTAAATCTTTCAGGATTCCGGCTCCGTCATTTACAGTTTCTTTATGTGCTTTTGCACTCAATAAAGGATTGTATCTGTCAAAATGAAATTCGGCTTCGACTAAATCTCCTAAAACGCCGTCTTTAATTATTTTCTGAACGGTTTTAAAATCACTGTCCCATCTTCTATTCTGGAAAACGGCTAATTTTAGTCCTTTTTCTTTAGCAATTGCTGCTAATTCTTCTGCTTCGGCAACGGTTGTAGTGAATGCTTTTTCGACAACGGCATGTTTTCCTGCCAAAAGCACTTTTTTAGCATATTCATAATGCGTTCCAACTGGCGTATTTACAATTACCAAATCTACATCGTCTGCTAATAACTCATCGATTGTTGGATAACTTTTTACTGTTGAATAATCTTCCTGAATTAGTTTTTTGCTTCTTTCCCAAGAACCTAATAATTCAAATCCCGGGTGAATATTCAAAAATGGAGCGTGAAAAACTTTCCCCGACATTCCGTATGATAATAGTGCTGTTTTTATTTTTTGCATTTCGTATGATTTTTATCAAAATAAATTTTAATATTTTTTTACCATTAAGATATTAAGTTTCATTAAGCTTTGAACTTAATTTTTCTTAATCTCTTAATGGTTCAAATAAAAAACTTATGTTTTATTTTTTTTATCTTGTTTTAGCGCGTTCGTATTGTTTAGGCCATTGCACTTCTTCGTTTAATTCTCTGGCGAAATCTAATGGTAAATTCGGGTTTCTTAATGATTCTCTTGCAAACAAGATCAAATCGGCCTGACCGTTATTTAAAATAGTTTCTGCCTGATGTGCTTCTGTAATTAAACCAACGGCTCCGGTTAAAATGTGCGCTTCTTTTTTGATTTTTTCGGCAAAAGGAACCTGATAGTTTGGCTGTAGCGGAATTTGTTGATGCGAAACCAATCCGCCAGACGAAACATCAATTAAATCTACTCCTTTTTCTTTTAAGATTAATGAAAGCTTTACAGATTCTTCAGGATTCCACCCGCCTTCTGCCCAATCTGTAGCCGAAATTCGAACAAACAAAGGCAAGTCTGAAGGCCATTCTGTTTGAACTGCTTCCAGAATTTCTAAGGTAAAACGGATTCGGTTTTCGAAACTTCCGCCATATTCATCTGTTCTGATATTGGTTAAAGGCGATAAAAACTGGTGCAATAAATAACCATGTGCGCCATGGATTTCTAATACTTGATAACCTGCTTCAACAGCTCTTTTTGTTGCTGCTTTGAAATCTGAAATCACTTTTTGAATTCCTTTTTTATCCAAAGCTTCCGGAAGAAAAGGTTCATCATCGTGATAGGCTACAGCACTTGCCGAAACTGTTTGCCATCCACCTTGAGCGAAATCTAACTTTTTATTGCCCAACCAAGGAGCCGAAACGCTTGCTTTTCGTCCTGCATGTGCCAATTGAATTCCGGGAACAGCATTTTGTGAAACTATAAACTCGTTGATTGTTTTTAGTTTCTGAATGTGTTCGTCTTTCCAAATCCCAAGATCTGACGGTGAGATTCTGGCTTCGGGAGAAACTGCCGTTGCTTCCTGAATAATTAAACCTACTCCGCCACTGGCACGACTGCCAAGATGAACCAAATGCCAATCGTTTGCAAATCCATCAATTGACGAATATTGACACATTGGCGAGATTACGATTCTGTTTTTTAAAGTAGTATTTTTTATCGTGAGTGGAGAAAATAATAATGAAGCCATATTTGTAACTTTTAATGGTTTTAGGCTATCAATTGGGTACGATAGTCTTTAAAAAAGTAAAGTTACAGCATCTTCGTAAAAGTAGAAATCTAAATGTTTATTAATTAACAAACATTTAAAGCAAATTCTGTTTGCTCCACAAATTATAGTATTCTTTTTGTTGTTCTAATAAACTAAAATGATTTCCAGATTCAATAATTGCTCCATTTTTCATCACTAATATGGTATCAGCGTTTGCAATTGTACTCAATCTATGTGCAATAACTATTACTGTTTTTCCTTGAGATTTAAAATTATCAATAACTTCTTTCACGATTTTCTCTGAATTTGTATCAAGTGATGATGTTGCTTCATCCATTAATAAAATTTCAGGATTTTTGTATAATGCTCTGGCAATTGCAATTCGTTGCTTTTGTCCACCTGATAACATTGCTCCATTTTCGCCAATTTGAGTATCAAAACCATTAGGTAGTTTCTCAACAAAATCTGTAATTCCTAATTGTTTTGATAGATCTAAAATCCTTTGAATATCTGGAAATGAATCTCCCAAAGCAATGTTTTCAATAATATTCCCGGAAAATAAATTAAGCTGCTGTGGAATAACTCCTATTAATTGCCTTAAACTCTTGTAATGTATAAATTGAGTGTCATAATCTCCAATGCAAATTTTCCCTTCTTTTATTGGGTATAAATTTTGAAGTAGTGAAATCAAAGTTGTCTTTCCGCTGCCGCTTTCTCCGACAATCGCTGTTGTTTCATTTTTCTGAAATATGGCATTAAAATTTTTAAAAACTTCGACACGGGAACCATAACGAAAAGAAACATTTTCGAATTTTATATCTCCTATATTTTCCTTTTGCAGTTCAACTTTATTTTCTGTTTCTTCTCGTTCCAAATCCATTATTTCAAAAAGTCTGTCCGCAGCAATTAATGCATTTTGCGCTGTTTTGTTCATCCCTATTAAAGAAGCAACAGGCGAAGTAAAATACCCTATCAAAGCATAAAATGAAAATAATTCTCCGGGAGTAATCGATCTGTCAATTACATAACCAGACCCAATCCATAGGAGAATAACTGTAAATGCAGAGGCTAAAAATTGTGTCGAAGTATTTGCAAACACTCCGTTTAAACCTGATTTGTAAGTTGTAAATAGCAGTTTTACAAATTTATTCTCGGTCTTTATATTTGAAAATTCCTCTATCCCAAATTCTTTTACGGTTCTGACATGCGTAATGCTTTCGACTAATTGAGTTTGTAATTCAGCACCGTTTTCCATTATATTTCTTTCGACCTTTTTGTTGAATTTATTTAAAAGAAAATAAATTGCCGCATAAAACGGAATTACAAGCAAAATAACCAAAGCTAATTTCCAATAATAAGTAAACATTAAAGTGAATGAAAAAATGACAATAAAAATATTTACAACCATTTCTATTGCTACTTCATTTATAAAGGAACGAATTTTTACAGCATCATTTATTCTGGATGTAATTTCCCCAATTTGCATGGTATCAAAGAAACGTTGTGGCAAATGAAGTAAATGTTTGTAGTACCCAAGAATTAATTTTGCATCAATCAATTGCCCCGTTTTCATTACAAAAATGCTCTTTTTAGAACCAATATAAGCTTGAAGCAGGATAATTGCCATCATAGAAATGCTTAAGAGATTGAGTAAATTTCTGTTACCATCTACCAAAACATAATCGGTTATTTTTTGAATATAAATAGACATTGCCAATCCTAATACAGTAAATACTATAGCGCCGACCAAAGCCTGAATCAGAATAATTTTATGTGGCTGAATCAAATTCCAAAAACGTTTTACCGGAGAAGTTTTGTCATTAGAGATTTTAAAATTATCATTAGGAGCAAAAAGAATCAAAACACCTGACCATATTTTTTGAAAGTCCTCCAAAGTGTAAATTTCCATTTTACCAAAGCCAGGATCCATAACTGTAATTTTGGATTTTTCAACTTTATAAATTACAACATAATGATGCAATTGCTCTTTTGTAATAAGATGTGCAATAGCGGGAAGCGGGATTTTATCTAAAGAGTTCAAACCACCTTTCACACCCTTTGCTGTAAATCCCATTTTTTCGGCAGCTTCAATAATGCCAAGCACATTTGTACCACGTTTATCTGTATTGGCATATTGCCGAATTCTAGCTATAGGAAGATTAATCTTGAAATGGTTTCCAATAGATACCAAACAAGCAGCACCACAATCTTTAATATCATGTTGCTTTATTTTTATTGAAGCCATTTTTATTTATTTTTTGAGGATACCTGTTTTGGATTTAGCCAATCGTCTATTTTGTCAAATAATAAATCAAATAAGCTTCTGCGGGTTATTATGTATCTTGTTGTTAAGGTCATGCCTTTAGAAACATTCGCTTCATAACCTGATTTTAATTGTAGCGTTGTAGAATCTAATGCACAGCGGACTTTGAAAAAAGCCTGATCTCCCTGAATGGTTATATTTCGATCAATATCAATTACTTTCCCTTCTAATAATCCCCATTGATTATAGTTGAAAGCATCTAATTGAAATTTAACTTTCTGATTCTTTTTTATAAGTCCAATATCATTTGGAGAAACAGTACTCTCTACAATAAGACGATCTGCCGCCGAAATTGTAGCAATAGATTGTGAAGCATTTATGTACGAACCTACCTGAATACCCGAAAAACTTTCTATTGTTCCAGAAATGGGAGCCAGAACAATATAATTATTTGACTCTACTTTTATTTTCGCGACAGCTCCGTTCAGGTTTTTTAATCTTTCTTCCAGATCTCTTTTCTGATTTTCCCAGATAGCTTTTTGTTGGCTTATGAAACTTTGTAAAGCTTGTTTATTTAAACGTAATTCATATTCCAGTTTTTCAAAATCAGCTTTTGCAATAATATCTTTATCGTGCAATATCTTATTTCGGTCATAATTTATTTGAGCTTGCGAAACTTTACTTTGCAATTCATTTTTACCCGACTGAAATTTAGACAAATCCTCACGTGATACAGCTGTTGATAAATTTGTGGTTTTATTTTGTAATAAATTCGAAACGTCATTTAAAAGTGCAACAACAGAACTAGACAAGGTGTCTTGTGTTTTTTTATCCGTTTCTAAGTTTTCTTTTGAAATTTTTATAAGCGTATCGCCTTTTTGTACAATCTTGTTATTCTTCAAGGACAGCCATGTCACACGACCGTTTACTATTGTTGTTACAGGCACATTATCAGTTGTACTGCGAATAGTCCCGCGGCTTTGACTGCTGATATCTACTTTAATAACTGGTAACAGCGCTAGGAAAGTTATAAGTGCTAAAACAATTACCAAGTAAATAGACATATTCTTAGTTTTGTTTTTTGCTATTAAATTTTCGAGAGTATTTACTGGATCTGAACTGAAGTTCATCATATTGCGTCTTTAATCGTTAAAAAAATCCTTAACGTGAGAAAAATTAGAATCAATAATTTTTGGTACTTCATTAATCAATTATATTATTTTTTCTCATCAAATCAATAGCATTCATGCTTTTAGTGACTCCTTTTGTTAGTTTGTAATCTGGTTCAAAATGACCATTTTTATTATGCAATTCAAAGCACAAATTATTCACATTATTAGGATAATCATTTTCCATTTTTGTAAGATCCAGATCATGCGTAGCAATAACACAATTCATTAAACTTTTCACACTAATTATTTTTTGTAAAAACATTTCTGACCCCTTAAGCTTATCGACAGAATTAGTTCCTTTTAAAATTTCATCTAGTATTATAAATTGTGACTCATTATTGTTTAATTTATCAACTAACAATTTCAATCTCTTAATTTCAGAATTAAAATATGAGCTTCCGTCAGAAAGTGAATCATTTGTCCTCATACTGGTAAATATTGAGATAGGTCGAAAGTAAAAAGAATCTGCACAAACTGGACATCCATTCATGGCTAATACCATATTTATGCCAATACTTCGTAAAAAAGTACTTTTACCCGTCATGTTTGCGCCAGTAATGATTGTGACATTATTGTTTTGTTTAACGCAAAAATCATTAGCAACTCTGGTTTTTATATTTAGAAGAGGATGTGAAAGATTCGAGGCTTTCATTGTCTCAGAATCCTCTGTACAAATGGGATAAACAAACTCTTGATTTTTATATGAAAAAAGACCAAAACAAATTAATGCCTCAAATTCAGCAACAGACTCAAACCATTTGGGAATTTCAGTATTATTCTCGAAAATAAATTTCTCCATTTTTGAAGCAAATTGCAATCTCCATAAAAAAATAATGTTTAAAATACTGCCAAAAAAAGGAATATTAATATTTTCATAGGAATCAATTAATCCAGATAATTTCTTAACTAATAAAGAAGCCTTAATAGTATTGTTTTTAATAACTTTTCTTTGCAAATTAGAGTTATTCGAAGAGGTAAAAATTTCATTTTCAATTAGTAAAAACAAATCAGAGTAACCTTTTAATCCTATCACTTTTGTATCTACTGAGGCATAAATTGATTTAATAGATTTATCGTAAACCTTATTAATAATTGTAAAAATTAATATTGAAAGCAGAAACATTAATGAGCTAAATATTGGAGATTTTATAATAATTGCATAAGTAATCCAAAAAATATTAAATACAGGAACAACAATTAATAAAACTGTAACTAATTTTTTATTTAATTTTAATTTTGAACAATGAAGTCTCCAATTTAAAATGCTTTTTAAATTAGAATTACTTGATTTTATTGATTTTGTCAACGCAAGAAATCTAATACTCCATTCAACTTTTGACGAAAGTTCTTTTATTGCACTTTGTCTATTTATAATATCATCAATTAATAGCAGATGATTTAATAAAAAAAAACTTAATCTGTCTTTTCCTATGTCGGTTTGACATCTGTTTATTTTTTGATACAAGGAGTTATTTCCGAAAATATCCAAATCATAACTATAAGGATGATTTATGTCTGATCTTATAGATGCGTCATCAAAATCGTTTTTCCCTTCATCATTAATTTCAATACATACTTTCTTAATATTCTCAAAAAAAAGTATTGAATTGGTTATATTACTTGATTTATAAACGAAGAATAAAAAAGCAAATAGCAATATGATTCCAATAATTAACTCAAAAACATTTCCAATTTTTAAATACCTAAACATTTCAATTAAAAAAAAAAGAAATGAAAAAGTTCTTAAATAAGAAACTATACGTTGCTTTTTTGAATATCCTATAAGTAGTTCTCTCGCATTTATATTTATAGCTTCTATATCTTTCAATTCTTATAATTTTAAATTGTTTTCTTATCTTATGAATAAAGATGATGCCAGAGACACCATCTTTATTTTAAACTAAATACACGATCATTGTTTTAAGCATAGTAACCATAACTAAAACCACAATCCATATACCAGCCAATACCTGGCCATTGAAGAAAAAAACCACCTTCAACTTCACTTACTTCTTGAACATTAAGCTCAACTAAATTCAAATCTTCTAAATTCATCACTGCTAATTCCATAATTTTAAAATTTAAAGGGTTAAATAATAAATTTAACAAATCATTTTCTCGAGAACTTTTTTGTTATAGCAAACTTATCAGAGTTCCGTCTAATAAAATTGGACGGAAGTTTAAATTTTAATATTTGTGGGGAAATTATTTTGAAAAAAGCTCTTCTTCAATTTCTATAAACTGAGCCTTTTCAAATTCTTTAATTTTTTTGTCTTTTACCAAAAAGATTTTACTGCAATCTTTATAAAGAATTTCTAAAATATGTGAAGAGATAAAAATGATGCTGGTTTTTGATAACTCTCTAATATAATTCATTAGCAAATAATTAGACTCTAAATCAAGACCATTAAAAGGTTCGTCAAAAATATAAATTGAGTATTCTTTTTGGAATATGGCATTCATATAAGCCTTTTTTTTCATTCCGGTCGAAAAGGTTTTAATGAGTTTATCCTGAGGAACATCAAACATTTGGAAATCATTTTTTTTAATATTTAATAATTCCTGATAGAAAACAGCAAATTCTTTAGCGGTCAATTCATCATAAATTAGAGGATCAGTAGGACACCAGGCTATTTTTCCCTGAAGAGAAATTTCTGTTTCATGAGCAATTGATCCTTCAAAAGAAGTTAATCGAATTATAGATTTAAATAAAGTTGTTTTTCCTTCACCATTTTTTCCCACAACACCATAAATTCCATTTTTGGATATTGAAATCGAAATGTTTTCTAAAACTGTTTTATCCTTATAGGATTTGTTTTTTATGTTAATTTGAAACATGTTGAATAACTTTGATAGTTTTAATAGATTTTAAATATAAAAACGGGATAGCAATAAGTGGTATTCCTAACGGAAGCGTGCTTACAAAAACGGCAAACATAAGTTGATGCAGAAATTTATTGTTGAAATACGAGTATTTGAATATGATATTGATTAATGGAATAACAAAAATTAAAGGAGTAAAACAAAGTAGTTTCCATTTTTGAAATAAGGAGAGAGTCACAATTATCAAAACACAAATAATCAATGAGTTAATAGTTGCCGTTTTGAATTGTTTATGAAGATAATCTTTCCCATAATAAGCACTTACTTTTATACTTTCAATAGTTTCTCTTTGAAAAGAAGGTAAAACAGTAAAGATTGAAGCCACAAAAAACGAAGCTATAATAAGATTTTCGTTATTATATAAATCCCCGACGAAAACTAAAAAAACAGAAATGGGAAGAAATAAAATTAAGCTGTTTCTCCTCCAGCAAATATGCCAAAATGGATCAAATAATCTAAATGGATACTTATTTATTTTGCCATTTAATTTTGGAACATTAATATAAATCACTATTAGCATAAGATATATTAGAGTAAACCAATATTCTTTATTTAGAATAAGCAAAACCAAATAAGGTAAACTATAAATAAAATATTCTGTAAATAATATTAACTTCCATTTCCTGTTTTGTCTTAGAAGTTCAATATCTTTTCTCTTAGAGTGATAGAAAAATATATCGAGAGAGAATAAAAGTGAATAATCTCTTAAGACATGAAACTTTTCATTCATGCAATAAAACAAAAATAGATATCCGAAGAGAAAAAGTATTAAAGCCAATTTATCCATCGGAGGAAGAAATTTCCTTAGACGAATTAGCAACAAAGTTTGAATTATTTGTATCATATTTTACTGTAAAACAAGGAGCGAATCACTAAATAGTACATTCGCTCCTAGAAAATTCCTGCTATTAATACGCTGCATGTGTTCCCCATAATAGGAAAACTGCAATTACCAATGGTATAATCCCTCCTTCAATTTCCTGGATTTCCTGAGCATTTAATTCTACTAAACCAAAATCTTCTAAATTCACTATTGCTAATTCCATAGTTTTAATTTTTAAAATGTTAATTAATAAATTCAACAAATCATTTTCTCGAGAACTATTTTGTTATAGCAAACTTACCAGAGTTCCGTCTAATAAAATTGGACGGAAGTTAGAACCTCCAAAAATTTCTCTTGATTCATCATCTTTGATAGTTGTAAGAGAAAAACTCAATATTAATTCAAAAGAAGTTTCATAATAGTAGCTTTCCCTCTTTTTACAGTATTTTAAGGGTGCGTCGAGTTCTTTAATTACTTCTAATTCGTTATAAAGCTGACTTCGGCTTAAGAACAGCTTTTTTGCAAAAACACTTGGTGTACCTGTCTTTTCAGAAATTATTAACTTGTGTATCTTTTTAATTCTTTCAATTTGTTTAATAAAATTCATGGCTTTTAAGATAAAAATTAATACAACAACATCATTTGCAAAAAATTAAAAACATTACTGTTAATTATTTACGAGTAATCTCGTTTTTAATTTAAGCTGAAATTATACAGGACACGAGCAAAAAGCAGCTCTAAAAAGTTTTAAGAGTGTTGGAATAAGGCATTTTTGTAACATTAAGAACAAATTGGTTACTAACTATTGCATAATAAATACGAAGTCTGTTTTAATGGATAAGAAGTAAGAACGATTATTAACAAACATTTAAAACCTTATGTATTATATTGCGCTATCAAATTAAAATAGAAACGTTACTTTTGTGCGTTAAATACGAACTAAAAATACAAAATGGATATAGTTATCAAACTCTCTCAATTTCTATTGAGTTTATCTTTACTTATTATTCTTCACGAATTAGGGCATTTTATCCCTGCAAAATTGTTTAAAACCAGAGTCGAAAAATTTTACTTATTTTTTGATGTTAAATATTCTCTATTAAAAAAGAAAATTGGCGAAACAGAATACGGAATCGGATGGTTACCGCTTGGAGGTTATGTAAAAATTTCCGGAATGATCGACGAAAGCATGGACAAAGAACAAATGGCTTTGCCTCCACAACCGTGGGAATTTCGTTCTAAACCAGCCTGGCAACGTTTGATCATCATGCTTGGCGGTGTTACGGTAAACTTTATTCTGGCATTTATTATATATATAGGTATGGCGTTTGCTTATGGTGATACGTACATTGCTAATGCTGATTTGAAAGATGGTGTCTTTGTTGAAAATCCTGCGATGCTTAAAGCTGGTTTTAAAACGGGTGATAAACTTGTATCTATCGACGGAAAAAAAGTTGAAAATTACGACAATAGTTTAAACATGAATATTATCATGGCTAAGCAAGTTTTGATCGAAAGAAACGGTCAACAACAAACGGTCAATATACCTAATGATTTTGTTGATCAGTTATCAAAACAAGAAAAAGGTTTATTAGTTTCTATTCGCGTACCTTTTGCGATTGGAAAAGTTGATGATGCATCTCCTAATCAAAATTTAAAAGTTAAAGATTTGATTCTTTCCCTTAACGGAGAAAAAGTAAAATATTTTGACGAAGCAAAAACAATCTTAAGTAATAATAAAGGAAAATCAATTCCTGCTGTTGTTTTACGTGATTTAAAAGAAACGCCTATTACGGTTAAGGTTTCTGACAAAGGTACTTTAGGCGTAGTAGCTGGTGGTTTAGATATGAAATCATTAGAAAAGCTAGGATACTACAAAATCAGCACTAAAAACTACAGTTTTATTGAATCAATTCCGGTTGGATTAGAAAAAGGTAAAGATCAGTTAGTAGGTTACGGAAAACAACTTAAAATGATTTTTAATCCTGAGACTAAAGCTTACAAACAAGTTGGTGGTTTTGCGGCTATTTTTAACATTTTTCCTAATTCATGGAGTTGGGAAACCTTCTGGTCAATCACTGCTTTATTGTCAATTATGCTTGGAGTTATGAATTTATTGCCAATTCCGGCTCTTGATGGTGGTCATGTGATGTTTTTATTATACGAAATAATCAGTGGAAGAAAACCTAGTGATAAATTCCTTGAAAATGCCCAAATGGTTGGTTTCGTTCTACTTATAGCGTTACTTTTGTTCGCTAACGGAAACGATATTTATAAGGCAATTGTCAAGTAGTAAAATATTTTAAAAAAAGTGCAAAAATGTTTTTGAGAAACTAAAAAATCCTCTATATTTGCACTCGCTAAAAAGAGCAACAACTTCCTCCTTAGCTCAGTTGGTTAGAGCATCTGACTGTTAATCAGAGGGTCCTTGGTTCGAGCCCAAGAGGGGGAGCAACTTTTTTTAGCAAACATATTTACCTTTAAGGTGATTCCTTCTTAGCTCAGTTGGTTAGAGCATCTGACTGTTAATCAGAGGGTCCTTGGTTCGAGCCCAAGAGAGGGAGCTTATTAAATACCACTTACAATTGTAAGTGGTATTTTTTTTTGCCCAAAAATTAACATCTATGTACGTTGTTTACATTCTTCACTCCTCTAAACTTAATCGATATTACATTGGATTCACATCCGATTTCGATACTAGAATGGAATTTCACAAAAATGCCGAATCGAACAAATTTACAGCCAATGCTCAAGATTGGAAATTATTTCTCAAAGTAGGATGTGAGACCAAAACTCAAGGCCTAGACATTGAAAAACATATTAAGAAAATGAAAAGTAAAATTTATATTGAGAATCTAATTAAGTACCCTGATATAGTTTTTAAACTCAAAGAAAAATACAAATAAAACTGTTAATCAGAGCCCCGATAGCTATCGGGGTTGGTTCGAGCCCAAGAGAGGGAGCTTAAAAAAAGACTATCATTTTCATGATAGTCTTTTTTGTTTTTAAAGCCTTAATTTTAAAAACTCACTTCTTAGCCAATTGATTTGCCGAATTTTTACTTTCGAACAATATCATCATCTCATTTGCTTTCTCGGTTTGATTTGTCACTTTTAACGACTGCGCATATCGATAATAATATATTGAATCTAAATCTCCTGTTTCGTCCATGAGCTGTGCGTAATATTTAGCTGCGGTCTCCATATCATTCTCGAAGTAAGATCTGTCTGCAACTTTTTTGAGCATATCTACAGATTTATAGCCTTTATCGATAATTTTCTCATAGGCGCTAACAACATTAATACTCACATATTTTGTCTTTTCTGAAGGAGCCAATACCGCAACTTTAACCGGCTTGATAACTTTGGCTGTACTATCAACAAATGTTTTTGAGTTTAAACCTACCTCAACTGTTTTTAATTTTGGTTTTCTGTATATTGGAGTTACTATTCTGGTATTATTTGGCCCCAGATCATAGGTATTTACCATGTCTAGCTTTGATACTTCATATTTGGTTACTCTTCTTCCAAAGGTCATATTGATAGTCTCTTCGACACAATAGGACTCTATAACAAGATCATCACCATTTGAGGTATTAGCGGACTGCGAATGTGCATTTCCAGTTGCTGCAATGGCAGGAGCGTGATTGGGGCTGCTACGCTGAGCAATACAGTTAAAAGAAAACACACATACAATTTCAATAAAAAGTAGTGTATAAGTTTTCATAATGACTTAATTAAGTTGTTTGCAACATTAAAGGTACTTTATGTTCTCTTCTTTACTTTATAATGCCTGTGAATGACTGTAAAAGTCGTTTAAGTGCTGGTTTTCTTTAAGTTAAAACTATTATTAAACCTTTCTATAAAAGATTGAATTGTTATTCTGTACGAAAAATTGTATTTTTGTTTTGCACACGGCAAACATCAAAAAATGTATCCTACAGAAGCAAACCTGTATGATACTATAACCCTAATTTCTCAAGAATTTTAAATATCTTTGAATCATGAGCACAGTAATAAAACCAAATCATATCGGGCGAAAAATAAGCCGTATTCGTGAACTTCGTGATATGAAGCAAGAAGCTTTGGCACAAGCTTTAGGAACGAACCAACAAGCTATTTCGGCTATTGAAAACAGCGAAACGATAGATGAAGAAAAACTTAAGGCAATTGCTGAAGTTTTAGGCGTGTCTGTTGAAGGAATTAAGAATTTCTCCGAAGAAGCTATTTTGAACAATATTCAAAATAACTACGAAGGCTCTGTTATTAATGCTGGACCAACTGTAAATCATCAATGCTCATTTAATCCTCTTGATAAAGTTGTAGAACTTTATGAGCGTTTGGTTTTGGCTGAAAAAGAGAAAGTGGAATATTTGGAGAAGTTGTTGAAAGGAAAATAATTATAAATCTAATGACTAAAATGAAAGTGCTTCTTTTCATTTACTGAAATACTTTCTTGAGCAATAAATTTGCATTCAAAATCTTCGTTTTTAAAATGTTGATTAAACTTATCAAAATAAAAGCTTCTTAAAATAAACAATATAAACTTGTTAGGAGAGATCGGTTTATTGATTGCAATTCTACAATTTTTATAATTTCCTAAAGTTAAATGGGATTTCGGATGGTCAAATTCAACATGTTTTCTACTATCTATATCATATTCAAATCGCATAGGAGTTGTTATAATCATTTTGTCAGACATTTCACTAAAAAGTGTATTACCATAATGAACATCTTCGTAATCTTCCGGATTTTGTTGAAGATTTTCAAATTCAGGATGAGGCATGTAAGCTAGACGATGACACGAAATAGAAGAACCCTCAAATTTATAATAAATTTGAATAAGTGCATGATCAAGGAGCTTAAAGTTATACTGCCCCTCTTCAAGACATTTATAATAAACATCCTTATATGGCTGACCTTTTAAAACATGAACTAAGTCTTTATTTCCAGACCAACTAACTGAATCGTGCGCTTGATATGGAAAGTTATATGAGACAGCAAAACCTTCTGCAATTAACTTTTTTGTTATTCCATGTACAGATTTAAAATACTCCTTTGCTGTTTTATTCATCGATTACTAGATAACATTTTTAATATAGATTGCATATCACTTGGATAATCATCAATGCTAGTTTCCCCATTTTGAATCTTTTGCAAAATACTTGGCAATAATTCTAAAAGTTCAACTTCTTTTTTATGAGACACAAGTTCATCCTCTGTGATATCACGTCGTATTGTGTTCATATTATCGATTTCTTGTTGAGATGGATAAACAAAATCTAAAACAAAACTTTCAGACTTTACTTTTTCATATTCTCCAATTAAAGCATCCATTCTAGCACCACAGCCATATACCCTTACCCACGCTTTACTTCTCGTCATAGCAGTAAATAAAATATTTCTTCTTCTTTGCAAATCTCTATCAACGAGAATAGGATGTGAATAACATTCATCTGCATTTATAATATACACCATAGGAACTTCATTCCCTTTCGCTCTGTTTATACCTGTAAAAGCGATAGAATTTGTTTCGAAAAAAATATCAGAATTTGATGCACCTGTAATATGACTCTTATATCCCTTCTTGAACAAAATTTCCCTAATAATACTTACTTCTGATTTGGTCGTTAATGCAATTGGATTAATAACTATTATATCATTATATAATAATTCATCCTTAGTTAAGTTTTTAATAATATCTTCCGCTACTCTTTCGGCTTGTTTCCTTTTACTATCAAAAGAACTAAAGATTATCAAATCTTCAATAGCAACACTCTCTTCAATAAACTTATGGGTAGCCTCATCTTTTCTACTTAAAACGACATGTTTCCCTTTTTTAAGCGAACCAGATTGAGTATGGTATCCTAAATCTTCCCATAATTCTGGTTGGTCAAAAAACTGAACCAAGCCTTTATCTCTATAAATTCCAAACCCTAATGCGTGAGCAGTTGTCAATAAAGGTCTTGAATTTCTATAGCATTTTTTTAGAATTATATCATTCATATCATCAACACCAAACATTGATTTAGGGCTTCTTAAACTATATCCAACACTAAGTTTTTGTAACTCATCATAGGCATATATAAGATTCTTCTTTCCCTTAGCGTCTTTTCTCAGCATGGTGTATGCCATATTCAAAAAATTCTCTGACAAGTCTTGAGCTTCATCTACCAACATTACATCATATAGTTCTTTTATATTTTTTTTTTGTTTTACAGCGCCAAAAGACGCCTTGCAAGCTGCATCAAAAGGATGCTCTTTGTCGGATGTGCTTCTATAATCATGATAAACCACTCCATTTGTAGTACAAAATTCATAATACACCCCTGGACTACTTGGACTTCCCCAAGCTTGCATAATTCTAATTTTAGCAAAATTGGGTTTTCTTCCTGTCTTTTGAATACAAAACAATTCAATTAAATCTATAAACTGATTTTTCAATGCTCTAGTATTAAACGTAACTACGATATCAAGTTCTGAATTTGTCGCATGTAAATATGCTGCCTTTAATGCTAAAACAATGGTTTTACCTGAACCTGCCACCCCCCTTATCCTTTGTATACCACCTTTATACTCAATAATCGCTGATTCTTGTTGACTATCTAAATTTGCAATAGTTTCTTCTAAAAGTTTTATAATTGCGCCTCGTGAATTTTCCTGTTTAACATATCTTCTATCACTATTTGTCTTAATTTTTACGATAGATTGTAAAACGGATATTACCGAAGTAACTAACTCAGAATTCTCCCAATTATCTCTTTCTTTAATTGTTCTCGAAAGACTTTCATTATCAGTTGCTGTTAACTCAAAATCAACATTTGAACAAGCAGGTGCGTAAGTAATTACTTCAATATTCACAAGTAAATTTCTTCCACTATTTAATTGTTTATATTGGTGTAAAAGAGAATACAGTTTAGAATACAACTCATCTCTATATTCTGACCTGTCCTCTACTTGAGCACCTTCAACTAAATCAAAGGCAATAATACCGTACTCATTTGATATCCAAAGTGCATCAAGTGTAATACTTTCGCCTCCAGTATATAGGATAGGATAACCAATATAAAGCTTTCCCTCTAAATCAGTTTGAGATTTAAAAAAAGCCTCAAGTCTTTCTGTTGAAGCTGGTGCTTTACTTGATTGTCCGTGTTTTATATCAACCATTAAATTATATTATTAAAAAAGGAAAACAAATATAATCAATTGAAAAAATCTTTTCATAGTAAACCTAAAAAGTTAATAAATCGTAGAAACAAAAAGATATCTACGCATGATGTTTTAACTTTTTATTTAATTTTTTACAGACAAACGACAATTTAATCCCTTTTATTAATTTTCTTGTTTTTTGCATATTCTTTAAAAGAAAAGTAATAATTAATTTAAAATTCAAATATAAATTTCAAATCTTGGACTACATGTATATAAGCCAAAAAAGCGCCGCAATTCTCATTGCAGCGCTTTTCTATTTATTTTTAAAATCTAGAATAAGATTAAACTCCTAACTTCTTAGCGATATCTGTTGGGATTCCGCCTTTGTTTACCATTAAGGCAGTAGTTTTATATTTTACGAAATTTTTGGTTACAAACAAGAAACCTTTGTAGTCGTTTGTTTCTCCCCAGGAATTTTTTACGATGTAATATTCTTTTCCGGTTTGATCTTTTGCAAGACCAATAATGTGCATTCCGTGATCGTCTGTTGTTGTGTAGTTATCAAACGCTGTTTGACGCATTTCCGGAGTAATTTCCGGTTCAGCTTTTGGTCCGTTGAACATATCTGCTTTTTCTTCGGCAGTCATATCATCAAATTTCTTTGTTGGTACATATGCTACTCCGTTTTTCCAGCTAAAGCTTTTCTCACTTACGTCAGTTGCCCACGCTACAGTATATCCTTTTTTCAATGCATTGTCAATAACATCAGTCATGTCATTTACTTTTACATTATAAACCTGGTCAAATGACCAGTTGTCCGGCACCATCATGGTTGTTTTTTGGTAATATGGAGAAGTTGTAAACGATGACATCTCAACATACTCATCAGGATTGATTCCTACTACTTCTTTTGCAAAAGTTTGTGGTGTATAGTTTTTTCCTTTGTAGGTAAAGTTTTCAGGCACTTTTCCTAAATAAGAATCGATAACTGCAGCATACGCTTTTTGCCAGTTTGGAGTCAATTCTCCATTTGGATTTTTTACAACAGCTGTCAAAACTGCTTCGATAAGAGCTGACATTTCTCCAAATTTATTTTTGTCTGTTCCGTAGTTTAATCCTGTGTAAACTTCTCTTGGTACAGTTCCGTATTTTTTATACATATTAATTACATCGTGCAAAGCACCTCCGTCACCAAGAGTAACTGCACCGTGCATACGAACATAATTTACACCTTTCTCAACATAAACATTTCTTGCTGAATAAATTTGAGATAATTCAACCGGTTGTTTTCCTAAACGAATCATTTCTGACTCTAAAAAAGAATTTGTCGAATAACTCCAGCAAGTTCCAGAAGATCCTTGTGTTTTTACAGAAGTTGTTCCCAGATTGATTTGCTCTGTGAATTTAAAAGCTTCTTTACTTTTTTCGCTTGCATTCAATTTTAGTGAGTTAACTAAAATGTCTTGTGCAAAACAGCCTGTTGCTCCAACAAAAAACACAGAAGCCGCAAGTACTGATTTGAATGAAAATGTATACATAATGATTATTTAATGATTTGATAAATTTGTCGTTGCAATTTCCTTTTTGTTACAAAACAATTAAATAATAAATAATTTGTGTGAGGCAAAACAGTTAATGTTTTCTTAATGTTTAAAACAACAACCTTCCATAAACACATAAAGCCCCTATAAACAATGCTATTGGGGCTTTATACAGAAAAAACTAACTAACCAATTTCTTTATATATTTAATACTATTTATTGTATTATCGCAGCCAGTTACTGCCAAAAACTACGTAATAAGCCCAGTCTTCAGGACCTTTTGCGACATCGATTCCCATACGGAGTTTGAATTTTCGCGCCAGTAAATACCTAAATCCGGTTCCGTAACTGTATTCTAATGGTTTATCAAATGCCTTACTCCAGTCATTAAATGCATCTGCACCTCCTGCATATCCCATTAAACTCCATCTTCGGTATAAATCCCATCGAAATTCGACTTCGGTTACCAAACTTGTTTTTCCCTGATAACGTCCCATCGGAATACCTCTTAAATTGATTCCCGGCAGCATATAAAATGGTGGATTCCCAAAAGCCTGTTCGCCTTCAAATCGAAGTCCCATGATTAATTTTGGCGTTATAGGATGATATCCTATTGCGGATAGATTTAATCTCCACGAATTATAATCACTTCCTATCGCTTTATCTGACCAAAAGAAATCAGATTGTAATCGGATTCCTTTATCGGGTGTAAAAATATTATCCCGGCCATCAAACTGAATCGCTCCTCCAAGCTGACTTACAGTACTTGTAATGTCTTTTGGTTTTATAAAAGACGGAAGATTTTCAGTAGGCAGTTTTATATCTGAATTTAAAAAAAGATATTGCGGACCGGCACTCCATTTTGCATTTCGAAACTGTTTTAGCCATTGTGTATAAAACGAATAAGATCTAAAATTGAGTTTAAATTCCTGGTCTTTACCGCTTGGCAAATTTTCATAAAAAGACAAGTTTAAATCGCCATAACCCGCCATGACGCGATATAATATTTTTGGTTTTACTAATGTTGCCACACGAAATGCACCCACTAACCAGCTGTTATTTCCGGTGTACATTCCTGCACCTCCTGTAATATCAGGATTTATGAATCTTTTTTTACCGTTTTCATCTATAACCGGCGCACGCTTTTTAAGAAAAACAGGTATAACAGCGCCTCCAATTCCACCTAAAGCCGGTTCTGTTATTACTGTTGGAACTACAATAAAACCGTGTGCATAAATAATATAATCGCTTAAATCTATTGCGCCGTCTATTGAATCTCTTAAACTAATATGCTGTTTTTGTCCAATTGCAGTAAACGATAAAAAGAAAAAAAGATTTACAAATCCAATTTTAAGCAAGTGAGTTGTGCTTTTCATAGTAGAAACTGAATATTTATTTGCCATTTAAACAACTTTAGAAATTACCGTATTCTTAAAGACATCAACTAAAAATAGCCTCAGGATGCATTTCAATTATTTTTTCTTAAAACTAAATACATGGGCAAACGTTAAGAAAAATGTATTTCCCTGAAATCTGTTTACGGCTTCAACCTCAGCAATCCATCTAAATCCTGCCGAAGTACTACAGCCAATATGATAGTAATTAATCTCGGCTCCTATTCCGCCTACTCGATCTTTGGTCGTTTCGATGTTACCAAATACAGGAACCGGAATTTGATCGTTTGTTACTTTATATTGCAAATAATAAATTAACCCAGCGTTAAGGATTCCTTTTGGAGCCGTTTTTGCAGCATCCATCATATAGAATGTTTTTCCTAAACCTCCTTCAATACTCAAAAGATCTCCTGGTTTAATATCTGTATCTTTCTTTTTTCCGTTTATTTCATAAGAAGCTAAAGCAGAAAAATGAATCGTTTTTTTATCGTTAAAATACACCGTTGTCCCTGCCGAAAATTCATTCATGAACATTCCTAAACCACTATTGTCAGATGCACCTTGCGTATATTTTCCTGTTGGTAAATACATTTGATAGCTAAAAATAAAATCAGCTCTTTTATTGTGCCATCCCAATTGTACCGGGACAATATAAGTATCAGATAAAGCAAAAGGACTTTTTGAGTCAAGCGAATTTCCTTCAATTCTATTTGTGGCAAATGTGAACAAAGCAGTGGCTCCATAATTGGCTCCTAAAATTTTAAAATCACTTACATAAGTGGCTCCAACACCAGTAAGAAACATGTTCAAATCAACGTTTGCTATTGATTTATCGCCATCGGCATTTCTTAGGGACGACGCATTGTAAAAATATCCGGGTACATACACACTTAAGGTGTTTTCGGGAGTTTGTGTTCCGGATTGTAATCCCATTGCACCCAATATATGACCTCCTTTAAGCTGTGCATTACCAGACAAACCAACCAATAAAAGCGTTAAGGCAAGTATGTATTTTGTTGTTTGTCTTTGACTATTAAATATTGTTTTCATAGTTTATATTTTAAAAAATAAATACGATTATACCGTTGCTTTAAACTCTTTTTTAGTTTGGAGTTGGTTTAAGATAATAGGTGTTTGCTTTCTCAGGATTAATTCTAATTACTTTGAAGTATTCAGATGGAGATTTTCCGGTATGTTTTATAAAGGCTCTAAAACAGGTTGTTCTGGACTTAAATCCGGATCCCCAAGCCATACCTTCCAGTGATAAATCTTTCCATTCAGGATCGTTTATCTTTTCTTTAAAATATCCAATTCTTTTTAGGTTTACATAATCCTGAAAATGAAGATTAAATTCTGAATTGATTAAATTGGAAAGATGATGTACTGATATTCCTGTTTCATCAGATATATCCCGAATCACCAAATCTTTTTTCAAAAAGAGCTCTTTTGAAACAAAAATGCTTTCTAATTTTACCAGATATTCTTCTTTTTTTTCTGTTGTTAATTCTTTTATAATTGGTAATGTTGTTTTACTTTCTCTCGTTTTGACTATTACCAAATTGTCAACGGCAAAGTCATAATTATCTTCTATCTCATCTGTATCATAAAAAAGCTGAGGCTTAAAATAAAGCCATCCAACTGTAAAGACAAGTACAGATGAAATTAAAACATAACAGGAGAAATCAATGCTATCTACTTGATTAACCAAAAAATAATGCACAAAAAGTGCCGAAAATAAAAACAAGACTACCAAATTATATACTCGTAACCAACTTAAAATTTTTATTTTATTAAAATGATCTTCTTTAAAATTTCTTAAATCGTAATTTAAAATCATCATCGTCTGGCAAAAAGCATAAAAGAGCCAAACCGTCAGACTTAACATTGAAAAAGGACTGCTTATTCTAACGGAAACAGAATGTACTTCTTCAAAACCCAGCGCATTTCCTGCCCAAACAAATACGGTTAAACTAAAATATACCATAAAGGGTAAAAAATGTAACCAGTCATATTTTCTAAATATTCTGTCTGAAAATAAAATGCTTCGAACATACAAGAAAGCAGAAGGTGCTACCAAAAAGATAAAAGATTTTGTGATCATAAACAGATCCGGAAAACTTTTAAAAACAGTCGCCGATAAGTAAAAATTATATATACCCACAATGGCAAGACTGAACAAAAACAATCCCAGAAAGAAACTTTTTGAATAATTTTTCTTTGAAAAAAGAACCATAAACGATGTGGCAAAACCAACTATTGTCGTTATAAAAAAGAAAAGTGAAAGTACTATATCGATCATGAGTTTTAAGCTTGATTTGTTTAAATATTCCTTTCTCTTTTTAAAATAGATTTAAAAAGAATTGATGACCAACTCATTAATACTATACTTATCGGGGGATTGATAAGTATAGCATCGTTAATTAAGAAGTTATAAGCTATTTTTTTGCCAATCCCGGAGGGAATCCAGCCAAAATTTTAGTGATTGAGCTGTTAACAAACTCTTCCGGATTATCTGGTTTGCTGTCAATTTGAGCATTCCCGATTCCTTGCCAGATTAGTTTTTGTGTTTTTGTAGATACGATATCAATGATTAGAGATCCATCGACATAATCATAAGTATTAACGGTTGTATTTGCACCACCCATCATAGCACCGCCACCCCAATATCCATACGGGCGATACATTCCTCCATATCCGTAAAAATCAGTGTTTGCAGATACTTGTGTTTTATTTTTTAAGATAGATACTGCATTTACTTTTAGATCCGGATTACTTGATTCTGTAAATCCTTTGGCAATCATTTCATTTCGTATTGCTTTTGTTACGCGATCGACATTTAGTTGATTAACCTGACCTTCCTGCGCTTTTAAATCATAAACCGCAAAAGTTTTATATTCGCTAAAATTTGCAGCATGATCGTAGTCAGTTGTCACTTTTACAGTTGGAGAACAGCTATAAAATAAACCCAAAATTAATAATGGGATAATACGAAGATTCTTTCTTTTAATGTTCATTTTGTGGTATTTAAATTAATAATTAAATTTGTTTAACTTGAAATCATTAAAATCTTGAATGTGTGTTATCAGAATAGTAAATAACATTAAACAACTGTTAATTTATTGCAATGCCTTATATTACAATACCTTACCGCACACTCAAAGATATATTATTTTATTTAATTAACATTGTAAAGTGGATAAAATTCTTACTTATTGTCAAAATCGTTTCTTTTGGTGAATACAAACCATTCTGAGTCCGTTTTTGAAATTTATTTTCCCTGAACAACAACATAACTATCTTGTCCGTCTTTAGAAATTGGCTGATAGTAGACATTGTTATAAATCATGTATTTTTGATCGTCTATGGTTTTTTCTTCAGCTCCTTCCGGAAGATGTGTTACAACTGCTCCAACAGGTGCATTTACTACTTTATATTTACTGGTATCTTTAGCATAATAAGTTCCTCCGTAATAATAATATTCCGTTCCCGAAACAGTAATTGTACTATATCCGCTTGGCAAACTTGATATTGTTGCTCCAAGTGGCGCAGGTACAACTTTATATCCGCTGGATTCTTTAACATAATACACGCCATCATCATAATTGTAATTCGTGTTTTCTACTGATATAACGATAGCTGCAGTAGTTAGTGTTGCCAGAAAGAAACCTACAGGATACCATGTTGGTCCCCAAACATAAGGTACGAACGGATGATATGCATATGGAAATGGCACCGGATAAGGATGAAATGGTACCGGATATGGTCTTACATATGGATAAGGATGTGGTGGAATTGGTCTTGGTCCCGGCGGTGGCAAAGGACGTGGCGGTGGTAATGGGCGTGGTGCCGGCATAGGGCGTATTGGCATAGGACGTGGTGCAAAATGACCAAAACGCTGTGCTGCTGCCTCTTCCGGAATCATAAGTAATAATGCAAAAAATGCAATAATTATGATTGAGATTTTATTTTTAGCTGGATATGATTTCATAACTATGGAGTTTATTAGGATTATTTGGTGTTTTCTCTAGGCGCTAACTTCACTTTCGTAGCTTTTGGCGGCGTCGTAAATTCAAACATTGAATCCGGATAATCAGTATTTATGGTCCAATCTTTATAAAGAGCTTCATATTGTGGCTTGTCTTTATCTGAAGTATAGATGATTACCATTTTTACGGGTAGAAACAAATCATCACTTCCTATCCAAAACTGAAAACTTTTTGTTTTATCACTTCCCGCAATATGAAAACACTCACGTCCATCGACTATCGTTTTTCCCAAGAATATTAAACTGCCTTTTTCTGAGAGAAGATCCTCCAGAAAAGTAGGATAGAAAAAATCAGCTCCCGGAAATTCAATCCCGAATTTTTTACTAACCTCATCGATCGTTTCAATTACAGATCCCGGCGCGGCTGTAAAACCATACGTATTATTATCAAACGAATAGTAATTTAATTTTTTTCCGTTATACCACAAACCTCGATTCCCTTTGTCACCTGTAGAAGTAACCTTCATTTTATCCGGAAACTTAATAGCGACTTTATCTGTTATCGCATGTTTTATGAGTCCTAAACTTTCATTTGGAATATCATAAGTTGTCACTGCTGTAAAACCACAAGATTTAATATCCTGCAAGGTTTCTCCAGTGCGATGTAACAGAAAAACAGCCGTCGAATCGATACGCTGTGTTTGGCTATTTGTTGTGACTGCCATTATCACAAAGCCCATCAAAAACAAAAACTTTTTACTCATATATTCTATTTTTATTAATTAATGAAAGGTTAGACTTCTGTCGAAATAGGTAATCTTCCCTCTTTTATTGCTTCTAACATTCTATTATAATCGGAATCATTTTGGCTGGCATACGAAATAGAAAATCTCGAAATTGCATTAGCAAATTCATTACTTTTTCCCATATAACCAGATAACACCGAAGGATCACCCGTACGGGCATGTGCTCTTGCAAGTGCCCATCCACAGGCTTTTGCATAATCTGCCATGTTTTTGGCTTTCATTATTTCAAGGACAGGTTTTACCTTGGCATCCCGGAGCTGACGGATATAAAAAAACTTACCCTGATCATCGTTTGTCCATCCTAAAAACATATCTGACGCTGATTGCATCAACTTTTGTCCTCTAACAATTCGTTCGCCCTGATGGCTGTATTTTCCTTTGGCTTTTACATTAGGTTCTAGAACACTCTGTCTTGCTTCTTTAAATTGTAAAAAAATAGGTTCTCCTGTTGCCGACATTAATAAGCTGATTCCGCAAAGCGTACCAACACTTCCTACGCCTACAACTTTTATTGCTAAATCATGAAGACTGTATCTGCTTAACAGGACTTTTTTTTCATCTGACAATGTTTCAAGATATCTTGTGTGGATTATTCCTGCTTCTCTTAAAATCCTTTTTCCGTCTTCTCCTGTTGGATGATAAATCAAAGGTGGATCATCTTTTATTCTTGCTCGCGAACCTTCCTGATAGGTCATTTTTGCAAATTCTTTCTCGTGTGCTGTATATTCTGCTGCTTTTTTTACTCGTTTTTGTTGGAACGATTTTATCTCTTCGTCATCTCCTCTTTCAATCAATTCGGCAAGGTCAATATCAGCATACCAAATTTGCAATGCCGATAATTTGCTATATTCCAACATATGCCTTTTGTAACTATCAGCAACATTCCAGGCAAATTCTTTACAAACTTTATTGGTGAATTTTCTCCATCTTCCGGCAATCACAAAACTGGCTGCAAGTCTTTTCACGTCCCATTCCCAAGGTCCAGGATGTGTTTCATCAAAATCGTTAATATCAAAAACTAATTTACGTTCCGGAGTTGCAAATCCTCCAAAGTTCATTAAATGACAATCTCCACAAAGCTGAAGATCTATTCCTGTGTTTGGTGTATTTGCAAGATCGGCGGCCATAATTGCGGCAGCTCCTCTGTAAAATGCAAAAGGAGATTCCATCATTCGGCTATAGCGAATAGGCAATAAATTTTCGATTCTTCCAATACTTGTTTTGATTAGAATTTCGACCGGATCTTCACGATTTTCAGGTGGCGTCCATTCCTGATGTGTTGAACGAGGCACAATTTTTCTAATAGCTACACCTGTATCAAAACGTGCCGCTTTTGATGTTGCAGGATCAAGTAAATTCTCGTTATCATCTGTGAATTTTTCTGCCATAATACATCTTTTAAATTGTCTCGTTTATACCATCATTTTACTTGTTCCGGCTGCGGAGCTTTCCATGTTCCGTTTAAAATAGATTCCTCCGGACCATAGATTCTAATCAAATAATAAAAAGCATCTTTAGGAGCCGGTAACCAGTTTGATTCTTTTCCTTTTGGAGCTTCGCGCTGAATATAAATCACCAGATCTCCATTTGGCTCGTATTTTAAACCTGTAGTTCGGTCTCCAATAGAATACCGATTTATAGCATTTGGAACTAAAAACCGACTTGGTAATTCGTATAAAGTAATACTCCAAAAGTATTTGTCAGGTGGTGTTTGTCCTTTCGGGAATCGAATTACATACTTGTTTTTTCCTGATAAAAATTTATTGGCTTTATCAGATCTCGTCCCAATATAAACGGCTTCTTCTTTTGTGTTTCCGTACAAACCTGCCGCTGCACCCAAAGCTCTTTTCGAATAATCGCCATTAATCATTTCGCGAGTTCCAAATAAATCTGTCGCATTGGCTAATTTATCAGTTCCTTCTTTTAATTCTTTTCCGGCTAATTGAGCGCCTTCGGTAATTGCTTTTAATACTTCAGGAGTATATTCTTTTGGATCAAATTTTTTACCCGGTACAATTCCTATTCTGGCAAATTTTGCTCTCAATTCGGTTTCTACAGGATTTACAGATGTGTATTGCAATAAGCTATTCGTTAGTCCAATGAAGGAAGCTGAAACCAAATCTGCCTCTTTAAATTCAGGAAGTGGCAAAGCAAATTCCTTTTTCGCAGGAATAGCTTCTTTTATAAATTCATGTAACGGAGTCAATTTATATTGTGCCTGTAATTTTTTTACATTCTCAACATCTCCCGCTGCCATTTTCAATTCTGTCCTTCCTAATAAAGTAACCAGGTTCGTTTCTGACTGAATTACTTTATCAATCCCATCCGGTTTTTCGCCTTTCCAATCCGGACCAGCAATGAGGTATTTACCCGCTTTATCTCCAGTAGCACGACTGCCTACATACGCAAAATTGAAGGTGTACAAATCAACAAACTGAAAAGAATAATATCTGTCTTTTACCTCCGGAACTTCTAAAACTACTGGTTCATCTGTAAGATTTAAAATTGCCCAGGAATAAGGAGTGTCATTATTTGGTGTTACTACTGCAGTATCTTTTGCTGTAAAAATTTTATCGTAGTGTTTGAATTTATTAAAACCTCCTGCATAATCCGGATAAGTTTTATCTAATGCATACAAATGCATCGTTCTATAATTCATTGCCATAGAAAAAGCATATGTCCAGGCTTCCTTAGCAATTTCTCTCGCAGAATCAGCAGATTTTGTGATTGCTACTGCTGGCATTTCTCCTGAAACTGTTTCTGCACTTTCGGTTTCTTTCTTTTTACAAGAAAAAACAGCAATAAAAACTAATATTATTAAGAGTGCTTTTTTCATTTTTAATGATGTTTAAAATTAAGAAAATCTTTATTTCACTTCTTTAATATCATCCATTTTCCAGCTTTTATCAAAGTAAGCGGCAGTTGGTCCGTAGAAACGCATATAAGTAAACCAGTGTTTTCCCGGAATGGTCTGTACCCAATTTTTCTCTTTTCCGGCTGGTGCTTTTGGTCCAAAATACAAATCGATTGATCCATCTGTATTTTTTATTAAATCCTTACGAGAAGATAAATCGGCATTTTTTTGATCATTATCGATCAAACAACGTGTTGCTGAATCGTAAATCGTAATCGACCAAAAATTAACTGCCGGTGGATTTGCAGGAATATTCAAAGTGTAGTTTTTAGCACCGTCCAGCCAGTTTCCGTTATTATCAAAATAAGACCCTAAATACGCCTGACCTACATTTGGTGTTTTGGTAATCATAGCTTTTGAATACGTAACGGCTTCATAGAAATACGATGTTCTTTCGAAGAACTCATCATAATTATCAGCATGTTGCGATGGGTCTTTGATAATCATTACATAATCCCATTTTTTATCCGGCCAGTGTTTTACATCTGCAAATCGTTTGTTGAACGAATTTGCCATTGCCATTTGTTGTCCTTTTGCAGCAGCAGCAATCAAAATTTTCTTCTGATGTTCGTCCGGAGCAAAAGGTTTTCCTTTTTCGATTCCTAAATTTCTAAGCCAAGCCATAAAAAAACGATCGCGTTCTTCAACTGGTTCATCTTGCAAAATAGCATGAAGACGTTCCCAATAGGCAATTCCGGTTGGTTGAATTCCGTACCATTTTTTTCCTGCCGGTGGGCTAACCACTTTTGTTGGTGTTGGATTGGCTCGTTTATCATACGGATAAATTTTAACTTGTTTTACCAAAGTTTCTGTCACTTTTGGATCCGGATCTAATGCTCTAAAACCAAAAAACATATTTACCGTTGCACAAGGAACTATATAATAACCTGCAGGTTTAAAGTCTTTCATTGTTGGCGGTACCAATAGATATTTCCCACCTTTTCCTTTATCCGGTCCCATTTCTCCAATTACCGCCTGCTCACGTTGCCAAAAATCTCCTAATCCGCCGGCAGTGTGACCTGCAGGCATTTCGATAACCGTTGGTCCATTTGCTTTCAGGTCTATAAACGACATAATATAGGGAGTTGTGGCATTTCCTGTCAAAATCCCTAAACGATCGTTATAAGAATTATAAAAAACCAAATCATTACTTGATGCATTAAAAGTTTTATAATGAATTTGCTGCCATTCGGCGAAAGCCACAATTGGCAATCCCCATAAATAACATTGGGTTGCTTGTTGAAAATCCATTTCGTCAAATAAAGCAGGAATAGATTCTTTTGAAGGCAGTTCACCATCCATTTTCACTTCTGATCCTGCAGAAGACACAGCTGCAGTTTCGTTTATTGTTGTCTTTTTTTCACATCCAACAACTAAAATTATAGCAGCTGAAACTAAAAGAATAAGCGATTTATTTTTCATAAAATTTATTTTTGGAAATTACAGGCAATCATTTCTTTTCTTCAATTGGAGCCGGAAACCATTGTCCGTCAAGAACTCCTTTTTTAGAAACATACATTCGCATTGTCAAAGCAAAACCTTTTCCTGCTGGTGTTGGCAACCAGTTACTTTCTATGGCGCCTTTAGGCAGTGATGAAGCAAGCCATATACTTAAAGACCCGTCAGGATTTTTCTTTAAACCCGAGACATTATTCAGATTAAATCTTTTTAATTTATTGTCAACCACTCTGTAATCAGGAACACTGTACAAGGTCACAGACCAAAATGCATTGACCATTAAATCCGGAAGCGCTTCTTTTGGAAATTTAATTTCATAAACTTTATCTCCACTCAATAATTGCTTATTAGTATCCATAAGTCCAACAAAATAAATTGCTTCTTCTACTCTGTTAGCCCATAAACCACCATAATTAATAATATCGCGAGCTAATATGTCGTTCCCAAAATTACCTGCAGCATATGATACTGACCATCCTCCTTTTTGAGTTCCAAAACCTTTTGCACCAGATAAAAAGGTTGGAATCGCTTTGGTTTTTACAATTTCATCAACGCGTGCTTTAGCTTTATCATCTGTATTGCGATAAGCCGCAACAGCAGCAACTTTTGCCTGATATTCTTTTGCTTTTGGCATTACATCCGGATAAGAAGAGATTACTTCTTGCGCGTTATCGAATATTACTCCGTCAATTGGTTTTTTTGGAGTAAAATCAGGAATAGTAATTGGTGGTGCCACTTTGATTCCGTCAGGAACATCAAACGTAAATTGCTTTTGAAGTTTTTGTGCTATAGCAGGAGTTCCTTTCAACTCTACACGAGCCAGCATTTTTACTTTTTCTGATGGTAGCTCGATTTTTACAGCTCCGGCAGGAATAGTTGGATTGCTTCCTTTTAAGACCAAGGCAAATTTTCCATAAGGTGTTTTAGGAAAATTACGTTCATTGATATTAACAATTACTTCTCCCCAACCGTCTAATATTTGTGCGGTGTAATAACGTCCTTCAATTTTAGGAACATTTAAAATTACTGCATGAGCTGCATCTACAGCAATCCATGCTTCCAGATATGCCACATCTAAATTTGGATTTACAAATTGAGCTGAACCAAGCGGATTGTATTTGATTTTATTGTATCCTGCCTTTTCTACATTGATATCATAATTTTCTTGTTGAATTACAAAATATCTTGCGTATAAATAAATATAGGCATCTACAATATCCTGATCTGTTGGAACTGCATTTGTCTCAGAAGTTGCGGTTGTTGCGTCCTGAGTTGTTGCTTCTTTTTTACAACTAACAAACAGAAACAAGGCAACTATTATAAGTAGTGATTTTTTCATGGAAGTCGTTTTAAAAATTGAAAATGTTATTTTTTACGAACCTGGAAATACAAAAGCAACCACAGCTCTTAATCCCCAGTCAGGTTTAATTTCATGAGGCCCTACGATAGGTATTAGAGGCATCACAGCAAATTGAACCACTTGATCTCCTAATTTCGTAACCGCTCCTATTGAAGGATTTAAGGAAATCAAAGTTGTATTTGCTTCCCAATTTTGAGTTATTTCAGCATTTACCCCTAAACTGGCTCCGCTTTTGTAACTGTGCGAAAGAAAGATTTGTGTATAAAAACTATTAAAATCAGAACGATTTTCATTTCCGGCGACAGACCATATTTGGTTGGCTAAGAAACCCAGAGAAAGTCCTTTGCCCTGATGCATGACCAACACACTTGGTCCTACTCCAAATTTTTCTGTCCCTAAAAATTTATCTGTAGCAGTTGGTACCAAAAAAGCAGGTCCGAATCCGAAAATAATTCCCTTTGTTTTAGGTGCAAAAAAAGCAGTTACAGTAGCGTCGCTTAGTCCAAATTGATGCGTGTTTTCGCCCGTAATATCTCTTTGATCTACAACCGGAAGGATGTAACGCGTTATTAAATTTAGATTATCACTTAATTTAAACGGAACTACAGGCTGTATATTTATCGTATACTTTGATCCGTTGTAAGGACCAATACCATAACTAAGATTATTTTGTAAAGGCACACTTATAAGGCTGGCCACCGGGTTTGCCAGTTTATCTGCCAATTCCTGAGCACTCGCGCCTGCTTTTGAGTCTTCTTGTGCAGAAGCCACAAAATATAAAAGAAAAAAAGCTGTATTAAAAAATAACTTGATAGCAGTAGAAGACCTTGTAAGTTTCATAATCGTTTGATTTAAAAATTTGTAATCGCTTCAAAAATTAAAATGAAACAGCTTTCAAAAACTGTTTCATTTTAAGCTTTTATTCGAATCAGATTATTTGTCCGGGAATATTTTTTTCCAATCGTCTTTAATACTAATTACATGATAATTATATTTAGCAGCAGTATTTAAGGATAAATTATCTTTTTCCTGATAACTGTATTCTCTGGCAGCATCATCGTGGTTGACAATCATTTGAAATGAAGGATATTTACTTCCCTGAGAATATCTTAGCATGGCAAGATCGCCAGCTCCACCTTCGTTTCCACAGGCAAAAACAGGACGTTGACCAATGTGCAATTGTATACCCACAGGTTTTCCTTCCTTATCATTTAAAAGATCCAAAGCAGGTTCTCTTTGAATACTATTTGTAGCATCATCAAATTTGTATTTAAAAGAAGTTCCTACAACCTGATCTTTTGGAATACCATAAAAATCAGCTGATACGGCACGAACTAATTCGATTGTTCCTCCGGTTACAATAAATGTTTTGAATCCGTTTGCACGTAAATAGTTCAATAATTCTAACTGTGGCTGGTATCTGATTTGTTTTATCGGAACATTTTTTCCCGGATATTTAGCTCCTGTAAAAAATTCTTTCGCGTCGGCTTCGAACTCATCTTCGGTCATACCGGTATGGGTTGCCGCAACCAATTCTATAAGAGCTTTCTCTCCTCCTGTTTCAAAATAAGTTTTGTCTTTTTCGACAACAGCCTTAAAAGGTTGCTTTTGAGCTAATTCTGGTTTAGCTTCAACCATTTTCTTTACTCTGTAAAAAGCAAATAATTCCTGAACATAAGGTTTCTCAGCCCAAAGTGTTCCGTCGTTATCAAAAGTGGCAATTCTGTCTTCAACCGGAATAAAATCCGGGCCTCCTTTTTTGGTTACTTTAGTTACATAAGCAATAATTGCTTTTTTCAAATCACCATCATTCCAACTTGGCAGCGGATCTGAGGTTTTTACAAAATTTATAGGGTCTGAAGTACGTGTAGTTGTAGTGCTATCAGCTTTATTAAACGAAACCAGCAAAAATAAAAATAAGGGCAATATATATATTTTCTTATACATGATATTGATTTTTTAAATTATTGAAAAGCTTGAGTTACGGGGTAACTCAAGCTATCTTTTATTAATAAATTATATTTTTATTTTTTCTTAGAAGGCTCTGATGCTCCTTTAATTGCTTTTTTAAGTTTTATATCATCCAGTACCTCTTGCATGATTGTGTACGCAGAGAAACTTGGCGGAATAGAACGTGGTGGATAATCTAAGAAAGTCATGGCAAATTTTACCACTTTATCCGTATTTCCATAGATTAACGGAATATGATTAAGCTGCCAGTCATAATAAGTATTAGAAGTAATATCAGCTCTTTCAAATGGATCTTGCATCAAATTGAATATTTTTTGCAATCTTAATTTTGTAAAAGGTTCTGCCCAAACAGCCAAAGTTCCTTCACGACGCTGCTCAGCATATACATATTTATAATCTCCATCACGCATTCCTACAAGCAATCCATCATCATCAGAATAATAAAATTCAGTTCTGGCGCTTTTTGGAGTAGTCCCTCTTAAAAATGCTGATTGATCATAACCATCCAGATGTACTTTATAGTTAATACCGTTTGCTTTATAACCTGTCAATAATTTTTTAGTCAAATCCGGCTCACCTGCAATTGATGCTAATGTTGGCATCCAGTCATTATGAGACATCATCTCATTTGTAACGGTTCCCGGTTTAACAACTCCTGGCCAACGTATGATACAAGGTACACGGAAAGCTCCTTCCCAGTTGGTATCTTTCTCAGAACGGAAAGGTGTCATTGCTCCATCAGGCCAGCTGTTCATGTGTGGACCATTATCAGAAGAATATACTACGATAGTATTATCGGCAATTCCCATATCGTCCAATGATTTTAAGATTTCACCAACAGTAGCATCGTGTTCGATCATACCGTCAATATATTCACTATCCCCATGTGTATATTTACCTCTGTGTTCTGGTCTGACATGTGTACGTAAATGCATACGGGTTGCATTGAACCATACAAAAAATGGTTTTCCTGCAGAATTTTGTCTTTTCATATAATCGATGGCAGCAGCAGATGTTTCATCATCTATAGTTTCCATTCTTTTTTTGGTAAGAGGACCTGTATCTTCAACTGTTTGTTTTCCAATTTTTCCAAAACGAGGATCTACTGTTGCATCATCCTTGTCTGTGGCTTTACATTTTAAAACTCCTCTTGGTCCAAATTTTGCTAAATATGCAGGATCTTTAGGATAATCCGGCAATTCTGGCTCTTCTTCGGCATTTAAGTGATATAGATTTCCAAAAAATTCATCAAAACCATTTACTGTTGGAAGGTTCTCGTTACGGTCACCAACGTGGTTTTTACCAAACTGACCTGTAGCATAACCTAAATTTTTCATAATACCTCCAATAGATGGGTCTAATTGACTCATACCCATTGGTGCACCCGGATATCCTACTTTAGTCAAACCAGTACGAAGACCGTGTTGTCCTGTAAGTAATGCAGCACGTCCTGCTGTACAGCTTTGTTCTCCATAATAATGTAAAAAACGCTCTCCTTCGTTCGCAAGTCTATCAATATTGGGAGTTGTGTACCCCATTAATCCATCGCTATACGCACTAATATTGCTTATACCAATATCATCTCCCCAAATAATTAAAATATTGGGTTTTTTTGCGTTTTGGGCATCCATTTGTGTACTGGAAAGACCCGCTAATGCAAATAGTATTATCGCATTCTTAAATCCACATTTAAATCTGATTTGTTTCATGATGATAAAATTTGTTAATAATTCTTTTTTGTTATTGGATTCATATACCTATAAAAGGCTTTTTAATTTTTAGAAAAGGAAAATTTATTTCAAATTTTAATGGAATGTTTCAAATTTTAAACATCATTAATTGTAGGGAATTTGAAACAGGAATTTTCTTAACTTTTTTTTAAGTTTCTCAAAATTAGCTAATAAAAAAGTTAACAATCGTATTTATAGGGCTTGACATTGTTTCATTTTATAAAATGAAACGTTAAAAATATTTTTTTTTGCTCCATGATGTTTCATTTTATAAAATGAAACACTCAAAAATCATTTAATTAGGAAGTTAGATTTTGCGTTTTGTAAGAGAAAAAATAAAGTTCGAAGGATAAAACTTTAAATTATTAATCTATTTTTTAGGAAAAGCTATTAAAAAGCGAGCAGCATTTTGCCAAAAAAATGATTTTACATTTAATTTGGTTCTTTTTGAAAAAAAACTAAGGGTTTTTAGCTAAAATTAGCCTCAAAAATACTTGCTTATACGCCTTGATTCAGTATAAATATTTGTAGAAAAAGTAATTACATTTTCCCTCAAATGTCAAAATTGAGCATAAAAAAAGCCATTCGACGTATCGAATGGCTTTAGGGTAATCTTTAAAAAAGAAAACTATTCTATTTCAGAAACTCTCATGGTATTAACCATTCCTTTATCTTTAATTGGCATCGCTGCAAGGTTGATTAAATAATCTCCTTTTACAACAAATCCTTTTTCTCTTGCAATTTCATTAACATCAGTTACAGTATCATCTGTACTTTCGTCTTTATCATAGAAGTATGATTTTACTCCCCATAACAAATTCAATTGTGTCAATATTCTTTTGTTTGATGTAAATACCAAAATATGTGCAGATGGTCTCCATGCAGAAATTTGGAAAGCTGTATAACCACTATTTGTTAAAGTACAAATTGCTTTTGCTTTAATTTCATTAGCTAATAAAGCCGCTTGGTGACAAACTGTTTTAGTGATAAAACGTTTTGTTTTGATTTGTGGCGTGTTTTGTGGAACATGAATTAATTCAGAATCCTCAACAGCCTCACAAATTTGTGTCATTTTTTGAATTACTTGTACCGGATAATTTCCAGTAGCAGTTTCTCCAGACAACATTACAGCATCAGCTCCATCCATTACAGAGTTTGCAACGTCATTTACTTCAGCTCTTGTTGGAGTCAGACTTGTAATCATTGTCTCCATCATTTGTGTAGCAACGATAACCGGAATTCTAGCCGTTTTTGCTCTACGGATCAAATCTTTTTGTACCAATGGTACTTCGTGTGCAGGAAGTTCAACTCCTAAATCTCCACGTGCTACCATTAGACCGTCACAATATGCTATAATTTTATCTATATTCTCAAGAGCTTCCGGCATTTCAATTTTAGCAATAATCGGAATTTTATATTCTGAATGCTTAGCGATCAATTCTTGTAAATCTTGTAAATCGCGTGGTGTTTTTACAAACGAAAGTGCGATCCAATCTACTTTTTGCTCAATAGCAAAAATTGCATCAGCAATATCTTTTTCAGTTAAAGCCGGTAAAGAAATTTTAGTATTTGGAAGATTAACCCCTTTTTTAGATTTTAATTCTCCACCCTGAATTACTTTAGCAACAACCTCTGTTTTTTTATCTGTAGAAATAATTTCGAAAATCAATTTACCGTCATCAAGCAAAATACGCTCTCCTGCGTTAACATCATTTGGGAAATTTTGATATTTCATGAACACTTTTTGAGCTGTTCCTATAATATCTTCAGCAGTTGTAAAAGTAATTATATCACCATCATTTACTACCGTTCCTTCTTCCATTACACCCACTCTAAGTTTTGGTCCCTGCAAATCTCCAAGGATTGCAGTTGTGTAACCAAACTCTTCGTTTAGACCTCTAATAATATTAATTTTATCCTTTACACCTTCGTAATCTGCATGCGAAAAATTGATTCTAAACACATTAACACCTGCATCGATCATATCCTTGATAATCTCTCTCGTACTACATGCAGGCCCAAGTGTAGCAACAATTTTGGTTTTCTTGTTTGTTAACATTTTTTTTAAAAAATTAGATTGTTTTTTGATTTTATTTTGTTAGTATCTACAACATAAATTGCTGCAATACTTTCGATGGTATTTAATTGTTGTTGAATTTCTGAAAAATCAATAGTCTCTTCACTATTTTCTATTTTCAGGAAAAAATCTACTTTTTTGAATTCAGGAAGTAAATGAATTGTTGTGGAGACCTCACTTGTCTCATTGGAAAACAAATCTTGAAGATCATTCTTACTCACAGAAATGATTTCATTTTTATTCTGAATTAAATTCCATGAAATAGCCTTCTCAGAATCATAATAATAAAATCTCGAAAAATTTGCCTCGCCTTCTTTAGTTTGAGCATGGATCTCGTTTTTGCTCTTACTTAAGTTTATCGGAAGGTTTTTATTGATAAAATAAGCCAATCTATAATCTTCTAAGGAAGTATGAATTGCCATTAAATAATAATCAATTTCGTCAAATTCGTCTAAATCCAATCTATGAATAGCCATATCATGAAAAATCAAGGTGTAAATATACCATTTCTATCGAAGCTTCAATAGTTCTGATGTGTATGTTTTTGTTAATTTATAAACGAAAACGTTATAGCTTTAAGAAAGTTACGATAAATTTGTCGTTATTTCTTATCTATTTTTTCCTGAAATGCAAAATAAGCTCTTTGTGATGCTTTTTCTTCTGCCTTCTTTTTTGAAGTTGCACGCGCTCTTGCGATTACTTTATCGTCTATACTTAATTTAACGCCAAATAAGCGTTGGCCATCTATACCATTATCTTCAAAAATATCATAATGAAAGATTCTCTTCTCTTTCTGACACCATTCGATAACTAAACTTTTATAACTAATTACTTTTCCTTCCAGGCGTGCAATATCAACGTAAGGTGTAACAACTCTTTTTTGAATAAACTTTTCGCAAAATGAGTATCCTCGGTCTAAATAAATTGCTCCTATTAGTGACTCGAAAATATTACCATGAATATTTTCTCCAAAATGCTGAATTGGCACTTTGCTTTCTACAAACCGAACCAGATTTAAATCTTTACCTAATTCATTCAAATGTTCGCGACTCACAATCTTAGATCGCATTTTAGTCAAGTAACCTTCGTCGCCATTTGGTGCTTTGTTAAAAAGATGTGCTGCTATTACAGCACTTAACATAGCGTCTCCTAAAAATTCCAATCGTTCGTAATTTATTGGATGTCCTGATTCGTCTAATTTATTTGAAGATCGATGCGTAAAAGCTTTCTTATAAAAATCGATATTAGCAGGCTGAAAACCAAGGATTTTCTGAATAGTGTCAAAAAAAATCCCGTCTTCTAGAGAACGGGATTTAGAAAATATTTTTTTGATAAAATTCATATACAGAAATTAGTCAACTAATTTTTTAAACAATACACATGCATTGTGTCCACCAAAACCAAAAGTGTTACTCATAGCAACATTTACTTCTCTTTTTTGAGGTTTGTTTAAGGTAAGATTCAATGACGGATCAATGTTCTCGTCAACTACTGTATGATTAATAGTTGGAGGAACAAGACTGTGTTGCATTGCTAAAATTGAAGCAATTGCCTCAATAGCTCCGGCAGCACCAAGTAAGTGTCCTGTCATTGATTTTGTAGAGTTTATATTGATATTTTTTGCATGCTCACCAAAAACAGCACTAATCGCTTTTAATTCGGCAACATCTCCTAACGGAGTAGAAGTTCCGTGAGTATTGATATGATCAACATCTTCAGGAGTCATTCCAGCATCTCTTAATGTATTTTTCATTACTGCAATAACACCAATTCCTTCCGGATGTGGTGCAGTTAAATGGTAAGCATCAGATGACATTCCGCCTCCACCAACTTCGCAATAAATTTTTGCTCCTCTTGCTTTTGCATGTTCGTATTCTTCAAGAACCAAAGCTCCTGCTCCTTCTCCTAAAACGAAACCGTCTCTGGTAGCGTCAAAAGGTCTTGAAGCCGTTTCCGGACTTTCGTTTCTTGTTGATAAAGCATGCATTGAGTTAAAACCTCCCATACCAGCAATGGTAATAGCAGCTTCTGAACCACCTGATACAATAACATCACACATTCCTAAACGAATGTAGTTGAAAGCATCAATTAATGCATTTGCAGAAGATGCACATGCAGAAACAGTAGTATAATTTGGTCCCATATAACCATTACGCATCGAAATGTGTGCTGGTGCAATATCGGCAATCATTTTAGGGATAAAAAATGGATTGAACTTAGGAGTTCCATCCCCTTTTGCATAATAAATTACTTCTTCCTGAAAAGTTTCTAAACCACCAATTCCTGCTCCCCAAATAACACCAACTCTTGTTTTGTCGATATTATCATTAGTAAGTCCAGCATCTTTAATAGCTTCATCACTTGCAGCAACAGCATATTGAGCGAATTTATCTAATCTACGAGATTCCTTACGATCCATGTAATCTTCAATATTGAAGTTTTTTACTTCGCAGGCAAATTTCGTTTTATGCTTCTCTGTATCATAATACGTGATAGGAGCGGCTCCGCTAACCCCATTCACAAGTGCCTCCCAATAATCCTGGATATTATTCCCGATAGGAGTAAGAGCACCTAATCCTGTTACAACAACTCGCTTTAACGCCATAAATATGTATTTTGTACTTTAAACAAATAAAACCCACGCTTTCTTAACTGTATTGTTTACTTAAGAGCCATGGGCATTACAATATAAATATATCTTTTTGATTGAAAATCAATCGAAATTTAAATTTTAAAAAAAATAATAACACCCGATTCTTAAAAATTTCAAAAGTCAAAAATCTAATTCCAATTTGGAATTTGGAATTTCAAAAATTGGGATTTTTAGAAATCGGGTGCGGTATTATTATTTTTTAGCTTCTTCGATATAAGAAATAGCTTGACCAACAGTAGCAATGTTTTCTGCTTGATCGTCTGGAATTTGAATATCAAATTCTTTTTCGAATTCCATAATAAGCTCAACAGTGTCTAATGAGTCAGCTCCTAAATCATTAGTGAAGCTTGCTTCTGTTACAACTTCGTTTTCGTCAACACCTAATTTGTCTACGATAATCGCTTTTACTCTTGATGCAATGTCTGACATAATCTTTAATTTTAGAATTTAATTTGTTGGCAAAAATAAAAAACTTTATTTTAAAACAACTATTTAGTTTATAAATGTAACACTAATTTATAAAATTAATTTCAAGAAAGACTTTTTAATACTATTTATTTTCGATTTTTATTCCGTTTTTTGCATTCTCAAACTAAATTTGATTATGAAAAAAATTATTGTTTTTGCCTCAGGATCAGGAACTAATGCTGAAAACATCATAAAATATTTTGCAAAAACCAAAATTGCCCGCGTCGTTTCGGTTTTTACAAATAATGCTTCGGCAAAAGTTATCGAAAGAGCAAAAAATCATCAAATTCCAGTCGAAATCTTCTCAAAAACCGAACTTTTGGAACGAAATGTATTACAAAAAATACAAGAAATCGACCCGGATCTGATAGTTCTTGCAGGTTTCTTATTGAAATTTCCCGAAAATATAATCGAGAAATATCCTAATAAAATAATCAACATTCATCCGGCGCTTTTACCAAATTACGGAGGTAAAGGAATGTATGGAATGCACATACACAGAGCTATAGTTAATAATAAAGAAAAAGAAACCGGAATTTCTATTCATTTTGTAAATGAACATTATGATGAAGGCGGAATCATTTTTCAAAAAATCGTAACCCTTACAGACGAAGATACCGCAGAAACAGTGGCCGAAAAGATTCACGAACTGGAACAAAAGTATTTTCCGGAAATTATTTCAAGATTACTAGAATAATAGATTTTAGACTTCTTAGACATAAGACTTCTTAGATTATAAATATTTAATCTAAGAAGTCTGGAATCTAAAAATCTAAGAAGTCCAAAAAAAATCTAAGAAGTCTAATAATCTAAAAATCTAAGAAGTCTAAAATGAATCACGAAGTACATATATATACTGATGGCGCTGCAAAAGGAAATCCCGGAAATGGAGGTTATGGTGTAGTAATGGAATTGGTTGGAACACCTCATAAAAAAGAATTCTACGAAGGTTTTCGTCTTACGACTAATAATAGAATGGAATTATTGGCGGTAATAGTTGGTCTTGAAAAACTAAAAAAACCGAATATGAAGGTTTTAATAGTTTCAGATTCTAAATATGTAATTGATTCTGTTGTAAAAAAATGGGTTTTTGGCTGGGAGAAAAAAGGATACACAGGCAAAAAAAACCCTGATTTATGGAAACGTTTTTTAATCATTTATCGCAAACATCAAGTCGATTTTAAATGGATCAAAGGTCACAACAACCATCCACAAAATGAGCGTTGCGACGAATTGGCCGTTATGGCAGCTATGCAAAAAAATCTTTCTGTCGATGTTTATTACGAAACCATCGGCTCAAAATCATAAAACAAAAACGCGCCGGGAACAAGTATTTCCGGCGCGTTATAATCGTTAATGGTACTAACTTAAACGATCTTATTCTTTATCCAAATCTTTTGCTCTGTGAAATCCCACAAGCAAACCAATTCCTGACATCGTGATGATTGTCGCCGGATACACAACATCTGAATTCATTTGTGTGTAAGTCGTAAGAAATAAAGCAATAAAAAATCCAAGTCCAATACCTATTAAAAGAAAAGCCGTATTCAAAATAAGGATTTTCCAGGCAGGAACTCCATTAGTTCTTCCTTTTAAAAAGATACTCGCATCGACTCCTTTTTCTATAAGTGCCAAACGCTCTCTGTTTCTTGTGGAGTAAATAAGATAAACAATTCCGAAAATCATCAGAAACATGCTTATTGGTATTAAAATGTCAGGTCCCATAATTTTATATTTTTTTAATTGATTGATATACCCATAGGACGACATCTTTTGAATTGAGGTTACAACAAAATTGAAAAATTTTCAAATTTTAAATTCTAAATTTCAAAACTTACTGATTATGAGTTAATTTTGAGTTTATAATTATTTTTCAAAAAGCTAAAATTCTGACAAAGTTTAAAAAAGACAAAATTAGCATCGGCATATTTGTCATCTCGACGAAGGAGAGATCACACGCGAAACTCGACAACGATTGGTGATTTAGTTTGCGGAGCTTCTAGTGTGATCTCTCCTTCGTCGAGATGACAAATATTGAAGTTAATCTTTGTCAAAGTTTAAAACTTTGACAAAGATCTACACCTATTATATATTGGAATTTGGAATTTGAAAAATTTGGAATTTATTCTCAAAATCTTGTAACCTAAACATAGAACGCGTCGTCCTATATAATATGAGCACAATACCTGATCAACATTATATCGATAAAATTTTGCAGGGAGAAACCAATGCGTTTGCCGTGCTGGTTGATCGTTATAAAAATATGATCTATACATTGGCTCTAAAAATGATCAAAAACAGAGAAGAAGCCGAAGAAGTTGCCCAAGATACTTTTATCAAAATTTATAATTCTTTAGGTAAGTTTAAAGGTGATTCTAAATTTTCGACCTGGATTTATAAGATAGCTTATAATACGTGTCTGGATTCTTTGAAGAAAAATAAAAAAGAAGACCTTAATATATCTATAGACGAATTTTCGGCACATTTAATTAAAACGATGGATAATGCTTTAAGTGCCTTGGAAGAAAAAGAACGAAAGCAAACGATTCAGAATTGTTTGGATTTATTACCAAGTGAAGAGAATTTTCTGCTAACTTTATTTTATTTTGAAGATCAGAGTTTAGAAGAAATCGGAAAAATCATGAGCATTAATGCTAATAATGTCAAAGTAAAATTATTTAGGAGCCGACAAAAATTAGCTGTAATTTTGAAAAAGCAATTAGAACCAGAAATAGTAGCGTGTTATGAAAGAGAGCGATAAAAACATAGAGAATCTTATTGATAAAATGATGTCCGAAAACACTTTGGAATCACCTTCTATTGACTTTACTTCAAGAATAATGTCTCAGGTTTTAAAACTTGAAAAGAGCAAAGTCAAAGCTTACAAACCTTTAATATCTAAAACAACATGGGTATTTATTGGTATAACTTTAGTTGCTTTGACTGCTTATTCTGTTTATTCAAATAATGATATTTCTAATTTTGAAATAGCCAAAATATATTCAGATAAAGCTTCTGCTCTATTTTCTGGAATTCATATTTCTAAGAATATATTATATGCGCTATTAATAGTTCCTTTTATGATTTTGGTTCAGATTGGAATTTTGAAGAATTATTTTGATAAGAAGTATGAATTGTAGAATTAAAAACAAAACTTTAACTAATTTGAAATTCAATTTGTTGTAATTTTGTAAAGCCTTTAATTTTTATAAAATGATACAAAAAACCATTACTCCCAAAGATAAAATTGTTAATCTTTCTTTTGAGATTCCAAAAAATTATGTTGGAAAAGCATTGAAAGTATCTATTGATTTTGAAGATGAAAACGATCAAATTGAAAGTAGTTTATCCCCAGAAGAATTTGCAAAATGGATAGAAATTGCTGAAAAATCTCCAACAATGTCTTTAGAAAAATTTAATGAAAAATGGGAAGAGAAAAAGCTGAAAATTCAAAACAATATACGTTAGAAATATCTGAAAAATATTTTCAAAATTTAGAAGAAATTGTGGATTATATTGCGTTCGAAAAACACCAGCCTTTAAATGCGGTTAAAATTGGTACCGGTATAAATAAAGCAATGAATAAAATAATTCACAATCCTTTGATTTATTCTGAATGCGAAAATATTCCAACTAAAACGAAAATTTACAGAGAAGCCACTTACAAAACCTGGCTAATTATATTTAAGCTCAAAAACAGTCACGTTACGATCCTTGGCGTTTTAAGCGGAAAAAGAAAAACTTCATCTTTTAGACAACTCAAATAAAATTTTCAAAGCATTTTTCGAAAATAAAACTTGCAATTTAAAACCTAAAAACATATTTTAATCCTTCAAAAGATTGAAGTATAATTCTCTCATTTACAATAGTTTTAGCTCCGAAAACGATATTATTTTTTTATGAAAATTTTGAGAACCTAAACCGTTGCAATATTGTAACTTATGAAGTATCTTTGCACCCTAATTCGAAATTCATAAAATGAATAAATTATTGATTGTTGGAACGGTTGCTTTCGACGCGATTGAAACTCCTTTCGGAAAAACAGATAAAATATTAGGTGGTGCTGCAACGTACATTGGTTTATCAGCATCGTTTTTTAACTTACAATCGGCCATTGTTTCTGTAGTTGGCGACGATTTTCCACAAGAACATTTAGATCTTTTAACTTCAAAAAATATTGATATTTCTGGTATCGAAATTGTAAAAGGCGGAAAAACCTTTTTCTGGAGCGGTTTATACCACAACGATCTAAATTCCAGAGACACTCTTGTAACGGAACTAAACGTTTTGGCTGATTTTCAACCAAAAGTACCTCAAAACTATAAAGATGCTGATGTTGTGATGTTAGGAAACTTACATCCATTAGTACAAAGCAGTGTTTTGGATCAAATGGAGAAAAAACCAAAATTAGTTGTTTTAGACACTATGAACTTTTGGATGGATTGCGCTTTACCGGAATTACTTGATGTAATTAAACGTGTAGACGTGATCACAATCAATGACGAAGAAGCAAGACAACTTTCAGGTGAATATTCATTAGTAAAAGCGGCTAACAAAATCCAGGAATTGGGACCAAAATATGTGGTGATCAAAAAAGGAGAACACGGAGCACTTTTATTCCATAATAGAGAGGTTTTCTTTGCTCCGGCATTACCGCTAGAAGATGTTTTTGATCCAACAGGAGCAGGAGATACTTTTGCAGGTGGTTTTTCAGGATTCATTGCACAAAGCGAAAACATTTCGTTTAACAACATGAAAAACGCAATTATTTACGGTTCAAATTTAGCTTCATTTTGTGTGGAGAAATTTGGAACTGAAAGGATGGAAACATTAAGCAAAGCAGAAGTAGCGATTCGATTACAACAATTTAAGTCGTTAACTCAGTTTGACATAGAAATATAATGCCCGAAAGCCTCGCTAATAACGGGGCTTTTTTATTACGTTAATACACACAACTTACAACAACAACACAAAATACAAAACACAATGAGCGACGCTTTAAAACACGAATGTGGTATAGCCTTAGTTAGACTTCTTAAACCGCTTGAATATTACAAAGAAAAATACGGAACTGCTTTTTACGGGATACAAAAAATGTACCTGATGATGGAGAAGCAACACAACCGTGGGCAAGACGGAGCAGGTTTTGCAAGCATCAAATTAGATGTTGAACCTGGAGAACGTTATATCAGCAGAGTTCGTTCCAATCACGCACAACCCATACAAGACGTTTTTAAACAAATCAATGAGCGTATCAACGAAGAGATGACTTCTCATCCTGAATATGCAAATGATGTTGCCAAACAAAAAGCAAATATTCCTTATATAGGAGAATTATTTTTAGGACACGTTCGTTACGGAACTTTCGGAAAGAACAGCATCGAAAGCGTACATCCATTTTTACGTCAAAGTAACTGGATGCACCGTAATCTAATTTTAGCAGGTAACTTTAACATGACAAATGTTAAAGAGCTTTTCGAAAATTTAGTAGAACTTGGACAACATCCAAAAGAAATGGCAGATACTGTTACAGTTATGGAAAAAATTGGTCACTTCTTAGACAAAGAAGTGATGCAGCTTTATCAAGACTGCAAACAAGAGGGTTATTCTAAAAGAGAAGCTTCTCCGGTAATTGCAGACCGATTGGATATTGCAAAAATATTAGCACGTTCAGCTAAAAATCTTGATGGTGGCTATGCAATGGCAGGATTATTAGGTCATGGTGATGCATTTGTTTTTAGAGATCCTGCAGGAATTCGTCCAGCTTATTTCTATCAGGATGACGAAGTTGTAGTAGTCGCTTCTGAAAGACCTGTTATTCAAACTGTCTTTAATGTACCTTTTGAAAGCGTTCAGGAAATCGAACCGGGAAATGCTTTGATTATCAAAAAAAACGGAAAAGTTTCGATGGAGCAAATCTTGGAACCAACCGTTAAGAAAGCGTGTTCTTTTGAAAGAATTTATTTCTCAAGAGGAAGTGATGCTGAAATATACCAAGAACGTAAAAACTTAGGAAAATTAATTTTACCTGCAGTTCTTAAATCAATTGACAGTGATACAGACAATACCGTTTTCTCTTATATCCCTAATACAGCCGAAACTTCCTTTTATGGTTTAGTAGAAGCTGCTCAGGATTTCTTAAATCAGAGAAAAAACAATTATATTTTAGCTAATAGAAATACACTTACTGCCGAAACATTACAGGAATTATTGGCAGTAAAAATTCGTACAGAGAAAGTTGCTATTAAAGACGCCAAGCTTAGAACTTTTATTACTGAGGACAGTAGCCGTGATGATTTAGTTGCTCACGTTTACGACGTTACGTACGGAGTAATTAAACCAACAGATAACCTGGTTATCATTGACGATAGTATTGTACGTGGTACGACTCTTAAAATGAGTATCATTAAAATGATGGATCGTTTAAATCCTAAACGTATTGTAATCGTTTCATCAGCACCACAAATTCGTTATCCTGACTGTTACGGAATTGATATGGCAAAACTGGAAGGTCTTGTGGCTTTTAGAGCAGCCTTGGCTTTATTAAAAGAAAGAAACTTATATCATATCGTAGACGAAGTTTATGCAAAATGTAAAGCACAGGAAAACTACATTGATACTGATGTTGTGAATTACGTTACTGCAATTTACGATCCATTTACTCCTGAAGAAGTTTCAGATAAAATTGCCGAAATGTTGAGCTCTCCGGAAATCAACGCTGAAGTAAAAATCATATTCCAAAAAGTAGAAGATTTACACATTGCATGTCCTAAAAATTTAGGAGATTGGTACTTTACCGGAGATTATCCTACACCGGGAGGAAACCGTGTTGTGAACAGAGCATTCATGAATTTTTACGAAGGAAAAGACGCAAGAGCGTACTAAAAGTATTAACAAAAGGTTAAATTATGCATTTCATCGGTTTTTTTTGCCGTTCATCTTATTTGTTTGGTAAAATTGAAAAGCTACAATACTTTTGGAAGACCATAACATTAGTAGGTTAAGTTTATGGTAGATTTGGGGCAAAAAGGGTGGAAGGAATTCCACCTTTTTTATTGGAATAAAGTCAAGTAATTCTACCACAAGAATTTACACCCATTAATAAGAAAATACATTCCTTTCGTCGGATATATTTACCATTCATCTAATAAATTTTTTTCATACGAATAGCTGTCTTACATTTACTGAACCATAACATTAGTAGGTTAAGTTTATGGTAGATTTGGGGCAAAAAAGGCGAAAGAGATTTCGCCTTTTTTATTTTATATTTAGAAGAAAGAAAACAGAGCAAAGAATAAAGATTGTTGAACATAATTAATATGCAAAAAAAAGACGGATAGCGATCAAGCCATCCGTCTTTTTTATTTTTCTTTAAAAGAGTAAAGAATACAAAAAAAAGACGAGCACCTTTTGGCACTCGTCTTTTTTCTATATTCTTTACTCTTTTATCTTACTTGTCTAAAGCAAATCTTCTAGCTACTTCTGTCCAGTTAATTACACTGAAGAAAGCTTCAATATAATCTGGTCTTCTGTTTTGGTAGTTCAAATAGTAAGCATGCTCCCAAACATCCATTCCTAAGATTGGAGTTCCACCGTTACCAGCAACTTCTGGCATTAATGGATTATCCTGATTTGGAGTACCTACAACTTCTAGTTTACCACCTTTTTGTACTGTTAACCAGGCCCATCCTGAACCAAATTGTGTAGCACCAGCTTTAGCAAATTTTGCTTTAAACTCGTCAAAAGTTCCAAAAGAATCTTCGATTGCAGCTAATAAATCACCTGTTGGTAATCCACCACCGTTTGGAGACATAACTGTCCAGAATAAATTGTGGTTGTAGAAACCTCCACCATTATTACGTACAGCCGCGTTTGTTTTATCTAAATTGATTAAGATATTCTCGATTGTTTTTCCTTCTAAATCTGTTCCAGCAATTGCTGCGTTTAGATTTGTAGTATATGCATTATGGTGTTTTGTATAATGGATTTCCATTGTACGAGCATCAATATGTGGTTCTAGTGCATCATATGCATAAGGTAATTGTGGTAATTCAAAAGCCATGATATTATGATTTTATGATTTATAATAATTTATTCCAAATTTAAACATTTAACTTTGGAATAGAAAATACTATTTCGTTATAATTCGATTTAATTAACTGATAATTTGATTTTTCAATAGTTAAACAGTTGTAAATCTTTATTTTCCGTTAAAAGTTGTCATTGTATTTTCTAATCCGGCTGTTCCAAAAGATTTAATTATTTCTGAAGCTACTTCTAATCGTTCCGGTAATTTTGCTTTTTCTTCTTCGTCCCAATCCCCTAAAACGTAATCAATTTGCTGTCCTTTTTTGAATTGATCGCTAATACCAAATCTAAAACGGGTATATTCTTGCGTGTTTAAAACAAGATTGATATTTTTCAATCCGTTATGACCTCCGTCGCTTCCTTTTGGTTTGATTCTGATAGTTCCGAAAGACAGGTTTAAATCGTCTGTAATAACCAATATATTCTCTAATGGTATATTTTCTTTGTCCATCCAATATTTTACTGCCTTGCCACTTAAGTTCATGTATGTGTTTGGCTTAAGCAGAAAAAAGGTTCTTCCTTTGAATTTATATTCTGCCAAAGCACCCAGCTTTGCAGTTTCAAAAGAAATCCCTTCTTTTTTAGCTAAAAAATCCACGACTTTAAATCCTATGTTATGTCGTGTATTTACGTATTCGGCTCCAATATTACCCAGTCCTACGATTAAATATTTTTTCATATTGTCTATGTTCTCTTCTTTTTGTGATGAAAACAGTTTTGTTATCCATTTTATCATGAGGCAAAAATAAGATTAATTAGAGAATGTGGCAATTGGTTGATTAGATAATTAGAAAATGTATTAATTAGATAATTTATTTTTTAACCAAAAAAATCACTAAGTAAAATATTTCACAGCAAGGTTGATAAGAATTGCACGCAGATGACGCGGATTTAAGCAGATTTACGCGAATTTTTTATTTACCAACACGCTTTTACACGCATTTATGTCAGCTTGATATACTAGAAACTTTGATCCTTTTGTTCCTTTGTCTCTTTGTCTCTTTGTCTCTTTGAACCTTTGAAGCTCTTTTCTAATAAAAAATTAAATTTCTCGCTAGCCCTTGACAGAAGCGGCATCCTTTTTATTGCTTCTTTAGCAAGAAAAAGATATAGCGTATGGCAGGAACGTCTGGTCTTGAAAATCCATAAAGTTTCTGCTCCTAAAAAAATCAACACTAAAGAAAACTCAGAACCTCTAAAAACAAAAAAAGCACCAATCTTTCGATTGATGCTTTGATATTTGATTTGAAAAAAAATTATTTTTTCTTTCCTTTTACAGGAGCTTTTGCAGCTTTTGCAGCTTCTTGAGCAGCTTTCATAGCAGCACGAGAAATTCTTACCTGAGCAACAACAGTGTTCTCCGGGTGCATCACTTTGTATTCTGGAGAACCAACTTTAGTAACATATAATTTGTTACCCATCTCAAGTGGAGTAATGTCAGCTTCAACAAAATCAGGAAGATCTTTAGGTAAAGCTTTAACTTTTAATTTACGTGTGTTTAAACGTAAAACACCACCTGCAAGAACACCTTTAGATACACCAACGATTTTTACCGGAACTTCCATAGTGATTTCTTTGTCATCAAATAATTGAAAGAAGTCAATGTGTAAAATTTTGTCAGATACCGGGTGAACCTGAATGTCTTGTAAAATTGCATTAAATGATTTTCCTTTTCCAAGCTCAATCACAACTGTGTGTGCATTTGGAGTGTAAACCAAGTTTTTGAACGCTGCAGCGTCTGCTGAGAAGTGTACTGCCTGATTTCCTCCGTATAACACGCAAGGAACCGCTCCAGCATTACGTAAGGCTTTAGTTGACACTTTGCCCACGCTTTCTCTTTCTGATCCTTTAATTGTAATCGATTTCATTGTAAAAAAAATATAGTTATTAATAAATATTCTAATTTGTTTTTAAGCTTTAGGCACTAGGCTTTATGCTTTTTTTTAAATGTGTCAACAATGCTTACAGCCTATAGCTTAAAGCTTATTGCTTCTTACATTATAAATTTTCCACTAATGGAATTGTTGTGGTGTACCATGTGCATAACTTCAGCAAAAAGAGGTGCACAACTCACTACTCTGATTTTCTTTGATTCTTTCTTTAACGGAATAGAATCGGTAACTATTAACTCGCTTAATTTTGAGTTTTCGATTTTTTCGTACGCGTCACCTGATAAAATGGCGTGTGTACAAATTGCTCTAACGCTTAATGCTCCTTTTTCGATCATTAAATCTGCCGCTTTCGCTAATGTTCCACCAGTATCGATCATGTCGTCTACTAATATTACGTTACGGCCTTTTACTTCACCAATTAGTTCCATAGTGTCGATAACGTTGGCTGCTTTTCTTTGTTTGTAACAGATTACTACATCTGATTGCAAAAACTTAGAGTAAGCATATGCTCTTTTTGAACCTCCCATATCCGGAGATGCAATGGTTAAATTTTCTAATTTTAAACTTTCTACGTATGGTAAAAAGATTGTAGATGCAAATAAATGATCTACTGGTTTTTCGAAAAACCCCTGAATTTGATCTGCATGCAAATCCATTGTCATTACTCTTGTCGCTCCGGCAGCATCTAATAAATTAGCTACTAATTTTGCTCCAATCGGAACTCTTGGCTTGTCTTTTCTATCTTGTCTTGCCCAACCAAAATAAGGCATAACAGCTGTAATATGTCTTGCTGATGCACGCTTTGCAGCATCAATCATTAATAACAATTCCATCAAATTATCGGCAGTTGGAAAAGTTGAGCACACGATAAAAACGCGTAATCCTCTAATTGATTCTTCGTAAGATGGTTGAAATTCTCCATCACTATACGTTGACATCGTTACTTTCCCTAACGGAATTCCGTATTGTTCTGCAATTTTTTCTGCAAGATAAACACTTTGTGAACAAGCAAAAATTTTAGCTTCTGGTTCTAGGTGCGACATTATAATTTGTTGTTTTATTCCGCTACGCTCCATCAATTCGGCTATTTCTTTTGTCCTAGCCAGATCAATGTATTTGCCTCGGGTGTAGTTAGTTGTGTGTGCTTCGTTTTAACGAGGTGCAAATTTAGAAAATTTATTGGACACTGAAAGGAAAAAATTAAGTATTTTTATTAGAATTTTTAATTTTATTTTTTACATTTGCACCGTGTTAAAGGAATAAGCACAGTTATGACATCATAATTACCTTATTCTATTGCGTTGAAATAATCTATTTATTTGATTATTTTTTCGTCTGCTAAGCCCGGATGGCGGAATTGGTAGACGCGCTGGTCTCAAACACCTGTGGGAAACCGTGCCGGTTCGACTCCGGCTCCGGGTACATTAACGGAAAAGCTGTCATTTTTGACGGCTTTTCGTTTTTTAATACCTTCTAAAGTCGCGCTATTCCTAGTCAAAACCTCAATTACCTCATTCAATTTAGTGGTTCGACAATTTTCATTTCCAAAAATTAGTTTTTCAGAAAATACACCCCCTGCCAATATCCTTTTCCCTTCGTAATCGCTATTCGCAAAGAATTCTTGTAAATTCATAAGCAACTCAAGCCCTGATTCAATATCCGACTTTATCGAATCCGTTTTTAGTCCCAGAATTTCAATTTCATTATTGACAATGTTTAATTCTTTATTAATTCGAGATACTATACTATTAAATCTATCTTTATCAATATCTTTTGCCAATAACATATCTTCTGCATCTTCTATTTTAGCTTTTAAAGTCCTTTGAAGCTCTTTTTTTAGCTTTAACTGATTTTCTTTATCTCCGTTAATTTGAGACTCGGAATCTTTTAAAATATCGACATACAGCCCTTTTGCGCTTTCATTAATTCCTAATTCTGCTAGTATATTACCAATTTTAGAATGTGCATGCTCAGCACGAACCCTAGTTTCACATTTATTTCTGCAATGATAATAAGCGTATTTTTTATTTCTACCTGTAGATAAACTACCTGTAATTTGACCTCCACAAACTTCACAAATTAAGAAATCACGCATTGGAAATTCTAAATTTTTGTGAGAAGGCTTTATTCCATGCCATCTTTTTCTTTTAAAGACATCCTGTACTTTATTAAATGTCTCAATGTCAATTAAAGCTTCATGTCTCCCATCAACGACCATCGCAGGTTCTTTCTTGTATTCGGGAACCGATATCTTACCTATATAAATGATATTTTTGAGCATTTCACTAAAGGAGCTTTTTCCAACTTCATTCCATCTGCTCTCAATCTTTTTCGGATAACTTCTACAGGTTCAATATTTATAGCTACTTCATGAAATGCTCTTTTGACGAAAATTGAATAATCATTGGCTTTTAACGTAGACTTTTTAAGCTCATTGCGGAAATTATTATAACCGTACGGAGCTTTTCCTGTAAAATATCCATCTTTTTTACATTGATAAGTTCCTGCTATGGTTCGACTTGATATCTTATCCCGTTCAACCTCCCCTGCTGTCAAATATATTGACAGCACCATCTTATTATCTGAATTGCTCGTATCTAGGTATTGTTCAGATGCATTTAATTCAATCCCCATTGAGTCAAACTCTCTTAAAACAGTCAATGCCTGCTCAACGTTGCGAGAAAACCTATCCCACTTGGCAAAAAAGACTTTATGAATTTCTCTTTTATTGGCTTTTGCATAAGTCTTTAATTTTGACCATTCTGGTCTATTGAAATTTTTAGCAGAATGGTCTTCTCTATATACATTTACAATATTATAGTTTCTTGCGTCACAGTATCTTCTTAATGATTCTTCTTGGTAATCAAGACTAAACCCTCTTTGAGCTTGCTCATCCGTACTCACACGGCAATATATTATTACGTTTATATTATTATTCATTTTTTTCTGTTTTTATTTTATTTTTAAAATGCACTTCAGCGAATTTATAAAGTACATCTCTAATTAATTTTACTTCTTCATCAGTGTAACGAACACCATTTTTATTTAATTTTTTTTTACACTCTGTTATACTTAACAATTTTACTCTCAGACACCCATCTCAATTGTTATTAGGGCGGAAGATTAATTATTGGGACAAAATCCCAATAAGAATGCTTACAACCAGTAAACACTTTTTTATTTCCATAAATTATTCTGGAAATAATGTCTCATCTATCATCATCAATGTCGATTTCAAGAAATACTTTGATGAATTAGGAATTCTAAGTACCTCATCATCAAAAATTGTCCCTCCTCCATAATCTACATACATGAATTCAAACGGAAGACTACCAGTAGACTTATATTGTTCAATAAAAGATTCTCCTATTGAACATCCATTATCTACATCATTTTCTAAACTTATTAAAGGATAGCCTTTATGAAGAGCCTTCGCCTCAGTAATATGAGTAGTATTCATCTCATTTTGGTCTTCGGAATACTCTTCTTTTATCTCAACACTGTCACACAAAACATCTTTGAAAAATTCCGACTGTTGAGCCTCGGCAAAAACTAATTTACTCCTTCTTCTTTTTCTATCCCATGCATAATCTCCATCCTTATTTTTTTTAACTAGTGGCAGAATTCTAATCTTTGATTTTTCAAGGAAATCATCTGAAAATATCCATTTTTCAATTTGAACAACCTCAGCCTCACGTAAATCATTGGCATGATTCCCATCATTATAGGGTTGAGTATTCAAATAACCTGAACTCTCCAAATGTTGGAAATTCATTTGAATAGTCTTCTTTTTATAAACCCCCAACTCTTTCGCTAGAACAGCACTTGTTTTAAAGTATGGCTGTCCCTGGATTTGTCTAGATATCACATCACTTATGATTACTTTCTGAAGAAGAGTTAGCTCTTTATTTTTCATTAGTTTAGGAAATAAACGGAGGAAATTATCTAACCCTTCAGATTCTATTTTTTTATTTTTAAACATTGCATTATAATATTATTATCCTCAATTGAACTTGGGGATTTATTTGGATTAATATTCGCATCAATCAGACTGATTGACACTATAAAATAAAATATTGTATGATTTTAAATAAATCTTCATGAACGGCTTAAGAACCATTTCAGATTGAAGATTTAATTAGTTTCTAGTTTTTTCAAAACCCGAATTTAATCTACCAGACAGTTGTCCTTTTTAGGTATTAAACTCCTTTAGTAGTCAAACGTTAATCACTCAAATAACGCACTTTACTGACTTATAACAAATATACTTCGGAATTTAGGGATAGCCAATAAAAATAAATTTTGGTGTTATTTTATTTTCTCATATATTGCCCGAATTGATTCAAAATAGCATAACCCTACCTACCAATTAGCATAGTACTACCATCAAAAACACAACGCTATACTATCTGAAACCGACACACTATACCTTCTGAGTAGTAATAAAATAAGAATACAAATAACATTAAAAATAAGAAAAAGTATAAGAATAAAATAACTTATATTATAGTGAAGTATTTTCTTCTTTGTTAAAAAACACTATCAAAAACAAAAAATTAGCCTACGGCAACAGTTGGATATTATATCTTAAAAAACTATACCAATATAAATTCCAATATATTAAGAATCTAATAACATCTTAGTAAAAACATTATACCAATCCTTTTTCTATATCACTCCTTTCTTGATAGCACCCCCTCTACATAGCCCCCCCCTAGGAGTAGCCCTCCCCCCATAGAAATCAAATTACCAAAATGCTTTTATTCGTTACCTCTCTTTTATATACACAAAAAATAAAAACACCGCATTTATTACCTATGATGCCAAAAAAATATTTTTAGACAAAAACGGCTATTTTATGTACTTAAACAGCATTTTTTTGACATATTTTGATACAATTTTGAAATAAAAGAGCACGTATTAAAAGACGTTTTTAGCCCAAAAACCCCTTTATTTGCAGGTAATAGAGCGTTTAGTCGAGTTCTCTTTATACCAAAAAGTAATTTTTTTTATTTTTTTAAGCTTAAACTAGCTTTTAGGCCTATTTCAGTTTTATTTCCTTCTAAAATCATTAAACCTTTTTCAATAAAACTTTTGGCTTCCTCAATCTCACTTTGAGCAATAGAAGTCCCTTTAGTGGGAATGAACATCTCTCTTACATCTACATCGAGTGCTTCTGCCAGCTGAAGCAATAAATTTATTGTTGGCAAATTTTTCTCTGATGAAATATTGGAGATTGTTGTCATGCTTACACCAACCCTACTAGCAAGTTCTTCTCTAGAAATTCCTTTCAAATTCATCAATTGTTTTAGTCGTAATATTTCCATTTCAGTTTTTTTACAATCCAAAGGTAATCAAAAAATAAAGCAAGACTTACTTTATCTTTAAAAAAATAAAACAATATTTGCTTTTAAATAAAATATTACTTTACTTTGTAATGTAATAATAAAGCAATACTTGATTTATGACCGCAACAGACTTTAAATTAGAATTAAGAGAAATCAAAGAAAGCCTAAAAGGGCTAACTCTTCAATTGGTAACTCAAAATGGCTATAGACCATATTTTAGCCTAAAGGATTTTGGTAATGCAGTTTTAAACGAAGAGTCAAAAGGAAATGATTTTAGAATAAATCAAGTTTGGACAGATTGCGGAACACTATCCGTAAAATCAATTAAAAATCTTGGAGAACTAATCAGAACAAATTCTGTTACTGCAATTCAATTTGAAAGCTTCTGGAATCCTAAAACACCTGAAGAATATATAAAAAGCTTTGGAGCATTAGACTAACGTAATTACGAAAAAATATGGAAACAAAATCAAGAACGATGCAAATTGCACATACAATACTAGAACAAATTAATTATGCAGACAGAAGTGCTTTAATGGCATGGGGAGCTAAAAGTTTTTCCGCAATTAGTGAAAGCAAAGAATTTGAAGGTGGATTATCTTTTCAAGTAAATGGATTAAAGCACAAAGGATGGGTAAAAATTTGTCTTCGTTGGGTTGACGATTACACAATAATATTCATCAACAAAAATAGGGAAGTAGTTAAAACTTTTGAAGGAGCATATTGTGATATGTTAGTTCCTGTTATAGATTGGATTGAAGGTAAGTAAATTTCATTCCTGCTTTAGTTTTAGCCTATAACCATAAATTAAAGCAGGCAAACTTCTCTAAAGTATTATTAAATGAGTCATATGATTTAAAATAATTCGGAGTCTAATTTTGAAACAAAAATCAATAAATTTTTAGTTATGTATTACTTTTATTCTCGCATCTCAACTGCTCAACAAAATTCAAGTCGCCAAATTGAAAATTTCAAAAATCACATTGGCTATGATGCAAAATATGTTTTCATTGAAAAAATTCAAGGAAATATTCCATTCATGCAACGTCCAGAGGCAATAAAAATGTTTGATGAAATTACAAGTCAAAATAATTACTGTACTGTCGTAGTGGATTCAGTCGATAGACTTGGGAGAAATTTATTAGATATTCTGAATACTATTGAATTATTTACTCAAAACGGCATTAATCTTAAATCTTTAAAAGAAGGATTCTCAACCCTTCTGGATAATGGCCAGGAAAATCCAATGGCAAAACTTGTGATTTCAGTGATGGGAAGTATAGGGGAAATGGAGAGGAACCGTATTAAAACGAGAACCGCCGAAGGTGTAGCAATCGGTAAAGCTCTAGGCAAATTCACAGGTAGAAAATTGGGAAGCATCCAAACTGACGAAAAGCTTTTACTAAGACACCAAACTATTGTCAAAAAACTTCAAAAAGGATTAACTATTCGAGAAATTTCTGAAATTACAAGAGCATCCTCAGCTACTATTATCAAAGTAAAAAAAGTAATGCAGTTTAGACAAATGAAGTAATCATACAATTATCACATTTAATATAAGAATTTCAAAGATAATTCCGTATATAAATTATCCAAGATAAGCTTTGTCAAATTCTTCAATCGTCTTATAGCCTAAAAATGAGTGCCTTCTTTTTTTATTATACCAATTTTCAATATATTCGTAAACTTCCACTCTCATCTGTTTCCTTGATAGCAGTTTATTTCCAACAAGCATTTCAGCTTTGAAAAAAGTGAAAAAACTTTCACAAACAGCATTGTCGGTATGATTTTCTCTACGGCTCATACTTCGTCTAACAAATTTACTTGAATTTAATGTATCAGTAAAAAGTTTGTTAGCATATTGAACCCCTCTATCGGAATGGAAAATTAATTCTTTTGTAATTTTCCTATTATTAACAGCCATTTCCCAAGCGGGCAAAGTTGTTGCCTTAGTACTCATTTTTGTACTTAAATTCCATCCTATGATTTTCCTGTCAAATAAATCCATAACAATTGTAAGATACATAAAGCCTTTTATTGTTTGTATATAGGTTATATCCGAAACCCAAGCTTTAGCAGGCTCAGTTACTGTAAATTGTCTATTTAAAGCATTTGGAAATACATAATGGTTATGAAACGAATCAGTCGTTACCTTAAACTTTCTTTTAATTTTTCGACGTAGCCCCAACATTCTCATATACTTCTTTACTGAAGAGTTTTTTATTTTAAACCCTCTGCTTTGAAGTTCTCTTGTAATTTTGAAACATCCATATCTTCGTTTAAATTCATAATATATCGATGTAATTTCTTGTTTCAATAAAATTACTCGAGTTTCTGTATCCGTAAGCTCTTGTTTTTTTGTTCTATAATATGTGGTTTCCGATACTTCCAGCACAGCTAACATTTTTGCAATTGAAAATTCAGATTTATTGTTTTCAATGAAATTTTTAGTCATTATTTTTCCTTGCGAAACGTATTTAGTTCCTCTTTTTAAAATTTGAAGAGAAATTTTTGAATCTTTAATTTTTCTTTCAAGCTCTCTGATGACAGCTTGTTCAGGAGTTAAATTTGGATGTCCACATCCTGAAAAACTTCCTGTTCCAAATTTTTCAAAATCTTGTCGCCATTTGTACAAATAACTTGGAGCAATACCCAACTCTCTTGCAAGAAATGCAAGTTGTCCCTTACCACGCTCATAACTTAATTTAACTGCATTTACTTTGAAATTACGTTCATATTTTATCATAAACTGAAGTTTGTGATGAAAGTTTTTCTATTGTCGATTTTCGAAATATTCAATTATTTTTTCTTGCATTTGTTTTCTGGTAAGAAGCATATTTAAATTAACCAGTTCAGATTTAAAGGATTTGAAAAAACTTTCTGACACAGCATTGTCAGAATGATTTCCTATTCGACTCATACTTCTCCTAATAAACTTATAGTGGTCTAATTTATGGCTGAAGATTTTGTTAGCATATTGAATACCCCTATCGGAATGAAATATTAATCCCTTCTCTGGTTGTCTGTTTTTGACAGCCATTTCCCATGCTGGCATTGTTGTTTCATTTATGGTTAATCCATTACTAAGGTTCCATCCAATAATTTTTCTGTCATATAAATCCATAATAATTGTTAAGAACAAAAATCCATTGGATGTTTGGATTCGGGCTATGTCAGATATCCATGCCTTAGATGGTTCTTCAAATGTAAATTGCTGATTTAAAATATTTGGAAACTTATATGGGCTATTAAGTGAATTTGTCTTAAGTCGGTAATTTCTTCTAATCTTGCTAACAAGACCTAGTTTTCTCATATGGACACAAACTTGACCTGTTTTAATTTTAACCCCTCGACTCTGCAATTCTGCGGCAATTTTTGCCCCCCCGTATAGCTCTTTATATTCATAAAATATAGAAGTTATTTCTTTTTGCAATAAATTTACTCTACGTTGTCTTGGCGAAATTGCTTGACTTTTCCATTTGTCAAATGTAGTTTTATCTGTACCCAAAACTTTACACATTTTTGTAATTGTGTATTTTTCGGAATGGTTTTTTATAAAGTCATAGATAGTTAACTTTCCTTCTGAAGTGTATTTACTTGCATTTTTAAAAATTTCAAGCTTAAGTTCTAATTCTTTAAGCTCATTTTTAAGTTTCCTTTTTAGTTTGGAAAATTCTGTTTGTTTTGGATTTAATCTCCAATTACCACGTCCACAGAAACTTGTTGTTCCAAATTCAACAAATTCTTGTCTCCATCGAGTCATAAGTGGAGGATTAATGCCAAGCTTTCTGGCTCCTTTTGTAAGACCGATTTCATATCCTAATAGGACTGCTTTCTCTTTAAAGTTACGGTCGTAAACTCTACAGTCTTTTTTCATTTTTTTAAGTTCAGATTCTATTATGTGAATTTAAGAAATATAATGACAAGCAAATATATGTAGTAAAATAACAAATCAATTGTTCAATATATTATGTTACTTTGGAAAGAAATATAATATATAAACCAAATGAATGAACTTGTAGAAATATATTGGAATTTTAAAAAATCGCCTCTTAAATTTTTAAAAAACAATCTTAACTTGATAGTAATTTTACCCGCTTTATTAGGCGGTATGTGGCAGTTAATTGAACTTTCAAGAATTTCATTTTCATTTATTCGCTTTTTTTCTGTAAGTCAAATTATACCTGACGGATTACTTGTACTATTATTTTTAACAATATTTTCGATTTCAGTTTTTATCCTATTCTATTTTTGGAAAAAACTCGATGATGATACTAATACTGATGATACAGAAAAAAATGTCTTTACTGTAAAAAGAGGAAAGATTCTTTTATCAATATTATTTCTAATCTTAGTTTTTGGCTGTCTGATTATTGCCAAATATTCCAATGATTATTTCATAGCGAATATCGAAAAAATACCAAGCTTATTTCTATACTTTCCTGTAAATATATTAATTACACTTTTCGCTTTTGCCTCTATAAATCTTTCAATATACTTCTGTAAACATGTTGAATTACTTCACCACTTCAGAAAAGTTGCTCCTATTTTTGGTGTAATCTTAGTATTTATCCAAGTAACAATGTTATTTGAATTCATGGTGAAATTTCATGATGTCTTTCTACTTCCTGCTGAATTAAAAAATATAGACAACTTGATTTGTAAAGCTAAAAAAATTGAAAACTCAGCAACTTTTGAAATACTGTATTCAAATGATAAATATATTTTTGTAAAGTGTCATCAGCTTATTAAAGACAGAAACGGTAAACCAAGACCAAGCGAAATAAGAATTTTTAAGTTTGATGATTTATTAGATGATTCTTCATGTACTGACAACAAAAAATTGAGAGAGGAAATTGTTAAAGATTCTATTATAGGTTGCAAAATCCCTATAATAAATGATTAGAATCTTAAGATAAGATTCTGAAAATTTAAATTAAAATTAAAAAGCAACTCTATTTGAGTTGCTTTTTTTTGAACTATCTACAGGTTGGACATGTACTTCTTCTGGCTTCACTGCAACATTTCATTGAACAGTATATTCCTATAGAAGTTGAAGAATCAGTACTGTAACATTCCGATATTTTTCCGAGATGCGTGTAATGCGTTCCGCTAAACGATTTTTTACACCATGAACATGTTTTACTTGAAGAACTGGTTGACGAAGAACTATAACCATAAGTTGGTTTTTCCTCTTTTTCTTTTAACTTCTTCTGGAAGGTGGCTATTCTGTATTTGATTCCATTTATGAGTTCATCATTATTTTTTGATATTCCTCTTTTATTGCAGTCAGACGTATAGCTTTTGATATCCTCGTTCAATTTAGTATAGTCTACAATTATTTTTTCATATTCCCAATCCATCTTTATGGTATCTTCTCTTGCTATCAATCGTTCATTCTCTTTAATACAAGCAGTTTTTCTTGCCTGTAGGTCAGCTGGCAAATCATTACAACTGATTGCGAATAAGGAAACTATTGCCATCACTAGAAGCCGATGGTAGTTTTTAAAATTTAAAACGGCATTTAATATTTTTCTCATTTGTTTTTAGTTAAAATTTAATAACATGATTTTTTTTAATATTTTCACAAATATACAAATTATAGCACTTGTGCTATAATGATTTTGTTTTTTATATGTTCTTTTTGATAAGTGGAAAAGAATGATACAAAATCGAGAAAATTAATCTTCGACCAAGAAGGTTTGGAATTGTTAGCTAAACGATTAAAAGAGATACGCGCTGAAAAAAGACTATCACAAGAAGAGCTGGCTTATCGTTCTGAATTAACATTGTCCCAAATTGCTAGAATAGAAACTGTAAGAATAAATCCTACTGTCAGTACTATATTCAAAATTGCCCGAGCATTAGATGTTACTCCAAGTGAAATATTTAATTTTGAATTAACTCTACCTTCAACTGAATAAATCAGTGATTTTAAATAACACAAAAAAGCCACTCCATAATTGAAGTGGCTTTTTTTTGTAGTGTCTGTCAAGAAAACTAATCTATTAAAGTATATATACTAATATCACTCATAATGAATTCCCTAACATCATCAATGTTTTCATTAAATATATCATCATTAACAGTAAATATGTCTCTTGCAGTAGCGTTAAACTCATCCAGAATTGTATCTGAATTTATTTCTGCGTTATCTTCATATTGAACACGCATATATATTATCAAATGCTCTAATTCTATTCTTCTCATAATATTTAAAATTTAATTTTTTGTCCATTTGATGTTAATCCTTCATACTTGCCACTCTCATCTCTGACAAAAGCATCGTAATATCTCTTAGTAATTTTACAGAAAAATGCAAAATCATTGTGTTCTGTAAAATTCGGACTAAAATATAATTCAGAATCGATTTCAATACCCATTGAAATAAATTCATCATCATTATTAGTAAAGCCAAGCAACTTTCCAAACATTGTCTCCTCCACCCAAATAGTTTTACCTTTTAATTCTCCTTCTAAATTAATTTCTTTAGTTTTAGTAACGAAATGTTTTGCAAGGTCAATTAATTCGACAGGTTCATTTTCTATAGAATCATCTTTTAAAATGGATAAAACCGTTTCTTGAACATTATCATTTTGTTCAAATATTTTAATTTTTGAATCTTTTTCCGAGACAACTACCTTATACCATTTTTTCTCGTGAAAAATCGCATATTCAAAATCACATAATTCTGCTGAAGCAATTGGCAAGAAGTTTATAACTATATCTCCATTGTCAAATTCGCAAATAATTTGAAATTCAGTTAATATATTAATCATTGATTGGAATAATTCTTTTTTATCCATTTCTTTATTTTTAATTGATTTTATAGGCTCTTAATAATAATTTTTAGCGAAAATAAATCTGCGGGAGTTTTAATGTTTTATGAATTAGTTATCGTAAAGGTTTTACAATTAAACGTTGGATAAAAGCAAAAACTATTCATCTCTGAATAGTTTTGGAATTCCATTTTAAGAATGCTTAAGATTTGTCTTCTTCAATTTTTGTAAAAGTGCCCGATATTTTAGCATCTTCTTTTTTATTATCGCTTTTCCAACGCCCCACATTGCTAAAAGTAAATTCACCACTCATTGTAACACCATCAAAATACGTTATTTTTAATTGCCCAATTGTAGTGTTTTGTAAGCTATAAAAACTATTTGAAAGCCCTCCGAAACTTATCCTGAAATCAAAATTAGAAGACTTAACATCATAAATCTGACCCTGTTTTACATCACTTCCAATGTCAAAAGTTATATATCCTGGGCCTTCTAAAGAAATTTCAGTAGCAGAGGCGATATAAACAATGTAACCACTTAAAGAATACCCTTCGTTATATTGCTTTTTACTCCATTTAAAAGTGTGTGTATTTTGATATGTTGGAGGTTTAGAATCGAAATATTCTTGATAAGATATATCATTAATTTTCAATGAAACTTTTGAATCTTTATTAACGCCATCAGCATTAATAACTTCATTTATATCATCAATATCACTACTACAACTATATGACATTGTCATAAGAAAAGTGCAGAAAAAAATCTTCATAAGTAATTTTAAATTATCCATAGTATTGTTTTAAGATTAATATGAACCAAAAATACCTCTATAGACATATTAAATTTTGAACAACTAGTTCTCGTAAAGATTTTATGATTAATCGTAAAAATTATAGCATTGAAGACGTAATTCTACTGTTGTCCCTTCATTTAACTTGGAAATAATAGCTATAGGATTAGAATTATCAGTATGGAATAAGGCAATACGTTCTTTTGCTAATTCAATTCCTTTTGATGTGTGAAGCCTATTTAAATTCATTAATTGCATTCCTTTCCCGTTGTCAATAATTTTACATAACAAAAAGTTATTTTGCTTGTTAAACGAAAGAATTAATTTTGGTTTTTTTGAATGAGAATCAAATGCATGGACAAATACATTTTCAATAAATGGTTGAATTAGCATTGGAGGAATTTCAACTTCAAATAAATCTAATTCTTCAGCAACGATAAGCTCAAACTGAATATGATTTCTAAATCTCATGTTTTCTAGGGCAACATAAGATTTCAGATATTCAATTTCGTCAGATAATGCAATTTTTTGAATTGAGGAATTATTTAATGTTTGACGAATTATCTTCGAAAATTCTCCCATATACATTAAGGCATCATCTGTGTTATTATCAATGATATAATTCTGGATAGAGTTCATTGCGTTAAAGATAAAATGAGGATTCATTTGACTTTGCAATGCCTCCATTTTTGTTTCCACTAAGCGTTTTTGAACCTCCGCCTTTGCTCGTTCCTGCTTTTTTATGAGACGAATACGATTAATATAAATGAAGTATCCACATACAAAAATAAAAATAAAACAGCTTATTAAAAACCACCAAGTTTTCCAAAAAGGCGGAGTTATTACAATATTTAAAATATCATTTGAAGATATTTGACCAGAGTATAAATCTTTGGTTAATAATCTAATTTTATAATTACCATCTGGCAGATAAGTAAGATTAATATTTTTATCTTTTGTCCATTTACTCCAATTAGAATTAGTTAATCCAAATAACTTATATCGGTATTCTAACTTATTAGGGTATTGTGCAAATTGAGGTTCAAATGCAATGGAAATCGTGTTCCTATTATATGGTAATTCAATTTTATCCGAATTATAACTTAACCATTTAAAACGATTTTGATTTATCTTTTCAAAGTTGATTTCAATTCCCGTAATTTTAATTTTTCTGGCTGTGCTTTTTGTTGAAAAGTAATTTTTAAAATCGAACTCATAATAACCATTTTGAGTTCCCATTTTCAAAACTGTACCATTAATATTTGAGGATGTAAAAGTCTTACCAGTCAATCCTTGTTCTTCATCAATTAAACGAACTGTACCATTTTTATAAATATTCAGTCCTTTTTCTGTGCCAATAAATAAACAATCTTTATAACATTCTAAAAACGAGATTGAATTTCCAATTAATTCTTTACGGTCAATCTTCTTAATGATTTTAAATCCTTTTGAAACATCAATAATAAAAATATCGCCAAAAGAATTTGCAATTACAAGCTCTTTATTATCATTTATTTTAGCTTGAACCAATTCATTTTCTTTCCAAATATTATTGAAATAGTATGAATAAAATTTTCCGTTTTTATAACTATATAATCCATTAGAAGACGAAGTTATAAAATGCTTATCCTGAATTTTCAGAATAGCAAATCCTTCTTTAGGATTATTTAAATTATTTGATTCATATTCCTTATAAGCACTACTATATTTAAAGTTTTCTGCGGTGCAAAATCTTCCATAAGCAACTTGGAATATAATTTTATTAGGATTCTCAAAATCAAAAGCACTACTTGAATAAGGATAATATTCTTCAATAATCCCTTTATCGTTTACTCCGAACAATCCAATAGTTGAATTTATCCAAATTATTGAATTTATAATTTTAAGTCCCCTTAACTCAAATGCATTTAAACTAGTCTTTGCAAAAGGGGTAAAGTATTCAAAGTGTTTTAATTGAGGTTTGGTTTTAAAACTTTTTTGGGCAAACTCAAAAAAGTTTTGATTGGAAATTTCATTTTGAATCTCATTTTCTTTTAAAAAAATCAATCCCGCTTTATGCAACATTAAATTCTTATTATGAAAATTCGCTATAGATACTATGTCTAGTCTTGATTTATTAAAATCTGAGGCAGAATAATACTTAATTTGTTCTTTTATGTCTATTTTATACAATCCTTTATTAATTGTTGCTACATACAGATTGTCCGTTTTGGAATCGTAAAACAAACTCCAAACTTCTGAACTTTCAACTCCATATACATCATTTTGGTTAATAATTTTGTTATTGATTATTTTATAAATTCCGCCTGTAGCAAAATTAATTCCGTTTCCCGCAACATATGTCACACCTCTTTTATCTGTAGTAAAATTCCAGAAAACACTAGTTCCGAAATGAATATTAGAATCTTTATTTGCCAAATAATCTTTTACACTAATCCTACTTATAGATTCATTAATTGCATCTCCGTGACAAATAAAAAGGCTGTCTCTCTTTTTGTAAATTGAAAATATATCAGGCTGTTTGTGATTTACAAGTTTTATATTTTTTGCTTTTAAATCAATTTTCCAAAAACCATCATTAAAAGTTCCAAAATATACTTCAGAATTAATTTCAACAAAACTCATTACCTGAAATAGATTTCTGAGTCCAATAATTTTTTTACTAAAAATGATTTTTTTAGAATTGATATCAAGGACAGAAATTCCAAATTCTGTTCCTATATAAAGGAAGTTCCTATGAATAAATAATCGTCGGATTTTGTCATGAATTAGTCCTTTCTTCTTATCAAAAACTTCAAATTTTTTGCCATTATAAAAAGTTAAACCTCCTCCATGACTACCAAACCACATGTTATGATTTCTATCTTCAACAATCGCCCAACAACTATTATGAGCCAATCCATCAGAAACATAGTAATTCTTTACTCCTCCATTTTGAATTGCCGATAATCCATTTGCTGTTCCAACCCACAGAATTCCCCTGCTATCCTTATATATAGAATAAACACTATTATTTGGCAGTCCATCAATTGTAGAGAAATTCTCTGATGGAAATTTTTGTGAAAAAGCTATTTCAACAAAACAAAGCAGTATAAATAAAAGATTACTTTTTCTGAATGATAGCATTTATAAATTCTTCTTTTTTTCTAACAGATACAGGAAGACTTTCCCCATTGCTAAGTTCTACAAGGAGTTCATTGGTTTTGTTAAATCGAGTAACATAATTCAGGTTTACTAAATATGATTTATGAATTCTTTGAAAAATGGAACTTGGAAGAAGCTCTTCAATGTATTTCAAAGTTTTAGACAAAGTAATATTTCTGCCATCTAAGCAAACAATTTTACAATAGTTACTATCTGCTTCACAATACAGTATTGCGTTCGTTTTAAGCAACTCAAATCCATTTTCCGTTGGTAATGCTATCCTATTGTATTCTGAGCCACCAGTATCAATATTTTCTAAAAGCAATCTTAGTTTTTCTTCTTGCGATGCTTTGTTTTGTTTGCTATCATACTTTTTAATAGTCTCCAACAAATCGATATAATTGATTGGTTTTAACAGATAATCTAAAGCACTGCATTTTATAGCATCAATTGCAAACTCAGAATGAGCGGTAGTAAAAATAACTTCAAATTTTACTTTGTTTAATTCTTTCAAAAGTTGAAAACCGTTTTTATTAGGCATTTGAACATCTAGAAAAACTAATTCTGGATTATATTTTTCTATAGATACAATAGCTTCATCAACACTTTCGCACTTATCAAGAATTAGAAATTTATTTGGAAAATAACGCGTTAAAAGTTTTTCTAAGAACTCTCTTGCGTTGTATTCATCGTCTACAATTATAGTTTTAATCATTTGATAAATGTAAAATATTTTATTTATTTGATAAGATTCAATTAGTAAACGTACATTAAAGTGGAGTAATCGGATTATAAATCTATTGTGCAAAAAAAATAGAATATACTATCTTAGACGAATTAAGAAAACATTTTTTTTAAAATTAACTACTTCTTTTATTATGAATAAAAATGTATTAGATTTTTGGCAAAAATATGAACTAATAGAATCTACAAAAACATTTATAGCAATTTCTAATAATCCAAAGAGCTGTAGATTTTGCAATTTAGATGAACAACATACAACTTTTAATACTGAAGCTCATCTTATTCCTGAACTTATGGGCGAAAATAAAATTATAAGTTATGACGAATGTGATAAATGTAATAATAAATTTAGTGGATTTGAATCCCATTTATCTATATTTTTCAGACCTTATTTAACAATAATGGGGGTAAAAGGGAAAAAAAAAGTTCCAACCTTTCAATCAAGAACGGAAGATGGAAATGAACATACAAGAACTATTATAACAGTCAATGACAACAAACGAAATGTTATCTTACAGAACCTCGATGATTATCAAATTAGTAAAGAGAACAAGACTTTCACAATAACATTTAGAAAGCCCCCTCATAAACCTTTTCTAGTTTATAAATCTCTTGTTAAAATTGCGTTGTCACTTTTACCTAGTGAAAAAATCAAAGACTATAAAAATGTGTTCGATTGGATTCTAGACAAGTCAAATGAAACAGATGCATTTATCACTGCATTTATCACTGTGATAAAAGCGGGGAAATTCCGAAAACCTTTTGCTGAATTATATTCTGCAAAAAGAATCTATTATAAAAATCACTTTTTACCCGAAATGACTTGTATAATTGGTTTTGGGAATGTTGTCGTTCAAATATTTCTTCCCTTATCAAATACGTTTGATTATCAAAAAGCAAAATTAAAAACCCCCAATTTAAACTTATTCCCCTCAGTCATTTATGACAAAAACAAAACTGTATTTAATTTTAAAGCAATTGATTTAATTGAAAAAAACTCTATAACTTATAATGAAATACTGCATTTTTCTTTTGAAGATGCCGAAATTAATATACCTCGATGATAACTATATTATTTTGAGATAGGTTGAATTAATTTCCCATCAATTTTTATTAAGTTAAAATCAACATCTTTTGTTGCTGTGGTAAATGCTTCATCAGAATTTTCAAAAGAAGCAAAAATTAATATTTGAGAATCTTTGTATTGAGATATCTTTTTTAAAAAATTATGAAAACTTTCAATTGCGGCATCCTGTTGCTTCKGCTCATCCATCATAATCAATCTTGGATGGTTACCATTGAATTTTATAGAAGTATTTAACAAACTAAATGTGTAAGCCCAAATACATCTAATAAAGTCACTCCCAGACGAATCGAATCTTATATCATAATCTTTTGTTTCGTCACCAAATGGTTTACGTATAACAGGTAAATAGTTTTCCCTAGACAAATGAATTACCTCACTTTGTTGGCTTGTATAGCTAAATTCCTTAAGTAAAATTTTAAAATTCTGTTCTAAGAAGTTTAATTTTTCATTGTCCAAACTTGAGAAATAATTTCTAGGCAATCCATTTTCGTCTGAGATAATTTTTTCCCATTCTTTAGAAAGTTTTTTTAAATCTTCTAGTAAAAGATTGAAATCTTCCAGATATTTACTATAAAACTCTATTCTTTTTTTTAGGTTAAGACGATTTTCAATTTCAATAATGGATGGAAGTCTTTCATCAGAAATTAATTCTTTTTTAATTTGTCTTACATTGGCTCTGGCTTCTGATAACTTTGCCCTATAAGCATCCAACTTTTTTTCTTTTTCTTTGATTGTTCTCTTCTGACCATCAATATAAACTGAAATCATTTTTATTTGAGCATCGATAAAATCAATATTTTCATCCAAGCGCATTGGAATTTGTTCTACTTCCAAAGGTAATAGCGAATCTTTTAAATCTTGATTACAAGTTGGACAGTTATTATTAGCAATTTGTAAATTAAAATCTGAGCCTAGATTTTTAACTTTTAAAGCTCCCTTGTTTTTTCGTAAATCATCCTTAAGCAAGTCTAACTGATTTCTATAACTACGAAGTTTATCTACATCAAAATTTAATTCCGTTGATAATAATTCAAAATTTAACGACAGTTTATTTATAAAAAGATTTAATTTCTCTAATTGAGATTCATCATTGGAAATATTTTGCCCCACAGAATAAATAGATTTATTTTCAGTCGCTTTTAATTCTTCTATTTGTAAATCAATGTAATCTGAGATTGAATAATCAACTTCGTCTTTAGTCAGCAAAACATTAATTTTACTGTAATCGTTTATAATAATAGGTTTTTGTTCAATACCAATTATTTTTCCTCCTCCTTTTTCAGCATGCCTAACGAATTGATTATTTAGTGATATCCATTTTTCTTCAATTAATCTTTTTGTAAAAGCAATTCTTTGTTTTCTCTTTTTATTTTCTGTTACATCTAATTTTAATAAAAACTCTATTGCTCTAGCTTCTTTATTTGTTAAACTGTAATATGGCATTGTTGCAAAAAAATCAGACCAGCCTGATTTTTGCTCAATCATAAAAGATGAAGCTATCTGCTGTATATAAAGCTTTCTTGAATCTCCAGAATTACTTAAAACATTAGGAAGATTCCAATTTAAAAAGTTCTCCAAAAATAAATGAAACCCATAAATTTCATCCGTTGCACCACCCTTGTCATGAATGTACATAGGTTTAAAATCAACAATGTTACCTTCACTTTCATCAATATATTTACCAAAATAAACATCTACAAGTTGTGGTTTCCTACCTGAATTGCTTGCTACACTTCGCTTGACAGTGATAACATCTTGTTTGTCATTTTCAATTTCAAGATAAACGAAGGACTGTATTACTTGATGGAAAGAACCTTCAGGAAATTCTACTTGGTCTCTAAAAACCGACTGCATAGTCTTTTCATTCTTTCCTCCAATAATCTCTTCAAAACCTAAACAATATGTTATTGCCTGAAAGAGACTACTTTTACCACTGGTATTATTAGCTCTAACAATATTCAATCCTTCCGTAAACTGATATTGTGAGCCATACAATCCTGATATTGTATTTATTTCAAACTTAATTTTATTAATTTTCAACATTGAATAATGACCATTTATTTGAAATAGATTCTATTCTATTATCTGTTATTTTTCTTTTCCCAACAAAATTCAAAAACTCTAATTCTTCATGAAAAACATCGTTTTTTTTAATCAGTTTAAAAAATTCTTTACCTTTTTCTATCAATAAATACTTACCCCCTTCAATTTTGCAAATCTCTTCTGCTACACAAAATAATAACGCTCTGTTGAGTGCAGGTTCTATACCCCACACTGTCATTTCTGCAACATAATTATTCTTAATCAGCTCTAATACTTCATCTTTATTTTTATCATTTTTTAATGCCCAACTCAATAGGTGCAATTTCAATAAACTAGACTTATTTCCAGTACAAGTAAGGCTTAAAATCATTACAATTTGGGCAATTTTATACATTGGTCTATAATCTGCAGGAATAGAAATTGGCTTTTTAGAAAATTTCAAACTTTTAATTTCAAAATCACTCATAATTATTCAAAATTTATTGGACATCTCAAAATCCAGTCTGCCATTACTTGATTTGTTAGATTGATAATCATTTCCTGTTCTAATTTTGGAAACGCAATATTAAGTTTATCAGTAACTAAATCTTTAAAGCTAAAATATAACTGATTTTTATCTTCCACAGGAAACATACATTTTTCGACTACCTCATTTTCAACTAGACTAACAATTGCTAAAAATTTTTCATATTCGGTAGGATATTGGTTTTCCCACGTTCTCAATAATATATTTCCTCCTAAAAAAGATGCAATTGTTTTTTCAGTTAATATATCTACTCTTTCATCGACATTATTTGCACTGCTATCAAACCTTGATAAATGTTTTTTCTGAGCATTTTCAACTAATGATATTTCACTATCTTTCCATTTTAACTTTTCTCCCTCAGTGATTTCATCATTCGGAGATAAATTAATTTTTTGATTCGTAGAATCTAAAGCTAGTGCTAGGTGTGGGTGAAGAAAATTAATATCTTCAAAAATAATTTCAAAATTTTCATTATCAACAATAGATAACTGCCAAGATTTAACTTCATCTCTCTTTGATGTACAATGCGCAACTATGTCATTCTTGCTATGAAGAGGAGTAACAAAATACCATTTGTTGATTTTAGTGTCTCCTAAAAAAGTCTTTAACTGTTTCTCATAGGTTTTAAGCTTTTTCAAATCTTTAGTTATTTTATCCCTGTGTTTTTCATATAAATCAGAGCTTGAATATGTTTCATCAGGGCAATAACATTGAAAAACTTTACCAGTACGAGTAAAGCCTTCTATTCCATAATCGCCAGGCGTTGCTTTAACTTCGATATAAACTTCTTCTCTAAAATTCTGCTTAAAACAAATTTGACAAATATATTCCCATTTGTCTCCATCAAATGTTCCGAATTCAGTTTTTATCATTCTTTGAAATTAATTAGGTTCTAAAATTAATAAAATTTTATCAAGAATATGTTTATATTGTAAGCAATTAAAAAACATGTTATCAAGTGATAAAAGATATACCTAATTCAAGTGAATATCAAAATGTAGGCATCGAATGTTTACTTCAAGCCTATGATAATATTTGCAATGTAGATAATGCATTAAGTCCCGAAACTCCTCGCGATAAAATTTGGAATTATAATCAGATTGTTTTAAGAACCTCTCTTGTACTAATTCATCAAGGAATTGAAGGATTACTAAAATCTGAAATTTGCAAAAAATCTCCCCTACTTTTAATTGATAGAAAAAGAAGTGATTGGAAAACTTTACCAAATAGCGGAGATGAGTCTTTTTCTGATTTCAATACAATTGGTGGAGATGACTTATTAAAAACATTCTATGCTTGTGTTAATTTAAAAGAAATACATGATGATTTTCCAACCCACTATGAAGATATAAGAATTAAGCGTAATAAGATTGTTCATGGATTAGGCACAGAAAATCTAACGCCTGAATATGTATTAAAATTAATTTTAAATTCATTTACTTATCTGCTAGGAAAAGATAGCTTTTGGGATTCGGTATTGAATAAGTTTTATGAACATCCGGGATTTGAACATGATGATTCTCATGTTGAATGGCAAGACTCCAATCAATATATGAGAATAGAATATCTAAATGTTTTCTTAGGAAAAGGAGAATTAAAAAAACATTTTTCTGTTAACATAACTGCAAGAGAATATTTATGTCCATTTTGCATTGAAAAAGCTGAAGAAATAACCGAAGAAGGAATTCTAAGACCCGATAGTAAATGGGCATTTCTAAACCCTAATCAACCAAATTCAACAGATATGTCTTGTATTATTTGTCGAACGGATTTTGGAGTAATAAGAGAGGATTGTATTAAGGAAGATTGCAAAGGCAATGTAAAATACTTGCTTGAAGACGAAGATTTAGGAGACGAAGAAATATGGGTATGCTTAACTTGCTGGAACGAAGAGACAAAAAAATAATTTTGTAGTGTTTCACTAACTGTGTAAGTGAGACACTACCATGAAATTTTAGAAAATGAAGCGGTTAATACAATCTGCAAAATCATTTGATTTAAATTAATTGATGAGCAATTTTAACATCTGTTACTCTATAAGTTAGGACTTCTATACATTCCATTTTATTCTCTTTAAAAAGAACAATATTTTTTCCGCCAACATGTAATGAACTATTAAACATTATTCCATCAGCATCAGAAAGACTTCTTATAAACTCACAAATAAATTGTGTTGGAATATACTCTAATTCAGAATCATATCTTCTTAATGGTTTGGATAGGTCAGCACTTATGCTTTTCTTTAATAATACGCTTTTAACATATTCTTTTATGTTCTCAATATTTAAAAAAAGGCTCAAACTTTCTGTAAAATCAACTAACGAAATGACCTCCCCTTTTTTTGCAACAAATTTAGCGACACTTACTTCATCTAGATAAGTGGCTCTGGTCTCATAGAAAGTTGTACTTTCCGAAGTACTTAAATACAGATATGGAATTCCTTGTGGGTTAGCTCTTCCTGCACTAGATTTTTCCTTTGACGGACTTCCCATTTCATTTAAATTATAAGCAACTTGTGCATCATTGGAATGAATTCTTGCCCGAAAAAGTATTTCTCCATCAGGTAGAGAGTTATTCCGTGCAAAAAATTTATCCCATCGCAACTCTTCAAATAAATTCAAGTTTGTTAAAAAACGCCTTTCCCATTTCAAATCTTCTTTTAATAATGTCCAAAAGGAAGTACTTTCAATTATCTCGTGCTCATAAACAACATTTTTGGTTGGAATATCAATTGTAGAACCTAATTTGGATAGAACTTCTGCTAAAATACTATGTCCTTTATCTTTATTTGCAAATAGCCCCCAATCATTATCTATTAATTGCAGTAAAGAAACTCCGTCATCAGATTCTTCAAAAGAATTTAAAAATTCTGCAAAAAAATCTAATAGTTCATCAATACTTATTAGCTCGGAATCAACTTTGATTTCACAAAAATTACAATTACCTCTTGAAGATGAATTTGACTCTATAAATCTTTTTAAATCACTATCATTGAAACAATTACTACAAACATTCATAATTTTAGTAAAATTAAATAATCTGATTCATTAATTCTAGGTGGTTTTTTATAGCAATCTTTTTTACCATTCCAAGCCCTGGATATTTAGACTCTTTAAGATAATTTCTCAACTCATTTGTTGCTTCGTTATGAATATTATTTGAATCAATAAATTTAACAGCTTTTTCCAAAGCTTCTTTAAATTTACCTTGTATATCAGCCCTATCAAAATTACTCGTAGATGTAAAATGTCTTATCCAAACCTCATTATTGTCTTTTTTATAAGTTAAGTGTATGGCAACTGCAAAGGGAGCGCTCCCTCCTTCAATAAAGTCACTAACAAGGACTGTATAGTCTGAAAAGCCCGAATACCCTTCTTCTTTATAAAATAAATGTTCTTCAGAGAATTTTTCCGCAGACATTTCTAAATAATCACTATTTCGTTTTTGTCCACTAAATTTATCATCTAATCTAATAAGATGCTTATCCTGTCCTAACAGAGTTCTTTTTAAAGTCCTGTTCTCTTGAGAAAGAACTATATATTTCACATTTTCAGAAAAAATTAACTGATTAAAACTATGATTACTTGTATCCGTTAATCCATTGCAGATTATCATTACATTTGAATAACCCGTTTCAATAATCAGTTTCTCTATTTCATAATAATTATTTGAAACAACAAAGGCAGGAATCCAACTGTCTTCTCCTATTAAACAATCCCCTAAACCCTCAACTATTTGACTATAATTATCAATTTCTCCTACTTGGGGATTTAGTATTAAGGCAAACTTTACATTTGCATCTCTTAGAATCGGCAAGGCAATCTTCATGCTATTGAAAGTTTTTTTGACGGGTTCGATTATTGGAATCACATTGTTACGCCCTCCTCGACAACCTGCAAATTCTCTTAATGCAATTAACTCAAATTGCCTTCCTCTTAAATATGGATAATACATAGTTCTAAATTTGTATTGGTTTATTTAATTTTTCAACTAAAATCTGATAAGTTCTGTCATCAATATTCAATGCTAATCCAATCTGTCTTAATTCTTTAAAAAAAGATTTTATATTTATGGTATTAGATTTACGCTTCTTTAATTGTTCAATAAACAATATATTTAAGTCTTCTAAAGGAATTTGTTTTATTAAAGCACTACAAATATCAAACATATTAAAACTATTCATTTTAGGTAGTTCTCCATAATATTGATTAATAATTGATTTATACTCATTCGTTCTTATTGAACGGATAATGCTTTCTGGGTCTATGTCTAAATTTATTTTTGCAGGTCTTATTTCAGTCATTTTTAGAGACCTTGGATAGTTATTTAAAGCAATTATTCCGACGGAATCATCCTCTTTTAAGTATTTATCAATTAATGCTTCATGAGTAACAATATAAGATTCTTTAAAAATCTTACGATAATCTGATAGTTGCCCATTAAGCCTTTTATTTGAATCTAATTCCGTTTTAATTTCGAAAGCTTTACTTGTTCCATTAAATAAAACAATATCTGCTATAGAGCCTCCTACTCTAAACTCATTTATTGCAATAGTATCTTTTACCCCATAAGAGTTTATAAGCAATTCATTTATAAAAGTATTTTTATATACATACTCATTTCTATATTGTTTACTTAACTCTTTATAAACAAAACGGATATAATCATAATAAGTACTAATACCATTTCCAACCTTTAATTGGTCGTACATAGCGATTTTAGAATTTATAAACGAATAATCATCATTCCGTAATAACTTTAAAAAATATGTACTTGAAAAGATTGAAGAATAGCTCCTCATTCTATTCAATTCTATATTTTTATTTTTATTTTTCATTTTCTCTCTACTTGCAGATTGTTTTTGCAAAGGTAATTTAATCATTTGCTTTAAAGACAATTTAATGTATTGGATATGCTATAGAAAAAAGCAAACAATTTTACTGAAATGTATTTATTGTGAATGGATAAATAAATTAAGTAATTAAATTACTCATTATTGTTTTTTGTAATTATTAAATAAAAATCTGTCAAATTTCTCATTGTCACAAGCAGAATATGTACAACTAAAAAAACCATTATGGAATATATTACTAATTTAACACTATGATTAATTTGAAACAAATTAGAAATCAAAGGCATTAGTAGACAGCCAATTATTATTAATATCTCTAAAATAACTGAGTATGTAAAATTAATTAGAATTAATTCATATAATGTTATGTTTTTCCTTCCTTTTTTAAAGTTTGTAATAATCCTCTTTATTTCTTCGAGATTTTTACCACCTCCCGTAGTAATTATAGTAATTACCGCAATCGAAAAACCTAATAGAACTCCCAAAATATTTATAGAGTTGTCTTTAAACATTTTATAAGCTGATAAATCATATTTACAGTTAAAAAAAAATAGTAGTAAACAAAATAGAATGGGAAAAAACCATTCATAAATTATTATCCTTTTGTTTAAAGTTTTAAAATAATCAAGAAATAAAAGTATAAACTCTAAATACATACTTTAAAAGTTTTGGATTGCAAGATTCATTTCATTAAAAACTTCGTGGGTTACTGGTTCACCTGTTATTTCATTTATTTCTGGTGAAATATATTCTTGACGCTCAATAAAATCTGTATTAATAATAACTTCATTATTATCCATATTACGACCTACTAGCCTTATTCTTCTGACACTATTATTACCTCCATTTAAAAAAGCAAAAGTATCTCTTGCAAAATCTGCAATTGATTCCATTTTTTTAGATTTAACAGATAAAATAACTTCATGCTTAACTTCATTCAAATTATCTGAATAATTCAATGCTTCACCTCCCAACATCTGTTTATCGACATATATATCTGCACATGTAACGCGAGATAAATTGTTAATTTCTTCTAAAAAGTTATCTTTTACTACAGTTTCAAACTTAAATTGAATTGGTTCATCCAATTGAGCTCCGTAATGGTTCAAATATCTTACGAACTGACTAATAGAGATGCCATGTAAATGCTTTTCTAACAAAAGAATCAAATCATTATTGACAAAATTAGTTACTAAATGTGTTTTCTCAATTTCACCTTCTGCTATATCCTTAGGACTTTCTCTTTCATCAACAGTTTCTTTATGAATTAAATTTGGTCTGTAACTATGAGTAGCACTTTTAAAAATTACATTTGTCTGATTATCATTCTGATAAAAAACAACACTATCAAGAATACAAAACTTATTATTGCCCAAACTGAAATTTTTATGAGTTTTGTCTAAGCCATTAATATAGTTAATGACATTCTTAAAGGATTCATTTAAATTTAAATCTTCATTAATAAGACATAAATAATAAAATCCTATTTTTCTTTTTTTTCGAGGCATATTAAGGTTTTTTTCTTTTTTACTACAAATAAGTTATTCCAATCTTTAAAGCAAATAACTTAAATATATTCATCATCCTTTTACGGAAAACCATATTTAAACAAAATATTAATCATGGCTAACAAGAGTAATGAATTACGCAATACCAAACAATACGTATTTATACTCCTTTTTCAATAATACTCGATAACTGAAAATGACCCTATAAAAAGCTATTTCTAAAACTTACTAATCAATAATTTTTTATACGCGTAAGATAATTTTTTCAAATCCTCAATAAATAAATTCGACAATTCAACTGTAAAGGGTACAAAAACCTCTTCGAAAGAAGAGGTTTTTTTGGTTTTAAACCTTTTTATAAAACTAAATTCATCCCTTTTTTTCGTTTTAAACCTCTTTGTTATAGCAACATAAAAGTTGCTAACTTTGTATTTACAAATTATAACAGTTATAAAATGGAAAAAATAGAACACATCAATTATATCAAATCTCCTATCGCAGATGTCTATAAGGCACTAACAACGCAAGAAGGACTTGGTGCTGTTTGGACAGAGGAATTGCTTGTTAAACCAGAACTGGGGTTTATCAATGAATTTGGTTTTGGAGATAATGATCTTACAAAAATGAAAATATTGGAATTGTCCCCAAACAAAAGAATACTATGGGAATGTGTAGATTCTGATCCGGAATGGATTGGAACTGGCATTTCATTCGATCTAAGAGAGAAAGACGGAGTAACGGCAGTTGTTCTAAAACATTTCGATTGGCGCGAACTAACCGAATTTTACCAATGGTGTAATTACAATTGGGCAATGTTCCTTTTAAGCCTCAAAAGTTATTGCGAAGATGGTAAAGGAACACCTTATCAAAAGCGGAAATTTTAGGTTTGGTAAATACTACAAAAAACTATTCTATTTCTAAGATAAATTAAAAGAGATAGCTCAAAATCTGTCTCTTTTTGTTTTAAAATTAATCTCTTAATCCTTTGGCTTATGGATATGAGGTTTCAAATCAGGATGCTTTGGCTGATTTGGTGGAGTAACTCGCCTTCTTTCATCTGGAGTTCCATCAGGTGTGTTAGGCTTCGGGCCTAGTTTAATTGCTTCAATTTTTCCCATAACAAGTGTTTCTAAGTTAAATATTATTTTCTACAAGACCTATGATAAGTCTATGTATTACCAACAAATAACATTAATAAAAACATCCTGTTAATACGCAAAACCATAATCAACAAATAAATTTTGCAATTCAATAGTATCTATTAAATAAATGAGGAAAGCGTTTTTTAGTTTCTTTCATAACATCTTCATGAGAATAAACTCTTCCATTAGCAATATCTTATAAAGCTTCATCAATTGCTTTTTTTACAAGTTCACTAACCTCATATTTTTTCAAACTATCTTCAAAATCTTTTTCGTTAACTTTTTTCATAATTAATCTTTTCACAATAATACGCTTTGCGCAACACATCTAATACTATAATAAGACAATATTCCCTTTCATTCCCAACCTATTAAATTATTCTCAACAACCAATTTATATTAAAATTATTTTGCTATGTTTGTAAGTGTAAAATAAACACTTAATTATGAAACGACTATTATTACTAACCATTTTTGGGATATTTCTCAATTCATTTGCTCAAAAAAAACCAAATTCATTTTTCACAAATTCTGAGAAGACTATAAAAATAGGCTTCGAAATGAATTCGAAAAACACTCCAACTTACACCATATTATATAATGACAAAATTGTTCTTAATACTTCTGAACTTGGAATTATTCGTGAAGACGCTAATTTCTATTCCGATTTAAAACTGATTAAAATCTCTGAACCAAAAAAAGTAACGGACCACTACTCGATGCTTCAGGGAAAACGAAAAGATATTTCGTACTCAGCCAATCAATATATTGTCAGCCTTCAGAATTCTAAAGATGAACCGATGGAAATTATTTTCCAGCTTTCTAAAGATGGTGTTGCGCTTCGATATAACTTCCCTTCAGCATCAAAAGAACTCAAAAAAATAGTTGAAGAAAAAACGACTTATAACTTTGACTCTTCGGCGAAAGCCTGGCTACAACCTATGTCTAAAGCCAAAACTGGTTGGAAAGAAACAAATCCGGCTTACGAAGAACATTATGCAATGGGTGTTCCTGTAAATACGAAACCGGCAATTGGCGAAGGTTGGGTTTATCCCGCACTTTTCGAAACTAACAACAATTGGGTTTTGATCACCGAAACTGGTTTACACAATAAATATTGCGGAACAAGATTGGTGTATAATGAAAATGCAAAAGCCATGCAGGTTACTTTTCCTCAAAAAGAAGAAATTTTCCCAAATGGCGCGTTAAATCCAGAATCGGAATTACCTTGGATTACACCGTGGCGCATTATAACGATTGGTTCTTTGAATACGATTACTGAAAGTACTTTAGGAACCGACCTTGCCGATCCTGCTATAAAAATGGATACTTCTTTTATTAAAGGCGGTCTTTCATCCTGGAGCTGGGTTTTATTAAAAGATGATTCTGTAAACTATGAAACCACGCATCAGTTTATTGAATATGCATCGAAAATGAATTGGCCTTATTGTTTGATTGATGCTGATTGGGATACGAGAATTGGTGATGAGAAAATGAAGGAATTAGTAGCTTTTGGAAAAACTAAAAATGTAAAATTATTGGTTTGGTACAATTCATCCGGTTCCTGGAATAGCACCGAATATCACCCAAAGAATAAATTATTGACCCATGAAAACAGAGCTTTCGAATTTAAAAGACTCAACGATTTAGGCATAGCTGGAATTAAAGTTGACTTTTTTGGAGGCGACGGACAATCGATGATTGCATATTACCATGATATGCTAAAAGATGCTGCCGATTATAAACTAATGATCAATTTGCACGGTGCAACTTTGCCTCGCGGATGGCAACGAACTTATCCGAATTTAGTGACTACCGAAGCTGTAAAAGGATATGAATACATTACCTTTTTCCAGGAAATTGCAGATTTAGAACCGAGTCATTGTGCCATGTTACCTTTTGCCAGAAATGCTTTTGACCCAATGGATTTCACTCCGATGGCTTTAGATAAAATTCCGAATATTAATAGAAAAACAACTCCTGCTTTTGAATTGGCTTTGCCGGTTTTATTTTTATCGGGTATTCAACATATTGCAGAAATACCGGAAGGAATGGCTAAAATGCCGTCTTACGTTGTCGATTATTTAAAAGATATTCCAACGAATTGGGACGATTCAAAATTCATTAGTGGATTTCCGGGAAAATATATTATAATGGCAAGAAGAAGTGGAAACACTTGGCACATTGTGGGTATTAATGGCGAAAATTCCCCGAAAGAAATCAAAGTTGATTTGTCTTTTGTAAAAAACCAAAAAGGCTTTATTATTCTGGAAGATGAAAAAGGTTTTAAACAAGAATTTATTTCTAAAAATCAAAAACTGACTGTAAAACTGAAGCCAAATGGTGGGTTTGTGGTAAAAATATAAAGTTTTTTTCTACCATATAAGTTATATAAGTTCATTTAATTTGTCGTGCTTTAGGATGTGAGTAACCAAGAGATCTTCCTTCATAAGGATGACAAGATTGCGCAAAAACAAACGATTTTAGGAATCGATAATTTAAGACAAAGCAATTAAATGAACTATATAACTTATATGGTAAAAATTTCACATGTCGCATTGTGCGAAATAGGAAAATTGCAAGAGTTCGCGATAAAACACAATTGATTTGCTTTTGTGTGTAACTCTATTGCTAACTCAATCTTATCGTGACTTGAAATCTTTACTTTAGGATTTAACCGCACTTCTGTAAAACGTCCACTTCCGTCAGGAGAAACTTCGAGCGTTGCTTCGGCATTGTCTGAATATTCCAAAACTTCGATTCCGTTTTGATAGCAGACATATAAGTATGACATCATATGGCAGGAAACCAAACTGCTTAACAATAAATCTTCGGGATTGTATAATTCTGGATCGCCTTTGAAGGCTTTTGCTGCTGACACATTTAAAATAGGTTTTCCTTCTATATTAATTTGATGGCTTTTACTATAAAATCTCTTTGCTGAATTTTCTTGAATTTGCCTTGATACCCAGTTTGCTTCTGCTTGAAATTGATGTTTAATTGCCATAATTATTATTGTTTTTTTCGCCACGAATTCCACGAATTTACGCAAATCGATGGGTTAAAAAAAATTCGTGCTAATTCGTGAAATTTGTGGCAAAATTAACTACAAACAAAAAACCTCGAAAGCATAACTTTCGAGGTTTCGTAGAGAATTACTAAAATTACTAAACAAATTCTAAAACTATTTTTTTACTGAGAACTTAAAAACAGTTTTAGTCTTATATTTTTCTCCCGGGTTTAAAACCGTTGTTGGAAAGTTTTTCTGGTTTGGAGAATCCGGATAATGTTCTGTTTCCAGACAAAGTCCAGTTCTGTGAGCGTATGTTTTTCCATCACGCGTTGGTAAAGTTCCGTCAAGGAAATTTCCGGAGTAAAACTGAATTCCGGGTTCATCAGTTGTCATTTCCATAACTCTTCCGCTTGCTGCGTGATACACTTTTGCTATGATTGTTTTTCCTTTTTCAGGATTGTTCAATACCCAGCAATGATCGTAACCTTTTCCTCTTTCTAATTGTTCGTTTTTAACCTCGATGTCTTTTCCAATTAATTTTGGTGTTCTGAAATCGAAAGGCGTATTGGCTACATCTTCTAATTTTCCTGTTGGAATAAGAGTAGCATCTACAGGAACTAATTTATCAGCATTTAAAGTCAATTCGTGATCTAAGATTGTTTTTGAGAAATCTCCTGATAAATTGAAATAAGAATGCTGAGTCAAATTCACCACTGTTTTCTTATCAGTCGTTGCTTCATAAAGTACTTCTAACTGATTATCGTTTGTCAAAGTATAAGTCACAAAAACTTGTAGATTTCCCGGATAACCTTCTTCCATATCTTTACTTAAATAAGATAATTTCAAAGAAGCCGTGTTTCCTGATTTAACCTCATCAGCTTTCCAAACAACGTTAAAATATCCCTGCGGTCCACCGTGCAAAGCATTTGGCGCATTATTAATTGCTAATTGATATTCTTTTCCGTCAAGCGAAAATTTTCCTTTAGCAATTCGGTTTCCGTATCTTCCTATCAAAGCTCCAAAGAATGGATTTTCTTTTTCGTATTGTCCCAAAGAATTGAATCCAATTACTACATTTTCCGAAACACCTTCTTTATTAGGTACTTTCAAATCTGTAATTCTTCCTCCAAAAGTGATGATATCAACTTCCATCCCATTTTGGTTTTTCAACTTATAACTATCTACCTTTTCTCCTTTTGCAGTAGTTCCATAAGAAGATTTTTCGATTGTAACTGTAGCTTTTTCATCCGAAGAAACTGTTGTAGCATCCATTTTTTTATCGCTTTTGCATTGAACTGAAATTGCCGCCAAACTCATAAGACTGATTCCGAAAATGCAACGTTTTAATACATTCATAAATAATAGTTTTTAGTATTGTGAAAAGTGAAATGTAAGATATAAAAAAATTAAAAGCGACAAAATTTTAAGACCTCTAAACCTCTGCCTCTTTGAACCTTTGTACCTTCAACTAAAGTCCATGTTGAAACAAATGATAATACGCTTCATTGGCATTGATTTTATCTTTAAAGTCTCTAACGGTTGTTTTTTCGTCAATAACCAATAATTCGATTCCAGCGATATCTGCAAAATCTTCCATATATTCTGTTGTGATCGCTTGACTGTAAACGGTATGATGTGCTCCTCCTGCTAAAATCCAGGCTGTTGCTGCGATATCAAGGTTTGGTTTACAATCCCATAAAACTCTCGCCACCGGTAATTTTGGTAAATCAGCCATTGGTTTAACCGCTTCAACTTCGTTTACGATCAAACGGAAACGATTCCCCATATCAATCAACGAAACATTGATTGCAGCTCCTGCAGGAGAATTAAATACCAAACGTGCAGGATCTTCTTTTCCTCCAATTCCTAACGGATGCACTTCGCAAGAAGGTTTTGCCTCTGCAATTGATGGACAAATTTCTAACATATGAGATCCTAAAACATACGATTTTTGTGGCGTGAAATGGTAGGTGTAATCTTCCATGAAAGAAGTTCCTCCTTCAAGACCAACATTCATTACTTTTAATGCACGAACCATTGCAGCGGTTTTCCAGTCGCCTTCGCCACCAAAACCATAACCATCGGCCATTAATCTTTGTGTTGCAATTCCCGGAAGTTGCTTCCAAACTCCAAGGTTTTCAAACGTATCTGTAAAGGCTCCAAAACCTCCTTCTTCAAGGAAAGCTCTTAAGCCTAATTCTATTTTTGCTGCTTCTACTAATGAACTTCTTTGCGCTCCGCCTTCTTTTAAAGAATCAGTTAATGAATAAGAAGATTCATAAACTGCCAATAAAGCATTTAATTGTTGATCCGTAACTTTCTCGATATGTTTCGTCACATCCGAAGAATCATATCCATTAACAGACATTCCGAAACGAATCTGAGCTTCTACTTTATCACCTTCCGTAACGGCAACTTCACGCATATTGTCTCCAATACGGGCTACTTTTAAGTTTTGAAGTTCATCCCAACCCAAAGCTACTCTTGTCCAAACGCCTAGTTTATTTAAAACGCGAGGATCTTCCCAATGTCCTACAACTACTTTACGTTTTTTACGCATTCTTGACATGATAAAACCAAACTCACGATCTCCGTGCGCCGATTGATTCAGGTTCATGAAATCCATATCGATAGTTCCCCACGGAATTTCGGCATTGTATTGTGTATGCAAATGGCATAATGGTTTCTTTAAAATACTTAATCCGCCAATCCACATTTTAGCCGGAGAAAAAGTGTGCATCCAGGCAATAATCCCAATACAGTTTTTTGTCGAGTTTGCTTCTAAACATAAATCCAGAATTTGCTTAGGCGATTTTAAAGTGTCTTTGCAAACAATTTTTACCGGAATGTGTGATGAAGCATCTAAACCTTTTGCCATAATCGCAGCATGTTCCGCCACTAATTTTAATGTTTCTGGTCCGTATAATTCCTGGCTTCCTACTACAAACCAAACTTCTTTTTGAGATATATCTATCATTTCTTTATTTTGTTTCAAGTTTTCTTTGTTTCAAGTTTCAAGTTCTGAAACCGTCGAAAATCTTTGTTGAATATTATTTTGTTATTTTTGTTCAAGTTTGAAGTTGAATCCTAAATCTAAAATCGTTAATCTAAAATCTAAAATTCACTATTGTCCGTAGTACGAATCTTTTCCGTGTTTACGGTTGTAATGTTTTTTTATTAGGGAATCTTTTAATCTTGGTGCGTTTGGGTTTATTTGTAAAGTCAGATACGCCATTTCGGCTACGACTTCTAAAACCTTACTGTTGTAGACGGCTTTCGCTGCGTTTTTTCCCCAGGCAAATGGACCGTGATTTCCAATTAAAACCATTTCTACTTCTTCGTAGGAAAGGTTTTTTTCTTTGAAACAATCCAAAATCTGAATTCCGGTATTGTGTTCATAGTTTCCTTCGATAAGCGAATCTGCCATCGGTGGCGCACACGGAATATCAGCTGTTAAATGATCGGCATGCGTAGTTCCGAAGATTGGAATATCTCGCTGTGACTGCGCCCAGGCAACTGAATAAGTTGCGTGCGTATGAGCAACTCCACCAATATTTGGCCAATTTTTATAAAGGTAAGCATGCGTTTTTGTGTCCGAAGAAGGACGCATAGAACCTTCAATAATATTATTGTCAAAATCGACAATTACGATATCTTCCGGTTTTAAATCTTCATACGGAACGCCGCTTGGTTTAATGGCAAAAACACTATTTTTTCTGTCGACTGCACTCACATTCCCAAAAGTATATACGACCAAATTCAATGCATTTAACTGCATATTGGCTTCGTAACATTCTTGTTTTAAATCTTTATAAAGAGAACTCATGTTGTGTTATTTTAATAGTTGGATCTTCGTAAGCACTTAATTGATCGTACGCGAGTAACAGTTTATGATACGCCGCTACTTTATCTAATTGAGGAAAATATTCTCCGTCAAAATCACTTCCTATTTTTTGGCTTGCTTCAATTACATTTGGATAAATTCCGGCTGCAACTGCTGCATAAATTGCCGCTCCCAAAGCAGGAGTCTGATCTGAAGCTGCAATTTTAATTGGCTTGTTTAAAACGTTAGCCAAAGTCTGCATGATAAAAGGTGATTTTCTGGCAACACCACCAATTCCGATAACGCTGTCGATTTTTACACCTTCTTCTTCAAAACGATCTACGATTTTCTTCGCTCCAAAACAAATTGCATTTACTAAAGCTTTGAAAATATGTGGTGCTTTTGTTCCTAATGATAAATTCGAAATCGCACTTTTTAATTCCTGATTAGCATCCGGAGTTCTGCGTCCGTTGATCCAGTCTAAAGCAATTGGAAGACTGTCTGACACTGGAATTTTATCAGCTTCTTTTGTTAATTCCACAATTAATTTATCGCTGAATTCTTCTCTTAATTGTTCTTTTTGAGCATCATTTAAAACTGTTGAAGCTGTTAATAAATGATCTGTTGGCCAAAGCAATAATTCTTTGTACCAAGCCAATAAATCTCCAAAAGCAGATTGTCCGGCTTCTAAACCAATAAATCCCGGAATTACAGATCCATCAACTTGTCCGCAGATTCCGCGTACTGTTTTTGTGCCTACTTCATCATAAGAACCAACCAAAATATCACAGGTTGAAGTTCCCATAACGCGAACCAAAGTATTTTCTCCAATTTTTGCTCCAACAGCTCCTGAATGTGCATCGAAAGTTCCTACGGCGATAACGGTATCTGTAGAAAGCCCTAAACGATCTGCCCATTCTTTGCTTAAATTTCCGGCAACTAAATCAGATGTATAGGTTTCATCATATAAATTTCCGCGAAGTGTTGCCAAATACGGATGCAGTTTTCCTAAAAATTCTGCCGGCGGCAAACCATTCCAGTCTTCGTGCCACATGGCTTTGTGACCCGCGGCGCAACGACTTCTTTTAAAAGTTTTTAAATCTTTATCTTCAATTAATAAATAGGTCATTAAATCGCAGTGTTCCATCCAGGTGTGCGCTGCATTTCGAACAGCTTCATCTTCTCTCGCAATGTGCAGAATTTTTGCCCAAAACCATTCTGATGAATAAATTCCGCCTACATATTTTGTTACGTTTTCTCCGCCCCAGCTTACTGCCAGTTCGTTGATTTCGTTTGCTTCATTTATAGAAGTATGATCTTTCCAAAGTACCATCATCGCATTCGGATTTTCCTCAAAACCTTTTGTCAAAGCCAGTGGAATTCCTTCTTTAGTTACAGGAACAGGAGAAGATCCCGTTGTATCGATACAGATTGCGCGTACTTGCGACGGATCAACTTTGCTTTCTTTTATAACGGTTTGAATCGTGATTTCCAATCCTTCAATATGATCTAATGGATGTTGACGAAATTGATTTATGGATGCGTCACAATATTGCTTGTTTTTCCATCTTTTATAATGAGAAACATTTGACGCCAGTTCTTGCCCATTTTCAGTATCTATTAGCATCGCTCGAACAGAATCTGTTCCGTAGTCCAATCCTATAACGTAATTTTTCATTCGAAATTCATTTTATAATAATGACAAATATAAATATAATTAATTTATAAGTGTATAAAAAACACTTAATAAAAACAGACCACCTAATTTTTGCAAATAATGCATCAAAACAGGGATTTGGACTCAAAACAAAAAATAAACGTTTGTTTTACATTTATTCTGTTGCGATTATTTCATCTTAATTTTCAAAACGGTAACTGAGTATGCCGGAAAATCATATTGAATTTTACCTCCGTTTACTTTAAACTCACTTTCTTTAGGGCTAATTTTGGTTGGAGCCTCAAAAGAATTCTCATCATTTATTCCGTCTCCTTTTAAAGTTATAGCAGTTCCTTTTGAATCTAATTTTGCTCCTTTTACATCAATTGAAACATTTTGAGTTGTTGCTGCAGCGTTTACAATTTTCAGGATTACTTCTTTAGAATTAAGATCTTTTACCGCAGATGCAAACAAATCGTTTTGACCGGTAACTGCTTTTCCGTCTTTTGTAATGTTGATTAAATCGGTTCCTTTATTGTTAGAGAATAATTTCTGAACATAATAATTGGGCGTTCCATAAGATTGCAAATTATTGAACCAAATCATATCCGGTGTCCATTGCCAGCCTTCAACGTGAGCCAATAACGGTGCATAAGAAGTCAAGTGAACAACCTCAGCATTACGCTCCATTCCGGTCATGAAAGCGGCTTCTGAGAAAGCACATTCCCAGTTGTTTTTGTTATCCGGACTTGCAATCGCTACACTTTGTGCTGCATATTCTCCTGCAAAAATCTTTGGTCCTTTACGGTCGTAATTGTCGTAACGTGTTACATTTTTACGGAACCATGCCGGATCTTTATAATAATGTTCGTCAACGATTTCTGCGTTCAGTTTTTTAAGTTCGGCCATGCCGTAATCAAAATAATCTCCGTCAGGATATGGTCCTGTTCCCGAAACAATTATGATGTTTGGATATTTTGCTTTGATGGCTTTTTGAAATACTTTGAAACGCTCGATATAATCAGGTCCCCATTGCTCATTTCCAACTCCAATATGTTTTAAATTAAAAGGTTTTGGATGTCCCATATCGGATCTGACTTTTCCCCAAGCTGTCGTTTGATCACCGTTTGCAAATTCAATTAAATCTAAAGCATCTTGTACATAAGGGTCGATTTGATCCATCGGAACTAATTCTCCTGTATTGAACTGACAAGCCATTCCGCAACTTAAAATTGGTAACGGTGAAGCTCCGATATCTTCCGCAAGCTGGAAATATTCGAAGAATCCTAAACCAAAACTCTGAAAATAATCCGGTGCCAATTTATGTGCAAACTCGGTATTCCAACGGTTAATCATCGTTTCTCTATCCTCAACATTTCCAATTGATTTTTTCCATTGGTAACGCAATGCCAGTGTTTTTCCTTCTACAATACAACCTCCCGGGAAACGTAAAAATCCTGGTTTCAAGTCGTATAATAATTGTACTAAATCAGCACGCATTCCGTTTTTTCTGCCTTTCCAGGTATCTTCCGGAAACAATGAAATCGCATCTAGATCTATTACTCCTGTTCCTTCAAAAGTGATTCTGATTTGTGCTTTTGCTTCCGTTGCCGTTACTGTTAATTGTGCCGTATAATTGGTCCAGTCTTTTGATGTTGGAACAATCGAAGTTTCGCCTAAAACCTTTTTGTTTTTATCAATAAATTGGATTTTAATCTTAGAAATATCTCCTGAAACTTTTGAAGCTTTCAGTGATAAATTATATTTCAAATCTTTCTTGATTCCCATACCTCTGAAACCTTCGTTGATCATTTCATAACCGCTTGCATCGTTGATTGTCACTCGGCAATAATTATGATTCGTTCCTTTTTGCGAATACTGAATAATATTGGCAATTCCGGATTGTAGGTTTAGTTTGTGTCGGTCGCTGTTTGGTTCGTTCCATCCCATCATTGGGGTTTCGAATTCGAATGATCTGTTTTTGATCATTTCGGCATATAATCCTCCATCAGCAGCAAAATTGATATCTTCAAAAAAGACTCCGTACATTGTTGGTTCGATTTTAGTAATTGATTTTAAGGCATCTACCTGAAGATTATTTTTTTGTGCCGAAGCTAAAAAGCCGTTCAGCAATAAACCGCAAAGGGTCATTTTGGTAATTAAATTGGACTTCATTTTATTTTTTTTGTGTTTTAATGGCACGCGGATGATACTGATTCACTAAAGTGAAAACGCGGATAAAAACGGATTTTTATTTTTTTGTTTCACGCAGATTTTTGCAGATCTGAGCAGATTTATTTTCTAATCTTTGACGGTTTAAACACATAGAATCATAGATTTTGATTCTGAAAAAAGGCATTTCATTTTTTTAAATTCATCCCGAAACTTCGGGACTATGTATGCAAATCTAGATTTGTTTTATACTCTTTTTATTCATTTTAAAATCTATGTCTCTATGTGTTTAAATATTTTTTCTCGCAGATTTGGCAGATCAAGCAGATTTTTTTTAATCCTTTAATCTATTGCTAAATCTTGATTCTTTCTTCTTTGCTCTATTTTCTTTACTCTTACTTCTCTTTATAATCCAACCAAACTTTCATTTTCCCTACTCCTCTATTTGACCAGCTGTAATACGGAATTGCTTTGAATTTTGAATTTTCTATGACATTTACGCCTTGCAATAAATTAGGTTCTTTTTTTACTTTGAAAGTATCTCCGGCGGTTACATCTATTTTATCGAAATTGGTTTTGTTGTCAATTTCTTCTACGGCATAAACGATTGGACCGTATTCTAAAGAGACTTTGTTTTTGTTCGTTTCTACTTTTGCATTTGTTTCTACTTCCTGAACTTCCATTGGAAAATTAAGATTGATTTTATCTCCTTTTTTCCAATTTCTTGTAATGGTGAAATAACCATCTTCTGGTTGAATTGTTAAAGTTTCTCCGTTTATATTAATTGTTGCTTTTTGACTCGAAGCTTTTTTATAAGAATATAAATCTCCCGGCAAAACTTCATTTCTTGCCCAACCCGGAACTCTCAATTTAATGGTGAATCGGCTTTCTTTTTTCGGGTTAACCGAAATATTTACTTTTCCGTTCCAAGGATATCCGGTTTGTTGCGAAATCTGTAAATCGGTTTTTCCTAAAGTGAAGGCTGCGTTGTTTGAAGCGTATAAATTCACATAAAGTGCGTCTTTTGATTTTGAATAAATTAATCCCGGAATCGAAGGAATAAATCGAATTAAATTAGTCGGACAACAAGAACAATCAAACCAAGCCTGACGTGTACAAGATCCTCTGTTTGATTTGAAAACGCCATCGGATTCTAAGGCATTTGGATAGAAAAATTCTTTTCCGTCTAAGGATACTCCCGAGATTAATCCGTTGTACATCGTTCTTTCGATCACATCAAAATATTGTGATTTTCCGGTTAAATTATGCAATCTGTGGTTCCAATATACATCTCCAATTGCAGCGCAGGTTTCGTTATAAGCGGTTAGATTTGGCAATTCGTAATTGGCTCCAAAAGCTTCTCCATCGTGTCTTGAACCAATTCCGCCAGTGATGTACATTTTTTTGTTGACCATATTGCTCCATAAATTATTTACGGCATCGGTATAACCTTTGTCTTTTGTCATTGCAGCAATATCTGTCATTCCTGCATACATATAAACGGCTCTTACGGCGTGACCTACAACTTCATTTTGCTGCACCACCGGAATATGATCTTGTGCATATTCGCCATATAATTTATGATTGTTCGGATTTCCACGATTGTCTAAAAAGTATTTCGCCAGTTTTAGATAATCTTCTTTTCCGGTAATTTGATACAATTTTATCAAGCCCGTTTCTACAATCTGATGTCCGGGAACTCCTTTTACCTGACCTGGTTTGTCGCCAAAAGTTTTTACTAATAAGTCTGCATTTTTGATGGCAATGTCAAGGAAATTTCTTTTTCCCGTAGCTTCATAATGCACAACGGCAGCTTCTATTAAATGTCCTGAATTGTAGCATTCGTGACTGATTTGTAAAGATTCCCAACGTTTTCCTTCAATAACCGGAACCCACGGCGCTGGTGGTTTTGCTGGATTTATAGTTCTCCAGGTGGTTAAGTAACCGTCTTTTTCCTGACCAATTTTTACAATCGCAATCAACGAATCCAGAACACGATCCAGTTTCGGGTTTGGTGCGCTGATCAAAGTATTCGATGCGCCTTCGATAATCTTATAAACATCGGTGTCATCAAAAGGCATTTCTCCTCTTACTGTTCCTGTTTTTTGTTTTCCTGCGATTAAAAAATTCTCAAAACGTCCTTCTTCATTACATTTCTGAATGCCATAAGCAATCGTGATTTCCTGCACTCTTTTAATAATAGGCAACCAAAAAGAATCGGTTAATTTTACATTTTGAATGTTTACCGGTTCAATTTCGTAACCCGCTTTTAATGCCGAAGTTTTATTCGATTGCACGACATTGTTCTTCGTTTCTTTACAGGAAATAAGGATTACAAGTGACAAGAAAATTGTTAATATCGGGAAAGTATATTTTTTCATTATATGGAATATTCTATTTTAAAACGGGCCATAAATCATTGTCCCAAATCATTTCTTTGACTACTAATCTTGGTGTTCCGTTGGTTTTCTTTTCGTAAGCGTGATAAAAAATATAATCTTTTCCATCAAACGTATAAGCGCTGTTATGGCCTACGCCAAAATAATTTTCATCGCCCAGAACTACAATACTTCCACCACCTTCTGTTAATAATTTTCCTTCTTTATCTACATAAGGTCCGGTTACGTTTTTAGATCTTCCAATAACAACTTTATAGGTGCTTTTTTCTCCGCGACAGCATAAATCCCAAGAAAGAAATTGGTAATAATATCCGTTTTTCTTAAAGATAAAAGGTGCTTCAAGTGCGCCATCGCCCGGATCTGAATCTGGTAATTCGAAGGTTCTTTTTCGTTTTGAAATTGTATGCCATTCCTGTGGCTGTGCGATTGATTTTAAATCCGGGTTTAGTTTTACCATTTTCAATCCTTCCCAAAAAGAACCAAAAGACAACCACGGTGTATTGTTTTCATCGAAGATTAAATTAGGATCTATTGCATTCCACATATCTCGGTTTGGTTGCGATTGAATAACAATTCCCTGATCGACCCATTTGTAATTTTTATCTTTTGGATCTAATGTTGTATTGGTTGCCACACCAATTGCCGATGTGTTTTTGGCGAAAGCCGAAACGGAATAATACAGATAATAGACATTGTTATGTAACGAAATATCCGGTGCCCAAATATGATTTTTGAAATCGGCCGCAACGCCATCTGCCCAAACGGGTTTTTCTGCAAAAACTTGTGGTTCTTTATTCCAGTTTTTTAAATCTTTCGAACTAAAAACGCTGATTCCATTACCTGTGCAATACAAATAATAAGTGTCTTTTTGTTTGATTACTACCGGATCGTGAACGACAATTTCCTGCGCAAAAGAAACTGAAGCAATCAGCATCATAAGAGCAGAAAATATATGTTTTATGTTATTATAAAATTTCATAATTGAATGTTTTTTTTACCATATAAGTGATGTAAGTAATTTAAGTTTTGGGCTGAAAACTGTGCCTTTTCTAAATCATATAAGTTGTAAACTGAAAACTGTGACTGCAAACTAAAAAACTACTGAATCCCTTCAGACGTCATAACCACTCGTTTCATAGTTCCATCTTTGTTATAATATAATTTGTCTACACAAACTGATCTTCTGAAACTTCCTCCGTTTGGAATTGATGCTCCATTGTGATAAATAAAATACGATTGTCCTTTAAAATCAATTATCGATTGATGGTTTGTGTTGCTGTTTCCGGCTAATTCATTTAAGATTCCTTTGAATTCCCAAGGACCTGTAATTGATTTACTCATGGCATAGGCAATTTTTTCAGGAAACTCATAGGCGTATGATAAATAATACCAGTTTTTGTGTTTGTGAATCCACGGTGCTTCTGTATAATGTGGTAAATCGATATGCTGAATTGGACCGTCAATTTCAATCATATTTTCTTTTAATTTGGCATAATGACAAGAGGTATTTCCCCAAAACAAATACGCTTGTCCATTCGTATCGATATAAACTGTTGGATCGATATCGTCCCAGCTTATATCGGTAAATTTTGTCATGTCATTTGTGATCAGGGCTTTTCCTAAAGCATCTTTAAAAGGTCCGGTTGGACTATTAGAAACTGCAATTCCAATTGATTTTCCATCAATTGTTCCGTGATGAACGGTTACATACCAATAGAATTTTCCGTTTCTTTCAATTACCTGCGAAGCCCATGCATCGCCTTTTGCCCATTTAAAATCGGTTACTTTTAACGGCACCGGATGCGATTCCCATTTTTTCATATCTGATGAAGAATACACGACCCATTCATTCATTTTATAGAAGTTGAAATCTTTTGGTGCTTCGTCATGACCAGCGTATAAATAGACTTTGTCTTTATAAACCAATGCTGCAGGATCACCTGTATATTGATCTTTGATGATCGGGTTATTGAATTTCGTGGGATCAATTTGGCTATGAACTGTTTGACAGCATGCAAACAAAACTAAAAGTGATACGGTCGTAATTATATTTTTCATTATGATTTATTTTTAAAACATAGTTTCTATGCGTTAAATATTTTTCCACGCAGATTTTGCTGATTTAAGCAGATTTTAATCTTTTATCCCGATAGCTATCGGGAGTGGTAATTATTTTAACACATAGAAACATAGATTTTTTTGATGTTGAAAAAAGGCGTTTCACTTAGCATTAATACACATAGCTATGTGTTTTATTTGGAGTGAAACGTCTTTTACGATTTGTTAAGCTATGTTTCTATGTGTTAAAATATTTTTTCTCGCAGATTTTGCAGATCAGGCAGATTTTTAATCTTTTTAACACTTTAATCTGCGGCTATTATTTAATGTTTGGAATTTGGGATTTAAAAAATTGAAATTTAATTCACCTTCTTGCCCCAAACTGGTAATCCTCCTGACGTTAAACCTGAATAACTCAGCGTTACTTTTCTCGTTGCTAATTCCCAATCCCAGGCATCAGACACATTGCACTTTACTCCGTTTATGGTCAGGATTTTTTTGGTGCTGTCGTATGACCAGGTACCGTTTGCATCTCCGCTCACTTTTTTATCTGCAGTTAAATAAAGTGTTACTGATTTTTGAATGGTTTTGTATTGATAGTTCATTGTGATTTGTTCCCAGGTTCCAACAAAACTTCCTTCGACAATTGTTGTGGCTGGTACGGCTGCATAACGTTCAGGATCAATAACCGGCCATCCATCTTCTGTCCATTGAATGGCACGAACGTGTCCCATCATTACAGCATTTGAAACCGCAATTCCGGCAACCCCTTCCGGCAAACGAGCCTGAGAAGAGTAATACCATTGCTTGGTTTCGGGATTTTGAAATATACCGCAATGCGAAATTCCAACCCAACCCGTGTGATTTTTAAACGAATATGGATGTGTTACCATTGGGAAACACTCTGCTCCGCTTGTAATACTCATTCCACTTATGGTTTGATAAGGTCCTAAAATACTTTTTGAACGTGCTACACGTGTATTGTATGCAACTGATAATTCATCGTAAGCCAGAAACAAATAGTAATATTGTGTATCCGGATTGTAGATAATTTCCGGTCCTTCGAGTGCTTGCCAACGGTTTGTATTTACGTTTCCGCGTCCTGCAATTCGTACTCCATAATCGTCAATCGTTTTTAATTTATCCGGTTTTCCAGTTGTTGGATTCAGTTTTAAAGCTGCGATTCCGGAATGCCATGAACCATAAATTAGGTATTGGTCACCTTCTGGAGTCTGAATAAAACTTGGATCAATCGCGTTGAATTTAAAATAAGCATCCCAATCATTTCCTCCGTTTCTAACATAACTTTTTACACCATCCGGTTCAGAGCAAACTACCATTCCTTTGTCTGTCCAATTATTTGAAGCCAAATCATCTGTTTCGGCTAAGCCAATGAAAGCGCGTTCTGTCCATGAAGTATTGGTATCTGTTCCTACAATTGGGTTTGTCACCACGATGCTGTAATACATTCTGTAAATGTTACCAACTTTACGAACGCAAGGCGCCCAATATCCATAATTGGGATTTGTAATTGGTGCTAAAGCCGGAGACATTCTGGCTCTTTTATTATTCAAGGAATCTTTTACCCAAGCCGGAGCTTCGGTCATTGATGATCCCATAAATTCCCAATTGACTAAATCTTTTGATCTTCTGTAAAAAAAATGTCCGTGTCCATCAGTTGCATTTCCATAAGAGGCATCGGTTTGATACATATAATAGTATTCGCCACATTTTTCGACAGATGGATCGTGCACATTGGCTAAATTCCATTGTGCCCGACTTCCCCAACCCGATATTGCCGTATAATTATCTGCGTAAGTTGGTCCGGGAAAAACGGGCGTGACTACTGGCGGAACTACTACTACTGGCGGAGTAGTAGTTTCTTTTGTTGCCGGATCATCTTTCGAACAACTTACGGCTGTAATTACAACTAAAAAAAGTCCGATGTACGAAGCTATTTTTAAAATGGAATTTGATTTTTTCATTTTTCTTGTCTTTTATTTTCCTTCTAATACTACTACTGAGAAAGGAGGGATCGTGATTTCAAGTTTTCCTTTTTTGTTTTCGAAACCTTTAAAAACTGTTGGCACAATTTTATTTGGTGTATCGAATGAATTGTAATCCTGCAATTTTGCCGATGTGATAATTGTTCCTGTGAAGTTTTTAACGCCCAAATCATTTACATCAATTTCTATTTTGTTTTTATTCTTTGCATCCACATTTACTAATGAAATATGAACTGCTCCGTTTTTATCTTTTGATGCCGAAGCTGAGATTGCAGGAAGTGTTTCTCCATTAAAGGTGTACAATGGCGATTGAAAACTTATTGGCAATAATTTAGCATCCTGATGAACGCTGTACAATTTCATTACGTGATACGTTGGCGTTGTAATCATTTTTGCTTTATCCGTAAGGATTACAGCTTGCAAAACATTTACACATTGCGCCAAATTTGCCATACGAACTCTGTCAGCGTGATTGTTGAAGATATTCAATGTTGCTCCTGCTAATACTGCATCTCTCATTGTATTTTGTTGGTATAGAAATCCTGGATTTGTTCCTTGTTCTACTTCATACCAAGCTCCCCATTCGTCTACAATCATGGCTACTTTTTTCTCCGGATCATATTTATCCATGATAGCAGAATGTTTGGTAACCAATTCTTCCATTTTTAAAGCGGATTGCATCGTATGGAAATATCCGTCTTCTGTAAAGTTTACTCCATCACCTTTTTTACCCCAATCAATTACGGCATAATGGTGAACGCCTAATCCGCCTAACATATTGATTGGAATGTTTTTCATTAAGACTTCCGTCCAATTATAATCGGCACTATTTGATCCGGATGCAATACGAGTGATTCCACCTGTATTTTCCCAATCCGACATAAAAGTGGCGTATTTACGGTATTCATTAGCATAATATTCTGCTGTCATATTTCCTCCGCAACCCCAGGCTTCATTTCCAATTCCCCAGAATTTAACTTTCCAAGGTTCTTTTCTTCCGTTTTTTTTACGCAAATCACTCATTGGGCTTTTTCCGCTGAAATTGGTGTATTGAACCCAATCTGCCAATTCCTGAACGGTTCCGCTTCCTACGTTTCCTGACAAATAAGGTTCGGCTCCAAGAAGCTCACACATATTCAGGAAATCATGTGTCCCGAAACTATTATCTTCTGTTGTACCGCCCCACCATTTGTTTACAATTGTTGGTCTTTCCGGTTGTGGTCCAATTCCGTCTTTCCAATGATAGGTATCTGCAAAACATCCGCCAGGCCATCTTAAATTTGGAATTTTTAATTCTTTTAAAGCTTTAATAATATCATTTCTAACTCCTTTTGTATTGGGTATTTTTGATGTATCTCCCACAAAAAAACCTCCATAAATAGAACGTCCTAAATGTTCTGCAAAATGTCCGTAGATGTTTTTGTTGATTATTGGAGCGTCTGCATTATTTTTTACGGTAACTACAGTAACTCCGCCTTGAGCGAAATTTACCTGACTACAAATGGTAATAAGAAAGGTGATTAAAAGTGCTTTTTTCATAATATATTTATAAGTGATAAAGAGGAAAGTTTCATAAAACTTTCCTCTGAATAGTAATTTTAATAAGATAATGTTGGCCATCCTGATGACCATGTAAAATATACAATTTCAAGTTTTGGATTTCCGTTATCGGCTCCATCATAATAATGAACAGATCCTTTTTGAGTTCCTACAATTCTGGACAAATGCCCTGGTCCAATATAATTTCCTTGTGTTGCCAAAACTGTTGTTCCGCCTCCACTTGTTAAGGATGTTCCGTTTTTATCCACAAATGGCCCAAACGAACTTGTTGAACGACCTACTACAATATAATAAGTGCTGTTTACTCCGTTGCAGCAATTGCCTCGGTTGACGAACATATAATAATAACTTCCTTCTTTGATTAAACAAGGAGCTTCCCAACTTGCACTGCTTCCGCCTGCTACGATGGTTTTGCTTCCTGTTGTTTTTCCTGTTGAAGGATTAATTTGGATTACTCCAATTCCGGCATGCCACGAACCGTAAGCCATATAAACGTTGCTTCCGTCTACTAATATGGACGGATCAATTGCATTTACATCTGATGAAGAAGATGATGAAACCACAACACCTCTGTCTGTCCATGTTGTTCCTGCACTCTGCGAAATTGAAGGCGCTGTTACTAATCCTATCGCTGATGTGGCAGAACCAAAAGTTGAACAAGAATAATACATATTCCATCTATTGTTGAACCACGCTACATCTGGTGCCCAGAAAGTTTTTACAAAACCTGGTACATATCCTGTGATCCAACTTGGAGTAGATGTAAATACTGATGTTCCCCATGTCCAAGTTGTTAAATTTGTTGAATAGGTCATCGGGATATTATCTCCTGTTGTAAAGACATAATAATTGACGCCGCTTTTTACAATCGTACTTGGATCGTGTGACGCAACTGTTCCTGTAACTGTTTTGGCTGTTGAAACTTTAACCTGAGAATTTTGAGTGACAGCATTAGTTTCTCCGCTTGGAGTAACTACATCTTCATTTTGACAACTTACTAATAATACTGCTAATAAAACCAAATTTGTAATTGTTTTCATTTGTTATAATTTTTAGTTACTGTTTAAATTACTGCTCTTGCTTTCAGTTTTCAGTCGCAGTTTTCAGTCTACACCGCAACTGCGACTGGGACTGAAAACTGCAGACTGGGACTGAAAACTTAATAACTGTCATTCTGTACTGTTCCCGGATTATTATCCATTTCTAATTGCGGAATTGGGTAATATTCTCTTCCTGGTGTATAAGAATTAAACTCTGCATCTCTTGCTTTTAGCCAAGCTAATTTTGTAGCATCCTGCAACCATCCCCAACGACGAATATCATCAAAACGGTGACCTTCAAGTGGGAATTCCAAGAATCTTTCGTGACCAATTTGTTCTCTCATTTGATCTTGGGTCATTCCCGGTTTTGTTGTTGCTAAATCCGGTAATCCAACTCTGTTTCTTACCATTTGAATGTATCCGTATGCTCCCGGAGTATCACCTGTTTCGTTTAAAGTTTCGGCATACATTAAAAGAACATCTGCGTATCTTAATAAACGTTCGTTGATACCAGAACGCCAATCGTATTCGTTTGCAAATTCTCCATCAGAATTTTGGTATTTTCTACAGAATATATCATTTAAATCTCCCGGACTTGAAGCATAAAAAGTCGCGAAATCTTGTCCGTATAATTTCATTCCGCCTGGTTTGTTATAAAATATTGTAGCATCTAAACGAGGATCAAGAGTTCCTGTTTTAGTTTTTTCATCATGAAATTCATTAAATAATGCCCATGAAGGCTGAACATCTGTCCATCCAAAAGCTCTTGGCGCATACGTAATTGCTCTTGCCGAAGTTTTTCCCCAACCTGAAGCAGGAGCTCCTCCCCAACCTAAATCAACTCCACCTGCATCTCTGCTAAATTGTACTTCAAAAAGAGATTCTGAATTGTTTTCGTTTGCTGTGGTAAAATTGTCACGATAATTAGAAACTAAAGAGTAAACTCCTAAATCGATAACTTGTTTGAATGTCGTTTTTGCATTCGTAAAATCTTTGGTAAACAAATACGATTTTCCTAAGTATCCTAATGCTGCACCTTTTGTAGCACGCCCTTTTTGACCTGCATCAAGACCTGAAACACCACTATAAGAAACTGGCAATAATTCGGCTGCAGCTTTAAAATCAGCAATGACTTGTGCCCAACCTTCTGCTTGTGTTTTTTGAGGATAATAAACGGCTAATTCTGTAGGTAAAGGAACATTTTTGAACATGTTCACGGCATGAAATAAATACAATCCTCTTAAGAAATATGCTTGTCCTAATATTCTGTTTTTAAGTGCCTGATCTGCAAATTCAATATTTGGTACGTTTGTTAAAACCTGATTAGCGCGATAAATTCCTTGGTAATAAGTTTCAAAAGCCCATCCGTAAATCGAAGCATCGGCCACATTTGAGTTAAAATGTCCTGCATTGTACATGGAACCCCAAGGGCTGTTTGTACGTGCGTCATCAGATCTTGCGTCTAATAATAATGGTGTACTTCTCATGTACGTTCCATCAGTCAATAAACTTCCGTAAGCAGCATTTACACCTTGAAGTGCATCTTCATCTGTTTTCCAAAATGAATCAACTGCATTATTATTTGGGTCAATCTGAGTCAAATCTTCATTATCAACACAGCTTGTTGTTGCAACAGCCAGTGAAAAGAAAACTGCTATATAGTTAAATATTTTATATTTCATTTTAATACGTTTTTTGTTGGTTAAACCGGTTTAGAAATTTACCTCTACTCCTAAAGAAATAGTTCTTGGATTTGGAAAAGATCCTGCATCATATCCTCTTGCTAATAATCCGTTGCTATTAAAGTCAGGATCATATCCAGTATATTTAGTAATAGTCCATAAGTTTTGACCATTAAGATATACTCTTGCTTTTTGGATAAATTTATCTTTCATCGGAATATTGAAACCAATTTCCATGGTTTGCAATCTCACATAATCACCGCTTTGAATGAATCTGTTTGAATCTCTGCCATTTCCGTTAGGATCACCAATAACCGGTGCCGGAACATTTGTATTTGTATTTGTTGGAGTCCAGTAATTAAGTTCATCCGTACTGTGATTTCCGTATTGTCCAGCCATCAAATTGCGGTACATGGCATTGAAAACTTTATTTCCACCGCTACCTTGCCAGAACATTGAGAAATCAAAATTCTCATAAGAAGCACTAAAATTCATTCCGAAACCATATTTAGGAATTGTTACCCCTTGAAAAGTTCTGTCAGCATCTGTAATGATTCCGTCACCATTTACATCTTTAAATTTTACGTCTCCAGGAGCTGCTCCTGTTTGTTTTGGAGAAGCTGCAACTTCGGCTGCGTTTTGAAAAATTCCAACAGCTTCCCAAGCAAAAAGTTCTCCTACAGATCTTCCTACTTGTGTTTTTGATACCGCATCATAAAGAGGGTTTCCTGTAGCTCCAATTCTTGTCACCTCATTTTTTAGCGTTCCAAAGTTTCCTGAGATATCATATTTGAATTTATTATGGTGATTGCTATAAGATGCCGTAAATTCAAAACCATGATTTTCCATATCTCCCGCATTTGTCGTAATATTTGCCGGAAAAGCTCCTGTAGAAAATGGCAATGGAACTCCTACCAACATATCTGTAACTTTTTTTCTAAAATACTCTGCCGTAAATTGTAAGTCATTATTAAAAAATCCTAACTCCAATGCGATGTTTTTACTGGTTGTTTTTTCCCAATGTACATTTGGGTCAAGTGCCGCAACCACCGTTGTTCCTGAAGCAAGCTCATTATTAAAATCATATCCGGCAAAACTGTTTACTGTGGAAGCAAAAAAGTACTGTGGAATTGTATTATTACCTATTGTACCGTAACCACCTCTAAGTTTAATATTGCTTACCCATGATGGCAAATGCAGGAACTTTTCGTTGCTAATCTTCCAACCTCCTGAGAAGGAGTAGAAATTTGCAGAATTATTAATTTCACTAAAAAGAGACGTTCTGTCTTGTCTGAAATTAGCCTGCAATAAATATCTGTCATCATAAGCATAATTTAATCTGCTGATGTATGATATTCCTGTAATCGTAAATTTATATTCGCTTGCATTTCTTGCATCAGCATATTGTAACATCGGAATTTCTCCCGGTGTATAACCTACGCCTCTTGAGTTATATCTGTGATAATCTCTCTTTTCCTGAATCCAACCTGCAAGAGCATCAATTTTATGTTTTCCAAATGAAATTTCATAAGTCAATAAATTATTCAAGAATGTTCTTAACTCATTTCCATTTTCTACATCTAAAGAAGCTTCATCATTTGTCGTAATATAATACCATCCTAAATCACTTGGCGGAATAAATTTTCTGTTAGTCCAGTCTGTTCTGTCATAACTCACATCCAATTTATATTTAAGACCTTTTACAATCTCAATTTCTCCCCATACATCTCCAATAAAACGGTTTCTTTTTCCGTTGTTAGTAATCAAATTGTTGTACCCAATTGGGTTCATCGAAATTGCTCTTTGTGTCAGGTTATCTGTACCGCCATAGCCTCCAAGTCTGTTAGAATCATAAACAGGCATGGTTGGTACAGCGCCCAAAATGTCACTAATTACAGTTTGTCCTGCATTGTATTCGTTAAAAATCTCTTTGTCTGATTGTGTATAAGCGATTTTTGCTCCATATTTGAATTTTCCTTTTTTACCATTCAGATTCAAATTCGTTGATAATCTCTCATAATCTTGCGGCGTTTTTACATAACTTGTATTCTTGAAATAATCAATATTAAAGCTATAAGCAATACTTTCTGCGCCACCTGTAAATGTCAATGCCTGATTTTGTACAACACCAGTTTGCAGTGCCTCTTTTTGCCAGTCTGTATTTACATTTGTAATATAAGATGAGCTTGTAGGATCATTACCCGGAGCGATACTTACCGGAACACCAGCTCTGATATCTCTGTTTCTTTCTGCTTCGCTAGTAATTTGCTGATAACCCAAACGGTCTGTTACATCCCATTTTTTAGCTACATTCTGAAGTCCTACAATTGATTTGAATTTAACTTCTGTTTTACCTGCTTTTCCTTTTTTGGTCGTAATGATTACAACTCCATTTGCTCCACGAACACCGTAAATAGCTGCCGAAGATGCATCTTTTAAAACCTGCATAGATTCAATTTCTCCCGGTGCAAAATCGTAAGGAGCATCAACCATAATACCGTCAATAACAAAAAGAGGATTGTTATTTGTAAATGAAGTTATACCTCTAATTTTGATATTTACAAAACCTCCAGGTTCTCCTGATGATTGTACCGTTACTCCGGGAACTTGCCCCTGAAGCATTTTTGCAGCATCATAGGTAACTGTTTTTTTGGCAGATTCCATGTTTACGACACTTACAGATCCTGTTAAATCAGATTTCTTTTGTGTACCGTAACCAATAACTACTACTTCGTTCAGTTTATTGGTATCTTCACTTAATGTAGCGTCTACCTTCGATTGATTTCCTACTGCTAATTCTTTATTTTGAAATCCTATAAATGAAAAAACTAAAACATCGTTTGGGGATGCTTTAATCGAATATTCTCCATCAAAACCAGTTACTGCAACTGTTTTTGTTCCCTTTATCATAATATTCACTCCCGGCAAAGGCAATTTGTCTGATGCCGAGGTAACAACTCCACTAATCACTTTGCCTTGAGCCGACATTTGATTAGCAGAAAATAATAGCATTAGTAATGCTAAAAGCCATTCTTTTTTTGGCAATAAAAAATTGCAATAAAAAAATAATCGTTGGTTTGTTATCATACTGGTTTATTTAAGTTAGTTAGTGTATAATTATAAGTGTTAATTTTACATTTGTAAATTTAACTAAAAAAAAACCTTAAAAACAAATTAATATAGCAAAAAAAAGTGTCAAAAAAAACGTATCCTGTAAATTAAGTGTAAAAACAACATTTAAAGTTTAATGTTTTTTCAAAAAAATAGTCTTTTTTGAATGTAATTTGTGTAAAATCAACACTTTTAGCTAAAAAGCAACTTTTTAATCAAAAATTGGAACTTTAGAAAAAAAATCAAAAAAGGTAGAAATGAAGACTTTAATAACTGTTTCACTACCAAAAAAAGAATATTATTGTAAAAAAAATCTTGTTTACTTCGATAAATTTTCGCTTTCCTTTAACCTTTTATTATAAAAAACAACTTAATTTCGTCACGAAAACGATTGAAAAAGGGAAACTTGAAATTTTTTCCCAAATAAAAACCTGTTTTCTTTAACACTAATTTATCTCCTTATTAACTTAAGTGTATAATATACATTAATAAAATTATGAAACGAATTAGGAAGTTTATATATTTACCAATAAAAACAAACATATGCTAAACAGTTATAGCTCTGCAGACAAAGCTTTATTAGCAGTAGATTGCATCATTTTTGGATTCGACAATGAAGGATTAAAAATACTTTTGATCAAAAGAGATTTTGAACCCGAAAAAGGAAAATGGTCCTTAATTGGTGGCTTCTTAAAACGAGACGAAGTATTAGATAACGCTGCTATCAGAATTTTGAATACCTATACCGGGTTGAACGATATTTATATGGAGCAGTTATATGCTTATAGTGAAATTGATCGTGATCCTGTCGAAAGAACCATTTCAGTTTCTTATTATGCTTTGATTAATATCGAAAACCATAATGCCGAACTAATCAAAAATTACCATGCGCAATGGTTTAGTGTTGCCGATGCTCCAAATTTAATCTTTGACCATAACGAAATGGTAGAACATGCCATTAGAAGATTGCGCTACAGAACTTCAATAAAACCTATTGGATTTGAATTGCTGCCTGAAAAATTCACTATGCGTCAATTGTTAGAATTATATGAAGCAATTTTAAGCAAGGAATTAGACAAAAGAAACTTCATCAGTAAAATCAATTCATTAGAAATTCTGAATAAACTGGAGGAAAAAGACATGCAGTCTTCTCGAAAAGGGTCTTATTTGTACACCTTCAACAAAGAAAAATACGAAGAAAAATTACTAAATGATTTTGTTCTAAATCTATAAAGAAAGTTTTAGCCCACGGGTTTTACGGATTAAACAGGTTGACACAGATTTTCTTTTAACTGGAAAACTCTATAATTTTCTCTCGCAGATTTAGCAGATTGTGCGGATTTAAAAGTTAAAAAAAAGATCAGCTGAATCTGCAAAATCTGCGAGAGAAAACTGCTCAACAATAAAAAAACAAACCCTGAAAGCCACAAACTCTCAGGGTTTTTTCTTCAATAAAACTACTATTAAAAAACTAAAAAAACATTCACATTGCCCACAGATTTGGGGGGTTACAGGTTAACACAGATTTTCTTTTTAACTGGAAAACTCTATAATATTTTCTCGCAGATTTTGCAGATCAGGCAGATTTAAAAGTTAAAAAAAAGATCTGCTGAATCTGCAAAATCTGCGAGAGAAAACTGCTCAACAATAAAAAAACAAAACCCTGAAAGCCACAAACTTTCAGGGTTTTTTCTTCAATAAAACTACTATTAAAAAACTAAAAAAATATTCAGATTGCCCAAGGATTTGGCGGGTTACAGGTTAACACAGATTTTATGTTAATTGAAAAACCTATAAAGTTTTTCACGCAGATTTTACTGATTTGAGCACATCTAATTATTAAAAAATCTGCAACAATCTGCAAAATCTGCGTGAAAAAAAACTGGGCAAATCCGTTTAATCCGTGGGCCAAAAAAGCTAACTATTTCCTTTTTGGTAATCAGCAAGAAATGTAGCTAAACCAATATCCGTTAAAGGATGTTTTAATAAACCTTCGATTGCGCTCAATGGTCCGGTGATAACATCAGATCCAGTTTTGGCACAATTAATAATGTGCATAACATTACGAACTGAAGCAGCCAAAATCTGAGTTTCGAAACCATAATTGTCGTAAATCAGTCTGATATCTTCAATCAAAACCATTCCGTCTGTCGAAACATCATCCAAACGACCAATAAATGGCGATACATAAGTTGCTCCCGCTTTTGCTGCCAATAAAGCCTGACCAACAGAAAACACAAGCGTACAATTGGTTCTGATTCCTTTATTTGAAAAATATCTGATTGCTTTTACACCGTCTTTTATCATCGGGATTTTCACCACAATCTGCGGATGCAATGCTGCCAATTTTTCACCTTCGGCAACCATTCCTTCAAAATCTGTGGAAATCACCTCAGCACTTACATCGCCTTCTACCAATTCGCAAATTTTAATATAATGATCTAAAATATTTTGTGCTCCTGTAATTCCTTCTTTTGCCATCAATGAGGGGTTTGTGGTTACTCCATCTAAAACCCCTAAATCATTGGCTTCTTTAATATCTTTTAAGTTTGCTGTATCTATAAAAAATTTCATTCTTTCTATTATTTTGATATGTTATAATTATTTTTTTCTAAATATTTAAGGATTTCCTCACAGGCATTTTTACTGGTAAATCCAAATTTCTGATCTAAAACCGAAGCAGGAGCAGAATATCCAAAATGATCCAATCCAAATACTTCACCTCTGCTTCCAACCAGACTTTCAAAATTAACAGGAAGTCCCGCCGTAAGTCCAAAAACCAATGCATCATTTGGAATAATACTTTCCTGATATTCTTTTGGCTGCGATCTGAAAAGTCCTTCAGAAATAATGGAAGCTACATTTATTTTAATCTTAACAATTTGTTCCAATTCATTTGCAGCTTCAATCAGAGTTGCCACTTCAGATCCGTTTGCAATCAAAGTAATGTTTGGATTTTGAGTTTCTTTTACCAGATAACCTCCTTTTTTAGCCTGAGTCGCTTCAACAAATCTAGAACTCCCTTTTGTTGGAAGATCCTTGATATCTTGTCTGGAAAGAATTAATCCAGTTGGAGTTTTTTTGTTTTCTAATGCCATTTGCCAGGCTACAGAAGTTTCAACAGCATCGGCCGGACGCAAAGCCAATAAACTTTGATCACCTGAATGGTTTTTGATTTTTTCCAGTAATCTTATCTGAGCTTCCTGCTCAATTGGTTGGTGCGTTGGTCCATCTTCGCCTACGCGGAAAGAATCATGCGTCCAGACATATTTTACCGGTAATTCCTGAATTGCTGCCAAACGAATGGCTGGTTTCATATAATCTGAAAACACAAAAAATGTTGCTACAACCGGAATTACGCCACCGTGAAGAGCGATTCCATTGGCGATTGCTGCCATTGTTAATTCGGCAACACCTGCTTGTAGAAAACCACCGTTGAAATTATTCTTTTGCAAAACAGATGATTTTTTCAGGAAACCATCTGTTTTATCACTATTGGATAAATCAGCAGAAGAAACAATCATGTTCTCTACATTTTCCGCCAAATATCCTAAAACTGCCGCCGAAGCATCGCGTGTTGCCGCATTTGCTTTTTGAACAATTGAACTGAAGTCTAAAGCTGGTAAATCTCCACTAAAAAACTGCTTTATCTTTTCGGCCAATTTTGGATTTTGATTTTCCCAAGCCAAAATCTGCACTTTTCTTTCTGATGCTTCTTTTGTTTTTTGTTCTAAAATAGTTTTATAATGTGTTGCAACTTCTTCATAAATTGCAAATGAATCTTCGGGATTTGCTCCAAGATTTAATAATGTTTTTTTAAAATCTGCTTTTGTTGCTCCGATAGGTTTTCCGTGCAATTCGCATTGCCCTTCATACATCGTTCCATCGGCGGTAACGCAGCCTTTTCCCATAATAGTTCTTCCAATAATCAGGGTCGGTCGTTCTAATTCGGCATGTGCTGCGTTTAACGCCGAACGAATATGGGTATGATTATGTCCGTCAATAGTGATTACTTTCCATCCCCATGATTCGTATTTCATGGCAGTATTTTCAGTCGTAACCTCATCTGTCATTGACGAAAGCTGAACATCATTAGAATCATAAAACATGATAAAATTGTTCAATCCTAAATGTCCTGCAATACGTCCGGCACCTTGCGAGATTTCTTCCTGAACTCCGCCATCAGTTATAAATCCGTAAATTTTATGATCGAATAAATTCTCAAATCTTGCTGATAAAAATTTGGCAGCAATTGCTGCTCCAACACCCATTGCGTGTCCTTGCCCTAATGGTCCTGAAGTATTTTCGACCCCTCTTTTTACATCAATTTCAGGATGTCCCGGCGTTACTGAACCCCATTGTCTGAAATTCTTTAAATCTGATTTTTCGTAATTTCCCAACAAATAATATTGGGCATACATTAAAGCCGAAAGATGTCCGGCATCCATAAAAAATCGGTCTCTAAAAATCCAATGCATATCTGTTGGATCATATTTTAGATATTCAGAATATAAAATATGCATGAAATCGGCGCCACCCATTGATCCTCCCGGATGGCCTGAATTTGCTTTTTCGACCATCGAAATGGCTAAAGCACGTATATTATCTGCAGATAATTGGTCTATTTTGTTGTTCATTTCTAAGTAAAAATTTGAAATCTTTTGGTTGGTTTAATAGCGTAATTTTATTTGTTTGCCCTGAATTTCAAATAGAAACAATTCTATAAATTCAAATCAGAAACAAATTAAATAATAAGTGTAAAATTTACATTTACAAATGTATGTAAAATAATTCCACAAAAACAAAAAAATTAACATAAAGGAGATTGTAGAGACGCACAGCACTGCGTCTCACGTTCCAATTGAAAATCTGCAATGATACAATCCTTGGGTTAGACGCACTGCTGTGCGTCTCTACAGATAAATATTGCGCATATATTTCGTTGGTAAAAAACCAAAATATTTTAACATAAAGGAAATTGTAGACACACACAGCAGTACGTCTTTTTACAATGAATTTCGAATAATCAAAGAAAACTTATTTTCGATTTGTTCTTTATTTCCTTTAAGAACCATCTCGGCCAAAATTTTTCCCATCGTTTCAAAATGCGTAGAAATTGTTGTAATTCCGTTTGCTACGATTTTTTTAAGTGGAGTTTCATTATACGAGATAATTCCAAAATCAACACCAAGTTTTAAATGTTGATCTCTGGCGCTTTCAATTACGCGGACCAAATCTCTGTCATTCGGAATAATATAAAGATCTCCTAACGTAATTTCACGATCTGCAAACTCCGTTATGATTTCATATTCAAAATTATTTTCGGTGCAAAAATTCTCAAATCCCAGTTTCATTCCAAGAGGTTCTCTAAAGCCGGGAAAGATTAAAATTAGTTTTTCGTATTTGTTCAGTTTCGTTTTTCCTTTATACAAACCTTCAAAAATATCTTTCTGGTGATTTTGATAAATAGCGGGATATAATTTTAAATCAGGATTGGTCTGATCTAAAATAATTACCTCGTTTACTGGTAGGGTTTTTAAAATATCAGCCACACCAGCCAAATTGGTTGGCATAATTATGTATTTGGTATAATTTCCGTTACTGTCATTTATTAGTTTTTGAAATACCTGAACATTGAAGTGATGAAAGAAAATATCGACTTGTACATTTTTTCCAATATTTTTTAAAAACGAATTATAAATGTCTTCCTTAAAAATATTTAACTCATCAAAAAGTAAAAAAATCTTTTGTTTTATGGTGATTTCAACGCTTTTAACGTAATATCCTTTGCCTGGAATGGCATAAATAATTCCGCGTTTTTTGAGCTCATCATAACCTAACAAAACGGTATCACGAGATAATGAAAAAGCCAAACAGACTTTATTCACAGACGGAAGCCGATCTCCCTTAACTAGTTTTTCTTCTTCGATTGCCTTTTCTATTGAGAGAATTATCTGCTTATATTTTGGCAATCCAATGTTGTTTTGAATAGAAATAATATTCATAAAAAAATAGATTTTGACGCAATATACAAAAAACTGGTAGGTACTGGTATGCTAATGCGAATAATGTTTCTACTTTTGGATTTCATTTTTTGCAAAAATAGCATGGAAATAAAACATATATCGCATTTTCAAGAGAAAACTATTTCTAAATCATTTGGTTTATCATCTGATAACAAAGAAATTCTCGCTTTTGAATTATCGAACAAAAACGGAATGAAAGTTCAAATTACCAATTTTGGAGCAACTGTTACTTCGTTACAAATTCCTGTTGCTAGTGGAAAACTGGTAGATGTTGTTTTAGGATTTGATTCAGGAACTTCTTATCTGGCTTCTTATAATTTGCCAAGTGCTCCTTATTTAGGGACAACTGTTGGTCGTTATGCGGGAAGAATAAATAAAGGTGTTTTTTCTTTAAATGGTAAAACATTTCAGTTAAACACCAATACTAATGGTAATGCTTTACATGGTGGAAATGCTGGGTTTGGACAAAAAATATGGAATGTTACCAATATAACTTCTGATGAAAACCCGTCGATAACATTCAGCCTTTTAAGTCCTAATTTGGACGAAAATTACCCTGGAGAATTACAAGTAGATTTAACTTATACACTTACTGAAGAAAACGAATTGCAACTTAATTATAAAGCAACTTCTACAGAAGATACGGTGGTTAATTTGACACATCACAGTTATTTTAATCTTGATGGTCACGATGGTTCTGTTTTAGATCAGGAAATGTTTATCAATTCTGATAAGGTTTTAGAAACGAATAAGGAGAATATTCCAACTGGAAATTTCACGGCTCTTTCTAATCATGATTTTGATTTTAGAACTGCAAAAAAATGTCCCGTTTCTATCGATAATTCTTTTGTAATTGAGCCTTCAAATGAAGTTGTTGCAAAATTATTCAGCATCAAAAATAATTTACAAATGAGTGTTTACACTGATCAGCCAAGTGTACACATATATGTAGGTGGAAATTGTTTTGATGTTCTGAAAGGAAAAGAAAATGTAACGTATCACGCGTCAAGCGGAATTTGTTTTGAAACACAAAATTTTCCAGATGCACCAAATCATGCTCATTTTCCGAATTCAGTTTTGAAAAAAGGAGCTGAATACAACCAAAAAACAGTTTATAAATTCGAAAATATAAAGTAGTAATTCTAAAAAACGGTTTGCAAAAACGACCAGACAACACTATTACAATTAGACTATAATGAATGATATTTTAATACAAAACACAACAGCATTTTTTGAGAAATCATTTGGATCTGCTCCTCAAAAAATTGTACTTTCTCCCGGAAGAATTAATATTATTGGAGAGCATATTGATTATAATGATGGTTATGTTTTACCGGCGGCAATTGACAAAGTAATTTGTTTTGCTTTTGAGAAAAACGAAACCAAAAAATCTAAAATAATCGCTATTGATTTAAATGAAGAATTCGAAATCGACTTAACACAGGAAATTCAATTAAGCGATGTTGTCTGGACAAATTATATCCGTGGCGTTATAAAACAATTACAGGATAATGGATTTTCTTTTGAAGGTTTCAATTGTGTTTTTAGCAGTAATATTCCGGTTGGTTCCGGGTTGTCCTCTTCGGCAGCTTTGGAGTGCGGAACAATTTTCGGCATAAAAGAGCTTTTTGATTTAACAATTGAAAAAGTTGATATTGCTTTATTAGGACAAAAAGCAGAACATTGGGTTGGTATTAATTGCGGTATTATGGACCAGTTTTCAAGTGTTCATGGTCTGGATAATAAGGTAATAAAACTAGATTGTAACACGCTTGAATTTGAATATCACAATGCTGATTTTAAAGATTATTCTTTGGTTTTATTTGACAGTAATGTAAAACATTCTCTTTTTACATCTGAATATAATACGAGAAGAATTGAGTGTGAAGAAGGATTGTCGATTATTAAAAATCACTTTCCTGAAGTAAAGAGTTTTAGAGATTGTACAGAAGAACAACTTTTGAGCATTCAGGATAAATTTAATGCAACTGTATTTAAAAGAGTACACTATGTTGTAAAAGAAATTAGCCGCGTAACTAAAGCATGTGAGGCTTTGGACAACGGAAATATAGAAATTTTAGGACAATTGCTTTTTGAGACACATTATGGATTATCACAAGAGTATGAAGTAAGCTGTGAGGAGCTGGATATGCTTGTAGATACCGCAAAATCTGACGATAAGATTATCGGTTCGCGTTTGATGGGCGGAGGTTTTGGCGGATGCACCATCAATTTAATAAAAAAAGGGCATGAAAATGAGGTAAAAAGTAAGTTTTCAAATCTTTATTTAGATACATTTGGGATTGAATTAAAATTTTATGATGTAAAAATCTCAAACGGAACAACACTACTTTAAAAACCACCAGAACAAAAATGAAAAACTTTGACATTAACGAGGATCCTCACAGACGTTTTAATCCACTACTAAACGAATGGGTTTTAGTATCACCTCATCGCGCGAAACGTCCATGGCAAGGACAAAACGAAACAATTTCAACTGAATCTTTACCAAAATACGATGCAACTTGTTATCTGTGTCCGGGAAATGTGCGCGCCAATGGCGTAAACAATCCTAATTATGATAGCAGCTTTGTTTTTGAAAATGACTTTGCTGCCATGAAGCAGGACGAAATTATTTTTGAAGAAGATATCAAACATACTTTTTTTAAAGCAAAACCGGAACAGGGAATTTCAAGAGTAGTTTGTTTTTCTCCAAGACATGATCTTACATTACCGGAAATGGATATCGACGGAATTGAAAATATTATCAGAACCTGGCAAAAAGAATATACTGATTTAGGAAATATCAAATATATCAATCACGTTCAGATTTTTGAAAACAAAGGAAGCGTTATGGGTTGTAGTAATCCACATCCGCATGGACAAATCTGGGCACAATCATCATTGCCAACTCAGGTAGAAAAAACACAAAATAGCTTAAAATATTATTTCGATAAAAACAACAAAACGCTTCTTGAAGACTATTTAAAAGCAGAATTAAAAGTTGGAGACCGTATTGTAATCGAAAACGATCATTTTGTAGCATTGGTTCCTTTTTGGGCAATCTGGCCTTACGAAACTATGATTGTAAGCAAAAAAGCGATCAGCAAAATCACTGATTTTAATGCTGAAGAAGTTACCGCTTATGCTAAAATATTAAAGCAATTAACGACAAAATACGATAACTTATTTAGTACTTCGTTCCCGTATTCATCAGGAATTCACCAGTCTCCAACAGATGGGTTAGAACATCCGGAATGGCACTTTCACATGCATTTTTATCCGCCATTATTGCGATCTGCAACGGTTAAAAAATTTATGGTTGGTTACGAAATGTTAGGAGAATCGCAGAGAGATATCACTCCTGAAAAAAGTGCCGAAATTTTGAGACAACAATCAGACGTTCATTATAAAAAGGAAGGCAAAATCAAATAAAAAAAGGCTTTCCCGAAAGGTATTTTAAAATTTAACAGAATAATTCAATTATAAATGTAAAAAACACATTTGTAAATAGTGTAGTTCTCATTTTTTATTTTACTTTTGACTTTTCGTTCTTCTTTTCATAAAAAAATAACAGAATAAAAACACATATCACATTTAAAACCACCAGTGAATAACAAAAACATGGTTTCGGAATTTTACTAATCAAATAATTTAAAAACCACAATTAAGAAAAACTATCATCTATACTAATTTTTAAAATACTACTAACAATGAACCAGAACCTCGCTTTCGCAGATTATGCGGTTTTTATTATTTATTTTATCGTAGTTTCTGCCTACGGTTACTCAATCTACCGTAAACGTAAAAAAGACGAACACGATGCTAAAGCTTACTTTTTGGCTGAAGGAAATTTAACCTGGTGGGCTATTGGAGCTTCTCTGATTGCATCAAATATTTCAGCTGAACAATTTATCGGAATGAGTGGTGAAGGTTTCTTTTTAGGAATCGCTGTTGCTGCTTATGAGTGGTTGGCTGCAATTGCCCTTATTATTGTAGCAGTTTGGTTCATTCCTGTATATCTTAAAAATAAGATTTATACAATGCCGCAATTCTTAAAAACACGTTATAATGAATCGACTGCATTGATTATGGCAGTTTTCTGGTTGTTTTTATATGTTTTTGTAAACTTAACTTCTATTTTATATTTAGGAGCGGTTGCTATTAATGGTTTAGCAGGTGGAGAATATCTGCACGTTATCATGATTGGATTGGCTGTTTTTGCTTTGTTTATTTCTCTTGGAGGAATGAAAGTTGTGGCTTATACTGACGTTATTCAGGTTGCCGTTTTGATTATTGGAGGTTTGGTAACTTCATACATCGCACTAACAACTGTTGGACAATATTTTGGAGTAGGCGAAAATGCAATTGAAGGTTTTAAAGTTTTAATGAGAGAAGCTCCTGAGCATTTCAAAATGATTATTCCAAAACCTACTGCAACTTCATCTCAACTTGATATCGATAAATATTTAACTTTCCCGGGTTTAATGTCTTACCTTGCAGGTATATGGATCATTAACTTAAACTACTGGGGTTGTAACCAATACATTACACAAAGAGCTTTAGGTGCTGATTTACAAACAGCTCGTACTGGTATTTTGTTTGCTGGTATGCTTAAATTATTAATGCCATTAATCGTAATGTTACCTGGTATTGCTGCGTATGTTTTATACCAAAACGGACATTTACCTCAATTGGTTGGAGGAAAAGACGGAGCTTATTCAGCTGTATTGACTTTCTTGCCAACAGGATTAAAAGGACTTTCTGTAGCAGCTTTAACTGCTGCAATTGTGGCTTCATTAGCCGGAAAAGTAAACAGTATTTCTACAATTTATACTTTAGATATTCATAAAAAATACATCCAGAAAGAAGCGGGCGAAAAACAACAAGTAAACATTGGTAGAATTGCCGTTTTTGCTGCAATGCTTTTAGCTGTTTTATTTACATGGAATGATATTTTAGGAATTGGTGGAGTTGGTGGATTTACATACATCCAAAAATATACAGGATTTATAAGCCCTGGGGTTTTTGCCATGTTCTTCCTTGGTATGTTCTGGAAAAGAACAACTGGAACTGCAGCTATTGTGGGTGTAATTTTAGGATTTGTTTTATCTGTATTATTCAACGAATATGCTCCAATGTTATTCGGAAACGAAACTTTATTATACACAGCTTATCCTAACGGAAAAGGGGCATTCGAAATTCCTTTCCATATTTGTATGGGATTATCATTCTTCTTTACAATGTTGGCGATGATTGGAATCAGTTTTGCAGGACCAAAAGTAAATCCTAAAGCGTTTGAAATAGACTCTGAAATGTTTAAAGTAAAACCACAAACTACAGTTTTAATCGTAATTACATTATTGGTAATTGTGGCTTTATACGTTAAATTCTGGTAGTATAATTTTTTACTATATATTTTTTGAAGAATTAAAGACTATCATTTTTTTGATAGTCTTTTTTTTTGTTTCCGAAGATTAGACTTACATTTATCCAAAGAAATTATCGCGATTTAAACAGAAACAGTAGCTCACCAAAAAGTCTTGTTTTTTACTAATTTCTATTTTGTAAAAGAATTTTAAATACCTTTGAATTATGAGCACAGCAACAAAACCAAATCATATAGGGCGAAAAATTAGCCGTATTCGTGAACTTCGAGACATGAAACAAGAAGCTTTGGCACAAGCTTTAGGAACAAACCAGCAAGCTATATCCGCTATTGAAAATAGTGAAACTATAGATGAAGAAAAACTTCAGGCAATTGCTAAAGTATTAGGCGTTTCTGTTGAAGGAATTAAGAATTTTTCAGAAGAAGCTGTTTTAAATATTATAGGTAATACGTATCACGTAGATAATTCTTCAGCAGTAAATTATGGTTGCACTTTTAATCCTTTGGATAAAGTAGTTGAGTTGTTCGAACGTTTAGTTCAAGCCGAAAAAGAGAAGAATGAATATTTAGAAAAATTATTAAAAGAAAAATAATATTCTTAAAAGACCGGTTTATAAAAAAGGAGGATATCAAATTGGTATCCTCCTTTTATTTAGTAAATAATCGAAACACTACATATTCGCTACAGCAGAAACAGTTTCAAGTTTTATTCCAGTTACTAAAGCAAATAAAAAATGTCACAGGTTAGTACTATATTTCCATCATATTTAAACAAAAAAATATCTCCCATTCTAAGATAAAATTAAATATTCAATTTATTTAAAAATTATTATTCCTTTGAGATTTAGAATGTATATTAAATTAAAAGGAGAGAAATAAAATTCTCACTTTACCTTTAATATATTTGTAATTGACTTAAATAGTTTAACCCAACAATAAAACTATGTCTCTAGTTTCAATAAATAACATTCAACTTTTCAAATCTCTTTTCAAAGGAAGAGAAGATGTATTTGCTGTTAGATGGGAAAAAGGAAATAAAAATGGCTATATGCCTGCGTATTTTTATGATCCATATCAGTACAGAGCTCATAAAATTAAGGGAGGTTCTTTTCAAACCTATACAGATAAAGAATACTTACCTTTTACAGAAAAAGAAATTGAAAAACATTTAAACGGAGAACAACATATTGGAGTTTATCCTTTACTCAAAGACAATACATCTTGGTTTATTGTTGCTGATTTTGATAAAGTCGACTGGATCAATGACTGTAAAAAATTTATAAGTGCTTGTAATGAAAAAGACATACCTGCATATTTAGAACGTTCTCGATCAGGAAAAGGAGGGCATGTTTGGATATTTTTTGAACAGCCTTATCCTGCCCTAAAAAGCAGGCAAATATTTATTTCTATATTATTAGAAACCGGTGTCTTTTCTTTATTTGATAAAAGTTCAAGCTTTGACAGAATGTTTCCTAATCAAGATTTCCTGTCTGGTAAAGGATTTGGAAACCTAATAGCACTTCCTCTTTATAAGAGAACATTTGAAAACGGGAATAGTTGTTTTATTAATATTGAAAACCTAGAACCAATACCAGATCAATGGGATTTTTTTCAAAATATCCGAAAGATTTCCACAATACAACTTAATGAATTATACAATACTCAAAATATATCACAGAACATTCCAGATTCCATTGTACCTGCATTATATAATAAAGGATTAACCATACGATGGAACAATGTTGTGAAAATGAATCGCAACGCTATTCCAACTTTACTTATAAATTTTCTTAAAGAAGAATTAAACTTCTTGAATTCTGAATTTATCATAAAAAAGAAAATGGGTAAAAGTACTTTCGGGAAAGAACGTTATTTCAAACTGATTGAAGAAAATGAAAATGAAGTAACAATTCCGAAAGGGTTTATTGGAAAAATAATTCGATTTTGCCGAGAAAATAAAATCGAATTCGATTTTAAAGATGAAAGAAAAAAACTAAACGAAGTTTCTTTTTTATTCAATGCACAACTCCGAGAACACCAACAAATAGCAATTAATACTATTGCAAAAAAAGATCTCGGTGTTATTGTTGCTCCACCAGGTTCTGGAAAAACAATTCTTGGACTAAAAATTATTGCCGATAAAAAACAACCATCCTTAATTATTACACATCGCAAACAAATTGCTGACCAATGGATAGAGAGAATAGAGACTTTTTTAGGAATTCCAAAAAATGAAATTGGAAAAATCGGACAGGGCAAAGTCAAAGTTGGAAAACAAATAACAGTTGCCATGATTCAAAGTTTATCAAAAGAATTAGAAAAAACTAATGGTGAAAAACTTTTAAATTCTTTTGGAACTATTATTATAGATGAATGCCATCATATTCCTGCTGAAACATTTAGGAATACAGTTTCAAAACTTCATTCATTTTATTTTTATGGTTTAACAGCAACTCCTTTCAGAAAGTACAACGACAGCAAATTGATTTCTATCCATATGGGCGAAGTAATTGCTGAAATAAAGCTCAACGAAATAAGTACTGCTAAAAAGCCAAAAATCGTTATTAGAAATACAGACCTTGATGTGCCCTTTAATTCAAAAACAGACAAATTTGAAACATTATCAAAAATTCTAACTCATGATTCTACCAGAAACAAAATAATTCTTCACGATATTACAAATGAATTAAAATCAGACAAGAAAATTGTTATTATCACAGAGCGTAAAGAACATATTGACTCTATGTATCAATACTTAAAACAATCTTACGAAGTGGTTACGTTAAGTGGAGAAGATTCTGAAAGCAGCAGAAACTCTAAATGGAAATTGCTGAAAGAAGAAAATTACCAAATATTAATTACGACAGGACAATTCTTTGGAGAGGGAAGTGATTTGCAAAATGCCAATTGTCTCTTTTTAGTTTATCCTTTTTCCTTTGAAGGAAAATTGATTCAATATATTGGCAGAGTACAGCGTTCTGAAATTATTCCAACTATTTATGATTATCGTGATATTAAGATCGATTATCTAAATAAAATGTTTCTAAAAAGAAATGTATATTACAGGAAGATTGATAAGCAGGCAACCCTATTTGATGAACCTGACGAAGAAACTCTTTCGGAAAGTAATTTTATTATTGATAGAAAAGTAAAAATTGGCTTTGAAAACCTTGAATTCCGATACGGAAGCATCATTTTTAAATATAATGTTCCGGAAATGAAAACTGAACTTGTATTTGATATTGAAAATCTTGAAATCAGACCTGAATTTGAAGTTTTGAAATCCTACTTTTCTAAAACTCTTAAAACTAAAAATATTACAGTTACGATTCATGCGGAATTCGAAGACGGAAAACTAATTTCACAGTCAGCATTTTCCAATGATTTAAAAAAGATAAATAAAGAGTTGATTGAAAGTGTAATATTTAAATTTGTTTCAAAGGTTTTCCTAAATAAGACAAATTCTGTAGAAGAAGAGAATTCCTTATTAGATATAAACGAATTACAAAATAAAAGCAACATAAATCTTTATGATTCCGGAGACGAATTATTAAATGATTTTTTACAGAATCAAAAATACAAACATCAGAAACATTTACAATATTTAGCCGATCATCACCAACGGACTATCCTCAAAATTCGATTCGTATTAAGTCCTTTTTCATTTGTATTTCTTCTCGCAGGAAAAACAGGTTTTCACATTGTTTTAGAAACATTAAACACTGAGGAAGCAACTTATATTTGGCATTTTGACAATGATAAAAAATCACTGCCTGATAAATTAAAGCAAGTTGACAAATACTTAAATATCATAAGAAATAAAGGACGTCAAGCTTTTATGGAAAATCCATCAGATAATTTTAGTCGAATTCTTCATGACTATTCAGATCAAAAGAAAGGTTTTATAACTTGGAAAGATCTACTGGAGGAAAGACTTACTTAATTTTAGAGTTTAATACCCGAAAAATATATTTAAAGCCATAACACATAAAATTTCATTATTTCAAATGGAAGACCTTGGAAGGCAAAGCCAATATTGTAAAAATTTACTTAGATTTACAACTCTAAAAAAAATCTGTTTTAAAAATTGATTTCAACAATATTAAGTAAGAATCAACTTAAAATTCATAATAAAAAATTAAGCTAAATGAGCGAGTATACCCTTCCATCATTGCCTTTACAACAAGAAGTAGAAAGTAAGGTAGTACTTAAAAAATTAGCATTGGCACACAAGGCACTTGCGGAACTCAATGGAGTTGCTGAAACTATTCCAAATGAAGTTATTATCTTAAATACACTTTCTTTACAAGAAGCGAAGGACAGTTCCGCCATTGAAAATATCATTACAACAGACGATGAATTATTCAGTAGTGACAACATAGCACAACAATTTGCTAGTTCAGCAGCCAAAGAAGTTTATAATTATGCCACAGCTTTAAAAGAAGGATTCGCTATTGTTCGTGAAAAACAACTTATTACCTGCAACCAAATTATAGAAATACAAAGCATCCTTGAAAAAACTAAATCAGGTTTTAGGAAACTTCCTGGCACTGCACTTAAAAATGGCGAAACTGGTGAAACTGTTTATACTCCACCTCAAGGTCATGATGAGATTATTTTATTAATGGGTAATTTAGAAAACTTTATAAATGATAATAGTTTGACTGATATTGATCCATTAGTAAAAATGGCAATAATCCATCATCAGTTTGAAAGTATTCATCCATTTTATGATGGTAACGGAAGGACCGGAAGAATAATCAATATTTTATATCTCGTAAAAGAAGATTTACTCCACTTACCTATTCTTTATTTAAGCAGATATATAAATCAAAACAAAGGAAGTTACTATCATTTATTACAAGAAACTCGAATTACTCAGAATTGGGAACCATGGATTTTATTTATGCTCGAGGCTATAGAACAGACATCTATTCAAACTACTGGTATAATCAGAGGAATTAAAAAACTAATGATGGATTACAAACAAAAAATCCGAAACAATTTACCAAAAATATATTCTCAGGATTTAATTAATAATTTATTTAAACATCCTTATACTAAAATTGATTTTCTAGTACAAGATTTGAATGTTACCAGACAAACAGCGTCAAGATATTTAGACCAACTTATAGAACTTAAATTAGTAACACTACATAAAATAGGAAAAGAAAATTTTTACATTAATACAGCCTTATATGATTTTCTGCATAATGCGCCGCAAGAGTTCAAGTTTAAATAATTAAATATTTATAACACGTTTTTAGAGTCATGTAAAAAAAACTCAAAAAACTTAACATGTTAAAATTCTCATGTTAAAAAAAAACGAAAAAGTTAACATGATTAAATACACCTTATAAATTAATTGTAAAAACCATTTGGAATTATCCGGGTTGGGATGCCGGAATCATGAAACAAGAAGCAAAAGTTACTACCAATTTAAAATTTGTTGATTCAACTGACAAATCAAAAGTATTATTAGAAATTAACAGCGAAGAAGCTCCCGGAGATCAATGGGGAAATACCTTTAGCAATGAAACAAGAATTGGAGAAGGATATGCTAAAACAGCCAAAACATTATCAAAAATGATTATTAAAAAAGCATTCAAATAAAAATTATTTAATATTCCATAGGAATATCTCATCGGTAGAAATAACACATTTGCATAAATCAAACGTTCCTACGGAACGATGTATAACCGCAATTCAAATTCAATTCTACCAAGCAGACATTCCTATAGAATATTTTTTTTTAAAATTATTATAATAATATTTAAAAATAAAGCCCTGATTATTCAGGGCTTTGTTCTTTTTGCATATTTAGCAAATACGCCATATTCTTTATCACATGATCGTGTTTCTTGACAAACGGATTTTCTTCATTCCAGACATAACCCGCCAAAACCGAGCATATTTTTTCTTTTACATCCGGATTTTCGGGTTGATGAAAAAACAAGGTTTGAAGGTTTCCTGTGTACCATTCTTTCACGTAAGTGGTAAAAACAGCAATTCCGCGTTTCATGTATTCTGTAAATTCAACTTCCCAATCTACTTCGATTCCTTGTGACTCCTTAATATATAGTTTAGCTGCCAGCATTCCTGATTCTGTAGCAAAAGCAACTCCGGATGAAAAAACAGGATCTAAGAATTCAGAGCTATTTCCTGTTAGAGCAAAACCATCACCATACATTCTTTTTACAGCTCTTGAGTAGTTTTCCAGTTTTACAGGTTCAAACAAAAACTCAGTTCCTTTGAATCTTTTTATATAATAATCCGACATTTGAATGGCATTTCTTAGAGCTTCAGCATTGTCTTTATTTTCAGAAAGTGAATTAATAAAATCCGTTGGACCTACAACTCCTAAACTAGTATTTCCGTTCGAAAATGGAATTACCCATAACCAAACTTCGGTTTCCAGAATATCAAATGAAATCTGGGTTCCTTCTTCACCTTCTTCTCTGTTTATATCTTTTACATGTGTGAATATCGACGAATGTGGATCCAATTTTGACGGCGTATCAAGATCTAAAAGTCTTGGCAAAACTCTGCCATATCCGCTGGAATCAATTATAAACTTGGCGTGGATTTCTTTTAAATTTCCATCCTTATCTTTTACGATAGTTTTAGAGTTTTTGCCTTCAAAGGAAACTTCCACAACCTCTGATTCAAATTCCAGATCAATACCTTTTCTAATCACTTCCTGCGCCATTGTGTTGTCAAAATCAGCGCGCGGGACCTGCCACGTCCAATCCCAGCCTTCTCCAAATTTCTGACTAAAATCAAAAACACAGATTTCTTCTCCTCTGATAAAACGTGCTCCAAGTTTTTTCTCAAAATTCATTGCATCAAGACTCTCAAAAAGTTCAGCCTCAGCAAAATGATCCATAACTCGCGGTATAAGGCTTTCGCCGACTACAAGTCTTGGAAATTTTGTCTTCTCTACTACTTTAATCTTAACATTATTGTTATGAAGATACGATGCCGAAACGCATCCCGAAGGTCCTGCACCTATCACTAAAACATCCACAAACTCCTTTGTCATAATAAGAATGTTATTGATTATTAACTTACATTTGCGTTCATCAAAATAACTACATYTATTTTGATTAATAAAATTAAATTAGCACAATCAAAACCGATTTAATGAATACAATTAATGAATATTTAAGTTTAGGAGAATTCGAATCCATTATTTTTGGAAATAACAAAGTTGCAATCAGCGATGTAGTCCTAAATCGAGTAAATGAAAGCTTTAATTTCCTGAAGGAATTTTCAGGAAACAAAATTATATATGGCGTAAACACAGGTTTTGGGCCAATGGCTCAATATAGAATTAAAGAATCTGATCAAATTCAACTACAATATAATTTAATCAGAAGCCACTCTTCAGGAACCGGAAAACCATTAAGTGCAGTTTGTGCAAAAGCAGCAATTTTGGCTCGTTTAAATACTTTGTCATTAGGCCATTCAGGAGTTCATCCTTCTGTAATTCACCTGATGGCAGAATTGATCAACAGAGATATTACACCTCTTATTTTTGAGCACGGCGGCGTTGGAGCCAGCGGAGATTTAGTACAATTATCACACCTGGCTTTAGTCTTAATTGGCGAAGGCGAAGTTTTTTATAAAGGAGACCGAAGACCAACTCCCGAAGTTTTTGAAATCGAAGGTTTAAAACCAATTCAGGTAGAAATCAGAGAAGGACTGGCTTTAATAAACGGTACGTCTGTAATGACCGGAATTGGAGTTGTAAATGTTCATCACGCTAATAAATTACTGGATTGGTCGCTAAAATGTTCTTGTGCCATCAACGAATTAGTTCAGGCTTATGACGATCATTTCTCTGAAGAATTAAACCAAACCAAACGTCATAAAGGTCAACGCGAAGTAGCTGCAAGAATGAGACAAAATCTTTCGGACAGTACGTTGATCCGTAAAAGAGAAGACCATTTATATTCCGGTGAAAACACTGAAGAAATCTTTAAAGAAAAAGTTCAGGAATATTATTCGTTACGTTGCGTGCCTCAAATTTTAGGTCCGGTTTTAGAGACCATAAACAATGTTGCTTCTATTCTGGAAGACGAATTTAACTCGGCAAACGACAATCCTATTATAGATGTAAAAAACAAACACGTTTATCACGGAGGTAACTTCCACGGTGATTATATTTCGCTTGAAATGGATAAGCTGAAAATTGTTATTACCAAATTAACCATGTTGGCAGAACGTCAATTGAATTATTTATTGAATTCAAAAATCAACGAAATACTTCCTCCATTTGTAAATTTAGGAACATTAGGATTTAATTTCGGAATGCAGGGCGTTCAGTTTACTGCAACCTCAACAACTGCCGAAAGTCAGATGTTATCAAACCCAATGTATGTTCATAGTATCCCGAACAACAATGACAATCAGGATATTGTAAGCATGGGAACAAATGCAGCGGTAATTACCTCAAAAGTTATCGAAAATGCATTTGAAGTTTTAAGCATCGAAATGATCACAATTGTTCAGGCAATTGATTATTTACAACAAAAAGACAAAGTTTCGTCAGTAACCAAAAACTGGTATGATGATATTAGAAACATAATTCCGGAATTTAAAGAAGATCAGGTAATGTATCCGTTTGTTCAAAAAGTAAAAGATTATCTGATTAATAGTTAAGACTTTATTTCACATTATTAATATTGAACCTTAAAATCATGAAAAAACCACTTATTTTTTTATTAGTATTCTGTATTCAATTTGTTAATAGTCAAGAATTGGCGTTAGTTAAAAAGGATTCAAAAATTGGATATATTTCCAAAGACGGAAACTTTAAAATTGAGCCTCAATATAAATCTGCCAAAAGCTTTTCTGAAGGATTAGCTGCTGTAGAAAATGGTGGAAAATGGGGTTTTATTGATACAAAAGGAAGCTGGGTAATTCCGGCAACTTTTACTGATGCTAAAGAGTTTAACAGTGGAATTGCAATTGTAAAAAACGATAAAGAGTGGGTTTATATCAATACTAAAGGGGAAATTCAGAAAGCACCGACTTCTGAAAAATTATATGATTTTGATAACGGCGTTGCTTTCATAAAACAAAACAACAAAATTGGATTAATCAACTCCAAAATGGAAGTTGTTTTAGAACCAAAATACGACGTAATCAAACCTTTTGAAAATGGTTTTGCAAGAGTAGGAAGCAATAAAAAATGGGGAATTATTAATACTTCGGGAAAAGAATTAATAGAACCTGCGTATGACGAAATAGGAAATTATTTTAAAAACACATCTTGGGCAAGAAAAGATAAAACGTTTGGAATTGTAAGCGCAGGTAGTTTTATTCCGGTTGATGGTGCCGAAAAAATCTGGGATTTTGATACACAGGATTTGACATTTGCCAAAAAGAATGGAAAAATTGGATTCATTGACTTAAAAGGAAACTGGATAATTACTCCTATATATGATAAAGCAAAAGCTTTCTCGAAAAATTTAGCGCCGGTTTGCGTTGGATCTAAATGGGGATATATTAATCCAAAAGCAGAATTTGTAATTGAACCAACTTATAGTGATGCCGAAGTTTTTAGTACAAACGGATTAGCTCCTGTAAAAGAAAAAAACTGGGGATTCATCAATGAATCAGGAAAGTTAATAATTCCAACTCAATACGGAATTACAGCAAACGGAATTATTGCCATGTTTATTCAACAAGATAAAGGTTTTATTGGTGGTGTTGCAAGAGTAAAAAATGAAGGAAAATGGGGATTTCTTAAACCAGACGGAACAGTATTAAGCAATCAATGGTTTGAAAACGCTGAATTATTTTCGAAAACTGAAAAAACTCAGACAACTGAAATCGCTGCTGAAAAACCAAAAACAGAAGCTAAACCTGCAACAAAAACAGTAACTAAAAAGAAGAAATAAACATTTATTTATCTAAAAAAAAACAAAATCTACATAAATGAAATGTGTATTAGTAACAGGCGGTTCAAGAGGAATTGGAAGTGCTATTTGTAAAAAATTAGCCATTGAAGCCAATTATCATATTCTGATTAATTATCATTCGAATAAAACAGCTGCCGAAGCAACACTTCAGGAAGTACAAAAATTAGGAGGAACCGGAGAAATTTTAGGTTTTGATGTGTCTAATTATGAAGAAGTACAAGCAACTTTAACAAAATGGCAGGAGGCCAATCCTGAAGCCATCGTTGAAGCTATTGTAAACAATGCCGGAATTACAAAAGACGGTCTTTTTATGTGGATGACTCCCGAAGACTGGAACGGAGTTGTAAATACAAGTCTGAACGGATTTTTTAATGTGACACAATTTTTTATTCAAAAAATGTTACGCAATAAGTATGGCCGAATCGTAAATATGGTTTCCGTTTCCGGAGTAAAAGGAACGGCTGGACAAACGAATTATTCGGCAGCAAAAGGCGCGATTGTTGCTGCTACAAAAGCATTGGCACAAGAAGTTGCCAAAAGAAATATTACTGTAAACGCTGTTGCTCCGGGTTTTATCAGAACGGATATGACCAGCCAATTGGACGAAAAAGAATTACTAAAACTAATTCCGGTAAATCGTTTTGGCGAAGCCGAGGAAGTAGCAGATTTGGTAAGCTTTTTGATTTCTAAAAAATCAAGCTATATTACAGGAGAGATTATCAACATAAACGGAGGAATATATTCTTAATAGTTTCTATGTTTGCGAGACTATTTTAAGTTTTTTTTTTAAAACGTCTAAAATTGCACGCAAAGACGCAAAGTCGCAAAGTTTTATTAAAAGACTTAGGAAGAAAAAAACTTAGCGACTTTGCGTCTTTGCGAGATTAAAAAATAAAAGAATAGATTTAAAAAAACTTTGTCACTTCGTTTAAATGTTTTACAAAATACACAACGAACTAAAATTACTTTGAAAGATGATGAATAAGAGAGTTGTAATTACTGGAATGGGAATTTATTCTTGCATCGGAACTTCTTTAGATGAAGTAAAAGAATCGTTATACAACGGAAAATCCGGTATTAAGTTTGACGCCGAAAGAAAAGAATTTGGTTTCCAATCAGCCTTAACAGGAATGGTTCCGAAAGCTGATTTAAAAAACTTACTGACCCGCAGACAACGTATGAGCATTGGTGAAGAAACCGAATATGCTTATATGGCAACGATCGAAGCATTGAAAAATGCCAATATCGACGATGCTTTTTTTGACAATCGCGAAGTGGGAATCATGTACGGAAATGATAGTGTTTCAAAAGCTATTATTGACGCTACAGATATTGTAAGGGAGAAAAAAGACACTGCATTAATAGGTTCGGGAGCGATTTTTAAATCAATGAATTCTACGGTAACGATGAATTTATCTACGATTTTTAAGCTTCGCGGAATCAATCTTACCATAAGTGCCGCTTGTGCAAGTGGTTCACATTCTATTGGATTAGCTTATTTTTTAATAAAAAGCGGATTTCAGGATATTGTAATTACCGGCGGAGCTCAGGAAATCAACAAATATGCGATGAGCAGTTTTGATGGCTTAGGCGTTTTTTCGAATAGAGAAAACGAACCTGAAAAAGCCTCACGTCCATTTGATGCTGATCGCGACGGATTAATTCCGAGTGGTGGCGGTGCGACGTTAATTTTGGAAAGCTATGAATCAGCAATTGCAAGAGGCGCCAATATTATTGCCGAAGTTGTAGGTTATGGATTCTCTTCAAACGGAGGTCATATCTCAACGCCAAATGTCGAAGGTCCGTCTATAGCCATGCAACGGGCGCTTGACGACGCACAATTAAAAGCAACCGACATTGATTACATAAATGCGCACGCAACTTCAACTCCGGTTGGTGACGAAAATGAAGCAAAAGCTATTTTTGAAGTTTTTGGTGAGAAAAACCCTTATGTAAGTTCTACAAAATCAATGACAGGCCACGAATGTTGGATGGCAGGTGCGAGCGAGGTAATCTATTCTATCTTAATGATGCAGAACGATTTCATTGCTCCAAACATCAATTTAGAAAATCCTGATGAAGATGCTTCTAAATTAAATTTGGTCAAAACTACTTTAAACAAAAAATTTGACATATTTTTGTCCAATTCCTTCGGGTTCGGAGGAACCAACTCGGCGTTGGTGGTTAAAAAGTTTAAATTGAACGATGAATAAAGAAGAGATTATAGCAAGAATTAATGGTTTTTTGGTTGATGAATTTGAAGTAGACAATGATGATATTGAACCAGATGCTAATTTAAAAGACACGCTTGGATTAGATAGTTTAGATTATGTTGATTTAGTAGTTTCTATTGAATCTAACTTTGGTGTAAAACTAGTTGAAGCTGATTTTGTTGGCATTGCTACTTTTCAAAATTTTTATGACCTGATCGAAACCAAACTAAAAGCTAAAGCTGCTTAATGAGTCAATGGGATGGCAAATCAAAAGGTACAGTTTTAGGCTATAGAATATTCGTTTTTTTAATACAAAAAGCGGGTGTCAAGTCTGCTTATGCCTTACTTTATTTTGTCGCTACCTATTACTTTTTATTTCTCAAGAAAAGCAAGCAGGCTATTTTTTATTATTTTAAAGAAAGACTGAACTACTCCTGGTTTAAATCAAAAAAAATGGTCTTCAAAAGTTATTACACTTTTGGACAAACCATCATTGATAAAGTTTCCATTTCGGCAGGAATGCGAAATAAATTCACCTATGAGTTTGACGGAATTGATATTCTGAAAAACCTTTTAGCCGAAAAAAAGGGTGGCGTTTTAATTAGCGCTCACATGGGAAATTTTGAAATCGCTGAACACTTTTTGGGCGATATCGATCTCGATTTTCAAATCAATTTGGTTACTACAGATCTCGAACATTCTGCTATAAAAAATTATCTGGAAACCGTTACCCAAAAACCAACCGTAAAATTTATAATTATCAGAGATGATCTCTCCCATATTTTTGAGATCAATGCAGCTTTGACCAATAATGAATTGGTTTGTTTTACCGGAGATCGTTATTTTGAAGGAACAAAATCTCTTTCTGAAGAAATTCTGGGTAAAGAAGCTAACTTTCCCGCAGGTCCGTTTCTAATTGCATCGCGCCTAAAAGTTCCTGTTGTTTTTGTGTATGTAATGAAAGAACCCAACTTACATTATCATCTATACGCCAGAGAAGCAACCGTAAAGCATCGTGACGAAAAAGCTCTACTGAAAGAATATGTAAAAAGTGTAGAAAGTATTCTGCAAAAATATCCCTTACAATGGTTCAATTATTTCGACTTCTGGAATGATTTAAAAGTATAAAAAAGTTCGCCACGAATTACACTAATTTTCACTAATTGGTTTGCGTTTAATTTTTTTTGGAAATACTATACAGATTAAAAAAATTAGTGGAAATTCGTGTAATTCGTGGCAAAAAAACCAACCCTTGTTACAGCTTTATAACTTATCTTAAACAAGAAAATTCGTTTAAATAAATTTACTTATTTTTGTTTGCAACCAAAGCCATCAAACCCAATGAAAAATGTTCTCGTTATTTTTTATTCCCAATCGGGACAATTAGAATCGATTGCGGAAAATGTCGCAAAACCATTCTTAAATTCAGAGGATATAAATGTAACTTTTCATGAAATACAATTAGAAAAACCATTCCCATTTCCATGGAATAAGGATTCTTTTTTTGATGCTTTTCCTGAATCTTTTTTACAGATTCCGACAAAGCTTAAACCCATTTCTGACGAAATTTTAAATACGAAATTTGACTTAATTCTGTTTCATTATCAAGTTTGGTTTTTATCTCCTTCAATTCCAATCAATTCATTTCTAAAAAGTACCGAAGCCAAAACAATATTAAACAACACACCTGTTATAACTATAAATGGTTCTCGCAATATGTGGATTATGGCGCAGGAAAAGATTAAAGTTTTATTGCGTGAAGCTAATGCAAAACTGGTTGGAAATGTCGCATTGGTTGATCGTGTTGGAAATTTAATCAGCGTAATCACAATTGTAAACTGGATGTTTTCCGGAGTAAAGAAAAGATATCTCGGATTTTTTCCATTACCCGGAGTTTCTGACAAAGACATTCAGGAATCAGATAAATTTGGAGAAATCATCCTTTCTCAATTTAAACAGAACAAATTAGACGATTTACAGCCAAAATTAGCAGAGATAGGCGCCGTAAAAATCAGCCCATATTTAGTTACCGTAGATAAAACAGCGAACAAAATTTTTGATAAATGGTCTAATATCATTCATAAAAATCAAAAAAACAGGAAAACGCTTCTTAAAATATTTTATGTTTATTTATTCCTCGCTATATGGCTAATCTCGCCAATAGTATATATATTGCATCTTATTACCTATCCATTCAAGTTCAAAACCATAAAAAAAGAAACTCAATATTATCAAGGAGTTTAGAAGACGAAATTTAATTATGTTTGACGTATATATTACCAAAGCCGCAAAATATTTGCCAAATGAAGCCGTTTCAAATGATGAAATGGAAAACTATTTAGGCCTGATAAATGATACTGCCTCAAAGGCGAGACGTATTATTTTGCGTAATAATAAAATTACAAGCCGATATTACGCCGTAGATAAAAACGGAAAAAGCACACATAGTAACGCTGAGTTAACACGCAATGCCGTTGCACAATTATTTGATGAGAATTTTACAGATCAGGATCTCGAAGTACTTTCCTGCGGAACCTCATCGCCTGATGTTTTGGCACCGTCACATGCCGCAATGGTTCACGGTTTACTAAAAAATAGATCCGTAGAATTAAATTCTTCGATGGGAATTTGCTGTTCCGGAATGAATGCGCTGAAATATGGCTTTCTTTCTATAAAATCAGGAAACTCAAAAAACGCTATTTGCACAGGATCAGAAAAAGTTTCGACCTGGCTTTCTTCTCCAAAATACAATCACGAAGTAATCAATTTAAAAAATCTTGAAGAGCAGCCTATAATCGCCTTCAAAAAAGATTTTTTACGTTGGATGTTATCTGATGGAGCCGGAGCCTTTTTATTGGAAAACAAACCAAGCGGCGAAATTTCATTAAAAATCGAGTGGATGGAAGCCTATTCCTATGCATTTGAATTAGAAACTTGTATGTATGCAGGTGGAGATAAATTAGAAAATGGTGAAATCAAAGCCTGGAGCGATTACAATCCGGAGCAATGGTTAAACGAATCTGTATTTGCTGTAAAGCAGGATGTAAAAATATTAGACGAATTTATTCTGCCTAAAGGTGTCGAAAGTATGAGCGATGCGATGGCAAAGCACAATATTACGGCAGAAGAGGTTGATTATTTTTTACCACACGTTTCTTCTAACTTTTTTGTAGAAGGACTAAAAAATGGATTAAACGAAAAAGGAATCGTAATTACCGACGAAAAATGGTTTATGAACCTTTTAAGTGTTGGTAATGTTGGTTCAGCTTCTATATATATCGCACTTGAAGAATTAATGTATTCAGGTAAATTAAAAAAAGGAGACCACATTTTATTATCAGTTCCGGAAAGTGGAAGATTCTCTTTTGCCTATGCTTATTTAACCGTTTGCTAATGGAAACAATACCTCTTTTAAATAAAGAAGCAGTCGAAAATTTATTGCCGCAAAAGTTTCCTTTTGTTATGGTAGATAAAATGTATTCTTATACCGAAACATCATTGGTTTCAGGTTTAAAAATCCAGAACGACAATATCTTTGTTGATCATAATTCTTTTTTAGAAGCAGGAATAATTGAGCACATGGCACAATCTGTGGCGTTGCATACCGGATATGAGTTTTTTTTGAAAAACGAAACAGCTCCAACAGGTTATATTGGTTCTCTTAAAGATATTGAAATAAAAAAGTTTCCAAAAGTCGACGATACCATTCGATCAGCCGTGACAATCCTGCAGGAATTTGCCGGAATAACTTTGGTTGATATTGTGACTACTTTAAATAATGAAGAAATTGCCCGCGGACAAATGAAAACCGTTTTGGCAAAATAATATACATATGAAAATCGGAGTTGACATACAAAATTATCTTCCGCACCGAGCACCAATGCTCATGGTAAATTTAATTTTGGATATAGATTCGAATTTTGTAGAAACGACGTTCCTGATAAAAGAAGACAATATTTTTGTTGACGATAACATTTTTATCGAAGCCGGTTTAATCGAAAATACAGCACAAACCTGCTCTGCAATTGTAGCCAAAAAGTATTTTTTTGAAGAAGACGGAACAGAAAATGAAAACGTAAATGTAATTGGTTTTATCAGTGCTTTAAAAAATCTGAAAATACATTCGCTGCCAAAAACCGGCGATACAATTACAACCAAAGCAAATTTGGTTTCGAAATTTATTGGCGATGATTATACTTTATGCACGATGAGCTGCCAAAGCTTACTCGAAGACAAAATACTTTTAGAATGCGAAATTAATTTGTTCATTCAGAAAACAATTTCGACGATAACATAATTCTGATCGAAAATAAAACCGTCATGGAAAAAGAAAATGTACCTCAGCACGATGGAAATTTAAGCAAAAAGAACCTCAAAGAACTTGTTTATGCTACTGATGAAAATGGCGATTACACAACCGCTTTAAGTACGGGTTGGGAACCTAAAGCCATTGCACTCTCCAACGCAATTGATGATATAAAAGAACGTGCCGAAGAAGCCAAACTTAAAGTTCAGATTGGTGAATTAAGTCCGATTTGTTATTATATGGAACTCAATAAAATGGATCTTACCATTCTTGCCGGTTATGTTGAGATGTGGAAATGGCGCGTAAAAAGACATTTTAAACCAACCGTTTTTGCTAAATTGAGCGACAAAATTTTACAGAAATATGCCGACGCTTTTGAGATTTCAATAGCCGAATTAAAAAATATTAAAAACGATTAATGCAAACTAGTTTTACACACCATCAATCTGCTCATTGTGAAAACGGAGTGGCTTCAAATCTGCTAAAAAACAACGGATTGAATATCAGCGAACCAATGGTTTTTGGTATTGGTTCCGGGCTTTTTTTCGTGTATTTGCCCTTTATAAAAGTAAATCATGCGCCGGCAATCAGTTATAGAACTTTGCCTGGACAAATTTTTAATAAAGTTGCCAATCGTTTAAATTTAAAAATAAAAAGACAAAAATTTTCTTCGACCGTAAATGCAAATAAAGCGCTGGATGAAAATTTAAAAAATAATATTCCAACCGGATTACAAGTTGGTGTTTACCATTTAAGTTATTTTCCGGATGAATATCGTTTCCATTTCAACGCGCACAATTTAGTCGTTTACGGAAAAACCGAAACCGATTATTTAATCAGCGATCCGGTGATGGAAACCGTTACGACATTGACACATGACGAATTAGATAAAGTTCGTTTTGCCAAAGGTGCGTTTGCGCCAAGAGGTCAAATGTATTATCCGATTCAGATTCCAAAAGACGTTGATTTTAAAAGTGCCATTATTAAAGGAATCAAAAATACGTGTCGCGATATGCTTGCGCCAATGCCGATTGTTGGCGTTCGCGGAATTAAATTCGTATCCCGACAAATTAGAAAATGGCCACTAAAACACGGTGTTAGAAAAGCCAATCATTACCTCGCACAAATGGTTCGTATGCAGGAAGAAATAGGAACTGGTGGCGGAGGTTTCCGTTTTATATATGCCGCCTTTTTACAAGAAGCTTCGGTTATTCTGAATAATGAAGAATTGAAAACTCTTTCTAAAGAAATGACTCAAATTGGAGATTCCTGGAGAGATTTTGCCGTTGAAGCTTCCCGTATCTATAAAAACCGAAGTGCCAAAGAAGATGCTTACAATTCCATTGCCGATGAACTTCTGGACATTGCCAATCGTGAAGAAATCTTTTTCAAAAAACTAAAAAAAGCAATTAGCTAAACATATTTTGCAAACTGTTATAAAAATAGAATCCCTTTCGAAAAAGTACAAAAATGCAGAAATGTATTCTTTGAATGATGTTTCGTTGGATATAAATCAAGGTGAAATTTTTGGTTTATTAGGTCCAAATGGTGCCGGAAAAACCACTCTGATTTCCATGTTGTGTGGATTGATAAAACCAAGTTCAGGACATTTCACCATTGATGGTTTGAACTATGCCGGCCATTCTTCAAAAATCAAAAAAATTATAGGAGTTGTTCCTCAGGAATATGCCTTATATCCTACGTTGACTGCCCGCGAAAATTTGCATTACTTTGGAAGTATGTACGGATTAAAAGGTTCTGAGTTAAAAGACAAAGTAATTGAAACTTTGGATCTTTTGGGTTTATTAAAATTTGCTGACAAACGCATTGAAACTTTCTCCGGCGGAATGAAACGCAGAGTAAATTTGATTGCCGGAATCCTGCACAATCCAAAAGTTTTGTTTCTGGACGAACCAACCGTTGGTGTTGACGTACAATCTAAAAATGCTATTATAGATTATCTTAAACTTCTAAATCAAAACGGAACTACTATTATTTATACCTCACATCATTTGGCTGAAGCCGAAGATTTCTGTACCACAATTGCTATTCTTGATCAAGGTAAAATTTATGCGCAAGGCACTCCATCAGGTTTAATCGCTTCTACCGAAAAAGCGAGAAATCTTGAAGATGTTTTTATTTCATTAACCGGTAAAGACCTGAGAGATGATATATAAAATTTGGATGTCGATCGTAAAAGAATTTCTCCTGCTCAAACGAGATTTAGGAGGTTTAGTCATTTTATTTATAATGCCTTTGGTTCTGGTTATCACCGTAACATTGATACAAGACAGCACTTTTAAAGCCGTTAGCGAAAATAAAATTCAGATTCTATTGGTCGATAATGACAAAGGTTCTGTTTCTAAAACTGTTTTTGATAATTTAGAAAAAAGTCAGTTATTTACCGTTGTCACACAAATTGACGGCAAACCCATTACAGAAGAAGTTGCCAGAGAAAATGTTTACAAAGGAAAATTTCAACTGGCAATCGTAATCCCAAAAAATCTAAGTACCGATTTACAAGCTAAAATTGATCAGAATGTAGAAAACATTGTAAGCAAAATGGGCTTTTCTGATACTATTGCAAAACCGGAAACTTCAAAAATAATTCAGCAAAAAGAGGTGAAATTATATTTTGATCCGGCAGTACAGCTTAGTTTCAAAAGCTCCGTAATGAGTTCGATTGACAAAATGATTTCGCAAATCGAAACAAAGTCAATTTATACCACTTTTCAAAATCAATTAGGCGAAGAAAATACCAAATTCGAACAAAAGAGTTTTATTACTTTCAAAGAAATTATTCCGAAAGTAAACAACAAAGAAGTCTTACCAAATTCGGTACAGCATAACGTTCCGGCGTGGACACTTTTTGCAATATTTTTTATCGTGATTCCTTTGTCCATTAATATTGTAAAAGAAAAATCGCAAGGAACATTTGTTCGATTATTGACCAATCCGGTTTCAAATCTGGTTGTCATTATCGGGAAAACCGTTACCTATTCAGCTATTTGTATGATTCAGTTTTATATGATGGTTGCAGTTGCGATATTTTTATTTCCACATATTGGTTTGCCTTCCTTAAATGTCGAAGGTCATTTATTTCTAATGAGTGTTGTCGCTCTATTTTCAGGATTTGCAGCTATAGGCTTCGGAATTTTATTGGGAACTATTGCAAGTACACAAGAACAATCAGCTCCTTTTGGTGCGACAAGCGTAATCATCTTAGCAGCAATTGGTGGAGTTTGGGTTCCCGTTTTTGCAATGCCAAAGATCATGCAACTCATCGCAAAATCATCGCCTATGAATTGGGCCTTAGAAGCTTTTTACGATGTTTTATTACGTAACGTTTCTTTCCTGGAAATCATCCCAAAAATAAGTTTGCTATTTTTGTTCTTTATAATTACAACCTGCATTGCATTATTCTATGACAAAAAGAAAAGAACAGTTTAACGAAGCAACTGAATTAACGGTCACGCATGAAATCAGAATTCGTTTTAACGAAACTGATCCACTTGGGATTGTTTGGCACGGCTACTATATTACCTATTTTGAAGATGGACGAGAAGCGTTTGGCCGTCAACACGGACTTACCTATCTGGATATTGCAAAAACCGGATTTACAACGCCAATCGTAAAATCAAAATGCGAACATAAACTGTCTTTGCGCTATGGCGATGTTGTAACAATCGAAACAACAGTTGTTGATACTCCCGCTGCCAAAATGATTTATCGTTTTAGAATAATTGACGAAAAAGGCGAAGTTGCCTGTACTGGCGAAACAGTTCAGGTATTTCTGGATAAAGAAGGAAATCTAATGCTAACAAATCCTCCTTTCTATGAAGAATGGAAACGAAAAGTGGGGTTATTAATGTAAAACACGAATTACACCAATTTTCACGAATTAGAAAATAAAAGACATGTCTACAAGGTTTTGAAAACCTTGCAGGAATAAAAAAAATCTGCATAAATCCGCTTAAATCTGCAAAATCTGCGTGCTCTTTTTTTTCAGATTAAGCATTAGGAGTAAAAAAGATAAAATGACAAGAGAAGTATACATAAATGAAACCAATTGTATCACGCCTTTAGGTTTTGATGTTGAAACAAACATCGACTCCATTGTTCGTGGTGAATCCGGTATTCAATTGCATGAAGACCTTTCTTTGATGCCAATGCCCTTTTATGCTTCAATTATTAATGATGAAAAAATAAACAGTGCTTTTGAGAAAATCAGCACTGACGGCAACTATTCCCGTTTAGAAAAAATGATGATTTTGGCTTTAGAGCCAATTATCAAAAAACCCCAAATTGAATTAAATTCAAAAACTGCTTTTATACTTTCGACCACAAAAGGAAATGTTACAGCATTAAAAAATACTTCAGAGGAAAGTTTTAATAATGCACATTTAGATGTTTTGGCTCAAAATATTTCTGATTTCTTCGGATTCAAAACACAGCCAATTGTAGTTTCAAATGCTTGCGTTTCCGGAATTTTAGCAATTTCAGTAGCCAAAAGAATAATTCAGTCGGAACTTTGTGATGATGTTTTTGTAATTGCGGGTGACGAAGTTTCTGAGTTTGTTTTGTCTGGATTTAATGCTTTTCAAGCGATGAGTGATTTACCGTGTAAACCGTATTCTAAAAACAGAACCGGTGTAAGTTTGGGCGAAGCCACAGCAGCCGTTTTAGTTTCGGCGGAAGCCAAAAACGCTAAAATAAAAGTAATTGGAGATAGTTCGATAAACGACGCCAATCATATTTCCGGACCTTCAAGAACAGGCGAAGGTTTGTTTAGAAGTATTCAAAATGCGATGAAAGAAGCGCAAATAAATTCAGATCAAATCGATTATATTTCAGCTCACGGAACCGCAACTCCATTCAATGACGAAATGGAAGCAATTGCTCTAAATCGTTTAGATTTACAAAACGTTCCCGTAAATAGTTTAAAAGGTTTTTACGGTCATACATTGGGCGCTTCGGGATTATTAGAAACCGTAATTGCAATTGAATCCGCAAATCAAAATATGCTTTTTGAATCAAAAGGTTTTGATGAAATTGGCGTAAGCGAAACGATTAATGTTATTGAGAAAAATGAAGAGGCAACTATTAATTATTTCCTGAAAACGGCTTCTGGTTTTGGAGGTTGTAATACGGCTGTTATTTTTGAAAAAATAAAGTAATATGGACAATCAAACAAACTGGACACCATTTCCTGATGATAATTTACTTGGTTTGACTGACAAAAATCAAATCAATGAATGTGAAGCAACGGGTATTACCAATGCTGAACTTTATGTTTTCGAGCTAGATATCGACATTGAAATTTCAACAATGCTCATTTTAGAAATCCATAAAATCGCTTTTGGCAAACTTTATGATTGGGCTGGAAAATGGCGAAAAACTGAAGTTTCAGTAGGTCAACTTTTGCCTCCCAAACCAACTATGATATTACAGGCAATGTATCAGTTTCTGGACAATTTAAACTTTAAATTATCTATATCTAAAACTCGTAACGAACAAATAGATTGTCTTGTTTATGCTCATTACGAATTCATAAAAATTCATCCATTTAATAATGGGAATGGAAGAACAGGAAGAATCTTAATGAATATTGTTGCCTTGAAATTTGGTTATCAGCCTCTGCAATTACACTACAGAGAAGGTGAAAGTAGAAAATTTTATATCAGTGCAATGAAAGCAGCAGATAATGGAAATTTTAAAATGTTAACAGAATTAATTAGTGAAGAACTGATTTCCTTTTAATTCTTTTTCTTTTAAAACTCCTTCAACAATTTTTACAACTTTAGTTTTTGGAACTTGTTGATCCTCTAATGACATTGTAGAAAATACGGTATCAGCAAGCACTTTTGATAAAAAGCTCTTCTGTTTCAATTGCGGATATTTTTCGTAAAATTTCATATCTTGACAAAGTTATAAAAAAAATGACTCAAAAAACATACATACAATCCTATATCACCATCCAAAACAACGAAATTGTTTTGAACGGATCCTCTGTATTCAAAATAAAATCAACAAATTTTACTTATAAATTATCAAAATTCATATTCATAACCATAATTTTTCTTTCTCTTTTTGGATGCAAACAAAAGGAAACTGAGAAAGCAGATGAACTACGATTTGAAAAAAACGTGTTAAACAATGTTTTTGTAGAAATTGTAGATTCTATATATATGGATCGAAGAATAATTCTTGGTCCTCCGCCTCCAAGACTTGATTTTAAAACCAATAAAGAAGATACAATTGGTCATCATGCTGAATTAAAAAAATATTGGCGTGAGCAAGATAGTATCAAAAAAGATACCGCTAAAATTTTACTTGGTGTAGATAATTTAGTTGAAAAAATAAGCGGATTTGATAAAGAACAATTCATCGAAGATTGTAAAAAATTAAAATGTGTTTATGATAAATCAAAAGAAGTTGAAGGTTTTAAATTTGACTTAATTCCTTTTAAAAACAATAAAAAATTTAATTTCCAATATCTATCAAAATTTCCTCCTGTAGATCTTTGGGATTTAAATGACACAAAAAGTTCTATGCCAGTTGGCTCTATTGGAGTTTCGAGAATTCAGTTTAATAAAACCAAAACTTTAGGGGTTTTATCTGCCGATGCTTCTTGCGGAGGAGGAAAGTGCGGAAGAGGTTTTTTAATTATAATTGAAAACAGATCTGGAAAATGGCATATTATAAAAATTGAAAATACTTGGGTTTCATAAAACCTACTTGTAAGGAAAATTTACAAGTTCAAAAAAATAAATTGACAAATGGGAAATCCTTTCAACAAAATAAAAACGACAATTTTATTTTTTATAATATATATTTTATCTGTCTTTCTTGTAAATGAATTATTTCCAGGCGATATATGTAATCCTGGTGGAGGTTTTTTAATGGTAATGCTATTAATTCCAATATCTATCATATTATTATTCTTTAGAATTGTAAAATATTATCGAGAACGTTAAAACAATGACTCAAAAAACATACATACAAGATTACATTACCATTCAAAACAACGAAATTGTTTTGAACGGAACTTCTGTATTCAAAATTGAACCAACCGATTTTGGTGATTTCTCCAAACAAGCGTATCGTAGTTTTGACATTCAATATCCGAAGTTTTTTAAAATGGACGCTTTGAGCAAATTGGCTTTTTTGGGATCTGAATTACTTTTGAGTCCGATAACTTCGACTGAACAAGAAAATAATATTGCTTTGGTTTTGGCCAATAAATCATCAAGTTTAGATACTGATGTTAAGTATCAGGAATCTATTTCGGACAAAGAAAACTATTATCCAAGTCCGGCAGTTTTCGTTTATACATTGCCAAATATTTGTTTGGGCGAAATAAGTATTCGTCATCAGCTGAAAAGTGAAAATTCTTTCTTTATATTTGATGCTTTCAACACGGAATTCATGTCAAATTATTCTAATATTTTGCTGAATTCAAACAAAGCAGATACGGTTCTTTGTGGTTGGGTAGAATTTTTTAATGACAATTACAAAGCGTTTCTTTGCACTATTAGCAGAGAAGAAAGCGCAAAATATACAAACGAGAATATCAATACATTATATAATAAATAATCATGGAAGCATTAAAAGAAGAATTAAAAAACAAAATCATTACCACTCTAAATCTTGAAGATATCGCAATCGAAGACATTGCTGATAACGATCCTTTATTTGGAGACGGTTTGGGTTTAGACTCGATTGATGCACTTGAATTGATCGTGATTCTTGATAAAGATTACGGAATTAAACTGGTTGACCCAAAAGAAGGAAAATCCATTTTTCAATCTATTGAAACTATGGCTGCTTATATTAGCGCAAACAGAACAAAGTAAGACTGCCTTAGACTTGCTTAGATTTTAGACTTCTTAGACAAGAATTAAAAAGTCCAACAATCTAAGAAGTCTAAAATCTAAGCAAGTCTAATAATCTAAGAAGTCTAAAAATGAAAGGTGTTGCAATAACGGGAATGGGAATTATCTCTTCGATTGGAAATTCAGTCGAGGAAAATTTTATTTCGTTAATCGAAAATAAAATTGGTATAACCCGTATCGAAAACATTTCGACCGTTCATGCGGATGTTATTAAGGTTGGTGAAATTAAAAAAACCAATGCTGAATTAGTTAATGAATTGGAACTTCCTGAAGACAATAACTTTTCGAGAACAGCTATGATTGGTGCTTTTGCAGCCAAACAAGCTGTGAAAAATGCCGGAATTACATCGATAAACGAATTTAGAACCGGGCTTATCTCGGCAACAAGCGTTGGCGGAATGGACATGACCGAAAAGCATTATTACGATTATTTTAAAGATCCTGAACTCACCAAATATATTAGTTGTCATGACGGCGGCGATGTTGCCGACAAGATTGCTGAAGAATTGGGTTTAAAAGGAATGGTTACGACTATAAGCACTGCTTGTTCATCGGCAGCGAACTCGATTATGTTGGGCGCGCGACTGATTAAAAACGGAAAACTGGATCGCGTTATCGTGGGCGGAACGGATGCTTTGGCAAAATTTACGATCAACGGATTCAAGACTTTGATGATTTTATCTGACGATTACAACAAACCTTTTGACAATAACCGAAAAGGTCTTAACCTTGGCGAAGCTGCTGCATATTTGGTTTTAGAATCTGATGAAATCGTTGAAAAACAAAACAAAAAAGTTTTGGCTCGCGTTTCCGGTTATGGAAATGCAAATGATGCTTTTCATCAAACTGCCTCTTCAGAGAATGGTGATGGCGCTTATTTGGCAATGAAAAAAGCCTTTGAAGTTTCGGGTTTAAAACCAAATGAAATCGATTATATCAACGTTCACGGAACGGCAACTCCCAACAATGATTTATCTGAAGGAAGAGCTTTACTCCGAATTTATGAAGATTTAAAAGTTCCCGATTTTAGTTCGACCAAACCTTATACGGGACACACTTTGGCAGCGGCAGCAGCAATTGAAGCCATTTACAGTGTCTTGGCAATTCAGAATAGTGTGGTTTATCCCAATCTGAATTTTGAAACACCAATGGAAGAATTTGATCTGAAGCCACAAACTTCTTTAAAAATGAAAAATATCGAACACGTTTTATCCAACTCTTTTGGTTTTGGAGGAAATTGTTCGACACTTATATTTTCGAAAAGCTAGAATGAAAAAAACATATATAAATGGAGTAGGTTGTATTTCGGCTCAAAAAACATTTGATACTGTTTTTTTGGAAGAAGCGGTGTACAATCAAAATGAAACTATTCTTTCAGTACTTGCTCCGGTTTACAAAGATTTTATTACGCCCACTGCAATTCGAAGAATGGCAAAAGGAGTGAAAAACGGAATTGTAGCTTCGGCATTAGCCTTAAAAGATGCTCGTCTTGAAAATGTAGATGCGATCATTACCGGAACCGGTTTGGGGTGTATTGAAGATTCTGAAAAATTCCTAAAAAATATTCTTGATAACAACGAAGAGTTCTTAACGCCAACTTCTTTTATTCAGTCCACTCATAATACTGTTGGCGCTCAAATTGCCTTATCATTACAATGCAAAGGCTATAATTTTACGTATGTCAACGGAGCTGTTTCTTTTGAATCGGCGATTTTGGATGCTAAAATGCAAATCGAAGAAAACGAAGCCAATTCTATTTTAGTTGGCGGAATTGATGAAAATGGTGATTATACGACATCGCTTTTTAAATTGGCAGGACGTATCAAACAAGATGGTGAACAGCCTTATGATGTTTTAAATCCAACTTCAACTGGAACTGTTTTTGGTGAAGGTGCCAGTTTTTTTGTTTTAGAAAATGAAAAAAAAGACACTACTTATGCGCAGATTTTAGATGTTGAAATTAAAAACACTTTAGAAGAAAACGAAATTGAAACGGAGATAATTACTTTTTTAAACGCCAATAATTTACAAATTTCAGATGTTGACGCTGTGGTTTTTGGTTTAAATGGAAACATCACTTTTGATTCTTATTATACCTCTTTGGCTGAAAATGCTTTTGCAAAAACGCCTCAGTTGTATTACAAACATTTGAGTGGCGAATATGATACGGCTTCAGCTTTTGCTTTATGGATGGCTTCAAAAGTAATCAGGACTCAGGAAATTCCAGAAATCATAAAAGTAAATTCGGTTGAAAAACCAGCTTACAATACCATTTTATTGTACAATCAATTAAATGGGAAAAATCATAGTTTTACGTTACTTTCAAAATGATAACGCATAAAAACATATCACTTTTTTTTATCTTTTTATTGCTTTTATTACTTCTTCTGAACTTTTATATCGCGATAAATATTTGGTGGTTTGTAGCGGTTATTTTGATTTGGTTGGGAATTAACGCTATAGGTTCGTCCTTAATTTCTTCTAATTATCATGTCAAAGCTTACAGCAATAATCCCTTAGAAACAGCAAAAAGAATTGCCATTACTTTTGATGACGGTCCGAGCGTTTATACTTTGGAGGTTTTAGAATTACTAAAAAAATACAATGCAAAAGCTACTTTTTTCTGCATTGGAAAAAACATTGAAACGCATCCTGAAATTGTTCAAAAAATTATTGCCGAAGATCATTTGGTTGGAAATCATTCTTATAATCATTCTAAGTTTTTTGATTTTTATAATGCCAAAAAAATTACCGAAGAACTTCAAAAAACAGATCTTCTTTTAGAAAAATTCACCTCAAAAAAAGTCAACTTTTTTCGTCCGCCTTACGGAGTTACGACGCCATCGATTCGTAGAGCTTTAAAAATCACCGGTCACAAAGTTATTGGCTGGAATATTCGTTCGCTTGACGGCGGAACAAGAAATCAAAATTTAATTTTCAATCGAATTATAAAACATGTTTCTCCAGGTGGAATTGTACTTTTGCACGATACGGGATTACACTCGGTTTTAGTATTGGAACAGTTTTTGCAATTTTTACAGCAAAACAATTATGAAGTGATTTCGATTGAAGAACTTTTGAATCTTAAAGCTTATGAAATTGAACGCTGATCAAACAGAAATTCATCTGGTTAGACCTAACAGGTTTTAAAATCTGTTAGGTCTTGCTAAACAACTTTTAACAATCTATGAAAACTAAAATAGCCTTACTAATTCTATTTATTTCAGGCAACTTGTTTGCTCAGGAACAAAAAATGTCTGATGCAGAAATTGCTGCTTTCAAACAAGATGTAAATGTGGTTTCCAAAAAAATCAAAACCTTAAGTACTGATTTTGTTCAATACAAACATTTAGATTTTTTATCGAAAGACATTGAAACTTCGGGTAAAATGATTTTTAAAGAACCAAATTTATTGCAATGGCAATACAAGAAACCATACAATTATAGTATTGTTTTTAAAAACGGAAAAATCCTGATTAACGACGAAGGAAAGAAAAGTGCGGTTGATATTGGAAACAGTAAAATCTTTGGCCGCATTAATAAATTGATCGTTGGCAGTGTAAGCGGAAATATGTTTGACGATAAAGAATTTACGATTTCGTACTTTAAATTGAAAGGTCAAAATCTGGCAAAATTTGTTCCAAAAGATGCTACTCTGAAAAAATACATCAAACAAATAGAACTGACTTTTGATAAAGAAGAAGCTACAGTTGTACAGGTTAAACTACTGGAATCATCTGAAGATTATACCAGAATTGTACTTAAAAATAAAGTGATCAATGCAAAAATCGACGATTCAGTTTTTACTAATTAATTGCCTTTTGGCATTCGTTTTAGTTTCTTGTGGCTCGGTCACAAAAAATTATACTCTTAAAAAACTAGACAAAACGTCTTATCAGGTTCCCTATTTTACAGATTCAAAAACGGATTATGTTTATAAAACAAATATCACGGTTTATGGTCACGAAATATCCGGAATTTTTATCGCCAAGAAAATAAATGATACCACACATCGCGTTGTTTTTACAACCGAATTTGGTAACAAATTGTTAGATTTTGAAATTTCTGAAAAAACTTTTAAAGTCAACTCGATCGTGTCAGAATTAGATCGGAAGATTTTGATTAATACATTAACAGAAGATTTTCGCTTGCTTCTTAAAAAAGAATATTTGATTCAGGAACAATTTGAAAATGAATCTGATAACATTTACAAATCGAAAGATGGAAACCGTGATAATTATCTTTTTATTTCTAAAAACGGATCGAAATTAGAGAAGGTTGTTAATGCATCTAAAACAAAAGAAAAAATAACACTGCTTTTTAGTTCAGAAAACAATATTTTTGCCGATAAAATTCAGATTATTCATCAGAATATCAAGTTAAAAATTGAGTTAAATTATTTTAAATCAGAGTAAAACTTAATCTAAAGCTAAACTTAAATCAAATTAAAAATGAAAAAATTAACCGTAATTGCCTTTATATTATTTATCGGAATTATAACATCAAATGCACAAGTAAGAGTAAGCCCTGGAATTCGTGGAGGTTTAAACGTTTCAACATTAACCAATATTGATGATAATAAATCTAAAACAGATTTTTATATTGGTGGATTAGTAAACATTAAATTTAATAAATATTTTTCGTTACAGCCTGAGATAACGTATTCAAGACAAGGTGATCAAGGAAGGGAATATCTTGGAAACGGCTTTAATTATCGTTATGTAAATTATGAATTAAACTACCTGACACTTGGTGCAGTAGCAAAATTTAATATTGGCGGTAAAGGTTTTCACATTTTAGGAGGTCCATCTGTAGATTTAAAAATTTCTGATAATTATATCAACAGCAATCCTGAAGATTTTGATCTTGCCTTTGTTGGAGGTGTTGGTTATACATTGCCAAACGGATTAACATTTGAAGCCAGAATTAAACAAGGTTTAATTGACATCTATGGTTACGATGGAATTAACAATGATAATAACGGTTATTACTATAATGACGTTATTCTAAATCAGGTTTTTCAAATTGGTATCAGTTATACTTTTAAAGTAAAATAAAATAGATTGAATTCAAAAAAAATATACATCGCCATAGTAGTGTTTTTCATGCTACATCAAGTACAAGCACAAGTTAGTTTTAAGCCTGGTTTGAGAGGAGGTTTTAATTTTTCTACAATCTCAGAAATGCACGCTTCTTATAAAACTGATTTCTATGTTGGTGGTTTTGGAGAAATAAATATAAAGAAACATTATGCGTTGCAGCCTGAAATAACATATACCAGACAAGGCTCTAATAATGTAAGAAGAAATTATTCCGACCCAAATACAGGAACAGAAAGAATGGAAATTCGGGATCTGCATTTGGATTATTTGTCATTTGCGCTTATTAACAAATTTACATTTGGACCTGGTATTCAAATACAGTTTGGACCTGCTTTAGATGTCTTGGTAGGCGACAATCTAGTCAAAAGAAAAGAATATAATGATTTAGCGTTTATTACTGGTATTGCTTATAAGTTGCCGTCAGGTCTCACCATTGAAGCCCGATTAAAAAAGGGTTTATTTGATATACTGGACAGTGATTATTATTACAATGATCGTAATGATCATTACTTATTTGGAGATTATAATACCAATGTCAATTTTCAGGTAGGGCTTTCTTATTCTTTTGGAGAAAAAAAATAAAAAATATGGTTTTAAAAGATTTCTATAAAGTCCTTTCGGAAGAAAAAACGGGAGATTCTAAATATAACATCACGATTTTGATCAATGAAAAACATGAAGTTTTCAAAGGTCATTTTCCGGGAAATCCTATTATGCCGGGAGTTTGCATGATTCAGATTATTAAAGAACTTACAGAAGCAATTACCAAAAGTACTTTGATGATTCAAACCCTTGCCAATGTAAAATTTATGGCGCTGATTAATCCCGAAGCTACTCCGGAATTGCGTTTAGAATTGGATATAACAATTACCGAAGATGATTTGGTTAAAGTAAAAAACACAACTTATTTTAACGACACGGTTGCTTTGAAATTAAGCAATGTGTACAAAAAAATATAATTATGAAATTGCTACTATCATTATTCTTGTGGATTAATTTTGGAGGATCTCCGGATTTGGCGACCGTCAGAAAAATGTATTCGAGCGTTACAAAATCAGAAAGTAATGCTAAAGAATTTTCGGCAAAACTGGCTGATGTTTCAGACAATGATGCAAAAGTTTTAGTGGCTTACAAAGCTGCTTCGATTCTATTGAATTCGAAGTTTGAGAAAAAGTTAAAAGATAAAATGGATCGTTTTAAAGAAGGTGCAACTCTTCTGGAATCGACCATAAAAAGTGAGCCTAACAATATCGAAATTAGAATGATCCGGTTAAGTATTCAGGAAAATGTTCCCGGAATTACAGGTTATAAAAAGAACATCAAAGAAGACAAAAAATATATTACAGAACATTATGATGAACAAAATGCTAGTTTAAAAGAATACTTAAAAGACTTTATTTTACAATCGAAAAGCTTCTCTGAAAAAGAGAAACAATTCGTAAAGTAAGGTAGAAAAACTCCAAATGAAACCTATTTTATCACAGCAGGAATTGCTCGATTCGACCCATTTTTGCGTAATTGTTCCCACATACAACAATCACAAAACGCTAAAAAAAGTGCTGGATTCTATTTTAGATTTCACTACAAATGTCATTATAGTCAATGATGGATCGACCGATGAAACTTTTGAGATTTTGCAGCAATATTCGCAACTCACACAAATTCATCATCCTAAAAACTTAGGAAAAGGGCGAGCGCTTAGAAATGGTTTTAGAAAAGCAATCGAAATGCATTTTGAATATGCGATCACAATTGATTCTGACGGACAACATTTTGCTTCTGATATTCCAAGCTTTATTGCCGAAATTCAAAAAGAACCAAATTCTTTATTGATTGGAAGCCGTAATATGACACAGGAAAATGTGCCAAAGAAAAGCAGTTTTGGAAATAAATTTTCAAACTTTTGGTTCAAGTTCGAAACCGGAATTAAACTGGATGATACACAATCAGGATTTAGATTATATCCTCTAAATTTGATTCCGAAGCAATTTTATACGAACAAATTTGAATTTGAAATTGAAGTAATTGTTCGTTCTGCCTGGAAAGGAATTGTCGTTAAAAACATTCCGATTCAAATTTTATATGATCCTGTAGAACGCATTTCTCATTTTCGTCCGTTTAAAGATTTTACGCGAATCAGTATTCTAAATACCGTTTTGGTCATTAATGCCTTATTATATATCAAGCCTAGAGATTATCTTAGAAAAGCAAAAAAAAAAGGATTTAAGAAATTCTTTCTCGAGGATATTTTAGAAAGCAGTGATTCTAATTTCAAAAAATCAGCCGCAATTGCTTTAGGAATTTTCATCGGAATTTCTCCGTTTTGGGGATTTCAAACAATATTACTTTTTACTTTTGCTGCTTTGTTCAAACTCAATAAAGTCATTGCTTATCTGGCGTCAAATGTGAGCTTTCCTCCTTTTATTCCGTTTGTAATTTATGGTTCTTTAAAAATGGGAAGCTATTTTGTGTCCAACGAAGCGCCTTTGATTTTAGACAGTTCGATTACGCTCGACGATATTCAAAAAAATGCAACACAATATATCGTGGGAAGTCTTATTTTAGCATCCGTTTTAGCGCTATCAGTTGGTCTATTAAGTTATTTGCTTTTAACCGCTTTTACGTCCAATAAAAACAAAACAAACTAAATATTTTTCGCCACGAATTACACGAATTTTCACTAATTAATTGGGGTAAGTTCATCGTTGAGTATTGTTAAAATAATTAAATTTAAATCTACCACAGAATAGAAAGTTTTACCTAATTTGAAATAAAATTCGTGAAAATTCGTGTAATTCGTGGCAAAAAAACATAAGCATGCATCAATATTTCTATGCCATTCACTTATTTGTAAACCGCAGAAAATCTCTTTCGGTTGCGTTGGCTATTCTGATGCTTTTTGTGTTTGGATTCTTTGCTTCGCAAATTAAGTTTGAAGAAGACATAACCAAACTTATTCCAACAAACGATAAAAGTGACGTCACGGCAAAAGTGCTCAAACAACTAAATTTTGCCGATAAAATAACCGTTATTTTCAAACTCGAAAAAAACGGAACTGACGAAGATTTAAAAGAAATGGCAACTGCTTTTTCTGACAGTGTTGCCAAATCCTGCAAACCTTACGTAACTGGAATTCAGGGAAAAGTTGACGAAGAAAACATTCAGGAAACGATTGATTTTGTTTACAATAATCTACCTCTTTTTCTGGAAAACAAAGATTATGCTGTCATTCAGGATAAACTTCAAAAAGATAGTATTGCCGCAACCGTTCAGGGGAATTACAAATCGATTATTTCGCCATCAGGATTTATCACCAAAGATTTTATTCTGCAAGATCCACTTGGAATTTCTTTTATCGCTTTAAAAAAATTACAGCAATTAAATATAGGTGACGATTTTACGCTGGATAACGGTTTTGTAATGACCAAAGACAAAAAGAAATTATTGCTTTTTATTACCTCAAATCTTCCATCGAGTGAAACCGCAAAAAATACCCTTTTTGCCCAAAAACTTAAATCGATTCAAGATAATCTAAATCAGAAATTTAAAGCCAAAACTTCGATTAGTTATTTTGGTTCTGCTTTGATTGCCGTTGCAAATGCCAATCAAATTAAAAGCGATATTATTTTAACAACAACAATTGCGATGATTACGCTGATGTTGATCCTGATTTTGTTCTATCGAAAAGTATTGATTCCGCTTATTATTTTTCTCCCAACAGTATTTGGCGCTTTGTTTGCCGTGGCGTTTTTATATTTTGTGAAAGAACAAATTTCAGCCATTTCATTAGGGATTGGTTCTATTTTATTAGGAATCACAATCGATTATTCCATACATATCCTCACGCATTACAAACACAACAGCGATGTAAAAACGTTGTACAAAGACATTACAATGCCGGTAATTATGAGCAGCTCAACAACTGCTGTTGCCTTTTTGTGTTTGCTTTTTGTGAAATCTGATGCGTTGAACGATTTAGGGATTTTTGCTGCTGTAATTGTGATGGCTTCGGCATTTTTCTCACTTTTGATTGTTCCGCATTTGTACAAACCAAAAGAAAATAATTTTGAACATAAGAAAAATGTCATTGATAAACTGGCTCATTTCTCTTTTCACAACAATAAATTCTTAATTGGATTTTGTGTTTTAATCACGATTATTTGTTGTTTTACTTATAATAATGTTGGCTTCAATAATGATTTATCGCAATTGAATTTTGTTCCAAAAGAAATCAAAGCCGCCGAAAAAGAACTGGAAGAAAGCACGAGTTTAACCTCAAAAACTATTTATGTTGCTTCATACGGAAATACTATGGAGGAAGTTTTACAAAATAATAGTCAGCTTTTTACCGATTTATCAAAAGAAAAACAACAAAATAAAATATTAAACTTCAGTTCTGTTGGTGGAATTATGCTTTCGCAGAAGGAACAAAAACAGAAAATTGACAGATGGAATTCGTTTTGGGATGCTAATAAAAAACATCTTTTAAAATCTGAATTAATTGCTGAAGGCTCCAAACTCGGTTTTAAACCAACAACATATTCAATTTTTTTTGATCATCTGGATTTTAATTTTAAACCGATTAATGCAGAAGATTATCTAAAAATCCAGGCTTTGCAACTGAAAGAATTTGTAACCGAAAAAAATGGCTTTTTCACGATTTCGACTTTAGTAAAAGTTACGCCGCAACAACGTGATTCTTTTGTAAAATCGGCTTCAGCCAAAAATAATCTGATTGCAATTGACCGTCAGCAAATGAATGAAACCTTTTTCAGCACTTTAAAAACTGATTTCAATTCGCTTGTCAATTATTCTTTTGTGGCTGTAATTCTCATTTTATTCTTCTTTTTTAGAAGAGTAGAATTAGTTATTGTCAGTTGTATTCCGATTGCTTTAACCGGAATTGTTACGGCAGGAATTATGGGAATCTTTGGTATTCAATTGAATATTTTCAGCATGATTGTCTGCACTTTGATTTTTGGTCACGGTGTCGATTTTAGTATTTTCATGACAAGTGCGCTTCAAAAAGAATATACCACCGGAAAAAACGAAATTGCCATTTACAGAACTTCAATTATTCTGGCAGTAATTACGACCATTTTAGGAATTGGTGCCATGATTTTTGCGAGACATCCAGCGTTGCGATCTATTTCATCCATTTCCTTAATTGGGGTTTTTGCAGCGCTGATTATTACGTTTATTTTCTACCCGATTCTCTTTAAATTATTTTTATCGAACCGACCAAAAAACGGAAATGCACCTTTTGAATTGAGATCGTTTATACATGGTGTTTTATCCTTTTCTTATTACGGACTTGGTGGTATTTTAATGTCTCTTTTCAGTTTAATTATCATGCCGATAATTCCGCTAAGTGAAAAAACAAAAATGAAAGGATTTAGATATTGCATTTCAAAATTCATGAAATCTGTATTATATACAAATCCGTTTATAACTAAGAAAGTAATCAATAAGTACAACGAAGATTTTGAAAAACCAGCCATTTTAATTGCCAATCATTCTTCATTTTTAGATATTTTGTCAATCGGAATGTTGAGCCCAAAAATCATTTTTCTGGTAAATGACTGGGTTTATAATTCTCCTATTTTTGGTGCAACGGTAAAAAAAGCAGGTTTCTATCCCGTTTCTGAAGGACTCGAAAATGGCGTTGAACATTTACGCCAAAAAGTAAATGAAGGTTATTCGTTGATGATTTTTCCAGAGGGAACGCGTTCCGAAAGTAATCAGATCAAACGCTTTCACAAAGGTGCTTTTTATCTTGCCGAAGAATTTAATTTAGACATTCTTCCGGTTCTGATTCACGGTGCTTCAGAAACACTTCCAAAAGGTGATTTTATAATTCATGATGGCAGTATTACGGTTTCTATTTTAGAAAGAATTACGCCTGAGAATCTTTCTTTCGGAAAAAATTATGCCGAAAGAACGAAGGAAATAAGTGCTTTCTTTAAATCTAAATTTCAGGAAATCCGTCAGGAAATTGAGGGACCGAAATATTTCAAAAAAATGCTTCTTCATAGTTACGACTATAAAGAAATTGAGGTCACAAAAGGTGTCAAAAATGATTTAAAGAACAATCTTGAAAACTATTATCGCTTAAACCAGCACATTTCGGCGAAAGCCAAAATTGCTCATTTGTCTAATGATTATGGTCAATTAGCTGTATTATTGGCTTTGCAGGAACCACAACGAAAAATATATACTTATAATAGCGACGAAGAAAAACGTGAAATTTCTAAGACTAATTATATTGTCACAAAAAGAAAAATCTTCTATCAGGAAAATCTGGAAACTATTCTGGAAAATCAATTTGATGTTCTTTTAATTTCTGATGAAAGTTATAAAAATGATCTTGAAAAAATCGTTTCTACAACTTCCAGCGTTATTCTAATGAATAGCCCTAATTTAAAAACCAGTTTGATTAACTTTGGTTTTGATTGTGTTTTGGACGAAAATTCTATAATTATATTAAAGAAAAATTAGGATGAAAGAGCATTATGATGTTGTAATTGTAGGCAGCGGTTTGGGCGGTTTAGTCTCGTCTATTATTCTGGCCAAAGAAGGTTACAGCGTTTGTGTGCTCGAAAAAAACAATCAATATGGCGGAAATCTGCAGACTTTTGTACGCGACAAAACCATTTTTGATACCGGAATTCACTACATCGGAGGTCTTGAAAAAGGTCAGAATCTTTATCAGTATTTTAAATATCTGGGTATTATTGACCATTTAAATCTAAAAAAATTAGATCAAAATGGTTTTGATATTATCTCTTTTGAAGATGATAAAAACGAATATCCACACGCACAAGGTTATGAAAATTTCGTTGATCAATTAGGTGTTTATTTCCCTGATGAAAAAGCGAACATTACAGCATATTGCGAGAAACTAAAAACAATCTGTGACTCTTTTCCACTTTATAATGTGAACTGGGAAGGAAAATATAATAACGAAATTTTAGAGCTCAACGCAAAGGAAACTATAGAATCATTTACTGAAAATGAAAAACTAAAAGCAGTTTTGGCGGGTTCAAATTTTCTGTATGCGGGGATTCCTGATAAATCGCCTTTTTACGTTCATGCCCTTTCGGTCAATTCTTATATTCAAAGTTCATGGCGATGTATTAATGGCGGAAGTCAGATTACAAAACAACTTTTAAAACAGCTCAAAAAACACGGTGGCGAATTTTATAAATACAAAGAAGTTACTCGGTTTAATGTTGAAAATAACAAAGTAACATCGGTCGAAATGAAAGACGGAACTCAAGTTTCCGGAACTCGTTTTATCTCTAATATAGATCCAAAAACTACGCTGAAACTAGCCGGTGAAGAGAATTTCAGAAAAGCTTTTTTTAGCCGCATTCAGAGTCTCGAAGGTGTTATTTCGGCATTTAGCTTATACATTGTTTTTAAGCCTGAAACTTTCAAGTATCTGAATCATAATTATTATCATTTCAAGAAAAGCAGTGAAGTTTGGAGCGCGCATGACTACGATGAAACTTCCTGGCCAAAAGCTTTTATGGCTTCTACGAATGCTTCAAAAAAACAGGAAAAATGGTCTGAGGGAATGACTTTTATTACCTACATGAAATATGACGATGTTTTGCCCTGGATCGATACTTTTAATACCACTGTCGAAGAAAATGACCGCGGCGAAAGTTATGAGGAATTCAAATCAAGAAAAACAGCTAGATTTCTAGAGGAAATTGAACTAAAATTTCCGGGTATAAAAGATTGTATTCAGTCGATTCATACCTCTACTCCTCTTTCCTATCGCGATTATATTGGCGGGCACAATGGCAATATGTACGGTTATGTCAAGGATTCAGGTAATCCGATGAAAACCCTGATTCCGTCAAAAACAAAACTTGATAATTTGTATCTTACGGGCCAAAGTATTAACATGCACGGCGTTTTGGGTGTAACTATTGGAGCTGTGGTAACGTGTTCAGAAATTGTTGGAAAAGAATATTTGATTACTAAAATTAATCAGGTTTCTGATATGTAATTCATCAGAACATGACTCCGAAATGAAAACATTAAACTCAGAATTTTAGGAATTAAATTGTAATTTTGGTTTCGACTTAAATTTGGTACAAAATCTCTATGAAAAATATTGACAAGAACAGTTTAGAAAATGCATATCGATTATTTGAATCGAATGATATAGACAAAATAGAAATCGGCACAACCAAAGGTCTGAAGGCAATTCACCATTATCTATTTCATGATTTATATGATTTTGCCGGAGAAATAAGAAAACTCAATATTTCAAAAGGCGGTTTTAGATTTGCAAATGCATTATATCTTAATGAAATTCTAGTAAAGATTGAGCAAATGCCAGAAAACAGTTTTGAAGAAATTATTGCTAAATATGTTGAGATGAATATTGCTCATCCTTTTATGGAAGGCAATGGCAGATCCATGAGAATATGGTTGGATATGATTCTAAAAAAACAACTCAATAAAGTGGTTAATTGGCAATTCGCTGACAAAACTCTTTATTTGCAGTCAATGGAAAGAAGTCCCATTAACGATTTGGAATTAAGAACTTTACTAAAGGAAAATCTAACTGACGAAGTTAACAATAGAGAAGTTATTTTTAAAGGAATCGAACAGTCTTATTACTATGAAGGTTATGAGAAAGATAACAATGAATGAGTCTATTATTCTTGATAGATGTAGATATGAAAAGCCGAATTAATTTATTTTTTTTCGTTGATTTTTTATTGATACTTGCTTCTTGTGGTACGTCAAAATCAATACGTCATCTACCAGATGTTACAAATTATAATGTCACAAAACCTGTAGTAACAAAACAATCTGACAGTATATTTGTCTCCGGAAAAAATTCTCTTTTAAAAAACAAACAAGGTCTTTGGGAATTGTATGTCGAAGGTGATCCGTTACAAATTGGATTAACAACCGGTGCTTTATCTGATTCTCTTCTGAAAAAACAAGAGCAGATATTTTTTTCTAAAATAAAGGATTTAATTCCCTCAAAATTTGAGCAAAAAATGCTTCGCTATTTTCTAAAATGGTACAATCGAAAATTATATTCGAATGTTACTCCGGAATATCAATCGGAAATTTATGGTGTTTCACAATATACATCTCTTGATTTCGATAACATCGCACCACAATATCAACGAAGTTTATACTTGCACGCGGCGCATGATATTGGTCACGCTTTGCAAGATTTGGCTTTGGTTGGTTGTTCTTCTTTTGCGGCGTGGGGAGAAAAATCTGAAAATGGGAATTTGATCCTCGGACGCAATTTTGATTTTTACGTAAATGACGCTTTCGCGGAAAATAAAATCGTTGCGTTTATAAATCCGAAAGAGGGTTATAAATTTATGATGGTTACCTGGCCCGGAATGATTGGAGCTGTTTCCGGCATGAATCAGGAAGGTTTGACGGTGACGATTAATGCATCAAAATCTAAAATCCCGATGATCGCAAAAACGCCAATTTCAATTCTGACGCGCGAAATTTTGCAACATGCTCAAAATATTGATGAAGCAATTGCAATCGCCAAAAAAAGAGAAGTTTTTGTCTCAGAATCGATTATGGTAGGAAGCGCACATGATAATAAAGCCGTTATAATTGAAGTTTCTCCAAAGAAAATGGACATTTATGACGTTCCAAATAGTAATCAATTAATTTGTTCCAATCATTTTCAAGGGGAAGATTTAAAAAACGAAAAACGAAACCAATTGCAAATTGCCAACAGCCATTCAGAATATCGAATGGAACGAATGGAGGAACTTTTTGCAGAAAGCCCTAAAATAAATCCCGAAATTGCTTCTGAAATTTTACGAAATAAAGAAGGTTTGCAGAACATTTCTTTGGGTTATGGTAACGAAAAAGCGTTGAATCAGTTAATGGCGCATCACGGTATTATTTTTAAACCTAAAGAAAAATTGGTTTGGGTTTCGGCAAATCCGTATCAATTAGGTGAATTTGTTTGCTATAATCTGGATTCTATTTTTAAAGAAAGAAAAACAAATCAAGTAATTTCATTTCAACAGGAAAATCTAAATATTGCCAAAGATCCTTTTCTGAAAACTATCGCTTATCAGAACTATCAAAAATTTAGAATTAAAGATGATAAAATAGATTTGTATCTCGATAAAAAAGAAATCATTAACAAAGAATTTATACAGAACTATCAATCCTTAAACCCTGATTATTGGGTTGTATATTACAAAGCAGGGTTGTACTTTTATCAAAAAAAAGAATATCTGCTTGCCCGGACTAATTTTGAAAAAGCATTGACCAAAGAAATTGCTACGGTTCCTGATAAAGCAAAAATTGAAAAATATTTAAAAAAACTCAAAAGAAAATTACAATGATTCCAGCAATAGAAAAAGATTCTTTAGAAGAAATTAAAATTTTTCAGGAACAAAAATTAGCCGAACTTTTACACTATATCAGTCAAAATTCCCCTTTTTACAAACGCCTTTTTGCAGGAAGAAATATTGATATTTCGAAAGTTAAAACACTCGAAGATTTACAATATTTACCGGTAACAACAAAAGAAGATTTACAAGAATGCAACGATGATTTTGTGTGTGTTCCGCAACATAAAATCATAGATTATGCCTCAACTTCAGGTACTTTAGGAGATCCTGTAACTTTTGGTTTAACCGATTCTGATTTAGATCGATTAGCTTATAATGAAGCTATTTCCTTTGCTTGCGCCGGAATTGCTGAAGGCGATGTGGTACAATTAATGACTACAATCGATAGAAAATTCATGGCTGGTCTGGCTTATTTTCTTGGATTGCGAAAACTGAAAGTTGGTGTAATTCGCGTTGGTGCCGGAATTCCCGAATTGCAATGGGATTCGATTTTAAAATACAAACCGTCTTATTTAATTACAGTTCCTTCTTTTCTTTTGAAATTAATTGAATACGCTGAAATTCATGGAATCGATTATAATAATTCGAGCATAAAAGGTGCCATTTGTATTGGAGAATCTTTGCGAAATCAGGATTTTTCAATGAATATTTTGTCTCAAAAAATCACTGAAAAATGGAATATTAAGTTGTTTTCAACTTACGCTTCTACAGAAATGAGCACAGCTTTTACAGAATGTGAACACGGAATTGGTGGTCACCATCATCCGGAATTGATTATTGTCGAAGTTCTTGATGAAAATAATATTCCTGTAAAAAATGGAGAGGTTGGCGAACTGACTTTTACTACTTTGGGTATCGAAGCCATGCCATTATTACGTTTTAAAACCGGAGATATTGTTCAGCTACATAATGAACCTTGTGCTTGCGGAAGAAATACTTTGCGCGTTGGTCCGGTAATTGGACGCAAAAAACAAATGATAAAATACAAAGGCACAACACTTTATCCGCCAGCAATGAACGATGTCTTGAGCGGTTTTGATAATATCGAAAATCATATCATCGAGATCTCTACCAACGATTTAGGAACAGATGAAATTCTRATAAAAATTGCTGTTAAAAATCAATCTTCTGAATTTCTACAGGAAATAAAAGATCACTTCAGAGCCAAATTAAGAGTAACTCCAAAGATTGAATTTGCGTCAAAAGAAACTTTAAATCCTTTAGTTTTTAATCCGATGAGTAGAAAACCAATTCGGTTTTTTGATTTTAGAGTTCAATAAAAAAGGTACAAAGTTACAATCCCGAAGCTTCGGGACAGAAGAACAAAGGTTCTTTTTCGTTTTTTACACAATCTTATCATTTCGGAACGAGAAATCACATAAAGTAGCTCTACAACAGTGCGTTCTTCCCGCCTGCGATTTCTCGTTCCTCGAAATGACAAGATTGTGGTTACAATGCGAAAGATGGATTAAAATCCATCCCTACAATATATTTTGTTCCTTCGGAACTCTTTTAAAATTTGGTTTTATCATAGAAATCGAAAAGACAATATTGTTTTTAAATTTATGAAAACCAACCATTTTCATTAAATGAACTTATATAACTTATATCGTGAAAACCTTTGAACCTTTGTCGCTCTGAACCTTTGAACCTCAATTTGGTACAAATTGAACTAAAAAGTTGTAATTTTGCACAAAATATTGAAGATGGTCAAGATTGGCAACATAGAATTACCCGAATTTCCTTTATTACTCGCACCGATGGAAGATGTGAGCGATCCGCCGTTTCGCAGATTATGCAAAACGCATGGCGCTGATATGATGTATTCTGAATTTATTTCGTCGGAAGGATTGATTCGTGATGCTATCAAAAGCAGAATGAAGTTGGATATTTTTGATTACGAGCGTCCGGTTGGAATTCAAATTTTTGGTGGAGATGAAGAAGCAATGGCGCTTTCATCAAAAATTGTTTCTACTGTAAAACCCGATTTAGTGGATATTAACTTTGGATGTCCGGTAAAAAAAGTGGTTTGTAAAGGTGCCGGAGCGGGAGTTTTGAAAGATGTCGATTTGATGGTACGTCTTACTAAAGCAGTTATCAGGAGTACTGATTTACCAGTTACTGTAAAAACACGTTTGGGTTGGGATGATAGCTCGATTAATATTGATGAAGTTGCTGAAAGACTTCAGGATATTGGAGTTCAAGCTCTAACGATTCACGCTAGAACCCGTGCCCAAATGTATAAAGGTCACGCCGATTGGTCGCATATAGCACGTGTAAAAAACAACCCTCGAATTACCATGCCTATTTTTGGAAATGGCGATATCGACAGTCCTGAAAAAGCATTAAAATATAAAAATGAATACGGTATTGACGGAATCATGATTGGTCGTGCCGCAATTGGTTATCCATGGATTTTTAACGAAATCAAGCATTATTTTAAAACGGGTGAACACTTACCTGCTCCAACGGTTGCTGATCGTGTAGAAGCCGCCAGAAATCACCTTATGTGGTCTATGGAATGGAAAGGTGAACGTTTAGGAATTGTTGAAATGCGTCGTCATTATACCAATTATTTCAAAGGAATTCATTCGTTTAAAGAATACAAACAAAAACTGGTTACTACTGATGAACCGGAAAATTTGTTTGCCATTATGAAAGAAATTGAGCAAGTTTATGCTGGATATGAATTTGCTTAAAAAACTTAATCTTTGTCAAAGTTAAAACTTTGACAAAGATCTTTACATAAAAAAAGAGCTTCAAAAATTGAAGCTCTTTTTTTATCTCGATTAATCATCATAATGAAATCTACATTGCAAGATGACACATTTTTGGTCAATTCCTTTTGTTCCGGAAACTTTATAAACTAATCGGTGTTCAACATTAATTCTTCTGGACCAAAAGCTTTTTAAATCATGTCGTAAAGGTTCTGGTTTTCCAATTCCTTTAAATGGATTCTCTCTGATCGATTTAATTAATTCTTTTATTTTTATTGCAGTATCTGTGTCATTTTCGATCCAATATTCAAATTCTTCCCAGCCATTTTTTGTAAAACAAATATCCATACTTACAGTTCATCTAAATTATAGTTCGTAAGTTTTCCCTTTTCCATTTGTTCTATAGATTCTGCAAGTCTTTTTCTATTTGCTTTAGTTGATAATAAATGTTGTGTTTCTAAAATAGAATTATATTCCTTCATCGAAATTATTACAACTGCATCATCTTCTGTATTTCTCGGAACTACAATAACTTCTGATGACTCAGCTACTTCATCAAAGTAATTTTTAATGTTTTTTCTCAGAGTTGATATGGTTACTGCTTTCATATAATTAAAAAATTACGTACGTTTATTTGTACATTCAAAGGTACAAAAATATTAGATATTTATCTTGTCAAAGTTTAAAACTTTGACAAAGATTTCTACATAAAAAAAGACCTTCAAATTTGAAGGTCTTTTCTATTATAATAAATTTTATTTTACAGCTTCCAATATCTTATCCGCAATTTCGGCTTGTCCTTTTTCGCTGATAATATAAGTTCTGTCGTTTATATTAGACAGATATCCAATTTCTAAAGTCATTGCTGGGCAATTCGAATTTTTCAGAATATAGAAAGAAGCTTTTGTAACTTCTCCTTTTGAAAAATAATTACCTGCTACTTTGTCAATTACAATTTCAGCATTTGCTTTGGATTCGTCGCAATATTTTGGATTTGCAGAAACATAAGCTTCTACTCCATTTCTGCTAAAATTCTCCGAAGAATTAACATGTAACGAAATTACAAAACTCGGATTAAGATTATTAATAATTGAAATCCTTTCACTTAATTCCATTTCATGATCTCCTTCACGAAGTAAAACAATTTCAAGATTTTCGCTTTTATTCTGACTTTTGATCCTTTTAGCAATGTTCTCTACAATCGTTTTCTCCTGCAAATCATTTAATGTTGCTCCCAAATCATTTCCTCCATGTCCTGCATCAATTACGATAATCTTTTTGTCTAAAGGTTTAAAAGCATAAAGTCCAAATAATGCTGTAATCAAAACTAACGAAATTCTAATATTTGTTTTCATCTGTAAATTTGATTTATGGTTACCCATTCCAACGAATCTGTTTAAGAAATATTGTACAAAACCAAAATCTACACCTGAATACGTTTCCATTTTCCTCTTTTGTAAAAGAAAATACCCGCAAGAGTTATAGCGGTTTCTGCAACCGGAATTGCAATGAAAACACCAGTTGGTCCCATATTAAAATGTTTGGCTAATACATACGCTAACGGAATTTGGAACAACCAAAACCCAAAGAAATTAATTCCCGTCGGCGTCCAGGTATCTCCTGCTCCATTGAATGCATTTATCAAAACCATTCCGATTCCGTAGAATATAAATCCGATGCTCATGATTTGCAAAGCTTCGACCGCAATGGTTTTTACCATTTCGTCGTTTGTAAAAAACGAAATTATATATTGACCAAAACACAATGTGATTACCATAATGGTTGCCATAAAAATGACATTGTATTTAGCCGTTGTATAAACTGATTTTTCGGCACGATCAATTTGTTTTGCTCCTAGATTTTGTCCAACCAAAGTTGCTGCGGCATTACTTAATCCCCAAGCCGGAAGTATGAAAAACATCATAATTCTCAAAGCCGTTTGATAACCAGCTGAACCATGATCTCCACCGGTTGTAGCAACCAATTGTGCCAGAAAAATCCAACTGCAAGACGCGATTACAAACTGTAAAATTCCAGGAGCTGCAATTTTTACCAATGCTTTTATCTGTCTAAAATCTGGAATAAAATAAGAGATCTTAATTTTTAAAATTCCGTTTCCGGAAAACAAATGATAGACTTGATATAGTACTCCAATACTTCTTCCTAAGGTAGTTGCCAAAGCTGCACCAATTAATCCGAAAGCCGGAATTGGTCCAAAACCGTTAATCAATATCGGACATAAAATAATGTTGCAGATATTCGCCAACCACAAACTTTTCATTGCTATGGCCGCATTTCCTGCTCCACGAAATATTCCGTTGACTAAAAATAGAAGCATAATACACAAACTTGAACCAATCATAATTTGGGTAAATCTGTACCCATGTTCTGCAGCATCAGCCGATGCTCCCATAAACAGCAGAATATCTTTGGCATAAATAACTCCTAAAACGCTCATTATACTATTGATAACAAAAGCTACGATAATAGCCTGCATTCCAGCTTTCGCGGCAGCGACAGGATCTTTTTCTCCAATTCGTCTTGCTACAACTGCTGTTGCCGCCATACTCATCCCAATTGCTAACGAATATATAATTGCAAGTACAGACTCGGTTAAACCAACGGTTTGAATTGCAAAACTACTGTGTTCAAGATGTCCCACAAAATATAAATCGACTAAGGCAAATACGGATTCCATCATCATTTCTAAAACCATAGGAATGGCCAATAGAATAACTGCTTTTTTGATACTTCCTATTGTGTAATCAAAAGATTCATCCCCTTTGATTGCTTGTTTTAATGTGGTAAAAATTTTAGAAAATAGACTTTTCTTTATGGTAGTTTCTGTCATGATATGTTAGGATAAATGATAATACTGATCCAGATTTAATAATCTGAACTCATGAAAATAAACGTAAGTATCCTAATTATTTGAAAAAATAAAATAGGATTAGGCAGAAACAATCATACTCTGTAGTTTTTTGAGATGATAAATATAAGTATTATTTTTTTAGTAGAAATACTAATCTAACAGCTTTTTGCTTACCCGGCTACTGGCAATTAATGATGCGACGAAACCAAGTGAAACAATAGTTCCCATAACAATAAGAACATTTTCTACGGTAAAAACTACCGGATAAGCCAAAGTTGGCGTAAGCATAATCATCTCAAATTTCTGTTGCAGCACTACGAGAATGATTCCTAAAAGAAGTCCAATTAAGCCGCCAAAAACACTTAATAACGTTCCTTGAAGTAAAAATATTTTTCTCAAATGATTGATTTCAGTTCCCAGATTAAAAAGGGTTTTTAGGTTTCCTTTTTTCTCTAAAATCATCATTATTAAAGCACCAATCAAATTAAAAAGCGCTACGATAATTACTAAAGTAAAAATCAGATAAACGGCAATGTTTTCGGTATTGAGCATTTTATACAAAGACTCGTTAAGCTGTGCTCTGTTTTTAATTGTGATTTTATTTTGAAAGATTGCCTTAAGTTTTGCATCAATAGCATTTTCGTCTGCATTATCTTTCAAATTAAATTCCACTCCGGAAATCTGATTAGGTTTGTACATCAATAATTCCTGAGCTAAACCCAAATCGGCAAAAACATATTTCGAATCCAAATCTTCACTGATAGAATAAACCCCAACTGGCAGAACATCTGTTTTATTGAATGCTTCTTCGGGATTTTCAATAGTTCCTTTTCCTGGTTTAGGAGCAAATATTTGCAGCGGATTTTCGAAATCAAGAATTCCCAAAGAAAAATCACGAGAAATTCCATAGCCAATTACGACTTGATACGTATCCGGTTTTAGCCATTGCCCGTTAAAAAGTTTTTTCCTGATATCATTGACAACAGGATAATTACGGTCAACACCTTTTAGATAAGTTACTTTTTGTTTGTCTTTGAATAAAAACAAAACACGTTCCTCAATAATTTTAGTGTATGAAATAATACCGTCAATTTTCTTTATCTGACTTTCCTGATCTGGCGTAATCAAAAAAGATTTACCTAAAGTACTGGTGATTTTTAAATCCGGATCTATTTCATTGGTGAACGAAAGACTGAATACTTTTAGTCCGCTAAAAACGGACAAAACCACAAACAAAGCCATTGTGCCAACAATAATTCCCATGCTGGCAATGCGATTAATAATATTTATAGCATTGTTTTTACTTCTGCTAAAAATATAACGTTTGGCTATGTAAAGGGGGAAATTCAATTTATAATTTTCTTCTTTTATCTAAAAGATCACGATTCTCGATTGGGTTTTCTCTGTTTGATAAAGCATTGTCGATTTTTTCGATATAATCTAAAGAATCATCGATAAAAAATACCAGGTTTGGGACACGACGCAATTGCAAACGTACACGTTGAGATAAATCGTGTTTGATTAATGTAGAGTTTGATTTTATTCCTTCTAAGGTTTCTTTTGCTTTTTCCTGAGGAAAAATGCTTAAATAAACTGTTGCCACAGATAAATCTGAAGTAACACTAACTTTGGATACCGAAATTACCAAATTATTAATTCCGTTTTTTCGCACTTCACCTTGCAAAATATCAACCAAATCTTTTTGGATGACACCGCCTATTTTTTTCTGTCTATTTGTTTCCATAATGCAAAAATACTATTTTTAAATTTCAATCAATACAATTTCAAATGAACAATAGAATCATTTTTGCGTTTCAGGCAACTTTTGCTCCATTTTAAGTGCTTTTTCTAATAAATATCCAACAACCCAGATCACTACTCTACCATTTCTTCTTGATTTAATGGGTGATAAAAGTCATGTTTTTCATGCCGTTTATTCTCCATATTTGATAAACATTTAACAACACATTTATTATGAAAAAGAGAGAACCAATCAGTCACATTATGACTAAAAGCGTCATTACAGCAAACGAAAATGATGGTCTTAGAAAAGTAGTAGAAAAGTTAAAACAAAATACGATTCGTCACATTCCTATCGTTAAAGGCAAAGAAGTTGTTGGTATTATTAGTCGTACGGACATAAACCGATTAACTTTTGGAGCTTTATTTGAAGGTCAGGAAGGTGCTGACGAAGCCATCCTGGAAATGCTAACTATTTCTCAGGTTATGACTTCAAAACCTAAAACAGTTTCATCTGATACTATCATAAGAGATTTAGCCGAAATTTTTGTGAAAGAAGAATTCCATGCTTTGCCTGTAGTAGATAATGGTGAACTAAAAGGTATTGTTACAACTACGGATGTTGTAAAATACTTTTTAGAACAATATGATTAATGACAATCAGGAGTTGAAAGTCTATAATTGTACCGTTAGGCATATTTCAACTCTTGATTCTCATGATAAATAAAGTTTAATTATAAAAAAAGGGAGCTAATCAGCTCCCTTTTTTTATCTATTTTGCAACCATCCTTCCGGATTGTTATTTGTTGTATTTTGAAGAATTAAAAACTTAATGATTGTTTTTCCCGTGTCTCCACTTGTTCTTACTTTTCCAATAACTTGTTTAACTTTTACTTTGTCACCCTGCTCAACAGATACCTGACTTAAGTTTTGATATACTGTAAAGTAATCCCCATGCTGAATAAAAACAGCTCTGTTAACAGGAGATAAGGCTATAACTTTTGATACTACTCCTTCAAATACGGCGCGTGCACTTGCTCCTTGTTCTGTAGTAATCTCTACTCCGGAGTTGTGAACAGTCAGTGTTGGATATAAAGGATGCTGCTGATCTCCGTAACCAAGCGATATAAATCCTTTCTCTACCGGCCAAGGGAGTTTTCCTCTGTTTGCTTTAAAATCGGCAGCCAAAATTTTACCTTCCGGAGTTAATGTAATTCTATCTGATGAATAACTTTTAGGTGCTGCCGCCTCTGCTTTCTCTGCTTCGCTGGCTTTACCTTCTGCGATTCTTTTACGTCTCTCTTCCTCGGCTCTTTGATTGGCTAATCTAATTTGTTCACGGATAAGATCCTTAATTTTAGCGTCGATTCTTCTCGATTCCTGTTGTTTCGATTTTGTATCAGCAATAATTTTATTTTTATCTTTCTTAATCGAATTAACTAATTTTTGCTGTTCTTTCTTTTCTACTTCTAAACTTTGCTTTTCCTTTTCATTTTCCGCAATGATCTTTTTCTTAACTTGTCTTTGCCCATTCAATTTCGCATTATAATCAACTAATTCAGTCGTTTTTGATTGAATTTCTAAACCTTGATTTTTTCTAAAATTAGTGTATTGTTTTAAGTATTGTGCTCTTTTATAAGCTTGTAAAAAACTTTCTGAAGACAAGATAAACATCGCTCTACTTTGCTCAGAGCGACTTTTATATGATTTCAGAATCATTTTTGAGTAATCTGCTTTTAATATTTCCAGTTCCTTTTTTAGTTTATTAACCTTAACCTGGTTAATATACATGTCATTACTTAAAAGTTTTTCTTGTTTTGCGGTCGTATTAATCAGTTTCTCTTTCAGTTTAATTTTATTCGCCTGAATTAAAAAAACATTTACTGCTGATTTTTCTTTTTTCTTTACAGATTGCAGCATCTTTTCATTATCTCTAATTTCCTGCTGAATCTGGGCTTTACGCTGCTCCAGTTTTTCTTGTTGCGAATCTTGCGCCCACATAAAAGTAGTCGCACAAATAAAAATTAGGCTTAGGAGAAATTTTGGCATGTTTCTTTTTTCTTTTTGCAAATTTACTTAATTATAACTTTCTTATAACCACCAGGCACGCTATATGGGAAAGAAAGTTCTTCATTAAACGAAATATTGTTGTAATTTAAATTAATATTGGTTTTTCCTTTTGGCTGAATAGCATTAATTTCAATGCTTGTTGGAAGTGTTCCCTGATTAAAAACTTTGCTGTCAGAATAGTTAATTTGTAACATTCTGTTTTCTGCAGGCTGAGAAATCTCCTCTTTTTGCAACAAATATTTTTCTGAATCAATATAAAATGATTTCTTCACATTGTTGTCTTTTTCATCGTCTAAACGAAACAAATTCTCTACAATTGTCTGTGTATATTTTCCCTTTTTTAAATCATCCAAAGCTTCTCCAACCAATAGATTCTGAACTTTAGAATAATTTAATTCTGTTCCTAACCATTCGCTCAAACTTGTAAAATCGCCTTCGTAATAAGTGCTTTTTATTTTTTCATAATAGCTTACTGTCGTTGGTGTAATCAATGCTTTTGCCATTGTAATTCCCAGAAAACGAACGCTCACTAAAATCTGTTTGTCTTTTTCTATTTTAATTTCAACCGAAACATTTTGACTTTGTTTTTCGTCAGCATATTTTGCACTTGCTTTTATGTATAAAGTAGAAAAGTCCAACTTATTGTTATAATGTTTTTCTACTACCTTTTTATCTTCTTTTGTTACAACTTCGGCGTTGCCAGTACCATTTTGAGCAGCAGGCATTTTTGATTTACAAGAAATCGCAAAAACCGACATCAATAGTATTGTAATATATTTTTTCATCTGAAATCTACTTTTTTTGTTTTAATAATTCATTTGCCTTCAAAAAGTATTCCTCTTTTTTCTTCGCGTCTCCCAAACCATTGTAAGCCTCTCCTAGCTGAATATTAAAATTTGCTTCAAGCGTTTTGTCATCTACAACATAATCAAGTCCCATTTCCAAAACGGTTTTTGCGTTCTTAAATTGTTGCAACTTGTTGTTTCCTAAACCTGCGTAATAATAAAACTGTGATTGACTCGGATAAACTTCAATCATATTCATGGCGCGCTTAGTCATTGGCTCAAATTGTTTTGCCTGAACATACGCTTCAAGCAAAAGCAAGTTAGTTTCGCGATCTGTATCTGAATTTGCTTTTAAATCTTTTTCATAATATTTAATAGCATTTTCATATTGTCCTTTACTGTGATAAAACTTTCCAATTTCTTTTGCAACATCAACATTCGGATCATTATCAAAGTATGATATTGCTTTCTCTAAATCCGGTGCATATTGCGGATTTTTATTCACATAAATCAAAAATTCATTTAAGGTACGATGTTTAATCTTTGTATCAATTTTTGAACTTGACAAAATCATATTCATCGACTTAATTGCTTTGTCGGCTTGATTTGCATCCAAATATCCTTTGAACAAACTTACTTGTCCCCATTCAGAATTTGGAATTTCCTTTGCTAATTGTTTCGCAACTTCTACCGCTTTATCTGTTTCTTCTGCTTTCGAATATAAAAAAATTAGATTTACATAATTCGATTCTTCTTTCGGATTCTTTTTTATCTGATCGATAAGATTCGTGATTTCTGCATTTTGATATTTTCCCTGCGACATAATTTGCATTTTATATCGGTCTCGATCTTCTGATTTTCCGAATTTATCATTCATTTCATTGATCGTCAAAAGTGCTTTGTCATATTGATTGGTAATCATATACAACGAAATCAAATCGTCTTTATACTCTTCATCAAAAACAATTATTTTCTGAATCGTTTCAATTGCCAAAGGATAGTTTTTGGTTTCATAACTTACATCATAAATTCCTAACCAATACCATTTATTCTTTGGATCTAGTTGAGTTGCTTTTTCAAAAGCTGGTTGAGCATTGCCATATTGTTTTAGCGCCAGATAATTTTTTCCTAATTCAAAATAAGCTACAGCATCATTAGGTTTCAGTTTAATACATTTTTCTAATGAAACGATGGCTTTATCGTAATTTTCAATTCCTTTTTGTTTTAAAGATTCATAAAAAGAGTCCTGATATTCATCCGTTGCCATAGCAATATCTTCCGGTTCGGTTTGCGCCATTACCAAAGTTGTATTACCAAGTAAAACCAATAATAAAAGTATTAAAACTCTCTTTTTCATCTTTTACATAATTTCTGTTTAAAGTATCGTTTTTATTCTAAAACAGAATAATCTCCAATACTTATGCTTGTAAATTTTCCATCATAAACAACATGATTTCCGATCATTGCATTATCTAAGTTAGCATTTTTTATTTGAGAAAAAGTCTGAACTAAACTATTTTTAATAATACTGTCAGTAACGTGGCATCCTTTTCCAATAGATACATTTGGACCAACTGTTGTATTTTTTAAGACTACATTTTCGCCAATATAACATGGAGGGATAATTGTAGAATTTTCCAGTTTTACATCATAATCTACCAAATGTTCTCCATCGTTGTGCAAGAATCCTAACATTCTTGAATTCGTTTCTACGGTAACATCTTTGTTTCCACAATCCATCCATTCGTCAACGCTGCCGGTTTTAAAAACTTTACCGTTAGCCATCATCGCTTTGATTCCGTCGTTGATCTGATACTCTCCGCCATTCTGAATATTATTATCCAAAACTCCCTGAAGTTCTTTTTTCAAATCTCCAACTTCCTTAAAATAATAGATTCCTATTACGGCTAAATCACTAACAAACTCTTTTGGTTTTTCAACCAATTCTATAATTTCATTATTGGCATTTAATTTAACAACACCAAAAGCTTCCGGCTGTTCTACTTGTTTTACCCAAATCACAGCATCTGCTTCCGGATCTAATTGAAAATCAGCTCTGATTAAAGTATCTGCATAAGCAATTACTGCCGGTCCGGACAACGATTCTTTGGCACACATAATAGCGTGACCAGTTCCTAAAGGTAAATCCTGACGATAGATTGATGCCTTAGCGCCTAAACTTCCTGCCAATTCCTCTAAACTTGCTACAAGATCATCGCCAAAAAAAGCCGGATCTCCCAAAATAAAAGCAACCTCTTCAATAGGTTCTTTTAATATTTGGGCAATATCTTCAACTAAACGATGAACAATTGATTTTCCTGCAACTGGAATTAACGGTTTAGGAACTGTTAAAGTATGTGGTCTAAGTCTTGATCCTCGACCTGCCATTGGAACGATTATTTTCATTTTTGTATTTTTTGTTTAACCGCAAAATTCGCAAAGGTTATTTGCAAAGTTCGCTGTGTTTATTCATTTCATTTTTATAGTCGCAAAGTACAATAACTGATTACTGTAACTGTGACTGAAACTATTTAACCGCAAAGTTCGCTGCGTTTTATTCATTTCATTTTAAGGTCACAAGTGCAAAACTGATTACTGCGACTGTAAACTGTAACCTCTAAACTGCCACTGAAAACTATTTTACCGCAAAGTTCGCAAAGGTTATTCGCAAAGTTCACTAAGTCTATTCATTTCATTTAAGGTCACAAAGTTTGAAAACTGATTACTGCGACTGTAAACTGAAACTGCCACTGAAAACTATTTTACCGCAAAGTTCGCAAAGGTTATTCATTTCAATTTAAGGTCGCAAAGTGCAAAACTGATTACTGCGACTGAAAACTGAAAACTGCGACTAAAAACTACTTCACTCCCGTGCTTCCAAATCCGCCTTCGCCTCTTGAAGTTTCAGAAAGTTCCTCAACTTCTATCCACTCTGCTCTTTCGTGTTTGGCAATAATTAATTGTGCAATTCTTTCTCCGTTTTCAATTACAAATTCTTCATTTGATAAATTTACTAAAATTACACCTATTTCTCCTCTATAATCTGCATCAACGGTTCCCGGAGAATTTAAAACAGTTACTCCTCTTTTTGCAGCCAATCCGCTTCTTGGTCGAACTTGTGCTTCGTAACCAATTGGCAACTCAATAAAAAGTCCTGTTTTTACAATGGCTCTTTCTAATGGTTTTAACGTAATAACTTCAGTTAAATTGGCGCGCAAATCCATTCCTGCCGAAGCAATTGTTTCGTAGTTTGGTAAAGCGTGTTGTGATTTATTGATAATTTGTATTTTCATTTTTTATTTTAAAAGATTAAAAAGTAAAACTACTTTCTATTCATAATTCCTTTGATTGTGTCTTTTTCGTTATGATAAACAAAATAGATGAACGCTAAAAATAACGGTACTCCAACAAAATAATTTTCTCTAAATCCGTAAAAAGATATAGCCGAAAACACAATAGAAATCCCTAAATAAGCTCCAATTTTATTCATATCATAAGGTATTGGATAATATTTGTTTCCTAAAACATAAGAAATCAACATCATACTTCCGTAAGCAGAAATAGTTGCAATTGCAGAACCATAATAACTGTATTTTGGAATTAAAAAATAGTTTAAAACCAACGTTACAATAGCGCCCACAATCGAAATATAGGCTCCAATTTTTGTTTGATCTGTCAATTTATACCAAACTGATAAGTTGTTGTAAATTCCTAAAAAGAAATTTGCCAGAATAATTAAAGGAACCACTTTCATTGCTTCCCAATATGATTTATTGTCAAGCAAAAGATATTTCAGAACATCTGCAAAAACAATAACGCCCAATAAAATTAAGGATCCGAGAATAACAAAGTATTTTGTAATTACGGCATAGGTTTGTGGTGCGTTTTCATTTTTAGCATGACTAAAAAAGAAAGGTTCAATTCCTAATCTGAAAGCTGTTGCAAACAAGACCATAAACAATCCTAATTTATAACAAGCTGAATAAGCACCAACTTCTGATTTTGCCAAATTTTCCGGTAATAAATATCCTAAAAGAATTTTATCGAAATGTTCATTAACGGCAAATGCAAGTCCTGCAACCAAGATTGGCAAACCATATTTCATCATTTTTTTCCAAAGTACGGGATCAAATTTTCTTCCTAAAGAAAGATAATTCGGCGAAAGCACTATAAAAGTGGCTAAACTCGCCAAAAGATTTGCAATGAAAATATAAGCAATCTGGAAATTCTCTACATATAAATTATCCCAAACCGAATTTGGATTTGAAGCAGCAAGTTTAGGTAAATATACTAAGAAGAATATGTTCAGTAATAAATTGATAAAGACATTACCAATTTTAATTGCTGCATAAACCATTGGTCTCTGGTTCGCCCTTAGTTTAGAGAATGGTACTAAAACCAAGGCATCCAAAACTAAAATCCAAACGGTGTACGTAACATATTGTACATCAACTTCTGCAAGATTTGCTAGTGTGTTCCTGAAAATTAAGGCTACAAATAAGAAAATTATCGACGACCAAAATATGGATATTGTCGAAGTTGCAATTACATTTTTCTTGTCTTCTTCGGCGCTATAAAATCTAAAAAAAGCGGTTTCCATTCCATAAGAAAGTACAACGTTAAAGAAAACCATCCAGGACAAAACGATCGAAACTTCTCCGTATTCTGCGGTTGGTAAAATACCTGTATATAATCTCACCAGTAGAAAACTTAGCATTCGTGGTAAAACCGTAGCTAATCCGTATATAGCAGTTTGTTTGAATAGATTTTTATATAATCCCAAAATATATGTGTGTAATAAAATTTATAAAGCAAAAATAACCAATTCTTTGGTTTTATATTGATTTTATAGGTTCAATAAAAAAACTTGCCCCTAAATTTAGTGCGTCATTTTGTTTTCATCTAATATTTTAACAAAATGAAAACCTTTTGGTCCATATCCCTGGTTATAATAAAAACGATGTGCGGCAAAATTTCCTGTAAAAGCATCCAAAACGATACTGCTGCAATCTGAATCTATAGCTTTTTGTTCGATATAATCTGTCAGCAATTTTCCAATTCCTTTAGATCTAACTTCGGGATTTACGACAAAATTATCTATTTCAAGATACTTTCCTGTCCACAATTTTGTTGAAGACCAGCAGCCGGTGATACCCAAACAAACTCCGTTTTCAAAAACACCAATCTGAATGTAATTGTGAGGAATCATATCTGAAAGGTAAGCTTTATATTTTTCGACAGATATATTGGGGTAAAGAAATCGCATTGTTTCAATTTGAGCCAACATTTCTTCGACTGTAGTAAGTTCTTGTATTTGTAATTCCATTGTAGTAAAAAGATAAGATTTCAAAAATACTCATTTTTTTATTGTCCTGTTATATAAGCAAAAACATCTTGATGTGAAAAATCTATAACAAACAATGAAAATTATATAAATTTCTACAAGTACTTCTACTGTAACTTTGTATCAAAGGGAATGAGCAAAGCTAAAATACAACCCTTAAAAAAAGCAAAGCATTGGGACTAATAAAGCTAGTTTGTTCCCATAAAAGACAAAGCAAAGGGAGTGATTCTGCTGAAATGTAACCCTCAAAAAAACAGAGCATTGGGATTAATAAAGCTAGTTTGTTCCCATGAAAGACAAAGCACTGCAGAGTGATAAATCTGTATCTATAATTTTATAAAATGGTCCAGATTCTCAGTTTTTGGATAAATTGAGAATCTCCATTTTGTAAGTTAACTTCAAAAATAACAACCCTATATATAAAAAGAGCCAACAATTTTTTGTTGGCTCTTTTCCTTTTAAAGTTCTTTGCTTTTCATTTCAAAATTAACATTTTGTTCCGTTTCTTTTGGTTCCGGAATATCTTCTTCTGTGAGTGTTTTTAAAACTTTATTTGTGATTTTTTTTATTTTAACAATTCTGTTTGCCTGATTCTGAACGCATTTTTCAAATAAATTTCTAACGACTCTGGCATTTCCAAAACTTTCATTTTTACTTTCATAAAGCAAATCAAAAGTGTCTGTTAGTTTTTCTTTGGCATCATCAGAAAGAATAAAATCAGATTTGTTACAAAATGTTTCGAAAATCTGAAGCAATTCTGCAGGAGTAAAATGATCAAAATGAAAATATCTATTAAAACGGGAACGCAATCCCGGATTCGATTCTATAAAAATCTTCATAGGTTCTGTATATCCTGCAACTACGACAGCCAGATCTTCGCGATGATCTTCCATTCTTTTTAAAAGCGTATTTACAGCTTCGGCACCGTAATCGTTTCCAAAAGCATTTTGGGTTAAGGCATACGCTTCATCAACAAATAATACTCCGCCAAGACTTGATTCTACAGCATTATTTACTTTTGTTGCCGTTTGTCCAACATAACCTGCGACTAAACCTTCTCTGTCTGTTTCAAACATTTGACCTTTGGATAAAAATCCCAAATGTTTAAAAATCCTGCTTAGAAGTCTTGCCACAGATGTTTTTCCTGTTCCCGGAGGTCCAAGAAAGACAGTATGTAAAGTAATTTCAACATTTTTTAATCCTTGCTTCGAACGTTTTTTTTGTATTTCTAACAAATTAATCAGTTCCGAAACATCTTTTTTTACTTCTGCCAAACCAACAAGATCGTTTAATTCTTTCAGAACTTTTTCGAGCGTATCTTCTTCCGGCAGATTGTCTATTTCTTTTTTATCAGTTTTTGATTTGTCTAAATTTAAACCCAAATAGTTGCTGAAAGTTGTTGTGTTTTCAAATTTTTTACCAAATGTAAAATGAATGAAATTTTGATACGTGATTAGAATTGCTTCTAATTTATTATTCTTCTTTTCGGATAAAGCTTCCGGCAACAAATACTGATTTTGCTGTGCGTTTGACGTTATAATCTTATTCTCTTTCTTTATTTTTATGAGAAGATTTTTAAAATTCTCTGTAAAAATCAACTGATTCAATTCGTTTATAGAATTTTCATCTGCAAAATGTTTGTTGCGCAAAGCATCATAATAATATGCCAGTACAAATTCTTGCTTTTCATTTTTCGCTCCGGGCTCTCTTTCATAAAGATCGATAATATCCGAAAGAAAAAAATGCTCTGCCTTAAACAATAACCCTTTAGAAAAAACGGGATTTACTGCTTCGTTTAATTTTTGAATAAAATCTATATCCTGATTTAATAGATTGCAACTTTCAAGAATCTGCCTGGTTTCTTTTTGCAGTTCTATAATAAATGAAGCCGTAAAAACGGCTTCATTAGTAGATATATTTGTTTCTAAATATTTTTTTAGAGACAAAAATGAGTCTTCAATAATCGATATTGGATTGTTTTTTTTTGACATATTCTAATTTAAGAAATCATCATTTGGTGAATAATTTCTTTTGATAATTTTAAGTGATCATCACAATAATCTTTCCACGAAAGTCCCATGTCTCTTAGATCGTATTTTGCTACTATGGTTCCGTAGTTTTCTTTTTTTCCATTAATCGTTGGATGCCCAATAACGTAAATAGTCTGTGCTAATTCTATCGCTAATTCGATATCATGTGTAGAAAAAATAACGGTATTAGACTCCGATGATTTTCCTAATAACTCAAAAGATTTTTTAACTTCTTCGATATTTCCAACATCTAATCCTGAAAAAGGCTCATCCAAAACAATAAATTGATCAGATGAAAACAATTGTTCTATAATCGCTGTTCTTTGTCTTTGTCCTCCGGAAAGTTCGTTAGGATATTTGTCTTTGCAGTTTTCTAATCCCCATTCCTTTAGATATTCCTTTATTTTTTGGTCTTTTTCAGTATTCGAAAGTGTTGTTTTTCTCAACGAAAATTTCAACGCCTCAGTAACTGTTTTATGTCTGAACAAAGTATATTTCTGATCTACAAAACCAATGTCGCCTTCACATACAGATTTAGCTGCGTTAGGTTCTTTGTTTTCAAAATCTCTAATTAATATTTTTCCGGAATTCGTTGGAATTAGTCCCGTCAATGCTTTAAAAAAAGTTGATTTTCCTCTTCCAGATCTTCCAACAAAAGCTATAACTTGCCCTGTACAATCAACTCCTTCTCTTACTACATCTTTTTCAATTAGACTTATATCTTTTATAATAATAGTATCATCATAACCAACGCTTAGGTTTTCTACATACAAAAGCGTCTCTTTATATTCGTGTTTCATAATTATATTTTTGAATATCTAAATACTACTTTTCTTAAATAATTTATTCCAGCATCTAAGCCAAGACCTATTAATAAAATGATGATTTGAAGTGCAATAATTCTTCCGGTATTCATAAACTTATCAGAGTTTTTAATTAAAAACCCTAAACCTCCAGAAGCTACCACAATAGATTCTACCGTAACAAGCATCATCCAGGTAATGGCAAGATTTTGTCTGATTACATCAATTACATAATCTATTCTTCCTAAAATAATGACCTGCACAAGAACTTCCCAACGATTACATTTTAGCATTTTTGCATGATCAAATTCTTCTTGCGGAATATCTTTAATAACAGCAATTAAGGATGTAGTTAAGAATGTAGTTAAGAAAATTACCAGAATCCAAACCTGCATCATTCGTGCTTCATGAATTACCATTGTGATATAAAATGAAAGTCCGGTAAAAGGCAAAAATCTAAATTTTGTAATAAATTCAGAAATTGATTTTAATAGCGGAATTGGCCATGCATAAGCAAAGAACAAAGAAATGATTGTGGCTAAAAAAATCGAAATAAAACACAATTTCAACGAATTGAAAATGTGTACAACCAAACCTTCTCTGTACAAATCTGAAAAACCTGTTAAAACCTGAGCTGGGGAAGGAAAAAGATGTTTTTCGCCAGATGTTGTTGCAAACCAAATAATAATCAAAAGAACTAACCAACCAACTAAAATAAGTGTTTTGTTTAGTTTTGATATTTTTTCAAAGGGAGTTAAAATTTTTATCATGATAATTGTAAAAAAGGCTATCTATTAAGATAGCCTTTAATTATTTTTATTTTAAGAAAGTAATAACAACACGTCTGTTTAATGCTTTTCCAGAAGCAGTATTATTATCTGAAATTGGATCGTTTTGACCTTTTCCATCAACTAATTGAAAACGACTTGCAGGAATTCCTTTTTGTTTTAGGTAATCTACAACTGCTTGCGCTCTGCTTTTTGATAACGCTAAATTAGAATCTGGATTTCCAACATTGTCAGTATGTCCAACAACCGTTAATTTTGTATTTTCTGCTTGTACTAAAAGGTTGTAAATTTTCTCTACTTCTTTACTGGATGAGTTTGAAATATCTGCACTTCCTGTATTGAAATTAATTTTCCATTCTCCAGAAGCTACTACTTCTTTTGCTTCAGCGCTATAATCTGCTTTATCTGCAGAAGTAGATTCGATGTCGTTGATGTTTTTTAAGAAGAACAAGTTTACTGCCTGATCGTAAGGAACAACTGCTCCTACGTTTTCATTAAATCCAAACGGATTCAATTCTGTCAAATATCCTGAAACCTGATTGTATACAGATTTGTATCTGTTTACACCATCTGATAATCCAAAATATTGCATTGCATCAGCGTAGTTAAATACTTTTGAACCACCCATATTATAAGTCAATCCAGCTTTTGTTCCTTGTTGTCCTTTGAACATTTTATACCAATAATCCGCTGTTTCAATTTTGTAAGTATCAGCAACTGCTTGTGAAGCTCTTACTTTCCAATCTTCGTAGTTTTTCATTTGGTTTGAAGCCGTCAATGCCGATTTCAAAATATTAGAAACAATATCAGGATTTTTCACTGCCCATTCTTTCACTCCAATAAGAGCTGTTGGCATTTGGTTGTTGAATTCTTTTGTAGAAACAATATCAACAAAACCAGTCAATTTATCAAAAACTGTTTTATCTCCAGGCGTCCATGTTGCACAACCATCGATTTTTCTGTTAACAGATTTTCCAGTTAATTTTCCATCAACAACTTCTTTCAAAGTAACAGTCCATCCTGTTGTTTGAGATTTGATTAATTCTTCTGCTGATTTAATATAATCGTCATTTTCTGATGGATAAATATTTACTGCTTCTGCATCATAAGTTGTTGGATCAGGATTTACTTTTAATCCGTTTGCAAAACAATAGTTTACAGTAGTAACCCAGTCACCATCTCCAAGAACTGCAGATATCACAGAACCTTTCATAGATTTTGGATCTGATTTCCAGCTTGGAGGCCCAATCAATTTATCTTCACCATAACTCATACCTACAACACCCATAACTTGTAAGTGGTATTTGTCTTTTCCGTATTTTTCGTCTAATGATTTTTGAACTGAACTAATATAAAATGGCGCACCATCACCCATAATCATAACTGCAAAAACACTTTTATCTGAAGAAGGAAAAGCTTCACCTTTATCAAATTCCTCGATAAATTTCATTTGCATATTACGCAATTCCGAAAGCCAGTCCTGACGAATAATTTCAAGATTAACTCCGTTTTTTTCCATCAATGATCCTTTTGTTGTTTTTGGACCACCGTTAGAAACAATAATTCCAGACTGAGCATTCCAGGCATACGCTCCAATTTTCACTAAAGGTTTGTCTGCAACCTCTGTAGATATTTCTGTTGACGGAAGTGCAATTTTTGCAGCATTGGTAACATTATTAACGTCCGTTTGATTCAGCTCAATTCCATTTAATTGTTTTGAAACTGCAGTCTTAATTCCCGGAGAGATATAATAAACCCCACCTAGAACTGCACCAATTCCAGCAATAACGATAAGTAACTCAGAAAAAGTTGTTAATTTTTCTGTTCTTAAAATTTTTCCCATTTTTATCTAAAAATTAAATTTAATTGTATTAAAAAATATCTCCAAAACCACCGCTAGATAATTTATCGTCTTTGGTCATTTTATAATTTGGACTTGTATATTTTGTTGAGTCCGGAATTGTATTATCTCCTGTTTTAATTTCATCAGCCAATGAATCTAGTCTTGAATAAAGTTCATCATTATCAACAGAATATTTAGAAGTTAATGCATCAATGTCGATTAAGTTTTCTGAAGTTCTGGCAATATCTAATGCAATAGTAGATGTAACCACTTCAAGAGCATATTCTAATTCCCAGTCTTTAGTAAACATCATCGCACTTTTTGCACTTTCTGTTGCCTCTTTTGCATTTTTGGCAAATTCATATTCCTTCTGAAGCATCTTAACAGTAACATCAAAATCAGCAATTTTAATGTCAATAGCCGTTCCAGCCAATGTCAGTTTACGATCCATTTTTCCTAAAACATTGGCACGAACACCATATTTTTGGATAAAACTTTTGCTTTGTTCGTATTGAGTTGAAACTCTTTGAGAATCGCTTAACTTTCTGGCTAATTCACTTTGCAGGGCTACATACTCATCCGTATCTTTTGCCGCAACGCCATTTTGTTTCACCATTTCATCCATCGCCGATTTCAATTTTTCTGACTGACGCTGTAAACTCAACACATCTTCCTGAAATCCTTTGGCTTCTTTTTCAGATTTGCTGGCTTCAATTTCCATTTCATTTTTAAGACCTTTTAGCTTCGCTTTAGTATTCTTAAAAACTTCACGGTTTTTAACCATTTTCTGTTTTTGCTCTTCCAACTCATTAAAAGGATTACTTTGAATTAATGCTTTATGAATATTTTTTGTTGCAAAACGAAGACTTTTCATTATAACGGGAGCCATCATAACCAGAAAAACTAAAAATACTCCTGTCGCTGATAAAGCTATTGCCTGACCCAACATTGTAAATAATGGCGGAATAATATAGGTCCAGATTAAATATCCTCCAACTCCTAGTAAACCTAACGCCAAAGCCAAAAACAATGACTTCTCTCCTTTTTTAAGCGCGCCTGATTTTAAAGCAATTTCTCCTTTAGACTCGTCAAAATGTTTAAGTATTGGCAGCGTCAAAAGTGTGCTTCTTTCTTGTTCAAATTTATCCATTATTGTAAATATTGATTGATTCCTGTTATTACAGTATTGATTGATGTTAATATTTTTTGTTTTGCCAGATTATTCGCTTCCATTTTCAATTGAATTTCTGAAAGCTGTTCCATATTAACAGGATCAATTTTTTGAAGTTCTATTTTTTTAGCTTCTAATTCTTTTTGAAGTTCAATAATTTTGGCTTCTAAATCAGAAATGCTCTTGGATAAATTATATTTCTCTTTTGTAATTGTATTATCTAATTCGGCTTTTTTGTTTTTTCCAATAGTATCATATTTTGTATGTACTTTTTCAATTTCTGTAATATAAAAACTCCCTTTTTGCAAAAGAAAATCTTTAGTCAAATCAGATTGAATTGATTTTCCCATTGCAAAAGCCATCTGATAACTTTGCGGATTTGTAACTCCAACTGCCATGACCGATTTATAAAGTTCAAAAAAGTCAAACCCAGCTTCATTCAATGACTCAAAACCTTTGTTGTAAACTTCAAAAATTTCGTTTAAAAAAGGGTTTGTCGATGAATTTGTTGGAAATGATTCTGTAATTTGATTCGGAAATTTATTTTCTGTGGTTGGTAAAATGGGAGCCGATGGTTGAGTTGCAACTTTGCCCTCTGATTGATCTGTCTCGTCATTAATGAAAAGACTCTTCCAATTAAAACTTTCTTTTGCCATGTTTGTAGGTGATCTATTTTTTAATAACTTTTTGGTTGTTAAATGTTATACGCAGAAAGTGTTAAAAAGTTACTCATTTTAAAAATATAAATATATACTTTTTTAAAAATATAACGTAACTATTTTATTATCAGATCGATTAATTGTAATCTATATTAAAAAAAAATCTTTACTTATTTTACTTCCCTGTAAAACATAGCTGTAAAACAGAATCGCAAAAATACTTAATAAAAAATCAATTACAGCATAATTTGTTTAATTTTGTAAGTATTTACTTAAATGTAAGTATTTAATTATTTTTGAAATTTCCCTATTTTAAAGTACTGATTCAGAACAATTTAATTTTTTCGCATAAAAAAAGCCAACAAATTAATGTTGGCTTTTTAAAAATTTTAAAACTATTCTTTATCCGTTCAAGGCTTCAGCTCCACCAACGATCTCTAAGATCTCATTAGTAATAGATGCCTGACGTGCTTTATTGTAAGTCAATTTCAATTGGTTTCTCAATTCAGTTGCGTTGTCAGTTGCCTTGTGCATTGCTGTCATACGCGCTCCATGTTCTGAAGCAAATGAATCACGAATACCTTTATACAATTGTGTTTTTAATGATTTAGGAATCAAAGTCAACACAATTTCTTCTTTTGAAGGCTCAAAAATATAATCTCCGCCAGAAACCGGTACATCAGATTTAATTGGAGCTAACGGTAAAAACTGCTCTGTTTGAACAATTTGCGTAGCTGCATTTTTAAACTGATTGTAGATCAATTCAATTCTGTCGTATTCTCCTGATAAAAATTTCTCAGTTAAATTATCTGCAATTCCAGCAACATTATCAAAAGTTAAATGATCAAAAATTGCATTATGGTGACCGTGAACTTTGAACGTTTTACTTAAAACATCATTCCCTTTTTTTCCAATAGGAAAAATGTCAACTTGTTTTCCTGCGTAAAACTGAGCACGATTTTTTGCTTCTTTAATTACGTTAGTATTAAATGCACCACATAAACCTCTATTTGAAGTTATAGCAACAAGCAATACTTTTTTTACTTCACGTTGTGTTGTATAATCTCCTCCAACTTCACCATCAAGTGTAGCAGAAAGATTTTGCAACAACTCCGTTAATTTCTCGGCATAAGGGCGCATCGCAGTGATTGCATCTTGTGCTTTCTTAAGCTTTGCTGCAGAAACCATTTTCATAGCCGATGTAATTTGCATCGTCGATGAAACGGAAGTAATTCTATTACGGATTTCCTTTAAATTTGCCATTTGTCGATTAAAAAATGTGACAATTTGAAAATTAGATAATTAGAAAGTCTCCTGAGATGTTTTCTAATTATCTAATTTACGAATTATCTAATTAGATATATTTTGCTGAAATTTCTTTTGCTGCTTTTTCGATAACATCAGTAATGTTGTCATCTAACTTACCAGCTTTCAACGCATTAAGCGTATCTTTATGTTTACTGTTTAAGTAAGCTAAGAAATCAGCTTCAAATTCTTTTACTTTATTTACAGGAACACTTTTCAATAAGTTTTTAGAACCTGCATAAATAATAGCTACTTGATTTTCTACTGGATAAGGATCGTTCAAACCTTGTTTCAAGATCTCAACGTTTCTTCTTCCTTTTTCAATTACATTTAAAGTAACAGAATCTAAGTCAGAACCAAATTTAGCGAAAGCTTCTAATTCACGGAATTGAGCTTGGTCTAATTTTAAAGTTCCAGAAACTTTTTTCATAGATTTAATCTGAGCATTACCTCCAACACGAGATACAGAAATACCTACGTTGATCGCAGGACGAACTCCAGAGTTGAACAAATCTCCATCAAGGAAAATCTGACCATCTGTAATCGAAATTACGTTTGTTGGGATATATGCAGAAACGTCTCCAGCCTGAGTCTCAATAATTGGTAAAGCAGTCAAAGAACCACCACCTTTTACGATAGACTTAATAGAATCCGGTAAATCGTTCATGTTCTTAGCAATTCCATTATCTGCAATTACTTTACAAGCACGCTCTAATAAACGAGAGTGTAAGTAGAAAACGTCTCCAGGATATGCCTCACGTCCCGGTGGTCTTCTTAATAAAAGAGAAACCTCACGGTAAGCTACAGCTTGTTTAGATAAATCATCATAAACAATTAAAGCCGGACGACCTGAATCTCTAAAATATTCTCCAATTGCAGCACCTGCGAAAGGAGCATAAACTTGCATTGGAGCTGGATCAGAAGCATTAGCTGCAACAATAACTGTATAAGCCATTGCACCTTTTTCTTCTAACATTTTAGCAATTCCTGCTACAGTTGAAGCTTTTTGCCCAATTGCAACATATATACAGAATACAGGTTTTCCTGCATCGTAAAATTCTTTTTGATTTAAGATTGTATCGATACAAACAGTTGATTTACCTGTTTGACGGTCACCAATAACAAGCTCACGTTGTCCACGACCAACCGGGATCATAGCATCTACTGCTTTAATACCTGTTTGTAATGGCTCAGTTACTGGCTGACGAAAGATAACTCCAGGAGCTTTTCTTTCCAAAGGCATCTCGTATAAATCTCCACCAATTGGTCCTTTTCCATCAATTGGAAAACCAAGAGTGTTAACTACACGTCCTACCATTTGCTCACCTACTTTAAGAGAAGCAATACGCTGTGTTCTTTTTGCTATTGATCCTTCTTTGATTCCAGTTGATGGTCCTAAAAGTACCACACCAACATTGTCTTCTTCAAGGTTCAATACAATAGCTTCAAGTCCGTTTTCAAATTCAACTAACTCACCGTATTGTACATTAGACAGCCCGTAAATACGAGCAATACCGTCTCCAACTTGAAGTACCGTTCCTACTTCCTCTAGCGTAGCACCAGATTCAAAACCTTCTACTTGCTTTCTTAATATTGCTGAAATTTCAGCAGGTTTGATTTCCGCCATCTTAAATTTATAATTTAGACACTTTTATGTGTAATAAAACTAATTACTTAACTCTCTTTTTAATACCTGCAATCTGTTTGCAACAGAAGCATTGTATTGTTGATCACCTATTCTTAAAATAAATCCTCCAATAATTGATGGATCTACTATATTTTCTATTGTTATTTTTTTATCTGATAAAGTTGCAATTTTAGCCAAAACTTTAGCTTCTAAAGCAGCATCCATAGGAATAGCGGTTGTAACTTTCGCTACTTCAACACCATTACTTTCATCAAATAATTTATTGTATTCCAGAGCAATCGTCTCAAGAATTTCAAATCTTTTGTTTTCAAACAATAAATGAAACAACCCTTTGGTTATGCCATTTACATTTGCGAAAACTTCTAAAAGAGCACTTTCTTTAACTTCAACTTTAGTTGGGCTTTGGATAAAGGTACTCAATTCTAAATTGGAACCAATTGTTGAAGCAATTGATTTCATATCGTTACTGACCGCTTCGGCAACACCTTTAGAGTTTGCTAAGTCCAGAATTGCTTTTGCATAACGAATTGCTGCTCTTGTACTTGCCATAATCTTAGTTTAGCTTTACGTCACCTAACATTTTCTCTACTAATTTAGTTTGAGATTCTTTGTTAGATAATTCATCTTTCAATAATTTTTCAGCAATGCTTAATGATAAAGTTGAAACTTGTAATTTCAATTCTGCCATAGCTGCATTTTTTTCACTTTGGATAGCTACTTTTGCCTGCTCAATTAATTTTTGACCTTGTTCTTGTGCTTCGTTTTTAGAATCAGCAATAATTTGCTCTTTCATTTCACGAGCTTCTTTTAACATTGCATCACGTTCCGCACGAGCTTCTCTCAAGATACGCTCATTATCTGCAGTTAAATTCTGCATTTCTAAACGTGCAGCTTCAGCAGATGCTAAAGCATTGTTGATAGATTCCTCACGGCTTTTTACAGCTCCTAAAATAGGTTTCCAAGCAAATTTTGCCAAAAGAATGAAGAAAACAATAAAGATAATTGTTGTCCAAAAAATTAAACTTTCTGGTGAAGTTAATTGCATAACAGTATATATTTAAAAATTGTTTATCGTTTTTTAAAAAACTTCCTGAAGCCAACCGCTACAGGAAGTTTTAGATTTTAATTATTTTGCGATTAACGCAACAACTACTGCGAAAAGAGCAACCCCTTCAATAAGTGCAGCAGCAATAATCATAGCAGTCTGGATTTTTCCAGCAGCTTCTGGTTGACGAGCAATAGCGTCCATTGCAGAACCACCAATTTTTCCAATACCAAGACCTGCACCAATTACAGCTAATCCAGCTCCGATTCCAGCTAATACCATAATAATAAATTTATATAGTTAATAATTAATAAAACTCTGATTAATGATGATCGTGCTCTTCAACAGCCTGACCAATAAATAATGCTGAAAGCAAAGTAAATACATACGCTTGCAAAGCAGCAACTAACATTTCTAATACACTCATGAACAATACGAATGCTCCGGCAACTGGTCCTACAGCAATACTTTTGAAAATGAAGATTAAAGAAACTAAACTCAAAATGATAATATGTCCTGCAGTAATATTTGCAAACAAACGAATCATTAATGCGAATGGTTTAGTAAGCATTCCGATAATTTCTACAGGAATCATAATTGGAGCCAACCACACAGGAACTCCAGGTGTATTGAAAATATGTCCCCAGTAAGATTTGTTTCCGCTTAAAGTTGTAACGATAAAAGTGATAAATGCCATTACAAATGTAAAGTAGATATTACCTGTTAAGTTAGAACTGAATGGGAAAAATGGAATTAAACCAATAAGGTTGTTAATCCAAATGAAGAAAAATATAGTTAAAAGATAAGGCATATATTTACCCGCTTTTTTTGTTCCAATATTAGGAACAGCAATCTCATCTCTAACAAAAGTAACCAGTGGCTCTAAAAACCCTGCTAACCCTTTTGGTGCATTTGGGTTTTTCTTATAAGATCTTGCAACGGCAAAAAACAAGAAAAACAAAATAATTGCTGACATCAACATAGAAAAAACATTCTTTGTGATAGAAAAATCTAAAGGTCTTGCATCAAAAGCAAAAGCTCCATTATCTCTTTCTTCAGCTGTCATTGTTTCAAATTTATCAGCGTAAAAAATTATTTCTTTATAACGAACTAATTTCTGACCATTAATATCAACAATATGTTCTCCTGTATTATCGTGGTGAAATTTTGCAGATGAAAAAATTTCCAATCCGTTTTTTGTCCACAAAATAACCGGAAGGCTAAAAGAAACAGGATGACCATCCCAATCTGCAATATGAAAATCATGCGAATCCCCAATGTGAGAATTAATCAAATCACTTGCGTTAAATTCTTCTTCGATCTTGTGACCAACATTTTCCTCATGACCACTTGCTTCTGCATGACTTGCTTCTACTGACTCAACAGTTTCGTGTTTCACAGAAACACTATCAACAGGAGTTGAAGCAAAATTTACTGATGAAGTAAGTGCTAATAAGGTAACTAATAAGTACTGGACTGGTTTATTTGAAATTATCATTATTAAATCTGTATCTAATTTTAGGTTCCAAAAATTTTTTGCAAAGGTACATTTAAAATTGAAAATTGAAAATTTATAGATGTAATTTTTAATATTTAAGTTTTTAACAGGCAATCTTATTGTTAATAAAGCAATTAACCTTTGTTTATTAAGCGAATTGTGAAATATGTTTCGAAAAGTAAAAATAAAAAATAAGGGATAAAAAATGTACTTATGTCGACGATTGGATTTTTAACATGTGCTTTTATAAGGGGAATCAAAAAAAGGATGGCTGCCATCATTCTAAAAAAGCTTGCGCCAAGAAAAGCAAACCCCGTATAATTTGCGAAATTCTTGTTTACAAAAATTAAAAAGAGATATACCAAAAAAGTTGCGACAATATTAAATAAATAGATGCTCCATGCCGGGTACAGGAACACGAATTTATCAGATAGAGCTTGCATGGCAAAATATTGCGCAACAAATAATACAATAGAGAAAGGAAGGAAATACTTTAGAAAATCGGTAGTTTTGTTCATTATTTATTCAAATTTTTTACTTGTCTTAAAACATTATAAAGTGCTAAAAAGACCGAAAATAAAGAAAAAATAATTGTCCACAAAGAACCTCCGTTCGAATACTTCTCATCAAGCTTCAATCCCGCGTAGGAAAATATAAAAATAATGATCCCCATTTGAATGGGAATATTAACAAAAACTAACCATTTATTGTTTGAGTTCTTCTTCGGCTCCTTTTCCATCTTTTAATGTAACTTCTTTAGTGTTATTTGTTAACATTGTACAAGTGGCTGTAAAATCAGCTCCAGGTTCTATCGATAATTTTCCAACAGCAACTTCTCCGTGAATACGAGCTGTTGCTTTTATATTAAGGACTTCCAATACTTTTATTTTTCCTTGAAATTCGCCTTCAATATCGGCATTGTTGCAAACAATTTCACCTCTTATAACTCCGGATGTTCCAATAACCAGTTTTCCTTGCGAAGTAAAATTTCCAATCAATTCGCCGTCTAATCTAAAATCAGCTTTTGAAACTATATCACCTATTATAGAGGTTCCTTCTACTATTCTATTTGTTTTTCCTAAGAGTTCTGTTCCGTTTTTTTTGACTTTATCAAACATGATTATGGGGTTTTTGGGGCTAAATAAGTTTCGAGATTTTTTTTAATTTGAATCACTTTATAATTATCACTCGATATGATAATTGCAGGTTGTGTGATTTTATACTTTTTATCATCTCTAAAAACTTCTGAAACATCTTTGGCATAAGCCTCAGATTTTAAACCATGTATAACTACAAAACTTTGTGTTCTATTGTATTTATCAAAAGAAGTTGTCAATCTCTCATAATTTTCAACTAACAAAAACACTTTAATAGCCTCTTCAATTTTTTTAAGTGCTTTAGTATCTTCTTTTGGAATCACATATATAATTTTCCAATTTTTATTGTCAAAGGTAGTAAAATCAAGCTTTTCTAAACTCGGAACTTGTTTCTCTAAAATTTCTCTTGCATTTTTTCCTTCCTCCGTATTCGGATAATTATCTGCAACTGCTTCTAATCCTTTTTTGTATGCTTCTAAACCATTTACTTTTCCTAAAGTATTTGCTTTTAACAATTCATACTTAGAAACAATTTCATCACCTGAATATTGATTAATCAGATTGTCTATATTATCCAGAATAGTTTCAAACTGTTCTTCCTGAAACAACTTGTACCATTTTTGATATTCCTTATCCGCTGATGCCAAATCATCTGGATTTGTATTGTTTAAAATCTGTGCGTATCTGGAATTTGGATAATTTACGGTAATGTCAGATTTTACTCTTTCTGCCCGAGCAGGATTTGTAATCTGATAAATTTTATACAAATTATACATTGATGGCAAAATCAATTTTTCTTCCGGATTGTTTTTTAATAATTGCTCCAGTTTTTCGCTCGCCAAATTATACTCTTTAAATTTTTCTTTATAAATAAGTCCTAATTGGTAATATGAAAAATTACGTTCCTTATTAATACTATCCATTGCAACCTGAGTTGTTGGAAGCTGTTTTTCGTAAAAATCTGCTGTGTATTTTTCGATCACAATAGTATCTTTCAAAACTTTTGCCGCATCTTGACTATTTATAGTATCATTCATTGCGGCATTATTAGCTGATCTTAATCCGGCTAATCTCCAATTTCCCCCTAAAGTTCGATTTCCCCACATTTTCTTGAACTGTAGTTTTCCGTAAGCAACCGTTGTTGGATTATAAAAATAGAATGTACTTGTAGTTTCCTTTCCACCGGGAAGCGTTGGCACTCCAGGATCTGTAGGCATTCCTGTAGAATTTGGATTAACTGCTGTTGGCGAATTACCGTTGTTGGTATTTCGATCAATGTTGGCTAGTTTTTCCTTCTCTTTCTCTTCTAAGATACGTTTTGCATCATCTTTCTTTTTAAGTTCTGCAATATAACTTTCGAAATAAATTTTTCTATCCGGATCAGACAAACCTTTAACTTTAATGATGCTATCATCGCGTTTTGCGATTCCTTCGTATTTAATTACGTTGTCAAGGTTTTTTCTGTTTTTCTCAATAAAAGCATATTCTCTGGTTTTCTTATCCAACTTTGTTAATGTACTGTCATAATACTTGGCAGCCATTACATAATCAGTATTTTTGAAATACATGTTTCCAATATTTCTATACGTAGATGCCACTAAATAAGGATCTTTGGATCTTCTTTTCAATGATTTATTATAGAATATAAGGGCCGTATCCTGTACTTTATATTTATCAAAAAAGACACCCATTTCATAAAAAAGAATATCATAATAAGGGCGGTTTTCACGATCTCCAACTAGCTTATTATAGGTCTCAATAAACAGGTCCTGATTTCCGTTTTGATAATCAAACATTTCTGCTTTTTTAGCATAAGCGTGCATCATGTACTTTCGATCCGCTTTTCGATTCATATCAATTACACCATCATAAAAATAGTTTGCGCTATCTTTTTTTCCTGCTTCCTGATACAGCTGACCCAGAATAAAGCGGTATCTCGCTTTGTCTTCATTTTTCCTGGTAAATATTTCAGCAATTCTAAGTTTTGCTACTGCGCTGTCTCTTTCTTCTAAATTTAAAAAAGCCTCTGCCATTAAAGCATTCGCATCTGAAAATGTTTGCTTATCTAAATCTGTCTTTTTTAATAATAGTTTAATATTTTTCAATACAATGGCATCATTCCCTAAACGCATATTGGTTTTTTCGCGCCAGATTTTTGCCGTATAAATATTACTGCTGTTTGGATATTTGTACAAGATATAATTGAATGCTTCAATAGCCGGAATAAAACGCTGATCGTAGTATCTGGCTTTTCCAAGCATTAAATAAGCTTCGTCAATCTGATAATTTTTTTCTCTTCCTCCAATGTTCATTGAATGCTTCTGAATCGCTTTTGTTGCTTTTGTTTCAGCTTTTTCAAAATCTGCATTTTTAGCTTTTTCGCCTTCGGAAAAGTTCTCATCAATTTGCATTTTTTCAATTGGCAATATCTTCCAGAAATTATCCTGATTATTGCCCTGAACAGATTTTAAACCCTTATCAAGACCAATGCCTCCATTATACAAAATATTGTATTTTGTACTTAAAGCGTGGGAATTTCGAGATAAAAAAGTATTCTTTTTGGTAGAACAAGCTATCAAAAAGAGCAATATCACGATAACAAAACTATATTTAAGAGTATTCTTTTTCAATAGAAAAGAGTTTAAATCAAATTAACTTCTAAAAAGGATTTTTAGTATATTGACTTGTAAAAATACACTTCTTTTTTTAAACTTTAGAAACTTATACAGCAAAAAACAATTCTAATTCTTGTAAGGTTTCTCTTGAAGTTTGAATATCTTTTACAATCTCTCCTTTATTAAGTGCCACAATTCGGTCACAAACCTCTACTGTATGCTGTAAATCATGGCTAGAAACCAAAACAGTAACATTTGGATTTTCCGCCAACTCTTTAATAATCTTTTTTAATCGGCTAACGGTTGTTGGATCTAGGTTTGCAAACGGCTCATCTAAAATAACAACTTCGGGATTTCCAATAAGTGTGGCAATTATCCCCACTTTCTTCTGATTTCCCTTAGATAAATCTCTCAGGTATTTTTTGTTATTCAAAATTTCACCATTAAAAAACTCTTCATATTTTACCAATAATGCATCAATATCTGCTTTGTTCTGATGGTGTAAATCTCCAATAAAATAAAAATATTCTTCAGGAGTTAAGTATCCTATCAGGAAACTTTCATCTAAAAAAGACCCTGTAAAAGATTTCCATTTTTCATTTGTATTTACCTGAATATCATTGTTTTTAATAAATCCTGTTGATGGCTGAATCAAATCTAATAACAAGCTGAAGAAAGTCGTTTTTCCCGCTCCGTTATTTCCTACCAATCCAAAACTTTGTCCTTTTGGAATTTCAAGATCGCTAATGTTTAAAACTGTTGTACCGTTATATTGTTTTGAAAGTTGATTTACTTGTATCATCTTAATTGTTGATTTTAGATTGTTGATTTTAGATTTAGTCAATTGAAGCAAATTATCTCATTGACACATTTTCAAATTGACTAATTAATTCTTTTGTTTATAAGCACTTATCGTACTGTATTTTTCGATTTTATATCTCTTTTCTATCAGAGAAAAAACCTTGTCCTTAAAAATAAATCCTAAAACTCCAGCTCCGGCAACTAATGCCAATCCAGTGGTTTTATCTGCAAAATGAAGCCCTAGCCAATACAATAATAATGGCAAAAAAATCTTTGGTAATGAAAGCAGCATCGAATTAACATTAAATGCTTTTTTATCTCCAAAAGCACCGCCGGCATTACTTAGATCGATTGGAGTTTTTGTAAATGCGCCACCCAAAAGCACCATATGAGAGTTTACTCCGATGTTATAAATTGCACCAACAACGATAATCAAATACGTTTGCCATCCATAAAAAAGATAAAATGAAGCAAGGATTGTCGAAACAAAAGTGGCAATAACAATCAACCACCATTTTGCAGTAATGTAACCGCGATACGGAATGTTTTGGGTCATCATTAATTGATAATAAGAACTATCCCAACTTGGTACAAATTGCCCGAAGACAAATAAAAATCCTCCCGAAACAAATATTCCGGCAAAAATTTGCATTACTTCAGGTTGATGAGAATTTCCGAAAAAGATTAATCCGTAAAACAAAAAAAGTACACTCATTACAATAGTGGTTTTAGATCTTTTGTTTCTCTTAATTAATTTAATATCATTTTTAAGAAAAGTTCCCAAGGTTCCAAATTGATTCAACCAAGACAGATCTTCGGTTGTTGCAATATCTTCTTTTTTAGAAAGTCCCGCGTCCAGAAATAAGTTGTTTTTGAAGTACTTAAATGTAAATGCATACAAACCGGCTAATAGAAAAACAGGGACTAAAAACATCCAACCTATATTGTAAAATCCTAAAAAAGCTGGTGTTGTAAAAGTCGTAATGTCAAACCATTTATAATATTGTGCTCCACCTAAAAAGGCAATCACAGCAAGAAAAACAACAAACAATTTGTCAATATTACTTAGAATAATATTTAGAAAATTATTGATATAAATTAAGGCAATAATCGCCAAATTCCACAAAATGACACCTGAAATACTATAACCTTCCAGAACTAACACAATCGAAAATGGAACGAAAAAAAGTGCATGAATCCAATTAAAAAAAGACAAAGCTGTTTTTCCTAAAGAGAAATGTACGATTGTTGGTTTTTTGAACGGCAAAACCAATAACGGTTTGATATTTAAAACCGGAATTGCCTGCAATAACAATCGGATAATCAAATCGAACAAGAAATAATAAATCAAAAATTTATTAACGGTTTCAAAAGGTTCGAGATTCATTTTTTTAAGTACATAAAATACTCCTACTCCACCGCCAATAAAAAGCAGTGAAAAATAAATCATAAAAAACCCTATTATTACTTTCATTGCTACACTTTTACCAAACGATGCCGATCTGGTAAACGCTTTCCATTCGAGATAAATAAACTTTTTAATCATGGTTAATTGGTTTTGAATTTTGTAGTACGAGACCAAATGTAAGAAAACGTTACAAAAAAAGTTAAAAAAAATAATTTCGTGCCCGACATTTAATCGTCGTTTGCTACTTTTGCATAAAATATACAATCATGCCTTCATTTTTAAAACTTATAATTAAAGAGGTAAAACGCGAAACAACCGATGCCGTTTCTGTACTTTTTAATGTTCCCGAAGAACTAAAACCAGACTATAAATTCATAGCTGGACAATACATAAATTTAAAGTTAACACTTGATAATCAAGAAATTCGTCGTGCTTATTCTATTTGTTCCGCACCAGAAAGCGGCGAATTAAGAATTGCCGTCAAAGCAGTTAAAAATGGTTTGTTTTCTCAATTTGCAAACACCAGATTAAAAGCTGGAGACGTTCTTGAAGTAGGTCATCCGGAAGGAAAATTTACTTTTGAACCAGATGCCGAAAGACAAAAAAATTACGCAGCTTTTGTTGCCGGAAGCGGAATTACGCCTGTTCTTTCTATTATAAAATCTGTTTTGAAAAGTGAGCCAAAAAGTTCATTTGTATTAGTTTACGGAAATAGAACTCCTGAAGAAACTATTTTTTATCAGGAATTACATGATTTACAATTGCAATATGTAGGTCGCTTTTTTGTGCATTATGTTTTTAGTCAGGCTAAAGCCGAAAATGCTTTGTTTGGAAGAATCGAGAAATCGGCGGTAAATTTTGTGCTGAACAACAAACACAAAGAACTTCAATTTGATAAATTTTTCTTGTGTGGTCCGGAAGAGATGATCAATACAGTTTCTACTGTTTTGAAAGAGAAAAATGTAAAAGAATCAGCTATTAAATTTGAACTTTTCACCTCTTCAACGCAAGAAAACCAAATCCATAATTCATTAGAAGGTCATACAAAAATTACGGTTTTGGTTGATGATGATGAAGTTTCTTTTGAAATGTCTCAAAAGCAAACCATACTTGATGCAGCGCTAAAACAAGGAATTGACGCTCCATATTCTTGCCAGGGCGGAATTTGCAGCAGCTGTTTGGCTCGTGTAACTTCTGGAACTGCAGAAATGACTAAAAACTCCATTTTGACAGATAAAGAAATCGCTTCAGGTTTGATTTTAACCTGTCAGGCGCATCCAACTTCAGAATCTATTTATATAGATTATGATGATGTTTAGAAATTAAAATTCCAATAAAAAAATTCCAAATTCCAACTTTATAATTGGGATTTGGAATTTTTTTTGTCGGATTAGAAATATTTGTAATCTTTGTCAAAGTTTTAAACTTTGACAAAGATCGAATTCCAATTTACGTTGTCAGTGCATTGGTCCCGAGGCTTCGGGATGGAATTTGAAGATTGAAATTTTAAAATTTTATTTTATGAAATCCGTACGAGAAATTTTTAAAAGCAAAGAGTATCTTTTAGAAGAACCTGAAGTCGAGAAACTTATTGAATATTGCGAAGAACTTCAAGACGAAATTGTTGAGTTCAAATTTCAGAAAACAAACAATAAGGAACTGGCAATGCTGGATATGCTCAGGGAAGTCATAAAAGGCTGCAATGCTATTGAAAAGGAAAAAATGGAACACGACAGATTTGGTTATGAAGCGCCAGATTATGAAGCTACGATTTCGAACCTTAAAAGTTATATTTATAGCCGATGTCGTGATGAGAAGATTTGGCTTTGATAAAATTTCAGAGATAAATTCCAATAAAAAATTCAAAAATAATAACCACAATAATTGTCATTTCGAGCAACGAGAAATCTCCGCAAGAAACTAACACAAAGTATTTTTCCTAAATTGTCGAGCTACTTGCGAAGATTTCTCGTTCCTCGAAATGACAAAAATACGCAAACTAACTTTGAACATAAGTTTTTGCAAAAGTTCCTTACACTCTTGGTGCAAAACTTTGACAAAGGTGATTACTTGTTTTCAATCTATAGAAATTTGGAATTTCGATTTAAAAACACATATTAATAATAAATAAAAAAACATATAAAATTTTAAACATTTTATAAAAAATAAGCTAAAAATTTATTATATTAGTACTTTAATAAAAGCTGACACACCCTCTTTATCTTAAAAAAATAGACTTTGTAAAGCTATATCTGATTGTCCAACACGTTTAAAACATTAAATATTATGGCAATGCATCACTATCTTCGTCTATCTTTTATATTACTTTTTATAATAACCTCTTTTTTTTGTATCTACTTTATAGTTAAAAAAAGAAGAAACAAAAAAGGTCCTAAAATACTTTCAAATGAAAAGTATAATGCATCAATGATGGAAGGAATGGCAGAAATATCTGTCGATAATGATAGCTTATTTAATATTTGGCCTTATGTAGGTGAATTAAAAGCTGTCAAAATTTTATCAAATAAAATTAAAGAATCTGAATTGATACATAAAGTTTACAGAAATTCAACCGAAGATTTTGAACATATTTTACTAGTTACTGAAAAAGAAAATCATTTTGTTAAAGTTGTAGTTGATAGAAACAAAAAGAAAGCAATGGGATATCTTCTTCTTGAATTGTGAAAAATGAATTATAATCTTTGTGAAAATAAAAAATTCCAATAAAAAAATTCCAAATTCCAATTGTAAAGCTGGGATTTGGAATTTTTTTATTGGAATTTAATGTTCTTTAAATTTTCTCAATTTTCAAAACTATTTTCTTCGGAAATTACCAGGATACTCCGAAATTATTTATTGATTAGTTTTTCAAGCCTTACCATCATTTCATCTTTCTCTTTCAACATACGCTCGTATAAAGCAATTTTTTCATCATATAATTGCACAATTTTATCAATTGCATTAAATGTACAATTATCATTATTTTGATAACCAATTGCTCCGTTATCAAACTTATTAGAAATAAAACTCACCGCTTGTTCCTCATCAAAATTCTGAAAAGCTTCCACAGGAATTTTTAACGTATTTGAGATTTGTTTAAGCAGATTATCTTCAATTACATCTTTTTGCTCCAGCACAGAAATTTTCTTCTGATTCCAGTCATTTCCCAGATCAAAAGCCAATGCTTCTTGTTTGATGCCAAGCATTTCTCTGAAACGTTTTACGTTTCTTCCCTGATGTATTTTCTGTTCCATAATGAATATCAATTTTGTGAAGACTCAAAGATAAAGCCATTTGAATTAAAAAGTCCGAATTTCAAAAATAAAAAAATATTCACACAAAATAACCTAATCTTGTCATTTCGACCGCAGGGAGAAATCACACGCGGGAAGAACGCAATGTTGTGGAGCTGTTTTATGTGATTTCTCCCTGCGGTCGAAATGAAAAAATGTGTCTAAACTTTGCGAAGATGGATTGAAATCCATTCCTACAATATGTTTTGTTCCTCCGGAACGTTTATGAGAAAAAATAAAAAGATAGGTTTTATGAGATAAATTGTAAGAACAAAAATTCGCGGTATAACCTTGAAAATTAACTTTTGTCAAAGATGAATACGTATTTCTAATGCAATAAAATTTAGAATTTTCTAAGATAACTGCGACTGAATACTGTTAACTATTTTCTCCGGAGAAATCGTTCTCATTGCATCTTCATATCCTTCAACAATTTTATTTCCGTAAACGGATGTTGGTAGTTTTGGATATTGATTTCGATCAGAAGTCAAGGCGTTTTCAATACTTTGATTAAAAGGCAGGAATCCTGCGTAAGGATGTGTTGCTCCCCAAAGTGTGATCACTTTTACGCCCAACATTGCCGCAATATGTGCGTTGCCGGAATCCATAGAAAGCATTATATCCAGATTACTTATCAATTGTAATTCTTGCTGAAATTTAATTTTTCCAGCCATATTAATTACGTTTTCAAATGGTTTTGAAAATGAATCCAGAATTTCAACTTCTTTCTTCCCTCCTCCAAAAAGTAAAATTTTATACGATTTATTTTCTGCCAATTTCGCGATAACTTCCTGCATTAAATCCTGCGGATAAACCTTAGAATTATATTGTGCAAAAGGCGCAATTCCGATTAATTTTTGATTTTCATCTCCAATAATTTCCAGAATATCGGCACTTAAAGTTTCCTTTTCAGGGAATGTTGTCCCGACGCTTCGGGAGGATAAATCTAAAGGAAAACCAAGTTCTTCAAACACTTTTGCGTGTCTTTCGAACATTGTTGGCAATTGCCTGAATATTTTATTTTCGGCACGGGTTAATTCCTTTTTGCCTTCTCTTCCTTTATCAACCGTGGCTCTTTTTTTTCCGCTTAAAGCGAAAAGCAAACTCACTATCTTAGATCTTAAAACGTTATGAAGGTCTGCAAAAGCATCGATTTTGAGTTTCTTGACATCGCTAAATAATTTCAAAAGTCCTGAGAATCCTTTATGACGTTCTTTTTCATCAAAAGCAAAAAATTCCAAATTCGGAATTCCGTCAAAAAAGGGTTTAAAGAATGGTCTTGAAATTACTGTGATTTTTACCGTTGGATACTGTTTTACAAAAGCACGTAAAACAGGAACCGTCATGGCGACATCTCCCATTGCGGATAGTCTCATGACGGCTATATGCTTAATTTTATTGGACAAAATTTGACTTTTAAAAATTAATTGTGAACAACTTATTTTATTCTGAAACTTCTGGTCCTTTCCGATCTTTCGATTTTTAGCCCAGATTGAAATGAAAATCCCGGAGCAAAAAAATAAAGTTTCTTGTTTAAAAAAAGCGACCAACGGAAGCTCTTTTTTGAACAATAGAAACTCTATTTTTTTGTGTCCCGATAGTTATCGGGATGAAATGGAAAGCTGGAAATAGCTCCAGAAATTATTTCTTATTTTGGTATAAAACAGGATTCAATTCATCGTCATTGTACATTTTCATTTGTTTGTACACTTTCATGAATTTATCTCCATTTTCGATGTCTGTCAACAAGTCATCAATTGCCGTAGACAAATCGCTTCTTTGTTCTAAAAGGATATTTAGTTTTTCCTGACATTTGTCTCTGTGTTCTTGTGAAGCCTCTGCACGATTAGCTTCTTCATGCATATGATAAATTTTTAGAGCCAAAATAGACAATCTGTCAAATGCCCAAGCAGGACTTTCAGAGTTGATTTTTGCTCCATCTTTTACTTTTACATCACTGTATTTTTGCAAAAAATAACTATCGATATATTCCACCATATCAGTACGTTCCTGATTCGATGCGTCGATTCTTCTTTTTAGCGTTAAAGCTGCTACAGGATCAATTTGCGGATCACGAATAATATCTTCAAAATGCCATTGAACAGTGTCAATCCAGTTTTTTAAATATAATAAATGTTCGAATTTATCCTTTGGAAATGGATTGTTTATAGGTTGATCAACATTATCAAATTGATGATAATCTTTGATGCTTTGTTCGAAAACAGAATATGCTAATTTTGAAAACATGTCTTTATTTGTTAGAGTTACAAAGATACTTTTTATACTTTTATCGTGCGAATAAAACGATTTTTTTTTCGTTATCGTACTGTAACCATTGATAATTCTAAAATTTTATTATGAAAATCCATTATATATCTAGGAATAATAGCGTGTTGAATCATTTTTTGGGACAAATTAGAAATGTAAATGTTCAGAACGACAGCATGCGTTTTAGAAGAAATATAGAGCGAATTGGCGAAATTATGGCGTATGAATTAAGCAAGGATTTATCTTATAAAAATATCGAAATTCAGACTCCACTTGGCATTAAAAAAACAACCGAAATCGAGAGTGATTTGGTTTTATGTTCGATCTTAAGAGCCGGTTTACCTTTGCATAATGGCTTTCTAAATTATTTTGATCATGCCGAAAATAGCTTTGTTTCGGCTTGTAGGTATCATCCAAATAACGACGATGCTTTTGAGATTTTAGTGGAATATCAGGCGCTTTCAAATATAAATGATAAAACTGTTTTGCTTCTTGATCCAATGTTAGCAACAGGGCAATCGATAGTAGCGGTTCATGAAAAATTAGTTCAGAACGCTACTCCAAAAGAAATTCATATTGTAGTTGTTATTGCTGCTCCTGAAGGAATTGCTTTTCTTGAAAAAAGTCTTCCTGAAAACTGTCATTTATGGGTTGCGTCTTTAGACGAAAAATTAAATGAGAAAAACTATATTGTTCCGGGACTTGGTGACGCTGGTGATCTTGCTTATGGAAGTAAACTATAGTTGAGAAAAATAAGTAAATAAACTGCAGCAAATTAACACATAAAAAACAATTTCGTTATTGAGTTTTTGCTGCATATATTCGATATGACCTGCCGCCATAATCGTTAAAGGCGCAATACTAAACAGTAATAAATCATTGCTTTTATTAGGAGAAATGATATAAACTGCCACTGCAATAAAAAAACATGCAACCACTTTTTTATACGAAGTATGTACAATTTGAGGTCTGTTTGATAAGGTAGTTATCATTGAAACTACAAAAAATAACGATACCGCAGCATAGATTGAGAGCGCTCCGTTTTCATAATTATTCTTGAAATAATCAATACTAAAATCAATTACTGCTCTTTTTTCAAAAAATTCAATGGCATTGATATGAAAGATTAATGACACCATTAAAAAAACAATCGAAACAGCTAAAAGTGCGATAAATGGTAAAACCCAGTTTCTATAATCTCGTGAAACGTGAAAAATAATTGATATAAATACCAATATAATAAAGAGAACACACCAAAATTGAAATAAAGACGCTACAAAAATCCAAAAAGAAGCGTCAAATATTTTTTCTTTAGAAGCTTTTAAGGATTGTAAAGAAACCAATCGTCGCAGCGCCAATAAAAGAAAAAAGTTGGCATATACTACATTCGGATTATTAAATATCGTGGGGAAAAACAATATAAACAATAAATAGAAAAGTATTGCGTAACCATTGTCTTTACTGAGTCCATTCTTTTTTACAATGAAATTAATCATGAAAAAAGAGGCCAATATAAAGCATAATAAACTCACTTTTTGAAATCCCAAAAAGTAAGCATTAATCCAGGAAGGTTCTTGGATTTGAAACAGAAAAAAGAAAACCAGTATTAAAATTACGACCAATGAATAATTTAATGGCGTAGATTTTTTAAAAACACTTGTTATCATAAGGATATTTTATACTTTTGTGATTGTAAATATAATACTTGTTTAAAAGGAAAAACCAACAAGTTGAAAAAAGATTCTATTAATTGAATTTTAACTTCAATGCGTTACAAAACAATAAATAACATATAATTTTATAAATTATGACAGCTTTTTTTGAAGGAATACAGTACTTATTCGTTAACATTTTATTTGCTCCTCTTGACTTTTTACGTCATTTAGAACCAATTACCTGGTTTGGTGCAAACACAATTAACTGGATTTTTATGATCATCTGCGCAAGCGCAATTGTTTATTGGATTAAACAATTACGCCTTTTTGATGACGCTGGAACAGAAAACCAAGATACTACTGCTCACTCTTTTTTAAAGTAAGTCGAAGCCGATATCTTTTCTAAAATACATCTTATCAAAATTTAGTTTATCTATATTTTGGTAAGATTTTTTTATGGCCTGTTGAAAATCATCTCCATAAGAGGTTACAGTCAATACGCGTCCTCCATTACTAACGACATTTTCGTTATCTAATTTTGTTCCGGCGTGAAAAACGATAGAATCTGTAATATTTTCTAATCCTGTAATTACTTTTCCTTTTTCAAAATCTTCAGGATATCCTCCGGAAACTACCATAATTGTAGTCGCACTTCTTGGATCAACTTCTAATTCGAAAGTATCTAATTTTTGATCTGCAACTGATTGAAATAATGCAACCAAATCAGATTTTAATCTTGGCACTACAACTTCAGTTTCAGGATCTCCCATTCTCACATTGTATTCAATAACAATTGGTTCATTCTTTACATTGATTAAACCAATAAATACAAATCCTTTATATTCGATTCCATCTTTCTGGAAACCTTCGATTGTTGGTTTTACGATACGAGTTTCAATTTTTTCCATCAAAACAGCATCAACGTAAGGAACTGGAGAAACCGCTCCCATTCCGCCTGTATTTAATCCTGTATCGCCTTCGCCAATACGTTTGTAATCTTTTGCTGTTGGAAGAATTTTATAGCTTTTTCCGTCTGTCAAAACGAAACAACTTAATTCGATTCCGTCCAGGAATTCTTCAATAACCACTTTAGAACTTGCTGCACCAAATTTTTCATGAACCAGCATGTTTCTTAGTTCGGTTTTAGCTTCTTCAAGATCCTGAATAATCAAAACTCCTTTTCCGGCAGCTAATCCATCTGCTTTTAAAACATACGGAGGTTGTAGCGTTTCTAAGAATGCACATCCGTTTTCAACTGTTTCGGCAGTAAAACTGTCATAAGCTGCAGTCGGAATGTTGTGTTTCATTAAGAATTCTTTTGCAAATTCTTTACTTCCTTCTAATTGAGCACCTAATTTTGATGGCCCAATAACCGGAATATGCTGTAAACTTTCGTCGTTTTTAAAATAATCGTAAATCCCTTTTACCAAAGGATCTTCTGGTCCTACAACAACCATTTTTACGTTTTCCTGCAGTACAAATGTTTTAATAGCATCAAAATCGGTTGGAGACATTGCAACGTTTGTAGCAATAGCAGCTGTTCCTGCATTTCCCGGTGCAACAAAAAGTTTTTCGCAAAGCGGACTCTGAATCATTTTCCAAGCAAAAGCATGCTCTCTTCCTCCTGATCCCAATAGTAAAATTGTCATGGTATAGTTGTATTTAGTTGTGGTGCAAAAATAATTGCTTTTGTACGTAAAAAATAATTAAATCTTAAAAAGTTCGTGATTCTTCTCTGTTAGTAATCCTTAAATATTATTTTTGGTAAAAATTCGACCTCAAATGATTCCTCTTTTCGACATTTCGCTACAATTAAATGGTTTTCCGATAAAGAAGGCTAAAGCTGAACTGAATGAAATTGTGAATTTATCTAAAGAAGATTATGATGTTTTCCTTCGAAATAAAAAAGAAGAAATTGTCAATTTTCATTTAGAAAATAATTCTTTTTATCAGGAATTAGTTGCAAACACAAATGATTGGAAATGGGAAAACCTACCCGTTCTAAACAAACAAAATTTGCAGAAACCGCTTGAAGAAAGACTTTCTAAAGGTTATACTTTAAAAAATGTTTACCTCAACAAAACTTCCGGATCGAGCGGAACACCTTTTGTTTTTGCCAAAGACAAATATTCTCATGCTCTAACGTGGGCATCCAATATTATGCGTTTTGGTTGGTTCGACATCGATTTTAATCATTCATATCAAGCCCGTTTTTATGGTATCCCGATGGATTTTGTTGGATATCATAAAGAACGTTTCAAAGACTTTTTGAGTCAACGTTTTCGATTTCCGGTTTTTGATTTGTCCGATGAAGTTTTGGAGAAATTTCTACGAAAGTTCAAAACGAAAAAATTCGATTATATAAACGGATATACTAGTTCGATTGTTTTATTTGCTAAGTATCTAGAAAAAAGAAACATTCTATTAAAAGAAATTTGTCCAACTTTAAAAGCTTGTTTCGTTACATCTGAAATGCTTTTTGAATCAGATAAAAACCTTTTAGAAAAGCAATTCGGTATTCCAATAATCAATGAATATGGCGCTTCAGAACTTGATTTGATTGCTTTTGAAAACACAAAAGGCGAATGGCAAATTAACGCCGAAACTCTTTTTGTCGAAATCCTGGATGAAAATAATAATATTCTCCCTTACGGGAAAGAAGGTCGAATTGTGATTACTTCTTTATTCAATAAAGCAAACCCTTTTATACGATATGAGATTGGTGATATCGGAATTTTAGATGAAAAAAGTACTTCTCAAAAACCGATCTTAAAAAAACTTATTGGCAGAACAAATGATGTTGCCTTTTTACCAAGCGGGAAAAAGTCGCCCGGTTTGACCTTTTACTATGTCACCAAAAGCATTATTGAAGATGATGGCAATGTCAAAGAATTTATTATCAAGCAAATAAAACCAGATACTTTTGAAATTGAATATATTAGTGAAATACAATTAAATACTAAACAAATTCAAAAGATTGAAGAAGCAATTGCACTTTATCTTGAACCTAATTTAACCTTCACTTTTACCCGAAAAACAGTTTTAGAAAGAACCAATCGAGGCAAATTAAAACAGTTTAAATCATATTTATAATATAAATAAAATCTTACATTTGTTTTTTATTTAAAAACTTATGGCCGATCAATCTTTACTTTCTGAAGAAACAATTTCTAACAAAATATACTTTATCCGTGGTCAAAAAGTGATGCTTGATAGCGATTTGGCTTCACTTTATGAAGTTGAAACTAAAAGATTAAATGAACAGGTAAAAAGAAATTTATCCAGATTTCCATCAGATTTTATGTTTCAACTAACTGAAATTGAGCACCATTCTTCAAGGTCGCAAATTGCGACCTTGAAGAATGGGAGAGGATCGAACTTAAAATATTTACCTTTTGCGTTTACTGAACATGGCATTCTCATGTTATCAAGCGTTCTAAAAAGCGACAAAGCAATCCAGACCAATATTCAAATTATGCGCATTTTCACAAAAGTGAGACAAATGCTTTTGGACACAACAGAAATTAAAGTTGATATTCTTCAGATTCAGAAGAAGTTAGAAAATCATGATAAAAATATTGAATTGGTTTTTTCTTATTTAGATGAACTAACTGAGAAAAAGGAAGACGAAAGCGAAAGAGTTAAAATTGGATATAAAAAATAATAAATTCTTCAAGGTCACAATTTGTGTCCTTAAAGAATTCGAATTCTAAACTTGAAGTCGCAAATTGCGACATCAAGTTTCAAGAAGATGTTTTATTAGAACCTAATATCATAATTTGAAAATTGGAGGTCACAAATTGTGATCTCCAATTCTGAACGAAATTCTTTAAGGTCACAAATTGCGACCTTAAAGAATACTAAACTTTCCTTATATATTTTGGTTTAATAACCAACTGTGTAAATAAAAATCGAATCATCAGCAAAATAGAAAACACAAAATTAAAACCATGGAAATCTCTGTAAACTCCAAAATTGTGTTTTATCAATTTGAATTTAGAAGACGAAATAGAATTTTTTCTTATTCTATAAAATGCCAAAGGTTCAGGAACTGGCTTTGTAACTTGAATTTGTTTTAAAATAGTAAGCCACAATCGCCAATCTTGTCTTTTTTGAGTAGCTTCAATTACAATTTTTCCAAAATAATCAGCATCGTAAATAGCGGTTAAATTGCCTACATAATTACAAAAGAACAATTGATCGTATGTTAGATTTAATGGTGCTTCTACCCTTCTGTTCAAAGAATTTCCTTCTTCATCAATAGAATCATAAAAACTAAACGTAAAAGGTAATTTGTTGTCTTTTAAGAACTGGATTTGTTTTTCTAATTTCATTGGAAACCATAAATCATCAGCGTCTAAATAAGCTATGTATTTTCCAGTTGCTTTTTCTAAGGCTACATTTCGGGCGACACCGTTTCCGGAGTTTTTTGCTAATTGAAAGAGTTTTATCCTATTGTCTTTTTCGGCAAAATCGTTTATTATCTTAACTGTTTTATCCGTAGATGCGTCATCAACCAAAATCATTTCCCAGTTTTGATAGCTTTGATTTTGAACTGATTGTAAAGTCAACCCAATGAACTTTTCAGTATTATATGTTGGGATTATAATAGATACTAATTCACTCATTAGATTATAATGTCTTCGGGATTTACGCTTTTATTACTTTATGTAACTTGAAAAATCTTTATGTTCTTCTTTTGAAAGTTCTTCTTTTGAAAGTGATTTAAAATAATCGTAAGTAATTTTCATTCCTTCGGCACGATTTACTTTTGCTTCCCAACCCAATAATTCTTTTGCTTTTGTAGTGTCCGGTTGACGCTGTAAAGGATCGTTTATTGGTAATGGATGGTAAACTACTTTCTGATTCGTTCCAGTTAGTTTGATGATTTCTTCGGCAAAATCCTTAATTGTGATTTCGTCCGGATTTCCAATGTTTACCGGATATACATAATCTGAATGTAATAATCTAAAAATACCTTCGACCTGATCGTCTACATAACAAAAAGAACGGGTTTGCATTCCGTCTCCAAAAATCGTTAAATCTTCTCCACGTAAAGCCTGACCAATAAAAGCAGGAATTACACGACCATCGTTTAAACGCATTCTTGGCCCGTAGGTATTAAAAATACGAACGATTCTGGTTTCTACGCCGTGAAAGGTATGATAAGCCATTGTAATTGATTCCTGAAAACGTTTGGCTTCGTCATAAACACCACGCGGACCAATTGTATTTACGTTTCCGTAGTATTCTTCGGTTTGAGGATGAACTAACGGATCTCCGTAAACTTCCGAAGTTGAAGCAATCAAAATTCTGGCTTTTTTAACTCTTGCTAATCCTAATAAATTATGTGTTCCCAATGAACCAACTTTTAGAGTTTGTATCGGAATTTTTAAATAATCTATCGGACTTGCAGGTGATGCAAAATGTAGTATATAATCTAATTCACCAGGAACATGAACAAACTTTGTTATATCATGATGATAGAATTCGAAATTTTCTAATTTGAATAAATGTTCAATGTTTCTAAGATCTCCGGTAATCAGATTATCCATTCCAATAACAAAATAGCCTTCTTTAATAAAACGATCACACAAATGTGATCCTAAAAATCCTGCTGCTCCGGTAATAAGTATTCTTTTCATAATTGGTTTATTATTCGTCACAAATGTAATTGATTTGAAAATTATAAAAACTATTATAAAAACAAAACTGCCTAAAATTAGGCAGTTTTTAAGATATTTCAATTCATTTATTGTTTTATGAATTTAATTGATTCTTTTAAGTTATCTCCGCTAAGATTAATTATATAATTTCCGCTTGGTAGATTTGATAAACTTATTTCAATAGTTGATTTTTCTGTAATTGACTGGTACACTAATTGTCCCGTACTATCATATATATTACAATTAATTGGTTTATTATTTTCTTTACCTAAATATACCGTAAAAATACCTGTATTAGGATTTGGATAAAGTATTGTTTTTTCCTGTGTTTTATAATACATTTCATCTTCTCTTTCGCTTAAAAAATCATTTATAATATCTGATTCAACATTACTTTTCTTAGAAGTTAAAAGCGTATTGCAAAGACCATAATTATCAGAAATCTTTAATTTAACTTTTGAACCACTGGAAAGTTTTGTTCCAGGTTTTAAAATAATTCTTGTGTTAGCTACAAACTCTTTTTCTACATAATTAAATACTACCGGAAGAGATTCGCTTATGGTAATTTTTTGAGCCGAAGTAGTATAATTATCTGGTACGACATTTATCTTTTTATTATAAAAATCTGAATTATTAATAAATGTCTGATCATAACCTTCTCTAATTAAAATATCTGACATATTATAAATATGAATCCATGATCCTCCATATCCGTAAAATAATAAATTACCAAAAACTTCAAAGTCATCCGGTTGTCCATCAGAATTCGAACAGGTTATCTTTTTACTACCCTTTCTTTGCCAATTGGGTAAACTGGTTGTACCAAAATTTGAATTATAAAACAACCCAAGGGGTTGAGATTTTATATTATCTATAAATAAAAACTGATCATTGAACACTTGCAATTTAGTATCTGAATATATTCGGTCCGTAATATTTATTAATGCTTGTTTATTATAAACGTTTTGAAATGGAAAATTACTACCCCACCTGTCAGTAATTTTGTACGAATATAAATACAATACGTCATGGTTTGGTGCTCCTGTTGTATTCGCACTAGTCAATATATGAATATAATCCTTTGAAAGCTCAATATCATATGTAATTTCTGTAGTTGGCATTCCTACGGGTTGTATTGTACCCGTATGGGTCCACATATTATTATTATTTAATTCAAGTAAAACAAGACCGGTACCATTAGATTTTGAAACTAAGAGTTCTGGTGGGTCATAAGATCCTGTGAAAGTACTGGAGTTAAAATTTACAATAGTTTTTCTAAAATTGCCAGATTGTATATATTTTCCAAAACTTGGTAATCTAAACCCTGATATCGCAATATTTTGATGAAAAACATAGGTTCCATTGTCATTTTTATAATATACTCTAAATATATTATTGGTATTTTTATTATTTTCCAAAACAAATAAAAATCTGCCTATTGTATAAGTACTAGTTCCTACTTGACTTTCTGCCGTAATATTTTTAATAGTCTGAACTATATCCCATTTATCTTTTGATTCATTTAAGCGGCATATATTTACTTCATCATTTACAGCAGAACTAACTATAATTTCATTTCCATTAAGTAATAAACCAAAATCTGTATTTTGCTGAGTATTATTAAATCTCATATCTATCATTTGATGCAATGCAAATTTACAGCCTTCCCTTTTATAAATAACCAAAGAATTTTCGATAGGTATATTTGGTGGTGGAGTTCCTGCCGGATAATATGCTGTAGTATTAAATATCGTTACCAACCACTTATCATTTACCTCAAGCCTTTGACCAAATTTTACTGATGTTCCATATAATTGCGACAAATCCTGATAGACAGCTGGTTTTATTATTTTTTGTACCGGTAATGTAATATCTTCACTACATCCACCGCCGCCACCGCCGCTCATAGAAGTAGTTTTACAAGAAATAAGATCCATTATCATACCCTGATTATAGATTGATGGTCTGTAGTATGATAATATACTTTTCATTCTTTTCTTCTGGCCTAATGTAAATTTTGTTTGGCAATAATATCTTGAGGGAATCTGATAATCCATAATGTTTTGAACTACAGTTGTAGTTTGTCCGTTACACTTATACCCCAAACAATTTCCAGCTGCAATGTTTGTAGTTCCGTCACTTCGAACTAAATCTGTATCACAAATCATATCCCCTTCAAGATCACACGGAATATCACTTCTTTTTCTACAGCTTTCCAATATACTATCAGATTCATCAGCATCAAATCCTTCAAAAACATGAAAGAGCCCTAACCAATGTCCTGCTTCATGTACTAATGTACTCCCATTAGAATAATTAGGGTCATTAACATTTACTGTAACATTAATCCCTACTTGAAGATAATCCAAAACGATACCATCAACACTAAAATCTTCGTAAAATGGATAAGTGCCATAGCCCAAATAATTATCTTTTTTACATTCTATAATATTAGTTGTCCAGATATTCAAATAAAAACTACTAGGAAAGCCTGCTGAAACATTTTTCTTTAATTCTTTATCTACTTCAAAATTAAAAATACATTCTCCCTTCACTTCAATACCAATATCATACGATGCATTTCCAAAAAAACGATTAACACCTGTTGTTGCTTGTCCTACGGTGTTTTGTTTTGCCAAACAAAATCTAATTCTAGTGTCTACACCTCCATATTTTCCACTATAAAATTCATTCAAGATATTAATCTGTTCTTCAATTTTATTGATTGATAAATTTTTTCCTGTACCTACAGGTTCTCCACTATGAATCACATTAAAAACCACAGGAATTACAATTATTTCCTCTCCAATTATTTCATTTGTCGCTGACAATTTTTTTGTCACATTTGTTTCATTGTTTTTAAAACTGCTTATGACATTCTTAATTTTCTTCTCTAACTGCGGATCTTTATTTTTACTTTTTTGAAAATACTCGTCTGTTAAACACTGTTGTGGATAACATAAAGTACTTATAAAAAGAAAAATGATTATACTTATATATTTTTTCATACTCAATTTATTTTTTTTAGGCTAATAGTATATGACATTATATTATGTTTCGATTTTTTAGAAAAAGACAATGTGTCTGTAGTCAGCTACATCGAATAAAAATTAGAATCGGTTCCAATAATTAGTTTTGAACAATCATCTTCTATTTTAAAAGACTCTGTTTCACCGTCTACTACAAGTGTCCCGTCTTTGCTAAAAATCCATATTGTCGGTTTGATTTCCTCTTGTATCCCTCTTCTGTCTACTTGACTAAAACCATAGACTTCTCATTTGCCATAAATTTCTTTACAGTTTTATATACTATACGCTTGACTTTTTCTTCGTGCTGAATATTGAAATTCTGCACAACTATAGAAACAGATAGAAATCAGAAAAACTAACATTCGTTTAAAACCTTTCATAATTAATTTAATTTTTTAAACTTAAGAGTGAGGGGCTTTTCTAAAAAACTATTATATACACGCATAAGCAAAGTATCCTTTCTTATTTCCATAGAAGAATATCTTGATTTATTATCTATTAATAATTCTGAACAATTTTCCTCCAATGTATATGTAAATGTATTTTCATCAACTGTAAGTGTGCCATTGCTGTCAAATGTCCATATTTGATTCTTTTTTTTAGAATAAGTTTCTGAGTAAACATTACAAGCTTCCCATTTTCCATCAATTCCGTCACAATAAGTTCTTGGTTTTAATGCATATTGAACACCATAGGTTGTGCTTTCACTTTGTGCAGCATTTTGAAATTCGGCGCAATTTGAAAAACAGATTAAAATCAGAAATAGAAATATCAATGTAAAGTTTCTCATAATCAATCCATTTCTGTTGATTTCTTCTTATTCACTTTGGCTTCTAAAGCTTCAATTTTTTTATTTTGCTCAATAATATATAATGTTAGCTCTTCAATTTTTTGTAACAAAATATTACTCATTTCTCCTAATTGTAATCCTTTATCTTTAATTTCCTGAGCAGAAGGTACGTTAGGTAAATGGTTGTTTTCTTTAGTGAATTTTTCAATTTCTGCTAACGTCGGCATTACGTAGGAAGATTTTAAGGAAGATTTTCCTGTGTAATATTTTTCAAAAACGTAATCAGCAGGTATGGCAAGATCTACTATAACTTCTTCAGCATGGATTTTACCTTTTACAGTAAGTTTTTCGTCCGGGTTTGTTGATCCAATTCCAACATTTCCACCAATATCAATTTTTATTCTTGCTAACCCTTCTGTAAAAAAATTCATTCCAAAATAACCAGAGTGAGAAACTATTGGTTCTTTAGCTGGGTTATTAGAAATTGACATTCCATAATGTGCAATAGTGCCTGTCGCATTAGTAAAATTGTCTTTTGTGTCAAATCCAATTCTTTGATTTATCCCATTACTCGAAATATCACCAACTACCTCAAGTTTAGCGCTAGGATTATCTTGACCTATACCTATATTTCCACTTGCTGTTTTTGTTGCATTGGTAATTCCCCATTGTGTATAAATTTGTCCAAAACAATGTATTAGCAAATAATGCTACTGCAAAAAATAATTTTTTCATCTTTTTATAATTTAGATAGTTAATCTGCTAAATGTATATAAATAAGTATTAACTTACTTTTTAAATAACGTTAAATACATCTATGTAAGTATTTTAACACCAATAAGTCTGTTTACGGTCATTTATAACAAGACGATTCACTAATATTTACACAATTATGTTAAATATTGTTTTTAACAATATTCAAATTGAGCATCTTTATCATATTTTTACCTAAAAAATCGCCTGTTTTGAAAGTTGTACACATTATAGAGGCTCTTGGTGGAGGAGTTTATACTTATTTTAGAGATTTATCAACTTTTTTTGGAGATGATGAAATAAATAAAAACACTCAGACTACTATTATATACAGTGGAAATAGAAAAGAAATTGATCCTGAAAAAATAAAATCTGAGTTTTCAAAAGGAGTTGACCTGATTCAAATTAATATGGTTCGGGAATTTTCTCCTCTTCAAGACTTAAAATCGATTTATAAATTAACGAAAGAACTAAAAAGAATAAACCCGGATGTTATTCATCTTCATTCTTCAAAAGCCGGTGTTTTAGGACGATTTGCCTATTTTTTCTTATTCAAAAAAAAGAAACTCTTCTACACACCACACGGCTATTCGTTCCTTAGAACTGATATTTCAAATACTACTCGAAAATTATATTCGACGATTGAAAAACTTTTTCAACAATTATTTGGTAGTACAATTGTTGCTTGTGGAGATAGTGAATTTGAAATAGCAAAAGAAATTGGCAATTCAGAACTTGTTCGAAATGGTATTGATATTAATGCTGTCCATGAACATTTTTCACAACATGAAAACAAAAAATTAACCATAGGCATTATGGCTAGAATTACAGCTGCCAGAAACCCAAAATTATTTAATAAAATTGCTCTCAAATTTCCGGATTTTAATTTTGTATGGATTGGCGATGGCGATTTAAAATCATTAATTACAGCACCAAACATAAGAATTACGGGTTGGATTCTAGATCGAAAAATGGTTTTGCAAGAATTAAATGGTATTGATATTTATATGCAAATATCGCTTTGGGAAGGTTTGCCAATTGCTGTTCTAGAAGCAATGACATTGCAAAAACCTGTAATTGCGACCAACATTATTGGCAATAAAGACGCAGTTTTACACAATAAAACCGGTTTCCTTTTTGATGACATTAGCGAATTAAATCACTATTTTGAAATTTTAAAAGATCCGGCTACAAGGGCTGTTTTTGGAGAAAACGCTTTTATGAGATGTCAGGACTTATTTGACAAAGACAAAAACTTCAAAGAATTATTAGCTATTTACAACCAATAATTTTTGTTGTAACCAATAACTTCCGAAAACGGAAAACCAAAACCCGCTAAAAGCAATTCCGTCAAAGCGCAGTAAAAAATCATCTATTAAATTTGAAGTGAAAAAGATCAGAAAAAACGAAAGTATAATGGCATTTTTTAAATCATAACCTAAATATCCAATCATAAAAATATAAAGAACTACCACCAAAGGTCCTAGAATTCCGAATTTTAATAAAAAATCAAGAAACTGATTGTGTGTTGGAAATTCATATTTAGCTAAAAATTTCTGATTGGTAGCTTTATAATATTTATTCAACTCCGGTTTCCCATCAGAAGCTCCAACTCCAAAAGGAAGATTTTTTAAAGACAATTCCCAAGCCGATTTCCAGATTGAAACTCGTGTTACTAATGAATTGAAAACCTTAGCTTCAGGATGATCAATCTCGTCTAATTTTCCCACTTTATCCATATAAGCAAAACTTACGGTTGAATATTTTTCTTTCATGTAAGGATCTTTCTGAACAAATAAATATAAAATTCCACCTAATAAAACCACAATTGTAATTGCTGCCAAAACAATCTTTTTTAGATTGAACTTTGATCTGATTTCAAAAAAGAAAACCAATAAAAATCCAATCAAAACATTGATCAACGCCATTCTGGTATTTACAAAAAGAACAAAGAAAAACGAGAGTAAAAAAATAATACCATAAAAGATTTTAAATTTTACTTTTTCCTGATTATGGAAACTTTCAAAAACAAAATACAAAGCACAAACGGAAACAAAAGCCAAATGCATATTCAGCGCCGGTGCATGAATACCAATACTCATTGCAAATTGATATCCCATTTCCCAAAGATGAATTCCGTTTAGATATTTGTTCATCAACTCAGGATAAATAACATTAAATCTTATGAAGAAAAACAACACAATCAAAGTTGTTAGAATAACATAAGTCTTAACTAATTTTAGAAAATTAACACGCTGATAATTGCCAATAATAAACAATGGAAAAATTATTAAAGAAGTGCTTTTCTCAATCGCTTTCAAACCTTTTGCAAAAGAATCATTGTTCCAAAAAAGTAATAATTCTAACAAAACAGGCGAACCAATACATGCCATCAACAACAATGATGTTTTGGTATATTTTAATTTTTTGAAAAAAATCAAATTAAAAACGGCAAACAAAATGATTAATAGTGAACAGGGTTTCCTGAAAATCATGGCAGTTGCAATCAAACACAAAAAAACATGAAAGGTTTTATTGAAGTTCTTTTCGGAAATTTTCATAATACAATGCAAAATAAATTAATGGAAAAATGCCTATTTTATGCCTGATTGCCGATCCTAAATCTGGTTCAAAAACGCCTTGGATAATAAAAAAAGAAAAAATTACAAGCAAGATGAAAAGTTCATATTCATACTTTTTTCTTTCTTTTAAACATTTAGAAAAACGAACTAATAATATATAAGACAGAAAAAGCTGCCAAATCACAAATACTATAATTTGCGGAGAAAGTATATGTTTTAATCCATTTATTGGAAGATTTACCGTAAAAAAGCCGTAAAAAATACTGATAATTTCTCCATACCAGGTATCTGCTTTTACTGGTGGAATAATAATTGAATTTGCATCTGCAGATCCAATTCGGGCATTATTAACAACTTCTCTACTCATTTCAGAAAAATACTCTCCTTTTAGAATTCCATAACTCAGAGATAGAAAAAAAGCTATCAATAAACCATAAAAAATTGTCGATGCAGTTTTATTCTTAAAATTTATTAAACTAACAAAATACATTCCTCCAACAATTATGGGAATCAAAGCAAAATAAGGACGATACAAAGCTCCAAAAACAATAAACAGTACAACAGATATTATTACCACTTTTTTGAATGAAAATAGCTTATTGCTGCACATAAAAACGATTGGTGTAACGTACAAATAAGTTATAAATTCTTTTGATGGCATTGCTATATATATAGCTACCATAAAAACACCTAAATACACTAAAATATTCTTGATATTAATTTTTTCGAATTTATCCGGAATTCCTATTTTATATAAAATATACATTAAAATCGGAAATTGAAAAAGAGCAACAATTGGAAAAGCTAAATAACGCAAACCTGTTATTTTATAAAATAAAATCGTTAAAGGATAACTTCCTATATATCCTATTTCATTGTATTTATCGTATGCAATAACAGCAGCATCGTAAAAAAATTTTGGTGGTAAAACAAAAGAAGACAACAATGCAACAAATAGATTTGCAATTGCAATGACCAAAAATGCGACGGTATTTTTTTTTATTAAAAATCGCATGGTTATAGGAGTGTTTTATAAAACTTTATATATTTTTCAGCCATTACTTCAACATCAAATTGTTTCGCTTTGAGTTTACCAGTTTTTATTACATTAATACAAAAATCTTCATTTTGAATCAGTTCATTAATGATAAAAGCCAAGTCTTGTTGGTTCCCTTTTTCAAATAAAACACCCGCTCCTTTTACCAAACCGGATAATCCTACAACGTCTGAAGCAATAAAAGGTATACCTGAAGCCATACTTTCTATTGCAACTAAACCAAAGCCTTCTCCATTTGAACTTAAAATTGAAATGTCAGCCGTTTTTAAAAGTCTGGCGATATCAATTCGATTTCCTAAAAATAATATTCTATTTTCTAATTCTAGTTCTTGAACCAATTTTTCGCATTTTCCTCTCAGATTACCATCTCCTACAAAAATTAATTTGATATTAATAGGTAATAGTTGCATTGCTCTAACGACCGTTTCGGGATCTTTATGAATACTAAATCTTGCAACGTGAATTAATAAAATATCCTCTTCATTTAATAATTCTGAAATTTCATTTTTTAAATAAGGTTCAGCATTATCAATTATTTTTAAATTTATTCCGTTTTCTATAACTTTAAATTTATTCTTAGGCAATTTTGTATGCCTTTGTATAATTTTATAAACATCATCTGTTATACAAATTATTGCATCATAAAATCGATACATTAACTGATCTATCTTACTGAAAAAATAATTTTCAATACGCGGGTTTGAAGAACTGTGCTCGGTAACAAGAATTTTTATTTTAGAAAAAGAAATAATTTTTGCTAATACAATCCAATATTGAGACGGAAATAAATGAACATGAGCTATATCATATTTTTTTAAAAATGGAATTATTTTAAAAATATGAATTGGATTGTACACTGAATAAGAACCCAAAGAATAAATTTTACAGCAATTCTGGGCTTTTAAAACTTTCAAAAAAGAAGATTCTGTTCCATTTAGCAATAAAAGATCAACATGAAGTCCTTTTGCATTGTAGATAGGAATTGTCTCCAATAGCAATTTTTCAGCACCTCCTGAATCGAATCTATTTATAATTTGCAGTACTTTCATAATAGTTGGCTAGTGCAAAAAAATTTTTACTTTATCCCTTTTATAAATAAAAACTGTCGTTACAAAATTCCAGAAAAAAGAACTCGAAACAAATGCAACTGCGGCTCCGGTCATTCCGTAAACTGGAATTAAAAATCGGTTTAAAACAAAATTAATTGCAACAGCAATAATTAAAATGATCTGAAATATATGTTGTCTTCCAGTCATATTCAAATAAACCGGAGCTGACCCAAATGCGGAGCAAATTCCCTGACCTATAATCAAAATTAGGAATGGTTCATGAGCTGCGATATATTGATGTCCAAAAAATGATAAAACATATTCTGAAAAAATACACATCAAAAGAATAACTGGAAACGTAATCCCAAAAATTAATCGAACACTTTTTCTCATTACTTTTTTTAATTCTGTTATGTTTTGATTTGCATAGAATTCTGCAATTTTTGCCGAAATAGTAATATTAATGGTCACAATTATCACTGAAACAATTGTCATTAACTTAACTCCAACAGAATAAAAAGCAACTGTTTCATCATTTCTATATTTTTTTAAAAACATAATATCAAAACACATTAATAAAAACAGCGCCATTCCACTAATCGCAATTGGATATGATTTTAAAAATACTTCTTTATGTGAAATATTTTCTTTTATTTCTACCTCAGCCATTTTACTTAAATAACTGAAAAGTAATATTGAACTAACAATAGCAAGAATAATAAACCCAATAAGGAAAACATCAACTAAATAAGTTTCTTTGTTCCAATAAAACAATGCGATTGAACCAATAAATAAGGGAATATATTTAAGAATATTTCGAAACAATTCGGCGACGTATAATTTATCCAGAGCCCGAAAAACCTCTGTATTTAAAGTAAATATTGCGTAGAAAAACAAAGTTGCAGCACCTTTTAATAATATTGAATATACATCCTGATCTGCAAAGTAATTGTTTATGATTCTTTTGTCTATAATGAGAATTACAACCAAAACAAGTATTGAAGTCACAAAAAGCATTGTAAGCATCTTGATATATACCTTTTTTAATTCTTCAATGGCACTTTGGCTCGCTAATCTCCCTTTAAAATATAAAATAGACTGGTCAAAGCCTAACAAGCACATACTACCAATTGCCAAAAGAAAGGAACGTACAAAATCGTATTGACCAACCAGTTTTGGTGTATATGATTTGGTTAAAAATATAGTAAAACCAAACAATAAAAGCACTCCAGAAATTCTTAAAAACAAGGTGCTTAAACTTTGTTTTAAAAATGGATTTTGAGTAATTTTTTTTAAAATACTATTGGTTTTCAATTGTTTATAAAAATTAGTTTTTGGTTGATAGAGCCAATTGTTTTCGGTAAAACTTCGAGAATAAACTAACCAAAACAAAGATGAAAATGAAGAAAAGTGGAAACAATAATTTGAAATTTCCACTTACGATTTTATGATCATTTATATTTAATGTTGCATTAATTTCTTTAATCGTTTTATCTAAATTTACTAATTTCAGTCTGTTCTTTCCTTGATCAGTTACTAATTTTTGTTTGGTTTTTAGAATATCATTCAATTGCAGATTTTCATTGTAATAAACCAATTTGTCATTTTTAGCAACGTTATTTACAGAATTCGTAAAACCACTTAATACTCTATCAATTTGCGCAATTATAGTATCGTTTTGCGCAATTTCGCGCTCCATATTTTTAAATCCTATTTTCTGAATAGCATTAAAATAAGCTGAATTATTCAGGAATTTTAGCAACGGTTCAACTACTTCTTTTTCATCAATTGTTTTATTTGAAACAAATGAAATCGTATGAAAAGTATAATTTTTACTTGTGATATTATCTTCTAAAACCTTTTTGACTTCGCCAACCTCAGCCATTAATTTAATAAGCTCAAAGTTTTGTTCTTTATCTGCAATAAATTTGTAAACATCTGCAACTGGTTTAATTTCAATTTTTTTGATTGTTTGTGGATGCAAAATTCCAACTACATTTTTCAAAAAAATAGTATCCCCAGAAAGAATTTTGGCTTGTATTAGATCTATTTTCGCATATAAATAATCAACACTTTCAAAATTTGGTGTTACAATAACCTGATTCTGAAACGTTTTTTTGCTTGAGTCCAAGTACCACCCCAATCCAAATCCGATAACAACTAATGTCAGGACAATAATCCAGTTTCGAACAAAAAACTGAATCGAGCGAAATATAGATGTATTAACGCGATCGAAAAAACTGCCAATACTTCGCGAAAGCTGAAAAATATCAATTTCCTGATCATTGGTGTCTTGGGGTAATTTTGTACTCATTTATTGTTTTTTATTTTACGTTGAAAATCTGCTCTAAAATTTTGATAGTAATCAAATATGTTGGTTTTACACCTGTTGTTCCCAATCCGCCTGAAGCTAATGTACTTCCCGTTTCTAATGGATTATCAGATGCATAATACGCATAACGTACTTTGATATCGTGAGGTACACTTTTTCTAATTTTTGATGCTGATTGTATTGCTTTTTGATAATAGGAACCTTCCATTTCAAGACCAATAACTCCCCAGGTTGATTCGTGAAAGAATTTCAGTAAATCTCTGTTTTGTAATGATGTTCCTAAAACAGTAACCATTGCGCCTTCAAAAACAGCAATATCATTTCCTTCGAACATTGCGCCTGTTAATTCATTTTCGAAGAAATAATTATCCGCAGTTCCTTCGTTTATATGTGCCGTTGGGATCATAATGTCGCCTTTACCTCCTTCAAGGATTCCGGCTTTACCCATTATCGAAACTGATCGTACTTCTAATTTTGTTTCCTTTTTGTATGGTTTCAAAAGCTCGTCGATAGTTTCGTAAGCTTGCTCACCAAAAGCATAATCCATTACAATAATAACAGGTTTTACTTCGTCAAGCTGTGCTTTTGGAAATCCGGTTTTTGCCCAATCAATTTTAGCCGTATCAAAAATCTGAACATCGATGTTGGTCCCTGAGGTATCCGGTAATGAAATCATTCCGTTTTTCAGCGCCAGATCTTCTACAATACTTCTAATTTCTTTTGCGCCGGATTTACTTAATTCTTCATATATAAAGAAATCAGATTTGTCTTTAAACTTTGTTTTTAACAACGGCGTTGCAAAAATAGAATTCATCACACTATGCATATTCGCACTAATTACGTGAATTGGTCTTTTTAGAAGATTATTAGCCTTTAAAACTTCCTTGATATTGGTTGCCCAAATTTCACCGTGGATATGATGTCCAAGACGTTCTCTTAAAACCGGACTGAAAGTTATGGTTCTTTTATTATTGTCGATAACTTCTTCGATCGCTAGTTTTCCTAACCAATATATAACGTGTAAGAAACGATCAGGATCATTTTCAGATCCAAAAGCATCATAAATGTCTAAAACTTCTTCAAAAGTTCGTCCTAAGATATTGGCAACATGCGATATTGCTTTTTCTTTCTCTATTAAAGGCAGTTTTTTAGTCTGCATTACAGCTTGTTCCAACTTCATCCAATCGCGGGAAACTTCGCCACCATCATCTAGTAAAACTCTGTTTTTAATTTTATGAGATTCAATGAAAATAAAAGTCAAATGCGTTAGAATATCATAAATATCTGAACGTCCACGCGTGATTTCAACATTCATTTGTTCTTCGTCAATTCTATAACAATTTCGTCTTCTTTTTGGAGGAACAATTGCCTGAAAATGCGATTTAGAATATCCTTCATCCGAAGTTAAATTGATAAATCTACATTGTTCTATTCCTATTGGCAAACGTTCTATAACGTACAATAGCCCGTTAAGTTCTACTTTTTCTTCGCCTATATTTCCGTAAATCTCCGGACGTAATGCTAATAATGATTCTCTTAAACTATCGCCCGAAACTCCCATTGGTTTATAAAAACCACGGTTGAATAAGTGACGCATTGTAATATACATTTTTTCTATCGCTGCAGATGATTCCTGCGCTCTTGATCTTGATATATGTTTGGTTTCTTTCATGCTATTTATTTTAAAATCTTCTGTTTAAGAAGATGTAATATGTGTTTTTTAATTAAACGAAATTAAGCGATTAATTCAATTAATCCAATGAACTTTTGTACTTCCTTTTCGTTCCAGCTGACCTACAGCTATTGTTTTAAATCCTTTTCCATCATAAAAAGACATCGATTTTACAAAATATTCTTTTCCATCAGAATTTTTAAAATACGTTTTTCCAAGTAATCCATTTGGATAACCAAATTCAAAATTTTGAAGTTCAAAATTTAAAAATATAATTTTTTTCCAATCGATTTTAAAATGTGTTCCATCTGTTTTAATACCCTTAAAATTACTGATGGTCATTTTTTTAAATTTTTCAGGTGTATATGATTTTAACTCATTCCTGTAGTCGCCAAGCTTTGTGTTAGGATTATTTCTTAAATCCTCAAAATCATTATAAGTTATTACCTGAATATTATAATCAGAAATTGTTTTTTTATCGATTCTTTTTAATACTTCAAAAACTTTTTTTCCAACATCTTCAGGCTTAGAAACTGAATTTTTTTCACAAGATAGAAGTGATAACATCAAAAAAAGAACTGCAATCTTGATAATTTTCATTTTCTAATTATTAAAGTTATCTGGCAAAAAAAAATAATAGTATTACTTCAAATTATCTGCAATCTTTCTATCATTCGACAATCTTGGTGTTTTATTTTGTCCACCTAATTTTCCCTGAGATTTCATATATTCCTGAAACCCGTTTTTAGAAACTTTGGTTACAACCACTTTTCTCAGAACGTTTCCGGTAATCAAGTCGTCATAATAGATGTTTTGTTTTCGCATTGAATTATCAATTGCTTCTGCAAAATCTTCCATGTTTTCCGGCTCCGTTTCAAATTCAACCAGCCATTCGTGATACGGTAATCCGCTTAACGGATTAATTTGTGGCGCAACTGTAAATTCGTTGATTACGATTTTGGTTCCGTCCGTTGCTTCCTTCATCGCTTTTTCGACTTCATTGGCAATAACATGTTCTCCAAAAGCCGAAATATAATGTTTAATTCTTCCCGAAACTATAACGCGATGCGGAAATAAAGACGTAAACTGAACAGTATCACCAATATTATAACGCCAAAGTCCCGCATTTGTCGAAATAATCAAAGCATAATTTACGCCTGTTTCAACTTCTCCAATCGTTAAACTTTTAGCATTTGGCTCAAAAAATTCATCGGCTTTAATGAACTCGTAGAAAATTCCTGAGTTCAATAACAACAGCATCCCTTTTATCTTTTGGGAATCCTGATACGCAAAAAATCCTTCAGAAGCCGGAAAAAGTTCGATGCTGTCTACTTTTCTTCCAATCATGTTTTCGAACTTCGCACGATACGGTTCGTAATTTACGCCTCCGTAAATAAACAAGTTAAAATTCTTGAATAAGTCGCCTATTTTCTTTCCTCCACTTTTTTCCTGCAAACGCTCAAAATACATTTGAACCCAGGACGGAATTCCGGAAATAATTGTCATATCCTGCTCAATTGTTTCCTCAACAATAGCGTCTATTTTGGTTTCCCAATCTTCTATGCAATTGGTTTCCCAAGATGGCATTCTGTTTTTTTGGAGATATTTAGGCACAAAATGCGCTCCGATTCCGGATAATCTTCCAAATTTGATTCCGTATTTCTCAACTAAAATCGGACTTCCTTGTAAGAAGATCATTTTTCCGTCAACAAAATCGGCATTCCCGGTTTCATAAATATAATGTAGAATCGCATTTCGAGAAGCTTCAATATGATACGGCATCGATTCCTTGGTTAACGGAATATATTTCGCACCAGAAGTTGTTCCTGAAGTTTTGGCAAAATAAATTGGCTTTCCTTTCCACAGAATATCTTTTTCGCCCATTCGAACTTTATCAATATAAGGCTTTAGATCTTCATAATCACGAACAGGGACACGTTTCTTGAAATCATGAACCGTTTTTATTTTATCAAAATGATGATCTGCACCAAATTGGGTTTCTCTTGCGTCATTAATTAAACCCTTAAATATTTTTTGTTGCGTTTCTACCGGCTTCTTGGACCAAGCCAAAGTATCGTAATATATTTTGCTGGCAAATAATTTTGCTGCTACTGATTTAATAGACATTTTTTATGGGATTATTTCTTGTCACTTTTGTTTTTACTTTGCTTTTTTTCGCCGGACACCTTCTCCTCTTTTGCCACTTCATCTCTTAATTTTATTTCTTCTTCTGTGGCTTTCATATTCACTTCTGAAGGTTCATCTTTTTCTGCTAAAATAGAATCTTTATTAAATTTTGCATATTCTAGCTCCCCTCTCAATACTTTTTGAATTCCATGTATATAAGCTTCATTTTTCTTTAAAGCTGTTTCTAATGAATCTGATTTTATGGCTAATTCCGTAGCATTTTTTTTCAATTCAGAAGAAGAATATCCCGGAATAAACTCTCTTAAAGGAGTAAAAGCAATAATAAAAGTGGTAATTAATATTAAAAATATTCCGCCTAGCGAGAAAATAACAAATACGTTCATCAAGGTAAGTTTGAACGAGAAAATCTCTTCAAAGGTATCTTCATTCAAAATGACCAATCGGTTTTTGATAAATAATTTTTTTCTAAAATCGAATTTCTTCTTAGCCATTGCGGTTCTTTATGCAAGCAAATATAATAATTAATCGCCTTGTTGTTGTCCTCTTGAATTTAGGGAATACACTTAATTTAAGATTTTATAAAATATTTAACGTTGCTAAATACAAATATTTTAATCCAAAAACACTTTTTGTTCGTATATTTCTATATACCTTTGCGGTATCATTTAGAAAACAATTTGCTTCGGCATTAAATATACAATCATGGGAAGATTAGGTCTTACAGAAATCCTCGTAATAGTAGGTATTGTGATTTTACTTTTTGGAGGTAAAAAAATTCCGGAATTAATGAAAGGTTTAGGAAGCGGAATCAAAGAATTCAAGAACGCTGCTAAAGACGATCAACCTGCCGCTGCCAAAAAAGAAGAGGAAGAAACAAAATAAGTATTTATATACCTTATTAAAAACCCCAAATTACAAATGTAGTTTGGGGTTTACTTTTTTATATAATCCATAAATTGTATAATAAGAAAAGTTGTATTTAAATATTTATATATTTGATAAAAATATTTTATATGAAAAAAACTCTACTTTTTTTAATTTTCTTTTTACAATTTTTAATAATCTCTGCTCAAAATTCTACAGATGTTTTACAATCGTTTGGCCTTCATCCTGGGTTTACTGGTACTATTAATTCAACAGTAATTCAACCTGACGGCAAAATAATTGTGGGAGGAAGCTTTAAATTGTTTCAAGGAATTGAGGAAAAAAACTTTATTCGTTTAAATGCGGATGGAAGTAAAGATACATCTTTCCAAATTAATAATTTATTTGAAAACCATACTGTAAATTCTATAATACTTCAACCTGATGGCAAAATAATTGTTGGTCATGACCATGGCTTAATCAGATTAAATACTGATGGAACTAAAGACACTTCCTTTGATTTAGGAAATGGTTTTTATGCCTTTGAAAATTATGGTTGTATTAATTCCTTAGTCCTTCAGCCTGATGGAAAAATAATAGCAGTAGGTGCCTTTATTGAATTTCAGGGAATCACTCAGCAACATATAATTCGCTTAAATCCAGACGGAAGCAAAGATTCTTCGTTTAACATAGGAACTGGATTTACAGGTAATGTGATGCCTTACCTTTATTCAGTAGTTTTACAATCAGATGGAAAAATAATAGTCGCGGGAATATATCAAAATTATCAGAATATAAATCGAGGCAGTATTGTTCGTTTGAATACTGATGGTAGCATTGATACAACTTTCGATACAATTTTTACATCATTAGACAGAATAAAATCTTTGGCATTGCAGTCTGATGGAAAAATACTTGTGGCATGTTACAATAGTATTCCAAATAGGGGTTTACTTCGTTTAAATACTGATGGTAGTAAAGATACCTCTTTTAATATAGGATCTAATGGCTTCAATGATGAAGTTAATTGTGTTTCTATACAACCTGATGGGAAAATACTTGTAGGAGGTAAATTTTCTTCCTATAATACCACGAGACAACGGTCTATTATCCGTTTAAATAGTGATGGAAGTAAGGATTTTTCTTTTGACATAGGAACTGGATTAATTAAATTAGACACTTCAATAGTCCCTTTAGCCGTTAACTCTTTTAGCTTACTATCTGACGGAAAAATAATTGCGGGAGGAGATTTTAATTCCTATCAGGATACTACTAAAAATAATATAGTCCGTCTAAATGATAATGGCAGTATAGATAAATCTTTTGACACAGGAAGAGGACTTGATGATGCTGTGTTGGCTATTGCTTCACAAAGTGATAAAAAATTTATCGTTGCGGGTTCTTTTACCTCCTATGATGGAATTCCACAAAATAGAATAATTAGGTTTAATGCTGATGGAACAAAAGATAAAACTTTTAATATTGGAAAAGGATTTGATGATACTGTTAATTGCTTACTTATACAACCCGATGGAAAAACACTTATAGGGGGTAAATCTGGTTTATTAACACGTATAAATTCTGATGGTGCTCCAGATGTCTCTTTTAGCAGATTAGCTTTTGAATCATCATCCAAACTCTATTTTGAAATCTATATCAAAGCCCTTGCTCTACAAGATGATGGGAAAATAATCGTTGGTGGGAATTTTGGTAAATATGGAGGACTTAGCCAAGAATATTTAGTCCGTTTAAATGCCAATGGAAGCAAAGATGATTCTTTTAATATTGGAAAAGGATTTGATGGTACCGTTAATTCTGTATTGGTTCAGCCAGACGGAAAAATAATTGTTGGCGGGAATTTTTCTTTTTACCAAACTCTGTCGATCACACACGGATTAATTCGTTTAAATCCCGACGGCAGCAAAGACAATACGTTTGTTCCTGATGTTTACCTGGGAGCTGTTTATTGTATGAAATTACAACCAGATGGAAAAATTATAATAGGAGGAAAAGGTGGATATTTCGTTCGATTAAATGCTGATGGTAGTAAAGATACTTCATTTAATACCGGCAATGGGTTTGATTACGATATTCTTTCTATGTATTTACAACAAGATGGAAAAATACTTGTTGGCGGCCGTTTTGTTAATTATCAAGATTTTGAATCTAATCGTATTATTCGTTTAAATGCCGATGGTTCTCGTGATACTTCATTTGACATAGGAAGTGGGTTCACTAGAAATCGTTATAGTAATTTAATTGAAGATAATAGTGTTAGTGCTATAGAAGTACAATCAGATGGCGTTATAATTGCAGGAGGACAATTTGGTAAGTATAAAGATGTAAGGTCATCATATTTAGTTACTTTAAACGGAACATATATAGCATCACCTTTAACCGCTGAGGCTTCTCAAATCAATGTCCCTTGTTCTGGCGGCGCTACAGGTTCAGCTTCTGTATCTGTTACAGGAGGAAAAAGACCATATTCTTATCTTTGGTCAAATAATGCCACAACTTCAACAATTACAGGATTAACTCCCGGAAATTATTCTTGTGAAATTACTGATGCAAATCTTACAAAAATAACTAAGAATTTTACCATTACAACAGATTTAGATACTGAAATTCCAACCATTACAGCACCTCTTGCTGTGACAGTAAATGCAACATCTGATTGTGAAGTTAGAAACATAGTCCTGGGAACTCCACTAACTTTTGATAATTGCTCTGTCGTCTCTGTTACCAATAATGCACCTCTTGCTTTTCCTGTAGGAATAACATGGGTAACCTGGACGGTAAAGGACGCAAGTAACAACATGGCTCAAGCGAGTCAATTAGTTACAGTAAAAGATATTACCGTTCCAATAATTACTGCTCCGCCAACATTAACATTAAATCTAGAACAAAGTTGTCTTATTTATATGCCTAATTTAGTAAATCCTGTAACTACAGACTGTTCATTTGTTACAATAAAGAATAATGCGCCCGTTTTTTTCCCATTAGGCGAAACCAAAGTTACCTGGACCGCAAGAGATGCAAATGCAAATATTGCAACAGCTGTACAAACTGTAATAGTAAAAGATATTACTCCACCAGCTATTGAAACTCCCGCTGCAATAACAATTGATTCAAATTGTAAAGCGGCAACCGTAGTTTTAGTTGAACCAAAAACCTCAGATAACTGTTCTGTCGCTTCTGTAACAAATGATGCGCCGGCAATTTTTCCAATAGGTGACACTACTGTAACATGGACGGTAAAAGACAAGAGTAATAATACTTCAACGGCAGCACAAATTGTAACTGTAAAAGGTCTTACTGCGACTATTACAAACAACGCAGGTATATTAACCGCAGTTGAATCCGAAGCGACATACAAATGGCTTGAATGCAATAGCGGAACATTTATTGCAATTCCAAATGAAAGTAACGTTTCTTTTACACCTAAAAAACCAGGAAGTTACGCGGTTGAAATCACCAAAAATGGTTGCTCTGTGACAAGTACTTGTTATGAAGTTAAAACGCTTGGAACGAAAGATTTCGATTTAGAAAATTCTTTAAAATTATATCCTAATCCAACAAAAGATTTCGTTACAATTGAAATAAATGCTATAGATAATGCCAAATTGAAAATATTTGATGTGAGTGGGAAATTTATACTTTCAAAAGAATTAAAAACAACATCAAATACTATAAACATTGCACATTTAACTTCTGGTGTTTATCTATTTGAGATTTCAAATGATAATGGAAAAACTATCAAAAAAGTAATTAAAAAATAAGTTTTACTATTTGAAAATAATCATAAAAAAAGTCCCGAAATTTCGGGACTTTTTGTTTTTATAAAACCATCGTCAATTGAATTCGTTTTCTATCTTCATCAACTTCTGTAACCTTAACGTCAACATGTTGGTGAAGCTTAACAACCTCATTAACATCACTCACAAAACCAGCTTTCAACTGTGAAATATGAACCAATCCGCTTTCTTTGATTCCGATATCAACAAAACAGCCAAAATTGGTGATGTTATTCACAATTCCCGGTAAAATCATTCCGGTTCTTACATCTTTAATTGATTTTACGTTTGCATCAAATTCAAAAACCTTAGCAGATTTTCTCGGATCCAATCCAGGCTTTTCAAGCTCTTTTATAATGTCTTTTAACGTAAGTAAACCTATTTCAGGTGTAATATAGTTTTCTGCCTTAATAAGCGCCGTTTTCTCTTTGTTTGCAATTAAGTCATTTACTGAAAGTTTCAGATCCTTTGCCATTTTCTCTACAACAGAATAAGCTTCCGGATGTACCGCCGAATTATCCAGCGGATTCTTAGCATTGGAAATTCTAATAAAAGCCGCGCCTTGCTGATACGCTTTATCGCCTAAGCGAGGCACTTTTTTTAACTGTTTTCTGTCCTCAAACGGACCATTTTCTGAACGATACTGTACAATGTTTTCAGCCAGCTTCTCTCCTATTCCACTCACATAACTTAGTAAATGTTTACTTGCCGTGTTGATATTGATTCCAACCGAGTTTACGCAACGAATTACCGTCGCATCAAGTTCGTCTTTTAATTTCGTTTGATCCACATCGTGCTGATATTGTCCTACTCCAATTGCTTTTGGATCAATTTTTACCAACTCTGCCAAAGGATCTGAAAGTCGTCGCCCGATAGAAACGGATCCACGAACCGTTACATCATAATTAGGAAATTCTTCTCTCGCAATTTTTGACGCCGAATATACTGAAGCTCCAGCTTCCGAAACGATGAAAACTTGCAGCGGTTTGTCAAACGCGATTTTTTTAATGAAAAATTCCGTTTCTCTTGAAGCAGTTCCGTTTCCAATAGAAATTGCATCAATTTGATACGCATTTACCATCGAACGGATTTTCTTTATCGCCATTGTTTCCTCATTTTGAGGTGCGTGAGGATAAATAGTTTCGTTGTATAATAAATCTCCTTTTTCGTCCAGACAAACAACTTTACAACCGCTTCTAAATCCTGGATCAATTGCCAGAATTCGTTTTTCGCCCAAAGGCGGAGCCAGTAATAACTGTCCTAAATTGTTTGCAAAAACCTGAATAGAATTTGCATCTGCTTTAGCTTTAGCTTCTTGTAATGTTTCATTTCCAATCGCAGGATTCAACAATCGTTTGTAACTGTCTTCAATCGCTAATTGTAAATGAGCTGTTGTACTATTTTGTTTTTTAATGATTATTTCGTCAATAATATCATAAGCTTCATCGATATCAACATCAACTTTCATTTTTACAAAACCTTCGTTTTCTGCACGAAGCATTGCCAATAAACGGTGTGAAGGCGCTTTTGTCAAATTTTCATCCCAATCAAAATATTGACTGAATTTTTGCGCTCCTTCTTCTTCGCTTTTCTTTTTTACAACTTTAGTTCCTATTGTCGCTTTACGCTGATATAATCTACGCAATTGTTTACGAACATAAATATTCTCGTTGATCCATTCGGCAACAATATCTCTTGCGCCTTGCATTGCAGCTTCCTCATTAATCACATTCTCATTAAGGTATTGTGTCGAAATAAAATCAATATCAACATCATTTTCTGACATGATAATTTTTGCCAATGGTTCCAAGCCAAATTCTCGGGCAACATCTGCTTTTGTTTTTTTCTTCTTTTTGTATGGAAGATAAAAATCTTCAATTTCTTGTAAGTCAAAACTTTGTTCAATTTTTTGCTTCAATTCCGGCGTCAGCGATTTTTGTTCTTCAATCGATTTTAGAACGGCTTCTTTACGTTTTACAATCGTTTCATATTCTTTTTGAAGTTTCGCAATATTTTCGATCTGAACTTCGTCAAGATTTCCGGTTGTATCTTTTCGGTAACGAGAGATAAACGGAATCGTACAATCTTCTTCTAATAATTGTACTGTTTTTTGAATGTTAATCGCTGCTGTTTGAACAGTCTTGGCAATGAATTGAATATTAGTCATTATTTATTGTTTTAAAAAAGATGTAAAAATTGCGAGATTCTCGTAAAATCTCGCAATTTTTACAATTTATGAGATTTTAAAATTTTATTAAACTGTTTAGATTTAATAAAATTGTGTTTTATTTTATTAACCTGTATTTTTTCTAAAAAACCTAAATTTTCAAGATTATTTAAATCTGATCTAGCCGTAAAATTTGAGATTCCAAATCTATTTTCTATTTCTTTACTACATAAAACTCTATCTGAATCTTCATTTAAAATTTTTAAAATTTGAGCCTGACGATCATTAACATGAGGTATTTTAATAAATTTTGCTGCTTGAATCACTTCATTCTGTTTTCTACCAATATATTCTTTCAAAGCCGTAAAAGCTTTTTCCATTGTTTTTATGTGGTAAGTAATAAAGTAAGTAAGGTCATTTTGATCTATTTCTGAATATAAAAAAGCTTTTTCATACTGCCCTTTAGTATCTTTTATAATTGTCGAAATCGTTAAATATTCAGTGAGCCAATAACCATTTTTGAGCATGTACCAGTAAAATAATGCACGTGCTGTTCTGCCATTTCCATCTGAAAATGGATGAATCCACCCAATCATAAAATGAATTATAATTCCTTTTATAATTGGATGAATAAATGTCTTTTGTTCTTCATTAAAAAACAAACATAAATCACTAATTAGTTTTTGTATCTCCTCATTTTTTGGTGGTGTATGTACTACTTCACTATTTGAATAATTTACTACATAAATATCATTATTCTTTCTATATCTTCCCTCATCTTCAACATCTTCTAATGTATTATTAGATATAAGTTTGTGTATATAAAGTAAGTTTTCCGGTGTCAAATTATCATTCTTATGTTGAACAATATATTTCATTGTGAAATAATTATTCATAATCATTTGTTCCGATTTATTTTTTGGTTTACGTTCTTTTTGAATCATTTCTTTTGCTGCTTTTCTGGTCGTATTTGCACCTTCCATTTGGCTACTAGAAATAGCTTCTTCCATTATTGAACTTATTAGAAATTTATTCTTGTAAGTATCAGTTATACCTATGTTACTTCCTAAATTTCCTCCTATATGTAAATCAAAATGATGCAAAAGTCTAAGAATATAATCGGTAACATTAAAATTAAAAGAATATGTTCCAAATGCAATATTTTGTTTATTTAATGATCTCGATAATTTAATAACATTCCAATATTGTTCCGGCTCAATAGATTTAGTTTTATATTTAACTTTATCCCAATATAAATATTCATCATTGATTTCCTTTAATTCACCTGACAATGTAAGTTGAGTAAGTAAACTTATAGTGTTATTATCATATTTCGATGTGGGTGGATGTTCTAACATATAAACTAATTTTAAGCTAAATTAGTAAATAATGCGAGATTCTAGTAAAATCTCGCATTATTTACTAATTTAATATTATTCAACATAAAGAAAATTCTTCTCTTCCACGTCGAAAATTAATATTAACCATAGCTAAAATAATATCTTTGTTTTTAATTTTAAGCCAATGAAAGTTTTATTACTATATTTTTTTATTGTAAACATTATTGAATTTATTCTGGCCGGATACGATAAATATTTGGCTGTAAAACATAAACGCCGAATTCCGGAAAATACGTTATTCACAATTGCATTTTTTGGCGGCTCGATCGGATTACTATTAGCTATGTTACTTTTTAGACATAAAACGAGTAAATCTTCTTTTATTATAAAGTTTGGTATAATTCTCTTTATTCAGATTCTATTGATTTATCTAAAATTAAATGATAAAATCTAAGTAACTGATTTTAAATAAATTAATAAAAAAAGATATTAATTCAGTCAGTCAATTGACCAAATTAACGTTAATTCAGTCAGTACGTTAACCAAATTAATGTTTTTTAAAACGAAAAAACCGGATGAATTTATAAAATCCGCCCGGCTTGTTTATTTAATAGGTGCGAAGCACCGCGATTTTTTTTGACTTATTGGCAAGCGATTTTATTCACTCTGTTTTGGTGTCTTCCGCCTTCAAAAGCAGTTGTTAAAAACGTTTCAACTATTTCTACAGCTTGAGGAATCGATGTAAAACGCGCCGGAATACTCACAATGTTAGCATCATTATGCAAACGTGTTAAATAAGCGATTTCTTTAGTCCAACATAAACCAGCTCTAACTTTTGGGTGTTTATTAACCGTCATTGCAATTCCGTTTCCGCTTCCGCAGATAACAATTCCAAAATCAGCTTTACCTTCAGATACATCATTTGCAACCGGATGACCATAATCCGGATAATCAACAGAATCCTCAGAATCTGTACCATAATTGGTTACTTCATATCCTTTTGCTTTAAGCATCGCAACGATTGCTTTTTTATAATCTGGTCCTGCGTGGTCGTTTCCTATCGAAATTTTCATTGTAAATACTATTAAGTTGTGTTGTGCAAATTTACTCAATTAATAAATGTTCGCCATGAATTTCACTAATTTTCACGAATTTATTTCCTTATAACTTTAAAAGCATAGTTTTAAAAATTAAAAATAATTCGTGCTCATTCGTGAAATTCGTGGCAAAAAAACTTGAACATATAACTATCATTATATCAAAAAGTTAACGTTATTAACAATTTTGATATCTCTATAAATAACTGAATATCAATTAGAAATAAACATTGTTTTTGTTAAAATTTTATAATGTTAATAGCAAAACCTAATTCATTGATATTCAGTTAACTTTAAGTTAACATTATTTGTTAATAAGTTGAGATAGAATATTAGAAGTTTTTTTTGGTTGTGTCGAAAAAAAACCTAATCCAAAACCGGAATGAAATAACCTAATAAACTTTCATGAATTTTTGGAAAAGTTATCAATACTAAAAATGCCATTTTCAACAAAAATCAACATATGAACTTATCTACAAAATGAATCTATTTTAGGTTGTCAACCGTTGTTAATTAAAATCTAAAAAGTCTTAAAAATTAATCCTTTAACTAAATATAAGTATGTTGATAACTCAATATAACTAAGAGAAACTTCATTTCAATACATTTAAAAATAAATTTATATGACATATTAACAAGCTATAATAACAACCAAAAATTAATTTAATTTAAATTTTTCTTTTTGTTGTATTTAATATATGTTGACAACTTTGAAAGTTTAAAAAGAAAAAAAAATATTGAAATTGAAAAAATAGATGAGTTTAAACAATTTTGAGAGGGTTATTAAGATTGTCAAGAATTTGCTGAACTTCTTCGAAATCATTTGGATGAACTTTGAGTTTGATTCCACCCAGCGCCGAAGTATACATTGGAACAACTGAAAGCGTCATTTCGTTTTCAAAAAAATACGGAATCTCCTCTTGCTCTAATAAGTGTTTCAGAACAACTGTTTCGTGCTGATAATTGAATATTGCTATGGTTTTAAAGCTTTCCATAAAGGGTCTTTTAGTAAAGATACGAAATGAGTATTACTAAAGATTTGTCGCTGGCATTAATTTAATATGCGACCCGAGCGAAAGCGAACTGGCGAAGCAATTACAAATGACTTTTGAAAATCAATAAATATCCCCATTTGAAAGTTATTTTTTTAATAATTTATTTGTTAAAATCTATAATCTGATATCTTATTTGTAATTTTAACTTTTTAAGAAAAGATATATGAATAAGAAAATTAGAAAGCCGATAAAAAACGAGAAAGATTTCTCAAGCAAAATAATAAAAATTTTATCGCAAAGCCCAAATAAAGCATTCAATTACAAACAAATAGGAGCGAAGTTAGAACTTGACGATACAAAAAGCAGAAATCAGATTATAAAAGATTTGAAAATTTTGGCAGCTTCAAAGAAAATTATAGAATCAGAACCGGGTAAATATTTAGTAAAAGCAGAGAGTCAGGATTATTACGAAGGAACAATTGATATGACCAGCAGAAAAACGGCATATTTTATTTGTCCTGATTTTAGCGAAGACGTTTTTATTCCAACCAATAACTTGAATCGTGCGTTGGATAAAGACAAAGTAAAAGTTTATGTTTACAACAGAAGAAAAGGAAAAAGACCTGAAGGTGAAGTAATTGAAGTTGTAGAAAGAAATAAAACAGAGTTTGTGGGCGTAATTGATATTCAGGCAAATTTTGCTTTTGTGTCTACTGCAAACCCTAAGATGTACACTGATATTTTTATTCCAAAAGATAAAATTGGAGAAGCAGAAAATGGTGACGTTGTTTTAGTTACTATTGAAGATTGGCCAAAAAGAGCTGATAGTCCTTTTGGATCTGTAATTAGAGTTTTAGGGAAACCAGGAGAACATAATACTGAGATTCATGCAATTCTTGCTGAATACGGTTTACCGGCAGATTTTCCGGTAGAAGTAGAGGTTTATGCTCAAAAAATAGATACTTCGATTCAGGAATCAGAGATTGCAAAACGTCGTGATATGCGTGATACACTTACGTTTACGATAGATCCAAAAGATGCAAAAGATTTTGATGATGCTTTGTCTTTCAAAAAGTTAGAGAACGGAAATTTCGAAATTGGAATTCACATTGCCGATGTTTCGTATTATCTTGAAGAAGGAACAATCCTTGATGATGAAGCTTATCAACGTGCAACTTCTGTTTATTTGGTTGATAGAGTAGTGCCAATGCTTCCGGAAGTATTGTCTAATTTTGCGTGTTCATTGCGCCCTAACGAAGAGAAATATACATTCTCAGCAATATTCGAAGTTTCTCCAACTGCACAAGTTATCAACCAATGGTTTGGAAGAACTGTAATTTATTCCGATCAGCGATTTGCTTATGAAGAAGCACAATATATCATTGAAACAAAAGATCATACGATTCCGGTTGATATTTCAATTACCGGAAGTGCTTATTTAGTTTCAGACGAAATTGTTCAGGCAACTTTAAAATTAGATGAATTAGCTAAGATTCTAAGAAGAAAAAGAATGGCAAATGGTGCTATTTCTTTTGATAAAGTCGAAGTAAAATTCAACTTAGATGAACAAGGAGAACCTGAAGGAGTTTATTTTAAAGTTTCAAAAGATGCGAATCATCTGATTGAAGAATTCATGCTTTTAGCCAACAGAAAAGTGGCTGAATACATTGGAAAACAAAAGAAAACATTTGTTTACAGGATTCACGATGAACCAAACGAAGACAAATTAATTGCGATGCAAACCGTAATTGCTAAATTTGGTTATAAAATAGATTTCCGTAACAAAGGAGATATTTCGAAGTCTTTGAATGCATTAATGGAAGAAGTAAATGGAAAAAAAGAGCAAAACTTAATTGATACTCTTGCGATTAGAAGTATGAGTAAAGCCAAGTATTCGACAGAGAATATTGGTCATTACGGATTAGCTTTTGATTATTACAGTCATTTTACTTCGCCAATTCGTCGTTATCCGGACGTTATGGTACATCGTTTGCTTCAATATTATTTAGATAATGGCGCTTCTGTAGATGAAGAAGTTTATGAAACGAAGTGTTTACATTGTTCGAATATGGAAAGTTTAGCAACTAATGCTGAACGTGACAGTATTAAATACATGCAGGTTAAATACATGCAGGATCATCAGGACGAAGAATTTCTTGGAGTTATTTCAGGAGTTACGGAATGGGGAATTTATGTTGAAATTGTTTCTAACAAATGCGAAGGAATGGTAAGAATCAGAGAAATAAAAGATGATTACTACACTTTCGATGAAAAGCAATATGCTTTGGTTGGAGCTACTTCAAATAGTATTTTACAATTAGGAGATGAAATTTATGTAAAAGTAAAAAATGCTGATTTAGTGAAAAAACAACTGGATTTTCATTTTTTGCGACGAGCAGAATAAAGGTTTAATTTTAAAAATAAAAGTATGAAAAAGTTAATTATAGGTGCGGCAATTTTATTTGTTCAGATGTCTTTTGGCCAGGTTACCAAAGATTTAGGTGATTTTGATTCCGTTAAAGTTTTTGATAAATTAAGTGTAAAATTAATTCAATCGTCAGAGAATAAGATTGTAATTAAAGGTGCACGTGAATCAGAAGTTGAAGTTGTTAACAAGAAAGGTTTATTAAAATTAAGAATGCCTTTTCCAAAATTATTATCAGGAAATGATTTGGATATCACAGTATATTACAAACATTTAGAACTTATAGATGTTAACGAAGGTGCTAATGTGACAAGTACAGAAGCTATAAAAGCGACTTCATTTAAAGTAAGCGCTCAGGAAGGCGCAACAATTGATGCTAATTTAGATGTTGATAAACTAAAAGTTAGTTCAGTTTCAGGAGGTTCTATAACTTTGTACGGTAAAGCAGCAAATCAGGATGCAAGTTTAGGAGCTGGCGGATATTTATTAGCTAGTAAATTAATCACATCTCAAACTACTGTAAGTGTTTCTGCGGGAGGAAAAGCAGATGTGAATGCTTCTACTCTTGTAGATGCAAAAGTAAGCGCAGGAGGCTCTATTTACATTTATGGAAAACCGAAACAAATTAATCAAAAAACAGTCTTTGGAGGTAAAATCGAAGAAGTAAAATAACAAATCGTATTTGAATGATAAATGATATTTTGGCTGGACTGCCGTGGGGACTTTTTTTAAGTTTTATGGTAGGTCCAGTATTTTTTATACTATTAGAAACCAGTATTACAAAAGGATTCAGAGCTGCAATTGTCTTTGATCTTGGAGTAGTATTAGGTGATATTTTTTTTATAGCAATTGCCTATTTAGGAAGTTACAGACTTATTCAGAGTTTAAAAGATAAACCGGCACTCTTTATTTTTGGTGGAATTATTATGCTCGCTTATGGTATTATTTCTTTTGTAAGATTGAAAAATGAAGAAAAAATTGATGACGAAGAAATAGATCGCGATATTATCAAAAGAAACTATGGAAGTTTATTTGTAAAAGGGTTTTTACTGAACGTTATTAACATTGGAGTTCTTGGTTTTTGGTTGGCAGTTATCATTTCTGTAGGACCAAAATTAGAGATGCAGAATTCAAGAATGTTTACTTTTTTTGCTGCAGTTATTATTACTTATTTAGTTGTAGATTGTATTAAGATATTATTAGCCAAACAGTTAAAATCTAAAATGACACCAACTAACATTTTAAAAATCAAAAAAGGAATTAGTATTGTTTTAATGGTTTTTGGAGTTGTATTAATGGTTCAGGGTTGGTTTCCAAAAGAAAAAGAAATGGTTAGGAATGCCTTTGAGAAGATTGAAAAGTAGTTGTTAACAACTGAAAATATATTGCAGAACCTCTCGATTTGAGAGGTTTTTTTATGTTTAAGATTTTGACAAAATTTTAGTCCTGTGTGTCCTCGCGAGGAACGAAGCAATCACATCTAGTAATTAACGTGCAGTTTGTCTTTTTGAGGAACGAAAAATCCCCGAACAATTATCCGTAAAGCTTATCTGTATTGTAAATAATTTTACCGCAAAGGGCGCAAAGTTTTTTTATCTCTCGTAACGTATAGTAAACACAAAGTTCACAAAGCTTTGTGTTGAACCAGCTTTGCGAACTTTGTGTTTTTATAAAACCATACTTTTAAAAATCTTAGGGCCCTTTGCGGTAAAATTCATCCCTAATTTAGTGAGATTGCTTCGTTCCTCGCAAGGACAATATTGCGAAAAAATTAAGCACAAAAAAAAAGAGACACATTTCTGTATCTCTTTTTGAGGCATCGTCCGGATTCGAACCGGAGTAGGAGCTTTTGCAGAGCCCAGCCTAGCCGCTCGGCCACGACGCCGTAGTTGAACGGATGGCAAAAGTAACTAAAATCTTTAAATTTCAAAACTTTAAAAGTAAGTATTTTAAAAATTTACCATTTTATTTTAAAGATTTACTTTCTTTTTTCTGTCATTTTTATAGTAACTGTTTCAACATCACCACCTATAGGTGGATTTATTTTAGAAACCCAAACTGTTGTTTTTTCTACACTTTCGATCTCTGCAAGGACGCGAATATTGATTCTTTTAGCAACATGTTCTAATAAATGCGAACGAATTGCCATTTCTTCTTCAACAATTTTGTTTAAATGTACATAATCAACCGTGTCTAATAAGTGATCAGTTTGAGCTGATTTTTGTAAACTAGCTTTAATTTTTAGATCTACTGTGTAATCAGATCCAATTTTTCCTTCTTCAATTAAACATCCGTGGTAGGAAAAAGTTCGAATGTTTTTTAGTTTTATAATACCCATTTTTATAATTTTATTCTTGTATTGTTTGGATCTTGGTGATTTGATGTTACAGCGTATACTGAAACTGATTTTTCGTTTTCATTTACAGTGAAATGAACTGAGTAAGGAAATTTTTTTAAAGGTAAGATGCGAACAGTATTATATTTTTCTTCGAAAAAAGGAAACGTTTTTAAAGTTTCTACATAATCTTGATATTCATTGAAGAACTTTGTACCTAAGCCATTAGATAAAGATTCATAATATTCAGCGATTTCATCTGCTTCTAAATCAGCTCTTACAAGAATAATTATTTCATACATTTATTTATTCCATTTAGCATTAAGTCTTTTTTTAGATTCTTCCCAACTTATAAAATCCTCTGGTTTAGCATTTTTCATACGTTCTAAAACCATTTCTTGTTGCCATAACGGAACTTCATTCGCAGTGTTTTCGTCTATAGAAACATCAGGAATATGTTTGAAAAAACTAACAAAAGTTTCGTAAAAATCGTCTGGAATTGTAACAGTTAATTGTCTCATAACTTTCAATATTTATACAAAAGTACTAATAAATTAAGTTTCAGGTTTACTGAGAAGTTTCTAAAGAAAACTGTAAACTGTAAACCGAAAACTGTAAACTTTTTTATCTTTGCTAAAATTACTATAAAATAATGGCATCAGAAGAGAAATCACTCAATTTTATTGAACAAATCATAGAAGAAGATCTTAAATCAGGTCTTTCACAAAGTAAGCTTCATTTTCGTTTTCCACCAGAACCAAATGGGTATTTACACATTGGTCATGCAAGTTCTATCGCATTAAATTTTGGTTTAGGACTTGATTATCAATCTCCTGTAAATTTACGTTTTGATGATACCAATCCGGAAAAAGAAGAACAGGAATTTGTAGATGCTATTAAAAAAGATGTTGAATGGCTGGGATATACCTGGGCAGAAGAACGTTATGCTTCAGATTATTTTCAACAATTGTATGATTGGGCAGTTTTATTGATTAAAAAAGATAAAGCTTATGTTGATAGTCAATCTTCAGAAGATATGGCAATTCAAAAAGGAACTCCATCTACTGTTGGAACAGATAGTCCATATAGAAATCGTTCTGTAGAAGAAAATTTAGACTTATTCGAAAGAATGAAAAACGGTGAATTTGAAGCTGGAACTCATATTCTTCGTGCAAAAATAGACATGAAATCTACCAATATGTTGATGCGTGATCCTATCATGTACAGGATTTTGCACAGACATCATCATAGAACTGGAGATGATTGGAAAATTTATCCAATGTACGATTGGGCACATGGGCAAAGTGATTATTTAGAGGAGATTTCACACTCCTTTTGTACACTTGAATTTTTGCCTCACCGTGAATTATATGATTGGTTTTTAGACCAAATTTTAGAGGATGATAAACTACGTCCAAAACAAAGAGAATTTGCCAGACGTAACTTATCACATACTGTTGTTAGCAAAAGAAAATTACAACAACTAGTTAAGGAAAAGCATGTTAGCGGTTGGGATGATCCTAGAATGTCAACAATTTCAGGATTAAGAAGACGTGGTTATACAGCTGCTTCATTGCGTAATTTTGCCAATACAATTGGTATTGCAAAACGTGATAATTTGATAAATGTATCCGTTTTAGAATTTTGTATTCGTGAAGATTTGAACAAAATTGCACCTCGTGTAATGGCTGTTTTAGATCCTGTAAAGTTGGTAATTACAAATTATCCTGAAGGAAAAGAGGAGTGGTTGGAAGCAGAAAATAATCAGGAAGATGAGAATGCAGGTTTCAGAAAAGTACCATTTTCTAAAGAATTATATATAGAAAGAGAAGACTTTCTGGAAGAAGCTCCGGCTAAATTTTTCCGTTTGACTTTAGGAAAAGAAGTACGTCTTAAAAATGCTTATATCATTAAAGGAGAAAGTGTTATAAAAGATTCAGAAGGAAATATCACAGAGATTCATGTAACTTATGATACGGATTCTTTGAGCGGAAGTGGGACAGAAGCAAGTCAAAGAAAAGTGTCCGGAACCTTACATTGGGTTTCTATTTCTCATGCAGTTGAAGCAGAAGTTCGTATGTACGATCGTTTGTTTACAGATGAAGCACCGGACAGTTATAAGGAGAAAAATTTCTTAGATTTTGTCAATCCAAACTCATTAGAAGTTATCAAAGGATTTGTTGAACCAAGTTTATCAACAGCTCAAAACGAAGATAAATTTCAGTTTCAACGTTTAGGTTATTTTACTGTTGATAAAGATTCAACTGCTTCAAATCTAGTGTTTAACAAAACTGTTGGACTAAAAGATGCATGGGAAGAAAAGGGTAAGAAGGAAGAAAATAGTATAAATAATTCTTTAAAAGATATCAATAAATATTTTAAAGTTGAAACAAAACCGGAACGTATTGCAATTGAAAGTGCAATAGGGGAGAGCATTAAAAATGTTTCTAGTTTTTCTTTATTACAAAATTCATTAAAGAAAAATATTAACAATAATAAAGGTTCATTGTTGTTTGCTCAATTTATTTTGAAATATTCAATCTTGAAGTCTGTTGATTTTGAAGAAGACGATATTAAAAAATTATATACAATGTCTCTTAGAAGTGAATCGACTTATGTTCGATCAAAAGCACTTTTAAATTTAAGAGATTTGGAAAATGAAAGTTTCAGAAATCAATTTGAAGAAGAAATTTTAAAATTGAATTCAAATCCACCAAAAAATGCTTCGGAAAGAGAAATTGAAATTCTTGCCGAATTAGCACAAAAATAATATCATTACAATCTATTGAAAAGCGCTTTTTATGAGCGCTTTTTTTATTATTTATATTTTCTATTGAAAACTTAAATTTTATAAATTTTTTAGATCAAAAGTGACCTTCATAAATTAATTGTAAGGTAAAAAATCATTTCTTCCACCTCTTAACTCATCTTTCAGATAGTCGTTAAAAATAAAGCTTTATTTTAGTTTTAGGCTTCGTTTTAGTGCGTTTTTGAGTTTATTAACAACGGATTGTTTATAAAGTTGAGAATTTCATTCGTTTTATAAATTCGATTAAAATTTGGATGGAAAATTGAAAATTTTACTCAAAAGATAGAGATAAAGTATAATATCAATTTTAATGATCGATTTTTAATATTTAAAGCATTTAATTTATTATTTATAAAATCTATTTTAAAGTTAATTTTAATAGATGTTTTTGATTAAAAGTAACTTCAATAGATTGATTTTAAGGTATAATTTCATTTCTTCCATCTCTTAACTCATCTTTTGAATAATAGTTGATTTTAAGTCTTTATTTAAGTTTTAGACGTTATTTTTCTCAGTTTAACGGGTTATTAACATACAATTGTTTATAAAGTTGCTATTTTTATGCAACTGTCAAATTTGAAATTGTTTTTTCAATAATTTGAAATGAAAGTTGAGAATCGAAAGTGAGTTTTACTAAAGTTTAAAAATAAATAGTTTTTGACTTTTGTTTTAATTCTAAGTACGAATTCTTATCAATTGTTTTATGTTCCAATTTTTATTGTGAATTGATTTTGATAATACTTCAGCGTAAAAGTATTTTTTAGGATGATTTCATAATGGTCAAATATCATAGAATTTTTTTTTTGCTGATAGTTTCAAATTTTGATTTTCATCTTTGGCTATAAACAATTCAAAAATTTTAAATTTATTTTACTTATGAAAAGTATCATTTTTACGCTATCTATTTTATTTGCAAATATTGCAATTTCTCAAACACATCAAATTACAAAACATAATGGTGAACAGCTTGATGTTAATTTTATTAAACTGGAAAATGATTTGGTTTATTATTCTTTTATCGGAAGTGCAGAAGAACATAAAATTAGCAAATATGCTGTTTCAGAATTAACCAATAAACAAACCAATCAGACAAAAAAAATATCTGATAAAGTAATAGTAGATTCAAAATCAGATTATAAATTCGTTACCGTTTTACCTCAGGAAAAGACAATAGGTTTAAAACAAGCTGCTAATTTTTCGGGCGTCTCGACCAGGACAAAAGGGGAACCGCCAATTGCAAATCAAAAAAGTACTGCTTTGAGAATCAAAACACAATTGGCTTCAAGTGGATATCCGTTTGTTAGCATTATTGAAAAGGCAGATGGAAAATATGAAGCAATAGCTTATGTGTATTAAATTTAGTGTTAAATTTTATTAAATAATATTTAGTCACCATTTTATAATTTAAAAAAAGAGTACCTTTATTAATCATTTAAATTTAATTATTATGTCAAAGAACTTAAATACTGTAGCAGCAATTTTAGGTGCTGCCGCCGCTGGTGCAGCAATCGGAATTTTATTTGCTCCTGACAAAGGATCTAAAACTCGTGCTAAACTTAAAGAAGGTTTAGATGATGCAACCCACAATTTGAAAGATTCACTTTCGGCAAGTTCTGAAGTGTTACGTGAAAAATTTACACATGCAAAAGAAAATTTAGATGGAACTTATGGAGAATTACTTTCAAATATGAGTTATAAAACAGAAGAGGTAATCAGTTTTTTGGAATCTAAACTGGCTGATTTAAAAGCACAAAACGCTAAACTTCAAAAATAATAATACAGGAAGCACAAAGCTCAATGTGATTTTAATGATTGGGAAGATTATTTTAATTTTAAAGTAATCAGTATACAATTGTTTAATCAGGAGTTTTGTGCTTCTTTTTTTAATTAAAATTACAATTATGGCTTTTGAAGAATTAAAAGAAAACACTGAAAATATTCAGGATCAGKCTAAGGTTTATCTGGACAGTCATTTAGCGTATTATAAACTTTGGGGTTTTAAGGTTGCCATGAAATCAACAACTTTAATTTTTAAGTTCACATTGATTTTATTGTGTTTTAGTATGGTTATGATTTTTGGATCTTTTGCCGCAGCGTATGCTTTTGGATCTTTATTTGAAAGTACTGCACTTGGTTTTTTAACAGTAGGAGGGATCTACTTAGTATTTACAATTTTACTTTTCTTCTTAAAAGATAAAGTTGTTGAAGGTCCTATATTGGAAAAATTTTCAGAAATCTTTTTTAACGACTAATTATGGAAACTAAAAAATACTCATCATACGCAGAAATCGAAAGAGATTTAGAAATTCTCAAATTAGAAAAAGAGATTAATTATCAAAAATTGGTTTTAAGTTTTCAGAGAACTAAAGAATCTATTACACCACAAAGTATCGTTAGTGGCGTTTTTTCTTCCTATAAAGATTACTTCACCAGATCATATCCACAGGTTTTGCAATCAATTTTACCGTATATTATCAATTGGTTTATCAATAAAAAAAGAGGCAATTAAGCCTCTTTTTCGTTTTCTATAATTATTTTACTTCAGGTAATATGTCATCTTCATAACCAGATTGAGGTTCAATTGGTTTTGGTTTCACAATTTTTTTATTGTTTTTCTTCATCATTTCACCAACTTGATTGGATGCTGTAAACGATGCAACCATATTATTCAACATATCGCTTCCGGCTTGTGGAGAATTTGGTAACAAAATTAAGTTAGAATTTGCATCAGCACCAATAGCTTGCAGCGTATCATAATGTTGAGTAACTACAATTAAGGCGGAAGCTTCCTGAGAATTAATTCCAACATTATTCAAAACTTCAACACTTTCTACTAAACCTCTTGCAATTTCACGACGTTGATCTGCAATACCCTGACCTTGTAAACGTTTACTTTCAGCTTCAGCTTTTGCTTTTGCAACGATTCTGATTCTTGAACTTTCAGCTTCAAATTCAGCTGCAGTTTTTTCTCTGTCAGCGGCATTGATTCTGTTCATGGCATTTTTCACTTGGATATCCGGATCAATATCAGTTACTAAAGTATTGATTATATCATATCCGTAAGTTGTCATTGCTTCGTTCAATTCTCTTTTTACTGCAATTGCGATATCATCTTTTCTTTCAAAAACGTCATCCAATTTTAGCTTTGGAACTTCGGCACGAACAACATCAAATACATAGGCAGTAATCTGATCGTGTGGATATTCGAGTTTATAAAAAGCATCATATACTTTTTCCTGTATCACTTTAAACTGAACTGAAACTTTCATTTTGATAAAAACGTTGTCTTTAGTTTTGGTTTCGATGATAACATCAAGTTGTTGAATTTTAAGATTTACACGTCCGGCCAATCTGTCTACCAACGGAATTTTTAATTGTAATCCTGAATTTCTAACACTGTGAAATTTCCCAAATCGTTCTATAACTACTGATGATTGTTGTTTAACAGTAAAGAACGAAGACATTAAAATAAATAATCCGAAGACTATTAGAATAATAAATGCTGTACCCATGATGATATTAATTTAGTTTTTATTAATTTTTAAAAATACGAATAATATAAAGACATTCATTATATAATAATTTCTTTAGAAGATTTTATTTGTTAAAATTTATTCTATTTTTGGTTTAAAATTTAACCAAAACAAAATTTATGAAAAAAATTGTATTTTATTTTTTACTATTAACGTCTTTCGTTTCGAAAGCCCAGATTAATGTGAGTTTTTATGCAGATCCTGATGAATTAAAACAATTAAAAACACGCCCTTTACTTGTTGAAATTATTGAAGAAGATGAAGATGTTTTAAAGAAACTGGATAAACCAAAGAAAGCTGAAGAGTTAGCGGATTACAAAAAGTTTATAGTTGACTTTAATAGAGATTTTAAAGTTTATGCCCAAAAATATTGGACATTCACTAATCAAATGGAATTTAAAACAAGTACTGAAATTAAAGCTTTACAAAAAGCTAAGAATAAATCGTATGCTATTTTAAGATTAGTTCAATTGAATGATAAAGGTTACTGGGGAGTTAAAACAAATCAAAATGTTCCTGCGATAGCATTTACAAGAATAGAAAGTAATATTATTAAAACAGATTCCAAGATTTATTTACCATCCCGAAATTTAAATAATGATAAGTCTTTATCTGAAGCTGATTATAAATATGCCTTAACAATTTTACAAGCGAATGTAGATTGGATTATTACTAATGATAAAGTTTTAAATTTTGACAAGTATGCTGAAAAAATGGCTAAAGAAAATGTTTCTAGATTAAAAGGAAAAACATTATTAGTAGAAGATAATATGTTGGCGAAGGGTAGAACAAAAGAAGCTGCCATAAAAAATTACGGTGGAGATTTAAAGTTTGTACCAGAATCTGAATTGAACGATGCGCTTGTTAACAAATCTAAAAATACTGCTGTTGTGTATACAGCTCCTTATGGAATTGTTAAATCGAATGCACCATTCGTTTCGTTTTCTACTATAGTATATTTTAAAATTATAGTAGATTGTGAAACAAACGAAATCCTTTGGTTATATATGCCGGGAGCTATGAATTGGGGAGCGAATATGTCAAACCAATTAACGGAAGGCGAATTTAAAGTCATGGCAGATTTAAAAATTATATAAAAAAAAGCTCCCAAATTTGGGAGCTTTTTTGTTTTTATAAAGTTGCAATTGCTTTCTGAATTCTAGAGATAGTTTCTTCTTTTCCTATGATTTCAACAATGTCAAATAGGTGAGGGCCTTTTAGTGCTCCAACCAAACTCAAACGGAAAGGCTGCATTACTTTGCCCATTCCAATTTCGTTTTTAGTTAACCAATCTTTTACGATTGCTTCTATATTTGCCGAATCAAATCCATCAATATATTCCAGAGTTGAAATCAATTCCTGCATTAAAGCCGGCGTTTCTTCCTTCCAGTTTTTGCTTGCTTTTTCATCATAAGATGTTGGAGCCTGGAAAAAGAAATCAGTCAAATCCCAAAATTCAGAAACGAAATGAGCACGTTCTTTAATCAAAGAAACGATTCTTGTAACGTCAAATTTAGAAATATTAATACCTTTTTCAACTAGAATAGGAGTGAAGTCTTTCGCTAAATCAGCATCATTTTGTTTGATTAAATATTGGTGATTGAACCATTTGTTTTTCTCCGGATCAAATTTAGCTCCCGATTTATGAACTCTGTTCAAGTCAAAAGACTCTACTAATTCTTCCAATGAAAATAATTCTTTGTCAGTTCCGTCATTCCAACCTAACAAAGCAAGAAAGTTTATAACCGCTTCCGGAAAAAATCCTTTCTCTCTGTAACCTGATGAAATTCCTTCTTCAGTTTTCCATTCTAACGGGAACACAGGAAATCCTAATTTATCACCGTCTCTTTTAGATAATTTTCCGTTTCCAATTGGTTTTAAAATCAAAGGTAAATGCGCAAATTCCGGAGCATCCCAACCAAAAGCTCTGTATAATAAAACGTGAAGAGGCATAGAAGGCAACCATTCTTCACCACGAATTACATGTGAAGTTTCCATCAAATGATCATCGACAATATTCGCTAAATGGTAGGTTGGCATACCGTCACTTTTGAATAATACTTTATCATCAAGAAGATTCGTTTCAAATTTTACATCACCACGAATAATATCTTTCAAATGTAAAGTTTCATCAACCGGCGTTTTAAAACGGATAACATAATGTTCTCCATTTGCAATTCTTTTAGCAACTTCATCAGCAGAAATTACTAGGGAAGTATCTAACTTTTCACGATTGTGATGGTTGTAAATAAATGTTTTTCCTTCGGCTTCGTGTTGTTTTCTATGTGCATCCAAAGCTTCAGGAGTATCAAAAGCATAATATGCCCAACCTGAATTGATCAATTGATCAGCATAAGATTGGTAAATTTCTTTACGATCACTTTGTCTGTATGGACCGAATTTTTCATTTTTTCCAACGGTTTCTTCAGGAGCAATTCCTAACCATTCTAGTGCTTCCATTATATAAGCTTCGGCACCTGGAACAAAACGAGTCTGATCTGTATCTTCAATTCTTAAATAAAAAACACCATTGTTTTTTTTGGCAAATAAATAATTAAATAGGGCAGTACGAACTCCGCCAATATGTAAAGGTCCTGTTGGACTTGGTGCAAAACGCACACGAACTTGCTTTGACATTTGTTTAAATTTTGATGCAAAGATACAACTTTAGATAAATTCCAATTTTTTAAAATTCCAAATTACAAGGTAAAGTTGAAGTTGGGATTTGGAATTTATTTTTTGGAATTTGAATTGCTATAATTAGTACTTTTATGGGTTATAAATAAAAGAGAATCACTTTGAAAACAACATCTGCAATATATCTAAAGCTTGAAGCATTTATAAAGAAATATTATACCAACGAATTGATAAAAGGAGGACTCCTTTTTATTGGATTTGGGTTATTGTATTTTCTATTTACGCTTTTTATTGAGTATTTTCTTTGGTTGAAACCATTAGGAAGAACCTTTTTGTTTTGGTTATTTATAGGTGTAGAAGTTTTTCTTTTGTTCCGATTTATTCTTTTTCCAATTTTTAAGTTGTTCAAACTTCAAAAAGGAATCGATTATAATCAGGCTTCCAAAATTATTGGAGAGCATTTTACAGAGGTAAGTGATAAGCTTACGAACTTTTTGCAATTGTCAGCTTCTGAGAATTCGGCAGAAAGTTCTGAATTGATGTTGGCTTCGATAGAGCAAAAAGCAAATTCATTGCAGCCAATTCCATTTGGAAATGCTATCAATTTTAAAACGAATAAGAAGTATTTACCATTGGCAATAGTTCCGGTTTTACTTTTTGCGGTGTTTTATATTTCGGGAAACAGCAATATAATTTCTCAAAGTTTAAATAGAGTAGTGCATTTTAATGCGACATTTTTGCCTCCGGCTCCTTTTAAATTTGTGGTCCTAAATCAGAATTTGCAAACAGAACAAAATAAAGATTTCGTTATCAAAATGGAATCTGTTGGAAATGTTGTTCCGGAGAATGTAATGATTCATATTGGTAACGAAAGTTATTTTATGGAATCATCTCAAGCGGGAAAGTTTGAATTCAAGATTGAAAAACCTGTAGAAAATGTTTCGTTTTCTTTTGAGGGAAATTCGGTTTCATCTGATGAATATGAATTGAAAGTTATTACAGTTCCATCAATTGCCAATTTCGAAATGGTGTTGAACTTTCCCTCTTATCTAAAGAAAAAATCTGAAACCATTCAGGGAACCGGAAATGCAATTGTACCGGAAGGAACTTTGGTGACCTGGAAAATGAATACACAATCGACTCAGGAGATTGTTTGGAAGGATGAAAAGGCAACTTTTAAGTTCAATAAATCTGAAAATGAGTTTAAATTGGCTAAAAACATCAGTCAAAATACAGAATATCAAATTCTTACCTCGAATAATAAGGTGAAAAACTACGAAAAACTGGATTATCAGCTCTCAGTTATCAGAGATCAGCATCCAACAATCAGCGTAAGTCCTGCACCGGATAGTTTAAAGTTAGATAAGAATTATGTTTTAGGCAGACTAGGTGATGATTATGGTTTATCTAAATTGCAGGTTGTGTACTATGAACATAACAAACCAAATACTGCAAAGCGAGGAACGATACCTGTGAAGTCTGGAGTATTTGATCAGTTTGTTTTTAATTTTCCAAGCAATCTGGCTGTACAAGAAGGAGTATCTTATGAGTACTATTTTGAGGTTTTTGATAACGATGCACCTCATGGATTTAAGAGTACAAAGTCTTCTGTTTTTTCTGATCGAGTTTCAACTACTGATGAGATTCATGATATGGAATTGCAACAGCAAAATGATAATATCAATAGTTTAGAAAAGTCTTTGAAGAATCAAACCAAACAATTCTCAGAGATGGATAAGATTCAGAAAGCCGGAAAAGAGAAAGATAATTTAGAGTTCAAAGATCAGCAAAAAGTAAATGATTTTATCAAACGTCAGAAACAGCAAGACGAATTGATGAAGCAGTTTGCAGAGAAAATGAATAAGAATTTAGATAAGTTTCAGTCTGAGAAGAAGGACAAAACTGCTGATGATTTGCAAAAGCGTTTGGATAATGCGGAGAAAGATTTAGAAAAGAATCAGAAGTTAATGGATGAGTTGAAGAACTTAAACGACAAATTGAATAGTGAAGAGTTGTTTGATAAAATGGAAAAGTTCAAACAGATCAGTAAAAACCAATCTCGTAACCTTGAACAATTAGTCGAACTTACAAAACGTTTTTATGTTTCTAAAAAAACAGAACAAGTTGCAGATAAATTAAAGAAGTTAGCAGACCAACAAGAACAGCTTTCGGATAAAGATAAAGAAAATACTCAGGACAAACAGGAAGATATCAACAAAGCATTTGATAAAATTCAAGAGGATTTAAAAGATTTGAAAGACGAAAACAAGACGTTAAAATCTCCATTGGATATTCCTTCTGATGCTTCTAAAGAAAAAGATTTAAAGAATGATTTAGAAAAAGCTTCTGAAGAATTAGGTAAAAAGAATTCTTCTTCGGCTAAGCCAAAGCAAAAAAGTGCTGCTAAGAAAATGAAAAGTATGGCAGAACAAATGGATTCTAGTATGGAAGGTGGAGAGCAGGATCAGTTAGAGGAAGATGTTGCGATGCTTCGTCAGGTTCTGGATAATCTTTTGGCTTTTTCTTTGTCAGAGGAAGATGTTATGAAACAATTTAAATCTATGAAATTGGGATCTTCTGCTTATACAAAGAACATTAAAGTTCAGCAGAATTTGAAACAGCAGTTTAAATATGTCGATGATAGTTTGTTTGCAATGTCTCTTCGTAATCCAAAAATTGCAGAAGATGTAACTAAAGAAATTGGTAATGTTCAATATAATGTTGATAAAGCTATTGAAAGCTTAAGCGATGTTCAGGTTCCTAAAGGAGTTTCACACCAGCAATATGCTGTTTCATCTGCAAATAAATTAGCAGATTTTCTAAGTGATTTATTAAACAATATGCAAATGTCTATGTCTAAACCAGGATCTGGAAAACCAAAACCAGGAGACGGACAAGGTATGCAATTGCCGGATATTATTCAGAAACAAAAAGGTCTGGGTGATAAAATGAAGGCAGGAATAAAATCTGGCGATAAACCGGGAGACAAACCTGGGGACAAACCAGGCGAAGGAAAAGATGGTCAGGGTAAAGATGGACAAGGAAAGAACGGTGAGGGAAAAAGTGGAGATGGTAAAAATCGACAAGGAAACAAAAGCGGTGGAAAAGGAAATGAAAGTAAAGACGGGAATGATGGAGAAGGGGATGCTGAAGCTATCATGGAAATCTACAAGGAACAAGTAAAACTTCGTGAAGCATTGCAAAAGGAATTAGCAAAACAAGGTTTAGATTCTCAGGGTAAATCTGTAATCGATCAAATGAAAGCTTCTGAAAAACAACTTTTAAATAAAGGTTTTAAGAATGAGAACTTGCAGCGTATTCTAAATATTCAACAAGAATTATTAAAATTAAACAATGCAGTTCAGCAACAAGGGCAAGATACCAAGCGTCAATCTGAAACTAATAAGGCTGAGTTTTCTAATAAAACGAATGCGTTGCCAAGCTCGTTATTGGATTATTTAAACAGTGTAGAGATTTTAAATAGACAATCACTACCTTTGCGCTCGAATTTTAATCAAAAAGTTCAAGAATATTTTAATACAAAATGATCAATTTTAATTACGAAACCGAATTTACTTTAGACAACGAACAAGCCTTTGCAGATTGGTTAAGTGCTGTAATAGTTTCTGAAAATAAAAACGAAGGAGAGATAAATTACATTTTTTGTGATGATGAATATCTTCATAAGATAAATGTAGAATATCTAAATCACGATACTCTAACTGATATTATCAGTTTTGATTACACAGTTGGAAATGAACTTAACGGGGATATTTTTGTTTCTGTAGAAAGAGTAGAAGATAATGCTAAGGATTTTAATGTTTCTTTTGAAGAAGAAATTAAGCGTGTTCTTGCTCACGGTATATTACATTACTGCGGTTACAAAGATAAGTCTGATGCTGATGCTGAACTTATGCGTTCAAAAGAAGATGAGAAGATTGCGATGTTTCACGTGGAACAATAGATAAAAACAAATTCCAAATTTTTAAATTCCAAATTCCAATTGTTTCACGTGAAACAATTAGTGATTTATTTTAAATATTAGGCATGAATGTTTCACGTGGAACGTTAGTTTAAAGTTTATTTTGAAAGTTGAAGATGATAATGTTTCACGTGGAACACAAACAAAGTGTATCGTTTTAAAAAGAACTGAGAATGTTTCACGTGGAACATGAACAGTGTTGAAGATTCTAGTTTGGAATTTACAGAAGAAATTTGTTTCACGTGGAACAGTTTGAGGCAACGATTCGAAATTTTAAAACTTATAGCTGCTGTTCCACGTGGAACAGCGTATGTTTTTGAAGTTGAAATTTTGAGTTCTAAATGGGCGTTTGAAATTTAAAAAATGACTATTGGTGCAAGTGCGCCGTTCCACGTGGAACAAAAAAAATATAAAGTTAATTCTGAGAACCGTCTTAAACGGTTTCCAGAGAATAATAAAACAAAATGTTTTTAGAAGAATACGATGTTATTGTAGTTGGTGCAGGTCATGCTGGATCTGAAGCCGCGGCAGCGGCCGCAAATTTAGGATCAAAAACTTTATTGGTTACAATGAGCCTGCAGAACATTGCGCAGATGTCTTGCAACCCAGCGATGGGAGGAATTGCAAAAGGACAAATTGTGCGTGAGATTGATGCGTTGGGCGGATACTCAGGAATTGTTTCTGACCGAACCGCAATTCAATTCAAGATGTTGAATAAATCAAAAGGACCTGCGATGTGGTCGCCGAGAGTTCAAAGTGATCGAATGCGTTTTGCTGAGGAATGGAGAATGATGTTGGAGGGAACTCCAAATTTGGATTTCTACCAAGAGATGGTAAAAGGTTTGATTATCGAGGATGGAAAGATAAAGGGAATCAAAACTTCGTTAGGAGTGGAGATCAGATCTAAATCTGTTGTTTTGACAAACGGAACTTTTCTGAATGGTTTGATTCATATTGGAGAAAAACAATTCGGTGGGGGACGAGCTGGTGAAAGTGCAGCAACCGGAATTACCGAAGATTTGGTTAAAGCTGGATTTGAATCTGGAAGAATGAAAACAGGAACGCCACCACGTGTTGATGGACGTTCTTTGGACTATTCGAAAATGAACGAAGAAAAGGGAGATGCAAAGCCGGATAAGTTTTCTTATTCTGATTTGACAACTCCTTTGACGCATCAAAGATCTTGTCACATGACGTACACGTCATTGGATGTTCACGATATTTTGAGAGAAGGTTTTGATCGCTCGCCAATGTTCAACGGAAGGATCAAAAGTCTTGGTCCAAGATATTGTCCTTCGATAGAAGATAAGATTAATCGTTTTGCTGATAAAGAACGTCACCAATTATTTGTAGAGCCGGAAGGTTGGAATACTTGTGAGGTTTATGTGAACGGATTTTCAACTTCGCTTCCGGAGGATATTCAGTTTAAGGCATTGCGTTCTGTTGTTGGATTTGAGAAAGTGAAATTCTTCCGTCCGGGTTATGCAATCGAATATGATTATTTTCCGCCGACGCAATTAAAACACACTTTGGAAACTAAGTTGGTTGAAGGTTTATATTTTGCCGGACAGATTAACGGAACTACAGGATATGAAGAAGCAGCTTCGCAAGGTTTGATGGCTGGAATAAATGCGCATTTAAAAGTGCATGAAAAAGCACCATTAATTTTAAAACGTGATGAAGCTTATATTGGTGTATTGATTGACGACTTGATTACGAAAGGAACGGAAGAACCTTATCGTATGTTTACATCAAGGGCAGAGTATAGAACATTGTTGCGTCAAGATAATGCAGATTTCAGATTAACGCCAATGTCGCATGAAATTGGTTTGGCTTCTGAAGCTCGTTTGCGCAGAATGGAAAAGAAATTAAACGAGTCTGAAAAGATGGTTGCTTTCTTTAAAGAAACGAGTGTATCGGTTGCAGAAACAAATCCGATTTTGGAAGCGAAAGAAACAGCCCCGATTACACAAGGTGATAAAATGTTTAAAGTTTTCTCTCGTCCTCAAATTGATTTAGAGGATATGATGAAATTTGAAAAAGTAAAAGAATATATAGAATCTAACGATGTTGATCAGGAAATTTTGGAACAAGCCGAAATCCAGGTCAAATATTCCGGTTATATCGAAAAGGAAAGAAATAACGCTGATAAGCTAACACGTTTAGAAGATGTGAAAATTCCTGAAAGTTTCGATTATAATAAAATTAAATCAATGTCGATTGAAGCAAAACAAAAATTGAGCAAGATTCGTCCTGTAACAATTTCTCAAGCTTCAAGAATAAGCGGAGTGTCACCAAGTGATATTTCGGTTTTGTTGATTTATATGGGAAGGTAGAAATTGTAGATTTCTGATTATAGATTTTAGATTGTTTGTTAGAATGAATATTTGAATCTTTAGATTTGATTTTTATTCCATAGAGATGCATAGCAGTGCATCTTTAGTTGTTTAAAGTTTTAAATTTGTTGAACCGTGAAAATCGAATAAGGTTGTTTTCTGTAGAGATGCACAGCAGTGCATCTAACGCAACAGTATATAATTCGCTTTAATCAAAATATGTTGTAATCAAAATATATTGGAACGAAGACGCACTGCTGTGCGCCTCTACAATTAAAAGGAGGATAAAGAACGAAATGATTAAATTGTTCCACGTGAAACTATTTTTATTTGGATTTAAAATTAGGTTTTAATTTGAATTGTTCCACGTGAAACTAATTTAAAATATGAATGCTTTTGACATAGTTTGTCATTCCGAGGAACGAGTAATCTCCATTGCAAGATCGACAAAGATTTGTTTCGTTTGCTTTAAGATAATCTAAAACATTAGATAGTATTTGTTCCACGTGAAACGAGTTTGAAACGGAATGGCAAAAAAATAAAAACTATATTTAGTAATTATGAAAATCGTTCAAAAAGAAGTTTTATCATTAGAAGAAAAAGATTCTTTAATGCAACTTTGGAATAACGAATATCCAGCAAGATTACATTTAAAAACGATCGATGATTTTGAATCGTATTTGAATGGAATTTCAAATACAAAACATTATTTGCTGCTTGATGATTCAAATAAAATTAATGGTTGGGCGTTTACTTTTTTGAGAGAAGGTGAAGATTGGTTTGCCATAATTTTAGATAGCCAAATTCAGGGAAAAGGAAATGGTTCACTTTTGATAAATGAAATAAAAAAGAATAATAGTAGTTTGAATGGTTGGGTTACTGATCATGAAAATGAAATGAAACAAAATAATGAAATATATAAATCTCCAATGGTGTTTTATTTAAAAAACGGTTTTACAATTTTGGCAGAAACTAGATTAGAAAATGAAAAAATGTCGGCTGTAAAAATTAACTGGAAACGCTAAAAGAGAAATAATAAAAACAATAAGCCCTAAAAGTGAAAAATTTCGCTTTTAGGGTTTACTATGAAATTAAACCAAAATACCTATAATTTAAAAATGGACGTTTTAAACAAAAAACATTTTCTTACTGTAAAAGACCATTCTGTATCTAAAGAGATTTTCGAATTGTATCATGACGAAACTTTAGACATGTTGATTACATCTCCGCAACCCGATTTGCAAAATCTTGGAAGATATTACGAAAGTGAAGATTATATTTCTCACACAGACAACAAACGTTCGTTATTTGAAAAAGCATATCATGTTGTAAAAAACATGGCGCTGAAAAATAAACTGAATTTAATAAATGGCGAACAATCTCAAAAAGGAAAAATTTTGGACATTGGTGCCGGAACCGGAGATTTTTTATTGACGGCAAAAAATGACGGTTGGGAAACTGTTGGAGTGGAACCAAGCGAACGAGCAAAAAATATTGCGATACAAAAAGGAATTTCTTTTGTGGATGAAATTAGTGATCTTGAAAATAATTCTTTTGACGTAATTACGATGTGGCATGTTTTAGAACACGTTCCAAATTTGGAATTTCAAATTCAGGAATTGAAGCGCTTATTAAAGCCAACTGGAACATTAATTGTTGCGGTTCCAAATTTCAAATCTTACGACGCAAAATATTATAATGAATTTTGGGCCGCTTATGATGTGCCAATTCATTTTTGGCATTTCTCCAAAAAAGCCATCCAATCTCTTTTTGAAAAAGTCGACATGAAATTGGAAAAAGTACTTCCGATGAAATTTGATTCTTTTTATGTGAGCTTATTATCCGAAAAATACAAAACCGGAAAAATGAATTACATCAGAGCATTTTTTGTTGGTTTAAAATCAAATTTAAAAGCAAGCAACACAAAAGAGTATTCATCGCACATTTACGTCTTAAAAAACAGCTAAAACGTAAAATAAGCGCGTTTCTAGCAACTTTTTCATTCAAGTGAGGGGAAATATCCTTTTTTTTGAGAAAACACTTCTAATTAAAGCTATAAAAGCCACTTTTGATAGTGGTTTTTTATGGTTTAAGTGGCATCCATAAATAAAAACAATGCCATAAAAAAGGAGTGTTTTTTGAAATTTTGCGGCTGAATTTTTCTCATTTTAAATTTTGAAATCATGAAGATAAAAATTATTAAGAATTTTGCTTTTATTGAAATTGTATTTTATATTTTCAGAAGTGCAGAATTTAAAAAAATGATGTTAATCGAATTTTGTGTTTAAAAATTTTAGATATAGGAAAAGATTTTTTTGCCGTGATAAATTTTGAAAACATCAAGGAACGAAAAAAGCATCCAAGATTCTTTTAGGTTTAAAAAAAACAGGTAAAACACAAAATAAGCCAATTTAAGCGACTTTTTCGGCTCTTAGGAGGAAGAATATCGTCTTTTTCGAGATAGTGTTTCTAATAAAAGCTATGAAAGTCACTTTTGATAGCGTTGAATTATTGACATTTTTCTTTCGATAAATAAAAACAATATGATAAAATTCTAGCATTTTTTAAACTTTATGTTGATGCTATTTATTTTTTTATATTTTTGTCTTCTATACATTAAAAAATTAGAAATTTAAAAAATGAAAAAAGCATTAGTAATTATCGCACTTTCAATTTTGGTTGTTTCATGTGGTAAAACAGCAGAAGTTAAGGAAGTAAAAACAGCTTACGTAGATACTTCAGTTTTAATGAAAGAGTATACTGAAGCAAAAGATCTTGAAGCAAAATACAAAGGACAGGCAGAAGAAAAGGGAAGACAACTACAAGCTGAAATTGCGCGCTTTAAACAAGATGCTGCTAGTTTTCAAAGTCAGGCACAAGCAAATGGACAAGCCTGGGCACAACAAAGAGGAGCTGAGTTGCAAAAAAGAGAACAACAATTGGGTTATGCTCAACAAGCTTTGTCTCAACAATTGCAACAGGAAAGTGGTGTTGAAATGGATTCTCTAGTAAGCGGAGTTAAAAAATTCATCAAAGAGTACGGTAAGAAAAACGGTTATTCTTATATCTACGGTACTGGTGATGCTGCATCAATTTTGTATGCTGAAGAGAAATATGATATAACAAAAGATATCATTAAAGCTTTGAATGACAAATACAAATCAGAGCCTAAGACAGATAAACCAGCAGTGAAAGAAGAAGAAGCTGCTAAAAAATAATACCAAACTAACTACATTAAATTAAAAACCTAAGTCTGTAAAGATTTAGGTTTTTTCTTTTATAAAAATACGATACTTTTAGTTTTTCAATACAAGCCCAATGCAAAACGTTTCAGAAGCTGCTGCTTACACCTTACAATTCATCAATCAAACGCAAAAATCGATATTCCTGACCGGTAAAGCAGGAACCGGAAAGACTACGCTTTTGCGCGAAATCATTGCGACAACGCACAAAAACACAGTAGTTGTGGCGCCAACCGGAATAGCGGCCTTAAATGCAGGCGGAGTAACGATACATTCGATGTTTCAGTTACCATTTTCTGCTTTTATTCCGTCTTATGAAGAGGCTTCTCAGTTTACCGAAACGGTGAAATTCGAGAATAAGGAAACTTTGCGCCGACATTTCAAAATGAACAATGTGAAGCGAAATGTGATCAGAAACATGGAACTTTTGATTATTGATGAAGTCAGTATGCTTCGCGCTGATTTGCTGGATGCCATAGATTTTATGATGCAGACGGTTCGTAGAAACACCAAAGCTTTTGGTGGTGTTCAGGTGCTGTTTATTGGCGATTTACTGCAGCTTCCGCCCGTGGTAAGGGATGAAGAATGGCGAACATTACGCAATTATTACAAAGGAAAATTCTTTTTTCATTCGCATGTAATTCAGCAGAATCCACCGTTGTACATCGAATTATCTAAGATTTATCGTCAGAGCGATGATGCTTTTATTTCGGTTTTGAATAATCTTCGAAACAATCAGATTACTCCACAGGATATTCAGGTTTTAAACGAATATGTCAAACCGGATTTTGACTTAAAAAACAATCCCGGATATATCACACTTACAACGCATAATGCCAAAGCCGACTCTATGAATGAGCAGGCAATTGGCGATCTGGCAGGAAATGAATTTTCTTATCAGCCGTTTGTTGTGGGTGATTTCCCCGAAAAAATATTCCCTGTTGAGGAAAACTTAAAACTTAAAATAGGCGCGCAAGTCATGTTTGTTAAAAACGATTTGTCATTTGAAAAACGGTATTTCAACGGCAAAATGGGCGTGATAAAGTCGCTTTCTCCCGAAGAAATCTTTGTGCATTTTCCGGATGAGAATAAAACCATTGAAGTTGAAAAATACGAATGGAAAAATATTCGTTACAAGGTAAATGAGCTTACAAAAGAAGTTGAAGAAGAAGTTTTGGGCACATTTGCGCATTATCCCTTAAAATTAGCGTGGGCTATTACGGTACACAAAAGTCAGGGTTTAACTTTTGAGAAAGCTGCGCTCGATGTATCGCAAGTTTTTTTACCCGGACAGGCGTATGTGGCATTATCACGTTTAACGTCCTTAAATGGGCTTATTTTGCTTTCTCCGCTACAGATGAATGGTATTTCGAACGATCAGGATGTCATGGATTATGCTTTGAACAAAGCAACAGAAGATATCCTGAAAAATTCACTGCATTTTGAGACCAAAAACTTTATTCATAACTATTTGATTAACAGTTTTAATTGGACTGATTTATCTCAGGAATGGCGTAATCACCGTTTTAGCTATAACGAAAATGCGGCTGGATCAGAAAAATCAAAACATTCCGTTTGGGCTCATAAACGTTTAGAAACAATTGACGGACTTATTGATCCTTCGCAAAAATTCGTGAATCAGCTTAATAAAATTTTCAATAAAGAAACTGTCGATTTGCTTTTTGTGCAGGAAAGGGTAGTGGCTGCCTATGATTATTTCTTTAAACCGATGGACAAATTGGTAACGGATCTTTTGCAGAAAATGGCCGAAATTCAGAAATTCAAAAAGGTCAAAGAGTTTTATGAAGAATTGGCTTTTCTGGATGATTTGCAAACGAAAGCTGTTTTGCGCTTAATGAAGGCCAAATTGCTTATAGAAATTGTCGTTGCAGGCGAAACCATCTGTAAAGAGAAATTGTCGTCTACAGCGATTAAAAACTACAAATTAGACAAGATTGCCAGAATCCGCGAGGAATTTAATATGTCCAACACAGATATTTTTAAATCGGAAGAGCCTGTGGTGCGATATACTGCAAGGAAGCTGGATAAAAGCGTACCAAAGGCTGACAAGAAAACAACTGTAGAGGAAACGCACGATTTATGGCTTGAAAAAAATTCGATTCAGGACATTGCCAGAATTCGTAAGCTTACAGTGCAAACTATTGAAATGCATTTCGTTAAACTGATTCAGGCTAAGAAAGTAGAGATTTCAGATGTCTTGCCTTATGATAAAATTCTGGCACTTCGTGAAGCTTTTCAGTTTTATCAGGAAGAATCTTTAAATCCATTGAAAGAAAAATACGGTGATGAATTTACCTGGGATGAGCTTAAAATGTTCAAAGCCAGTATCAATTGATTTTAGTGCCGAGTCTTCGGGATAGATTTTAGATTTTAGATTTTAGATTTTAGATTTTAGATTTTAGATTTTAGATTTGGCCAACTAACATTATGTAAAATAAAATTTATTATATAAAGTCTTCTTTTTTAGGAGGTTATAAATGTTCCACGTTAAACAAAAGTTCTGTTTTGTCTTAATGTGATGTTGTTACATATGGGAAATATTTTAAAAGTAGAACAAAAAATCGCAAAGATTTTGTCATTTTGACGAAGGAGAAATCACACTAGAAATTCCACAATCAAAATCGCCAATCTTTGTCGAGCTACGAGTGTGATTTCTCCTTCGTCGAAATGACATTATGTAAAATAAAATTTATTATATAAAGTCTTTTTTTTAGGAGGTTATAAATGTTCCACATTAAACAAAAGTTCTGTTTTGTCTTAATGTGATGTTGTTACATAAGGGAAATATTTTAAAAGTAGAACAAAAAATCGCAAAGATTTTGTCATTTCGACGAAGGAGAAATCACACTAGAAATTCCACAATCAAAATCGCCAATCTTTGTCGAGCTACGAGTGTGATTTCTCCTTCGTCGAAATGACAAATCAGACGGAATCATTCTTATAAAAAATGATTGACCTAGCCTTGATAGAAGTGAAAATCTTTTTGTGGCGATCCCGAGGCTTCGAGGAATGTCATTAAGTTAAGGAAAACATCCTTGATAGTAAAGTAAGTAAATCTCTCGTAAAAGAGAAAAATCATAAAGATTTTGTCATTTCGATCCCGAGGCTTCGGGAGAGAAATCTTCGCGAGAAGCTCGACAAAGATTGGATTCTTGGTGCGGAGTTATTTACGAAGATTTATCCTCTGTCGAAATGACAAGATTGTGTTTATGTCTTGTTATTTTGAGAAAATTATGGTCCAAGAAACTTCACTTAATGACACTGTGTTTTAGCACGAGATTACTCAATAAAAATCAATATTTACGGGAATAAATAATTACTTTTATATTGACGTAAATATCAGATTAATAATTAATTAAAAGATTTAGATATGAAAAATAGAATACTATATTTTGCTGTTTTGATTTTTTGCGGTCAATTGACTTTTAGTCAGGATTTAAAACCGGAATATCAAAAATTTATAAAAAACTTTATTGCCAATGTAAAAAGTAATAACAAAGAGGGAGTTGCTGCTTTTATTTCCTTTCCGTTGGGACGGGAGTATCCAATTCCGGCAGTCAAGAACAAAGCCGATTTTATCAAAAGATATGATCAGATTTTTGATAATACGCTGAAGAATGAAATTATAAAATCAAATCCCGTAAAAGATTGGTCAGAAGTTGGCTGGCGCGGAATTATGCTGAATCAAGGCACTTTATGGATTGATACTGATGGAAAACTACTCACTATTAATTATCAATCTCAATATGAAAAAGATCTCAAAAATAAACTGATAGCGAGTGAGAAAGGAAAACTACATCCTTCAATTGCTAAATTTAAAGCTCCAGAATATATTCTGGAAACATCAAAATTCAGAATTAGAATTGATGATCTTGGAAATGATAATTACAGATATGCTTCCTGGTCGATCAAGAAATCAATGAGTGATAAACCTGATTTGGTGATTACTAACGGAAAGTGGATTTCTGACGGAAGTGGTGGAAACAGCCATTTTGATTTTAAGAAAGATGTTTATTTGTATCAATGTTATATCATTGTTTTAGGAACTTCTGAATCTCCTCCGGCCAGTTTAACGATTTCTCAAAATGGCAAAGAAATACTTTCTCAGGATGCGAAAATAGTGACCAAATAGTCAAAACCTGTTCCACATGGAACAGGTTTTTTTATTGAAATACAATATTTTATCTAAAATTTCTGTTTATCTATTTCTTTAAGAAGAGGTTTAAATTTTCAAGGTCAGTATAAATTTATCAAGAGTTGAAAGTCTATATTTTGTGCCGTTAGGCACTCAATGTTGGTAGAAACATCAATATGAAGAAATTTAGCGTGCCGCAGTTACGCATGTGTTTGTTTTGTTGCGTACCTATGGCATGCCAACGAATTTTGAATCTTATGTCTACCAATATTTCGTGCATAAAAGCACTTTAACTCTTGATTCGCAGTAATTATAATTATATTTGATCGTAGTTACCAGATTAATAAACTATTAAAAGTATTTTAAAGATGAAATTAAAAAATGTATTTTTAGTGTTATTGATTTTAAGTTCTGCTTTTTTGACCGCTCAGGAGTTAAAAACAGAATACAAGGCATTTGTAAACAAATTTATGACAAACGTAAAAAACGATAACAAAGAGGCGATTGGAGACCTGATTGTATATCCTTTGGAGCGAGAGTATCCAATACCTGATATTGTTGATAAAACAGACTTTATAAAGCGTTATAAAGAACTATTTGATTCCACTTTAAAAAATGAAATAATAACTTCAAATCCTGAGAAAGACTGGTCTGATATGGGTTTGAGAGGGATTATGTTAAATCACGGAAGTATTTGGATGGATGTTGACGGACGATTAACCGCAGTAAATTATCAATCTAAATTTGAAACAGATCTCAGAAACAAACTGATAGCCTCGCAAAAAAAGGATCTGGATTCAAGTATTGCTTTTTTTCAGAAACCGATTTGTATTTTAGAAACGGCTAAATTTAGAATTAGAATTGATAATCTGGGAAACAATAATTATCGTTATGCTTCGTGGTCTATTGATAAAAAAATGACTGAAAAGCCGGATTTAATTATCTACAGAGGTGAACTTGTTGTAGAGGGAATAGGAGGAAATCATCAATACGAATTTATAAAAGACAATTTCAAGTATGAATGCGCATTCATCGTTTTGGGCGAAAAAAATTCGCCTCCTGCGAAACTCACAATCTATCAGGGCACGAAGGTAATCCTTACTCAGAGCGCCAAAATAATTGCTAAATAAAAAAATCCTATTGGTAGCAGCCAATAGGATTTTTTATTGTTTAAAGAGAAGCTTTTACTTTTTCTAAATCTTTTTGCTGATCTATTTGTTTCAGCTTAAGTTTTTGAATTTCAACTTCTTTCTGTTTTACTTTAATAGCTTGTTTTTGAGATTCTTCTGCAGTAAACGAACTAGTATTAATCTTTGTATTAATTTTTTGATTATCAGCTTCTAGTTTTGAAATTTTCTGTTTCGTTTTATCAAGATTTTTTTCTGAATTTTTCAGATCTTTTTGATGATTCCCCACTTTTTTTTGCTCTTTTTTCAATCTGGATTGTTCATCATTAAGCTTTTTATGAAGTTCGTCAGAAGATCTTTTAGTTTCCTGATCTGCTTTTTTTGATAAAGCGTCCTGTGCATAAAAATGTTGAGTAGAAATGATAAGGAAGAAAGCGAAGAATAATTTTAATTTAGAATTCATGATTTTATTTTTGTTCTTGTTAATGAAGAACAAAAATAGTGGCTGAAGAAAACTTGCAATACCAAATAAAGTCTTTTTACATACAAAATAAGACAAAAAAAATCCTCTTGGTTAGAAGAGGATTTTTAAATTTTATAGTGATTCAACCAAGATCCAGGCATCTGGATTTTCGCCTTTTTGAATTTCTTTTTGTGCCTTTTCGGCTTCAGCCATTGTAGCATAACTTCCATACAAAACAGGAAATAAACCGTGCTTATTTTCACCAAGCATTCTTGCACTGTAACCATCTTTTATAAGTTGGTTATACGCTTTTCTTGCGTTTTGTTCGCTTCTGTAAGCTCCAGCCATAATGTGATATGGCATTGTTTTTTCTTCAACAGTTTCAACCTTTGTAGAGTCTACTGAAAGTGTAACTGCCGGAAGAGGATTTTGGATAAAAAATGTTGCTTCCTGAATCTTGTTTTGTACTTTTTTCTGAACTGCACTTTCAACGATCAATGTTTTGGTGGCAATTTGATTTTGGTATAAAGGATATCCAATACTACCTGTAATTCCAAGCCCTAAGACAAGAATTGCAGCGTATTTCAGCAGTGGATTTGAAGATCTGTTTTCTTCTTCATTTTCATGCAATAATACTGTTTCTCTTTCAGAAATTCTCTCGATTTTTTTCTCGAAGATTTCTTTTTTAACTAACGGAGAAACAAATGGACTTAATCCAAATGAACTTGTTAAATAATTGGTTTGATCATTTGGTGTGAAAATTATATTTTTTTCAGAATTAAAGCGAATTTCACCAATTCCTTTTAGAGTAATAGTACCGTTTTCTTCTAATGTTTTTTTCCAGCTTAAAACCTCAAATGCAATAGCGCTTACAGCAAAACCGTAAGATGTTTTTTCTGCATTTGCAATATGATTTGCCAACAATCCATCATTGTTTCTCAAATGACTGTTGAAAGAGATCATTTTTTTGGGTGGAAAAAACGAATTTGTGCTTTCATTAAGCTGTGCCGACTGAATTTCGGTTAAAAATGCTCCGAACCCCGGAACCGTTACACACTGATAACGATACAATAACTGTCCTATGTAAGTTTCGATTTTCATATTAGCAAAGTTAGGCAACGAATATAGTTATCAAAATTTTATTCACAATTTTTATTAACAATTGCGATATTTTTATAGATAATTAATTTTCAGTATTTTAATAACAATGTTATTAGTTATTGAAAATTGGGCATAGTGTTAATTGGTGTTTTTATTAAGAAATTACTTTATTTTAACCATATTTGCAGTATTAATTTATTAGAATTTTATATTCTATTTTACATAATATTTTAGCAGATGTCAGATCAGGAATTATTTTATTTATTAGCATTATTAAAAGTAGATGGAGTTGGAGATATTATGGCCAAAAAACTGCTGACGCACTGCGGTAATGCAGAGTCAGTTTTTAAGGCAAAATTAAATCAAATTGCTGCTATTGATGGAGTTGGAAGTTCTTTATTAAAAAAAATTCACGACAAATCCATTTTTGAAAAAGCCAATGAGGAACTTGAATTTATTAAATCTAATAATATAAATGTTTCCTTTTTTCAAGACGAAAATTACCCCGATCGGTTGAAACATTGCATCGATTCGCCTGTTTTGATCTTTTCGTCCGGAAATATAAATTTGAAAAATAGAAAATTAATTAGTATTGTCGGAACACGCCAGATTACATCGTATGGAAGTGAGTTTTGCAAAAAGCTAATTGAAGATTTAGTGCCGCTTGATCCGGTTATTGTAAGCGGATTTGCGTATGGTGTTGATATTGCAGCGCATCAATTTGCTGTTGAAAACAACTTGCAGACTATTGGAGTTCTGGCGCATGGTTTAAACCAAATTTATCCTAAAATGCATAAAAAGTATGTGGCAAAAATGGAGGAAAATGGGGGATTTATGACGGAGTTTTGGAGTACTTCAAGCCCGGATAAAGAAAATTTTGTACGCAGAAATCGCATTGTTGCCGGCATGACTGAGGCTACGATTGTAATAGAATCTGCAGATAAAGGCGGTTCGCTTATTACAGCAAATCTTGCTAATGATTATAATCGGGATGTTTTTGCCGTTCCAGGACGCGTTACGGACAAATACAGCCAAGGTTGTAATAACCTGATTAAAACGCAAAAAGCAAACGTTCTGACAAGCGCTGCAGATTTGATTTATATTCTGAATTGGGATGTTGAAAGCAAGTCAAAAGCAGTTCAAAAACAACTCTTTGTTGAACTGGAACCTGAAGAACAAAAAGTATATGATTTTCTCCTAAAAAACGGAAAAGAAATATTGGATTTTATTGCTTTACAATGTGATTTTCCAATCTATAAAATATCAGGAATCCTTTTAAATATGGAACTTAAAGGTGTAATCAGACCTTTGCCCGGGAAATTGTTTGAGGCTATTTGACAGAAAAAAAGTAGCCACGAATTACACTAATTCTCCCGAATTAATTAGTGGAAATTAGTGTAATTTGTGGCAAGATATTATTTACCAAATCCAAGTATTGCTCGAACTTTAGCCAAAACACCGTCAGCAATAATGGAAGCTTTTCCTGCACCTTTTTTCAAAAGCGCATCTACTTCTTCAAGGTTGTTGATGTAGTAATTGTATTTTTCTCTTTCAGTTTTAAATTTTTCGGTAATCAATTCAAACAAAGCTTGTTTGGCGTGACCGTAACCGTAATTTCCACCAAGATAATTCGCTCTCATTTCAGCGATTTGCGCTTCAGATGCTAGTAATGCATAAATTGCAAACGCATTACAAGTATCCGGATCTTTCGGATCTTCAAGTGGTGTACTATCTGTTTCGATGCTCATAACCTGCTTGCGAAGCGTTTTATCGTCAAGGAAAATATTGATAATATTATTGGCAGATTTACTCATTTTTCCACCGTTAGTTCCCGGAATCAACGTACTGTCCTTTTGAATTTTAGCTTCAGGAATTACAAATGTTTCGCCCATTTGGTGATTGAAACGAGAAGCTACAGCACGAGTAATTTCTAAATGCTGCAACTGGTCTTTTCCAACCGGAACAAATTCAGCATCATATAGTAAAATGTCAGCCGCCATTAACATCGGATAGGTAAAAAGTCCGGCATTAACGTCGTCTAAACGATCTGCTTTATCTTTGAAAGAATGTGCTAAAGTCAGTCTTTGAAATGGAAAAAAACAACTTAAATACCAGGTTAATTCAGTTGTTTGAGTTACATCAGATTGTCTGTAGAACGTAACTTTATCGGGTTTTAAACCACAAGCAAGCCAAGCTGCTGCAGTGCTGTATGTATTTTCTCTTAATGTTTTACCATCTTTAATTTGTGTAATCGAGTGTAAATCAGCAATAAACAAATAAGATTCGTTTGCAGGATCATTCGATAATTCAATTGCAGGAATAATTGCGCCTAATAAATTTCCCAAATGTGGCGTTCCAGTACTCTGAACACCAGTTAGTATTTTTGCCATTTTAGTTTTTATTCTTTAACTGCAAATGTCGTGATGTTTTTTTTAACCGCAAAGTGTGCAATAGCTTTACGTAAAGTTTATTTTGACATTTTTTACCGCAAAGTTCGCAAAGTTTTTTCGCAAAGTTCACGAAGTATTAAGAAGGTTAAAGAAGTTCTCTAAGCTTTATCTATAAGTTATTTACGACCCTTCTGATGCCGTTTTTTAGTAAAACTTCATTGAAATTTATTAATAATCCGAGCTTATATTTACCAATTTTTAAATAAGTTAGAGTCTGTGCCAGATGATTTACGGTAAGTGATTCTACACTTTTTATTTCAATTATAAATTTGTTTTCAACAAGTAAGTCGATTCGATATGCACAATCAAGTTGAACTTTTTCAAAAATTAAAGGCATTGTCTTCTCTTTTTCAACAACAAGCCCTCGTTGTTTAATTTTATAAAACAAGCATTCCTGGTAAGCATTCTCCAATAAACCTGGTCCAAGCGCTTTATGAATTTCAATTGCAAGTCCAATTATAATATTTGATATCTCGTTTTCTGTCATAGTTTTTATTAAATTTAACGCAGATTTTCTCATGATATTATTTAAGTTTCACCGCAAAGCACGCAAAGTTTTTTCGCAAAGTTTACAAAGTTTTGTAAAGTGATATCTTATAACATACAGCTTGTGATCTTATTTGCTTACAATATCGATATGCAAAATAACTTCTTTCCTTTGCGAAAAAACTTTGTGAACTTTGCGGTAAAAAGCATTTCGCAAATTAATTTTCGCTGATAAAGTCTAATATTCTAAAAATCTAATGATCTAAAAATCTAAAATCACTTCGCTTTTCTTACATTTGAAACCATGAAAGGAATTAAAATTGTTTTTTGGGTTTTGTGGCGCATTTGGTTTTACGTCTTGATGGCTATTCCGATATTGATTATGCTGCCGTTTTTACTGATTTCTATTATATCAGAGAGTGGTTATCCCTATTTCTTTAAAATGGCCCGCATTTGGGCTAAATTCATCCTTTTTGGCATGGGTTTCTATTATAAAATCGAACGCGAACAGAAGCTGATCAAAAATAAGAGCTACATGATTGTGGCGAACCATACTTCAATGACCGATATTATGTTGATGTTGGCGGTGGTACGAAATCCTTTTGTTTTCGTTGGAAAAAAAGAACTTTCGAAGATTCCGTTGTTTGGGTTTTTCTATAAAAGAACTTGTATTTTAGTAGATAGAAATTCTTCAAAAAGCAAAAACGATGTATTCAAGAGAGCACAAAGCAGACTTAATCAAGGACTTAGTATTTGTATTTTTCCAGAAGGAGGAGTTCCTGACGATGAATCTATTTTGTTGGATGAGTTTAAAGACGGTGCTTTTAGATTGGCTTTAGAACATCATATTCCTATCGTTCCTATCGTTTTTGCGGATAATAAAGAACGTTTTTCGTATCGTTTTTTCAGCGGAAGTCCCGGAAAAATGCGCGTGAAAGTATTGCCTTTTGTAGCAACAGAAGGTCTTGGAAGTGAAAATAGGAAAGAGCTTCGTGACAGAGTAAGACAATTGATTTATAAAGGTTTACTTGAATTTAAAAAGTAAAATCTAAAATCGCAATAAAACGATGAAACCCGACAAACTTTGAAATTTGTCGGGTTTCCTTTTGAATTAAAAACCCCCGTCTTCTATTCAAAGATTATCGATGAATTATCTTTTCTGAAATGAAACGTAATACTTTTTTTAATTTTAATTTGGTTATTCGGCGGTTTTTATTGTACAACACTTCTATTTTCTCTTTCATAAGTCAAAAATATTATAGGATTGCTAATAAAGAGTTTGCTTAGAACTCCAGTTAATGTCATATAGTATAGAGATAAAAAAAGGAAAAAGGTTGCGTAAAAATTTTAAAAACGAAATAAAAAAAGGATAAAAACCCGTTAGCACCAAATAAACTAACGGATTTCTATAAAATAAACCAACCAAATTTATTATAAAAAGAACCTTCGAAATGGGTACTTATGGCCAAATACGAATCAAATCTTAGGTTTAATTGTATAGATGGAAATGTTTTAAAATGGTTGCGTCCTTTTTGGATTTATTTTTAAATAAAAAAACCGACAGTTATTAAAACATGTCGGTTTTGTAAATTGATCAACAATTTGTTGATGTATTGTGATGTATTTGTGTATTAAGCGTTTGCCAATTCTTTGATATGCGCTTTAATTTTTGCTTCTAATTCATCTGCTAATTCCGGATTATCTTTGATTAAAGATTTTACAGCATCACGACCTTGTCCTAATTTTGTATCTCCGTAGCTAAACCAAGATCCTGCTTTTTTAACGATCTCAAATTCAACCGCTAAATCAAGAATTTCTCCAGTTTTAGAAACTCCTTCTCCGTACATAATGTCGAATTCAGCAGTTTTGAAAGGCGGAGCTACTTTGTTTTTTACGATCTTAACTTTAGTTCGGTTTCCAATAACATTTTCACCATCTTTAATTTGAGAAGAACGACGAATATCGATACGTACAGAAGCGTAGAATTTTAATGCGTTACCACCCGTTGTAGTTTCAGGATTTCCAAACATAACACCAATTTTCTCTCTCAACTGGTTGATGAAGAAAACAGTACAATTCGTTTTACTAATAGTTCCGGTTAATTTTCTTAAAGCCTGTGACATCAAACGTGCGTGAAGACCCATTTTAGAATCTCCCATTTCACCTTCGATTTCACTTTTTGGTGTCAATGCAGCAACAGAGTCAATTACCACAATATCAATTGCTCCTGAACGAATTAAATTCTCAGCAATTTCCAGAGCTTGTTCCCCGTTATCTGGTTGAGAGATGATTAGGTTTTCGATATCTACGCCTAATTTTTCTGCATAATTTCTATCAAAAGCATGCTCAGCATCTATAAAAGCAGCAATTCCACCCGCTTTTTGAGCTTCAGCAATTGCATGTAAGGTTAAGGTTGTTTTTCCAGAAGATTCCGGACCATATATTTCAATGATTCTTCCTCTAGGGTAACCATTTACTCCAAGCGCTAAATCAACACCAAGAGAACCTGAAGAAATAGTTTCTACTTCTACAATGGCTTTGTCGCCCATTTTCATTACAGTTCCTTTACCGTATGTCTTATCTAGTTTATCAAGCGTAAGTTGGAGCGCTTTTAATTTGGCTTCTTTTTCTGAACTCATCTCTTTTTTTTCTTTTACTTCTTTTACTTTTTCTTTCATCTAAATTTTTATAATTCTTTCATTTTCAAAACAAATCAGAAATTAAATAACTTACTGATTTAGATTTGTATCAGGCTTGGAATGGTGTAAAAATACTTCTTTTTTTGAAGTTTGATTGTTCCAAATTGTATCAAATTTGCACAATTTGTATTATAAAAATAAAGCCTTTAATTCTGTGGCCTCTTCCGGTTTTATCTTTCCGGCAAGCAATAAGCTCAATTGTTTACGACGTAAAGCAGCATCAAAACGTTGAATTTCAAGATCCGTTTCCGGCGCAATTGGCGGAACTTCAACAGGTCTTCCGCTATCATCAACGGCAACAAAAGTATAAATGGCTTCGTTGGCTTTGGTTCTGCTTCCAGATTCACGGTCTTCTACCCAAACATCGATAAAAACTTCCATAGAACTTTTAAAAGATCTGGAAACCTTTGCTTCTATTGTAACTACGGCTCCAAGGGGAATGGCCCTGTTAAAAGCAACGTGATTTACAGATGCAGTAACCACAATTCGGCGTGAATGTCTGCGCGCTGCAATACTGGCTGCACGATCCATACGGGCTAATAATTCACCGCCAAAAAGATTGTTTAAAGGATTTGTTTCGCTCGGTAAAACTAAATCAGTTAAGATTGTTAGGGATTCTGAAGGATGTTTTGGATTCATTTTTTTCACTGTAAAATTTTATTTTTCATGTCCACTTTGTAGACGTTTTTTTGCCACAGATTAAAAGGATTTCAACGATTTTTCTAATCCTTTTAATCTGTGAAATCTGTGGCATATTTTTTAATTCAACCAATAAACAGCCATTATAGCTGGGATAAAATAGATAACGATAGTTCTCGCGCCATCATAATCTTTGGCTAATCGTTGCCCAAAAAGCATCATTAACAAAGAGATACAGGAGAAAATAGCGCCATATAAACCAAATTCACGACCGCTGTCTGTCAATAATTGTATGGCACCAACAACACATAAAATTCCGGAAATTAATTCTAAAATTAAAAGATGAAGTAAGGCGAGAGGCACTTGGTTCTTTAGTATTGTTTTGGCAAAATGACCTTTAAGCCATTCCACATTATCTTTCCAATAAAATATTTTTTCATATCCTGATTGTAAAAACGTTAAGGCTAGAAAAGCTAATAGTAAAATAGAGGCAACATTATTCATTTGAAAATTATTTTTTATGAATTAAACGAGTCAATTTTATGGATAAATCGGTTAGGATTATTTTTGCATTTCCATTTCTTTCAATGTGATACATGGCTTCTGAAAGTTCTTTGAAAATTTCGTGAATGTTATTTCCATTTACGAACGGAGCAAAATTTTCGAGTTTGAATTTATCAACTTTTGGTTCAATGTAGACTAAAGTTGGTGCCTGATAATTGAGTAAAAGTGCCTGACGAAACATTTCGATACAAAACTGAATGAATTTTTTTTGACTTTCGCGTCCTAATCCTGCTATTTCTTCACTCCAGGAAATCAGATCCTGAATTGCAGCGGCATTTCCTTTGGCTCTAAAAGCTGCACGCACCCAATTGACAAACCATTGCTCAAAAGGATATTCTGAATCATCTTCTTTTAATAAATGTAAGGCACGGTTAAAATTTCCCTGCGCCTGATGTGCAATTTTAAAAGCGGCTTTTTCGTCGATATTTTCTTTTGAAATTAGAGCTTCGGCAATTACTTTTTCCGGTAATCCATTAAAGTGAATTACCTGACAACGTGATCTTATGGTTTGTATGATGTCTTCTTCATTTTCAGAAATCAGAATAAAAATGGTTTTATCCGATGGTTCTTCCAATAATTTCAGAAGCTTATTTGATGCTGCGATATTCATTTTATCAGCCATCCAGATGATCATAATTTTGTAGCCGCCTTCATAAGATTTTAGCGAAAGCGATTTTAAAACTTCCTGAGCATCTTCGACCCGAATTTCTCCCTGTTTGTTTTGAACACCAAGAATTTTATACCAGTCAAACAATCCTCCGTAAGGCATTTCCTGAATAAAGGTGCGCCAGTCCTGAATGAAGTCTAAACTTTTTGGTTTGGTTTTTACATCCTCGGTTGTTACTGTTGGATATATAAAATGCAAATCGGGATGTGAGATGTTTTGAAACTTCAAATTGCAGGAATCATTTCCGTTTGAGTTTTCATTTCCTGTATTGTTACACAAAATATATTGCGCGTAGGCAATTGCTGCTGATAATGTGCCACTCCCTTCTGGCCCAATGAATAATTGAGCGTGCGGAATTCGTCCGGAAGATGCACTTTTTATCAAGTGACTTTTGATGTAATCCTGACCTAAAATTTGTGAAAATTGCATGAAGCAAAGATAGAAGAAAATGATACAGGCAAAAATTTTCGATCAAAAGTTTACTCGTTGCGTTTCATTTCTGACGTTATTGGAGTTTTGGATGCAATTTTTTGAAGTTTGTTAACCAACTTTTGTTAATAAAGAGACGAATCTGAGGAGATATTAAGACTTTTTTGTTAATAGTTTTTTGGATAAAACGACTAACGTAAGGTTTTTTTGGTTATTAATTTCAAACATTAAAATTTTTTAATAAACATAATCTTACGGTTTTTGTTTTAACAATTTTAACAAAAACCCCGTTAAAACGCACATTTTCTCGACATAAGGTTGTTTTTTAAGGTTTTTTTAAGCTTTTTTTTTGAAAAAAGAAATCAATAAAGTTGCAATTTAAGTTAATTTATATATTTTTGTTTTCATAACAACCACTTATAATCAGAATTTATGAAAGGGAAAATTATTTTATTAAGTACACTTTTTTTCTTGACAACCGGTGCTATTTCTGCACAGGCAAAAAACGCTCCAAGAAGTATCATTAGTACAACTGCACTTATCCGAAAATACCATGATCAGAAAGAATTAAGTGGTATGCAAAAAGGAGAACTTTTAGAATTGTACATTGAGCGTATTAAAGTTTTAGTTAAAACTCTTCCTTACATTGCTTTAGTTACTAAACCTGGTGTTACGATGGCAGACTTAGGTATTCCGGACGATTCTGAACACAAAAAAGTATTGGATGCTCAAGCCGTTGGTACAACAACTTTCCTGGATACGACAGTAGAATTTCAAAGAAAAATGATGCCGTATTCTGATAAAGGAAACCTGATCGCAGCAATTTTATTTTACGAAAGTACATTGAAATCATTACACGAGTTCAACGAATTGAACGAAATGTAATATTTAAAAATATTTTTTAAAACCTTTTTGAAGATGTTTACGTAGATGGTGTAAACTTTCTGCAGCATTTGAAAAAGGATAAAAAACAACTCGTTCTCGAAGTGTTCTGATTTTTTTCAGGGAATTCGAGATGAGTTTTTTCATTTACGCATACGCATACCCAAATTTATTATTAACCCCAAATAATACCACCTTATCATGAAAAAAATTACTCAAATGATCTGCGTTCTTTTGACAGTTGCTAGTATGAGTGCTCAGCAAGAGAAAGGAATTATGGGCTACAACAATTGGTTGAACAACTGGACCGAATTTAAGCCTAACAAAGTAGAGTATGGAGAAGCAAACCAAATTTTAGCAGGAAACATTTCTGTTAATACTAAATTGCTGAAGAGGAATATATATGTTTTACAAGGCAATGTTTATGTTACGAACAATGCTGTTTTAACAATTGAACCAGGAACTTTAATTATTGGTGATTTCGAAACAAAAGGAACATTGGTAGTTACAAAAGGTGCACAACTTATTGCAGATGGTTTAGAAACTGACCCTGTCGTATTTACTTCTAACCGCAGCCAGAAAAAAGCTGGAGACTGGGGAGGAATTGTAATCCTTGGTGATGCACCAATCAATAAATTTGGAAATGTTGGTTCTTATAACTTAGATCTTGATCCTACACTTACTACTTATGGTGGTGATAATGCTGCAGGAAATTCAGGCGTTTTGAGATTTGTGAGAATCGAATTTGCCGGAAAAAAAGTAAAAGGTGTTGATACTTTCAATGGTTTAACTATTGCTGGTGTTGGATCTAAAACTATACTTGAAAACATTATGGTAAGCTACTCTGGTGGTGACTCATTTGCCTTTTTTGGAGGTGATGTAAACGCTACTAAATTAGTTTCTTATAAATCTATCAACGACGATTACAAATTTACACAAGGTGTTCAATGTCGTTTATACAACTCATTAGCCGTTAGATCTTCTTATTTATCAAGTAATAAAGACGGTTCTCGTTGCATGGAAGTAAAATCATTTGAAAAGAAAAATGAAACTGATTTCAATAAAAAACAAACTTTAGTTGTTGCAACAAACATCACTATGCTTAATGATAGTGAAAATATAAAAGCTGATATTCAGTCAGGTTTAGTAAAAGAGGCTGTTTATGTAGCCGAAACTGCTTCTCTTGAAATGAAAAGAAGCGTAATTTCCGGATTTAATCCTGCTGTTTTATTAGATAGTAAAACCGAGATTAATGATGCCAACCTTAAGAAAATCAAAATTGAAGAAATGTACTTTAACCTATGTAACGGAAACATCTTTACAGAGTACAATTCTAACAATGAAGATCTAGAGAACTGGTACGGAAACACCGTGTTTTTCAATGTTATGGCACAAAGTGATAACAAAGAAACATTCATTGATATTTTTAACCCTAAAAAACCAGATTTTAGACTGCAACTAGGAAAAATTACAGCCTCTAGCGGAAACAGATAAATAGATTTCGATTTTTATTTCAAAGCGTAAATTTTATTAATAAAGTCCCCAGACACAATTTATGTATTCGTCTCATACGGACCCAAATAAAGATCAAGACATAATGATACTATCTACAAAAAAATATTTCTTATATACAATATTTTTGGTTTCTCCTATTACGTTAAGTCTGTATGCACAAAGTACAGTAGAAAGACCTACAATTTCTATTGATTCTAACTGCGAATCAGCTGCGTTTAATGCACTAAACCAAAAGAATGACATAGTTGATAGTAATATCAGCAAATTAGATGATTCTAATCATTGTATAGTAGGGCTATCCATCCCCAAGGATAGCTCTGCTGTTGCAAATGAGGTGAATAATCAGTCATCAAACTGTGACGAAAACTCAACAATTACTTATAGTTATTCTGCTCTTGCAAAAGATATAATTGAGAATTATAAGTATGATTTTTCAGAAACATTCATCGACATTTTGTTTTTTGAGCGTATAGATTTAGCCAGAACTCGCACTATATGATTCAAAAAACTACTTTTAATTTTACCTGTTTTTTCCTTTTTTTTAGTATTTTCTTTGGTACTGAAACGAGTTCTTATGCTCAGACTAAAACTATAAATCCACAGGTTTTAGCGTTTGACAGGATTTGTGCAGACAATACTACGCAGTATAATGCAACGTTTACCTATTCTGGTTTTCCAGCTGGGACTGTTTTTGTTGTAGAACTTTCAACAAACAATTTTACAACTATTGTGACTGCAAATACAATAGATGTTTCAGATCCTGCAGTCAATCAAAAAACGATAAGATTTAATGTTCCATCTGATCTTCCGGGATCTGATACTTATAGTTTAAGGGTTTCAACAACAGGTTTTTCAAGTGCAAAGTTTGTTTCATTTGGCCTAAAAACTTCTTTTCCTATTTATTATAAAGCGCATGATAAGCAGTACACGATAAATAACTTTAACGGTACGGCAACTTTTTGTGCTGGTGGCAGTATTCTGTTAACTATCGATCCGGACACAACAACACCTCCAAACGATTCGCCTTTAAAATACCCTTTTTTGACTTATAACTGGTATAAAGACAATGGTGTTTCGACACCTCCAACTCTTATGGCGGGAGCCACAGGGCCAAGTTATAAAGTTACGGCAGTAGGCGTTTATTATGTAGAAACCAATTACGGAACCTGTACTTCTGAATCTTATTCAAATCGTGTTACCGTTTCCTCGTCAGGTGCCGGTTCTGCAGTTACAATAGATTCGAGCTTAGGGAATCCTTTTTGTTCAAGTGCAGACGGAACGATTCTAACAGCAACTTCCACTTCAGGAAATAGTTATGTATGGAAAAAAGACAATGTAGTAATTAACGGAGCTACTACTCGTTCAATCAAGGCTACAGACCCAGGGATCTATACTGTTGATGTTGATTTTGGAGGATGTACGGCAAGTGGTACAATAGACCTGAAAAGTAATGGATTTAATGCAAGTATTGACGTTGCAGATGTGTACAAATTAAAAGATGGTGAAATACTTGATGTCAATATTATTACTGATGCAATCAATCCAAAAATTGAGTGGTTCTTAAACGGTAATGTTATACAAGGAGCAACAGGAACTAATTACAAAGTAGCAACAATAGGTAATTATAAAGCAGTGATTTCTCAGTCTTTAGGATGTGTTGTTACAAAAGAATTCCCATTTAAAATTACATCAGAAATCGAAGCAGTTACTGGTGTTATTCCTAACATATTAAAGTTAAGCGGAATCAATCCTTATTGGAATATTCCGGATATATATAAAAATGATACTACAAAAGTTATTATTATAAGTTCAAACGGCGACAAGGTCCTGGACGTTGTTAATTACCAAGGAGATTGGCCTCAAACGGCAATAGATTTTAAAAATGTAAATCCAGTATATTACTATGTCATTCAATCCGACACAGGCGAAAAAAAAGGATCAATAACTGTGATAAAATAATATGAAGAAAATTTTACTATTCATAACTTTATTTTACGGTTTTTCAAATGCACTCTATTCCCAGACCACACCTGAGAATGGAGTTGTTTCGTTTTCGTTACCTATCAGAAATTCTTTAAAGTTTAATAGATATTTAATCAACCCAACATTCAGTTTTGTTAGAGAAACAAGTGCTTATGCAAGTTTCTATAACAAAAGACAATGGACACAATTTGATGATGCTCCCAATACTTATTTAGCCAATTATTCAGGACGTTTTAGAGAAAATGAAGCATTTGCTTTTGGTCTTTTTCAACAGAATTATGGTTTAATGACCGTCTTTGGAGGAATTGGAAACTTTGCCCATAATATCGTTTTGCAGGAAGACAGCAATCTTACTTTTGGTATGAATGTCGGTTTTTATAAAAGCGGTCTGGATCAAGGGAAAATAATCTCTGATGATCCAACTATTTTAAACGGAGATTATCCGTCAAATATGTTACTTACAGTTAATCCCGGGATCAACTACGGAACAGCATTTCTTGATTTTGGATTGTCGGTTAACAATTTGATTCTTTACAATTTTGGATCAGGAATTGTAAAAGACGATCCGGAAAGAGCCATAGAATTGCACGCCATGTATACAGGATACATTGATAGTTATGGTTTTTTTGACAGAAGTAAATTTTCCGGAATCCTAAAAACGGAAGTTAAAAAAGACAAAACAGTACTTTCAGGACTGGCCATGATTACAATTCCGCAAGGAGTTTGGGCACAAGCCGGATACAATACATTATATGGAGTTTCAGCAGGATTAGGAGTTAATATTTCGCCTAGCATTGCTATCGAATACAACTACGAAAGAGGAATGGGTAATTTCTCCAATCTTGGCGGATCTCATGAATTTGCGATTGCGTATAAATTCAAAAACAGAAATTACTATTACGGAGATGATGAAGAGGGTTCGCTTATAGATCCTGCCAGATCAAAACCGGTACCGGCTAAGAAAAATACAACTGCTCCGGTTACCAGAGTTGATGGAGCAACCAAAGCAAAGTTAGCTGCTGATGCTAAAGCTGTAGCCGATGCTGATGCAAAACAAATACGACTTGCAGCTGCAGAAAAAGCGAAGGCTGATGCCGAAGCTGCTGCAAAAGCAAAACTAGAAGCAGACAATAAAGCTAAAGCAGATGCTGAAGCTATTAAAATAAAATTAGCTGCTGATGCAAAAGCCAAAGCCGATGCCGCAGCTGCAGCGAGAGTACAAACAGCAAGTACAAACAGAGCCGTTGGCGCAGAACAAAAAACGCAAGCGCAATTGACAGCTGATAAAGCAAGAGCTGATGCAGAAGCACGCCGAATTAAATTGGCAGCAGATAATAAAGCAAGAGTAGATGCCGCTGCAGCCGCAAGAGCAAAAGCAATTGCAAATAAACCAGCAGCTGCTAGTCCGGCAATACCAAAAACACAAGCACAACTTGCTGCAGATAAATCAAGAGCAGATGCTGAAGCTTTAAAAATAAAATTAGCTGCAGATGCTAAGGCTAAAGCCGATGCTGAAAATACTGCTAAAGCTAAAGCAGGAGTTGCTAATAAACCGGCAGCACAAAAAACACAAGCGCAACTTGCTGCTGACAAAGCCAAAGCAGATGCTGAAGCCTTAAAAGCGAAGTTGGCCGCAGATAAATCTAAAGCGGATGCTGAAAATGCTGCAAAAGCAAAAGCAGCTGCACCACAGAAAACGCAAGCAGAATTAACTGCAGAGAAAGCGAAGGCTGATGCTGAAGCTGCAGCTAAAAAATTAGAAGCAGATAATAAAGCCAAAGCAGATGCTGAAGCTCTAAAAGTTAAATTGGCTGCAGATGCAAAAGCCAAAGCAGATGCTGCTGAAGCAAAACGTAAAGCCGATGCAAAAGCAAAAGCGGAAGCCGCAGACTTACAATCAATTCTGGCTGCTGATGCTAAAGCTAAAGCTGATTCAGATGCGTATCAAGCAAGATTAGCCGCAGAAACAAAGATAAAAGCTGCTGAATCTGCTAAAACGAAAGTAAGTATTGATGCTGCAAACAAAGCAAAATTAGCCGCTGCTGCGAAAGCAAAAGCTGCAGAAGATGCCGCATTGAAAGAAAAACTAGCTGCTGATGCAAAAGCACAAGCTGATGCAGAAGCAAGACAAGCAAGAATTGCTGCTGACGCAAAAGCTAAAGCGGATGCAGAAGCCTTAAAAATTAAACAAGCTGCAGATGCAAAAGCAAAAGCAGAGGATGACATATTACAAGCTAAACTAGCTGCTGATGCTAAGGCTAAAGCCGATGCAGAAGCATTGCAAGCTAAATTAGCAGCGGACGCAAAAGCTAAAGCAGATGCAGAAGCATTACAAGCTAAATTAGTAGCGGACGCAAAAGCAAAAGCCGATGCAGAAGCTCTTAAAGCAAAACAAGCAGCTGATGCCAAAGTTAAAGCTGATGAAGATGCTCGTCAGGCAAAATTAGATGCCGATGCAAAAGCAAAAGCGGATGCAGAAGCATTACAAGCTAAATTAGTAGCTGATGCAAAAGCAAAAGCCGACGCAGAAGCATTACAAGCTAAGTTAGCTGCAGATGYAAAAGCAAAAGCTGACGCAGAAGCACTACAAGCTAAGTTAGCCGCAGATGCAAAAGCAAAAGCTGACGCAGAAGCATTACAAGCTAAATTGGTCGCTGATGCAAAAGCAAAAGCAGATATGGAAGCATTACAAGCGAAATTAATAGCTGATGCAAGAGTAAAAGCCGATGCAGAAGCAACTGCTAAAGCAATGGCAGATGCAGAAGCAAAACAATTACAAGAAGCGGAAGATGCCCGTCAGGCGAAATTGGCTGCTGATGCAAAAGCAAAAGCGGATGCAGAAGCGTTACAAGCTAAGTTAGCTGCGGATGCAAAAGCAAAAGCTGATGCCGAAGCACTTCAAGCTAAGTTAGCTGCAGATGCAAAAGCAAAAGCCGATGCCGAAGCTCTTCAAGCGAAATTGGCAGCTGATGCAAAAGCACAAGCCGATGCGGAAGCACTTCAAGCGAAATTGGCTGCTGATGCAAAAGCAAAAGCCGATGCCGAAGCTCTTCAGGCAAAACTAGCTGCAGATGCAAAAGCAAAAGCCGATGCGGAAGCACTTCAAGCGAAATTGGCTGCTGATGCAAAAGCAAAAGCCGATGCAGAAGCTCTTCAAGTTAAGTTAGCTGCCGATGCAAAAGCACAAGCTGATGCACAGGCTCTTCAAGCAAGACAAGTTGCCGAAGAAAAAGCAAAAGTTGAAGAAGAGGCTCGTCAGGCAAAATTAGCTGCCGATGCTAAAGCGAAAGCAGATGCAGAAGCGCAACAAGCCAAACTAACAGCCGATGCAAAAGCGAAAGCCGATATGATCGCATTGCAGGCAAAATTACTAGCTGACGCAAAAGTAAAAGCAGATGCTGAGGCAACTGCAAAAGCACAAGCAGATGAGGAAGCAAGACAATTGCAAGTAGCAGAAGAAGCACGTCAGGCAAAATTAGCTGCTGATGCAAAAACTAAAGCAGATGCAGAAGCCTTACAAGCGAAATTAGCTGCCGATGCTAAAGCAAAAGCTGACGCAGATGCACTAAAAGCAAAACAAGCTATTGATGCCAAAGCAAAAGCGGAAGAAGATGCTGTCAGAGCGAGACAAGAAGCGGAAGAAAAAGTAAAAGCTGATGCTGAAGCGAAACAATTACAATTAGCTGCAGACGCAAAAGCGAAAGCAGATGCTGAAGCTTTACAAGCTAAACTTGCAGAAGAAGCGGAATTAAAAGCGAAGCTGGCTGCAGATGCGGCGGCTGCAAAAGCTGCTTCGGCTCCTAAAGATGAGACTGCAAAAGTAATTGATAATTTGGCACTTTCTATTGAAAATTCAGCGAAAGCGCAGAACGATATATTGGCACAGTTTAATGCAACAGTAGCTAACAAACAAAAAGACCTGAACGACTTGAGAGAAGAAAATGACTTAAGTGATAAAGGAATTTACAAAGAGCCTAAACCGTTCAAAAGTGTTGCTGCAGAAAACAGTCAGTTAGAAGCTTTAAAAACACAACTTGCAGATGCAAACAGACTTCAAAAAGAAGAAATTGACAAGTTGACTAATTTGTATAACGAAAGACTTAAAAAAGTACCGAATAAAAATGATGCTTTAAACAGAGCGTATCTGGAAAAAATAAACCAATTAAAAGCAGCACAAATAAAAGCAGAACAAGATAGTGCAGCATTATTGGCGAATTTAGAACGTATCAAAGCAGAAACTGAAATTGAGAAAAAACGTAGAATTAAACGTGCCGCTTACGAAAATGATCAGGGAAGATATTCACAAGACGTAGCTGCTCTTAAACGTATAAAAGAAACGACTAAACCAAGCAGCACACCATTGACTGCAAATGATTTTGATTTTGGCGAAGACCAGTCAAATATGCAGATTATCAAGAATATTAAAAATTCTGAAAGTGGTTACTACTTGATTATCGCAGTTCACAGCAGTGCTGAAAAAAGAGATGAATTCCTGACTAAAGCGGTTGCCGCAGGACGCTCAGATGTTAATTTCTTTTATAATGTAACAACTAGTAAATACTATATCTATTACGAGAAATTTGAAGGTTTATCTGAAGCAACTAAGGCATTAGAAGCAAAAGGAAACAAGCCATATAATGGAAAAATGGCTATCGTAAAAGTTGAGAATTAATAAGAATTAGATTTTAAAGTTTTGCCTTCTTCGTGAGTAAAGAAGGTTCATAATTATAAATGTTTCAAAGTGCCGGAATTTATTTTTTAATGCCCCTTGAAGAATAAGTAAAAGCCAAAACAAAAGAAGACCATGAAAAAACCTACTATTTTTAAAACGTTAATTGCAGTTGTATTTTTATTGCTAAGTTTTTCTTCACATGCCCAGTTAAGAAAAGGATTTACTAGCAGATATACAACCAGCTTGAATGGAGACATTTTAGTTATTGGAAACAATAGCTTAAATAGAGATAATGGAAAAGGTGAACGGCCTATTAACAAATATGATGATCAGGGAAGTTCAAGCCAGGTAAACGACAATTTCAATATGAAATATATTGATGTTGACAGTGAGACTTCTTTTAATTCAAGTTCTGCAACATTAACAATTCCTCAAGCAAGTAAAAGCTGTTTTGAAATAGTATATGCTGCTTTATATTGGTCTGGAACCTATCAGGATGCTGATAGAACTAAGATTAATCAGGTAAGACTAAAAACACCTACAGCTACAACTTACAAGGCTCTTACCGGAAGTATACTTTGGGATGAAGGGGGGACAGGTGTTACGACACCTTACGGATCATTGCCATATGCTTGTTTTGTAGATATTACAGCAGACGTAAAAGCTGCTAAAGAAGGGGTTTATACCGTTGCTGATGTGATGGCTTCTGAGGGTAAATTTTCTCCTGGAGGTAACTCAGCAGGTTGGTCTATTTTTGTAATTTATAAAGACCCGTTATTGCCTAGTAAATATATTACCAGCTTTGATGGTTTTAGTATTATTAGAAGTAGTGATCCACCATTGGATATTCCTATTTCCGGATTTAGAACAAATCCTTTTGGAAACGTAAATGTAAAATTAGCATTTAGTGCATTAGAAGGAGATAACAAATTAGAAGGAGATGGTCTTCAAATAATAGGAGGGAAAGCATTGAGTGTATGGGGTCCTATATCTTCATTAGCAAGACCAATAACAGGTGGTACACCAAACTTTTTTAATAGTACAATAACCGATGGTGATGTTATTATGGGAGGTCGTACTCCTAATAGTAAAAATACATTAGGGTTTGATGCCGGTGTTGTAACTCTTGATAATAATGTAGGTGGGGTACAAAATAGTGTCATGCAAAATGATGAAACAAGTGCTACCCTTAGAATCAATACATCTCAGGATTCATATTTCATGTTTTTTAATGCAATGTCGGTTGAGATTATCGCACCAAAAATTGTACTTAAAAAGAATGTTCTTAGTGATAAAGATGTAAATATTGGATCTCAGCCAGTAACACTTAATCAGGAACTTAGATATGAGATTAAGTTTAAAAATGAAGGTAACGATAATGCCAAAAATTTTACGATTACAGACGTTATTCCTAACAACGTAATTTTTAATGGGCTTAGTGATATCTTGGTAATGGACCCAAGAATTACTGCTACCTATACTGCTGCAACAAGAACACTTGTGTTTTCAATTCCCGATGCTTTAGTTATTGCCAAAGGAGCAGAGTTTACACTTAAATTTAAAGTTAAAGTTGTAGATGATTGTAATGATCTGATCGATGCATGTTCTAATGAAATTAAGAACACTGCTGTCTCTAAATATTATGGAGTAAAAAATACTTCCCCTGAAGGTTTTGGAGAGGGTAGTTATTCTACTATTTCATCTTGTAATGTTGGAGAACCAACATCAACTAATTTCTTGGTTGGTATAGACAAATGTTTATTTAGTAGAGATGTTTCTTTATGTGGAACTGCAGTTTTAACAGCAGCAAACGGATATACATCCTATGTATGGAAAGATCCAAATGGTGTTATTTTTGGAGGTAACAACCGACAAGTAACAATCGACAAACCCGGAATTTATACTGTTGATGATAGTGGAGCAGCAAATTGTGCACCGATACAACAGAAATTTGTCGTTACAGATTATCTTGCCAGCACAAATAAAAATCCAATTAAAGGAGACAATATTGATCCTGCAACCGGATTGGCTTATGGCTGCGTTAGAGATAACAAACCGTTTCCTAAAATATTCTTGTGTGGTCTAAATGATAAGAGAATCATAGATACTCAGATTACAGGAGCGACAAGTATAACCTGGCAAGAAACAAAAGATGTAACCCCAAGCACTAATCCGGATAGCTGTCCTTATGAAGGAGCTACAAATTGGACTACAATTGCAAACGGACCTACATTTACAGCAGACAGAGCTGGTGTATTCAGACTTGTCGTAAATTATGGTAATAATACATGTGTTGTTACGCATTATTTTAATGTTTATCAAAACTTACTTGATGCTACTGCTAAAAAACAAGATATTGTTTGTAATACAAAAGGATCAATTACAGTAACAAATCCGCTTCCAAATACAGGATATGTTTATAGTCTTGACGGAACAAATTATCAAGCATCAAATATTTTTAATAATGTTGCAAAAGGTTCTTATACTGTAAGAATAAAACAAACAGTATTAGAAGTTGGACAAATTTCTGCTTGTGTATTTAAGGTAGATGTAAATATTGAGCAGCTTGATCTTACGACAAAACTTGATGCAACACACCCACTTTGTAATGGTGAGCACGGAACTATAACGGCAACTATTAATAATGTGCCGGGACAATACAAATTTATTCTTAGAAAGAAAGGTAGTACTGTCGAAATTCAAAACTCAGGTTTAATAGATAATAATATTATCACATTTAGTGGTGTTGATCCTGGAATTTATGAAGTTCTAATGTCTACATCTAATAATGGATGTAATGATGTTAAAGAGATTGAAGTTTATGACTATCGATTAACAGCTGTTGCGCAAGTTACTAAAGCACTTACAGCATGTGGTAATGGAGAGATTACAGTTAGTGTTACAGGAGGAACTCCAAGACCGGGTCCACCACCATATTATTTATATTATGTAAACGGAAGTACAACTTTTGTTACAAATCCTGTAATTCCTGTAACAAGTCCGTTACCGGCAAGTGGTGAGTACAATATTGTTGTAGTAGATGCAAACGGTTGTACAGTAACAATACCACCAGTAAAAGTTACAGATTTAGCAAAACCAAAAGTAACCTTTAAAGCAGATGATGTTAATTGTTACGGAGCTAATAATGGTGTAATTAATGTAGATGTTACTCCAGCAAATTCAGGTTTTGCGGTTTCTTATAGTGTAAATGGCGGAGCCTTTAGTTCAGTTGCTCCAATTACAAATTTAGCACCGGGTGATTATTCTATAATAGTTAAGTACACTTATAACGGTATTGAGTGTGTTGATCCTGCAGTACTTGTAACTATCAAAGGGCCAGATACTGCCTTAACGGCTTCAGCAGGTATATCTGAGCTTTCGGGATGTGGACCTACAGGACATGAGAAACAAGGAAAAATCAGAATTACGAATCCGCAAGGAGGAACGCCAGGATATCTTTATAGTTTTGACAATCAAGTAACATGGATAGCTTCAAACGAAGCTTATGTTGATCCGGGAACATATACCGTTTATATTAAAGATTCTAAAGGTTGTATCTTTATGATGAAGGATATCATCTTGGATGAAAAACCAGCAGATCCAACGATTGATTTAGCACCTACAGTTTATAATTGTGACGGAACAGGAAAAACTACTGTTACAGTAACTAATTCAGGTGGTTTAAACTATACTTATGAATACTATATTGATGGTAATCCAAATACACCAATTACAAATCCTGTATTTAATAATGTAACAACAGGTAACCATACCGTAAGCGTAAAATATAAATTAGTTTCAGCAGCTACATTTAGTAATTTATTACAAGAAGATTTTGGAAAAGGCGGTTACACTACAACTCCTGGAATCAGCCCGAAATATTGTTTTGAAGATGAAACGACTCCACACCCTACAACTTTCCCATCTATATGCGGTAATATTAATGATTATCAGATAAACGATGGTAAATATGCTGTTGCAAGCAGTATCAAAACCACTTTTGGAGGTACTTGGGTAGTTGCTAAAGATCACACTTTACCAACTGATAAGTTAGGAAGATTCTTATGTGTTAATATCGGAAGTTCAGCGGGAGTTGGAGGTATTATATATAGTAAACCAATTAAAGATGTTATTGTAAATCAACCTGTAATTATTTCATTATGGGCAGAAAATTTAATGAAGAGTACTACTGGATCCAATTATTACGATCCGGAATTAACGATACAATTAGTTAATGACTTAGGCGGACCAACCGAAACTATTGTTGCAACAACTGATACTGCAAATCCTTGGAAAGTTCCAAGAGATGAAAAATGGGAGTATAAAGAATTGTCTTTAAACCCGGGAGCTTATGGCAATCTTAGCTTTGTAATTCGTTCATATAATAATAAATTCAGTGGAAACGATTTACTTGTAGATGATATATGGGTACGTCAATTACCAAAATCATGTTTAGTAGAGAAAAAATTCGATTTTACTATCGACAGCAATAAAGCTTTTACTGTTTTGGATCCTACAATTGAAAACGTTGATTGTAGCGGTGGAAATACAGGTAAAATAACTATTGCGGCTCAAAACTTTAATGGAAGTTTTCTTTATTCAATTGATGGTGGAAGTAATTGGGTTACATCAACAACTTCACCAGTAATAATAGACAAATTAGTAGCAAAATCTTACTCAGTTATTGTTAAGAGTGATGCAGCAGGAACTTGTTCTAAATCATTTACTAAAGTAATTACAGAAAATCAACCTGTTACAGTAAATGCAACGGTTAGTACATTACCAACTTGTACTTCTGGAGCAACAATAACAGCGAATGCTGCAGGTGGTGTAGGACCTTATACTTACGCATTAAAATTAGCAGATGGTGTAACAGATGTAGCAGGATATGGATTCCCTCACTCAGCAACTTTTGCCGGAGTACCTACTGGAACTTATACTGTTTTAGCTCGTGATTCAAAAGGTTGTACTTCGGCAGTTTCCAAAGCGGTAATTGTTGATACACCAACTCCACCAGTTGCGAGTTTAGATGTTACATCTGATTTATGTTATGATACTGCTAATAAAGCAACCTTAGTTGTTACGGCTACTGGTACAGGAATATTAAACTATAGTTTAGATGGTGGTGCTTTTGATATCAACAATACTTTTACGAACGTTGGTGTTGGAACTCACAATATTGTGGTTAGAGACGGAAACAATTGTACAACTACAATAAGTGGTATTATTATTAATGCTGAGTTAACAGCACAAGCAAATGTTACTAAAACATTAGATTGTAATACTGTTGGCGCAACGATTAAAGTAGACATTACTGGTGGTAAAGCACCTTTTACCTATAAAGTTAAGCTTGGAGCAGCAGGAACCTATTCTGCAAGTGCTTCCGTTACAGGAAACACATTTAATTATCTAGCTCCGGGTACAGGAACTTATTATTTTGAAATTACTGACTCAAATACACCAAAAGCATGTGTAACCACAACATCAACAACAGTTGATGCTATTTCAAAACCAATTGCAAGTGCAACACCTACAAATGTTGTTTGTTTTGGCGGGTCAACTGGTGAAGTTACAGTAGGAGCTTCCGGTGGTTCAGGAAGCGGCTATTCTTACAGTTTTAATGGTAGTGGTTTTACAAGTACTATAAAATATACTGGTTTAAAAGCTGGAATTCTTTATAAATATCAAGTAAAAGATAATAAAGGATGTATCTCTGATGAAGGGTCAATTACATTGACAGAACCTACTGCTGTTACAGGATCTATCAAAACTACAGATATTCAATGTGGTCCTGCGGGAACTGTTGCAGCTGTAGTTACTTTAACTGCAGGCGGAGGAACAGCACCTTATAAATATAGTTTTACAGGAGCTTCAAACTACTTAGACGGAAATACCTATTCAACAACTGTTTCAGGAGTAGTAAAAGGATATATAATAGATAATAATGGGTGTCAGCTTGGACCACTAAGTGTTACTGTTGGTGCTTTTGAACCAATCACAAGCATTAACCTTGTTGATCTTGGATACGATTGTTCTACAACTCCACAAGGAGGACATGTTACAATTACAGCGGTAAAGGCAGGAGCACTTACTAATGTGTCTTATAGAATTATTGCAGGTCCGGCTGGATATAATACAGCAAGTAATACAACGGGAGACTTTCAACCATTGACTCCTGGAAGTTATACTTTTGAGGCATCAGACAGTAAAACAAAATGTACAGCAACAATAAGTTATGTAGTAAAAGGAACTTCAGACATAACAGCTGGAGGATCCGTTTTAACTACTATCAAATGTTTTGGAGATAAAGGAACAATTCAATTTACAGTTGGCGGTATTAAAACCAGCGGATATGATTATATAATTAAAAATGTTGCAGGTACTACAATCCAACAAGCAAATGGAGTACCGGCAGCAACTACAACAATTACAGTTACTTCTTCGGTAGCAGCTGATGATTATACTATTACAGTTACGGATAGATTAACAAAATGTCAGGCTGTTTATATTGTAAAATTGACACAGCCGGCTATTGGTGTTTCGGTTACAGCAACCGCTTCAAATATTACATGTAGTGCGTTTACATCAACTATTACGGCAGTTGGAGCAGGTGGAACACCAGCTTACAAATATGCTGTAGTTAAGCAAGGTGCTTTAGACCCTATAGCTTCGGCATACAATAACGGTAGCGCAACATTATCAGTAAACACTGCAAGTGGTGTTGATGTGAACTGGGTTGTATTTGTAATGGATGCAAACGGATGTACGGCTAAAATTCCGGTATCAATTGCAAAAGATCCAACGCCAAGCGTTACAGCTGTAGTAAACAACCAATGTACAGGATCAGGAAATTCGTTTACGATTACTGCTACAGGTACAGGAGGAACAGGAACATTAACTTACGGAATCAACGGAGTAAACGGAGCTTTCTCTACAACGAAAGTTTTCAATGTAGGTCCTGGAACTTATACCGTTTGGGTAAAAGACNCGCAACATTATCAGTAAACACTGCAAGTGGTGTTGATGTGAACTGGGTTGTATTTGTAATGGATGCAAACGGATGTACGGCTAAAATTCCGGTATCAATTGCAAAAGATCCAACGCCAAGCGTTACAGCTGTAGTAAACAACCAATGTACAGGATCAGGAAATTCGTTTACGATTACTGCTACAGGTACAGGAGGAACAGGAACATTAACTTACGGAATCAACGGAGTAAACGGAGCTTTCTCTACAACGAAAGTTTTCAATGTAGGTCCTGGAACTTATACCGTTTGGGTAAAAGACGGAAATCAATGTCCGGCTTCAGCTACGCCAGTTACGGTTTATGACCAGTTAACAGCTACTACAGTTATAAAAGAACTGGATTGTTCCACAACAACTCCAACGAGTTCAAATGCTACAATTACAGTTACTCCATCAGGAGGATTAGCAGCATACAAATACGAAGTTTCAACAAATGGAGGAACTTCATATTCACCAATGGGATCAAATGTTTATACAACAGCAGTTGCAGGAACATTTAAAATAAAAGTTACCGATGCTAATGGATGTACGGTTATAGTTACCGAAACAATACTTTCTATTTCAAACCCAACAGCATCAATTGTTACACAAAGTAATGTGAGCTGTAACGCAAAACTGGACGGATCGGTTACTATAAAAGGTACTGGTGGTTCAGGCGGATATTCTTATAGCAATAGTGCTACAACAGGTTTTGGACCAAGCGCAACCTTTACAGGTTTAGGCGCGGGATCTTATACTTTCTATGTAAGAGACAGTAAGGGATGTCCGGCAAGTGTAGCGGTTACTATTACGCAGCCAAGTGTTTTAGTTATCAGTTCAACAGTTACAGCATTTACATGTAGTGCAACTAACACAAAAGTTCAGGGAAAAGTTGTAATAGACCTTCCAATAACAGGAACATCACCATACACATACAGTTTTAACGGTGGAGGATATTCCGCAAACAATACATTATTGGTAGACGATAACGGAACAAATCAAACCGTTAACTATTCGGTAAAAGACGCTAATGGATGTATCGCTACAGGATCAGCTATTTTATCAAAACTAAACTCACCTGTAATTGATAAAGTTACGCCATCAACGATAACTTGTTTGGCAGGAGCAACATCAAGTAATGTTACGGTTGTTTTATTTGCCGGTACGGGAGCAGGAACATTGAAATATGAAACTATTGCACCGTCTCAGGCAATAATTGCACAACAGCCTTCGAATGTATTTAATGGATTAGCTGCAGGTAGTTATACCTTTAAAGTTACGGATGCCAACGGATGTTTTGACACAAAAGTTATTACGATAGATGCAGCAGTGAAAATTGCTATTTCAGGAAATAAAAACAATGATGTAAAATGTAAAGGAGATTCAACTGGAAATGGAACGTTTACGATTTCAAACGTTGCTACTGCAGGAGATTATACTTTCGCTTTAACAGCAGGAACATTAGGAACAGGTACNCATTGAAATATGAAACTATTGCACCGTCTCAGGCAATAATTGCACAACAGCCTTCGAATGTATTTAATGGATTAGCTGCAGGTAGTTATACCTTTAAAGTTACGGATGCCAACGGATGTTTTGACACAAAAGTTATTACGATAGATGCAGCAGTGAAAATTGCTATTTCAGGAAATAAAAACAATGATGTAAAATGTAAAGGAGATTCAACTGGAAATGGAACGTTTACGATTTCAAACGTTGCTACTGCAGGAGATTATACTTTCGCTTTAACAGCAGGAACATTAGGAACAGGTACTCTGACAAAATCAGCAACCGATGCTAATGTTTTAGTATTGAAAAATGTTGCAAAAGGAACTTATACAGTAGAAGTTACTTCAAATTCTACAGGATGTAAAAGCACTGCAACAATTATTATCGATGAACCGGTATTAGGTTTAAGTCTTACGGCAACCGCTTCAAATATTACATGTAGTAAGTTTACATCGACAATTACGGCAAGTCCGGTTGGAGGAACACCAACTTACAAATATGCAGTAGTTAAACAGGGAGCTTTAGATCCTGCACTTACTGATTATGATGCAAACGCAACATTATCAGTAAACACTGCAAGTGGTGTTGATGTGAACTGGGTTGTATTTGTAATGGATGCAAACGGATGTACGGCTAAAATTCCGGTATCAATTGCAAAAGATCCAACGCCAAGCGTTACAGCTGTAGTAAACAACCAATGTACAGGATCAGGAAATTCGTTTACGATTACTGCTACAGGTACAGGAGGAACAGGAACATTAACTTACGGAATCAACGGAGTAAACGGAGCTTTCTCTACAACGAAAGTTTTCAATGTAGGTCCTGGAACTTATACCGTTTGGGTAAAAGAC